>CAWGBX010000006.1:0-612644 GCA_963820925.1 uncultured Acidobacteriota bacterium
CGTCATATTGCTCCCGCAGCATCACCGTCGACTCGAACGGCAATGCTTAAGATGTCGCCCGGGCTCGCCGCTGACAGTTCATTGATGACTGTAAATGCTTACCAGTCTACCCTGAGTAGCGGCAGTGCAGGCTTTTTCGCGAAGCTCAACCCCTCCGGGACCAGCTTCATCTTTGCCAGCTATTTTCCTGTTTCTATGGCTACGGAAATAGCGCTGGACTCCACCGGTAACATCTTTATGGCTGGACTCTCAGGTCCAGATACTCCTGCTGGTTAAGCCATGGCAATGGGGACAGGGTGAATATTTCCTTTCACAGGTTTGCCCTGATGCAGGACTGCTTGTTTTCGACTCTCTTTGGCGGCATCGGCACACAGCAGCCTGATGGACTCACCGGAATGAAAATCGGAAGCGACAGAACTATTTATTTGGCCGGCTATACCGACGCTGTTGACTATCCCTACTCTGTGGGATGACGCCACCGATCCGGTTGTCCCGGGTAGTCACATGTTCGCCACCGCCATCGACCCCAGCCTTACCCAACTGAAGTACTCGCTTTATTTGGGGGACGGAATTCCCTCCCTACTGGCGATTGACTCACGCAACCACATTTATGTGACTGGAGTCAGAATGACGTATTCATTGGCGGCTAAGAACGCCGTCGTTTCGGACGTTTCCAGTGGAGGGTTCTTTGCGGAGATCGATGATACCGGAAACTTGGCGACATTTTCCCAATTTGGCGGCCATGTCACTCAACAGGTTCCAACTGGCAATCGCGGTCGATGCAACCAACAACATTTATCTCGCCGCCTGATTGAGACCACAAGACGTGGTTCTACCCTTAAGCCCCGACCCGGATTGGTCTTATGACAGAGCGGACCGCCGCTGAGTTTTAGCTTCGGCAGTTTCTTGGCCAAGATCAGTCCCGCGAGCGGCCCGAAAATCAGTCTCTACCAGCCCAACACAAAAAGCTTTGACCTCATTGTGCCTTTTCTCCTTCTACGCAACGTGGGTTGGTCGATTTGCAAATCAACAACATCAGCCTCGGCGCAGGACTGTCAAAGCAAGTCAATAACTGCGGCGCCATTGTTCCCGCAGGCGGCTCGTGCGTTCTGACTGTTTCAGACGCCAATGGACATTTGGCAGCCGGATCCATCACGCTTACCAGCAATGCCCAACCCTCAACCCAAACTTTCAGCCCAGCTGACCGCCGGGCGCGAGCCCCGGCCAACCCATCGGCGATTGGCCAATCTTTCAGGACGTGAATTTTGTCTTCCCGCCACAATTGTCCGGGACCAGCACCAATACCATCCCACTGAAGATATGGAACCTGGCAATCTAAAATTCAAAAGTCGACTCGGTGATAACTAGCGGAGACGTATCGGAACCAACGACTGCAGCACACTAGTTTCGGGCGCGAGCTGCACAGTACAAGTTTCTCTACTCCGGGGTCAGCAACGTCGCTGACCAGTTGCACATCGTCTACGACACCAATATCAATAGCTCCTCTCACCAGGGCACTGGCGGCTTTGTGCAGGACTACTTCGTTACGGTTTTCCCAAGTTCGCAGCAAATTTTGCTTTCCACCAGGAACGTAGAGTTCGGACACCAACTAGTGTCGGCGGAATTGCCATCCCCCGTGTGATTACACTAGCTAGTACCGGCAACATCGCGATTCTTCCGCCCCGTCCGTTTCCATTCAAGGAGCCACTGAATTTACCGTGAGCGGCAGCACCTGCACTTCGAGCCTTCCAGCGCATCGAGAGTTGCGTGGTGGGAGTAAAGTTCACGCCCACTGCCAATGGTGACCGTACCGCGACATTTGCGGTTTCAGGTGGTCCTTCGGCCACTCTTTTTGCCACCGGTGAAATCGGGTCTCTGGTGCAAATCGCGCCCCTCGCAGTTGATTTCGGAGCTTGGGTCATCAGCCATACCCTCACCAATGATGTCGTCCTGACCAATACTTCCGCCTCTGCCATACCCATCACCGATATCAGCATTTCCCCATCCGACTTCTCCCAGACCGACGATTGTGCCGGACAAGTAGTCGCCGCGGGAAGCTGCACCGTCCACATAGCTTTCACACCGCTACATGTGGGCAGCGAGACAGCCACCATGACCGTCAGTTTCTGGTGGCGTCCTCGGGCAATCCATCTCGCTTTCAGGCTCCGGAGCTACCCCTTTGGATGTAACTCCGGTTAGCCTCGATTTCGGATCAGGCATTGCCGTCGGCGGCACCAGTCCTTCTAAGGCGTGGCCATAGGCAACGGACGCCCCATCGGTTCCCAGGCCTACACCCTGAGCCTCACCGGGGACTGTAATCTCGTCGAATCCCTGCCCCTAATCCCATGCCCGCGTTCATCGGCTGCGCTATTCAAGTAGCGTTTCAACCGAAAAGCGTGGGCCCGCAACAGGGAACGCTCACCGTCAGTTATCCAGGTTTAACCGACCAGTCGGTGGTAACTTTAACGGCAAACTCGGAACCGCTGCCTTCGCCCTACAGCCAGCGTCCGGGATAACTCCCCCTCCACCTCCACCGTCAGCGCCGGAGGTACCGCAACCTACAACCTCTCTGTTTCCGTGGCCACCGGTTTTCATGGCCTCGTGCAATTCACCTGCAGCGACGCCCCTCAACATTCGACTTGTAACCTGCAGCCGGTTTCATTCGACTTCTCAACCGCCCCATCAACCAGCCTCACCGTAACAGTGGCGACTGCAAGCAGCAGCTCTTTCCTGAAAACTCGCGCGTCGAGACTCTTCTACGCAAGTATTCGATTTTTCCCCATGATGATTCTCGGAGCACACCTGCGTCGCCGCAAAACGCTGCTGGGCGTCGTTATTATTCTTCCGCTGCTCTTCTGGATCGGCTGTGGCGGAGGAGGAAGTTCAGTCATTCCCCCACCGCCCCCTGTCGTAACCGGAACACCTCCTGGAACCTACATCGTGCATGTGACCGCAACCAGCGGAACACAAAGCCAAACCATCGCCCTAACTTTGGTAGTGAAGTAGCAAAGCGGCAACTTCTTGATGAAATGACTGGCACATGTAGAGCGGACACTCCTGTCCGCTGCTGTTGGTGCTGTTGCTGTTGCCGTTCCTTCGAACAGAATCTCCCGTGACTGAGCGTTGCGAGAACAAAATCAACGTCCAAAGCGGCGGACATGAGTGTCCACCCCACACTACCCTTTCCTTTTCAACCACTTACCCCCACCCAATGCTCCATTCCCCCGCCCAACCCTCATTTTTCCCCTTTCATTGGGTTCCCCGTGCCCTAATCCCACGCGGTCAATAACATAAGGTCGAGTCAATCTACAAACGGACGGCGCTAACCGGCGCTCCCAGGGATTCACGGTACGATTCAGGCCGCAAGGCCAAGTCGTTCGCAAGGCGTTGGCATCTCCCAGCCGCAAGCCCAGGCAAAAAGCCGAAGCCACACGGTAAAGCCAACGACCAACGACGAACGGCCAACGACGGTTTTTCGAAAGCGAGCACACATGCGCAAGCCGATCAAGTACGTAGAGAAAGTAGTTACTTACGGCGCCCGAGGCGCTTGGGTTGTATTCAACGGACTGAACAAGATCAAACAGAATCCCTCGCCCACGCCCAAATGGTCCGATAAGCCGCTGCTCAAATCCTACGAAAAGACCAAGCCGCCGCTCGGCTGGCCGCGCGCCACCGACTCGCTCTGCCCCCGCTGCGTGCCCGAAATCCGCCAGCAGATTCTCGACGGCAAGCTCCCCGTCGAAGTTCTCTCCAACGAAAAAGTCGGCGAGATCAAAGCGCAAATCATCGAGCGCGACGGCAAAATCCTCATGGTCAAAGACTGCGAAAAGCACGGCCACTTTGAGGATGTGATGTCGATCGACACCGAGTTCTCCAAGCATCTAGAAGACGTATTCCCCGGCCGCGACATCCGCGCCCACAACGACGAGAAGCTGCATCACCACGGCTCCAGCACCGTGAAGTATGGACGCGGCTCCGTGCTCACCATCGACCTCACCAACCGCTGCAACATGATGTGCGACCCCTGCTTCATGGACGCGAACCAGGTCGGCTTCGTCCACGAACTCACCTGGGACGACATCAAGACCATGCTCGACAACGCCATCACCATCAAGCCCCGCCGTCAGATGAGCGTGCAGTTCTCCGGCGGCGAGCCTACGTTGTCGCCATATTTCCTGGACGCCGTCCGCTACGCCCGCAAAGTCGGCTACAACAGCGTGCAGGCCGCCACCAACGGAATCGAATTTGCCAAGAGCTTCGAGTTCGCCCAGCAGGCCGCCGAAGCCGGCATGCGTTACGCGTATTTGCAATTCGACGGCATCGGCAACGCCGCCAACGCCCACCGCAAGGTTGGCAACCTGTTCGACGTAAAGCTGAAGGCCATCGAAAACCTGCACAACGCCGGCGTGGAAATCGTTCCGGTAGTGACCATCGTCAACGGCATCAACAATGAGCAGGTAGGCCGCATCATCAAATTCGCTCTGGACAATCCCAAGCGCATCGGCTTCCTCAGCTTCCAACCGGTAAGCTTCACCGGCCGCGACGAAGCCGTAACCGACGACCGCCGCCAGGCCCAGCGCTACACCCTCTCGCATCTGGCGCACGACGTAAAAAATCAAACCGGCCTGGGCGAACCGTCGCGCGACTGGTTCCCCATCAGCTTCATGAGCACCTTCAGCGACTGGGCCGACCTCATGCACGTCAACGAAGCAACCAACGACTGGGGCCAACTAAGCTGCGGTTGCCACCCGAATTGCGGGACTGGCATGGCGGTTATGATCGACAAGGAGACCAAGGAAGCCGTGCCGGTCACCGCGTTCCTGAAGGGCGATCAGCTCGCGAAAGATATACAGAAGGTGAACGATGCATCGCGCGGAAAGTTTTTGACCATCGTTGGAATGGCGCTGTGCTTGATGAAGAATTACGATCCGTTCCAGGCGCCGACGCACTTCAAGCTGATGGACCTGCTGAAGAAGTTCGACAAGAACTTCAACGCCACCGGAAAGAACTACGGCAAAGTCGGGCCGGACCGCACCATCGACGACGTGATGAAGCGGCGCCAGGATCGCTGGAACTTCCTGTTCATCGCCGGCATGTGGTTTCAGGATCTGTTCAACTACGACTTCCGGCGGACCGAGCAGTGCATCATTCCCTACGCCACCCAGGAAGGCGAGATTTCCTTCTGCGCCTACAACACCGGCGTGGGCTGGCGGAACATTATCGAAAAGATGCACATGACCGCCACCCTAACCAAGTGGTACGAGGAGCACGGCCGCCACGAAATCTTTGCCGGCGGCAAGAACGTGAAGATGGACACCACCGCCCACTCCCTGCTGCTCAAGGACGAACTGGTCACCATCGAAGAGCAGCACGATCTGGATAAGCTGGGTATCGCCAAGAACTCCGGCGAAGAGAAGATGCGGGCCCGCGACGCCAAGGCCGCACAGCGCGGCGCGCAAAAGAACGACGAAGCCTACAACGCCCGCATGGCATCGCTCTATCGCGAAGTTGTTCTGAAAGAGAAGCCGGTAGCGTCGGAGAACGGATTCATCCCGCTAGGCGCGCTGGTAAAACCGAACGGCAACGGAAATGGCACTGCGGCGGCGAAGCCGGAAGTTGCAGAGCCAGTAGCGGGAGACTAATGGATTGTGTGGGAACGGGTCTCTGACCCGTTCCGGCGTTAGATTTTCGGGCCGCCCAAGGGCGGCCCGTTTCGTTGTCGTGGACCCTGACGGGCCCACTCAATCCGTATTTTTGTCTAGTCCCAAGACAAGGCTTACAAAACCGTTAAACGCGCCGCGGTTCTCAACGCTTCAGGCTCTCAACGTACCCATCATGAGAATGTTGAGAGTTGCACCCGGAGTCGGGTCGGTGACTGCGCCCGAAGTGGATAGAATGGCCTTCATGGCTGCGCCATCATTCGCATTATCCGCATCGGGATTCGGATCGACGGCCTGGCCAAAGAACCGCAGTATGTTGGACGGTTCGTCCTTATCGACGCCGATTGGATCACCCACATCCGGCTTAACGTTAAGGTGGTTCAGCCAATTCAAAGACGGAGCGGCAAACTTCGGCGTATAGCCACCCTGGACATCGCCATCAGGATTCGGATCGCTCTTCGGATCTCCAGACACACCCATATCGTGCGGCGTGCCCATCGGCACCGTCGTTATATCTTCGTCCGGAGACGCTCCTCCGGCGATCCAATCGACGAAGGCATCGATTGCGTCAGCCGCTTGGTCCTGTCCCAGCCCAGTGGCGACTCCTACCGCGCAGCCAGCAGCGGCTCCCCATCCCCCACCCAGCTTCGCTCCTCCCGCGGCCCCAACGGCACAGGAGACAATCAAGGAGCCCACTGTCGTTAACGCTTCTCCGCCCGGTATATTCAGGTCATGCGCCGGGTCAAAACCACCGATCTGCGGCAGCCCGGCGTTTGGCTCGTCGAAGGCGGCGTTGGGATCGTCGAATCTGCTATCGCGTGGGAGTCCTGTGGTTCCAAGACGTCCGCCCAGAGCTGAATCATTTCCAATTCCCGACGCAACACTCTCGCTGGCATTCACGATGTCTGGACGTAAGGCGGTTCCAGGAAAGGTGCTCGGCGAATTGAGGGAAACGACCGTTTCCCCACGACTCAACTGGTCGCGAACCATAAGAGCGTGCACATCGGGCTCGACAGCCTTGCTTGGATCGGCGGCCGGCGGAGTCAGAGTCTCCAAGGCGGCGGGCGGTACAGATGCAACTGCGTTTTGAAAGTTCTCGGCTTGCGGAACGCTTTGAATCGATAGTGAACGGCTCGCTGCGATTAACATTGGATCCTCCTTCTTTCTTTCTGTTCTCACTAGAATTGTCGTACGGCCAGATCAAAAAGTTGCTTCACGCTAGAACGTCGCTGGAGGGGGCTTCGGGCAATTCGCCAACGTTTGCCCATAGGGCTCGACAGGAGTGCTAATTTTAAATCTTGGGTGCCCCACATCTCGCCGATGTTGCGATATGCGAACCCAGTACGAATCATTTTCTCTAATCTATGCAAACTGCACCACTACCCAAAACCGGGCTTGAATGGGCCACCCCGCCGCGCTAACATCCACCCATGCGGCTGGCGCTCTGACTAAGCCGCGCGGAGGTCAACATGAGCCCGATCACTCGCCGTAGTTTCCTCAAAACCGGTCTGGCCGCCGGAGCCATAGCCACCGTAGGAATTCCGCCGCTGGTTGCCGCCAAGCGCACTGCGACCGATACCGTCGTACTTGGTCGCTCAAAAGTAGAGGTGACGCGGCTGGCGTTCGGAACTGGCACGGACAGTGGTGCAGTACAGGCCGCTCTTGGACAACGGGAGTTCACGCGGCTGATCCACTATGCTTATGACCAGGGCATCCGCTTTTTTGAAACGGCTGAGGCCTACCAAACACCGGGGATGCTGGGCGAGGCCCTCAAAGGCTTGCCCCGCGACAGCTATCAGCTGATGAGCAAAGTCACCACCTTCCACAAGGATATCGATCCGCAAGCCAAGTTCGACGAACTGCGCCGCATCTCGCAGACGGAATATTTCGACATCATGCTGCTGCATTGGCAGCACTCGGCCGACTGGCCAGAGACTACGAAACGCTGGCAGGAGGGCATCCTTGAGGCGCAGCAGAAAAAAACCATCCGCACGCATGGCGCCTCTGTGCACGGCCTCCCGGCGCTGCGGCAGATGCCGGGCACAAATTGGCTTGACGTGGGGCTGATCCGCATCAACCATAACGGCTCACGCATGGACGGACCGACGTATGAGGACACCAACCATCCAGACAACGTGAGCGAAGTGGTGGATCACATCCACACCTTGAAGAACGAAGGGCTGGGCGTGATTGGCATGAAGCTCTGCGGTGGCGGTCAGTTCGAGAACAGTCATGACGATCGCGTGAAAGCAATGAGGTTCGCTTTCCAGAACGCGAGGGTAGATAGCGCCACGATCGGCTTCAAAAATACCCAGGAGATCGACGAGGCCATCGCCAATTTGAATTTGGCGCTGGCGTGAGCTGTTGCGGGAGCCGGCACCGCCTGAAGCGGGTCGGATGGGAGCATCAGCTGTGGATTCGTCGTTGTTTGCCCCACTCAAGCCAAAACCGGGCTTGAATGGGCCACCCGCCCTGTGTGGCTAATTATTATTGTTATTCATTTTAATTGGCCTAAGCAGATGCGAGAACGTGAGTTGGGCGAGATTCCACTTGCCGTTTTCTTTGATATACACCTCAGTCACCATAAAAGGATTGGTGACTTCGTGCTCACCGACTACTGCCTGCAAATCAATGTCCTCCAGTAGGATGGCTGTGTCACCAAATATGCGAGCGTCAACTGCGTAAACTACAGCTTTTTTGTACCAGATGCCGCCGCTTTTAATGGTAGCGAGTTCCTGGGTTTTTCCCCATGTCCCTCCCATGTGAGTGAACATGGCTTTGTCATCAAATAATGTCTCTAAGGAATCGACCTTCTTGCCTGCCATCCAATCCCATTTCATGTTTGAGAGGTTGATGACTTCTTGTTGCTCGGGTGTATGACTTGCGGCAGTTTTAATCGTTTCCGTTGGCGGCTGTGGCGACTGCTGCGCGTAGGACGTTTGCGCAATCATTGTTAATAGAAATAGACCCATAATTAGGGTTAAGGTTTTCATAGCTCTCTCCAGGGTGCGCGTCTTATTATGTCTTCCTCGCATCCTCGAATTTATGGTTCCAGGGCCGTCAACTGGTAGCCCGATCCTGCCTACTTCTTGCCTATTCCTCTTGACGGAAGCCCAGGCTGCTTGGGCTGGATCGCTGTTGGAAAGCCTCGACGATACCGTTGACCCATCGGTCGAGGACACATGGAAACACGAAATTGCCAGACGCATCGAGGAACTGGATTCCGGCAGAGTAAAACCAATTCCAGGGGGGGGCTGGCCCGCACATAGATTTGATTCTTGCTTGCGCCATCCCAGCAGAGGCTGCCCCACTCGTCGCGGTTTTCAACGAGTGGGCACCACGAGCCTCGCCGGTTTTTTCGCGGCGACCTCATCATGCGATCCGGCGAACGCGCAGTTCGGCTGGCTGGGCTTCGTTCACCAGTACGGGCCCGCGTTCGCCGTTGGCGTAGTGGCGGTAGCTGCTCCAGTTCCACTGTTCCGCCGCGAGCACCAGGCGGCGCGCCACTGGGTTGCGGTGCATGTAAGCCAGTTTCTCCACGCGCTTTTTCTCGGTAAAGACCACGAAATCGTAGAAGCGATGTTGCCAGATGTGGCCCTCGGTGAGCGCGCTTGCCCACAGAGAGGACTGCCGTGGATCGGCGGCAGCGCGGCGCTTGGCTAGAAGACGGCGGGCGAAGGACTGTTTGAGCACCTTCATCACCACCGAGGGATCTCCGCGCTCGGGTTCGCTAAACAGGAGATGAACGTGCTCCGGCATAACCACGTAGCCGACGACTACGAAACGGTAACGCCGGCGCACCTGTTCCATGACTTTGAGAAAGAGATCGCGGGCGTGGGCCGTGCCGAGCAGGGCTCTTCGTTGGTAGCAGCTGGTGGTAATAAAATGAAGATACCCGGCGCCGTAGTAACGATGCAGATTGGTCGGCATAGGGAACGGGTATCACAGAGCTTGCAGTGATGTCTGTGACGAGTGGACGTCAGCGGTGCGGGAATATAGAGTCGAGGTCGGTGGTGCCCACTCGTCGAACACCGCGACGAGTGGGGCAGCCTCTGCTGGGATGTCGCAAGCAAAAGTCAAAATCTATGTGTGGGCCAGCTCCCGATAGTGAAAGAAAAACTTGAAAACTGACATTGATCTGCCGATCGCTATTGCACAGTGTGACGCACCGAGGGCCTGGGGAGGCAGGCGCAGCAGGTTACCCGCGTACCTTCTTGTTTTTTTTGCACTGAGTGTTGCGACGACCTTGTCGTGCATTTCGCCAACCACCCGCCGCGATGCTGGTTCTGCCTCCAGAGGAGGTGTATATGTCCCTGGTCCCGGAAAACGCCCGCAGTTGATGTTTGCGTGCTGCGATCAAGGAAAGGGAGCACTCAGCGCCTTGCTCGCGGACCCCACTGTGTTCGCCGCCTTGAAGGAACTGCACGCTGGGCTTGCCATTCCAATCGATGAGCTCAGCCCCGACCGAGCGCAACTAATTCGCCAGTTGAATGAGGCGGGACTACCAGCTGTTGCATGGATGGTGCTGCCCGGCAATCAGGGTTACTACGTCAATGCAAGCAATGCTCCGCAGACCGCGCGCCGGTTTGCGGAATTCGAGAATTGGAGCAAGGAGAACCATCTGAGCTGGAACGCAATTGGGCTGGACATCGAACCCGACTTCAACGAGTTCCACGGGCCGAAGGGGCGGTTAGCGTGGACATTGCTGCGGCGAGGTTTTGACGAAGAGCGTGTGCGTGGTCCCCGCCAGGCATATGGAGATCTGATTCGCGAAATGCAAGCGCACGGCTACCGCGTACAGACCTATCAGTTGATATTTCTTGCGGACGAGCGAAAGGTTCATTCCACAATCCTGGAGCGCCTCTTTGGGCTGGTGGACGTGCGTGGCGATGAAGAAGTGCTGATGGCCTACAGCAGCTTCAATCATAAGGTGGGAGCCGCCATGGTGTGGAGTTACGGCCTGGACACGCAGGCGTTAGCGGTGGGGAGCACGTTGGGCTCCGGAGACGCGGCCATGGATGTGAAGTACGGTCCGCTGAATTGGGAGGAGTTTTCGCGCGACACGATTGTGGCAAGCCATTTTTCACGTGAAGTCGGCGTATACAGTCTGGAAGGTTGCGTGCGACAAGGCTTCCTGCCGCGATTGAAAGCGATGGACTGGAACCGGGGAGTGGAGATCCCTGCTGCGGCGTTGGCGCGAATGCGCAGGTTTCGCACGCTGGTACAAGCGATCCTCTGGACCGCTTCGCATCTCCTGTACTTCGCGGCAGGGCTTCTGATTGGATTGACCTGGCTCGCCCGGCGGCTGATTCGCCGAAGACACGCCTCACAGGCGACTCATAAGGCATGAAATTTCTTCTTTTCAGACGGGCGGCCCACAACTGCCGGGGGCTGGCGCAGCCTTCGATTTTCCCGTCCCTGCTCCGCAATGAGGCTGCCCCACCCTTCGTTCTTTGACGGGTGGGTACCCGTGGCCCGGACACAATTCTACCGAGTCCCGTCCCCGCGTAGTAGTCGCAGCTTTTTCCGCACACTCTGAACTCATAGGAGCAGCCATCAAGCTGCACAATCAGGAACAGGAATGGTCTGAGGTTCGTGGTGCGCACCCTGCGAACCCCGCACAGAGCCTGCCCTGAGCGGAGTCGAAGGGGTGCGGCAGCCTCAGTTGGAGAGACGGCTGGGAAAATTATGGAAAGGGTGGGCCAGCCCCCAGTGATGTCTGTGACGAGTGGACGTCAGCGGTGCGGGAATATAGAGTCGAGGTCGGTGGTGCCCACTCGTCGAACACCGCGACGAGTGGGGCAGCCTCTGCTGGGATGTCGCAAGCAAATTAAAAAAAAGATGTGTGGGCCAGCCCCCAAATCGCGCGAAGGCGCACGGCGTCACGTCGCCAGAGAGGGATTTTGTGAAGCTCGCGTCGCCGGCTCGGGCAGATGCTGTCCGCAATGCGCGCAATTCACCCAAGTGGGCTCAACGGGCTTACCGCATTTCGAGCACGTTGGCTGCAGCAAAGTGCCGCAGTGCGGACAGAATGGGAATTTTGCCTTTTCGACATGCCCGCAGCCGGGGCACGGCCTCGGCAGAGGGTCGCGGAGAATGAAGTACAAGATCATCCCAATGGCGTTAGGAATGAAGATCGCCAGCAGCGTCCACATTACGTACCGCATCTGCCGGCGCTTCGCGTCGCCGTAGACGTATCCGATCAGCGCAACCAGAGCCACCACGAACAGGAAAGCTCCGTAAACGAGCAGCGCCTGTCCCCAGCGTGGCCATTTGCCTACTTCCGGATCCGTTGGTGCGACAAAGAAGAACACCGGCACCGTGATGCACAAATAGGCGAACCATGCAACGATCCACGCTGTCTTTGGAATCACGCGCAATTCCTTTATGAAGGGGCTCATGCCAGCCTCCTTTCGGCGCGCTGCCGGATTGCCAGCATCACTGCGGCCACCCCTCCCGCGAGCCACCCTAGCGCGGTGAACACGGCAAAACTGATCCATCTATTGCTGAACTGGGTACGGCTGAACTGCGGCTCGAGCAAGCTCCCGAAACGTCCGCTCACAAAGTGGAAAACCGGCCAGCTCGCAATCGTCAGCAGCCAGGCAAAAGCGACGACAACAATCATTACGCGGCGGTTCCGATCATGCTCGGCTTGTTCGGTGAGCTTCGCCTCCGCACGCGCCAGCGTGGCCTGCACCAGCCACGAAGAAGGCTGCGGCGTCGGCAATCGGCGGAGTTCGCTCGCAATCGGCCGCCAAGCCTCCAATTCGTTCGAGCAGGCGATGCAAGACCGCACATGCTCCGCAACCTGCTTTTCTTCCGCGCTCGTCAGCGCGTCGGCTGCGGCCAGCGCCAGCAGTTCTCGAATCTTGTCGTGCTCGCTCATTGCCATGTACCTCCGGGATACCGCGCTTCGAGCGCGTAGCGCAATTGTTCCAGCGAGCGCCGCAGCCGCGACTTCACCGTTGATACCGGAACCGCTGTAACCTGCGCGATTTCCTCAATCTTCATCTCATCCTCAAACCGCAGTGTGAGGACTTCGCGATACATCGTCGGCAGCCCTGCCATCGCTTCGCTGATCTCCGTTCGGCGTTCGGCCGCGAGAGCGTGATCGAGCGGCGTGTGGTCTTTACTTGAAATCCGGTCCGCCACGGTTTCGCTATGCCAGCTGTTGGCGAGTGGCTCGTCCAGGCTCTGCGGACGAATACGGCGCAAATGATCGATCGCCAGGTTGCGCGCCAGCGTGAACAGCCAGGCGTCGAAATTGCGGCTTGCATCAAAGGAACGAATCTTTTCGACCACTCTCAACCATGTTTGCTGGAACAGGTCTTCCGCCTCGGCGGGCTGCCGCACGATGCGCAGCAGGTACCGATACAGCCGATTCTGGTACCGGGTAATCAGTTCCGAGAGAGCGTTCAGGTCGCCTCGGCGAAGCCGGACCACATCCGCATCCACTGCCACAAGCCCCTCCAGCGATAGTGCGGTCGCCCCCACCATACTCGTAATACGGATGAGTGCCCAAAAAAGACGCAAGAGATGCAGTCGCTAGATTGGTGTTGCCAGGTATGAGAACAGTCTACTGAAGGATATGGGAAGACAACGATGATTGGCGAGACATCAAAATTAACGCTTATCATCCCGCCCAAACGCGAACGAAAAGCGAATACTTGTGCAATCGCGTTACAACAGTTGGTTGGCCGAACCTCGCATGAGTTTATCTCGATCACAGAAATTTTCGGAGACTCCCTCGTACCTTGCATCCTTTTGCGGTTCTCGCCCGTATTCCCAAAGTGCTCAGAATGCACGCTACAGAGCGCAGGAGCGCAACTCAGATCCTGCATTGCTCTTCCATCGGAGGTTGACATGCATGACACAACGGAGCGGTTGTCTCTGTTTTGGATCTTCGCGTTATTGAACTACCTGTATGCGGACGTTGTTGCCCTGTTTGCTATCGTTGGCTCGCCAAATCTAGCCGACGCCCCACATCTTTCCCCATGGGCTCTGATGGGTTCAGCGGTCTTGATGGAAATACCCATTGCCATGATTGTGGCGTGTCGACTACTTCCGTTTAGAGCGAACCGGCTGGCGAATATCATCGCGGGTGCCATTCTGACCCTTGTAAACGGTTTCCTGACCTTCGTTCCGCCTCTGGCCGGATGGGGCAGGCCGCCTGCTCTTCCTGAGTACTTGTTCTTCGCAACGATTGAGACAGTGTGCACCTCAGTCATCGTCTGGGAGGCGTGGACTTGGTCAGGGGTGAAGCCGCACCTAGTTCGGAGCGGGTAGTCCGCCAACGGGAAGCTGGGATCTCTTCTTCTTAACTACGGGATTGCTCAAAAACGTACCCCAACGATCCATGTCTTCGGAGGCCACCTGCCGACCGCGAACGGCAGGATCGATGAGCGTAATGGCCTTAACAACAGTTACTTCCGAATTGCCCGTCAACCGGGCGCCATCTTATCAGAGGTAACCCGAGCGCCTAAAGCCACTCAATTACGTGCAGACGCCACTGTTCCTGCCAATACCGCTAAGGCAAAACACCTGCGCGGAAAGATGCTGACCAAGTTGATGATGTCGTCTCCGCATCGCTTGCGGGCAGAAGACGAAAGCGTCTGTCACGAAGACAGGGCTAACCTATTGGTTCCTCCGATAGATGATGGTTTTGGGGCCGCCATCGACAATTTTGAAATCTGCCGGCACCGTGAATAACGAAGGGTCGGGCTCTGCGCGCACGATGTTCGTTAACCGGAATGTTTGCTCGCCCATTCGCGGATCGTTCCGCTTGCTGGTGACAATCGTCTTGAGGTCAGTCGAAGTCCAGACCTCGGTAACAATGCTGATCGGTCGTTCGTTACCGATTTGGCCGGCAGGAATTGTGTGTGTGGTACGCACCCCATTCACAACGACACCTTCGATCGTCTGAGAGCCAAGGGATTCCGTGTTTGCTTCCAGCTGCTCATCCGTCGCCAAATGCTTTGGCAGGGCAATCATGGGAGGTCCCGGTGGGGGGACTGGTGGCGGCCCGATCGCCGTCTGTATGAAAAATGTGCCAACGGCTGCGCCGGGGCCGTCGGTTCCGCCGGGGGACATCGGGTTTTTCCACGCAGTCTTATCGTTCAAATTAAGCGTATAGGATGTGCCCGCCACCGGATCTTGAATGAAAACGAGGTGCGGGGCGCTAGCGGCCGATAGATTGCCGATCGCCGGCAACGCCGCATCTTGACGTGTGCGTCCCTGGGAATCCCTGGAGACCGTCCCGGTGTTGGTCTGAACGATCCGATTGCCATCCACGAGTGTCTGGATGGATTCGTTATTAATAGTGGCGGAATAGGGCGCATTCTTAACCGGAGCAGTGGACCCTTTTTCAAAGGAGCCCCAAGCGATCGCACCCGCCGGGCCGGCGCTTTGGTACATTGCGTTTCCGCCCTCTTGCGCGAATGCGCAAAATGAGGCCGCGAGAATAAGGATCAGTGTGCGTTTCATGTTAGGTCGGTCTCCTTATTATTTAAAGCAAAATCACGGCTGCAGACGGAGCCCTTGAACCGATCCGTCGGCTGCCATACTGACGTCCGCGATGAATGTGATCCCCTCCGGGACAGCACCGGGAGGAAACATTGCTTCGACCGGAATGGCGATCTGGATCGCGGTTTCAGGTAGCGCCCAATTCGCGTTTGGAGTCTTCGCGGGCGCAATCCCACGTCGTCGATGGACTGTCTTGACCGGCCTTGGCGCGGTTTCCAGGATGCTGCCCGGGGAGGCGTCCGCCACTCGCGGGCGCACAGGAATCTGATTGACGGATGCTGGCTGGAATACCAGGAACAGCATGGCCGCCGCCGCTGCCGCGCTCGCCAGGACGGGCACCCAGCGCGGCCTGCGACGTGTTGTTGCCTCCATCACCGCATCGCAGTGCGCGACGAATGCGCGGCTCACTTGCTTATAGGTATCGACGCGCCTCCGGCATTCTGAACAGTCTCGAACATGCCGCTCCGCATCCGCGGCTTCGTTGTCAGGAAGCTCACGATCCATCCAGGCAACCAATCTTCCTGAAAAGTCACACATTGCATTTCTCCGCTAATTTCTTAATCGCCCGATCCACCGTATCGCTCACCGTGGAAGTTGGAATCCCGAGAACTTCAGCGATTTCCCGATAGCGCAATCCTCCCGCACGCAACAGGAGGCACTCACGTTCGGATTCTGTCAATAACAGGATTGCCTTTCCCAGCCGACGGAATTTTTCCTTCTCCAATACGACTTGCTCCGGCGTCGCGTCGTCTGCAATCGAGTCAAGGTGGGGATCGAGCGGCTTGCCGAAACGGCGATCATAACTATGCTGACGATTTCTGGCGCCATTGTGGGCGACGCGAAACAGCCAGCTACGAATGTTCTCCTGCGACCCGCCCGAACCCAAGTGCCTGTGCAGGCTGACAAAAGCGTCCTGCACGACATCCTGCGCTTCGTCAGCCGAGAGCCCGAGACATACCAGATATCGCAGCAGAGGTTTGCGTAGTTCGCGGTACAGAGTGGTAGCCTCGCACGAGTCAGCCGCAAAGCGCGCGAGTGGCAGCAGTAACGGTAAGGAATCGCCACTCATAAGGACCTCGGCATCGTGCCTCTATACGTAGAACAAATGAGGCCTACAGTTTTCCGACTCAGCGTCAGAAAATTCAGTTTATCAACACAACTGACCGACTCTGTTCCAACACCCGTTGTGTATGCCTGTGATTCTGCGGCTAAAGGAGAATCAATAAAGAGCTTTCATGCACTGAGATGCTGGACACGACAACATCATAAGGAAGTAATCGGATTTCGCTGCCAACTCCCGGTTTGTCGGCAAACCTTACCTTACCGAGTTAGGTAAGAGTAGCCCGTGATCCAGACGGGATCATCTACAGACCGAAGAGTTGTTCATAAAGACTGCTGTCGGCAGTTTCTTAGACCTAGTTCACCCACGGTAGAGGACATTATCATCCGTGAAAAGAGGCATGATTTAAACTACGTCGTAACGGGATTGATCCGGGCCGCAATGCCCCATGTCTATCTGTCGACAGTGATCGACGAGACCACTGTGCGACATTGCCTGCGCGTTCAGTTGGCCACTGGCTATGGCCAAGAGGGGTTATTGTAGTGGAACCATTTCGGATTCACGTCGCGGATGAGGTGCTCAATGATTTGCGGGCACGGTTGCGCCAATACAAGATGGCCCGACCAGATACCCGGTATAGGCTGGGAACAGGGCACCGAGTTGGACTGGTTACGACGCCTCGTGTCCTACTGGGCCCACGAGTTCGACTGGCGTGGCTGGGAGCGAAGGCTCAACGCGTTCAACCACTTCACCTGGGAGGGCATCCACTTTGTGTACCAGCGTGCGGCATCAGGTCGGGGTGTGCCGCTCATTCTCACGCACGGCTGGCCCAGCAGTTTCCTCGATTACGTGGACATGCTGCCGATGCTCGAGCACTTCGACGTGGTCGTACCCTCCCTGCCGGGGTATGGTTTCTCGCCGCGTCCACCCAAGGTCGGCATCAACTACCGGTACGTCTCGGAGCGCTGGCACCGGCTCATGTCTGAGCTTGGGTATTCCCGCTATGGTGCGAGCGGTTATGACTTTGGGGCCGGGGTGACGACGATCCTTGCGCTAGACCATCCCGAGTCGGTGATCGGGATCCATCTCACCACACTGGAGTCGGATCTCGCCCCAGTGGTGGACGATACGGAGCTGTCCGATGCCGAGCGTTCGTACCTTGCGGTGAACCGGCGCTGGGATACGACGGAGCGGGGCTACAGCGCGATCCAGTCCACCAAGCCGCAGACTGTCGGCTATGGACTCAACGACTCCCCGGCAGGGCTCGCGGCATACGTGGGTGAGAAGTGGCACTCGTGGAGCGACGTTACGCCGACCGACGACTTCCTCTGCGCCACGCTCACCCTGTACTGGATCACGCAGAGCATCACCTCGTCGATGCGCGACTATTGGGACAATCGCTGGCACCCGGTCGCTCCCAGCTACGTCAGCACGCCCACGGCGTTTGGTGTTTTCGCGCACCAGACCGTTCCCGAGGGCGAACTGCCGCGCTCGTATTTGGAGCGCCTATACAACATCCAGCGCTGGACAGTCTTTCCGCGCGGCGGGCACTTCGCCCCGGCTGAGGAACCAGCGGCGGTCGCAGGGGACCTGACCGCCTTCTTCCGTGGCCTAAGCTGAGGCCATGCTGACGATCCGCACTTCCAAATGCAACATGATAATTAAGAGGCCGTCCTCAGCTCCTTGTTTCTTTGGCTTCGTAATCCAAACGGCTGGATGGTCGCTAGCCTTGTCGTGCAGGACCGTAGTTTTCCGTTGACTCAGCTCCTCTACACAGATAAGATAGTGACACACGGATTAGCTGTTTGATAACAGCACGCTGTATCCCGCTCTTTGACAATTTCCGAGGCTTTGCCAGCCCAACGGCGCCCATATCCCATCAGTCTCCCGTAAAGCACCTCAGCTAAGTCCTTTAGAAGATATACCTTAGAGGTATATCCCAATTCGCCCCATCTTTTCATAGACTTAGAGGGGCCAAGTACCGCACCGCTAAGTCCTTTAGAAGGGATATTTTACGTGGGTATCTCCAAAACAGACCCTTTGTTTTCATAGATATGGCGGGAAAATGCATTTTTCGGGGTATATACCCTGTACCAAACAGTAAACCTCGAAAGCCCGTCGCATAAAGTTTGGGTACTGCGCGCGAGATCCTTCACCTGGCTTACGCCGGGTTCAGGATGACCTCTTTCTGGATATCGGTTCAGGGTTACGGTTGTTGGAGCGCCACCTGCAGCCCAACCGGGACCTGAAGCTCACGCGTGTTATCGTCTGCTCATGCTTCGACAAACTGGCTTTCTCTTTGCAGTTCTTTGTGTGCTGGTCTGTGCTGCTTTCGCTGCGGAGAAATATCAGCAATCCGGTCCCATTCACCTGGACCGCGACGGTGAAAAATGGGCGGAGAAAACCCTGCACCAGCTCTCGACGGAGGAAAAAGTTGGCCAGCTTTTCCTGGTCTGGGTACGCGCCGAGTTTCTGAACGTCAACGCCCCTGAGTATCTGCAGCTTCGCGACAACATCCGCAAATACCATCTCGGCGGATTCACCATGACCGTGCCCTGGGACCCGCCTTTTCTGTATCGGAGCCAGCCCTACGAAGCCGCCGAACTGCTGAATCGTCTTCAACAGGACTCGAAGCTGCCACTCTTGATCGCAGCTGATTTCGAGCGCGGAGTCACCATGCGCCTGCACGGCGCCACCGAATTTCCCCATGCGATGGCATTCGGAGCCGCAGGCAAACTGGAGTACGCCGAGGCCTTCGGCCGCATCACGGCGCAGGAGGCTCGCGCCGTCGGCGTGCACTGGAATTTCTTTCCCGACGCCGACGTCAACTCGAATCCCGCGAACCCCATCATCAATACGCGTTCATTCGGCGAAGATCCAGAGCAGGTCGGAGAACTGGTCACGGCCTACATCCGAGGAGCGCGCGCCAATGGAATGTTGACCACGGTCAAGCACTTCCCCGGCCACGGCGACACCGCAACCGACTCCCATCTGGGCGTGGCGCAAGTGACCGGCGACCTGGCACGTCTTAAATCCGTGGAGCTCCCACCTTTTCAGAGGGCAATTGCCGCCGGAGTCGACTCCGTTATGGTGGCCCATGTTTCCGTTCCAGCTCTTGACTCTGATCCCAACCACGTGGCCACGACTTCGCCAGCGATCGTGACTGGCTTGCTCAAGAGCCAACTTGGCTTCAAAGGAATCGTCGTAACCGACGCCCTGGATATGGCCGGCCTCACTCGCCTGTACGGCACACATATTGGCCGAGCGGCAGTGGATGCCTTCAAGGCAGGCAATGACGTATTGCTCATCCCCGCTGACCTGGACGCATCCTATCGGGCCATGCTCGAAGCTGTGCGCAGTGGCGAGATCCCTCCCGCACAACTCAATGCCTCGGTGCTCAAAATATTGAAAGCAAAGGCTTCACTGAACCTGCACAAAACCCGCTTGGTCAACATCGAGGCTGTGTCCAGCTTGGTGGGCAAGCCGGGAAACCTCGCCCTCGGCCAGCAGATTGCTGACGACTCCATCACCCTGGTCCGCGACAATGGCAAACTCCTGCCGCTGAAATCATCTGGAACCGCCGCAGCCGGTCTTCCGTATCAGAGAGTGGAAGAAGTGCGCGACAGCACGGTCGCCATAATCTTCTCGGACGACATGCGCACGGAAGCGGGACGAAAACTGGATCGTCAAATCCGCGAGCGCGTGCCGGATGCCAATGTGATTTACGTGGACCCCCGCATCGCAGCTGCGATGTCTGACGATGTGCTGAAAGCTGTGGACAACGCGCAATCCGTGATCGCCGCGGTATATGAAGTCCCCGTGGCGGGCAAAGTAATGAAAGGGGCAAACGGCGTGACCAACTCAGTAGGCCTGTCCGACGCAAGCGGCACCCTATTACAGAAGGTGCTGGATCGTGCCGCCGAAAAAACAGCCGTGCTCGCCATGGGGAACCCGTACCTGGCGCAAGACTTTCCCGCGGTCCAAAATTATCTTTGCACGTTCTCCAATGCATCTGTTTCCGAAGTCAGTGTAGTAAAGGCGCTGTTCGGCGAGATCGTGATCCGGGGACATCTGCCGGTCAGTATCCCGAACATCGCGCAGCGCGGCGCCGGGATCGAGCGTCCCGCGCAAACCGCGCAAGGAGGTCCTCGACATGCTGAGTCCAAAAATTCCGGACAATAAGACCAAGTTGCTGATCGCGGCGGCTTTTACGATGTGGTTGACTCTACTCGGTTGTAGCGTCAGCGTGAAGGATCACGATAAAGATGGCAACAGCAAGGTTGATATCAGCACCCCGGTCGGCGGACTCCACGTTGACGAGAATGCGGATGCCCGTGATACCGGCCTAGCAGTCTATCCCGGGGCCAGGCCTAAGCCCAAGAACCACGACGGCGAAGAAAAGAGCGCCAACGTCAATATGTCCGCGTTCGGCTATGGCTTGAAGATTGTCGCCCTCCGATACGAGTCCGACGATCCGCCCGACAAAATCATCGCTTACTACCAGGACCAACTGAAGAGGTACGGTAACGTGCTGCAATGCCACCGCAGCGGCAACAGTTTCAAACTGGACAACGACGTCCCATTCGGCGGAGACAAGAAGGGTTACGTCGTTGGAGGCACGCTCAAGTGCGACTCTGATGACAGCGGCAAGACGGTGGAACTGAAGGTCGGCACAAATGATAACCAGCACATCGTTTCCATTGAGCCCGAAGGCAAGGGCTCCGACTTTTCCATTGTCTGGGTTCGAGTTCGTGGCAAGGAAGGCGATATCTAGGAGGAAGCAATGTTTCGATCTGCGGCACGGCTGCAAACGATTTTGAAACGACTGGTTCCACAACTGGCTCTGGCAGCCTCATTCGCCATCCTGTTGAGTGTGCCTGCGTTGAACGCTCAAACGCAGCAGACCGACAGCGGAAATCAGGACAAGCATCTCGACATCCGCAGCTCAGCCGGTGATCTGCACCTGGGGAACGATGCGGACGTCCGCGACATCGGATTGCCTCTCTATCCCGGGGCACGCCCCCGGCACGACGATGAGAACAAGAACAGCGCCAACATTGCAATTGCCACAGCGGCATTTGGGATGAAACTGATAGTCGTCAACTATGATTCGGACGACGCTCCCAGCAAGCTGGTTGCCTTCTATCGGGACAGGCTGAAGAAATACGGCAAGGTACTCGAGTGCCGCACCAGCGAGCACGGCGGCGATGTCCATGTGAATGCCGGCAAGGACGATTCCGGCGGGTCCAAAGAGGTCAAGTGCGAGGGCGAAAACACCGGCGACATCGTCGAACTGAAAGTTGGAACGCAAGACCATCAGCATCTGGTGTCCATTGAACCGTCGGAGAAAGGCAACGGGTCCACCTTCGCTCTGGTCTACGTCCACACCCGGGGCAAGCAAGGCGATATCTGAGGAGCCGCGTTCCATTGTTCCAATGGAGTGATGGCGTTCACGCCTGTTCGCCAGGCCGCCCAAGGCCGTTTTCTTGCACGCCGCAGTCCCCTGCTGTACCTTGAAACTCTGTGGAACATCCCTGCTATAAGTGTGGCGCAAGCGTCGAGGACGGCACTCCGTTCTGTGCCCGATGCAACGCCCCCCAGATTCGGGTGGCTGGAGCCGAACCGCTCGCGCCCGCAGGAGCGACGCCGGAAGTCGCGATCGAACAGTACGCCTCGCATGCCTCGTTGCCATCCGCTATCGAATGGCCCGACGCTCTGATCTCGTCTGGAATTGCATTGGTGGTAGGCATTTTCATAATTGCCGTCAGCAAGTCCACCGGGTTGGGCATGCTTGCCGCTGGGTTTCTGTCCGTGGTGCTTTACCGTCGGCGTTGTCCTGGCACTCAGATCACTGCTGGGATGGGAGCGCGGCTAGGCGCAATCACTGGCGGGTTGGGTTTCGGCGTTCTCGCCGCCATTCTTGCGCTGTGGACGGCCTTCCGCTCCGGAAAAGAAATCCACGATGCCTTTTTGAACTACATTCAACAAAACGCCGCCCAAAACTCGGACCCCCGTGTGCAACAGATGCTCCAGCTATTCAACACACCCGAAGGCTTTACATTCATTATGATCTTCAGCCTCATCGTGACCCTCGTGGCCTTTCTGATTTTCTCCTCCCTCGGAGGCGCCGTCGGAGCATTCCTGTTGCACCGCAAAGAACGCCCATAGCTTGTGGAGGACGGACGTCTCGAGCCGTGCCGACGGATTCCAACACACACATAGCCCCGGACGCTCCGTCCGGGGAAAGAGCGAAGCTCGCGGATAGGATGCGCCGTCGCAGCTCAGACGCTCACATCATTCGGCATTCTCGACATACGCGGCATGCTGGGCGCGAGCTCGCTGATGAATCTCTCGAGAAACCTTGCGCAACCACCTTAGCTCCACCCGAAACTGCTGAATAATCAGGCTGACCATCCAGACGGCCTCGTGGAAACGGTGGCCTACCTCTTTTCGAATCGCGCGTAAGGTGGCTTCTTCCCGGGCTAGCTCTTTCTCCAGGAATGCCCGCCGACGCTCCACTTGCCTCTGAAACGCACCCGGCCGCGTCTGCCAGGACAGCGCAATCCAGGTAAGAAACGGCGGCCGATCGCGTTGCGTTGTCCAGTCTTCCCGCTCGAGAGCGTTGGCCAACGCCGCACGCCCCTTGGCCGCAGTCATAAAAACCCGCCGTTCCGGACCTGACTGGGGCTCGTCGCTTTCTGTTCCCCGGATCAGTCCCAATCGAGCTAACTTTTCCAGCGAGTAATAAACCTGCGGCCGCGAGATGCCTGCCCAATCGCGCACCTGCCGGCGTTCCAACTCCAGATTCGCCTCATAACCGTGCATGGGACGTTCGGCGAGCAGGCTCAAAAGGACCAGGTCCGGGGTCGTCAGCTTACGCTTCTCAACGATCGCCATCGCGCGCCTTTCGCTTGCGGCTCCAATACCACCACTGGCATTGTTCCGGAGGCAGACGCGGATCTCGCGCCTGCGCAACCGCAGCGCGAAACACATCCAAACAACAGATGTCCTGCGGCTGACCCGTAATTCGGCACAGCTTCTCATAAAGCTTCTCGGGGTTTTGCCGGGACAGCTGCGTCACATTGGCAATGCCGAGCAGTCTGAAGTCGCGCAGCATGGCCGGTCCAATCGAAACCAAGTCTCGTAGTTTACGTTCCTCGGTGGTCATGACAATTCTCCTTAACACCTGCACTGCGAATTTGTCCCTCATACATAGTCTAATTAAGACTAGTGTGCTACACAAGGAAAGACTATTCGATCTGAACTGGCCCCGAGGTTGGAAAATGACGCTTACCCTTCAGGCGTTCACTTCGAACTCGTCGAATCGGCGCCACTTGTAGACAGCAATCGAGACAATCCAGCTGAGTGCGAAAAGGCCCACGATGAAATAGCCGAGCATGCCGAAGTTATTGTTGAGTGCGCCCACTCCCTCCCAGAATTTTCCTTTGAGATGAAAATGTCCGGCCAGAAGACCGAGGGCCTCGATGCCTCCGACGACCAGGGCGACGACTACGGAGATGCATGTGATCGTAATGTTGTAGTAGAGCTTGCGAATGGGTTTTACGAAGGCCCATCCGTACGCGCCCAGCATCAGGATGTTGTCCGTGGTATCGATGAGCGACATCCCGGCCGCAAAGAGTATCGGAAACACGAGGATGGCCCAGAACGATAGGCCCCTGGATGCTTCAGCGGCGGAAACACCCAGCAGGCCAATCTCGGTTGCAGTATCAAACCCCAGGCCGAACAAAATGCCCAGCGGAAACATGTGCCAGCTGCGGCTGATCATGCGGAACATCGGGCGGAACACTCGCGAAAGAATTCCTCGACCGCCGAGGAGCAGGTTCAAGTCCTCTTCCACATAGGGCTCGCCGCTACGGACCCTTACGAAGGTGTGATAGATGGATCGCAGAACGATCAGGTTGACGATCGCGATGGCAAACAGAAAAAACGCCGAGAGCAGCGTGCCGAGGGCCCCTGCGAAGTTTCTGAAGGCGTCGAGGCGATGTTGCAAAGCGAGTGCCGCTCCCGCAATCGCCGCCGAGCCGAGCACGACGACGGTTGAATGTCCCAGCGAAAACATGAACCCGACGGCAACCGGACGCTTGCCATCCTGCATTAACTTCCGGGTCACATTGTCGATCGCGGCTATGTGATCGGCATCGACGGCATGACGCAGGCCAAAGCTGTAGGCGAGAAGTGCTGTTCCCAGGAGCACCGGGTAACGGTGGAAGGCGATACTGGCCCAAAGCCATGCTCCGACATTGAACGCTAACAAAATTGTGTATATGCCGATGATCCGGCCGCGGAGGTTATGTGCGGCATCATCAAATAACATTTTCAGTATGGGTCGTATTTTCATCTTCGCTCGCAATGCCCAATCCACCCCGACACCTGGTTCGCTATGCGAGCCGAACACGCCCTGCGTACGCTACGACTGCTGCCGCTGAGCTAATCCCGACTAAGGCCACCGAATTCTCCTCTTGTTCCTAATGTGAGAGACAGACTGACGGTTTTCAGGGACTTTCACACCATCTTCCGAAAACGATCGCCAGTTTTTTTATTTCTTGAAGTAGTAGGTCCAACTCAAACTGACATAGGATTTCACAGGAACGCCAACGACGCATTCGATCCGGCAAAGATTGGGCTGGGATGGAATTGTTTCGGTTGTCTGTCCAGTATAGCCGCTGGCGACCAGAAAGTTGGCCGCGATGGACATGCGATTGTCGAGGAACGGCCTGAGGAGCGCCCCGCGAACTTCGGTCACCGGCACTCCAACAAAGCCGTCGCCCAGAGGCTTGGCTTTAACGTACTCGAACTCGCCCCGAGCCTGAAGATGAAAAGGCAGTTGGTTTACCGAACCGACAGCATCCACAATCATGCGCGGCGCTTCCGGCACGGGCTGGCCGGTATCAATGTCTCTGGCATCGGCCTGCGCATAGGAGAAATACATAGCGCCATGCGCGAAGTTCCTCTGCAGGGAGACGGAAAGGACCTTGTTGAGGGAAGGGCCTTCACTCTCCTGCAGGCCGGTGTCGGCATCGATTTTCGCCAGCTCTTGAGAGTTCGAGACCCGCTTCAGAGTTACGTAGATTTGCGTCTGCTTGATCACCTTGGAGAACACCAACTGGTAGGCACGCGACGATGCCAGCAGCGTTGGTGACGCCGAACCCGTGCCAATGCGCGGATCTTCCGTATGAAACGCTTCCCCGTAACTGAAAGCCACGGTTGGAGCCAAGCCTTCGCCCGAGGGAAACAAAGTGAGTGTCGCCTTGGGCAGGCTTAACGCCGCGAGTTTATTGAAAGAATTCTGCGGATTGATCAGGTCCTGATTATCCATCCAGACTTCTTCCTGCCGAACACCCAAGTCGTAGTGGAGGTATTTGCTGAGTGTCCCATCGAGCGAAACAAAAGGCTCAATAAACGACAGAGTCAGGTTGTTGCTGGTCACGGGCTGGAAAATGCCTTGATCGTCGAGGTGGTGCAGATCCAGATTGCGGGGTGCATCGGAGCGCAGGTCAACGCCAGCCAGCAGAGAGAGCCATGGCCGAACGCTCTGAATATAGGTGGTTTCACCGCCAAATACATTGCGCGTTTCGCTCTGCTGAATTAAACCATCACCAAAATTGGATCGCAAGGTGAGAGCGTAGTTCCGAAAAAAGCCCGAAAACGAGAACTGCCGCTGCTCACTGAGTTTCCAGCTGTCGGAAACAATCGCGAGAAAGTTGTGGGTGTAGTCGAGTTGACGATTGTCGATGGTATCGCTGGGAGGGGGTGCATTAATCGGGATCAGACCTGGAACATAGGAGAAGCCGTAATAGCCTGCGCCGAACAGAGTCAACTGATGACGGCCGAGATTGAACTGACGCAGGCCATTCAACTTGTACTGCTGACGGTGTTCCAGTCGAGCAAGAAATCCGTTGCCAAAAGACACCTCGAGTCCAATCCACCCGTTAGTCTGGGGATTTCGGGGACCCCACCCTCCCATCAGATCTACGTCGCGATAGTCTCCCGTAAGTTGCATGAAGCTAAAGAGTCTCTGCCTTGGCACGTAGGTCGCAGCCAGATCGACGGAGTTGTTCCCTTGCCGAACATTAAATGCGCCGCCGTTCACGGTGACGGCTTCAATCGTGGGTGGAATGAGGAAATTGGGATCGGAGTAGCCGTTTCCGTGGGCGTTGGCGGGAAGGTTGTTCGGGTAAAGAAAGTCACCAATTTGAAAGAATTGAGCGATAGGTTCGCCGTGGTCGCCGGCAACGCCCGGCGCAAAATACTGGGGCGCCTTGATTCCGCCCGACGCGGTCTCAATGGGAAGCCCGGGGATTGAGATTGGGGCCCCCGGCCGACCGGGATTTGCGTCTAACACCTGGTCATGGATAACAATGCTTTGGGCTGGATCGGGGGTCAGAGACGACGGGGCCGCAGCTACAACCGTAATCGCTTGCAGGACTGAAGCCAGTTGCTGGAATTGCAGGCTCACTTGCTCTTTCTGTCCGCTGGCAACCGAAACATTCGAGATCACTGAAACAAAAGATGGCTCTTCTGCGGTCAACTGATATTCACCCGGGTCGATGCCGTCAAGAATGAAGTTTCCTTGTTCGTCGCTTTTGGTCTCGCGAATCAGGGCCCCTCCAGAATTCATGAGCGAAAGGTGCGCCCCAGCTACGGGAGAGCCGCGAGGATCGAGGATCCTGCCTGAGACACGGCCCGGGTCCGTGGTTGCCGCCACAACCGAACAGAAAAGGATCAGACAAAGGCTTACCGAGTACAGGCGCTCTCGGGAACAAAATCGTATCTTTGAGTTGCGTCGCATATACCTTGAGTAATCTTTGCGACAGGGACAAGAGAGCCGCTCGGATCGTTCAGCGCTTCAAATGTTTCAGGAGCAGGAACAAAACGACAATCTTGAATCCAGTCATATTACGTTTTAGCCATTCGTGCTACCGCATGCCGCGTGTCCTCCCCGCTATTGCGTATTACGGTTTCCGATGGGCATTTGGATTGCCCTGCTTCTTCAAATCCAGCCGAGCTCTTACCTTGGGCAAACTGGCCTTGGGCAAACTGGTAACAAGAATCCTCTATTCGTGCTACGCATGGGCATTTTATGCTGGCTTCGAAGCAGAGAGCAAAATCTCATAATGAAAAACCAGATGGGCCTGGTTAGGCAATCAGTGGATTTCTAATTCTGCAGTAGGGGTAAGTCCCGTCAAGTGACTGAGGAGAAATCCTCAGCTTGGAATCCAGGTTTGGGTTCAATGGTGGTGCGCTGAATGGCGCGACACAGCTTCTGGAGAACTCATGACGAGGCGTCCGTGCTGCACGCCTTTTGTGCTGATCAGCCGGTCCGCGAGCTTCTGGACATCTCTCGACGTACCGCGAAGTATGACTACCTCCAGGCAGCTCTCGTGGTCGAGGTGCGCGTGCAGGGTGGAAATGATTATTTCGTGACTCTCGTGCTGGAGGTCGGTAAGCTTCTCCGGCAACAAGCGAGTGTGATGGTCGTAAATGAGCGTGACCGTCCCGACGACCAGAGCATTTGCGGCGATTACTACCGAGCTAACGAGGCGGTCACGAATCAGATCGCGAAAGGCTTCTGAACGGTTTTCGTAGCCCTTGTCTGCTATGAACGAATCAAAGCGGTGTAACAGGTCTGAATCAATCGATACTCCGATGCGGCTGAGCTCTCCCATGAAACACCTTTTATGTCTTAACAAATAGCGTTCAGCGTAGCACATTTTCCGCTTGGAGTAGCACCACTCGTTTTGTCGCAGCATTGTTCCGGAGTCGGCGAAGTCGGCCGCCACCACACGGCTTGAATGTCAACGGCGGCGGACAGGAGTGTCCGCCCTACACTGGGACGTTACAATACCGGAGTGAGCGCAGCGACTACGTCGCCGGTTTCTAATGGAGCATCGACACCGGGCCGGCCTTATACCTTATGGCAGAGATTCTTGCTGTGGCTAATCACGTGGGCGGGATTTCTAGTGGTGCAGCTGATTGGCCCGACGCTGCGTTTCTCGGCGTCGTTTGAAGATGGGGCGCCGGCGACCCTCGAGACGCGTCCCATCGTCTATGCGTTTTGGCATAGCTGCATCCTCCCCGCGATGTACCTCTGGCGGAACCTCCAGATCAGGGTCATGAGCAGCGATAGTTTTGATGGGGAATGGATGGGGCGCATTATGCGGAAATTCGGTTTTGTGAAGGTGCGCGGATCGGCCAGCCGGGGAGCCGTGCGGGCGTTGCTGGGCATGCGCCGGGAACTTGAGCAAGGCTGGACGGTGGCGTTTACGATCGACGGCCCGCGCGGTCCGCGATTCGTCGCCAAGCCGGGCCCAGTCGTGCTGGCGCGTGCGACGGGTGTGCCCATGGCGGTGTTTCATATCGCAGTGGAGAAAGCCTGGATTCTGAACACTTGGGACCGGTCGATGATTCCGAAGCCGTTTTCGCGGGCGCTGATGCGGGTGAGCCGCAAGATTCTTGTTCCGCCGGATGCGGATGATGCTCAGAAAGAACAATTTCATGCGGAGTTGCAGGCTGCGCTGGAGCGGATGCGGGAGTTCGCGGAGTCGAATGTTGGGAAAGTAGGGAGCGCAGAGTTCCCGGTGATAAAAAGTTAGATTCGTGCTCGACTTGGGGGGCAAAGGCTCCCGTCCTCACAGGTACTAAGAGGTTTACGATACGATTTTCTCGTGAGAAGCGAGGTTTGATGGCTGCAATTATTCTGGACGGTAACAAGATTGCCGGCGAGATCCGGGCGGAGGTCGCGTCGGAAGTGAAGGCCATGACGGCTGCGGGGATGCGTCCAGGACTCGCGGTGGTTCTGGTCGGGCACAACCCGGCGTCGGAGGTTTATGTTCGGGGAAAAGTCAAGAGTAGTGCAGAGGTCGGTATCTATAGCGAGCAGCACGCTCCACTCGAGGCGATTTCTACGGAGGAATTGCTGGAACTAATTAGTGACCTGAACCGGCGCGACGAGATTGATGGCATTCTGGTGCAGCTTCCACTGCCTCCGCAGGTGGATGCCAAGAAGGTTTTGATGGCGGTCGACCCGGCAAAGGATGTAGATGGGTTCCATCCGATGAATGTGGGATTCCTCTCCACGCAACGGCCCGGGCTGGTGCCATGCACGCCAGCCGGGATTATCGAGATCCTTGAACGCAGCAAGATTCCGATTGCCGGGCAGGAAGCGGTGGTAGTGGGGCGCAGCGACATTGTGGGCAAGCCGACGGCGATGTTGCTGATCAATGGCAACGCGACAGTCACGGTTTGCCATTCGAAGACGCGCGATCTTCCTGGGGTTTGCCGGCGCGCGGACATTCTGGTCGCCGCGATTGGCCGGGCGGGGATGATTACGCGCGAATTCGTTAAGCCGGGTGCGACGGTGATCGACGTGGGCATGAACCAGGTGACGGACCGATCGGAGTTTGAGCGGCTATTCGCGGGGAATGCGAAGCGGGAGGAAACGTTTCGCGCGAAGGGTTCCACGCTGGTTGGCGACGTACATCCGCACGTGGCGGAGGTTGCGGGGGCACTTACGCCGGTGCCGGGTGGCGTAGGGCCGTTGACCATCGCCATGTTGATGGCGAACACAGTGCGGGCGGCGAAGCTGAGGCGCAGAGGCCGGGTGGTGGAGCTTTCGCGGGCTTGAGTTCTTCACCACAGAGTCACCGAGACACAGAGAAAGGCAATTCATCAGAGGTCTGTAGTTGTATCGGACGTTCTGCTGCCTCGCTGTCGAGATCGCTGGAAAAGGCTTTCTGAAATGATTTCTCTGCGAGTCGGTGTCTCTGTGGTGATCGGGGTTGCAAGATGAGGGTGGATTGCTGAAAGTCGGACTGACCGGCGGGATTGCTTCTGGCAAATCCGTAGTGGGCGAGATGTTTGTCGCGCTTGGCGCTCACCTCGTTCAGGCCGATACGATTGCCCATGAGCTCATGCAGCCGGGAGAAGCGGTTTATCAGGAAGTGGTGCAGCACTTCGGGGGCGGAATTCTCAACCCTGATGGCACTGTCAATCGCGCGCGACTAGCGGAGGCGGCGTTTGGTGTGCCCGGGGCAAACCAGCCTTCTCGTATTCAAGAGTTGAATCAGATTGTGCATCCCGCGGTGATTCAACGGCAGAACGAATGGATGGCGGAAGTTGGCCATGGGGACCCGCGGGCGATCGCAATTGTGGAGGCGGCACTGATTCTGGAAGCGGGCTCGGCCAAGGATTTCGACCGTTTGGTGGTTGTAGCCTGCCGTCCCGAGCAGAGAATTCAACGCTGGGCTGCCCGTGTGAGTGTCGACGAGGAAACTGCCCGCCGGGAGATTACGCGGCGGATGGCAGCTCAGTTTCCGGATGAAGAAAAGATCAAGGCTGCGGACTATGTGATCGACAATTCGGGATCGTTGGACGAAACCCGGAGGCGGGTCGGTGAAGTCTACGGCGCACTGAAACGGGCCGCAGAAGGAGAGGCGTAACCAGCCTTTTCGTTACAATCCATTATGTGACTCCGTGGAAGGTTGCTGACCTATGAAGCTGCTTCGACCTGTTTTACTGGCCGTGATTCTCGCCGGCGCGTTTTTCTATTTCACCACTTACCGTTCAGGCCACGGTGCGCTGACCGACTGGGTCGGACATCCGGACAAAGTTGAAATCAGCGAGGCGGCCGGCAATGACGGGCTCGACGCGGAAGAGCAGAACAACATCACTGTCTATCACAAGAATATCGGCTCCGTGGTGAACATCACGTCGAAGGCAGTTACGTTCGACTTCTTCTACGGACTGGTGCCGGAGGAGGGGCAGGGATCGGGCTTCATCATCGACAAAGAAGGACACATACTGACCAACTACCACGTGGTCGCGGATGCGCGCCAGGTTGAAGTGACATTGCACAACCGTAAGAAATATCGCGCCACAATTGTTGGGCTGGATCGTTCGCATGATTTGGCCGTGGTTCAAATCAAGGCGCCCGAACTCACGCCGATGGTACTCGGCGACTCCGGCAATTTGCAGGTTGGCCAGAAGGTTTACGCGATCGGCAATCCGTTCGGTCTGGCGGGAACTCTGACGCGCGGCATTGTGAGCTCGATCCGTCAGGTACAGGAACCGGACGGTATGACAATTGAGGATGCCATCCAGACGGATGCATCGATCAACCCCGGGAATTCCGGTGGGCCTTTGCTTAATATGCACGGCGAAGTGATCGGCATCAACACCATGATTGCTTCGAATGTTGGCCAGAGCGCGGGTATTGGTTTTGCGATTCCCATCAATACCGCCAAGGCGGTGATCAACGATCTGCTTACGCTCGGTCGGGTGCGGCGTCCGGCGCTGGGCGTGCGCACGATTCCTATCGATCCCGAACTGGCGGATCAGATGGGGCTCGCGGCGGACTTCGGGTTACTGATTGTGCAGGTTGTGCCGGGAGGAGCCGCGGACAACGCGGGCTTGCGGGGCGGGGACCAGCGAGCGTTTCTCGGGAATACGCAGATTCTGGTGGGTGGAGACCTGATCGTGGCCGTTGATGGAAAGAAAGTAGAGGATCAGCAGGAATTGGCCCAGCTCATGAATAATCACCGGGCCGGCGATACAGTACGGATCACTATCTACCGTGGGAAGAAAAAGCTGGAGGTGAGCGTGGTGCTGGGTGAGGCACGGCAAGAGGTGTAGAGATAGCTTTCAGCTTGGCAGAACCACAGAAAGAATTTCCGGCTGACCACTCAATTCTAAGCCGCGGTTTCTTCAAAAAAGTCTTCGATTTCGTTTACTTCCTTATCGCTGAGGCGGAACTCTCCGGCGCCCATTACGCCGTCGGCTTGCCTGGCGTTTCGTGCGCCAACAATGGCGCCGGTCACTGCGGGATTTCGCAGCGTCCAGGCAATAGCCACTTCACCCGGGGAACGGCCATGACGCTTGCCGATCTCGCGGAGCTGCTCCACCAGGGCGAGGTTCCGCGACAGCTTTGGCTCTCTGAACTCAGGGTCGCTGCTGCGCCAATCATCCTTCGGGAGCCTGGCGGCACGTTCGCGGGTCATTGCACCGGTCAAAAGCCCCGAGGCCATGGGTGAATAGACGATCACGCCGATATCTTCACGCTGGCAGTAAGGAAGAATATCCTCTTCAATCCCGCGATTGATCAGTGAATACGGAGGCTGCAAGGAGGTAATTGGTGCGATGCTGTGCGCGCGGCGCATCTGCTTCACATCGAAATTGGAGACACCGATCCAGCGCACCTTGCCCTGCTTCTGCAACGCGGCGAGAATAGACCACCCTTCTTCAAGGTCAGGCGAGTCCGGCTCTTCCGGCGGCCAGTGGATCTGGTACAGATCAATGGCTTCCACGCCCAGGCGGCGCAGGCTGTCCTCGACTTCGCGGGAGACTGAATCCGCGTGCAGGTTCTTCCGGATATTCCCCTGTGCATCCCAGCGCAACCCGCACTTGGTAAAAACATAAGGCTTGGTGCCCGGCCAGGTTTTGAGAGCCCGGGCAACGACTTCCTCGGAATGCCCCAGACCATAAACGGCGGCAGTGTCGATCCAGTTTACGCCCAGTTCAAGCGAGTGATGAATAGCGGCGATGGAATCATCGTCGTCCTGCACTCCCCAGGCGAATTGCCAGCCACCGCCGCCAATGGCCCAAGCTCCATAACCTACCGGGGTTATATTCAAATCGGACTTGCCAAGCTGCCGGGTTTCCATTTCAATCTCCTAGGGCGTCTGATTCGCAGGGTTCTAAGTCTACCGCAAATGGTTCCACCAGCATGAACGTCGATTCCGTTCGAGGCTATTGTCTTTCCTTTCCGCAGGCAAGAGAAAACTTGCAGTGGGGTGAGACGCTCTGCTTCAAAGTTGCAGGCAGGATTTTTGCCATGTTGAGCCTGGATTCGGTGCCACCGAGTCTGTGTTTTAAGTGCACGCCGGAGAAGTTTATGGAATTGGTGGAACAGGAAGGGATCCGTCCCGCACCCTATGTGGGCCGCTATAAATGGATATTGCTGGAGCGGTTGGATGTATTGCGTGACGAAGAGTTAGAGGATTTGATTCGTCAGTCGTACGAGATGGTGGCGACGAAGGGCAAAACCAAAGCGAAGACGAAAACCAAAGCCAAAGGCAGGAAAGTCAAAGTCAACGTCAAGGGCTCCAAGCACTGAGGACACGAAGGGCACGAAGGTAAAGCGGGAAGCAGCGCTGACAATTGAGACCTGACAGCGAAATGTCCCCTAACGAAATTTGACTCCTGCTCGCTGGCTACGCTAGCCTCAGAAGTCTGCCCACAATTTCAGATTCCATGCGATACGAGTGCAAGCGACTGATCGTGCTGCTGCTGGCAGTGCTGGTGGCCTTGGCTGCTTCGGGGATGGCGTCCACCCAACCTGTCCATGCAGCGCAGGCCATTGTGGTCAGCGTTCATGAACTGGGTTCGCGCGCCGGAGTGGAGATCATGCAAGCTGGCGGGAACGCAATCGATGCCGCCGTGGCCGCGGGCTTTGCCTTGGCTGTGGTTCATCCGCAAGCGGGAAATCTGGGCGGTGGCGGATTCATGCTCATCCGCACGGCCGATGGACGGGCACATTTCATCGACTATCGAGAAAAAGCTCCCGCCGCAGCGACAGCAAATATGTATCTTGACGCTCAAGGCAACGTGCTTGAGAACGCCAGCGTCGTCGGCTACAAGGCGATCGGGGTGCCCGGTTCGGTCGCGGGCATGGTCTACGCCGAGAAGGAATACGGCAAGTTGACTCTCGGTCAGGTTATAGCCCCGGCCATCAAACTGGCACGAGATGGTTATCAGCTAGCCTGGCAGGACGCTCGCGATTTCCGGGACCAAGATCTGGCGAAGTTCCCCGAGTCACGGCGTATTTTTCAGAGAAAAGGGAATTACTACAAGCAGGGCGAAGTTTTCCGCCAGCCTGAGTTGGCGCGCACATTAGAGCGAATCGCGCGCAACCCCGACGACTTTTATCACGGGGCGATGGCGCGGGAATTGGCGGCGTCGATGCAGAAGGGCGGAGGCCTGATCACCTCTGAAGATCTCGCTCACTATGAAGTGAAAGAACGCGAGCCGATCCGCGGAACCTATCGTGGCTACGAAATCATCAGCGCGCCTCCTCCATCTTCGGGCGGGACTGCGCTGGTGGAGATATTAAATATTCTGGAAGGCTACGATCTGGCTAAGGCGGGGGATCGGTCGGCGGCATCGATCCATCTGTCGGTTGAGGCTTTCCGGCGGGCGTTCTACGATCGAGCGGAGTTTCTGGGAGATCCTGATTTTTCCAAGATTCCCGTAGCTCAACTCATCGACAAGAAGTATGGCGCGGCCTGGCGGGAATCGATTGATCCGGCGCATGCCAGCGCCAGCAAAGAACTGAAGCGACCCGCGATCTTCACTCAACTAGAACAGTATGCTTCGCAGCATCCACAGCCATTGGTGGTTCGAGAGCCCGAACACACGACGCACTATTCCGTAGTGGATTCCGACGGCGATGCAGTGGCAGTGACTACGACCTTGAATGACAGTTTCGGCTCGCGGGTGACTGCGGAGGGGTTGGGCTTTCTGCTGAATGATGAGATGGATGACTTCGCGTCGAAGCAAGGAGTTCCGAATCTTTACGGGCTGATTCAAGGCCCTGCGAACGCGGTCGGACCAGGCAAGCGGCCGCTCTCCGCGATGTCACCGACCATCGTGCTGAAAGACGGGAGGCTGTATTTAGTGTTGGGCTCGCCGGGCGGGGCGCGAATTATTACCACGGTGGCCAATATTCTGATGGGCGTCGTGGATTATGGGATGAACATTCAGGAAGCAGTGAATGCGCCTCGCTTCCATAATCAATGGTTGCCGGACGCAGTGAATGTCGAGCAATGGTTTTCTCCCGACGCGGTGAGGCTACTCGAGCAAATGGGACACAAGGTCAAGGTCGGAGAAACCGTGGCTGGAGACTGGGACCCCTATTGGAGCGATGGGGAGTGCATCGCAATCGATTTGAAGACGGGCGAGCGTTTGGGCGCAAGCGACGTCAGGAATAACGGAAAGGCAGTCGGTTACTAATGCTGAAAGCAATTTCGACCTACGTTTATGTGAAAGAGCGGCTGCACCCCGGGCTGCTGGATGGACTAGTGCGCGGTGGAGCGCAGTCAATCGAGATCTTTGCCGCGCGACAGCACCTGGACTATGCCAACCGCAAGCAGCATGTGCGAGAAATCGCGGACTGGTTTCGCACCAGTGGCGTTTCATTGAATTCGGTTCACGCCCCCCTTTACGCTGACTACGAACGGGGGCGCACCGGGGCTCCGCCAATCAACGTCGCTTCAACCGACAGGGCCAGTCGTGTAGATGCCATGGACGAGATCAAACGCGCGCTCGAGTTGGCCGAACACATTCCCTTCCGTTTTCTGGTGCAGCACCTGGGCGTGAGCGGGGAGTCATTCGATGATCGCAAGTTTGAAGCTGCGATGACCTCAATCGAGCACCTGCGTGCCTTCGCCAAGCCTCTCGGAGTGCGTATTCTGCTCGAGAACATCCCCAATGAGTTATCCACGCCGGAGCGGCTGGTGGAGTTTATCCGCGCCGCTCATTTCGATGATGTGGGCGTGTGCTTCGATTTTGGCCATGCGCACATCATGAGCGACGTGCCGCAGGCGTTCGAAACGGCAAAAAGTTACATCCATTCCAGTCATGTTCACGATAACGCCAAAGCTGACGACTCACACCTTTGGCCGGGAAGCGGATCGATCGACTGGAAACAGGCCATGGAACTGCTGCGATCGGCGCCGCATACCCCGCCATTGCTGCTAGAAGTGGAAGGCGACGAGAAGGTCAACCCAGTCGAAAAGATGAGCGAGGCATTCGAAAAGCTGGAAGCAAACTAAGAAATTGAGCAGTTGAGTAATTTGGTAGTCGCGCAAATTGAACGGGGTTTCGTTTTCAATTGCCAAATTACTCAATTACACGATTACCAAATTAACTCTATGTCATCCCCCGTAACCACGATCATCGATATCGGCAAACACGAAGGTCAGAGCGTCACCATCCGCGGCTGGCTATACAACCTACGCGAGAGTGGGAAGCTGCTGTTTCCACAGCTTCGCGATGGCTCAGGTGTAATCCAGGGCATCGTGCCCAAGAACGCAGTTCCGCCCGAAGTCTTTGAGGCCGTAAAGGGCCTGACCCAGGAGTCGAGCGTAATTGTTGAAGGTAAGGTGCGGGCCGACAAGCGCGCTCCGGGTGGGTACGAGCTCGATATCTCGAATGTGCAAGTCGTTCAGCGGGTCGGCGAGAATGATCCGTACCCCATCTCGCTTAAAGAACATGGCGTAGATTTCCTGATGGAGCACCGGCATTTGTGGGTGCGAACGCCACGGCAGGCCGCGATTTTACGAGTACGCGCGGAGATCATCAAAGCCGCCCGCGATTTTTTTGACGAACGCGGTTTCACCTTAACCGATCCACCGATTTTGACCCCGGCCGCATGTGAAGGGACCACGACACTTTTTCCCGTGGACTACTTCGACGAACAAGCCTACCTGACCCAGTCGGGACAGCTGTATATCGAAGCCACCGCCATGGCGTTGGGCAAGGTGTATTCTTTCGGCCCCACGTTCCGCGCCGAGAAAAGCAAAACCCGTCGTCACTTAACCGAGTTCTGGATGGTCGAGCCTGAAGTGGCTTACGCAGAACTCGAGGACATCATGGAGCTAGCCGAGGGGCTGCTCAGCTTTCTGGTGAAGCGCTGTCTGGAACGACGCCGACCCGATCTGCTGACCATTGGCCGCGATGTTTCCAAGCTGGAGAAAATCGAAGCTCCGTTTCCTCGAATCACCTACGACGAGGCGGTGAAGATGCTACAGGAGGGGCACGCCAAGGGAGCCCTCGAAAACAACTTCGAATGGGGCGGAGACCTGGGTTCGCCGGACGAGACTTATATCTCGTCGCAGTTCGATCGGCCAGTGATGGTGCACCGATATCCGGCAAAGGTGAAGGCCTTCTACATGGAGCCGGATCCGCAGCGCCCGGACCTGGCGCTTTGCGTGGATGTATTAGCGCCCGAAGGCTACGGCGAGATTATCGGCGGTTCACAGCGTATGGCGTCCTACGATTTGCTGGTTCAGCGTATTCATGAACACGGACTGCCGGAAGAAGCCTTCAAGTGGTATCTCGACCTGCGGAAATACGGAAGCGTACCGCATGCGGGTTTCGGCATGGGGATCGAGCGGGCGGTGGCATGGATCTGCGGGCTGGAGCATGTGCGGGAAACGATTCCATTTCCGCGAATGCTGCACAGGCTCTACCCATAGAATCTCGAATTTACGATTGACGGTTCTGCCATGATTTGAAGATTGGAAATTTGGAGTCTTGTTTTTTTGCGATTCTCACCAGACTATGACGAATATTACTGCATCTTTTTCCAGCATCACTTCCCGGAAGATCCGCGTGATCGGCGTTCCGTTGGATCTGGGCCAGTCGCGACGCGGCGTGGATATGGGACCTTCGGCAGTGCGCGTCGCAGGCCTCGAGGCGCGTCTGGAGGCGCTGGGGCACGTCGTGGAAGACGCTGGGAACGTGGCCGTAGCTATTGCGGAGCAAAAGAAGGAAGGTGATCCGAATGCGAAATACCTCAAGGAGATCACCGCGACCTGCACCAAGCACGCGGAGCTCGTCGTTAAGACGTTGGAGGCGGGGAAAGTGCCGATTACTCTGGGCGGCGACCATTCCATTGCTGCCGGAACGGTGGCCGGGGTCGCGGAATTCTATCGGCGCCAGAATCAGAAAATCGGCCTCATCTGGATTGACGCCCACACCGACGTCAACACCCCCGACAGCTCTCCCAGTGGAAACGTGCACGGCATGCCGCTGGCAGCGATCATGGGACTAGGTCCGGCGGAACTGACCAACATTTTCGACTTCTCGCCCAAGGTGAAGCCGGAAAATTGCGTGCTGGTTGGCGTGCGGGACATCGACGCCATCGAAAAAGAAAACGTACGCAAAACAGGAATCCACGTTTTCACCATGCGTGACATTGACGAACGCGGCATGCGCACGGTCATGGAAGAAGCTCTACGCGCCGCCGGACGTGGTACGGCCGGCTACCACGTTTCGCTCGACATGGATTGGGTCGACCCCGAAGATGCACCCGGCGTAGGCACCCCGGTTCGCGGAGGAGCAACCTATCGCGAGGCTCACCTGGCGATGGAGATTATCGCCGACCACGGTCGCATGCTGAGCTTCGAGATTGTCGAGGTAAATCCCGTGATCGACGAGCACAACCGAACCGCCGACCTGGCGGTGGAACTGGCGCTGTCGGCATTTGGAAAGAAGATTCTGTAGCCCATATTGAAGCCATGAAAAAAATTCGAGTCGGAATCCTGTTTGGGGGGCGCAGTGGAGAGCACGAGGTCTCACTGCTCTCGGCCGCGTCGGTCTTCAACGCCATCGACAAAGATAAATACGAAGTTGTACCCATCGGCATCACTAAGGAGGGCCGTTGGGTTACCGCGGCTGATGCGGAGCGCTTGCTGCAGGGAAAATTTGAGGATCACAAGCATCTGCGTGCTGGCGATCCCGAGGCGACTCCTGGGGCTGCGGTGTTGGCCAAAGGCGAAGCGGTCGTGGTACCACCGGAGCCGCAGAGACACGGTTCGATAACGCCTTTCGAGACTGACGCGTCATCTCACCCTCTCACTCGTCGAGCGGCTGACCGAGCCATCGACGTCGACGTTATTTTCCCGGTGCTGCACGGCACCTTCGGCGAGGATGGAACCATCCAAGGGTTGCTGGAACTGGCGGACATGCCTTACGTGGGCGCGGGCGTGCTGGGTTCGGCCGCAGGGATGGACAAGGATATTATGAAGGCGCTTTTTCGGGCAGCAGGACTGCCGATCGTGAAACACGTCACGCTTCTGCGCAGCGAGTGGGAGGCGAATGCGAAGAAGGTTCAAAAACTGGTCGAGAGCAAGCTGAAGTATCCGGTGTTTGTGAAGCCGGCGAATTTGGGATCGTCGGTGGGAATTTCCAAGGTGCATGATCGCAAGGAACTCGGTCCGGCAATTGAAGAAGCTGCAAGGTTCGACCGCAAGATCGTCATCGAGCAGGGAGTGGGCGGACGCAAACAAAAGGCGCGCGAGATCGAATGCTCGGTGCTCGGCAACGACAAGCCAGAGGCTTCATTGCCAGGAGAGATCGTCCCCAGCACGGAGTTCTACGACTACAACGCCAAGTATCTTGACGAAGGGTCGGAGCTAATTATTCCTGCCAAGCTCAGTAATGCCGAGACAAAAGAAGTGCAGCGGCTGGCGATCGGAGCGTTTAAGGCAGTGGATTGCTCGGGGCTGGCGCGCGTGGATTTTCTGATGGAACCGAAGTCCCGGAAGATCTATTTGAACGAGATCAACACCATGCCTGGATTCACCGCCATCAGTATGTATCCCAAGCTGTGGGCGGCTTCGGGCGTATCGTATGCCGATTTAATTGGCCGGTTGATTCAGTTGGGGCTGGAGCGGCATGCGGAGAAGAAGAAGAATCAGTACAGCCGATGAGCGTTGTCAAGCACGCGCTTTTGGCTGCCGGGCATGCATCTCCCCTCCAACGAATGCAGATTCCTCGCTACGCTGGGCATGACGATCTTAAGTTAGAGGGTCAAAATATTTCGCGAACCAAATAGAATAATCATTCTTGGCGGCTACGAATGAATTCGATCGTTTGCGTGTGGTTTTGGTGGCTGCGCGCAACCCCCTCAATATTGGTGCGGCTGCTCGCGCCATGAGCAACTTCGGATTTCGGCATCTGCGCGTGGTCAATCCGTACGAGGCGGCATTTCGCGAGGCGCGTTCTGCGGTCGGCGCGTCGGCGCTGCTGGCGAATGCGGAGGAGTATAAGACTGTGTCCGAAGCCGTCGCGGACTGCTCGCTCGTGGTTGGAACCACGGCGGTCCGTCACCGGGAATTGCAGCATCCGCTCAAGCGCCTGGAAAATGGGTCACGCATCATTCGCAAGCACCTGGGATCGAGCCGGGTTGCGCTGCTGTTCGGCTCGGAAAAGTTCGGTCTCTCGAACGCCTCGCTCAGTCACTGCGACTGGCTGATGCGCATCCCGACGTGCGATGAAAACATTTCGATGAACCTGGGGCAGGCGGTGGCGGTTTGCCTGTACGAACTGGTGCGCGACGCGAAGGCTGCGCGGCCAGTGGAGAAGGTGAAACGTGCTACGGCTGCCGAACGGGAGCGGATCACTACGACGCTACTTGAGGCGATGCGCTCCAGCGGTTACCTTGAACGCCGCCCGATTTCTGACGTGGAGGAAAGAATGCGGCGTCTGGTCCGCCGGCTCAACCTGCCTGACCGCGACGCCGTGGTCTGGCTCGGCATTCTGCGACAGATCGTGTGGAAGCTGCGATCCGGGAAACCGCCGGCCGACTGAGAAGATGTTGGGAGGAAACCGTGCTGAAGGCGATCGTTGCATTCTTTGCGATTGGGTTAACGCTGACCTTGACGTCCTGCAAGGCGAAAAGCGAAATCACGCAGGACGAACTTCTCCGCCGAACTCAGGAACTTTTCGATTCCGTTTCTGCGGGCGACCAGACTCCCTGGAAAAAGTACTTTGCCGACGATTGCATGTATTTTGACGAGAAAGGCAGGAACATGAACAAAGCGGCTCTGGTCGCCGATGTCACTCCTTTGCCGCCCGGTTATTCAGGCAGCATTAAAATCGGAAGGGCTCAAAGCCACATTGAGAGCGATCTAGCGATCTTGAGCTATGACATGCATGAAACCGAAACCATATACGGCCAGGACATGACGGCACGTTATCACGCCACCGACACCTGGATGCGCCGCAATGGGCAATGGCAAATTGTTGCGGGGCAGGTGCTGCGCTACTACGAGGACCCTGCGCCGGGGAAGGTGGACACCGCCAGGTTCGCTGATTATGTCGGAACCTACGAACTGGCTCCCGGGAACACACTGACGATTTCGACCGACGGGAAGCTCTTGTACCGCCAGCGCGGTGATCGGCCGAGGGATCTCCTCATTCCGGAAGCCACGGACATATTCTTTCGCAAAGGAGTTGAGGGCCGCATTCTTTTTCGCCACGCTGATAACGGAAAAGTGGACGGGCTGATTGACCGGCGAAATAACGAGGATGTGGTTTGGAAAAGGGTCGGATAGCGTTCCTAGCCTAAGAATTGGCGGAGGCACGATCTATGATCTTCGGTGCGCATGTCATCGTGTACAGCAAAGACGCGGAGGCTGATCGCATATTCTTCCGAGACATTCTCGGATTCGCATCTGTCGATGCCGGCCACGGATGGTTGATTTTTGCTTTGCCTCCGGCGGAAGCCGCGTTCCATCCCGACGAGGACAACGATCGGCACGAGCTCTATCTCATGTGTGACGATCTCAAGGCCGAGATCTCCGCGTTGAACAAGAAAGGCGTGCCGTGTTCCGAGATTCAGGAAGCTCGATGGGGCTCGATCACCAAAATCAGGCTGCCCGGCGGGGGCCACGTCGGCCTCTACCAGCCGAAGCATCCTACGGCATTAGCCCTGAATTCGAAATGAGCCGCCACCCGTAGCATCAACTTGACGCCACAATCGGCTGCGATGTAGTATCGCATCAAGTTTGCTCTTCGGAGCAGACCTTGGATTTCATGAAGAGTGGCTGAGGGACGAGCCCTGAGAAGCCACGACAACCGGATCGGGAGTCATCTCCCGGTCGTCTGGTGTCAACTCTCACCCGGAAACGGGGGACATGAGATTCGGGGTGCCCGCATTTCAGCATCTCGTTTTCTTTTCTCCCTCCCTAAAATTTTCCGGCCACGAGGTTTTTTAGGATAGTTTCTACGGCTCGTCCCGCAGCTGCAGAAAGTGAGTAGCGAATGAGCGCTGCTGCGAGCGTTTCAACCGGCGTTATCACTGGCGTTGCGGGCCTCTCGACCAAGTATGAATTGCGCTGCCGGGAATGCCGCAAGAGTTGGGGGAACCAGCCCCGGTCGATTTGCGACGACTGTTTTTCTCCTCTGGAAGTTTTCTACGACTACGACACCGCGCGTGGCAGCTTCACACGTGAGCGCATCGCGGCCCGCGCTCCCGACATGTGGCGGTATGCGGAGTTGCTGCCCCTGCCGCCGAATCATCAGCCGAGTTTGCCGGTGGGCTTTACGCCTCTTCTTCGCGCTCCGCAACTTGCGGCGCGATTGGGCGCCAAGAATCTCTTCATCAAAAATGACGCGGTCTGTCTGCCTACGTTGAGTTTTAAGGACCGCGTGGTTGCCGTGGCGCTGGCGCAAGCGCGCAGTTTCGGATTCGACACGGTTGCGTGTTCTTCCACTGGAAACCTGGCAAATTCCGTGGCGGCGCAGGCGGCGCGCAACGGTTTCAAAGCATGGATTTTTATTCCCGCCGATCTCGAGCCCGCAAAAATTCTGGGCACGAAGGTGTTTGGCGCGAAACTGGTTCGCATTGCGGGCAGCTATGACCAGGTGAACCGGCTGTGCTCGCAGATCGCGGACGAACATCGCTGGGGGTTTGTAAATGTGAATTTGCGTCCCTATTACGCCGAAGGTTCGAAGACTGTTGGGTTTGAAATCGCCGAACAACTGGGATGGCGGCTGCCGGACAACCTGGTTGTGCCCATGGCCGGCGGGTCGCTGATTACCAAGATCAAGAAGGCTTTCGACGAATTGATTCAGTTGGGATTGGTCGACGCGAAGCCGGTGAAATTTTTCGGGGCGCAGGCAACTGGATGCTCTCCGATTTCGACTGCAGTAAAGACTGGAAGCGCCGATATAGAACCTCAGAAGCCGGTAACACTGGCGCGATCGCTGGCGATCGGCAACCCGGCCGATGGACATTATGCCATCAAGGCCATCACGAAAAGTGGCGGGTGGGCCGAGGATGTTTCCGATCCTGAGATGGTCGAATCCATTCAGCTTCTGGCGGAGACGGAAGGCATCTTCACGGAGACGGCGGGTGGAGTGACGACCGGATGCGCGCGCAAACTTTATGGGCAAGGACGTATCGCGCCAGACGAGACGACCGTGCTGTGCATCACGGGTAATGGTCTGAAGACTACCGACGTGCTCGCCGGCAAGTACGAGGTGGAAGAACCGATTCGGCCCAAGCTGGCGGAGTTCGAAACATTTATGCAGAGAACGCTGGAAACTGCTGAGTTTCCGGAGACCGTGGAGGCTTGAGATGACAGTTACCGTACAGATTCCGACAGCTCTGCGCCGCCTGACGTCAGGGGCCGGCCAGGTCAAATGTTCGGCGGCGAATTTGGGCGAACTCTTTTCTGCGCTCGACCAGCAGTTTCCAGAGTTGAAGCAGCATTTGCGGGATGGGGCTGGAGAGATTCGGCGGTTCTTGAACGTTTATGTCAACGAGGAGGACATCCGATTCCTGGGTGGAAATACTTACGCGTTTCAGGACGGAGATGAAGTCTTGCTGGTGCCTTCGATTGCTGGTGGGGCTATCTAACCTTTGCGATGACCTTATCCGCTTGGGCCGGGCGAGGATGGCCGGACCTCCATTTGATCGGATATGACCATTCGTAAATTGAAAATCGGGTTGCTGGGTTGCGGAACGGTTGGCCGCAGGGTTGGTGGAGCTTGTGGGCCGGAATGATGCGCTCGGTTCTCCCACGAGCTTCGGCACGATCTTGTGTATTTCTCTTAATCCGAGTATAATCTAACTAACTAGTTAATTAACGAAACAATGAGCGTCATTTCCAAGTCGCGTCTGGGGTCCCGCGGGCGCCCTGAACAAAGTCGGGCGGCTATTTTGCAGGCGGCGGTGCGAGAGTTTTCGCACGAGGGGGTTGCTGGGGCGAGGACGGACGCTATTGCTCGGGCCGCTAAGGTGAACAAGGCCCTCCTCTATTACTACTTTAAAGACAAAGAGGCGTTGTACGGAGCCGTGCTCGATCAGGTTTTTGGAGGCTTGATCACGTGCGTCGGAGAAGTTTTATCTCGCGATCTGCCGCCCCGAGAGAAGATCCTCGCTTACGCGGGCGCGCACTTCGATTACGTCGCGAGTCATCCGTTGTATCCCCGAATTGTACAGGGCGAAATGATGGGCGCGGGCCGTGGCAGGGCGAACCATCTCGAGGGGATCGTGAAAAAGTATTTTCGCCCGCTGTTTGGCCGCATTACCGAAGTTCTCAAGACCGGACAAGCGGCAGGCGAATTCAGGCCAGTTGATGCCCTGCATTTCATTCCTTCGATGATTGCGGTAATTGTTTTCTATTTCACCAGCGCGCCCGTGACGCGTGTGATGACTGGGAAAGACCCCTTATCTCCGGAGCGAATAGCTGCACGCCGGGCGGCGGTGCTCGACTTTATTTCAGCTGCGTTGTTCCAGCACCCCGGCGGAAAGTCCCGAGGAGCGCGACCGTGAGTGTACGCAATAAATTCCTGATCGTTCTCGGCGTGATCTTCAGCATATCGCTGACCTACTACCTGTTATCCACGCCCCGCAATAAAGATCTGATTCTGATTGGTACGGTGGATTCAAACCAGGTGATCGTGAGCCCCCAGATCGAGGGACGCCTGGCTAAGCTTCTGGTCGACGAGGGTACGCAGGTAAAACAGGGTGACCTGATCGCGATACTCGATCCGTCGGAATTGGAGGCGGAAGAGCGCGCCGCTGCGGCCACCATCGACAGTTTGAAGTCCAAGGTCGCTGAAACCCAATCGACACTCCAGGCAACGCAGGGATCGACGACGAGTAGCGTGGCCAATGCGCAGGCGCGGCTGCAATCCACGCGCGCACAATTACTTCAGGCCGAGGCCACTCTCGAGCGCACGGAGAGCGACAGCCGCCGCATGATCGAATTGGCGAAAGAGGGGGTCGCTTCGGATCAAGATCGAGTGCGGGGGGAGACCAGCCTGGCGGCGCAGAACGCGCTGGTGCAATCACTGAAGAATCAGGTGAGCGCTTCCGAGGCTGACTTGAACACGGCCATCGCCAACACTCACCAAGCTCATGCTGCTGAGAGCACGGTCGAATCCACCCAGGCGCAACTCGCCAATGCGGAAAGCATGCTGAAGCAAGCTGAAGTCCGTTTGGGTTACACCAAGATTTATGCGCCGGTGACCGGGACTGTCTCCGTGCGTGCCGCCCGTGAAGGGGAAGTGTTGAATGCCGGGCAGGCCATCGTGACTATTGTCGACCTCGGGGACACTTGGGTCCGCGCCGCGATTCCTGAGACCGATGCCGATCACATTGGGCTGGGAGACACGCTGCGGGTCCGACTTCCTGGCGGAACGATTACATCGGGCAAGGTGTTTTTTAAGTCGGCGGAAGCGGACTTTGCCACTCAGCGAGATGTCGGTCGCCGCAAACGCGACATCCGGACCATCGTGCTCAAGGTTCGGCTGGACAATCCGAAAGGCGCGTACGTTCCGGGTATGACGGCAGAAGTGTTGGTCTCGCCGGAGCAGCTTAATGGTACGACTCGAGACAACGTGTCAGCGGAACAGCATCCATGATTACCGATCTAAATTCTAACGGTGGGTCGAGTGCGGACGTTCCGACCAACGGGCATAGCTCGGCTGGCGATGCCGCGGTACCCAACGCCATCGAAGTGGAACACATTGTCAAGAAGTATGGCGATTTCACGGCGGTGGACAACGTTTCGTTCAATGTGAAGGAAGAAGAGATTTTCGGTTTGCTGGGTCCGAATGGCGCGGGCAAGTCCACCCTGATACGGATGATGACCACGCTGATTCCGATCACTGCCGGAACGGCTCGCATCGCTGGTCACGATGTGCAGAAGGATCCGGACGCGGCTCGGCGGGCAATCGGGGTAATTCCCCAGGCGCTCACCAGCGACCTTGACCTCACAATCGAGGAAAACCTCAATATCTACGCCAAGCTCTACGATGTTCCCTCGAAAAAGCGCAAGGCCGCGATTGACGAGTTGCTGGAACTGGTGGACCTGACGAAGTGGCGCTCAGCCCAGACCAAGACGTTGTCCGGCGGGATGAGACGGCGGCTCGAAATTGCCCGCGGCCTGGTACATAGTCCACGAATTTTCTTTTTGGACGAGCCTACGACCGGCCTGGATCCCGTTTCTCGAGTTGCTGTCTGGGAAATGCTGACCAATATCAAGAGCCATCGGCAGCTCACCATCCTCATTACAACTCACTACATGGACGAGGCTGATCGGCTATGCGACCGCATTGCCATCGTGGATCATGGCAAGCTGGTCGCACTCGATACGCCTCCGGCGCTGAAAGCAAGCGTGCCGGGATCGAACGTAATTGAGGCGCAGTTCGACAATGCTCCCGCCGATTGGGAGGATCGTTTGAAGAAGCTAAGCGAGGTGACCTCGGTGCAGCATGAAGGCGCGGGCATGTACCGTGTCCTGACCGGAGATGGGTCGCGGACCACGACCGAACTGGTCGAAGCGGCGGTGAAGGCTGGCGTCCGGGTGAGATCACTTTCCGTGCAGAACACTTCACTGGACGACGTGTTTGTCCACTACACCGGGCGGCAGTTGCGCGATGAGCTGGTAAAGGCGCACGCCTTCGTCATGCCACCCAGACCGGGATTGCAGCCATGAATCACATTCTGGCCATTGTCGAGCGCGAAATGCGCAAATTCTTTCGTTCTCCGGCGCTGATGATGGCGTCGATGATTTTTCCGCTGGTGCAATTGATCGTGCTGGGCAATGCCTTCGGCGGAAAGATTCGTGACGCGAAGCTCGGACTGGTAGATCAGGACGGAGGCACGCAGGCGCTCAAGATCCGCCAGGCCTTTGACTCGGTCCGTTCCAACATGCGGACCTTTGAACCCGTCTACTACAACGACCCGAAGACGGCGATGGACGACGTGCGTAATGGCAAGATCCAGGGCGCCGTGATCATCCCGCCGCAGTATTCGCGGCGAGTGTATGAACAGGATCAGCCGCGCATCGCACTGGTGGTCGACAATAGCGATAACTTCATGAGCTCGACCCTCGAGGACGAACTCACGAGCATAACCAACGCGCTCAATCAGCCCGTGATCGAGCCTCGCATCCTTCAGCAGACGGTTTTGCAGATTGTGGAGCTTTACCCTTACATCGAATATATGAAGTATCTTCTGCCGGGCTCGATCACGCTGGCAATGTTCGTTTCCGTGATGATTGGGGGGGGCATGCTTTATATCGACGACAAAGCCCGCGGTGTGCACGAAGGATATTTGGTTACGCCCATCACCAAGACCGAACTGGTCTTCGGGCTTAATGCGGCGGGAGCCATCAAGGCGGTAATGACCGGCGTAGTTATCACCGTGATCGGCTCGCTGCTGGCAGGCGTGGGAACGGTGTTCAACCCGGGCACCGTACTCCAACTGATGATCATGATTCTGCTGACCTCGATCGCCTTTAACACCATGATGTTTCTGCTGATGGTTCGGGTGGAAGATCCCCTGGTGCCGCGCGCGATCTTTGGAATCCTTAATACCCTGCTATTTTTCCCCAGTGGAGCAATCTATCCCATCCAGGCCTTCCCATGGTGGTTGCGGGGCATTGCCAAAGTGGACCCCTTCACCTTCGCGGTGCACGGCTTCAAGTCGATATTGCTGAAGGAAACTGGAATGGCCGCCATCTGGCCGGACATGGTTTACCTGTCCATCTTCGCGTTCGTCACGTTGGCGGTGGCCACGCCGCTGTTCAAGAGAACGCTCTAAAGATTGAGCAATTTAGTAATTGTGTAGTGTGGAATCAAAAGATCCTCCCAGCCTCCTCTTATCAAATGACCCGATTGCTTGGTTGCCTGATTCATCCAGGAACTTTTTGTTCGACATCGATTTCCGTTATGCTTATAGGAGCCATGACACTGATGGATGCCGAACAGTACGATCCTACGCGCGACCGTCGGCGGCGAAAGCGGATCGTCGTTGCGGTTATTCTTGTTCTACTCGCTGCGTGGGTGGTTTATCACTACCGCGACTATCCTGAGCGGAAAGCGGCGAGCAGGTTCTTTGCAGCGTTGCAAAGCCAGAATTACGAGGGTGCGTATGCGGTGTGGTTCCGCGATCCTGACTGGAAGCAGCATCCGAATCAATATTCTGCGTACCAGTTTAACGACTTCTATCGGGACTGGGGTCCGGGTGGAGAGTGGGGGCTGATCAAGTCTTATTCGGTTGATTGTTCTTTGAGCCCAGGCGGAGGAAGCGGGGTCATCGTTCAAGTCACGGTGAACTCTCGCGCCGAGCACGCCTATGTCTGGGTGGAAAAGGCCAACAAGACCTTATCTTTCTCACCTAATGAAATTGAGTGCGGCAACTGGTGGACTTGGGTTACGGAGTAGGGATTCCCTACGATAAAAGGCAATGCGATCGCATTCAGCGGTATTGACCAGAGCCAGTTTCACAAATGCTTTGATGCCCGGGAGAACCTTTTGCCTCAGGGGTTGAAGCCGTGCCCTCCCCAAAAAGAGCCTTGATGAAAGCGACTTGCTACGGTTCGCATTCAACCATTTATTCCAGGAGGATTTGCCCGCGTGAACCCTACTTGCCGGCCGGGTGTGCTTTCCTGCTGCCTTCTCATGCTTGCATTCTTGTCCCTTCCTCTGCGGTCGCAGACAAGTTCTCCGGTTGCCGAAACCGGCAAGTTCCGGTTGCATAAGTTCGAGCAGCCTATCGGGGATGAGATCTACTCGATCACGAGCGACCGCGGCGCGCTAACCCTGAAATCTGACTTTGCGTTTACCGATCGCGGGACCAAGGTTCCGCTCTCCGCCACGCTCAAGACAGCGGACGATTACACGCCGCGGAGCTTCATCATCAAGGGAAATACCTCGCGCATGTCGGACATTGATTCCGACGTCGAAGTTGACGGCTCAAACGCGACCATCCGCCAAGGCAGAGAAACGCACACAGTCAACGTGCCGCACAGTTTTTTCACCATCTCGGGCTACGCGCCGGTCGCCGTGCAGATGGCCCTCATTCGCTACTGGCGGGCGCACGGTTCTCCGGCGCAGTTGCCGACGCTTCCTTCCGGCGAGGTCAAGATGCTAGATCGTGGCGCCGAAACTATCGAGGTCGACGGGCACAGGGTTCAGATGGAGCGCTATACCATCCGGGGTCTGATCTGGGGAATGGAAACCCTCTGGATGGATGGCAATGACAATTTGGCAGCGTTGGTCTCGACCGATGCCGAGTTCGACCACTTCGAAGCCATACGCGAAGAGTACGAGCCTGCACTCTCGAAGTTCGTCGCCAGCGCGGCGAGTGACCAGATGGCCGCCCTTTCCGATCTCAGCCACGGGCTTCCGGGACGCCGCACAGGGACGCTCGCCTTCATCGGCGCCAGGGTAATCAGCGTGACCGGCGAAGCAGACATCGCAAATGCGACGGTCGTAACTCGCGGCGGAAAAATCATCGCTGTGGGCCCGAGAGACAAAGTGAAAGTACCGTCGGACGCGCAGCGTATCGACGTTGCGGGGAAGTTCATCATTCCGGGGTTGTGGGACATGCACGCGCACTATGAGCAAGTGGAGTGGGGGCCGATTTACCTGGCGGCGGGCGTCACCACGGTGCGCGACGTGGGCAACGAGTTCGAGTTCATCACGGCGGTGCGGGATGCGGTGAACAGCGGCAAAGGGCTCGGTCCGCACATGCTAGTGGCCGGAGTCGTGGACGGCGACAGCTCATATGCTATCGGGGTTGCGCGCGTGAACTCGCCTGCCGATGCCCAGATGTGGGTGCAACGCTACGGTGACGCCGGCTTCCAGCAGATGAAGATCTACAGCTCGATGACGTCTGACAATGTCAGGGCGGTGTGCACCAACGCGCACCGTCTTGGGATGACAGTTACCGGCCATATTCCACAGGGCATGAACGCGTATGACGGCGTGAACGATGGCATGGACCAGATCAACCATATTCAGTTCATCCTCAATCTGCTCAAGCCAAAGAATTTTGATCCGAAAAAGGCGACGCCGCAGGAGGTTGCGAAGATGATGGAGTCGCTCGATGTGAATTCGGACGAGGGCAAGCAGGCGGTCGCATTTCTGAGAACGCACAATACAGTGATAGACCCGACCATGGCGTTGATGGAATTCATGCAACGTCCGGCCGATGTGCCTGCAGACAAGATCGAGCCTGGAGTGGACCACGTGGCGCCGGAACTCCGCGAGCAATTGGTTAATGGAGGATTACCGCCGGAGCGCGCCGCCACTGGCCAGAAGATCGTGCAAGAAGAATTGGCAATCATTGGTGCTCTCCATCGTGCGGGGGTCCGCATCGTGGCCGGGACTGATCAGACAGTGCCAGGGTATTCACTCTATCGCGAGATCGAGTTGTACAACCAAGCCGGCTTTACGCCGATCGAGGCGCTGCAGGCTGCGACCATCGTGCCTGCCCGGGTGATGAATGCGGATCGCGATAGTGGGTCGATTGCGGTTGGCAAGCGGGCGGATTTCGATGTCCTCGACGCTAACCCTCTTGAGAACATTCACAATATTCGCAGTGTCCACATGGTGGTCGCCAACGGAGTGCTATACGAAAGCGCACCGCTATGGGAAAGTGTGGGCTTCACGCCTTAGCGCCTGCCGAGATGGGGCGTGAACCTGTTGTCGAAATGGTGGAACCCGCAGGCTGCAGAAAACTCTCCCGCGTCACGCGTTAACCGGCGATCTGTTGCAACGTCTTGTGCAGCGATTGCTCGTCTGCGATGTTGAAACATTTCTGCGAGCGGTCGATCTGGCGCATCAGGCCGCACAGTACTTTCCCCGGACCCACTTCCACGAAAGTCCGGACTCCCTGGGCGATCAGCACGCGCATGGATTGCTCCCATTTTACCGAGCCTGTGACTTGGCGGATCAGCGCATCACGGCTGGGATCCGCATCGTCAAGCAATGCGGCGTCGGCATTGCACACGACTCTGGCTGCTGGCTTGGCGAAGGTGATAGAAGAGAGATCCATGGCCAGCCGATCCTGTGCCGGCTTCATCAGCCAGCAATGAAATGGGGCGCTAACGGGTAAGACCTTCGCGCGTTTGGCGCCGCGTTCATCGGCAAGCTTTGCGGCACGTTCCACAGCCGCAGTGTGACCGGAGATGACAATCTGCTCAGGGGAGTTAATGTTGGCAGGCTCGCAAACCTCACCCTGAGCCGCATCACGGCAAACCGCAGAGACTCTCTCGAACTCCATGCCTAGAATTGCCGCCATTGTGCCCACACCGACGGGAACTGCCTCCTGCATATACTTCCCGCGATGGCGTACGGTGCGTACCGCGTCGGCGAAGCTGAGGGTTCCGGCGGCAACGTGCGCGGAGTATTCTCCCAGGCTGTGCCCGGCGACAAAAGCGGGCTTGAGACCCTTTTCGTTCAAAATACGCCAAGCCGCGACCGACGCAGTCAGAATTGCTGGCTGCGTGATCTCGGTCAAGCGAAGTTGCTCTTCGGGACCTTCAAAGCAAAGCTGCGAGAGCTTGTAACCGAGGGTATCGTCGGCTTCTTCAAATGTCTGCCGCGCGATGGGATGTTTTTCCACCAGTTCTTTGCCCATGCCGACGGCTTGGGATCCCTGGCCGGGGAAAAGAAATGCGATGCGTCCATTATTGTGTGAAACAAACGTCATAGTTATGCGATGGTGGTCGGGACGTTGCTTGCGATGTTTTCAATTCCGCTACGTGCTGACCTTGCTGCCCGAATCCCGATCAACGTTCTCTCTATCTCTGCGTTGATTGGGTGCTCAGCAAACTCTGCTGCCACGCGGATAGCATTCTTGATCGCATTGGCGTTTGATGATCCGTGGGTGATGAAGCAAACGCCCTTTACTCCCAGCAGCGGTGCGCCGCCATATTCCGTATGGTCGAGGCGCTTTTTGAAATCAGCAAATGCGCTGCGCGAGAGCAGATATCCCACCTGGCGGGTAATGGTCGTCTTCAACGATTCTTTCAGGGTGGAGCGAACCAGGTTGACCACGCCTTCTGAAATCTTTAGCGCGACATTTCCTACGAACCCGTCGGCCACAATAACATCCACCTTGCCGTTGTAGAGGTCGCGGCCTTCCACGTTTCCCACGAAATTCAGCGGAAGCTTCTGAAGAAGTTGGAATGCCTCCCGCGTCAGTTCATTTCCCTTGGTTTCTTCCTCGCCAATCGAAAGCAGCCCTACTCGCGGGCGTTTGGTTCCAAACAGAGTACGAAAATAGATTTCTCCCATGACCGCAAACTGCTCGAGGTTGTGCGCCTTGCTGTCGACATTTGCGCCGACATCCAAAAGGCTTGCGACCGTACCGATCGCCGTGGGAAATACGGCTGCGAGCGCGGGCCTATCCACGCCGGGGATTGCCCCCAGCACCATCTTCGCTGTGGCCATGGCGGCGCCAGTGTTGCCTGCGGTGATGAAACCCGAGGCGCGGCGGTCGCGCACCAGGCGAAGACCAACCCGCATGGACGAATCGCGCTTGGCGCGCACGGCCTGCACGGCTTTGTCCTCCATGCCGATGACTTCGCTGGCATGCACGACATCAATGGGGAGTCCGGCTGCGCTGGGATAGCGTGCTAACTCGGCACGGAGGGCCGGTTCCGGGCCCACCAAAAGTACATGGACATCGTAATGCCGCGCCGCCTGGATTGACCCTTCGATCTCAGGTCTTGGCCCGCGGTCCGAGCCCATCGCGTCCAAGGCTATGACGCTTGGCATGGGGTGGCGGCGCTAGCTGGCTTCCTCGACGTTCAGAACTTCGCGACCCTTGTAGTAGCCGCACTTGGGACAGGCCCGATGCGGCATCTTGCGCTCATGGCAGTTCGGACATTCGGAGAGTGCGTGGCTCTTGAGAGAGTCGTGGGCGCGCCGGCTTCCGGTGCGCGCTTTGGAGTGTCGCCGTTTTGGATTTGGCATTTAGATTCCTTTGTTATGTAGGCGTGAGCGTTTCGCTCGTGCCCTTTCCTCAGATCAAACGATAAAAATCAATCTTCCAACTTGCTGCGAAGATCCTTCAGCGCCGTCCAACGCGGATCTTCCATCGGTTCTGAGCAAGAGCAGTGCTCCGAGTTCAAATTCGCGCCGCAGTGTGGGCAAAGCCCCCTGCAATCCTCGCGACAAATGACCTTCAGCGGCAGCGCCAAAAGCACCTGCTCCCGAACCGCATCTTCGAGCAGCAAACCCTCTCCCTGATAGTAGCTGACCTCAGCTTCAGCGCCGGTTACCGAGAGCTCCTCCCGGCCAGCATCCGCGCCGAGCGGTCGGTACAGCAGGTCAAACTTGCGCTTGACATCTTGAACCACTGGCTCCAGGCAACGAGCGCAAGGTAACTCAATCGTAGTGGAGAGTTCCCCGCTAACCCGTATGTCCTTGATCCGCTGATGCTTCCCGTGATGCTCCTCGATCAGTTGGGCGCGTCCAGCGGCGTGCAGTGCAGTGATCTGCTGAAGATCCGGCCCCAAATCGAGGTCACCTGCGCGGTACTCCTCCTCAAAGTCTATAGGATGGAGTTCCAACTCTTTGATTTCGATGAGCATCGAGGTCCCCCGCGCCCCCAACTGATACCGCGAAGGAACGCGGAAGCACGCTCAGAGGCGTAACTTCTCCAGGGAGCGAAGGTTAAGCATAAAGGCCGCAGGAGCGCAGTGTCAAGGAGCGGGGCGGCTAGCGCCCAGGTTTAGTGATTCGGCAAGGAACTGACGCGCAAACGTGAGGCTCGAAGCGCGGATTGATGGATTGTCCACAGGATATCGTTAGCCCAGGGATGCCCCACCCGCTCCCGCTTTCGTCTTGACTTCCACCCCCGACCGGCGTAACGTCGGCTGCGAATTCAGGGCATCCATCTTGGCGCCCGCAGGAGGCTGTCCATGGTTTCTCTCGCCGCTCTTTGGCTTCCCATCGTGCTGTCAGCGGTCATCGTCTTTGTCGCCAGCTCCATCATGCACGCGGTACTGAAATACCATCAGAGCGACTGTTCCAAGCTGCCTGACGAGGACAAATTTCTCGCTCTGCTGCGGCCCGCCAACCTGAAGCGGGGCTTCTATGTTTTCCCCTACTTTCTACCCAAGGACATGAAGTCGCCCGCCGCCATCGAAAAGTACAAGCAGGGGCCAGTCGGGTTCATGACTGTCGCTCCCAGCGGGCCGCCTGCCATGCCGAAGTTTCTGATTCAATGGTTTGTCTATTGCCTGCTGATTGGTTTCTTCGTCGCCTATCTCGCCGCGCACACGGTTCCGTTCGGCGCAAACTATCTGGTGGTATTCCGAGTTGTCGGGACCGCTGCCTTCCTTGGCTACGGTTTGGGTCACGTGAGCGACGGGATTTGGAAGGGTCAGCCCTGGTCGATGACAATCAAGGAAGTCGTCGATGGACTGGTCTACGGATTGCTGACCGCCGGCACATTTGGCTGGCTCTGGCCTCGCTAGAACGCCGATCCAATCGTAGAAAAACGGACAATCGCCGATGGCGTCGTGTGCTCAGGAAGTTGCTCAAAATGAATCTCATGGGCTACGACTGAGTCATCCCGGTTACCCTTACGGCAGGCGAATCGGACCTCTGCATGGTGGATGCTGAAACGACTCCGATGCCGGCATTATGGAGCGCTCGTCGGCGCTGGTGGGCGTGCGCGCGAACATCTCTTTTCTGGATGGTGGTGATCGCTTTTGGGGCGCGTTTCGGCTACATCCTCATCGGACACACTTACAGGTTCCACTCCGCCAGCCGGATTGTCCTAGCTAACGAAAACAATTTCGATTTTGGCTTCGAGATGGGCCGCATCGGACGCTCGCTCGCCCAAGGTCAGGGATTTGGCAATCCTTTTAATGAAACTACTGGACCGACCGCTTGGGAACCGCCGCTCTATCCCTTTCTGATCGCGAGCGTTTTCCGGGTGTTTGGGGTTTACAGCCGCCCTTCGGCCCTAGTCCTGTTGAGCCTCAACAGTATTTTTTCCGCACTTACGTGCATTCCAATTTTTCTGATTGCGAGAAGATGCTTCGACGAGCGCGTCGCGGTGTGGAGCTCCTGGACTTGGGCGCTCCTGCCATCCGTTATTTTCTGGTGTACGCGCTGGGTGTGGGAGACCAGCCTTGCGGCACTCCTGCTGGCGGTTATTTTCCTGCTCACGCTTACGCTGGACGAAAAAAAAGGATTGAAGCCATGGCTGCAATTTGGCTTGCTGTGGGGCGTTGCCGCTCTGACCAACACCGCTCTGTTGTCATTTCTGCCTGTCTCCGGGTTGTGGGTCTGGTACCATCGCGCCAAGCTAGACAAACGTTCGCTCGGCGGAGTAATTCTCTCGTCGCTCGTCTTCGCCGCTTGTATCACTCCGTGGCTGGTCCGCAACTACCAAGCTTTCGGGCAGTTGGTTTTCATCCGCTCGAACTTTGGAGCCGAGCTTCGGCTAGGGAACGGACCTGGGGCTGACGGCACCTGGATGGATTATCTTCACCCCACCAAGAATGTTTTAGAAATGCGCCGCTATCAAGAACTGGGCGAACTTCCCTATGTCGCCGAACGTAAACGGGAAGCGATGGCTTATATTCGCGAGGACTATCCACGATTTGCCAGCATCAGTCTCAGGCGGTTTATCTACTACTGGGGTGGCGTGCCCAAAGCTTCAGAAAATCGTGTCTTGGGTTTTCTTAGAATTTCAACATTCCTTGCTTCTTCAGTATTGGCCTTCTGGGGTCTGGGACGCGCTCTGCATAGGCACAAGGCGGGCGCGTGGCTGTTCTTTTGGCTGGTTCTCGCCTATCCGCTGGTGTATTACTTTGTCTTTCCTCATCCACGCTACCGGCATCCCATCGAACCTGAGCTGGGAATCCTGATGCTGTATGTCATTTCTGAAGTGGAGGGCGGAGGGCGGGATCGAAATGACATTTCGATCCGGCGATCCTCTCCCAACCATTGATCCCATCATCTTCTGATGAATGACCCAAAGCACGACCTCCAGAATGAAGCTGAGCCGCAACCGCGATGGGAACGCCGTTGCGAGCGCTGGTTCGAGGCTCATTCGAATCTAAGCGCGATGCTTGTTTTAGCTGCAGGGTTCGTGCTTCGCTTAAGATCTGCGTCAGGTACATTTCTGAATCCGGACGAAGCGCTTCACTACCTGCTTGCCGATCAAGCCTCGTGGCGGCTGGCTTATCACGCGAGTCTGACCAACGCCCATCCTCCCCTTCTGACCCTTGTCCTCTACTTTTGGCGTGCAGTCGGTACTTCGGAGTTTGTCCTGCGCCTGCCGTCGGTGATTGTGGGCACTGCATTTTGCTGGATATTTTTCAAATGGCTTGCGCGCATCCTTGGGCCGGTTGCAGGCTTCATTGGTCTGATTTTGGTGACCCTCCTTCCACCTGTGATCGCGCTGGCAGCGGAAGTACGTCAGTATGCCTTGTTGCTGTTTTTTCTGGCTGGCTCCGCCTATCTGATCGAGCGTGCCTTAGCGGAACAGTCCGCCGGGATGATGCTGCTGTCGGCGATCTCTCTTTATCTCGCCTTGCTCTCTCATTATTCGGCGATTCTGTTTGCGGCAGTAATCGGCGTTTATACCCTACTGCGCGTGATTACTCGCCGGCCGTCAGTGAGGGTCGGAACCGCCTGGGTATTGGGGCAGGCTGGGGTCGCAGGACTCGTCGCGGCTTTGTACCTCACCCACATTTCAAAGCTAAAGGGAGACTACGCCGCCGGCACCATCAATGGATGGCTCGCCAATTCCTTCTTTCGTCCGGGGCACGACAATCCGCTTCTGTTCGCGATCGCCAGAAGCGGCGGAGTTTTCCAGTACGTTTTTGGCCAACTGGCAGTCGGAGACATTGCTTTCATAGCGTTTATTGCAGGAGTTATCTTCCTTTGGAGGGGACAGGTTTCGCCCGCTGATTTGAACGTCACTTCCTGGCAATTGGGAGTTCTTTTCGTTTTGCCGTTCGCAGTCGGCGCGGGGGCCGCGATTGGCAGAATCTATCCCTATGGCGGAACACGCCATTCTGCATTCCTCATCATCTTTGCCGTGGCTGGTGTCAGCTTTTTCGTGGCCAAGTTGGCGAACCAGCAGATCGGACGTGGAGTTGCGCTTGCCCTTCTGGTCGTGGCAGTCTGCAACGCGTTCGGAAAGCCGCATCGGCCCTACATGCTTCGTGAAGATCAGAGCCGCATGCAGATGATTCGTGCCATGGGATTCATCCATGCGCAGATTCCGCAATCAGATCTTATCTTTGTCGATTACCAGACTCGTCTCCTACTCGGCTACTACCTCTGTCCGCAGCAACCAGTTTCGTTTTCTGCCCCAGTTGGAAGCTTGGAGGAGTTTCAGTGCAGCGAATACAAAGTGGTCGCCGTGGGTCCGGACCTCTATACATTTAGCGCTGAGAATTTCCTGCCCAGGTGGAATGAATTACTGCGATCGTTTCCGTTGAAGCCTGGTCACTCGGTTTGGGTCGTCCAGGCGGGATGGGAAGTGTATCTATCTCGCGAACTGGAGAGGAAATTTTCGGAGTTCCGCGAACTCAACCCGCAATCGTTTGGACAAAATATTGCGATCTTCAAGCTGACGATCGGGCAACCGATGGCTGCGATTGGTTCACAACGCCACATCAGCTCAAAATCGGCAACGCTCGTATACGCTTCTTCGTCGCCGCGAAAATCGCATTGCACAAAGCCGGTGCCAGTGGAGGCACTGGAGGCTCACCCGCCCCAGTCGGCGCCTCTGTGCTTGCGACAGAGTAAACCTCGACCAGCGGAGCCTCATTCATTCGAACGGGCGCGTAGTCGTCGAAGTTGCCCTGTACCACGCGTCCTTTGTCGATCGTGACTTGCGCGTGCAAGGCGTTTGTCAGTGCGTAGATCACTCCACCCTTGATTTGTTGTTCGAGGATATTAGGATTCACCACCTGGCCGCAATCCATCGCAGCCACCACGCGTTGCACGTGCGGTTGCTCATTCCCCATCGTGATCTCCACGACTTCCGCCATATACGTGCTGAAGCAGCCGAAGCAGGCAATCCCTTGATAGTGTCCTGCGGGCAGCGGTTTTCCCCACCCGGCCTTTTCCGCCGCCAACTGCAACACGCCGCGCATCCGCGCCGTATGCCAAACGGTATCGAAGTACTTGATGTCTTCGTCTTTCGACAGCAAATGCATCCGGTATTCGAACGGATCTTTTTTCGCGGCCAGTGCAAGTTCGTCAATGAAAGACTCGCTGGCAAATCCGGCTTGCAGAGCGTACACAGAACGCATCCAGCCCAACGGCACCGGGGTTTGGGTCATCACATATTCCACCGCTGCGGCGGGGAAAGAATAAATCAGCGCGGCCTCATCGGGCAGATCGGGATCAACCCCGTTAGGAGTGGGCAATCCTTTTTGTCCGCTGATGGAGGGCGCGACGATGCGATGGCTGAACGCCGCCGGCCAGCCCTGTCCATCGAGCACTGCACTTAATTTGTGATAGCTCGCCGGCCGGTAAGTCGAGTTCCGCATATCGTCCTCGCGCGTCCACAGCACCTTGACCGGAGAGTTCGCCGCTTTCGAGACCAGCGCCGCCTCCACGCCGTAGTCGTGCTCCAACCGCCGGCCAAATCCTCCGCCCATCAGAGTGACATTGACCTTCACCTGATCGGGATCGAGTCCGATCGCCTGGGCTACGGAATCGCGCACGTCTTGTGGCACTTGAGTTGGCGCCCAGAGTTCGCAATTCGATCCGCGGAAGTCTGCAGTGCAATTACCGGGCTCCATCGCGGCGTGTGCCATCAACGGGAGCTGGTATTCGGCTTCGATGCGGCGCCCCGAGGCTTTCGAAACCTCGCCGGTCGAGTACAAAGTGACGGCCTTATCGGACGCAGACTTCTTCAGCGACTCGAAGATTGCAGCCGAGTTCAGATCCTGATTCGGCCCTTGGTCCCATTGCACATTCAGCGTGCGTCGGCCTTCGAGAGCACTCCACACGCTGTCGGCCACGACGGCCACGGCCGCGTCGCTGATCTTTCCCACGTAACCGACGCCAGAGATCTTTTTGGATTCCTTGTCATCGAAGCTCGCGACTTTACCTCCGATTACAGGGCAACGAGCCAGCACGGCATACTTCATGCCAGGAACGCGAAAATCAATACCAAACGCAGCCGTGCCGTCGACCTTGGAGGGCGTATCGAGCCGCGCCACTGGCTTGCCGACGATTTGGTAGTCCTTGGCCTGCTTCAATGGCACATCGCTCGGAATTGGTTGCGCGGTCGCTTTAGTCGCCAACTGACCATAGGTCAGCCGGCGATTTGACGCCGCGTGGACCACCGCGCTGTTCTCGGCTTTGCAGCCCGACCGTGGAACGCTCCACTCCAGGGCAGCGGCACTGATCAACATTTCGCGGGCGGCAGCTCCCGCCTTTCGCATGGGATCCCAGGTCGTGCGCACGCTGGCGCTGCCGCCGGTTGTCTGATCGCCATAGAGAGTGCTGGCGCCGGCTTGTTCGATCTCGATCTGCTTCCAGTCAGCCTCGAGTTCCTCTGCGAGAATCATGGGAAGCGAAGTGCGCACGCCCTGTCCCATCTCAGAGCGCGCAACGACGATCGTAATCTTTCCGTCGGGCGTGATCTTCAAATAAGCATTGGGGGTGAATGTGTCCCTCGCGGCACCAGACGAATTCCCGTGGGGCAAATAGAAACCAATGACAAGTCCAGCGCCGGCGGCAACGCCCGCTGTCAGAAAGTCGCGGCGGGAGAGCGGGCTCATTGCGCACCTGCCGTGCCCGCCGCCCGATGGATCGCCCGCCGAATCCTGTCGTACGTCCCGCAGCGGCAAAGGTTGCCGGACATCGCCTGGGTGATCTGCTCATCGGACGGTTGAGGAGTCTTGGCCAGCAGAGCCGCAGCAGCCATGATCTGGCCAGTCTGACAATAGCCGCATTGCGGCACCTGCTCCTCGACCCATGCCTGTTGCAAAGGATGTGAACCGCTCGCGGACAAGCCCTCAATGGTAGTGATGTTCTTTGCCGTAGCTTGCGAGACGGGTATCGAACAGGAGCGCACCGGCGCTCCGTCTACGTGGACCGTGCACGCGCCACAGAGACCGGCGCCACAGCCAAATTTCGTGCCGGTCAATTCCAGCGTGTCGCGCAGAACCCAGAGCAGCGGCGTTTCTGGCGCAACGTCCACCTTCCGTTCGCTGCCGTTGATGTGCAGAGTGATGGCTGCCATGTTTGTAGGAGTTCAGGATATGGACAGACATCGTACTCAACAACCGGGGAAAAGGGAAATGGTAACCTCCGCCCGAAGAATACGTCCAATCGCCATGGTGATGGATAGGGCAGTGTGTCCAGAACTGGCGGGGCAAGGCCAAAGACATCCGAACGGTGAGGAGATGATTGGATGAAAACAATACGTACCACAATCGTCTTCCTGAGTTTCTTCGGGCTTGTGCAATCTGTTCATGGTCAGGTGCTGTCCGAGCTATCGCTCCCTCCCACCGGGGCGAACCAGAGAGCCGAGGTCTCGCAATGGATTGGCCTTGTAAAGATCACCATTGCCTATCACAGCCCTAATATTCACGGAGCTACAGGAGCAGATCGGGCCGGGCATATTTGGGGTGAACTGGTGCCGTATGGTTTGTTTGATCAAGGCTTGGGCCCGTCGCGGGCGACGCCGTGGCGGGCCGGCGCCAATGAAACCACAACCATCTCCTTCTCGCAGGATGTGCAACTCGCAGGGAAAAACCTAAAGGCCGGGACCTACGGGCTATTCCTGGAACTGGAAAAAACTGGGCCTTGGGTATGGATTTTCTCCAATGATTCAACCGGCTGGGGCAGTTATCAATACGATCCCAAAGATGACGTGCTGCGCGTCTCCACAAATCCTGAAGCCGCTCCCTACACGGAGTTCCTGACGTTTGGATTCGATGAGCGCCGTCCGGATTCAGCGGTGGCGTTTCTGCAATGGGAGAACAAAAGAATTCCTTTCAAGATTGAAGTCCCCAACGTCAATGACCTCTACGTCGCTCAAATGCGAAGGGACCTTCAGGGCTGGCCCGGTTTCAAATATCAAAACTGGCAGATTGCCGCGCAGTTCTGCGCCAGCCACAAGATTAATCTGGAGGAAGCGTTGATCTGGGCCGACAAAGCTATCAATGAGCCGTTCAAGGGGCCGTCCCGGGGACGCGAGGACTCTTCGACCCTGGCAACCAAAGCCGCGGTGCTGCAGGCCATGGGGCGAGACGCCGAAGCCGACGCAACCATTGACAAAGCCCTTGGCTTACCAGAAACAGACGTTGTCCGAATGTACGGTTATGCTGCCAGTCTTCTCGCGGCCGGGAGAAGCGAAAAAGCATTGGCAATTTTCAGGTCGAATCAGCAACACCATCCCGAGGAAAAATTCTGGACGTATCTTGGGCTTGCGCAAGGCTATACAGCGGTAGGCGATAAAAACAACGCAATCAAGAACTGGGAGATTGCACTCCTTAATGTCCCGCCGAATGCCCACTCCGACGTTCCGACGTATGAGAAAACATTGAAACTGTTGAAGGGGGAATAAATAGAATCAAGATGCAGAGCTATTTTATTGCGCGCTCCAGTTCGCGAAATACACGGTCGCCGATCCGGTCCTGAAATGCAGAAAATTCAGGCAGGCCGTAGAGGCGCATACCGAGTTCGCCGTCGTTCGAGTTATCAGCCCGCACTTCGGCATTCTGTTCGCGGATCGCGTCCACTAGTTTGCCAGCCGTGATCTGATCGAAACTCTCGGAAACCAACACGGTGTTGTCCGCCCATTGCTCTATAATTACCGGCCCTTCTTCGGTGAGAATCTGCACTGCGGAAAGTGGGCACTTAGCTCCTACACATGTGGCAGCAGGTTGTGGCGTCGCGTTCTGGTAACGCTCGGCAATTGCAGTCGCATAGACGTGAGCAAAGCGTTCCGCCGACGCCGGCGATTTCCACTTTGATACATACAAAAACGCCAGATCAGCGGTAGTGAGCGTATCGGCAGCGGTCTTGGCAGTCCGGCGGAATGCAACGTAAGCTCCGCCCTGCCAGGCCGCCGCCAGAATGTCCGCCTCTTTTCTATTTCCGTACGTCTTGAGAAGCGCCCGCACGTCGAGTTCACCAATTCCGCCGGAGTCGTACACCGCATATTTATCGCTGAGTATCGGCTGAACGTCGGGAATACGGATGGGTGACAGTTTCTCGGAATTGATATAAGCAGTTGGTTGCAACACCTGATGAGTGCTGCGGGGCGGACGCGCGAATACTCCCGAGAACGCCATCTGCTTGCCGCCCTTCTCCAGCAATTCGCCTTCAAAGATGAGGCCTTCACGATAAGGAAACGTGCCCATTTCCCGGAGGATCATGGGCGCGTCATGCAACAACTGCGAGTCCGCCACGGCCTTCACGGCGGGTTCCTCCATTTGATAAATCAGCCCTGGCGTATTTTGCAGGGTGCGTCCCATGGGAGCCAGTAGATAGTCCACGAAAACGACTTGGGCTTGACCCTCGACCACCGCTCGCCGAGCTCCGGTGCTGTCATCATCCACGTCAGGCTTGTTGTCCTTCTTCTCTCCTGGCTCCGGCATCCCTTGCCCAGCTTTCATCCAGGCCTTGAGGTCGTAGTTCTGATCCTGCAAGGCGTGAGTCAGTTCGTGCGCCAGAATGGGAGCCTGGCGCTCCAGCGGAATCCAGTTGAGCATCGAAATCGTCTTGGTCTCATCATCGTAGTAGGCAGCGATTTCCTTGCCATTGGCCTTCACCAGGAACTCCCGCAAATTGAAGTCTCTGGGCAGGAGACCGAACTTCTTCATGGTCATCTCGGAGCGGGCAAAGCGTTGGGCGTACTCCTCCTTCGCCTCCTGGTCGCGAGTGTATTGCTCGACTTCCGCGGAGCTGACCAGACGGCGCTTGACCGCTGAATGCTTCGGAAAGCCGCTATCTTCTGCAGCGAAGGCAACGATCTTATCGACAGATTTGAAGAGTTCCTTCGCGTCCGCGTCGGACATTTGGACTTCGGCGGTGTGGTCCTTCCGCATCTTACGCGCCACTTCGCCCAAGCTCTGACCCGGGCCCGCGGAGGAATTGGAGTCGCCGGAAGCGGCCGCCGTGGAAGATGTTGGCTGCTGGCTGACCACCGATCCGCAGAGCAGAGTGCAAAACAGCATCAAACGAATCGGGCGGAAAAATGCGGCCATGGGCCCTCGCGCTCGGAAAAATTCGATCCAGAAGAAATTGTCTGTGAGGCAGTAGCAAGACTCACGGCAAAACGTGAGATGAGGCTTACGAAGGTAATGTGACGTGATGCTACCAGATCGTTCTCAAGAGTGGACTGCGGCGGATCTTTTCATCACGCGTAACCAGTGCTATGCCTTCAGCCCGAGCGGTGGCGCCGATAAGCCTATCAATTGGATCTTTCGGATAATCATCAGGAAACTGAGTAGCAAGCGCCGCGATCTCAGCTGTGATTGGCTTCACATTAGCGCCGGAACGGGTTACAAAATTATGAACCGTGTTTTCGATCGTGCTGTGCGTCCGAAGGATCCCTCGAGCAATAAAAAAAGCCAATTCCAATACAGTGACATCCGCGATGGCCAGTCCATCGCTCGCCCTGGCTCTTCGAATTGCAGACCGTGCTGGCCGGGAAAGCCGGTCTTCGTCAACAACTAGCCACACCAGCACATGGGTGTCGAGAAGAATCACCGCAAGATTTCCCAGTCTTCGAGCGGAACGGCTGGAGACACAATGTCCCCGACGATCTCCACTTCTCCCCGCATGCATCCAAACACATCATCAGGCTGCCCGTCTGGTGGTACTAACTTCGCGACGGGACGTCCCCGCTTTGTGATAACCACGGGTTCACGAGTAGAGCAAACGTCATCCATGACCTTAAGGCATCGAGCTTTAAACTGTCCGGCTGCTATCGTTTTCATGACCATTCCAAATGACTATGGTCATTGTATCATGACCATGAACCGAATCCTGGCCAAAGCAGAAGCTCAGAGCCGGCAGCCAGAAGCTCTTTATTTCAATTCCTGTAACTTCGACGTAGCTAACTGCGCGGCTTCACTGGCGGGGTTTTCTTTCTGAATGGTTTCATAGATGCGTTTTGCTTCGAGCGGCTGATTATCTGATTTATAAGTGGCGGCCAGTTCGATTTGAGCTGTCACCTTGCCCACCGTACTGGTGGGTTTCGCGGCCAGTTGTTTGTAGAGTGCAATCGCTTGCTTGTTACGGCCGGTGTTGCGATATACCGAAGCCAAAGCCATTTTGGCCAGTGCTGCAACGTCGCCATTCGCTGACGAAATAACCTGTTGCAGTTCACGTTCAGCCGCGGCATTGTCCCCAAGATCCGCCGAGGTCACACCAACAAAATAGCGCGCGAACTCAGCCGAGTGGGTATGCGGATATTTATCCACGATAGCCTGAAATTGTTTACGAGCCTCAGTGGCACGTTCTGTCGAACTCGCAAAACTCGGCGCCTCCGGCTGCGCGGGCATATTGGGAGGACGCACGGGCGTATCCAGAGTGCGCACCGCCTGACTCATCTCAAGGCTCGCCTTCTGATCCTGCTGGCTCAAGTAATACCAGGACCCAACTGCCGCCGCAGCCAAGACCGCCACGACCACGGCCGCGGCGATGAGTTTGTTTTTGTGTTCGACGGACCAATGGGCGGTTCTCTCCGCCGCGTCGATCGTGGCTCGGCTGAACCGGTCCTGTTTCAATTGATGGCGGGTCTCTGCGCGCACGAACTTCCCTTCTGAATATGTCAGGGTGGGACTGACAATCTTTGAGTCTAACAGGCGAAAATCAGCAGCGTCAAAGGCTAGTAGGCAAATGGTCTCTTAGTTTGAAGGGCGTCAACCCGAAACCCCGCCTTTTTCGAGCGGGGCGAGGATCTCGCGTGCAGTACTTGACCTGCGGCACCTACCTCTGGGTTTCCTCCAGCAGTCCCTGCTCCGCCTTCTCCTGGCACTCGATGCAATGGCGGGTCCAAGGCACGGCTTCCAGGCGCTTGGCGTTGATCTCCTTGCCGCACGAGATGCATTCCCCAAAACTGCCCTCGCGTATGCGCGACAGAGCACCCTCGACCATCTGCAGCAGTTGGCGGTCGTTGTTGCTCTGGTGAAAGAGAAATTCCTTGGTGTAAGAACTGGCGGCCCGGTCGGCGATGTCCTGTGCCGAGTCCTCATCGACCGTGCGCCCGTCTTGCTCCGTGCGCGTGACCATGCGGCGCAGCTCTTGTTGCCGCGTTTCCAGCCTCTTCTTGAATGATTCCAGCTTCTTTTTATCCATGGATAATAGCTTCACTGCTGATGGCCCTTCCTACCTCGTTCCAGCCCATAAGGCCAAACGAAAATGATATGCGCCTAAACTGAGATGCGTCAACTGGCCCCGGGGATTCCGCTACGCGCGGAATTGTTGGAAACGCAAAGGCCGCCAGGGCTCAAATCTCTAGTGGGCACATCAAACCACCCATCGGAAAAATGGAGAGCTGTGCCCTAACAACCTACCACTCCAGACTTCAGGACAATGTGACATGGATCACAAGCGCTCCGCCCGAGCAGTTCGTCACCGTGGCAATGGCTCCGGGCGGGTGGCCAGCCGTTCCAAGTGCAACTCTAGACCACATATAACTGTGGGGTGCCCCATTCTTTCCGCGCACTTTGCGGAAAGAGTGGGAGGCGAGAATGCAACAGGCACGAACCTTGAAATTCCAGACCCATCTCACTATCACCCTTCGGCGCAGTTCCAGATTCCCAATTTGGAACCGGGTCCGCTGCCCGTGCACTTTCCTCTTGACCGCATTGTCTCGCCTGCGATAACATAACAGTACATGGATTATCTATTAGATAATCTATGGATCTTTGACAACTTGACGATGGGCACGGCTCTTGGTCCGTTCCAACTGCTGAGTCCGACCAGTCATGCTGGACGTGAAGACTTTTGTTCCGGCCTGGCTCTACCCGCGCGGTTCCAGAACGGAACCCCAGGCATGGCACTATCATAACTCCAATGTTGTGAATATTTTGCCCGTAACCACCTTAAGAACCATAGATCTAGGAGGCAAGAAAATTTCCGGCCCTTTGTTTTCTAGATTTTGCACCAAAACAGAGTGTTTTTTTTAGGCAAATCCTGCACCAGAATAGGTGCAGCGTAGACTGATCGTCGAAGAAACGATCGTCGATGAAACGATCGTCAAGGAAACCCTCAGCGCGGCAACGCTTCCGGCAAGTCAGCCAGCGCATATCCCATGACTGCCATGGCTGCCGCATTCTCGCGAAGCTCCAGCGGGACGATCTTGTCCAGGGTGTCGGCGGCGGTGTGGTGGTAATTGAAATAGGTTCGCGAATCCTGCAGGAGTCCTAGCGTCGGGACGCCGGCCTTGGCCAGCGGGGCAATGTCGGCGCCCGGACTCCGATCCGTCAACTGGATCAGGTTCGCTCCGAAAGATTGCAGGACGTCCTGCACCGGCTTCAGCAGCGGCAAGCCTTTGGAGTTGATCCTGGCGTTGAATCCCAGAGGATGCGCCGCGCCGTTATCGCTCTCGATGGCGGCCACGCAGTTCGCAAGTTCCGCCGCATGATCCTTCGCATAAACGTCGTGCCCGCGTCCGCCGTTTTCTTCATCCATCCACGCAACCACGCGGATGGTGCGCTTGGGATGCAGATGCAGCCGTTCAGCAAGTTCCGCGGTTTCCATAGCGACTGCGACTCCCGCTGCGTCATCAATCGCACCGGTTCCCAGGTCCCAGGAATCCAGATGTCCGGAGACGATCACCACCTGTTCGGGATGCTCCGAACCCTTAAGGTCCGCGACAACGTTGTAGCTTGTCACATCCGGCCCGGTCTGCGAAGTCAGCGTGAGGCGCATGCGAACTCTGCCTTGAGCCGCGAGTCGCGCCATGAGATCGGCGTCCTCACTCGTGACGGCTCCGGCTGGAATTCCGGCGGGCGCGCTCCATCCAGTATGCGGGAGACGGTAATCCGCACTTCCAACCGAACGCACCAGCGAAGCAACCGCGCCCAACTCCGCTGCGGCTTTTGCGCCTCCTCCGCGATATGCCACCGCTTCACCATAAGCCTCGCCCGCCATTCCGTTCGCCGCTTTCTGCTTGTCGAACACGACGTTGAACAGCACAATCTTTCCCGCCACTCTCTCCCGGCCCAAGGCTTTAAGCTCATCGAAGCTCTTCACTAGTACGACTTCAGCCGTGACGCCGTCGGGCGAGGTAGGCGTGTTTCCGCCTAACGCCGTGAGCACGATCTTCTGGCCGGTTCCCGGTGCTTGCCCGGGATACTCCACGAGTTCGGCGGTCTCGATCCCACGCATCCAATGGGGAACCTTGACCTCCTCCAGGCGGACTTCAAGTCCAAGCTTCCGCAATTCATCGGCGACATACTGCACCGCAGCTGCCGCTTGGGCCGAGCCAATGCCTCGCGGCCCAATGTTGTCGGTAAGGTGGTCGACCTGCCGGTAGGCGTAGTCATCGGAGAGCGCTGCATCGCGCAACTCGGACAACTCACTTCGCAATTGCACCGAATCAGAGCTCTGTTCCGAGCGCTCAGGGTTTCCCGTAGCGTAGTCGGACTTGAAAGTTTCAGGCTCGGAATGGGTGACGGTGGTGGCGGTCAACAGCAAAACAACGACAATTTGAAGGCGCATGTTGATCGTAAGTGTATTCGGATGTTTGACGGACGGGAAGGAATTCGCACTCCCGGTCACCCGGCCGCCGGTAAACTGGGGATAGCGAGAACCGACCCCCCCAAAAAAAGCGGCCCCATTTCTGGGGCCACAGTTCAAAAGAGGCAAAGGGTAGGAAATGTCAGGAAAGGCGATGCAAAGGACCGATCCGCCAGCCGGATCGGCTGAGAGTGAGATGTCGAGAACGGAGAGTGAAGGTCAAGCGCGGCCTCTTTTCTTGCTTGGAGAGAAGCACTTGCCCAGCCAAAACGACTGCGCCCGAGCCGCCCGCGCGTAAGCTCATGCAAATATGATGTTTACTGACATTCTAGATATTCTGTCTCGTGCCCTTGAATCTCTTTGTTCAGGGCAAACAAATGCACATTCCTGCACATTGGCTGCAGGACACTACTCCCCATCAGAAACGCCAGGTTGAAAATCGGACCTTGTAATCAGACTTAGAGTCGCGTCTACGAACTGCCCGCGACCGTTCGCAGCTTGCCTGGCAGGAAATGATAGGGCGGCCAGGGCCCGCTGAGGACCAGTTCGCAATTCTTTAATTGCTTAGCGGCACTGCTATAACGGTTCTGATACTTCTCTACCGACTTCGAATCAATCAGGTGGGCGATGTCGATCATCATCCCGTCGGTGTTTACTCGCTTGCAACTAATCTCTTCTTCGAGGGGATTGAACATCTTGTGGACTTGAACCGCCAAGCCGCGTGCCTTGGTCTGTCGCTCACGGTCCTTGGAAGCCTTTTCCCGCAGCTTGATCAGGTAGTCTCCGCCCACCGTGTCCGGCAGCACCACATCGGCCATGGCGGCTCGCAGCGAACCATCCCTGACCAACACCTTAAGATGCATCTCGGCTTTGCCACGCAGCCGCGCTACGCTCATCCCAAAGGCGCGGCGGTTGGTTCGTACCGCTTGCCTAAGGGCTTCATCACTGTCGAAAATGGTCCCAAACCGGAAGGGAAGGACCGTGCCGTGTCGGAAGCAGACACTCACTACCCGCGCATGCTCCAGGACGGTCTTGTCTTCCAGTTTCTCGCCGCCCTCGGCCGTGCGGTCATACTCGCTGACTACCACAGCAAACTCGCCGCTGGGATAGCTCAGGACTGGGGCTCCGTTCACACCTTGAATTCCATCGAGGAGGAAGGGGCGCCGCGTGCGTACTCCGTTGTTTAGGTTCTGTTGCTCAGTGAGGCAATAAGCGTACCACGCCATAAAAGGTTTCTCCGAACCTGGTCCGAGGCAGTAGTATCCACCTCGTGACGAGACAGTTGGTTACGGCTCTTGAACCTGGAAGAAAGGGCGGTACCACGATTGGATCGGACGCTTACCACCGCGTCCTGAGTAACATATTACTTCAGTACCCGAAAAATGCAACCTTTTTGTGACGTAGGGCATCGCCAAAAGCGAAAAAAAATGGACTTCGCATCCAAAATGACCCGCGGTCAAACTTGACAGCGCTATCCATTGAATCTGCGACCTGTTTTCTCCTGGAATCCGCTCCCATTGCCGCCTTGGTAAGCAATTTCATACAAGCCTAATCCGCGTGAAACGATTCCTCAGCCTCCCTGCACTATATTGCAAGCCATCGGCAGTACTGCCGGAAAAGTTCTTACCACGTGGGACTCCGGGGACCTGTAGCTGATTCTCAGGTCCTCCGGTTTTGCCTTCCGGCATCGGAGATATTGGGTTGCCGTGGTGATTTAGAGAGGTGTCCATGACTCGTTTGAATAACAATGATCACAGAAGGATCCTGCTGATCGATCAGAACCGCACCAAACAGAATCTGCGGGCGACCATCCTCAGAAACTATGAAATCGAGGTACACACCGCCAACAGCATCAGCGACGCAGCAACTCTTTGGACAAGGCATTGCTATGATCTTGTGCTGTTGGCGGCGCGAGAAAACTCAGAAGAGGCCACAGCAGTCTCGGCGCAAATCAGGCGAATCAACCCTCGCCAGCGAATCGGATTGCTGGTCGGCCCGCCAATCTTTGTTCGGGAATTGGGCGGGTTGCGGAGAGAACCTGTGCGAAGAAAGGCTGCCTCGATTCGCCAGAGCTCGCCAAGCCGAGTCCCGGAGAATCCCAGCATGCCGGTGCCCACGCCACAGCCGTCTTCGCCACATTGGCAGGAGATGATCCGGAGATTGGTCACCGACTGGTACGTCGCCCCGTTGCTTTCCTGGGCTGGTCAAAGCTAAGCGGACCGGATCGCCGGCGCATAACGCGAGCTGTAAAGCTAGTCGGTTCACAGCCGAGGGCTATTTCTTCTTGGCGTCGTTCCCGCCATTCTTAGCGGCTCGCTCCTCGAGGATCTTGCTCACGACTCGAAGCATCTCGTCCCAGGGCGCGGGCTTCCCCGTCCAGATTTCAAATTGGCGCGCCGCCTGCTGCACGAACATTTCGACTCCCGGGATCACTTCGGCGCCGGCGGCCCTGGCCAACTTCATGAGCCGAGTTTCCGGAGGATCGTAAATCATCTCGAATACGTAGCGTGACCTGATTTCGTCCTGGTTCAAGGGCGACTCCTGCGAGTTGCCCATCCCCACCGGGGTGGCGTTGATGATGACGTCAAAGCTGAGTTTCTTTAGGTCGGCTCGCTTCAGAGTCCGCGCCCGGGCCGAGCGAGCCAGCTTCTGAGCCTGTGCGAAGGTGCGATTCAGAACATAAACCTCGGCGCCTCGCTCCTTGAGTCCAAACACCGCCGCCCGCGCTGCACCGCCAGCTCCCAGAACTAGTACCTTCGACCCTTCAATCGTGAGCCGCTGCTCCAGCGGTCGTACGACGCCGGCGGCGTCGGTATTGAACCCGTACAGGTTTCCGTCCTGCGCTCGCACCACGGTATTGCAGGCGCCGATTTTTGTGGTGTGGGAGTCCGTGTTATCAAGGTGCGACAGAATCGCAGTCTTGTACGGCATGGTGATGGAAAGACCATGAATTGGGATGTCGCGGACGCAGGCCAGCAAATCCTTCAGTGTCTTGGCGTGCAACGGGAGATAAACGCCGTTGACCGTCTCACGCCGCAGTGCCGCATTCATGATCGCCGGGGAAAGCGAATGCGCCACGGGATCGCCAGCGACCCCGTACACGCGCGTCGCGGCATCGACCTGTTCGATTCGGTAAGTGCTGCGCAAATCCTGCGCGGTTACCTGACCGGGCGCGGTTTTCTCGTCTTGGCTCACCGCCGCAAAAGTGAACACGCTGCCCGCGCGGACTCCAAGCAACCGGCTGATGATGCCCTGTTCTCCCATGCATACGCCGATCAGCGAATATTTGTCGCTGTTCTGCTCGAGAAACTTCATCATGACTACGTTGTCGTAAAGGCTGGTGGCGGTGCTGACGATTTTGTAGAAATCAGCCGAGATGGCGACCATCTTTTCCAGAGTTTGGTCCAGATTCTTGGTCGCCCGGAAGTCATGATGCGAGAGGATGAGAGCAGCGTGCGTGCGCAGGCGCCGCAATTGCTCGGGTTTGCAGTGCGTCGCGCTCTGCAGTTCGAGATCGACCACCTGGCAGCCGGACGCGGCAGACTTGCCCAGAATGTCCAACTGGGAGGCCACCGAACCCCGGAACTTGCCCCCGGCCGCGACCCGGCGACAGGTCGCCATAGCCACCACATGAGCATGGTATTCGGCGAACTGTTTAATCTTCGGTAACGCCAGGGCCGGACGCGGCAGGTAATCTAACCTGAACTCAAGAAAGGTGTTGTCACGAACCAGAGCCTCAGCCTTTTCGAGCATCTCTGCAGGATCGGAACCGATCACGGCCACGCACACACGGGGCAGCCGCAAAGGCCGGAGGCGAGCGACATAGCTATTGGATGCTGCTGTCATCGTTATTTTGAGAGTGGCCGCGATATTACAAGCCTGCAATTCCAGATGCAACTATGGATTACGAATTTTCCCGGAAAAAACTATTTAACGTATCCCGCATGACACCAGAGTAACCTTGACCGGCCTTGCCTCTGTTGTTACTGTCCGGGCTGTAAGTCCTTTTATTTTGTGCAATCAACGGGGCCACAGCGCTGGCTGGTTTCCAGAGCTGGCCCTGGAGGTAACATGAAGAAAACACGAGTGTTGGTGATTCTGTGCCTGGCGGTTGCTGCCTTTGGTCAGGAGCCTGTCCCGGCCAACCAAGCGGCGCTGGTCCCACCGGCGGGTACAGAGCCCACCATAGTAAGCTTTCCCTTTGAGCGGATCCAAACCCCGACCACTGTCGACCTGGCCTGCGCTGGGTTCGTGAGCAAGCAGCTTGTGCCCAATGCCAACTTCGTGGCGGGCGATTTGTATACTCCCAGCACCACCAAGAACACCAACGGCGAAGTGGTGTATCTGACTGGAAAGGGCTATGAGGTCGGCCAGAAGTATACGATCGTGCGCGAACTCCGCGATCCCAACCAGTATGAATTGTTTGCTGGTCAGCATGCCATGGTGAAAGCCATGGGTCAGCCCTATTCCGAACTGGCTCGGGTCCGCATTATCGATACTCGCAGCAAGATGGCGATTGCGCAGATCGAAATGAGTTGCGATCCCGTGAATCCCGGAGACTATGTCATACCGTTTGTCGAAAAGCCAGCCATCTCCTTCCATCCTCCGTTGCGCTTTGATCGCTTCCGGCCCTCCAATGGCCAGTTGACCGGACGGATTGCGATGGCAAAAGATTTCGATGCCGAGATAGGGCCCGGGGACAAAGTCTATCTGAATGTGGGCTCCAATCAGGGTGTGAAGCCCGGAGACTACTTCCGCGCCGTCCGGACCTATGAAGCCGACCTCCATGACCCGGTCGACTCGCTCTCGTTCAAAGCATCCACCAACGAAGACACTCAGAAAAAACAGGCGGTGATCGATCCCAACTTCTTGAACAGGACCGGGGGTCCGGAAATCCATGTCCGCGATCTGCCGCGCCGAGCGGTGGGAGAAGTTGTCGTCATCTCGACCACGCCGACCACAGCCACTGGCATGGTGGTCTTTGCCATGGAAAGCGTGCACCTCGGCGATAACGTCGAGATCGACCAGCCCTAGGTCAGTCCTGCCACAAAGTTTCGGGTCAGGGGGAGTCAACGGGGAGAGGCAAACCGCTTCTCCCCGATTTATTTCGCTCGTGGCGCGGCCCTTGTGGGGGCTCACCGCCCTACCTTTCGCATCTGCTGCAACCGACACCCATGTTGCCCCTGATCAACTTCGCTATGCAGTGTGAGACCTAGTTCACCGGCCCCAGATACTGATCCAGCCAGTTCAGCATTTCCTTGATAAGTTCGTTGCGTGGAATGTTGTGGCCGGTTTCGTAGAGCAGGTGTTTCTTCTGGTCTTTCTTCGATCCCAGCAACTGGTAGAACGGGCTCCTGGTTCGATTCCACGGGGAAAGAAGAAATCGTAGCGTCCATTCAGCATCAACACCGGCTGCTTCACGCGCGAAACGAAGTTAATGGTATCGACCTCGGGAAGCGAGCGATGGAAATCGAGTCCACCCAGCGCGAACACACAGACCTTGATTCGTGGTTCGATGGCCGGGACGATGCCCCCCATGGCCGCCCCCCAGCTGTAGCCGTAGTAGGCCAGCTTCGTGTGGTCCAGTTCGGGGCGTGTCTCGGCGTAGTCGATGGCTCGCGAGACGTCCTTCGCCCACATGATGACGTGGTCCCGCCAGGAGCTGGTCATGTCCGGCACATCGGACTCCATCCCGTCGCCGCGTTCGTAGGTGCTTTTGTACACGGGGTAAATCACGGCGCGACCGCTCTTCAAGAACGGCGTCCAGCGCGGCTGTGGTGTAAAGCGAAAACTTGCGCAGTTGGAGTGCATTCGATCCGGGAAAGAATACAACTGTCTGGAATGGGGGTTTGGCTTTCTTGGGAAGAAACAGGTAGGCGACGGCCCGTTCGTTTCCGTAACCGGCCGCGTAGGTGATCCGCTCCGCCTTCCAATCTTCTTCGTCCTGGCCAAAGGGCTCGGCCGACGCGTTCAGCGCTGTCTTGTCATAGGAATACTGGCCGCGATAGGCCTGGAATAGCACGTCGGAGGCGGGCTTCTCCTTGGATCAAATCACGCCTCGGCAACGGCATCGCATCGGTCGCCACCTTGGGGATCGATTCCGGCTCGATGTACTTCACGCAACGGAACCCAATATTCGACGCACGAAGAAACGAAGACTGGGCGTCAGGGTCGACAAACATGTAGTTGGGCTCGTCCCAGGCGCCGCCGAGGACGTAATGCTTGCCGGACTCCGCTTCTGTCCAGACCCACTCTTTCACGTTGCCGGCCATGTCGTAGCCGCCCCATGGGCTTATGTCCGGCTTGCTGCCGACGGGCAAAATACCCGAGCTGCCGAAGTTGCTGGCGGGTACGATGTAGGACGCAGAAAACGGGCCCGCAGCTCGATTCCAGTGATAGATGGTGGGCAAGCTCTTACCGGCAAACTCCGCATAAGCCGCGGCTTCGTACCAACTGATGCCGGTGACCGGGAAGTCATCTTGTCCTTTCGGATATTCGCCCTGTATCCAGTCCTTCGGGCCCGGTCGCCCGGCGCCATCGCGAAACAGCGCCATCGCTTCATCCCACGAAAGACGCTTTCCATCTCGCTGGAAATCAATCTTCCAATACTCACGCTTTTGATATCCACCCTGGTCGACAAAAACCTTGAACTGGCGGTTCGTCACTTCATATTGGTCGATCCAATAATCCTTCAGCGCTAACTCCGGCATGCCTTCATAACCGGGAATAAATAGTGTCTTAGGATATTTTTCAGGCGAAACCCGCACCATTCCGGGAGGAGTGTTCGCGACTTCGTCCAATGTGACGGCTGCCTGAACTGACTCGCCCACCGAAAATACGCGTCCCAACAGGCCGATCGTCGTTCGCAAAACGGTGCCGTAGCCAGGTTTCTCCAATTTCCAGACGAACATTCCGCGGGGCTGGCGAGAATTCTTCAGCGGAGTCTTGCCGACGGATTCCCAAGGAGCCTTAGCGTCGACGTAGTCTTTGCGATAGACGTCCACACCGGGGGGCATCGTCTCCAGCGAAACTTGATAGGAGATCACCGGCCACAGCTTGGCCAGGGCAGGATCGCCTGGGATCGCCTTCTCGGCCTTGACGGCGAGCGAGTAAGCATCACCGAATTTCCCCTGATCGGCGAGCTGCGAGATTTCTGGCAGCGCGACCTCGCGTGCCCAGCGGGCATCCCGGTAGTGCTTTACCAGCCAGGTTGTTCCTGCACCCAGAAGGATGAATGTCAACACCAAGGGAATCAGCACTCGCGGGCGCTGCACCTCTCTGACGATTCGAGCAGGGCTGAGTACTGCGCCAGATTGAGGGAAGAGCAGATCGCGACAGTTTTTCAGTTCCAGAGGCGAGTTCGGCGCCAGAAGCGTACCGCGCAGCCGGGTCTTTTTTCAGGCAGTGGACAACAATCCGCCTCACTTCAGCCGGAATATCTCGTTTGATTTCCTGCAACGGTCTCGGATCGTCCCGCATGACTGCCGAAAGCAACGTAGCGCTGGAGTTGCCCTCGAAAGCTCGTTTGCCGGTCAGCATCTCGTAGAGCACCGAGCCGAAGGAGAAGACATCGCTGCGAGGATCGATGGCTTTTCCTTCCGCTTGCTCCGGCGACATGTAGGCGGTGGTGCCAACGATCATTCCAGGCGTCGTCGCCATGGTCATCTGCTTCGTCACTCTTAGCGGAAGCTGGCCGAGCAAGTTTGGCCAACCCAAAGTCCAGCACTTTGACCAGCCCGCTGTCGTCCACCATGATGTTGGCGGGCTTCAGGTCGCGGTGTACGATGCCGGCAGCGTGCGCGCGCGCCAGAGCCTCGGCGACTTGAATGGCATAGTTGAGGGCTCGATCGGTTGCCAGGCCTCTCGAAGAAATCAACTTGTCCAGCGTCTTCCGGCGACATACTCCATAACCATGAAGTCAACGCCGCCCTGAGAACCGACGTCATGGACCACGCAGATGTTGGGATGCTGCAGACCGGAGATGGACTTGGCCTCCTGCTCGAAGCGCGCATGCAGCTCTGGATCGGAAGATAGATGAGCCGGCAGAATTTTGATCGCGACCGTACGCTGCAGCCTGGTGTCGCGGGCGCGATACACCTCGCCCATGCCGCCTGCGCCCAACAGGGAGCGATTTCGTAGGGACCGAGTTTCGTGCCAGGGATCAGCGCCATGGACAATGGCGATTATACCTTCGTGGTCTGATTGTTCTTGAAATGCCGCGAGGGACCGCACAAAACAATCGCCGTCATCCCGAGGAAGCGAAGCGCTCTTCGCGAGCGGCTCCCAGCAAGAAATCTCTGCGGTTCCGCCTGCGAGGAGCAGCCGCCGGCCTTGCCTGCAAAGAAGGGTGCCCCATCCATCGTCCTTTGCGGAAGAGCGGGAGGGGTTTAACCAGCATCGCTGCAACTGCCCGGCAGTGACTCAATCCATTGGCGTAGCAGCTTGACGCCCTCTACGTGAACCACGTCGCGGCCGAGCGCTGGCATTGAGACTTTCGGAGCAGTGGATTCCAGCCGGTAAATCAAGATGGATTCATCCGGGCGACCCGGCACAATGTCATAGCGAAGAGCGCCCACCGCTCCCGCCGAGTTCGGAGACTTGCACCAGCCCATGTGCGACCACGTCGGTTTGCGTGAGGCGGAGATCCACGCCGGTGTAGCCCGCTTGTCCGCCGGGCTGGTGGCAGTGGGCACAGTTGTTGTCGAGATAGGCGCGTGCACGCTCCGTCACAGATCCGCTAGCCGGATCATTCCACTTTGCAGCTTTCGGGCGGGCTGCGGCTGCAGGCAAACCCTGTAAGTGTCCCGCGCGAGCCCAGTGCGCAAGCTGATTTTCAGCGCCGTCCGCATAAGCGTACTCACGATTCAGATTGCGCGCCTTCGGTCCGATCGGGAGCAGCACTTTCTGGTTGTCATGGCACTCGCGGCACTCATTCGCGTTCGGGATCACGTAAGTGAAATCGTGAACTCTCCCTGAGGCCTCGGTCCACTTCACCGGAACAGGGTCCGGTACAAGCTGTAAGGTGGCATCAATTTGTTTCTCATCCCAAACGTAAGGGAGGGCCACCCAACCAGCTCTCGAGTGCACCAGCAGCCGCGTTTCGATCAGCTTCTCTGCCGATTGCACGCCGACGGGAAAGCAAATGTTTTCGCGAACACCGTTCCAACAGGAAATTCGAACGGCCCATCATCGCGATATTGCGCCGAGGTTCCCGGCGGCATCCACACAAAGCGATATTTATCGCTGTAGTCGGAGAATAAAGGCGTGTTCAGATCGTAGGGAATCACGCCCCGATTTGGTTTTAGCGAAGGCGAGTGCGCAGTAAACAAATGCCATGCGGAAAGCTTCCGGGGAAACGGTCCTTCGAAGTGAGCCGCCACATCAGGGTGCAAGAAACGCCCACAACCAGCGAACACTAACAGAGAAAGCAGTGTGCAGCCTGCTGTCCACGAAACGGACAGCCGCATTACTTACCTCCTGCCAAATCAGCTTGCGCAACCGCCACCGCAGTCAGCGGCGTCAGAGAGCAGCCATAAAGCCTCACATCCTGAACCGGATGCTTCATGTTGCCGGCAACATCGAAGTTCAAGAACGTCGCCGCGCCATTTCCCGACAGGCACACCTGTCCTTGATTCGGTCCCTTGCGGCCCCACGCAGGATCCACCCGGCCGTCATAAAGAATGTCCGGCAGCTTGCCGCCCAACGCCGCTGCCAGCATTTTCACCCCGGCAACCCGATCGTCCGGCGATTGGCCACCGCCGCTGATGTCGTTGTCATGGATAAAAACATCGCGCACGAACGGGTCAAAGCGCTTGTCCGCGGGAGCGAAAATCTGCTGAGTGATCGGCGATGATGCGGTATCTCTGAGGGCGTCCTCGTCCACCCCCGTTTGGTAGTTAATGATGTAAAGGTTGACCGTGTTGTTGTTCTGGATCTTGTTGTTGAAGACTTCGACGTCGCGGATGGCCATCACATACATGCCGGTTCCGGTCGGCAAATAATAAATCGGACCCAGACTTTTGGGCGCGAAGTTCGGGGTGTTGTTGTCTACCAGTTGATTGTTGAAGGCGCGCACGTGGCGGCCGCCTTGCCGGGGCAGATTGGGCAGGTTGAATATTCCCATGCCGCCAGTGTTGTGCGTGGCTACATTTTCGTAGGCATCGACGTTCTCGGAATTTTCGATCTCATAGCCGTCGACGTTGAACTCCGAACGGTTGCGACGGATGATCACATTCTCCGACTGTCCCACATAAATGCCGGCATCAGCCGCTCCCCGCGCCACCGAATCCTCCACCAGTAGTTGCTTGCACTCAACCGGATAGATTCCATACGGCCCGTTGCCCTCATTCGGACCACGCATCCACTCCGTGCGCACTCGCCGAACGGTGATGTTTTTACCGCCCTGAATGGTGAGCGCGTCACCCGCCGTGTCTTCAATCCCTACATCTTCGATGGTGAAGTCGTTGGCCTTGACCAGCAGGCCTTGCGCGCCAGTTTTCTGTCCGGCGAAAGAAAGGATGCTCTTGTTCATACCTTTGCCGCGGATGGTAACGCCGTTGACAATGAGCGAAAGCGTGCGGTCGAAATGAAATGTGCCCTCGGGAATGTCGATGACATCGCCAGACCTGGCGGAAATCAGCTTTTCCTGCAGGCTCTTCTGGAAATCTTGTGCTGTGGGTTTGCTGCAACTCAAGAGCAGAGATATTCCTGCAAATCCACCGCACACCACGCACCAGAAGCAAGCGCGTTTCATGAACCCCCCCGATCGCTTGGCCAGATCAGGGGGAATTCTATGCTGCGCCTTAGGTTTGGTCAAAATACGGCCGTACGACGCGTCAATCTGGTCTTCCCTGCAAAGTCATGGCGTGATTTCGTACACGAGACCCCAACCGTCATCCGTTGTTGTTCCGTAGGCGTTGCCCGCGGTATCCAGGATCAACCCGCCACGGGGAGCGGCGCCGTCGCCACTTCCTGTGAAAATATGAAGGCTTGTCTCGTGCCATTCGCCAGATACTCTCGGCGCAAGCTTGAACACGGTTCCGCAGTCGCATGTAAGATCGCCGCTGCGGCTGGTTGCGCCGTAAAGGTTACCATTTGCGCCGAAAACCACGCCATCGTAGGGTTGCCGGCCGCCCGTGTCGCTCTTGAACTGATAGAGCGTGCTCTTCTTCCATGGGCCGCGCGCGGTGGGCGTCAGCCGGAAGACGATGCCACACAATTCGCACGCTCCGCCAGTGACGGTTGCGCCGTAAAGATTCCCTTTCCCATCGATAATCAGAGTACCCACAGGATTGTTTCCGTCCGTGCCTGGTTTGAAAGCATGCACAAGAGTCTTCTTCCACGGGCCGTGCGAGGTGGGCGTCAGCCGGAACGCGGTGCCGGGATAATTAGACGTCGTGCCGTAAAGGTTTCCGGCCTTGTCGAAGACCAATCCGCCGCGCACTCCAGATCCGTCATTGCCGCCTTGGAAAGCATAGAGTGTGATTTCCTGCCAGCGGCCTCCCGCGGTGGGCGTCAGCTTGAAAACGGTTCCGCAACCGCCTTGGCAAACATTCCGGCCGCCGCCCGGGGCCGTGCCATACAGATTCCCCGCCGCGTCCCGAATCAATCCTGCGAAGGGGTTGGCCCCATCATTCCCGTGGCCGAAGTGGTGGAGTATGGTCTCCTTCCAGGTGCCATCCGAGTGGCGCGTAAGCTTGAAAACGATGCCTCCGTCATACTTCCCGCCATTCGAGGTCGTGCCGTAGAGGTTCCCTGATTTGTCGACAACCAGCCAGCCATGAGGATATTTTCCATCCGGGCCAGCGAACCGGTGCAGCACGTTCTCTTTCCACCGGCCGCCAGAGTCCGGGGTTAGTTGGTAGACTGTGCCACACTCATACTTGCACCCATCGCCACCGAACTGGGTGGTGCCATAGAGATTGCCCTCCGCATCGAAAACCAGTTGGGAATAGGGCTCTGCGCCATCGCTGCCACCCTTGAAGTGGTAGAGCACCTTTTCTGAAGCGCCAGCGGCTACAGCACTGCCAGCAAGGAACAGAATGCAGGCTAGAATTGCCAACAACCCAGCGGTGGAGTGTAAGGATTCTTTGGGTTTCATCTCCGTCGCCTCCGATGAGAACTACGAAATGACGATGCGCAAGATGGCTGCGCACGCGGCTTCAAGAGAAAAGCCAGTGGAATTCTACACTGTTTAGCGTCTCATTTATCTCTTAAGGATGGAGCACGATTGATCCCGCTCCAATCATCGCACCTCCCAGCACAAGCCACACGGAATTAACACGATACTGGACCAGCAGAAAGAAGCTGAGCCCAGCCAAGACCAGCGTCGTCCAGTCCACCACGGCGGAACGAAATAGTTGCCAGGTTACGACCGCGATTAAAGCTACGGCTGCAACATTCACTCCATCAAGCACAGCGCCAGCGAGAGGCGATTGGCGCAATCGCGGGACCAGCGGCCCGCTGATGGCCACGAAAAAGAATGCCGGAAGAAAAATCGCGACGGTCGCAATCACCGCGCCCGGAAAGCCTCCGAGCAGGTAACCGATGAAGGTCGCCGTCGTAGACAGAGGACCCGGGGTCATCTGCCCCATGGCGATGGCATCGAGTAACTGTCGTTCGCTGATCCAACCGAGTTTAGTCACAAGGTTGGAGCGAATCAGCGCCACCAGCACATAACCGCCCCCAAAAAGAATTGCACCAATCTTCAGAAACACGAGGAACAGCGCCGTTAGACCAAACGGAGCGACGAGACTAGATCCAGCTGCGGCGGCGGTCAAGCCACTTCCGCCACTCAGAACAGCGGGAGGTGAAAACGGCGTTCCCTTGCCCGAGCGCTGCCAATAGATAAGCCCGGCAAGCAATCCCCCGCCCGCGAGTACGGCAAGTTGATCCACACCAAGAGCCGTCGCCAGCAGCGCAAGCGCACCCACGATTGCGAGCCATGTCGACTTCACTGATGATTTTCCAAGCTTGAACACAGCCTGCACAATCAGAGCAATCACAATGGGCTTAACCCCGTAGAGCACACCCGCGACTTGCGGCAAAGATCCGAAGCGCACATACGCCCAGGCCAGCAGCGTGACCATGACCGCCGACGGCAGAATGAAGCTTCCGCCCGCAACCAGCAATCCCGGCCAGCCGGCTCGCATCCGGCCCACGTGGATCGCCATCTCGGTGGAGGTCGGGCCCGGGATGAGATTTGCTGCCCCCAGAAAATCGAGAAACTGCTCGCGCGTAAGCCAGCCGCGGCGGGAGACGACTTCGTCTTCCATCATGGCAATGTGCGCAGGAGGGCCCCCGAAAGCGACCGCTCCCAGCTTGAGGAAAAGCTGCGCGAGTTCGAGCAGCGAGGTGCGGTGCGGCGCGGAGATGTGGCGCTTGGAATCTTGGATGGTGGCTGACGGCTCTTGCAAGTCAAACCTCGTTGGAAAGGGACCCGAGGATTGTAATCAAGGGCGAGGCGGCATCAGAGGAGAATTGAAGGCTGACGCAAGAAACAAGCCTCCACACGTGCTATTTCGTGTCCCGATCTCCGAACACTTCCGCGGTGAAGGCCTCAAGCGTCGCACCTTGCCGCCAGGCATCGAGCGGCAGGCCCGCCTTGCGGCAAGTCTGCTCGATGAAGGTGACGCGGTCCCAGTGATGTTCGATTGGTACCTGGGGCAGGAGCAGCCCGCGGCGTCCGCCCTGGGACACGACCAATCCGTGCAGTCCAATCGCAACTTCTTCCGGCCTGATGGCCTTGAGCGGTGAGAGAATGCTCAGAGAGACCTCCAGCCCTGCGGCTTCTTCAAGAGTGACAGGCGAGAAACGTGTGTCCTCAAAGGCAGCGGCACGTGCAGTTTCAGCCACTGTGCGGTATAGCCCAGCAACGGGAAACACGTAACCCACGCAACCCCGCAGATGACCCTGGAAATAAATCGTAGTGAATGCGCCGCGTGGTTCGGCGAGATGCGGCGAAGGTGAGGTCAGAGAAATTTCGCGCTGCTCCAGAGCTGACAGAATGGACTCGTGAGCAAGCTTCAACAAAACTGCGCGTTCTTCCGGAACAAATTCATGCTCCCCAGCGCCGCTGGAACTGCAGCCCGCAGATGGTACGACAGCCAGGTTTTCAGGTTGCGGGGACATCGCGCTTCCTCCGACGGCTGAGGACAAACGCGCGGCGGCGGCTCTTGACCACCTGCCGGTCAATCTTCGACCAGAACGCGACAAAGTAATCGCCTGCCGATATCAGCGACAACAGAACCATGAACCAAATAGCCAGCCGCGCGATCCAATGCACCGGGAAGAAATAACCACCATAGATCGGCCATTCTTTCCAGCGATGTTCAAGAATGACGGCCACGACCGAAACGATCTGCACCAGCATTTTGAACTTGCCCAACTCGCTGGCCTCGATTGCAAATCCCTCTGATGCCGCAATCGAACGTAACCCGCTGACCAGGAATTCGCGGCCAATGATGATCACGGCAATCCATGCCGGAACCATGCTGGGATTGAACTGCACCAGTGTGATGAACGCGGCGGCGATCAGAAGCTTGTCGGCCAGCGGATCGAGCAGCACGCCCATGGTCGTGATCTGTCCGCGCTTGCGCGCCAGGTATCCGTCAATGCCGTCGGTAATCGAAGCCGCGATGAACAGAGCCGAGGCCAGCAACTCCTTTTCCCCGCCCGTGCTCTGGAAACGGTTGGTGGAAAGAATCCAGATCAGCAGCGGGATGCTGCAGATGCGAGTCAGCGTGATGGAATTGGGAAGATTCACCGGGTCCACTGGCGATCGCACGCCGGCACGAATACCAGAACGAGCGATACCGAATTATCCTCCACCACGAACAGCGAAAGCAATGAAATGAAAAATGGACAGTCCTTAACCCCTGCGCGGGTCAAGGCCCGTGCTCTCAACAGACTTCCCAAAACCAGAACCTATGCCGCATCCGCTCCGGTTTTACCCAGAGACTTCAGCAGGTTCAAGCCCGTTTGCAGCAGGCTGCTCTGTTCCGGCACCTGCCCGTTTGGGGTCAGCTTGTCCACAATCGCCGGCAGCAACTCGGCAATCTTTGCGCTGGCTACCTCGGGCGAAATGCCGGCTTTGGCCGCGAACGCCTTCACGTGCTCGTTGTTAAGCACGCCTTGAATCTGTTCCGCGGAAATCGGCAGGTTTTGGCCGGTGCCAATCCAGGAACTGACCACGTCGCCCAGACCCTTGTCATGAAATTGCTGCACCAGGCCGGAGAGCCCGCCGGGATGGTTCTTGAGCATTTCCATCGCGGCGCTGATCGTGGGATTTTCGTCCGCAATGCTGCCCATGGCCTTGTTCTTCATATCGTCGATCAAATTCATGGTGCCTCCTTCGAATCGTCAAGCGGAAGTCCGGTTCCACACGGGAACCGTGTCTCCCGCACTTCAGAAACTACTTTTGTTTGGCGATGATCATGCTGCTGATCTTGTTGTAGGTGGCTTGAGGGATTACCTTCTTGCGCACCAGGTCCGTCTTCTTGGCATAGGGGCGGCCGTCGATGATCTTCTGTGAATAGGCCGCGCCGATGCCGGGAAGCGCATCGAGTTGGTCTTTAGTGGCAGAATTGATATCAACCAGGCTATCGGAACTCGCGGCCATGGTTGACGTCGAGCTTTTGCTCCCGCTGCTGGCCTGCGCAGCACTCTGGGTCACGCTGATGCCCACGATTAAAGTGAGGGCGAACAGCATAACCAAAACACGTGAAATGGGTTTCTTGCTCATGGTGCCTCCTCTTTCTAGTCCTTTTGGGACGCTTTGTATCCAGCCTGCTGGGCCTCGGCTTCGCTCATGAACTTGCCGTTTTTCGTGGTGCCATACCAGCGTCCGCCTTTGTGGTAAACCCCGCTGTCGAGATTGACCCACACTTTGCCGCTCGACTTGGCTGATGCGATTTCTGGACTGGAGGCCGTGCCGCCGGTCGGCGCCGAAGCCGACTTCTTGGCCGTGCTGCCCGCGGACGAACTACCTGCAGGCGCAGTCGCTGCCGCCGCAGAAGTGGTGGCCGGAGCTGAGGCGGTCGCTGGGGCAGAAGTCGTCGCCGGAGCTGAAGCTGTGCTTGCAGCAGCCGATTTCCGGCTACTCGTTTTCGCGGCCGGTGCCTCGGAAGCGCTGGACGCAGGCGCAGAAGTCGCGGGCGAAGTGGCGTCCGCACTCGCCGATTTCTTACTCGCACTGGGCTTTTTCGCGGTCGTCGTCTCAGACGACTCGGAGGCGTTCGCCGGAGCGGAAGACTCGGCGGTGGAATCCGTGCCGGTAGCTTTCTTGCTTCTGCTGCTCTTCTTAGTGGTGGTCGCGTCCGAGGCCCCAGACGCCGGATTGGACTCAGCGGTGGAATCTGCGCTGGCGGACTTCTTGCTCTTGCTGCTCTTCTTAGTTGTCGTCGTGTCCGACGAACCGGCGCTGCTGGTGGAAGCTGAGGTTTGGTCAGCCGCTCCGCTACCGGAAGACTTCTTCTGCTGGCTGGACTTGGACTTGCTCGAACCGGAGGAAGTATCGGCGCCGCTCGCGTCGGAACTTGCGCTGGTATCCGACTTCGTGCTCTTCTTGGATTTCTTGCTGGACGCCTTCGTGTCGCTTCCAGCGGTGGCTTGGTCATCGCTTGCGGTCGTATCTTTTTTCGACTTCTTCTTAGTCTTGCTGGTCGACGACGCTGTCTGGTCGTCTGCTGAACCGCTTTGGGTCTGCGCCGTTGCGGGCGCTATCCCGAGTCCGAACAGCAGACATAGGCCGACGGCCACGGTCAGCACTCTCATTCTCAGTGTGCTCATACCGATTCCCTCCTTAGATTTTGAGATTTTGCGCTTGGTCCGACTCTGGTTTCCCTAGACCGAAGTGGGTGCTAACGGCTAGGCGTATATTCCACGTTGCCGGATGGTATACGCCACGCGATCGATCGCCAGCATATAGGCCGCAATGCGGTTGTTGACGCCGTGAGTTTCAGCAAACCTTACCACATCCTCGAAGGCTGCGACCATGATTGTTTCGAGCTGTTCGTTCACTACCGATTCCTTCCAGAAATATCCCTGGCGATCCTGCACCCATTCGAAGTAGGAAGTGGTTACGCCTCCGGCATTGCACAGAATGTCGGGAATCACAAACACTCTCTTGTCTGCCAGAATTTCATCCGCGGAAGCGGTAGTAGGGCCATTCGCCCCCTCGGCCAGGATCTTGCACTTTACTCGATCCGCATTGCGGCTGGTGATCTGGTTCTCGGTGGCGGCGGGAATCAGGATGTCGCAGTCCGTGACCAGCAACTCAGCCGGGTCAGCCGCTTCGGCCTCCGGGAACCCGGCCAATGTCCCATGCTTCTGCCGGTACGCAGAGAGCGCCTGAACATTAATCCCGTTCTTGTTGTAAAGGCTGCCGGTCACCTCGATAATGCCGATGATCTTGTAGCCCGCTTGCGCCATGAGCAGCGCTGCATTCGAACCCACGTTGCCAAACCCCTGCACGATGACGCGAGTGGATTCGGGACGCAGTCCCAGCTTCCTGACAGCCTCATCGCAAACAATCATGATGCCGCGGCCCGTAGCCTCGCGGCGTCCCCGCGATCCCCCAATATTAATCGGCTTCCCGGTGACCACCGCAGTGACCGTCTGGCGCATGTGCATGGAAAACGTGTCCATGATCCAGGCCATGGTCTGTTCGTTGGTATTGACATCAGGCGCGGGTACATCTTTCTCCGGCCCGATAAATTCAAACAGTTCCGCCGTGTAGCGCCGGGTCATGCGCTCCAGTTCACCCATCGACATCTTATGAGGATCGCAAATCACGCCACCCTTGGCCCCGCCAAAAGGGATGTTCACGACCGCGCACTTCCATGTCATCCAAGCTGCCAGGGCGCGAACTTCATCGAGCGTCACGTCCGGTGCATAGCGAATGCCACCCTTGGAAGGACCGCGCGCAATCGAGTGCTGCACCCGGAAACCGGTAAAGACTTCCAGCTTCCCATTGTCCATGGCCACCGGAATATGCACGATCAGTTCGCGAGTGGGATACCGCAGCACCTTCCATATTCCCTCATCCAGGTTGAGTTTGTGCGCGGCCAGATCAAATCGCGCGGTCTGCGCTTCCGTGGGATTAAGTTCCTGCTCAAGCGAAACCGATTTCATAACGGTGGTCATGACGATCTCCGAAGATGGCGATTCAACGATAGTAATTCCATGAGTAGCGGCAAACCCCAAGAAGTATAAGCAGCCGAACACATCGAGGCAAGCCGAACCCGCAAAGCAGGAGTGGCGAGAGCGACTCCGGACAGGCAGCTCGTGTAGAGCGGACACTCTTGTCCGCTGCCGTTAACTCTGCAATTGTAGGCCAGCCCCCGTCTATCTGCTCGAGCGAAGCTCGAGCGGGCGCGTGGGTGCGCCATGCGTTTTCCACGAAAAAGCTGGCCAGCTCATAATCCATGTACCCCGCTGCTCGAACCGCAGCTTTAGTTTATTCTTCAACTCGAACCGCGTAGGAGGCCCAATGGCATCATCGATGCACCCCAATACATTTCCCAGCGAAAGCCCCTCATACCGTGAAGCCCGCAACCGGTTGCTGCAGGCCGAGATCGCGCTTCGCAGGAATATAGAAGAGGTCGCAACCCTGAGGCGCAACCTGCCGCCAGGCGGAGAAGTCCCCGAAGATTACATTTTTGATGAAGGTGCGCCCGATCTGGCAGACTCGACGGTGCGCAAGACGCGTCTATCCGAACTGTTCCAGCCCGGCAAGGACACCTTGGCAATTTACAGCTTCATGTACGGCCCCAAAATGAAGTCGGCGTGTCCGTCATGCACTTCGATCCTCGACAGCCTGGATGGAACCGCGCCACACGCCACTCAGCGAATCAATCTGGCGGTCGTGGCCAGGAATCCACTTGAAAAGATCCGAACCCATGCGCGCACTCGCGGCTGGCGTAACCTAAGGCTTCTTTCTTCGGCGGCCAACACCTACAACCGCGATTACCATGGAGAAAACACCGATGGCGATCAGATGCCGGGCCTGAACGTATTTACACGCAGCGACGGCAAAATTCACCACTTTTACTACACCGAACTCCGCTTCGTTCCTCCCGATCCCGGGCAAAACGAACGCCACGTCGATTTACTATGGCCATTGTGGAACCTTCTGGATTTCACCCCCGAAGGTCGCGGAACAGACTGGCATCCCAAACTTACGTACCCGTGAGCCTGAAGCTCGGTTGGTGACGGACGACTCGCCCGTCCGCCTTTACGTGCGGACAGCCGCCCCCGGCTGTGCAGTCGAGCGAAGCTCGACAGCGGCTAATGGCGAATCGTGTGCCGGAAGCACCCCTAACCGGGAAACTAGGCGAAAAGATGCCTCGCATGAAGGCAGCAACCTGCTGGACTCACCGCCTCCGAAAAGGTATATTTCCGTGAATCGCTCGACCTTATTTAAGGAGGGTTCCCTGTGCCCCCCGACCTAGCCATCGCCTCAAAGCCGGTGGCGGCCGAAGATATACGCGATTCTCGGCAAACCGCCTGCTGCGTCGTAGGCGGTGGACCCGGTGGAATGATGCTGGCACTCTTATTGGCCCGCCAGCACGTTCCAGTAACCTTGCTAGAGCAACACAAGGATTTTGATCGCGATTTCCGCGGCGACACGATTCATCCCGCGATCATGGAGATTCTCGACCAGATCGGCCTGGCCGAGCCACTGCATCAACTCCGGCATGCGAAGATTTATGGCCCAACTTTGCGGGCCGCAAACACCAGCTTCAATCCCGTCGATCTTCGCAGGCTGAAAACGCGCTTTCCATATATTTTTCTCGTGCCGCAGGCAAAGTTCCTCGAATTTCTCGCCTCCGAAGCGTCAAAGTATCCCGATTTCCACCTCGTAATGGGTGCCAATGTAGAGCATCTGGTCGAAGAAAATGGAGCAGCGAGAGGTGTACGTTATCTGAGTTCTGACGGGTTGCATGAGGTGAGAGCTCCGCTGACGGTCGGCGCCGATGGGCGATTCTCGCGAGTCCGTCACCTGGCCGGCTTCGAGCCCATCAAAACTTCTGCTCCCATGGACATCCTGTGGTTCCGGTTGCCTCACATTCCCGGAGATCTCCCGGAGGCCCAGGGCCGCGTTCTTGGAGGCTTCGGAGCGGGCCGAATGCTGGCGGTATTCGATCGCTTCGACTACTGGCAGATTGGGTACGTCTTTCCCAAAGGACACTACCAGGACCTGCGAGCCGCCGGGCTTGAGTCGCTGCGAAAATCTATTGTCGAGATTGAGCCGAGGCTTGCTGAACACGTGAAAGATCTGACCGACTGGCATCAGTTCTCGCTTTTGTCGGTCGAATCCAGTCGTTGTCCGCGCTGGTATAAACCCGGTCTGTTGCTGATCGGCGATGCCGCACACGTGATGTCCCCGGTTGGCGGCGTGGGCATCAACTATGCCGTTCAGGACGCCGCGGAAGCAGCCAATATCCTCGCCGCTCCACTCCGAGCCGGCCGTCTCACGGTCGTCGACCTGGCCAAGGTACAAAAAGAACGCGAATGGCCAACGCGAGTGATTCAGGCCATGCAGTCCGCCGTACAAAACCGGATCCTCGCGACCGCCCTACGCTCGCAAACCGCCCCCAGCATACCGTGGTTCGTTCGCGCATTCTTTAGAGTGCCGATACTCCGTGACGTTCCCGCCCGTCTCATAGCCTTCGGCGTGCACCGAGTTCGGCTGAAGGAACAAGTCTCCAACGGCTCGCAGAACGCTGCTTAGGTCCAGATTCCGGGCGTCCGAATGCGGCAAGATTCACATGAGGACAGCCGTCCCCAGTTGTTCGGCCGAGCAAACGCTCGGCTGCGTGTGGGGAATCCCGCTACCCCTTGTTTCGATCGCGAAGGCAAGATGCAATCACCCGCGTTCCTTCCTCACCGTCGCATCCACCGTCCCCTTCGCCAATCGCGCCGAAATCTCATCCCCGGCCTTCACCTTCGCCGCATCCTTCAGCAATTTCCCGGAGGCATCGAACACCAGAGCATACCCGCGCTCAAGAATCGCCAGCGGAGAAAGCGCCTGCAGAGCCGTATCCATGCGCTCCACCCGAACCTTGCGCTCAAGCAGCAGGTTGCGGACAGCAGAAACAATTGCCGTAGTCCGCGCGTCAAGGTCCTTTTTCATCCCCGCCAGCACCCGCCGCACGTCATAGTGCCGGACTGCGGCCGACAAACTCTCAAACCGCCGCCGCTGCTTTTCGAAGATATCGCGCTGCCCATGAGCAAGCCGATTGACCAGATCGTCCAGCCGCTGCTCACGCCGATGAATAAGGTCCATCATGCGAGCAAACGCGCCATGCTGCGCCAATTCAGTCAGATTCTGGCGAGCCATCAGCAAGTGATAACGCATCGCCTTCTCGATCCGCCGATGCAGCCCTCCGAGTTGCTCTGCCACCTCCTGGCGCGAGCGAATGACCAACTCCGCCGCCGCCGAAGGCGTGGGCGCTCGCAAGTCGGCAACAAAATCTAGAATGGTGAAGTCGGTCTCGTGGCCCACAGCAGAGATGACGGGAATCTCGGAAGCCGCAACCGCCCGCGCCAGCCCTTCATGATTGAACGCCGCCAAATCCTCCGCCGAGCCCCCGCCGCGCGCCACGATGATCACATCCACATTGCGCGCCTTATTGAAGTAGCGAACCCCGGCAGCCACTTCGAGAGCTGCGGCCTCGCCCTGCACTTGCGCAGGGAAAATCAGAATGTTCACAGTATCGTGCCGCCGCCGCAAAATGTTCAGGATGTCGCGCAGCGCCGCCGCCTGCGGCGAAGTCACAACCCCGATTCTCGCCGGCAGAGTGGGAATCGGTTTCTTGCGCGCCGAGTCAAACAGTCCTTCAGCTTCCAGCTTGGCTTTGAGCTGCTCGAACGCAATCTGCAGAGCCCCCGCACCCTTGGGCTCAACATACTCCGCCGACACTTGCAGCTCGCCGCGATCCTCATAAATGGTGACGTGCCCGCGCACCACCACCTGCAAACCATTTTCAGGACGAAAACGCAACAGCCGCGCTGAAGACCGAAACATCACCACGCGAATCTGCGCGTTCTGATCCTTGAGTGTGAAATAAAGATGTCCCGAGTCATGCGCCCGGAAATTCGAAATCTCGCCTTCCACCCAGACGTCGCCATACTCCCGCTCGAGATTCGTGCGAACCGCCGCAACCAGATCCCGCACGGTCCAGGTACGTCGCTCCGCCGGCCTGAAACTGAACCCGAGCTGATCGGCGGAAGCCATAAGGAGGAGTGTACCGTTTAAGGCAGCACTTGGCAGTTGGCATTTAGCCTTCGTGCCTCGAATCATTGGCCGGGTTCTGTCACCTGGGGCACAAATCTGATTGGCTGAATGCTAATTGCTAATTGCCAACTGCTGGGTTACCGCCTCATCCTCCCAAGAACGTACAGCAAAATCGAAAGCACCACGCTGATTAAAATCGAAGTCGCCAGCGGAAAATAGAAAGTCGTGTTCTTTCCGCGATAAACAATGTCGCCGGGAAGCCGCCCGATCGGAAGGTTGGTTCTCCCCAGCAGCATGAGCGCCACCCCAACGACGACGATGATCGCGCCCAGTAGCACCAGCACTTTGCCCAGATCGGTCACCTCCAGATTCTAAAACATGTAGGGCGGACACTCCTGTCCGCCAAACTGCTAAAATCCGCTGTGATGAAAAGCCGGCTTATCCTCCCCGCACTCTTACTCGCCGCGATTACCCTGACCGCGCAAAACACCTCCGAAGTCGAGATCGCCGCCGAGCCTCATCACCACGTCGCGCTTGAAAACGAATACGTGCGCGTGTTCAAGGTAGAGGTCGCGCCGCACGAGGCGACGCTCATGCACATCCATCACCACGACTACGTCTTCGTTACCCTCGGCGCCTCCGAAGTCGAGAACGATGTGAAAGGCAAGCCACCGGTAACGCTCAAGCTGCAAGATGGTGAAGTCCTTTTCGTCCCCGGCAACTTCTCCCACCTCGCTCGCAATTTAGCTGACACCCCATTCCGCAACGTGACCATCGAATTCCTGCAGGACGAAGCCGCCCGCAAGACGCCTCCGCCCGCATGGGACGAAGACCGCGGCCTGCACGTCTTCACCGGCGGAACTCAGCACATCATGTTCGTACAAGATGGCGTCCGGGTATCCGAGATCGAGCTGCAGCCGGGCGCCACCATCCCCAGCCATCACCATACCGGCCCGCATCTGGTGGTAGCGCTCACCGATCTCGACGTCCGCAGCGACGTCGAAGGCCAGAGCCCCATGCCGGGACACATCAAGTCCGGCGACGTGAAGTGGCTCCCCGGCGGCTACACCCACACTCTGACCAACACAGGCAAGCAAGAAGCCAAGTTCGTAACCCTCGAATTCCCCTGATCGTGTAGAGCGGACACTCCTGTCCGCTGCCGTTGATCTTGGATCGCGCGTGGACAGCCGCCCCCGGCTGTCCAGTCGAGCCGAAGCTCGACTTTTTAATGTGACGGGTGCGGGTGCCCCACATCTCGCGGTTTTCGAGATGTGGGTCTCGCGTCGGCCGACCCAATTTCCCAATTCGGGAAAATCTTGTCAATAGCCAGAAACCACCCAATTCCCCGCAACTCCATGCAACCCATGCAAATATAAATCTTCAAATCATGTCATAGTTATCATTGCCATGTGATATAATAAAAATATAGTTGAATAGCTCATTAAGCGCGGCCCCAAAAGGCCGCGTTTTTCATTTATAGCCCGTGTGGGGCGGACACTCCTGTCCGCCGCCTTTGACGTGTTCCGAAACATCTCCAGGCAAAAATGACAAATAAAGGTATCGACATCCAGCACCCCAAGCTCCGGGGCGAGTGGGCCGAACTCCGCTTCATGGCCCGCGCCGCCGAGTACGGACTCTGCATCGCCAAGCCCTGGGGAGACATGGCCCGCTACGACTTCGCCGTCGAACACAACGGCCACTTCCTCCGCATCCAGGTAAAATGCACCAAATACAAACGCGGACGCTCCTACAAATGCCAGGTAACCCACAACGGCATCCCCTACGCCCAGGACCAGGTAGACTTCATAGCCGCCTACGTAATCGAAGCCGACGTCTGGTACCTCATCCCGACTTCAGCGCTAGAAGGCCGAATCCACGTAATGCTCTCTCCCCACCGCGAAAACTCCAAATTCGCCCAATACAAAGAAGCCTGGCACCAACTCCGTACCCCTGTCATGCGTTAAATAACTGTCATCCCGAGCGAAGTTGAGGGACCTTGCGTTTTCTCTGCCTCGAATGTGACAAACATCACAGACGCACGTATCGCCGCCGCACACAATAAACACAGGGTCCCTCGACTCCGCATCAGATTCACTGCGCGAACCTGATGCTCCGCTCGGGATGACAGATTATTGCCGGCATGCGCCGAGAACATTGCTACTACGTGTACATGCTGCAAAGCGCCTCCCGCCGCGCGCTCTACATCGGCATGACCAGCAACCTCATGCAGCGCGTCTTTCAACACAAAACCGACGAAGGCGAAGGCTTCACCGACAGCTACAACTCCATCCGCCTGGTGTACTGGGAAAGTTTTGACGACGTACATAAAGCCATCAATCGCGAGAAACAACTAAAGAACTGGCGCAGAGAAAAGAAGCTATGGCTAATCGCCAGAACCAATCCAAAGTTCAGAGACCTGTCCGCCGACTGGTACAGCAAAGAAACTCCAAAAACACGAGAAGCCTAAAAGAGCAAGAAGCTCCAAGGCTCTTCCCCAAAAATCCCCACACCCTGTCATCCCCGCCCAACGTTGTCATCCCGAGCGAAGCCGAGACCCGACCAACCCCATCTCCTCCCCCCACTGTCATCCCGAGCGAAGTCGAGGGACCTTGCGTTATTCGTCATGGGAGCAATGAACCGCCAATCAGCGCCAGCGTCCTGCCCTTCGACCAACCCTCCCCCACTGTCATCCCGAGCGAAGCCGAGGGACCTTGTGCGTCATTCGTCATGCCCGAAAATCTCGGAGCCCAGGCGATGGCAAAGCTCTTGGTCGCGGCGAAGAATGATATCCGCGCATGCTGCCGGGACAACGAGCCACCAATCAGCGCCATCTTTCTAACCTCCGACCAACTCCATCTCCTTCCCCCCACTGTCATCCCGAGAGCAGCCGAGGGATCTGCTGTTCCCTTACGTCAACAAAACCGCATCAAGGCATTCTCACATTAGCAGCTCGTGTAGAGCGGACACTCCTGTCCGCTGCCGTTGACGTTGCTCAAGTGAAAAGCCAAGCTCAGCTCGCCAGTCGAACAAGACTCAACACTTGCCTAAACTCCAACCCCGGAGAGGCGACCGATAAATAGCCTAGGACAAAGTCCAGGACGCAAGTCCGGATTCGAGGCCAGATTCCTTACCACCACGCTCCCAATTCGGTACTGCCATGGACTTTACGTGGCCGCTCTCTAAGTCGTCTGTTTGTAGCATGTTGAAGCGCACAGTCCATCGAACCCCAAGCCGCATCCAACCTATTACCTAAGTGCTTTGGATTTCGGCTTTCATTCGCCGAAAATGTGTGATGACATAGCTATCCGGTTCCTTTATGCTTGGCCGTTCTCATATGCGGAAGATCCCATACAACGTGTTGGACATGCCGAACTACTCGCCCATGGAAGCGGTTCGGTACTTCCACGTCCCGGCCTCGACTCTCGCGTATTGGACCGAAGAGCCGAACCAACTCGTTGTCCTGGCATCGCAGGAGCCGCCGCTGCTGTCTTTCAAGAATCTTGTTGAGTTGTACGTTCTCGAAGGTCTGCGCAAAATCTACGGCGTGCACACCTCTCGCATTCGAAGTGCAGTTAACTTCCTTCTTGAAAAAGAACGATCGCGACATCCACTGGCTGATTACGACATCAGGACCGAAGGCAAGAACGTCGTGTTCTACAAGAAGGGCAAGCCTCTGAATGCGTCCCTCTGGGGCCAGTATGAGATGGAGGAAATAGTTGGTGCATACCTGCACCGGGTAGAAAGAGATCCCCACGGCGTAGCCCTCCGAATATTCCCCTACACAAAACGGGAACAGCTAGCCAATAAAGAGCAGCCGCCCCAAACCGTGGAGATCAATCCCGCTGTATGCTTTGGGCTTCCGGTCTTGAAAGATTCCCGACTGACCACCGGATTCCTGGCCAGCCGGTTCCGCGGCGGTGATTTGGTTCCTTCCATCGCAAAGAGCTATGGTCGACCCGTGGCAGAAATCAAAGAAGCGATTGAGTGGGAGCTCGGGCGCTCCATCCAAGAAAAGGCTGCCTAATCTCACCTTTTACCTTGATGAGAACTTAGACTGCCCCGAGGTCACCGAAGAACTTCATCGCGCTGGCCTGCGCTATCGCATCTACAAGCAAGACGTACCGCCGAACGCTGGAACAGCCGACGAAGCCTATCTGCCTAAAGTAGGCAAGCATGGATGGGTCCTAGTTACGGCAGACTGGCGCCAGCGTTATAGGCCCAGAGAAAATGCCGACCTGAGGCGCTACAAAGTCCGGCATTTCGTCATGCCCGGAAATCTCGGAGCACAAGCCATGGCAAAGCTTTTGGTCGCGGCGAAGAATGATATCCGCGCATGCTGCCGGGACAACGAACCGCCAATCAGCGCCATCTTTCTAACCTCCGACCAACCCCATCTCCTCCCCCCACCGTCATCCCGAGCGCAGCCGAGGGATCTGCTGTTCCCTTACGTCAACAAAACCGCATCAAGGCTTCTCACATTAGCAGCTCGTGTAGAGCGGACACTCCTGTCCGCTGCCGTTGACGTTGCTCAAGTGAAAAGCCAAGCTCAGTTCGCCAGTCGAACAAGACTCAACACTTGCCTAAACTCCAGCCCCGAAGGGGCGGGAGACAATAGCCCAGGACAAAGTCCAGGACGCGAGTCCGGACGAAGTCCTGGGTAAGCCCAGAAAAGAGATTCAGGCCCCGCGGGGAGCAACAAAAAGGACCGGTCGTTGAAATGCAGAGCCCAGCTTGACAAGGCCGCTTCGGGAGGATACCTTCACCTCGGCCTAAAACGGAGCATCCTCATCGGCTCTTGGACGGTTAGGTTCACTGTTAGGATCGGTTCTACGCACTGCGAGGGGGTCACGGTGCGAACCGCAGACATTTCTCCATTGGAGCCTTGATGGCGACCCCCGCTGACGATATCGCAAAGCTTCCTGCTGGGGCCCGGTTCTTTCGGGCTGATCTTCATATCCATTCTCTCGGTGGCTCACACGATGTAAAGGACTCCTCAATGACGCCAGTTGGCATCGTCGCTACTGCCATAGCTGAGCGACTGGCCCTCATCGCGGTGACGGATCACAATGAAATAACGAATGTGGAGGAAACGATCAAGGCCGCGGCCGGCAAGTCACCGCTTGTCGTCCCGGGCGTGGAACTGACGACTCCCCAAGGGCATCTCTTGGTCTACTTCGAAGCCTTTGCCTCTCTCGAAAAGTTTTGGGGGAAGCTCGACCTCGCAGAGCGCGGAACACAGAATTCGAGGTGTCAGACGTCAATGCTGGATTGCCTGCGCCTAGCCGAAGCCGCAAAACGGGTTCGCAATTCTGGCCCACGTGGACGCCGCTGGGGGCCTCGAGGACAAACTCCCAGGGCATGACAGCCATAAGAAGGACATCTTCTGCGCACAGGCGCTAATTGGTTTTGAGGTGAAGTCAGCTGCCGCTCCTATGACGTACTCCACGGATGACCAAGACCCAGAGCGAACCGCTCTCGGCCGTTTGCGACAGACGTCTCTAGGACTAGGGGAGGAACAATTCCTCGCGCGGGTGATGTTCTCCGATTCACACACGCTGGCTACACTTGGCAAGAACGCCCAAGGGGCAAAGCGCCTCACACGGGTGAAGATGGACACCCCTTCTTTTCACGGCCTCCGGGTAGCGCTGCAAGACGCGGATGCTCGCATCAGACTTGAGGACGAGATTCCGTCTTCTGTGCCGTATGTAATGGGGGTGAAGATTGATGGAGGGTTTCTGGACGGACAATCAATGCACTTCAGCCGCAATCTGAACTGCATTATTGGTGGCCGAGGGGCCGGGAAATCTACTGCCTTCGAATGCGTCCGGGTCGTCGCTCCAGGGGAAAGCGGGAGCAAGCTCCTCGATTCCGAGATCTGGCCAGACACACTACACATTGTCTGGGTTGACGAGGCGGGTGGCCAACACACAATCGAACGCAGAATCGAAAATAAGCCGGTCAACATTGACGATCCAGACTATGGACTGACTAAGTTTTCAATTGAAAGCTACGGCCAGGGAGAGACAGCCAATACGAGCACCAAGGCGCGCCAAGATTCAGGCTCACTGTTAGAGTACCTTGACAAGTTCATTCCGGTCGCTGCTCTGCGCGAGGCAGACGAAGATGTCCGCGAAAGACTGCTTCAAAACCAGTCGAACATCGAAAAGCTAGAAGCCGATGTCAGCAAGACACCCTATTACAAGCAGGCTCTCGATGTGACGCAGAAGCAATTGCTCGCCCTCGAAAAAGCAAAGGCGAAGGAGATCGTCGCTCTGGAGCGCAAAGTAGCCGAGGAGCGCAGCCTTCGCGAGCAGATCGACAAAAAGATCCTAGGTATCGCGATGTCCATCAAAACGAGCCCCCTGTCCGATCAAGTAAGCGGCATCAAGAATCTTGCCAAAGCTGAAGACCTTGAGGTTGGCAAAGAGCAGTTTAAGCAAATAGTCTCGCTCCTTGACGGATTCGAGGAGAATCTGAAGAAGGCCGAACAGTGGAGCTTCAAGGAAGTAGATAAGCTAGCGAAGGCGGTCAAGGCCCAGGTTGAAACCTGGAGAGCGCAGGAACAAGGCATCGTCAACACTATCGAACAGAAGCGCAAGGAATTGGCTGCACAAGAGGTCAAATTAGACCTCGCCAATATCCGTAAGCTGGCGAGCGACGAAGCCTCGCACCTGAAGGTGCTAGCAAGCCTCACAGAATCGGAGAACAACCTGAAAGCTCAGCGTCTGGCTCGCGTTGAGCTATTGAAAGAGCGGAGCGCTAATCTGAACTCGATCACGGTTCTGCGAAACGCGTACGGCGCAAAGAGCACAAAGGCACTTGAAGGTACACTAGGCGATTTGACGGTGAGCGTTAAGTTTACCGAAGGCGCGCTCTCACAGGAGGGTGCCGAGATTATTCAGGATGCTATGGAGTGGCGCACCGCCCAGGTGCCGCGTGCGACTGTGATCACGGAGACCGTTACGGTGGCGGGCCTGCTGCAAGCGATTGCCAAGAATGACCCCACCCCGCTGACCGAGATCGAGGCTTCGCCCGGTGTAAAACTATTTAGCAAGAATGAAGCCTTGGATGTCCTTAAGCGCCTCGGACAAACGCCGCACAAGTCTAGGTTAGAAAGGTGTGTTGTCGAGGACCGACCCAAAATCACAGTTACGAAGAAAATTACTGCGGGAGGCAAAGCAAGGTTTGTCCCCAAAGACTTTTCCAAACTCTCGATGGGGCAGCAGCAATCTGTCCTTCTGGCCTTGATGCTTTCGTCGGACAGCAAGTTTCCTCTCATTATCGACCAACCAGAGGACAATCTTGACGGCGAATTCATATTCCACTCTCTGGTTCCGGTGTTGCGGCAAGCGAAAGAGCGCCGCCAAATCATCGTTGTGACGCATAACGCGAACATCGCAGTGCTGGGCGACGCTGAGCAAATAATCGCACTTAAAAGTACGAGCGACAAAAGCTCCATCGTAGCTAGCGGCTCGATCGACGACGCCGCCACAAAGAAAGCCTGCTGCCAGATACTGGAGGGGTCCGAGGAAGCCTTTAAGCGACGAGCGCGAATCTACGGTGTGACTAGTTGAATCCAACCCTTGCCATGAACTTCCCAAACACCCCCTTGCATTTCCCAAACCCATCTGGTATAAACAATTCACCGAGAGCAGTGTGCGTGGCTAGCCGGTCGTTTTTCTGAAACTCTCGTCGCAGACCCGGCATCGAATCAGTAGTTCAGTTATTTAGCCCCGGCCACGGGGTTTCATTCGGGGACAAAGCTCCTCGAAGGGTTTAAGCGTTTTCGCAAGAACCTCCATAAGATCTTTTACCAAGTGAATCGTCTTCCGTGTCGGCTCGTGCCGAAAAGGCACCCTTTGGACCGGAAGATACGTTCTGTTGCGTGCCCAGAAAGAGCTTGAGAGCTCCCCGATGTGCATAAACAGTGGAAATCCTGTGTGCACCACGGGTTGACAGTCCGCAACGGAGCTAGTAACTTAAACAGGTTTCTTTACAAGTTTCGAGGACAGTCGGGTCGACACTTCGGTGCGGCTCGCCTGGACAGAAAGCGCACCGCTCGGCGGAAAGCGATTCGGTCTTTGACAACTAGGTTGAACGTGCCAGTCGTGAGATGGAAGTCTCGGGTTCAAATCCGAGCGATCTCACAAGATAGGCCACCACTGCCTTCGAGCGTGAGGGTGGCAGTCTGCCAACTACCCGTCGGCAGACAACAGGTTTCAAATGAGAGTTTGATCCTGGCTCAGAATCAACGCTGGCGGCGTGCCTAACACATGCAAGTCGAACGAGAAAGTGGAGCAATCCATGAGTAAAGTGGCGACCGGGTGAGTAACACGTGACTAACCTACCTTCGAGTGGGGGATAACCTCGGGAAACCGGGGCTAATACCGCATAACATCTTCGGAGTGGAAATTCTGGAGATCAAAGGAGCAATTCGCTTGAAGAGGGGGTCGCGGCTGATTAGCTAGTTGGCGGGGTAATGGCCCACCAAGGCGATGATCGGTAGCCGGCCTGAGAGGGCGCACGGCCACACTGGAACTGAAACACGGTCCAGACTCCTACGGGAGGCAGCAGTGGGGAATTTTGCGCAATGGGGGAAACCCTGACGCAGCAACGCCGCGTGGAGGATGAAGTCCCTTGGGACGTAAACTCCTTTCGACCGGGACGATTATGACGGTACCGGTGGAAGAAGCCCCGGCTAACTTCGTGCCAGCAGCCGCGGTAATACGAGGGGGGCAAGCGTTGTTCGGAATTATTGGGCGTAAAGGGCGCGTAGGCGGTGCGGTAAGTCACCTGTGAAATCTCCGGGCTCAACTCGGAGCCTGCAGGCGAAACTGCCGTGCTGGAGTATGGGAGAGGTGCGTGGAATTCCCGGTGTAGCGGTGAAATGCGTAGATATCGGGAGGAACACCTGTGGCGAAAGCGGCGCACTGGACCATAACTGACGCTGAGGCGCGAAAGCTAGGGGAGCAAACAGGATTAGATACCCTGGTAGTCCTAGCCCTAAACGATGGATGCTTGGTGTGGCCGGTACCCAATCCGGCTGTGCCGTAGCTAACGCGATAAGCATCCCGCCTGGGGAGTACGGTCGCAAGGCTGAAACTCAAAGGAATTGACGGGGGCCCGCACAAGCGGTGGAGCATGTGGTTCAATTCGACGCAACGCGAAGAACCTTACCTGGGCTCGAAGCGCAGTGGACCGGGGTAGAAATATCCCTTTTCGCAAGAACTGCTGTGGAGGTGCTGCATGGCTGTCGTCAGCTCGTGTCGTGAGATGTTGGGTTAAGTCCCGCAACGAGCGCAACCCTTATCGTTAGTTGCCAGCGGGTCAAGCCGGGCACTCTAGCGAAACCGCCTCGGATAACGGGGAGGAAGGTGGGGATGACGTCAAGTCCTCATGGCCTTTATGTCCAGGGCTACACACGTGCTACAATGGTCGGTACAAACCGTCGCAAACTCGCGAGGGGGAGCTAATCGGAAAAAGCCGACCTCAGTTCGGATTGGAGTCTGCAACTCGACTCCATGAAGCTGGAATCGCTAGTAATCGCAGATCAGAACGCTGCGGTGAATACGTTCCCGGGCCTTGTACACACCGCCCGTCACATCACGAAAGTGGACTGCACTAGAAGCCGGTGCGCTAACCCGCAAGGGGAGCAGCCGTCCAAGGTATGGTTCATGATTGGGGTGAAGTCGTAACAAGGTAGCCGTAGGAGAACCTGCGGCTGGATCACCTCCTTTCTAAGAGAGAACGTCATGGCACATTGGCTTCGGCCAATGAGGTTGCCATGTACCCTCCTCTTTCCTCTTCACTAGCCGGAAGCAATTCCGGTGAACCTGTAAGAGAAAAGGGAGACCTCGTTCGGTCCTCTCTTTCTCAAGACTATCCGCATGATGGTCAGACTGGGCTTAGCCCGGTCGCACGTTCAACCTTGTCCTCGAATTAAATTTGAGCACTTAGCATTCAGCATTCAGCACTCGGCCGATCTGGCTGAAGGCTGATTGCTGAGTGCTGAATGCTAACTTGATTCTGGGCTCCGGGAGTCGGCCTTACTTTGCAAAACCAACCGGGCCTGTAGCTCAGTTGGCTAGAGCGCACCCCTGATAAGGGTGAGGTCGGTAGTTCAACTCTACCCAGGCCCACCATGAAGATCAGCTCTTAGCAATTGGCTCTTGGCCTTTAGCTAAACCGAAAAAGTGGTTTGGCTAAGAGCTAACGGCTAAAGGCTAACAGCTGATTTTGGGGCTGTAGCTCAGCTGGGAGAGCGCCTGGTTTGCAACCAGGAGGCCACCGGTTCGATCCCGGTCAGCTCCACCAGAATTTGCGCGATGAAGCGACTATCCACAGCTCGCTACTTGATGCTCGCAGTAATCTTTGGCGCGGGCCTTGTGCCTTGGATGGTTTGCTTAGGCTCGCAGCGTTGGGGCGGATTCCGTGGGCGGTGCCGCTGATTGGTATTGCGCTGTACGCTTTGATAATCTTCGTAGTGTGGAAAGTGATTTGGCCGTGCGTGCAGAAGCCCAGAGTGACGCAAGATCCAACTTGATGTTGGGCGTCAATGCGACAACCGATTCCGTATCACGGTTCAAGAAAGTCGCTTGGCGCCGAACATTGGGTTGGATGACTGAGGGGTTGCACACCCCGAGGTAGCAAAATCCATACCCGCCTAGGCGGGCAGCCAGTGAAAGCTGGCGAGGACGATATTTGACAACTGAATAGATTGGGCAAATTACAAGGCTGTAAATTTTTATGAGTGCCTGAAAGAATCTGCTGGTGTACGCGGCGCGGATTTCTTTTGCTCTGGAGTGTTCTTGGTGGCGGCGTCAAAAGCGTTAACCACAAAGGGCACGAAGGTTCACAAAGAAAACCTATGTTGCGTGCGATGAGCAGGATCTAGGCCCATAGAGTTTGCGCGGCGTGTGGTGGTTTGCTGAGGGTTTGTTCTTCCGAAAGGAAAGCAGGTCCCTCGACTTCGCTCGGGATGACAACTGACAATTGAAAAGCTGAAAGTTGCTCATTGCGGCGAGAGCAAGCTGCCGTGTGTCGAGTAAATTTTATGGTCAAGCTACTAAGGGCGCATGGTGGATGCCTTGGCAGAAGCAGGCGATGAAGGACGTGGCAAGCTGCGATAAGCCTCGGGGAGCCGCAAGCAGGCATTGATCCGGGGATTTCCGAATGGGGAAACCCACGTGGGTAAAACCCACGTACGGCCCGATGAATCCATAGTCGGGTACGAGCGAACCCAGGGAAGTGAACCATCTCAGTACCTGGAGGAAAAGAAAGAAACCTCGATTGCGAAAGTAGTGGCGAGCGAAATCGCAACAGCCTAAACCAGTACCACCTTCGGGTGTTACTGGGGTTGTAGGGTCGACAACAGTAGAGTTACCAATCCGGTGGTTAGCCGAAGCCCTCTGGAAAGAGGGGCCATAGAGTGTGATAGCCACGTAGGCGAAAACTAACCGGACTCGAAGTCGATACCTGAGTACCGCGGGGCACGAGAAACCCTGTGGGAAGCTACGGAGACCATTCCGTAAGGCTAAATACTAGCTTCTGACCGATAGTGAACCAGTACCGTGAGGGAAAGGCGAAAAGAACCCCTGCGAGGGGAGTGAAATAGTACCTGAAACCGTGTGCCTACAAACGGTGGGAGGACTATGCGGCGCAAGCCGAAAGTCTGACCGCGTGCCTATTGCATAATGAGCCGGCTAGTTATTCTTGTCAGCAAGGTTAAGCGAAAGCGAGCCGTAGCGAAAGCGAGTCCTAATAGGGCGAATCAGTTGGCAGGAATAGACGCGAAGCGGGATGATCTACCCTTGGCCAGGCTGAAAGTAGGGTAAAACCTACTGGAGGGCCGAACGGGTGTTTGTTGAAAAAAGCTCCGATGAGCTGAGGGTAGGGGTGAAAGGCTAATCAAATTCCGTGATAGCTCGTTCTCTCCGAAATAGCTTTAGGGCTAGCCTCGGACGATTTGTCGTGGTGGTAAAGTACTGAATGGACTATGGGGCTTTCCAGCTTACAGAATCCAATGAAACTCCGAATGCCATTGAACAACCAGTCCGGGAGTCAGACGGCGGGGGCTAAGCTTCGTCGTCGAGAGGAAAACAGTCCAGATCGCCTGCTAAGGTCCCAAAATACAAGCTAAGTGGGAAAGGAAGTCGGAACGCCCAGACAGCCAGGAGGTTGGCTTAGAAGCAGCCATCCTTTAAAGAAAGCGTAATAGCTCACTGGTCAAGCGGTCCGGTGCCGACAATATAACGGGGCTCAAGCTTGGTACCGAAGCAGCGAATGCACATCTTTACGGGTGTGCGTGGTAGGAGAGCATTCTCAACAGTTTGAAGCCAGACTGAAAAGACTGGTGGACGGTTGAGAAGAGACCCTGCCGGCATAAGTAGCGATAACGGAGGTGGGAACCCTCCGCGCCGAAAGTCTAAGGTTTCCTGAGAAAGGTTAATCCGCTCAGGGTCAGGCGGTCCCTAAGGCGAGGCCGAAAGGCGTAGCTGATGGACATCCGGTTAATATTCCGGACCTCCCTTGTGTTCGTTATCACGATGGGGTGACGCAGGAGGATAAGCAGGCCGTCCTATGGCTATGACGGTCGATGCGTGTAAGGTGTTTCCGGTAGGCAAATCCGCCGGGAAGTTATCACTGAGACGCAAAGCAGTAACCCGTATGGGTGAAAGCTGCCGATTCCACGCTGCCAAGAAAAACCTCTAAGGAGAACGTAAGGGAACCGTACCTCAAACCGACACAGGTAGACGAGGAGAATATCCAAAGGCGCTCGTGAGAACAGTTGTTAAGGAACTCGGCAATTTAACCCCGTAACTTCGGGAGAAGGGGTGCCGCAGTAGGGTTCATAGCCCGAAGCGGCCGCAGAGAAATGCGCACTGCGACTGTTTAACAAAAACACAGGTCTCTGCAAAGTCGAAAACGACGTATAGGGGCTGACGCCTGCCCGGTGCTGGAAGGTTAAAGGGAGAGGTCAACCGCAAGGTGAAGCTTCGAACTGAAGCCCCAGTGAACGGCGGCCGTAACTATAACGGTCCTAAGGTAAAATCAAATCAGAATTGACCAGAGCGAAATTCCTTGTCGGGTAAGTTCCGACCTGCACGAATGGCGTAACGAAAGTGCGACTGTCTTGCCGACTGACACGGCGAACTTGTAGTGCCGGTGAAGATGCCGGTTGCCCGCAACTAGACGGAAAGACCCCGTGCACCTTTACTACACCTTTACTATGAACTATGGCACTTGCTGCGCAGGATAGGTGGGAGGCTTTGATTTCAGGCTCTCGGGCTTGGAGGAGCCACCGGTGAGATACCACCCTGCGAGTTCTGTGGTTCTAACCTATTCCCGTGAACCGGGAGAGGGACATAGTAAGGCGGGTAGTTTGACTGGGGCGGTCGCCTCCTAAACAGTAACGGAGGCGCGCGAAGCTACGCTCAGGCTGTTTGGAAATCAGCCGACGAGTGCAAACGCATAAGCGTGGTTGACTGCGAGACCTACAAGTCGAGCAGGTACGAAAGTAGGCGTTAGTGATCCGGTGGTTCTGCATGGAAGGGCCATCGCTCAACGGATAAAAGGTACGCCGGGGATAACAGGCTGATCGGAGCCAAGAGTTCATATCGACGCTCCGGTTTGGCACCTCGATGTCGGCTCATCGCATCCTGGAGCTGTAGAAGGTTCCAAGGGTTAGGCTGTTCGCCTATTAAAGCGGTACGTGAGCTGGGTTCAGAACGTCGCGAGACAGTTCGGTCCCTATCTGTTGTGGGCGCAGGAGATTTGAGAGGACCTGTCCTTAGTACGAGAGGACCGGGATGGACGAACCTCTTGTGTTCCAGCTGTCGTGCCAACGGCATCGCTGGGTAGCGAAGTTCGGTTGTGATAACCGCTGAATGCATATAAGCGGGAAGCACTCCTCGAGATGAGATCTCCCAACCCGTAAGGGATAAGAAGGGCCCAGGAAGACTACCTGGTTGATAGGCGGGAGGTGAAAGCGCAGTAATGTGTGAAGCTTACCCGTACTAATCGCCCGTTCGGCTTGACCATAAAATTTACTCGGTGCAGAAACAGCCGTCAGCACTCAGCTGTCAGCTTTCAGTTCGAAACTGTTCGAAAGCTGCAGCGTTGTCAGCGACTCGTCAGAAACTGGACGAGACTGAGGTCAGTACTGACGACTGTGCGCCGACGAAAAGCCGAAGTAACGTGGCTGAAATCGGAAGTAAACAAAGATGAAAGTAAGTCACACCCAATCTATTCAGTTGTGAGGCATTGTCCTCACGATCTTTGAAAGTTCGTCGCTGAAAGCGACACCGAGATGGCGTAGAGATCCTTCGCATAAGTAGCGCTCGGGATTTCGGCTCGCGGCTCAGACGCCGCGCAAAGCGCCTCAAGTTGTCGGTGATCTTACCGCGGGGGTTCCACCCGTTCCCATCCCGAACACGGAAGTTAAGCCCCGCAGGGCCGATGGTACTGCACGCGAAAGTGTGTGGGAGAGTAGGTCGTTGCCGGCATTAAATAAAGGCCAGTCTGAGAAATCAGATTGGCCTTTTCCTTTTCCGCTGGATGGATTTCCAAGCCAAAATCGCTGTCGTTGTGAAGCAGGCAGCAATCTACTTCTTCGGGCTCATGGCGCTGGTTCTCGGCGTACTTTCGCTTTACACGGTTTTCGGGGACAGCGTCAGCATTCCGAGCGCGAACCTTATCTCGTACACGGCCATTGTCTTCTGGTTTATTTTTATGGGATCAAAGTGGTTGGGCGGAGGATACAGTCTGCACAATAAGGCGATTCAGCGAACAATACCTCGCTTACTGGCCATCCATGCCGGCTTCCTCGTGTTAATTTTAGCGGTGCAGTCGCTCGCATTCTCCTCCACACCACGTTTGCCGGCTGATTGGCTCCTAGAACACGGAAAGGATCCTTCTTGGTTCGTATCTGGACTGATGGTGATTTTTGTGCTAATCGGAACGGTGCAGACATATCTTTCCCGCCGAATCTTGAGCCGCAGTATCGGGGATGAGAAGTCCAGAGATTCGATGATGATCTAGCTTGAACGAGATCCTTCGACTCCGCAGCGCTCCCCTCAGGATTTCGGCCGCGGGCTCCCGCTGCCCTCACGCCCGCGAAGCGCCTCAAGAGAGATCCTTCGCCGCAAGAAACGCGGCTCAGGATTTCGGCAGAAGGCTCCCGCGCGCAGAAGACGCGCGCTCACGCCTTCTAAGCGCCTCAAGTTAAGCCCCGCAGGGCCGATTGTACTGCACGCGAAAGTGTGTGGGAGAGTAGGTCGTTGCCGGCATAAATAAAGGCCAGTCTGAGAAATCAGCGTTGGCCTTTTCCTTTTTGGGATGAGGTGGTGAATGTGGCGCGGGCGCCCTCGCCCGCGAACGTTGGATCAAAATATCAAGAAGTAAACTCCGGTCCCACCCACAACCAGCGATAATCCTCAGGCCTTGCGACCAATCCCGCCTGCACCGGGTTCTGCCGAATGTATTCGCATTTCTCCAGCAAACTCTCATCCGACCGCAACACATGATCAAACGATTCCTCCTCCCAAACCGGACCCGAGGTATTAAGAGAGCTTGTTGATGCGGTGAGCCGTGACGCTTTTCAAACACTGCAAGATGTCGACCAGCGCAAAGGGCCAACCGTTCTCGGCGCGCAAAGGAACAAAAAGCAGATGGACGTGGTCGGGCATAACAACGGCGGCGGAAAGATGGATCCGTGGTGTGGCGCGGGCGCCCCCGCCCGCGAGTGGCCGAAGGCCGCCCTCCCGCAGACAGTGTTCAAGCACAAGATCGCGAGCGCAATCCGCCAAGATCAAGCGCGCACCAGTACAGAAAGTGACGAACAGCGCCGCATCGGCCTTCTGTAAGTGAGGAAGGCGACGGCGATAGCAGTACTGAGCTGGAGACGGCGCTTTGCTGGGCATAGAATGTGTAGGGTGGGCGCCCTCGCCCGCCATGGCTAATTGCAGAGTTAATGGCTGGCGAACTCGATGTCAGTGACAACCGAACATGCTGGACAAGTTTCGATGCCAGAACGGGACTTCCCCCTGAATGTGCCTTTTCGCGGGCGAGGGCGCCCGCGCCACAAGGGTGTGGGAGAGTAGGTCGTTGCCGCCATAATAAAGGCCACGTTCAGAAATGAGCGTGGCCTTTCCCTTTTTGCCGAGCAGTCGTTGTCCGTTCTTACTTGACCTAACGTTGACACGGCGTGGGTACGCGGAGATACAATTCCCTCCGGCAACGATCGGGGAGGTCATTGCCCGGCAACGTTTCGCGGGAGAGGGGCATCGCCAGATGCAGGCCCGAATCAACGCCCTCAGGGCAATTCAGGTTGGAACGCTCGCTGGCGCTACCGTTTTTTTTTACTGCATGGTTTTATCCCCTGTCACGTGGGGTCAAGACGCCGCGGAACCCAAACATGCAGAGGCGATTCCACGAGGGTCTTACCGGACCTGGTCACTTTTCCTGGTATGTAATTCCGAGTGGCTGTTGCCTGCTAGCAACCAACGCCTCAAGGACCTCTATGACCAGTTTCAGGCATTCGGCACCGCCATAGGACCTGACCACTTGGCAGTTTGGTTCTGGAAAGGAAAGCCGAACCCATCGAGCCCTAGATTGGCCGCCGACTTGGATGTGGATCGAAGCACTCAGTTTGCCGGGCCTACAATCTACCGAATAGCCACAGCCCTTACGTGCTCGTCACCTCCTTGTATCCCGATCCGCCAATCCACAAGTCCCCCCCAATTTGCTGATCGAGTTTGGAGGCAGGAGTCCTGAGCAGATCTCGAAGAATCTCGCGGAACTTTCTGATCAGCTGGTCGTAAAGGGGATCAAGACAAAGGCGCCGGACTCCAAGGAGTATTGGGCTACCTGGTTCGAGGCTGCCCGCGCCAGTCTGAAGGATGTGAGCGATCGAGTGACTGTGACGATCAACACGTCGTTTCTGAAAGTTGAAGTTTCGGGAAACAAGCATCAGGACTGAAGACATTGAAACGATGGCGATAGCTCGTTGGCATTACGGCAAGATTGTCCTTCTCTGGGTTTGGGGTGTGGTGTTGATGTGGGTGGTTTTCACGTCGATTCAGGCCCTCAACCACCCTCAGTCTCTTACCCAGTTGATTTCCGCCTTCCTGCTTCTCGCTTTGCTCGCGGCCATTCCCCTATTCTTATCAATCGTAACTTGGAAATGGCTAGGCGGGAAGGAAACGGAAGCAAGTGCCGTTGTGAAAGAAGAATCAGAGTCCAATTCCGCGGAATAGGTGTTCTTCCGAAACGTTACGCTTAGAGGCGGACCGGTCCGATGCTGCGTTTCGCTAAAGGTGGTTGTGTGGGAGGAATCCCTCGGGATTTCGGCTGCGGGCTCCCGCTTCGCTCACGCCCGCAAAGCGCCTCAAGTTAAGCCCCGCAGGGCCGATTGTACTGCACGCGAAAGTGTGTGGGAGTCCTTCGGCTTCACCTAGGATAAAATCCGGTCGTTGCCGGCATTAAATAAAGGCCACGTTCAGAAATGAGCGTGGCCTTTTCCGCTTTCGGGCAAGGTTCACTCTCTCCCCTTGATTATGCCGGCGATCACGCGAGGGCTGCGCCGACCGTGCAGCACGGCCATCACGGCGAGTGGTTTTTCGTCTGGCGCGTAAGCGATGACATAGTCTCGCAACACGTGAAAAAGGAGCGGGCGTGAAGTCAGGTCGGGACGTTTGTGGCCCTGATGAGGGAAGGCGACAAGGGAGCGAATCGTCTGGAAAATCTCTTCGAGCACGCGGTCGGCGGCATCGAGATTGTCGTCTGCAATATATTCCCAAATTTCGTCGAGATCTGCGTATGCCTCCGGGTGGAGGACAAATGCGGTCATGAACGATTGGCGCGACGGTCTGCACTCTTGCGTCGAAGGCTGGCGATGGCTTCTTCGCCGTCGACGGGCTGGGCGCGGCCGCTCTTGAGATCATCGTAGCGGTTGTCCAGGGTTTCGCGCACGTGAGCGAGTTCCTGCAGATACCCCGCCATGGCGTCCTCGACGAGGTCATCGGGGGCACGTCCGGTTTTGGCGGCGAGCTCTTGAAGGCGGGACTCGGTTTCTGGTCGAAGGTGCACCGCCATAAGCGCTAGTCTAGAGAGTTGTATTGGCTGTGTCAAAGCGATTACCGCAACTGGCGAGGTTGCCCGTTCCCATCTCGAACAGGAGAATTTGTTACGTCGCCAGTCTTCTGTCCTACGATGTTTTCTCCATTGAAACTTATGGAAGCCCTGTTCCGTAAGAAGCAGTTGGGGGGGATTCAATGACGGCTCAAGAAGTAGGAACACGACATGATCCTCAGACACCGCCAGCGGACTCGACAAGCAAGCGAATTTTCATTGGTCCGAATGGCTTGCGCGCGGGATGGCGACTGCTAATCTTCATGGCGATCATAATGGCGATGTCGGCCGTAGCGCGAATGATCCTTAGGCGCTTCTTCCCGACCGCGCTGGATCCGGCGCAACTGACACCTATGAGAATCATCGCACCGGATCTACTTGTCTGCTTCATCTTGGCAGTTGCGGCTTGGGTGATGAGCAAGATTGAAGGCCGCAGGCTGGGCCAATATGGCCTTCCCAGGAGCGAAACGCTGGGGAAAAACTTTCGGGTAGGACTATTGATCGGCCTGCTCGCTACCAGCAGTACGGTGCTTGCAATTTTCGCCCTCCATGGCGTACGGTTCACCAGCGCGGCGATCCATGGCACCGTGATTTTGACCGCAGCGGCCGCCTGGGGGCTGGCATTTTTGCTTTCCGGCTTGGCCGAGGAATTTTTGTTTCGCGGATACGCGCAGTTCACACTGACGACTGGCATGGGATTCTGGCCGTCCGCATTTGTGCTCTCGGGTTTATTCGGGCTGGTTCACGCCAGCAATGGCGGAGAAGCCGTTTTGGGAGATCTGTCGGTGGTTTCGTTCGGTTTGTTGTTGTGCCTGTTTCTCCGCCGGACTGGAAATTTATGGTGTGCGGTCGGCTTTCACCTGGGATATGACTGGGGTCAGACGTTCTTGTACGGTGTTCCAAATAGCGGCTTACTACCCTCCCAAAGTCTTCTCTACGCATCGTTTAGTGGGCCGCGCTGGCTGACTGGCGGAACGGTCGGGCCTGAGGCCAGCATTTTTTGCCCGATCGTCTTGGCCATCGTGGCAATCGTATTCAGCTTGAAATACCGCGACGCGCGATATCGACCGTTGAGCGCGCCGTCAGCTTCCTGAGTCGAGCCACGGAGAACGCAGAGGATCTCAATCTGGTCCACGTTCAGAAATGAGCGTGGCCTTTTCCGTTTTGGGATGGACGTCTGCAATAAAGCGGTATCGATTCTGATTTGGAGAAAATAGAAGAAGGCTGATGGAGTTATATTCAGGAGATGGGCAGGCAAAAGGAGATTTTATGTGCGTCATGTGTGAGCACGAGCTGTGGGACGAGCACCGAGCGCTCGAACGCGAGTTCTTCAAGCCCTGCAAGACATGTAAGAAGTTCCCTGGCGCGAGCTCAGAAGGAACCTGCTATCACTGTTGCGCCATTGGCGACATGATCGACGAGTGCCCCGAGTGCGCGGGCAAGCTATGGAGTCAAGAATTCCTGGAGGCCAAAGACGAAATCGAAGGCCCAGACAAGGTGATGGTTCCGTTTTAGGGGTCGAGTCTATGCCGAGATTAGATAAGCGCCGTCGAGAGCAGTCCAGCAGCGGCTAAAGCCGGTTATTTTCGGATCTGGGCGGCGCGCCGGAGGCGTGCCCTGAAACGGAGCGGATAGCATTCCGATCCCCCGGCGGCGTTTCAAAACAAAATCAAAGGCGGCGGACAAGAGTGTCCGCCCCACACGGTTGTCCGGGTTCACGCTTAGCCGGCAATCGCGACCAGTTCCACCGGGGTCAGCGCTCCTGAAGTGAGGGCCATATTCACGTTCTTCAGCATCAGGGGGGCTTGCTCGCCCATCAGCACATGCACTCCCAGAGCGGGTGGACCGGATGCGCTTTGCGCCATCATGCGCTGCATGAACTCGAGGGCGAATTGCCGACGGTCGCGCTGGTGATCGATGCGAAAGCCCGCCGCCTGCAGTCCCTGGCGATAGTCGTCGACGCTGGCGACGAAGCTGGTGTCGGGTGTCTGGGCCCAGGGCACGGGGAAGGCGAGGGTTTCGTCGCTGGTGCGCATGAGGTCGTAGATGGCGAAGCGGGTCCCGGGCTTGAGCACGCGGGCCACCTCGCGAAAGACGCCGGCCTTGTCGGCGATGTTCATGCAGACGTGGATCGTGTAGGCGCCGTCGAATGTATCCGCAGCGAAAGGCAACTCGAGCGCACTGGCCTGGCGGAATTTTGCCCTTTGGTCGAGCTTGACTATGCGGGTGAGGCTTTCCGCCACGCGAACGAACTCCTCGGTCAGATCAATGCCGGTGACCTGGCAGCCGCGCCCGGCAAAGTAGCGCGCCGGGCCTCCGATGCCGCAGCCGACATCCAGCAGATGCATGCCGGGGCGAAGCTGCATGAAGTCCGCCAGGGCCTGGGTAGCCTCGCGGCCGCCAAGATGGAATTCGTCGATTGCGGCAAGGTCATCCGCGCGCAACTGCTCAAGATTCTTGCCTGCGCTGCGCAGCAGGCCAACAAGTTTGTCTTCGAGCTCCCCGCGTGTGTAGTAATTGGCGACTTGCTGTTCGATGCTCATGGGTTTTGGATGGCTCAATCGCAGAGAAAGTCGCGCTAGATTCCTCAGGATGACAGCGGGGGTGGGTGGTGGGGTCGGGGGCAGGATGACAGGTCAACGGCAGCGGACAGGAGTGTCCGTCCCGCATGTTTTTGCTTGACTTAGCCTTGCGATATTTTGTATCGTTTTTATATAACCTTAATGGCTTTATGGAGCCTCTTCGGACGGGAATCGTCCGAGGGGGCTCTTTGTGTCTTGGGGGCGTCGCGCGGGAAGAAGCAGGCCCCTCGGCTTCGCACAGGGTGACAGAGTTTTGCTCGGGAGGGCATTCACATGAAGTGACTGCATGAGCCCATCGAACGTATCCCACCCTTTCCGCAAAGTGCGCGGAAAGAGTGGGGCACCCGCAATTGTTGGACGACAAAGTTTTCGTGAATCACGGAAAGGAGTGAATGGTTATGAGCTTGGGCGTTTTGGTTGGGGATTTGTTTGCTTCGGCGGAGGTTGGGGATTTGTTGGCCTCGGCTGCTCGACGGGTAAAAGGGGGAATGGCTCGGTTTACCGGGAAGCGGCGGGGGGAGATGGCGGAGGCGGCGTTTGTGGCTAAGGCGGTTAGCCTGGGATTTGGGGTGGCTAAGCCTTGGGGCGATAGCGATCCGTTTGACTTTATTGTGCAGGCGGGTGGGAGGCTGTCGAAGGTGCAGGTCAAGTCGGCGCATTGCATGGGCGAAGACGGCACTTACAGTATTCGGGCGCACGGGCATGACATGAAGGCGTATCGGGTGGATCAGATCGATGTGCTGGTGGCGTTCGTGGTTCCGCTGAATGTGTGGTATGTGTTTCCGGTTGCGGGCGCTTCGGCGGATGCGGTTCTTGAAGTTGTTTCCTGGGAGCCGGAAGCGGCGGTCGAAGTTTGAGAAGTATCGCGAGGCTTGGGGATATTTGCGAGGGTGAGGTTGGGGAAGAGCGGTAGCTCCTTAAATCAAAGGCGACGAATCGGGCGTCTACCTTTGCCTTTGAAAGTCAAAATCCCCACGCCAGCCGCACAGAACGCGGCTAGGGTGGGGCGCCCGGCGAGCCCGCTGGAGTGGGGATCACCAGCCGATCCGTTTGGTTCCCGCTACCAGATCGAAATGGCGATCACGGCTTAGCAGCGGAAATTTGTGTTGGCGGCAGAGAGCTGCGATCCAGATATCGTTGGTTGGAATTGGCCTGCCCTTTTGCCTTAGTTCGAGGGTGATTTCCGCGTAATAGTGCGTGGTCGGCTCATGGATGTCCAGGACCAGGCAGTCCTGCAGCAGACCCTTCAACCAGTTCGCATAGCTGGCCCGGTTTCGCGATAGTGCGATGCCGTAACGATACTCCCCAAGAACAACCACCGGAATCGCCACCTGATCGGCGTGAGCCAGAAGGGCGATAACTGCAGGATCATCGTCGGCCGCGGCGGAAAGGGCGTTGGTATCGAGAATCATTTCCCAAAAATCATTGCCAGAGTTCCCGGTCAATTTGCTCGAAGGCCTGCTCCACGCGCTTTTCGACCTGCTTCCGCTCCTTGTGGAGATGCTTGAGCTTTCCCAGATGTTTCATCCAAGGCTTTTCCTGGGACGTGGTCCGCAATTTCTCCTGGACGGCCTCGGTGACGAACTGGCGCAGAGGAATGCCGCGTTCGGCCGCCACCGACTTGGCTCGGCGGAACAAAAAATCAGGGATCTCAAGGGTTGTTTTCACGTTCCCATATTACCATATTAACATATTTACGGGACAACCCCCCTCAGATGTAATGAAAACGATGGAACCAAGAGGCAAGATTGTTTATCAACCACTTCGGACGGGATCGTCCGCGAGAGGGCTTTTTTGTGTCTTGGGTTGTCGCGAGGGAAAACGCAAGGTCCCTCTTGAGTTCGCTCGGGATGACAGAGTTTCTACGGATTCGGAGGGGGGCTCAATAGCTCCCTTTGATCCCTTTCAGTATGTCGACCAGGCAGAACATGTCTCCTATTGGGATCTCTGATCGGTGTGAGCAGCAGGTGTACCTGTTCTGGCATGACCACGGCCGCATGCAGATGAAATCTGGTGCCGTTCCCTTGCAAACAACACCGTAGAACCTCATCGCGGCAATCATCCGGTAGAGGCGCGCGTAGCCGTCTTCGAAAAGTGATAAAGATCGGACGATCCGGCTTCTGAAAATGAGGCAGCCGTCTGCGATATTCGTACCGGTTGCCGAGCATACGGAACGTGTGGCGCGGACATTCTTGTCCGCGTAAAAATGCGCCACCCACTCAGATTCTGGGATTCCCCATCATTTGGTCAAGAGATGGAAATGAGCAAAACGCCGGATTGATTCCAATAAGGGAATGCTGGGATGGACTTTTCGCGGGCAGGGTGATCTTCCCTGTTCTCGTCTGCGAGAACCCAGCCACAAGTCGGCGACTCTCAGCCTCAGATTCAGCAAATCGTTGATGTAGTTCGCCAGGCTGCCGACACCGCTTCCGGAGTGGTTGGCGGAACGCTGTCCTCTGGGTGGACAACCGTCCCGAAAACAATGTCTATGAGCGACAAGCTTTCGAAGCTATTGGCCTAACTTTTGCCTTGGCGCTGTCCACGGAGCACGGTGGACAAGGCTGTACAAATAATGCTCAGGAGCTCTTCCAGATGGTCAGGCTTTGCGACCAATCCCGCAGAAGATCGAAACATCTCCATTCAAGCCAAAACCGGGCTTGAGTGGGCCACTCGTCGTATATTATTGCCCCAAGATCTATGCAATCTTCAACCGAGATCGTGACGCGTTCGTCGGGTAGCGACCGTGTGCTGGTAATCATGGCGAAAGCACCCAGACCGGGAGCGGTGAAGACCCGCCTGGCTCCCAGCCTTTCTCCTGAGGCTGTCACTGCTTTCTATTGCTGTCTTCTCGACGACACGCTGGCGCTGGCGCGGTCACTAGAAGTGGCCGGTGTGGAAATTGCGATCATGTGCCCGGACTCGGACGTCGACGAGTTGGCGCGGTTGGCAGGCAGGCAGGCAGCCGGCAAAGCGAGGGTAGTTGCGCAGAAAGGTGTAGGTCTTGCCGCAGGCCTCACTTCGGTGTTTGCGCACTTCGCCGAAGGTCATCGAACGAACGCACTTCAGCGACGCATCATTGCCTTCAACAGCGACAGCCCACATCTGCCGCGTTCTGTTCTGGAAGACGCGTTCGAAACGCTGGCCGCACATGACGTAGTCGTTGGACCAACGCACGACGGAGGCTACTATCTCGTCGGGGCAAAGGCTTCTCATCCTACGCTTTTCGCAGGCGACGGAATGGGCACCAGCAGCGCGCTGGAGAGCCTCCTAGCGCGCGCACGAGCGCTTGAGCTGTCCGTAGGTTTCGCAGCTCCTTTTTATGACATCGACGTCGCAGACGACTTGAGTCGGCTGGCGGAGGAGTTGCGGTTCGCTCCGGCAAGGGCGCCACGCACGGCGGCGTGGCTTAAAGACTGGGATTCAACCGCTCATTGACCCGGACGGACAATTCTCAATGAGCGCTATGCCTGGTTTCATCAATAATCGGGTAGAATCCGCAGTTATGTATAGCCCGGATACGCGTAGTTGGTGGGAGAAGCGCCGCCTGCGATACAACTTCGGACTTGTGATTGCGGGTGTATTGGCTTTCGTGTGCTACGTGCTGGTGGTTGACCGGGGCATTTCCATCGGCACAATGCCTGACGCCGAAATCACTCTCTTTACGACGGCGTTTCAGGGTATGGGTTACCTGTTCATGATGGCGGTGGCCAACGTCTGCTTTTTCGCTGGGCCTTTGTCCGAATCGCTGGTTAAGCCAACGAATGTTGACAGATATCGCCGCGTGACCTTCCAGCTCGGCCTGTGGTTTTCGGTACTGCTGCCCTTCACTATCCCGATTATTGTTGCCTGGTCTTACCTCGTTCACCCGTCGACGCGGTAATGCGGTGATGGTTGGCGATAAATCGAAATTACGCTCATCGATCGTGTAGGAGGCTGGTGCTGGGAGTGGAAGCTTGTGACGGCGCAGTTCAGGGACGGGCACTGGAGAATAATGAAGATCACCCCCGAGCGGAGAGTGTACATTCTCGGCGCCACGTTGTGCGTGGCGCTGACCATCTGCTCGCGCAACTTCGGCGATCGGGGTGGGCCATACTTCATGGCGTCTTTGACGCTTGCGGGCATCGTGTATCTCTTGGCGATCCGTGAGTTTTTTCGCGGGCGGGGCGCCCGCGCCACATTTCCCCGGCGCGTTGTCGTCATTGGGCTTGTCCTGGCTGCTGTGTGGAACATTGCATTTCTTCGGCTGCCCGCGGGCGCCGACGATGATATCCATCGATATGTTTGGGATGGCCGCCTGCAGAGGCTCGGCTACAACCCCTATCTTGTCGTTCCCAGCGATCCCGCCGCGCAGGGGCTGCACACTCCGGAAACCCGCAACTTAAACAACCCGGATCTGCCGAGTCCATATCCAGCGGGGGCGGAGCTCTTTTTCCGCGCAGTGACCGCGATTCACGAATCCACCTTTGCACTGAAAGTAGCTTTTGCAATTTGCGAGTTCGCAATTGTTTTCGTGTTGCTCGATGTCTTGCCTCGTACCGGACAGAGAGCGCACCTGGTTCTGGCGTTCGCCTGGAATCCGTTGTTGGCCATTGAGGTGGCGGGAAGCGGTCACATTGACATTGTTGGCGCGCTACTGCTGGTGGTGTCCGCCGTTGCGCTGGTGCGCCGATGGCGGGCCACTGCGGCCGTCACACTCGGGCTAGCGATAGCGGTGAAATTTCTGCCAGTCGTACTCTTGCCCCTCTACTGGAAGCGGGTTCGCATTCGCGACGCGGCGCTGGCGACAGCCGTGGTCGGACTTCTGTACGTGCCATTTCTAAATCACGGCCGCATTCCGATCGGATCGCTGGGTACGTATGTGCAGACGTTCCGCTTTAATGGTCCGGTGTTTGCGGCACTCGCTCATGTGGCGCCTCCGCAGTTGCTGGTAGGCCTCGCAGTGCTCGTCGGATTGGCGACTGCAACCTGGCTAAGAATAAGACGGGCAGCGCCTGAGCTGTCTCCGGACGTATTTGCCTGGCCCATGTTTGCCTGGCCCATGGCAGCATCTCTGTTGTGTGCGCCCGCCGTATTCCCGTGGTACCTTCTGTGGCTGCTGCCATTTCTGACGTCGGCCTCGACGCTGCTGATCATCCTCTGGACCGTGAGCATTATCCCGGTCTACGTTATGTGGCACTTGCGCACACTTGGGCGCCCGTGGGGGTCGCTTCCTGGTTGGGTCATGCTGCTGGAATACGGATGCGTGGCTATGACCGCTGTAATCATCCTGTTGCGCCGAATCCCTCGGCCGGCGGGGCCACAGGGCTCAACCGATTAGTCGCATGGGGTCTGGATAAGCAACCAAGAGTTTTGCTAACATACCTCTCCGAATCTGAAGCGCCCTGTCCGCCACAACGTCCATTGTTGAATTCGCCAAGGAGACCCCCCATGACAATGGCATCACGCAAGTCGAAAAGACCCTCTACACCGCCCAACGCCCACACCACACGTAGGCAGAACCGAGAAACATTGCGAACCTCCGACGGACGCCTGGACGTGTAGTTCTCATTCCATCAACGTGGTGACCACCGTTAAGACCAAACCTGTCGCGCAGTGAACGAATAGGAGGAAAGAACATGGCAAATACAACGATATGAAATTCGTAGTAACAACCCGACCAGCGACGCAAGCGCCGTGAAAGTCGACATGAAGTTCGAACTCGTCGTCATCCCCGTCTCAGATGTCGACCGCGCGAAGGAGTTCTACACGAAGCTCGGGTGGAGGCTGGACGCCGACTTCGCCAGCGGTGACGACTTACCGCGTGATCCAGTTCACACCGCCTGGCTCCGGGGGCTCGATCATCTTCGGCAAGAATGTCACGGCCGCGGCGCCCGGCTCCGCCCAGGGCCTGTACCTGATCGTTTCCGACATCGACGCCGCCCGCGCTGAGTTGCTCGGTCGCGGTGTCGAGGTCAGCGAGGTGTTCCACGGCGGCAGCGTGTACGCTGGCTCGGACGAACCCTATCTGTTTGGGCGGGTCCGGGTCAGCGGTCCGGATCCCCAGCATGGCAGCTACCGCTCGTTCGCCTCGTTCCGTGATCCGGACGGCAACGGCTGGCTGTTCCAGGAGGTCACGACGCGCCTTCCCGGACGAGGCCTCAGCATGGATCGTCCCGACTCTGACCGAGCTTCTGCGAGAGACCGAGCAGCGCCATGGCCAGTACGAGCCGACCGCTCCGAAGCACCACTGGTCGGGCTGGTACGCAGCCTACATCGTCGCGCGCGAGAACGGGAAAACTCCCGACGAGGCCGCCAAAGATGCCGCGCTCAACATAGAAGGTGCCAGGGATCGCGTGCCGGCGTAGAGGCTGGTACGCGACCCCGCATCGTGCGTGGCGGGCCGTCGAGGCTCTCGATTACGGATTCTTGGAGGAATCATGAGCACCGCAACCATCACCTTTCCCATCCAGCGCGAACCGGAACTCCTCGGGCAAACCGTCGTCGTGATCGGCGGTAGCGCCGGCATCGGGCTCGAAACCGCTCGACGAGCACGCGCCGAGGGGGCCAAGGTGATCCTCACCGGCCGGAATCCCGAGCCGCCTCCAGCGCGCCGCGAACGAGCTCGACGCGCTGAGCACCGCGGCCTTCGACGCCACGGATCCCGCTTCCCTCGAGCGGTTCTTTCGTGACCTGCCGGCCACGATCGACCACGTGATGGTGACCGCTGGCCGGCCGTACTACGGGCGCCTCCTCGACATGGACTTCGCGCAGGTGCGCCGCGACATCGACGCGCACCTCATTGCTGGCGCTCCAGGTCGCCCGCAACGCCGTCAACAAGGTGAGACCGGGAGGCACGCTGCTGTTCATGGGCGGCACCGGCGGCCGCCGCCCGGCGATCGGCCTCGGGATCGTGCCGGCAGTCACCGCCGCACTCCCCGCCCTCACCGCCAGCCTGGCGCTCGAGCTCGCGCCCGTCCGAGTCAACCTCATCGCCGCCGGCTTCGTCGACACACCGTTGTCGGCGATCGCTGCTCGGCGATGAACTCGAAAACCGCCGCAATCAGCTTCGCGCCACGCTTCCCATCCGGCGCGTCGTCGGGCCGGCCGACGTCGCCGCGCTCGCCGTGCACATCATGACCAACACCGCCCTCACGGGCGCAACCTACGACATCGACGGCGGGCAGCAGTTCGTCGCCGCCTAGCGAAAGGAGCACGCATGTCCACGATCCATCTCCACCAGACAACCACCTTGACGCCCGAGCAGTACGTCGCCGGGCTCACCGACTTCGGACCTGGCCGCGCGAAGCTTTTTGGCAACAGCGCCGACGAGTACCTCAAGGTGCATAGCCGCGGCCCGTCGCAGGCCGACGTCACCGAAGGCTCGGGCGGCATCTGGGAACGCCTGCACTACGACTGGTCCGATCCCAACCACGTCGTCCTCACAACGACCGACTCCAACACTTGGGGAGGCGCGTCTGGCCACACCTACACCTTCACGCGCCGTCCCAACGGCACGACCGACATTGACGTGGTCATCGTACGCGAGGGCAAGAACCTCAAGGGATGGTTGCTCGGCTTCGTGGTCGGGACCATCGGCAAGGGCGTTTTGGAAAAGGCGTTTGTAAACTCGGTCAAGGCCATCGAAGCCCGAAACAGCGCGGCTAGACAGGCAGGCGCATGAACAGCAGCGACCGGAGTGCCCGATAAGGAAAACGAATATGGCAGAGCCCATTGCTAAAGCTGTGTTTCTGCGCGGCAAAGCTGGAAAGGAAGAAGAGCTTGCGGGTCGGCTTGAGGAGCTCGTTCTCGCGTCTCGTTCAGACCTTGGGGTGATGGTCTTTGATCTGCACCGCTCCGCGGCAGATCCCGCCTCGTGGTTCCTCTACGAGCGCTATGAATCGGAAGAGCATTTCAACCGACATCGGGAGAACCCGGTCCTTCTCCGTTTCCTTGCGGATACCGCGACACTTCTGGACGGGAAGCTCGATGTTCGAACGTTCAAGGTGATTGCCGATTTGCACGGCGATTGAAGGACATTAGCGTGCTTTCGACAGCGCTGTGCACGATCAACGCTTGTATCCGGAAGCCTTACACTGTCATCCAACACAGCATTCGTTCAATTCACCGAGGAGCGACTCTATGAGAAATGTCCGCCGTTTAACCGTGACTGGTCTTCTGCTTTGCGGAGTGGTGCTGCTTGCGCAAAACCCGCCAGCGCCGACGCGCTCGCCGATTCTCGATCAAGTCGCCAAGACCTACGGGATTGATTCGTGGGATCAAGTTGAGGCCATCCGCTACACCTGGAACGGGGAGATTACCGGACTCTTCAAAGCTGCTCACAAGTGGGAGTGGGAGCCCAAGGCAAATAAGGTGTCCTACGAGGGGACGGATAAAGACGGCAAGCCCGTCCAGGTTAGCTACATACGCACCGACCTTAGCACCCAATCCGACGCGGTGAAAAATCAGATCGACCCGAGTTTCATCAACGACAATTATTGGACTCTGTTCCCGTTTCACGCTTATTGGGACAAGAGCGCCAGCGCGATCGATCAGGGCAAGTTTAACCTGCCAGTGGGCCCCGGCATGGCCGAGCTGATTCCGGTGAAGTATCCCGCGGATAGCGGTTACACGCCCGGCGATACCTGGGATCTTTACGTTGGTAAAGACAACCGCGTCGTGTACTTTGACTACCACCGCGGCGGGGCCAAGCCGCCGAGCCGCGTCTTCGCAACCTGGGCAGGCTACAAAAAGGCCGGTCCAATTCTGTTCGCAACCGAGCATCGCGGCACCGCCGACGGCAAGCCCTTGCACATTTTTATTTCGGATGTGGCTGTCAAACTAACGGGCTCGGATAAGTGGATGCCTGCGCAATAGCCGCGCACGGTGATCTCATGGAGGAACGCGCGCCGTCCAGGTGGCAAGAATCTGTGATTTCAGCCACGCACAACTCTTCAACTGATTGCAGAATATGGTTTTATTCGCAATGTCTTGACATGTGTGGCAAACTGCCATACATTAGATGGCGGGGTGATTTATGGCGTCTGCAACGGCCACGCGGGGTGAGCGTTTGGACGCTCGTGTCACGCGAGAAGAGAAGGAAATGATTGAGACTGCAGCCAGTTTAAGCGGCACCTCCGCTTCAGATTTTATTCGAATGGCAACGAGACAGGCCGCCCTGAATACGATTCGTGAGCACGAAGTCCTGATGCTGAACGAAAATGCCAAACGAGTGTTTGTGGACGCGCTCCTCAATCCCCCTAAGCCAAGCGAAAAGGCGATTGCGGCGGCACGGAGATTGAAAGAGGAGATCGCGTAGTTGGCAGATCGTCCCATCCAGGAAAAACCCAGACTTCGATTCGAGCCGCTCGACAAGAAAAAACATGATCGAGCGGCTTTTTCGTGCGAGCAGGAATCGCTTGACAGATATCTGAAGGAGCACGCGACTCAGGAAATCAAGAAGCGAGTCGCTGCCGTCTATGTCTTGACTCCCGACGGTAAGACGATCGCGGGTTATTACACGCTTTCGCAGTACGCGATCGAGGCCGGTGAGTTGCCTCCTGAATTGGTTCAACAGTTGCACCTTCCCAGGTACGACAAACTGCCCGCGACGTTGCTCGGACGATTGGCGAGAAGCAAGGAGTTCGAGGGACTTGGTGTTGGTGAACTCCTGCTCATGGGGGCCCTGAAAAGAGCACTGGACCACAGCAGGAACATCGCCTCTGTGGCCGTGGTGGTGGATGCCATCGACGAAAACGCGCGTGCCTTCTACAGACGCTATGGATTCATCGATATTCCGAATCACCCGAATCGGCTCTTCATACCCATGAAGACGGTGGCGCAGCTTTTTCCTGAAATTGACGCAGAGTAACTTCTCGGCTCAAGGGCGGGCTTGAGTGGGCCACCGGCCCAAGTTCTTCGGACAGTTGCCGTATGGCTGATGTCGTCCATGCGTGCAATGGCGATTTTGCAACAATTGTCCGTCCGCGTTTACACTGCCCTAAATGATTTGCGAATGGAATCAGCGACTGACCTACGCTTTTGTGGGTCTTCTAGCAGGCGACATTGCACTGGTTCTATATCTGGTTCTAAACGCATTTGTAGCTCGCGCCACTCTTCTTGCGGCCCACGTGGGTGAGCCTGAGAGACAAGTCTCGATGGCACTTCAACTCGGCGCTATTTACGTGGTTTGTTCTCTTGTAGTCTTCCTAGTTGTTGGTGTTCCGATTGCTCTGTTACTTCCCCCGCGTTTTGTCGCAGGTTGGCCATGGCTGGTTACAATTGTTGTTGGCGCTCTCCTCGGCCCACCGGCTTTGTGCATCATCCTCTTTGTGCTTGGCGGCGGCAGCGTCCACCTCTCTAACAGTTTCAGAGAAACTGGACTGCTCTTCGCCTTTTCAATTCTGGTTTCGACCGTTTCCTTTGGCGTATATGTAGCTCTGTTGCGCAAGCAACTCCGGCGCACAAGATGACTCAATTTGCGATTTCGTCTGGCGATTGGTCGACGAGTGCTATGCCCACGACCACGCTGCATCGGGTGAAGTAAGAGTCGGAAAACAGCAATCCCCCGACCACACGGTCAGCTGGTGGCCTTGAACTTCGCGACGATCGCGGTGATGTCATCGTGTTGTTCCTGAAAACTGAATCGACGTACGCCGTCCACGATTGCGGTCAATAAAGCTTGGCACGGCAGGTCCCGATGTTGCTGAAGCGATTCAATCAGGCACCGCTCGCCAAATTCCTCTCCTCGCTCGTTACTGGCTTCGGTGATGCCATCCGTGTAAAGCGCAAGCACGTCCCCGGGAGAGAATTCCTGTTCTCGCATCGAGCAATCCCAATCTCTGAACAGCCCGAGCAGAGTGCCCGTGGACTCGAGCCGATCGACCCTGCCGTCGCTTCTTACCAAGAGACCTGACAAATGGCCGCAATTGACGTAGCGCAGCCGCCGCGCCGCCTCGTCGTAATCGGCAAAGAAAAGCGAGGCATAGGCACTGTCGCCGGTGTTGTCATAGAACAGGCGGTTCACAGACTGGAGCAACGCCTCTGGCTGATCGAAGGCCAGTGCCGACTGGCTCCGCAGGCTAGCCTGCAAATTCGCCATCAGCAGAGCGGCGGCGATCCCCTTGCCGGAAACATCGCCGATGATCCACCCCAGCCGTTGCGGCCCGAGATTCAGGAAATCGAAATAATCCCCTCCCACCTGCCGCGCCTGCAGGCAGACACCCGCGTACTCGACCGTTTTCAGCTCCGGCTGAATCTGCGGAAACAACCGCGCCTGCACCTGCCGCGCTATTTCCAGTTCCTGGGCGGTGCGGCGTTCGGATTCGAGTTTCTCGGCGTGCTCCCGCCGCCGCAACTCCAGGCTTTGCCTCACCTCATCGAAGCCTTCCAGGCCAAACGCATTCCCGTCCGGATCCTCGAAACGCGCATAGGTGCCGCCCCACCCCGGCGTCTCAGGAGCAGTTAAGAAACGAACACCGCGTTCGCTCCATTCTTTGTACTTGGCGTGGACATCTTCGGTCATGAACAGGACCCAGCGGTAGCCGCCAATTAGTTTGTATTCCGGCGAGTCGAGCTTTGGTTCCACCAGCGCGAGATTCGCGCTACCGTCAGGAGGCGCCACTTCGATCCAGCGTTCGCCGGTGGGAAGGCGTTGTTCTGTGAGGAGTTCGAAGCCCAACTGTTGCAGGTAGAACTGCTTACTCACTTCCAGATCGCGGACGAAAACGACGATGTCCTGGATCGACAGGTAGGGCTCTTCGCGGCCCGGGCGAAGCACGGTCCGGTTCGCCCACGAGAGAAAAGCGTCGCTGGCCATCGGCGTGATTATAACGGGCCCTGTTGAAATCAGCGATTACACGTTCTGAGGAATTAGCCGGACGGGTCATTGATTGTGATAGGGATTTTGCAACAGCAACCCTCTTGACATAACCGCAACTTCACGCCTTTCATTGACTTGCCAAGGCTTCCGCCATAGCATGTTTTGCACACATGATCGGCCAGACGATCTCGCACTATCGCATTGTCGAAAGACTCGGCGGGGGCGGGATGGGTGTGGTGTACAAAGCCGAAGACACCGAGCTCGGGCGCTTCGTCGCATTGAAATTTCTTCCTGAAGATGTCGCCCAAGACCCACAGGCTTTGGAACGCTTCCGGCGGGAGGCCCGCGCTGCGTCCGCTCTGAATCATCCCAACATCTGCACGATCTACGAAATCGGTAAGCAGGATGGGTGTTCTTTTATCGCCATGGAGTTTCTGGATGGCGCGACCCTTAAGCACCGCATCGCCGGGCGCTGCATGGAAACCGACCTGATGTTATCGCTAGCCATCGAAATCGCCGATGCTCTGAATGCGGCGCACGCCAAGGGCGTCGTTCACCGCGACATCAAGCCCGCGAACATTTTTGTAACTGAGCATGGGCACGCCAAGATTCTGGATTTCGGATTAGCGAAGGTCATTCTCAAGCCGGAGAGCGTTGGCATGAGTGCCGCGACCGTGGAATCAGAAGAACATCTCACTAGTCCGGGCAGTGCGCTGGGTACAGTGGCCTATATGTCGCCGGAGCAGGCACGAACGAAAGAATTGGACGCCCGCACAGATCTGTTCTCGTTTGGAGTCGTCCTCTATGAGATGGCCACAGGACAATTGCCTTTCCGTGGGGACAGCACGGCAACAATGTTTGAGGCCATCCTGAACCGCGCACCTGTTCCTGCGCTGAGGCTGAATGCCGACGTGCCGCCCAAGCTAGAGGAAATTATCGACAAGGCTCTGGAGAAAGACCGCAATCTGCGCTATCAGGTAGCCGCGGAGATGCGCACGGACCTGCAACGCCTCAAGCGTGACATCGACTCCAGCGGGCGTTCGATTGCTTCGGACCGCGATGATCGGCCCCCGTCTGGATCCTCGGGGGCAGTCTCTGCAGCAAATGTATCTTCTCAGCAATCACCAAGTGGCACAGGCCCGGGCACTCCCGCATCGTGGTCGACAACATCAAGCTCTTCGAAAGTCGCCGCAGTAGCGCGGCGACACAAGGCAGCCACGGGGTCTGTTTTGCTTATCGGGCTTATTGTCGCAGCCGCAGCCGCTTATGGGATTTACGCTCTGCTCCACCAACAGGCCAATGCACCGTTCCAGACCTTTGCCATCACCCAATTGACGAATACCGGCAAGGTGCAGGAAGCGGCGATTTCTCCGGACGGCAGGTTTCTGCTCAGCGTGCAATCCGATAATGGCAACGAAAGCCTGTGGCTGCGAAACATTCCCACCGGCAGCGACACGCAAGTGCTCCCGGCATCGGGGCAATCGTTCGCTTCGCTCGTCTTCTCTCCCGACGGCAACTCTTTCTATTTTCGAGAGACCAACGGCGGCGCTGCGGCATTTAATCTTTTCCGGGCTCCGCTTCTCGGCGGTTCACCCACCTTGCTTGCCAAGGATGTGGACGGAGGCCCGGTATTTTCACCGGAGGGCAAGAGAATCGTGTATTCCCGCTACAACGACCCCGAGGTGAACAAGTGGCGATTGCTGGAAGCCGACGCCGACGGCGGAAACGAGAAAGTATTGTATGTCGAAGCTGCGCCAGGGGGCCCGGCCGCCGAACTCTCCTGGTCCCCCGATGGCAAACGCGTGGCGATTTCAACGTTGACTTCGAACAGCAAATCTCTTAGCCAGATTCGATTCTTTGATTTTGCCCGCGGGAGGCTGGAACCCTTCGTCGCGCCCGCCGACAAAATCATCTTGGGCAATGCCTGGGCGCCGGATGGACGAGGAATCTTTGTCAACTATGTGCCCCGTGGGGACCATCTGTCGGTCCAAGCTCAGATCGGGCTGTTCTCCTACCCGGATGGCGCGTTTCGTCCCATTACCAACGACCTGACCGACCATAACTCTCTATCGCTTGCAGCCGATGGCCACACGCTGGCAACCGTGCAGAAGGAGACTTCGACCCAGATCGTTCTCATGCCAGCCAGTGGGGCCGGGCCCCTTACGTCCGTGCCCGGCATCGCGACCCGTGAAACCCTGCCGAGCTTCTCCTGGACAGGGGATGGGCAATTGCTCATCTCACATGGCGATCGCCTGGTCCGGCAGCACACCGATGGCACCCACGCGGTCACCATTCTGAGCGATCCGGCGGCCTGGATCAGCGACCCTGTATCGTGCGATAACGATCGCTGGATTGCTTTGAACTGGATGGTTCACGGCGAAGGAAGCACCAACCGAATCTGGCGGGCGAATCCTGACGGCTCCGATGCTGTCCCGCTCACCTCTGGGGAATTCGGCAGTCTTTGGGGATGCTCGCCGGACGGAAAGTGGCTGTACTACAGTGAGCACATCACGAACGGCGTGTTGCGAATCGCTGCCGGCGGCGGCAAATCCGAAGTCGTGCCGGGAGCGAACCCTCCGAATTCGCTCACGAGCCAGGCCACACTTTCCCCTGACGGCAAGACGCTGGCGGTATTTACTCAAGTATTGAATCCCGCATCGAAGACCTACTCCAACCGGATCGTGCTTGCCAGCCTGGACTCCGGCGTGCGAAACCTCGACCTCGATCCCGGTTTGAAGGTTGTATTCCGTTCTCAGGGGCCGCCCGACAGCACCGGCTTCCGCTTTTCGCCTGGCGGCAAGTCGCTTGCCTTTGTGATCGACGAAACAGGGCAAGATAATATCTGGATCCAGCCCTTGGACGGATCAAAGGTACGAAAGCTGACGAACTTCAATGATTTTGAAAGGCTCCAGGATTTCCGCTGGTCCCCCGACGGCAAAACTCTCGCCATGCTGCGTTTTAGTTCTGTCTCCGATGTCATCCTCTTGCGCGACACTGGCAACAGTTCGAGGCTTGCTCCGTGATATGCGGTATTGCGGGAACGAAGGCCGTTCCAAAATTCGGATCACGCATCACTCTCCATAGCACTATTCTCAACTGGCTGCCACGGTAACTGTCGTGAGCAGGCGATAGCACAAGCTTGCGGTGCGCCGTGAAAGGCGCTAGTCCTCAGCGGGTGCGAGTCCCGCCCGGGAGCTGGTTCGCTCCACCCGGTAGCAATCAGAGCGGCGATAGAGGAAACGAAGTCGTCGGAGCCTCTGGTGTAGAGGGTCGCTTAGGCGACTTGGCGAGCATGCAGGCCGTAACGTGAGTGAACGCTGAGCAGGCCCCGAAACGTGCAATGCAGGAGCCATCCCATCCGTAAGCCAGGGAGGGCCGACGCTGATGGAACAGTACGAGCGAATGAGTTCCATCAGACCTGCCGGGGTAGTGGCGACGGCAAGCAAGCAAAGGGGAGTAGCAGCAACACGGGAAGCCCCAGCGGTGATCGCCTCGGCGATCAACCGGCACCTCGTGAGAGGCAGGCTGGGCCGTATGGGGTGACGGAGAGGCCCGTATGAGCGATGAAGCCGGGTAACGCCGGTCGAGCAAAGGGGCCTCAGTTGAAAGGAAACGCAAGAAGCGACGAAGACGGAGGGATTGGCGTGAGTCTATCAACCCCAGAAAGTGTTCAGAAGTTGCAGACGGCGTTGCACGACAAAGCGAAGGAAGCGCCCAACTTTCGCTTCTATGCGCTGTATGACAAGGTGTACCGCAAGGACGTTCTGGCTTTCGCCTACGAATGCTGCAAAGCCAAGGGCGGAGCAGCAGGAGTCGATGGCCAAGCGTTCGAGGACATCGAGGCGTATGGCAAGGAGCGATGGTTGGACGAACTGGCGCAAGAGCTGAAGAACCGAACCTATCAACCACTTCCTGTCCGGCGGGTGTACATACCCAAGCCCGATGGGAAACAGCGGCCGCTAGGAGTGCCCGCTATCCGCGACCGGGCAGCGGAAATGGCAGCAGTTTTGGTACTCGGACCCATATTCGAAGCCGACCTGCAGCCGGAACAGTACGCCTATCGGAAAGGCCGCAGCTCACTGGACGCAGTAAGACACGTCCACAAGCTGATCAACACCGGCCATGGAGAAATCGTAGATGCAGATCTCAGTTCCTACTTTGACACTCTTCCGCATTCCGAGCTTATGAAGTCGGTAGCTCGCCGGGTCGTAGACGGGAACATGCTCCATCTGATCAAGATGTGGCTGGAAGCCCCAGTCGAAGAAACGGATGAGCGAGGAAGCAAGCGTCGAAGCACGAAAAACCGGGATGAAGGTCGGGGTAGTCCACAAGGCTCTCCGATCAGCCCGTTGCTGAGTAATCTGTACATGCGCCGGTTCGTGCTCGGGTGGAAGAAACTGGGGCACGAGAGACGTCTGAAAGCGTACATTGTCAACTACGCCGATGACCTCGTGATCTGTTGTCGCAGTCAGGCCGAAGAGGCTTTGGCCACGATGCGGAACATGATGTCGAAGCTGAAGCTGGCGGTGAACGATACCAAGACGCGGGTCTGCAAGCTGCCGGAAGAACAGTTCGACTTCTTAGGGTACACGTTCGGGCGATGCTACTCGTCGAAGACGGGTCGGGCCTATTTAGGAACGACTCCGTCGAAGAAACGGGTGCAACGCATTTGTAAGGCGATCAGCCAGGAAACCGAACGGAACAAGACCCTTCTGGCCCAAGAAACAGTAATCACGACACTCAATCGAATCATGGTTGGGTGGGCGAATTATTTCTGTTTGGGACCAGTCAGTCATGCCTATCGAGCTATAGAACGACATGCTCGTCGACGGCTGCGCCAGTGGCTGTGTGCCAAGCACAAGCTGCGATGGCCGGCGACCAAACGGTATCCGGAAGCCGCCCTTCATCAGAAGCTTGGGCTCGTCCAGCTTAGTATGCGAACGATCAGCTTTCCGTGGGCGACCTCGTGACGCTTTCTCCGAGAGCCGAATGCGTGAAACGCGCCTGTTCGGTTCGATGAGCGGGAACAGGAAACAGAGTTACGCCAAACCGGATTGAGGCGGACCATGCGAAAGCATCCCAATAGCCACCGGGAGGCTAAAGCCACTGCGCCTGTTCTCGACTCTACCCGTCTCTTCGCCCTTCCAACAAGATTTTGAGTGTAATCGCGATCTTACGACAGCAATCACGAATTAGGTGCTGAGTTCGAGCTTCTCAGGCTTTGCTAGACTGGGCTGGCCATGGGCGTCATCGACGAAGTTCTGGAAGCCAACGAAATTTACTCGCGCACCCACGAGTTGCGTCGCCTTACTCCGCGGCCGGCGCGCCGGCTTGCCATCCTCACTTGCATGGACACCCGGCTTTCCATTCGCACCTTGGGGCTGACCACCGGGGACGCGCACATCATCCGCAACGCGGGCGGTATCGTGACCGACGATAGCCTGCGCTCGCTGCTAATATCGCACTACCTCCTCGACACCCAGGAAATCATGGTCATCAACCACACCGATTGCGGCCTGATGCACACTAGCGAGCAGGACTTACGCACACGCATCCAGAACCGTACCGGGACCGCAGCCATCGCTCCCGCATTCTTCTTTGCCTTTCAGAATATCGAAGAGAACGTGCGTCACCAGCTACAGAAACTGCATACCCATCCCTGGATTCCCAAAGAGGTTTCGGTGCGGGGATTTGTCTACGACGTGAGCAACGGCCGCTTGCGCGAAATCAAGTAGGCTGGGACGAATCCTGGGAACGGGACGTACCCCGAATTTCCTAAGAAACAGGCGTTCTGACACGAGAGGAAAGCACTCTTGCGATTGCGGAGAAACCGCGCCAGGCTATGGACAATGAGCGATTTGCAACATCAAATAGAGAACCTCTCCGCCTCCGAGAAAGCTGAACTGCTGGATGCAGTTTGTGAAAGCCTGGAAGGCGACGCCCTATCGTTGACGGACGCGCAACGCGTGGAACTGGATCACCGCATCGAGCGGCATGAGCAAAATCCCTCCGATGTCATCCCCTGGGAGCAAGTCGGGGCGAGCTTGTTCAAGAAGCCGTGAAGCAGTCGGTCGTCTGGTTACTGAACGAACTACTTGGCCATCACGACCGTAGTACAAGAACTGCTCAGCTTGGGCAGATCGCGGGTGTCGGCCATGCGGATCTTGAGTCGCGGGTGCTCGCCGCGAATGATCGGGCAATAAGAATCAGGCTGTAGTAGTGCGCCCTGCAAGCGCCGCCGTCCGGCACATCCGCCATGGCATGAGTCCCGGAACTCGCACGGCTGGCATGCTTCGGGAAGCGTCCGGGCCTGGCCGAAGGGTGCGGAGTCTAGAATGTCGAGCCCCATCGTGATCAAATCCGAAAGCGGTTCCCCCAATCCTGACCAATAAACGCAGGGTTGGGTCGTGCCTCGTGGCGTCACTCGCACGGTGCTCACGCCGCACCCGCCTCGGAGCGATGGGAGCCCGGCGATTGCGCGTACCAGCGGCTCGCCAATAGCGATCACATCGGTCTCTTCAAAGAGGCGCCGGAACCCTTCCCAGTACTCTTCGTAGCTCAGGGCATAGATGTCCGAGCGCACGGCCTGGTACACATTTACTCGCAAAGGAGCGTCAAACTGTTTGGCTACCCTGGCCACATCCGCTAAACGCAGGTAGTTCGACTTCATCATGACGGCGATGATGGTCACAGGAATACGCAGGCTGAGACACCGTTCTGCCTGTTGGTGGATGAGTGCCCAATTCCCATGCCCGCGTTGTGCATCCTGTTCGGCTTGCGTCGGGTAATCGAGAGAGAACTCGATGTCGTGAAAGGCGCAGAGTTCGTTGTCCTCCAGAACCGCAACACTATGACCATTGGAAGTGATGGTGAGCTTGACCGGCTTCGTTCGCAGGTAGGCCAGTATTGCCTTGAAGTCGGGATGCATGCCGTTCTCACCGGTGCCGAGATTCACCGACCGCACGGGCAAGCGTTCCATGACTGCCTTCACTTGATCCAGAGAGAGACGATCCGCGCGAGTTGGATCGCGGTAGCAGAAGGCGCAGGCGAGATTACACTCGTTGGTAAGGCCAAGCCCGAGCGAAATACCGGCATCGGGTGTCATGCGAGATCCGGACGACGAAGGCTGGGCTACGACGTTGTTCATGCACCGTCCTTCGTGACTGGGCTTGCTGTGATTGGACCTGCCATGATTGGACCTGCGCGATGTGCCAGGAAATGCGTGTAGCGGGCAACTGCGGCAAACTCCGGTCGCCTGCCCAGCTTGCGCTCTAACTCAAGAATCCGTTTGTACTCATCCTTTCGGGAAACCTTCGGCGGCAAGTAATCCGATATGACCCGTACGCCACGCTCCGCAGTTAACGCAAGTGACGATTCAAGCAGCATGGCTCGAAGGCTCTCCGCCGTAAATAGCCGCACTCTTCCTCGGTACAGGGACTCATGTCCCCACTCAGCTGTGAGATTATGCTCGGCCGCGGCCAAGTCGCCGTCTTGTATTGCAGCCTTTAACACTTCACCTGCCTGGTTACGCACCAATATCGATATTATGCTGGACGGATCTCGCAAGGCGCGAGCCGCACTGCGCAACACAGCACGCGGGTCGTCAACATATTCCAGGATATTGTGGCAAAGAATTAGATCAAATGACTCGGCGGGGAACAAGGTTGCCAATTGGTCGGCATCGCCGTGTTTCAGCGCAATCCTGTCCGTAACTTCTGCTTCCAGCGCGGCACGCTCCGCGAAATCGAGCATTGGTACAGACGCATCCAGCAACGTGACGTGAAGACCAAGTCGCGCCAGGCGCACCGCGGTGGCGCCGGTACCGCACCCGAGATCTAGAGCGCGCAAAGACGGTGTGGCCTGCGGGAGAAAGTCCTGCAAATTGGCGAAGGCGAGGTCGAGGCGCAGTTGGCCCTCGGGGGTCTCGAGGTAGGCGGCGTACTTCGCTGCACCAGTCCGGAACCGTTCAAAGTCGTCATTGACGGTCATTTTCCTTCATGCGCCCCAAAGGCGAAGTCGCTCCGATCGAGTTGCAGTTGAGTACCAGAGCGTATACCGACAGGATCAGGAACGACAAGTCGGTCAGTCAAAAGTGATCTTTCGCTCTCAATTGACGGGCTAATTACATCAACAATCCGCAGGATGATCGACAGCATCCCTACGCAAAGATCCCATTCACTTTTTCCTGTTGGCTCCGTGATGGCTTCAAGTGGCGCATCGCACTTTGAATGTCGCAGTGGCCAGCGACGCCGTTGTTTGTTGCATTGAGCTCCGCCTCTTTTCGCTGGCGTCGCGCACTGCTGCGTCCTTCCCGACTGATAGGCATACTCGCCTGCCGTTCTCACGTCATTCAAGATAATAAGCACCTTCAGCGTGCCATTCTTGAAGGCCGTTGACGATGACGAGATCAGGCTTGACACGGCCGTTTGCCGACAGGACCACAGCGCAAACCCTTGCTGGTTTGGATTCGCTTGGTGAGGTTTGCTTCCTTGCTCAGCGTGTTTGCCACAGATCATACCTCCGATTCAACTCGGATCAGTGAAGGTATCACCGGCTTGCAAGCACTGGATAACTAAGGTAATGGCGGAGAGGGGGGGATTCGAACCCCCGATACAGGTGTTAGCCCGTATAACGGTTTAGCAAACCGCCGCCTTCAGCCACTCGGCCACCTCTCCGGCGATTTCCAACAGTTTAACATGCCCGCACGGGTTCATCGGCGGGCTCTGATCCACCGCGTCCCAAGTCTCTTTCCATCTCTTAGGCGCGCGCGAGAGTTTCACTCCACTACCAGACCTAGGGTGTGCGCCGGCTATTTCTTTGGGCGCGACTCAGGCGGCACCAGGCCCGCGACCCGGTAGTACACGGCGAGCTGACCATAGTGCTCTCCCGAATGCTCGATAAACCCGTATGCCATGTCGGACACGCGGACCTGCTGATTGCTGTCGGGGTCGGTTACCAAATCGGCCATGCCCTTGTCGCCCTTTGCCTTGATGGCCGCCGCACCGTCCGCAAATGACTTTTTCACGAAGGCCACCACGTCCGCCTTAGTTTTGTACTGGTCACGTTTTGGGTCTTCCTCGGCGGGAGGTTTCTGACCCAGAGAAAGATTCGTGAAGAAATAGTTCGCCCCGGAAGCATGAAGTAGTTGCTCGGCAAAGCTGCGCTCTGCCGGAGTGGGTTTGAAGTCGTATTTGTCCTCAGGAAAGTCCTCCGCCATGGCGATCAGCTTCCGTCCAATATCGTTCCATGACTCCAGCACGACCTGCGACGAACTCAGCGCCGGCTTGGGGGCTGAATCCTTCTTGGCTGTTTCCTGAGTCCATGCCGGCGCGGCCAAAAGCGCAAGCGCCAGAATCAACGTGACAGTCGAACATACTTTCTTCATCACTCGTGCCTCCATGATGCGATCGATGGGAACCCGGTCTATCTTAGCCGCCTTTTCGGGCAATGAAAACCCCTTGCGTCGGCAAGTTGGGACCGAACAAAGGCCCAATCGGAGGACATGGGCCGAATCATGTAGTGACGGAGGCTGATATCTTTTCCAATCGGCAGGCGGGAAACGCAAACCCCAATGCAACATGAACTTCTGATCACCGTAACCGATATGCAAGGCAATACGAAAAACCACTGACCGCCGCTGGCAGGATGCGAAACAGAGGAGTAGCACATGTAAGGATCAGCTATGATGTCGAAGCCGAAATATTGTTGCAGTGGTCCGGCAGGAGAGCGAACGGCAATAAATGCGATACGGATTTGTCATCGATCAGGATCGGTGTATTGGGTGTCACGCTTGCACGGTCGCGTGCAAAGAAGAACATCAGGTGCCGGTGGGTGTCTTTCGCACCTGGGTCAAGCACATCGAAAAGGGCGAGTTTCCCCACAGCTCGCGCCACTTCGGGGTGATGCGGTGCAACCACTGCGATGACTCGCCGTGCACGGTAATCTGTCCCACCAGCGCGCTTTACCGCCGGTCGGACGGCATAGTGGATTTCGACAACCGGCGCTGCATCGGTTGCAAAGCTTGCATGCAGGCGTGTCCGTACGATGCTCTCTACATTGATCCCAACAACAACACCGCAGCCAAATGCAATTTCTGCGCGCATCGGGTGGAGATGAGTCTCGAACCGGCGTGCGTAATCGTGTGTCCCACGCAGGCGATTCTCGCGGGTGATCTCGACAACCCGAGCAGTAATGTCAGCCGCACTGTGGCAAACAAGAAAGTTTCGGTGCGCAAGCCGCAGAAAGGCACGCGGCCTAAGTTGTTTTATGTCGGGATCGAGGGCGATTTGCTCGAGCCGACACGGATTTCGCGGCGCGACACATATTTCGCTTCGGACCAGCGGGGTGGACAAGGTGACGCGACAGTAGACGACGGCGTCAATCTCGCGGGAGCTCTGGCCCGCGAAGTCTACGACGTGCCGCACCCTGCACCTTGGGGTTGGAAGATTGCGGCTTATCTCTGGACGAAGGCGATCGCTGCGGGAATGCTGCTGGTGGCGGCGATCCTGTTAAATCCAGGCGGCGCATCCGTCACTGCCTTGCTCAATATCGTTTGCCCGGCAATAGCTCTCGCTGGCCTCGCAGCAACTTCCGCTCTGCTTATTTTTGACCTGAAGCGTCCCGGCCGTTTCTTCTACCTTATTACTAAGCCCAATTTCCGTTCCTGGCTGGTCATTGGTACCTACTTTTTGCTTGGCTATGGTGCGCTCGGGGCCGCTTGGCTGCTGTGCGGGATTTTCAGCGGCTCTGTACCGGGAGTATTGCAGTGGTGCGCCGCAGCGTTCGCGGTCGCCAGCGCATGCTATTCGGCGTTCCTTTTTGCGCAGGCAAAAGGCCGCGACTTGTGGCAAAGCCCCCTTTTCCTGTGGCATTTGTTGGTTCAGGCTTTGGTTGCTGGCTCCGCCACGATATTGATCGCGGGCATCCTGATGGGTGCGCCTTCAGGAATTCTCAGATCGGCAGTTCTGATCCTCTTAGTCTCGCTGATCGTCAGTCTCGCCATGAACATGGGGGAGATTGCGCTGCCGCACGTCAGCGAAGACGTCAGGATTGCCACGCGGGCGCTGATCAAGGGACAACTGAGCGGACGATTTTGGAGTTTGGTTGTTGGCGTAGGACTGATTGCTCCAATCATTCTCGCTGTGCTGGTGTTGGCGTCTGTCGTTCCGATCGCAGTTGTGGGTGCGGCGGCGGTTCTGGCACTGGCTGGCTTGTGGTGGTTTGAAGAGCTGTGGGTCAAGGCAGGGCAGTCGGCCCCCCTAAGTTAACGAGACATTTATGAAAGAGCATGTTCCTCTGAATCCGCAAGCGTTGGACCTGGACGAGCCCGCGGGAGGACTCTCGAGCTACCCTCCCTCTGATCGTTGGGAGGATTGGACCGAATACGATCCCACGCAGTGGCCCAAGAAGGTTGAGAAGCATTACTCGCTGATCCCAACCATCTGCTTCAATTGCGAAGCTGCCTGCGGACTCTTGGCCTATGTCGACAAGGATAAGGTGCGGGTACAGAAATTTGAGGGCAATCCCGCTCACCCCGGCAGCCGCGGACGCAACTGCGCCAAGGGTCCGGCGACCCTCAATCAGATTAATGATCCGGAGCGCATTCTGTATCCCATGCAGCGAACCGGCAAGCGGGGAGAAGGAAAGTGGGAGCGCGTCACCTGGGACGAAGTTCTCGACGACCTGGCATCACGTATCCGCCTGGCCTTGAAGGAGGGACGGAAGAACGAAATCATGTATCACGTCGGCCGTCCCGGGCACGAACTGATTTACAACCAGCGCGTTCTCCACGCCTGGGGCGTCGACGGACACAACAGCCACACCAATGTTTGCTCAGCCGGCGCACGCACTGGGTACGCCTTCTGGCACGGCTTCGACCGTCCGTCGCCCGATCACTCGAACGCCCGGTTCATTCTCCTCCTGAGTTCGCATCTCGAAGCCGGGCACTACTTCAATCCCCACGCGCAGCGAATCATCGACGGCAAAATGGACGGGGCGAAAGTATGTGTCATCGATACGCGCCTCTCGAACACCGCGTCCAAGGCCGACTACTGGCTCTCAACCTGGCCGGGGAGTGAGTCGGCGGTGCTCTTGGCGATGTGCAACGTGTTGCTTCAGGAAAACCTGTTTGATCAGAAGTTTGTCCGAACATGGGTGAATTGGGAAGAGTATCTGCGCGATGAGCATTCCGCTAAACCGCAAACTTTCGAGACGTTTCTGGAAGTTCTCCGGCAAACCTACGCGCAGTACACACCGGAATTTGCTGCGAAAGAGTCCGGGGCGGATTCTCGCATGATTGTCGAAGTCGCGCGGGAAGTAGGCCGCGCTGGCTCCGCGCTGAGCACACATGTCTGGCGCAATGCTGCGGCGGGCAACCTCGGCGGATGGCAGGTGGCGCGCGCATTGGAGTTCTTAGCCGTGTTGGTAGGCGCAGTCGGAACTCCGGGCGGAACCTCGCCCAGCGCCTGGAACAAGTACATCCCCACGCCACCAATGATGCCGCCGCCGCCCAATGCTTGGAACGAATTGATGTGGGCGCGCGAGTATCCTTTGGCATTTTTCGAGATGAGTTTCCTGCTGCCGCATTTTCTGAAAGAAGGCCGGGGCAAGCTCGCAGTATATTTTTCCCGCGTTTATAACCCGGTGTGGACCAATCCCGATGGGCTGAGCTGGATCGAGGCGCTGACCGACGAGAACAAGGTTGGACGCCACGCCTGTCTGACGCCGACCTGGAGCGAAACTGCGTGGTTTGCCGACTATGTCTTGCCCATGGGCCATGCTTCCGAGCGTCACGACCTGATGAGCCAGGAGACGCATGCCGCGCGCTGGATCGGTTTCCGCCAACCGGTGCTGCGGTTGGCACTGGAAAGGCAGGGCAAGAAATTCAACTTCACTTATGAAGCGCACCGCGAAGCCGGACTGGGTGAGGTTTGGGAGGAAGACGAGTTCTGGATTGAGTTGTCCTGGCGCGTGGATCCCGATGGATCGATGGGCATCCGCCGATACTTTGAATCGCCCTACCGCCCCGGCGAGAAGCTGAGAATCGATGAATATTACCGGTGGATCTTTGAGAACAGCGTGCCGGGACTGCCTCAGGCGGCCGCAAGCGAAGGGCTGACGCCGCTCGACTACATGCGGAAATACGGCGCCTTCCTGGTTGAAAACAACGTCTACGAATTACACCAGAAGGCTCTCAAGCCGGAGGATATGCAGGGGAGCACCGTCGATCCCGTCACGTACGTAGTCAAGAAGAACGGAGCGCCAATCGGAGTTCAGATCGATGGCAACGCCGTCGCGGGTTTCCCAACACCGTCGCGTAAACTCGAGTTTTATTCGAAGACGCTGAAAGACTGGCACTGGCCGGAACATTCGATTCCCGGCTACATCAAGAGCCACGTCCATCGCGACAACATCGATGCTGCCAAAGGCGAAATGCTTCTGCTTCCTACCTTCCGACTGCCAACGCTCATCCATACCCGGTCAGGCAATGCGAAGTGGCTTTATGAAATCTCGCACAAGAATCCGGTCTGGATGCATCGCGAGGACGCAGAGCGATTAGGGGTTGTCACCGGCGACTTGGTGCGAGTTCAAACTGCGATCGGCTACTTCGTGGACAGAGTCTGGGCGACGGAAGGAATGCGTCCCGGAGTCATTGCGTGCTCCCATCACCTTGGGCGCTGGCGTCTGAAGGAAGACTTTGGCGGTGAACGCTGGTCCACTGCGCTAGTCGATCTTAAACAGGTCGAGCCCGGAAAGTGGATGATGAGGCAGATCCATGGCATTCAGCCGTTCGAGAGCAACGATCCCGATTCGTCGCGTATTCACTGGGAAGATGCAGGCGTGCATCAGAACCTGACGTTCCCCGTCCAACCGGACCCGATCAGCGGACAGCACTGCTGGCATCAAAAAGTTACGGTGACCAAGGCGCGCGCGGAAGATCGCTACGCTGACGTTTTCGTGGACACCAACCGGGCACACGAAGAGTATCGCCGCTGGCTGCAAATGAGTCGCGCTGCGCCCGGTCCGGGCAACCTCAGGCGACCCTTGTGGATGATTCGAGTGTATCGGCCCGCACCTGAAGCTTTCTACCTGCCGGGCCAGTAGAAGTCCCTTGTAGCGCCAGCATCTTGCCCTCGCGGCGGGGCGGGAGGCCCCCAGCACGGCTGCCGGGAAGGCGGCGCTACAAGAATATGCGTAGTCGAGTCCACTCTATGGCCAGCGGACAAAGCAAGCCTTCAGCAGTCATACGCCAAGCCGGACTCCTCTCGTTCGTCTTCGTGATGTATTCCTACACGACTGCGGGACCGTTCGGTCTGGAAGACCAGGTGACCACCTCGGGACCGGGGATGACGCTCATTTATCATCTGGTCCTGCCGTTCTTCTGGTGTATTCCAATTTCGCTCGTAGCGGCCGAACTGACCACGGCAATGCCGGTGCAGGGCGGCTTCTATCGTTGGACACGCGCCGCTTTCGGCGACTTCTGGGGGTTCCTTGCTGGTTGGTGGAATTGGTGTGCATCGTTCTTGCTGGGCAGTGCATACGCGGTGCTATTCACCGACTACGTCAGCTTCTTTTTCCCGAGGATCACTGGATGGAAGCACTACGTTGTTGCAGTTTCGCTGATCACGATTATTACCTACATCAACGTTCGCGGCATCAAGATGGTGGGGAAAGTCGCTACTCTGCTGGAGGCCCTTATCTTTTTGCCAGTAGCGGCCATGTGCGTGATGAGCGTGCGCATGTGGCGCCACGATCCATTCGTCCCGCTAATTCCACCTCATCAGCCCGTGTTCCAGGTTTTCGGTGTGGGGCTAGCACTGGGCTTGTGGCTCTACTCCGGATATGAGCAACTTTCGACCGTGGCCGAAGAGGTGGCGGAGCCGCAGAAGAGCTATCCGCGAGCGCTGGCTTGGGTAGTCCCGCTTTCGATGGCGACCTATTTCGTCCCTACCGCATGCGCATTGGCAGCGCTGGGAAACTGGCAGGACTGGCACACACGCTACTTCTCCGATGCAGCTCAATTGATCGGTGGGCCGTGGCTGGGCTTCGCGATGACTCTGGCGGCAGCCATCACCGGTATTTCTATTCTCAACAGCACAGTGCTCGCCTCCACCCGCATTCCTTTCGCCATGGCCGAGGATGGGTATCTATCTCCTTCTCTGACGCGGATGCATTCCAGGTTCGGCACGCCCTGGCTGGCGATCTTAATTTCGGCTGCGATTTACTCACTGTTGGCGTGGAAGAGCCTTACCCAGCTTATCTCTGTTTACATCTGGCTCAGAATTGCGACCTCGGTACTGACCGTGCTTTCGGCTTGGCAACTGCGACGCAAGCGGCCTGATCTGGAACGCGCCTTCCGCATCCCGTGGGGAAGCAAGGGCCTGGCCTACGCAGTGATTGCTCCTTTAATTATGAGCGGAGTTGCGCTGATTGCCAGCGACAGGTTCGGGCTCACGTACGGGCCGGTCGTTCTGGTGCTAGGACCGGTGGCCTACTTGTTTTTCCGAAGACGTTTACTGGCGTAACTAGGATTTGTTTTCAGCTGATCCAGTCAAGAACCTTGTAGTATGCGCCCGCAAAGGGCAGGAACCACGGGCGCCCATTGTAGAGGCCGAGCGGAGCACCGGGGAAAGGAACGTTCGCGTAAGGATTTTCCTCGGGTCCGCCGCTGAGCTGCTCGGCGATCTTCGCCCCCAGATAAGTGGCCATTGCGACACCATGCCCCGCGTATCCCACGGCGTAGTACATTCCATCCATGCGGCCGGCATGGGGCATAGTGTCGAAGCAGAAATCCAGCGTCCCACCCCACGCGTATTCCACTTTCACGTCGCGCAATTGGGGGTAGACGCTGATCATGCCGCGCCGCAGGATTTCAGCACTCCGCCGGATGGTGTTGCTGGTTTCAGGAAAGAATGCGGCACGGCCTCCGAACAGCATTCGATCGTCGGGCGTGAGGCGATAGTAGTAGAGATAATGCTTGGAATCGTAGATCATGCGATTACGCGGGCTCAGTTCGAGAGCCAGCGCTTCGGGCAGCCGCTCCGTGGCAATGATGAAAGAACCGATGGGAATGATTTTCTTCTGCAATTCTGGCGTAGTGTCCGACGTGTAGCCACTGGTTGCGATGAACACGGCATTCGCGAAAACATCTCCACGAGAGGTGACCAGTTGGAATCCCGAACCGCCGTTGCGCGAGGCATGCCCGATGCGCTCTACGCCTGCGTTTTCGAAAACGCAAGCTCCTGCATTGAGCGCCGCATGGCCAAGCCCTGCCACATAGCGCGCAGGGTTTAATCCGGCGCTGACTTCGTCGACGATGCCGCCATAGTAAATGTCGGACCCGATCTCGCAGCACAATTGGTTCTTCGGGACAATGCGTAGCTGGTGATTGAATTCCCGGGCGATGACTTCGACCGAGCGGGCATAGGTATCGAAATGTGATTGCTTGCAGGCTACTTCGAGGTGGCCACATCGCGAGAAGTTACAGTCGATGTTCTCTTCTATAACAATTTGCTCGACCAGATCGATTGAAGCAATTGAAGCCGCGTACATTCGCTTGGTTGCGTCCATGCCATATCGACCGGCGAGTGTGTCCACGCAGAGCTTCAGGCCGGTGAGGACCATGCCGCCATTGCGGGAGCTCGCGCCCCAACCGATGGTATGAGTTTCAAGGACTGCAACCTTGGCTCCGCGTTTGGCCAGAGTTCGCGCTGCGGAAAGGCCAGTGAAACCCGCGCCCACGATGGCCACATCCACGCGCTCGGGCAGATCACCCGGAGTACCAGCAGGCATCTGGGCCGTGTCCAGCCAGTAGTTTGATGGATTGAAATGCATGATCGCCAGTCGGAGCCATTTTACGGAGTCTGCGTGATTTGGTCACGAGACGAATGCGAAATTCGCTGTGCTGGTTGGGGGTCCCCCGGTGCTCTCCGGCTGACCGTCGCTCGACCGCCCGGACCGGGCGACCGGGTGTACGTGTGAGCGGGACAACACCGGAAGCTTACAGGTAACCTAGTTGACCGCTGCTGGCCGGCTTAGACGGTCCCAGGCGCTCCCGCAGAGCCAGCCAGCAGAGGCACAACCGTTATAATCAAAACAGTCTTAGCGTCTCTGGATTCTACCGCCGCACATCTTGCGTGAGGCTTGCCAGCGTGATCCGCGCCTGCTCCGAGCCCACCGTGTTCAACTCGGCCGATTCCCGCAGGTAATGTTCTGCTGCAGCTTTGTCTCCGGACTTCAGCGCGATCTCCCCGGCATGACGGAATATCTTTGCGTCTCGAACGCCGACTGCGAGCGCAGTTTCGATCTGCTTCCGCGCCTCCGCGTATTGCCCATTCTCATACAATGCCCAGGCATAGGAGTCCAGAGTAAAGACATCGTGCCGACGTGCGATTTCCCGTTGTGCCACTTCCAGAGCTTTCTCCGGCTGCTTGGCATAATCCGCGTAGTAGAAAATCAACTCGTGATTGGAATTGTCGCCACGGTTGGTTTCGAGCAGCGACTTCTGTTCGAACTCGGTAAAGGACTTGTTCGCATCGTCAGTCTTCCCAGCCAACTGCAAGGCCTGTGCCAAATCGTACAGATTCTCCGCATGGGGGGCTGCCTCGTAGCGCTGGTTGAGCAACCCGACCGCTTCGTCGTATCGCTTCTGCTGAATTCTTACCTTGGCCAGATTGGAAAGGGCGTAGTGATATCCCGGAAACATGACAAGTGCCTGCTGCGACAGCTTCTCTGCCTCATCGATCCTTCCGATCGTCAGGTTAAGATGGGCCATCTGAGTCACGATCCAGGCGCCGTCTTCAACTTCACCCGGTGGCGTCGACTGGTATGCCATGTTCATTAATTCAAGCGAACCTTCAATGTCGCCGTACAATTCGCGAAGGTAGGCGGCTCGCGTCAAGCCAGGCGTGTTTCCTGGCTTCAGATCAAGCATCCACTGGGCTGCTGCCTCAGCATCCTTATAGTTGCCGAGTTCTACGTTGGCGTCGGTGAGAAAACCGTAGAGCATCGCGTCGTCCGGCATCCTCTGGTTAAGCTTCTTAGCCGCTTCCAAAGCCGCGGCGAATTCGTGTTTGCCCAGCAAAAGCCAAACGTGAATTCTCTCGCCATCAAAATTGGCTGGCGAGACTTCAAACGATTTCTGCAACGTCTCTTCGGCTTGCGTGTAGAACTTCACGTCGGAAGTCTCGCGCGCGCGCCTTGAGAGCGCCAGTGCCAGCGCGTTATACGCCTCGAAATCCTTCGGGTTTTTCTCAATTAACTTTCTCGCCTGCGCCATGCTGCGTTCGGCAGGAGAGAGCTTGGTTTCACCGGGGGCAGACGGTGCTTGCGCAAATCCCGCAACCGTGCCCAGAACCAGCAGCAAAAGGGCCACAATTCGTTTCATGACATTCCTCTCTTTGATCTGTGATCTTTACTCCTTGAATCCTTGGGGGGAAAAGTCGTGGCCGCCGTTGTTTGGCAGCGGCCACGAACCAGGGTTACTTAACCGGGCAGACATCATTGGCTTGTCCAGAGCAACCTCTCTGGCCGGGCCCAATGTGATGGCTGTTGCGTCCGCTATGGGCCGGTTTCACGAACGGGAAGGATGCGCCGTAACCATCTTCGTTGATGTTTACGCCGTCACCAATGCGAGTGCCGTATTTCGTGGAGTCGACCAGAATGCCACCCACGGCGCGCGATGAGATATCGACGACGTCGTCGATAGGCCGTCGCCCCTGCGGATAACCAGCATTGTCTCCTGCGAGGAAGCCCAGGCGCTTCTGGCTTCCAACCGCGGTTGGCGGAATGCCGGTGTTCAGACGCAGCAGGTCGGCAACCGGACCCGTATCCCCCTTGCCGCATCCTGGGCAAATCGGCGGCTCATATTGCACCAGCAAGAGCAAGTCATTACGAGGTGGTGGCGGAACGGGAATCCCCAGCGACGCGAACAATTTCGCCAGCAAAGGGTCGAGCACAAAGTTGGCGAACTGCTTGTCATTGACCGGGTCGTCAGTGCTGAACTTATCTTTGGAGCCGGTTCCGATGATCAGTTCATTGATCAGCGAGTTGCCTTCACGGTTTACCTGCCGCCACTGGGCCTTGCCGGCATCGGCTTGTTCTAACTCGCGCCGAACCGTAATGCGCCGGCGAGAGGTGGCGCCGTAGGTCCCTATCACCGCATCTTTGTCGTTAGCATTGTGTTTCTTTCCGTCGACCGTAAGCATAGTGATGGGAACTTCCAACACGATTGAGTTCACGTTGAAACCCGCCACCGCGTCGGGCGCGTAGTTATGCGTGTCGTCCGCGTCTTCTGCCGCGGAGAGAACACCGCCCACTCCCATGCGGAAGTTGAGAGAGTCAAATGCTGCGCCTAAGTCGATATAGAAAGGATCATCGACTGTTCCCGCGAACACCCGAATCCCCTTGCCCAGGTCATTCACTCCCTGCCGGAACAATTTTTGATAGTCCGGCATGGTCAGTGGGCCGACGTTGGAAGGGACTGCGTAGAGGGTTTTCCCCTCTGCCAGGTCCGTATGAACACCGTTCTTAACCATAGTGACCGAGTAAGTTTGGCGAAGGCTCAACCCTTCCGAACCCGCGCCGGATAACGAAGTGATCGGCGGAATCCCCGCGATGCCACCAACGTAGCCGGTGAAAACATCGGGCAGCCGGATTTCTGTTTTGAATCGGAATTGGAAGGTGATGTCCTCAACTCCGTCGCGGTTATTGTCAACCTTCATCTCGTAAAGAACGTTGGGATCGAATGGAAAGTAGTTGGGCCCGTTGGAGGGTTCCAGGAACCCGTCGACGTTGAGAATCATGGTCACACGGTCCGGGTGGTCGTAGCTGACAAACGCGTACCAGTCAGTCACGTCCGCGGAATGATCCAGGGCGGAGATGGGAGCTTCGCGATGACTGGACGCGAACAAGCTGGCTGGAACCACCATGAATAACGTCATGGCGAAAGCCACCATCGTTTTCAGTCGCTTCATAGAGTTTTCCTCGGGGATTGAAATTAGTGGACGTCGCCGCATCGCAGGCTAGACCGCCGGGACGCGGCGCCACGCCCCCGGCGGTTTACGACCGGCTCTGTCTACTGTGTCAAGTACGAGCCTGGTGGCAGATTGGATTTAGATCGTGTAGGGCACACACTCCTGTCCGCCGCCTTTGAGTTTGAACTTGGTGTTGCTTTTGATTTCCCAAGGTTCGAGAATCGACGTCAAGAGCAGCGGACAAGAGTGTCCGCTCTACACGGGATTTGTGGAAAAGGGTGAAGCTTGACCACCCGGACAGTATTCTTGGCATCGGCAAGGCTCACCGATCAGGAGATTTAAGCTGGACATTTATCCTGAACTTAATTTCGCGCCGAAGGCGGGATTGCATTGCTGGGCACAACATTCCCGCCACTCTTGCCACAGCATGGGCAGGTAACCTCAGCATTCTTTTTCTCCATCTCTTTCAGGAACGCTGTAAAAGTCTGGCCACAATTCTTGCACAACATTTCAATTGTTAGTTCGCCCATAGTCTCCGTCGCCCCTCGCGATCAAACTGTGTGCCTTGGACCGCCTCTGTCAACGCCGTCCAGGTATTTGATGCCACAACCACTTTAGCAAATTCTAAAATTTCAACTACACTAACTGTTTCCATGGGTGAGGACCGACAGGTGCAAAAGTTCGCCATTAGGTTTCAGTATTTGCTTGGCTTTTTGGTTTCTTTCATCGTTCTGACATCCGCAACCGGGCAGCCGATTCCTCCTGCACTCTACAGCGGGCTCAAATGGCGCCTGATCGGGCCCTTTCGCGGCGGCCGAGTGATCGCGGTGGCTGGATTTCCCGGAAACTCCACCACCTTCTGTTTTGGCTCGGTCGGAGGGGGCGTGTGGCGGACCAGAGACGCCGGCGTAGTGTGGGAGCCGATTTTCGATGGGCAACCGGTGGCCTCGATCGGCGCACTCGCAGTAGCTCCATCCGACCCCAAAGTCATTTACGCAGGCACGGGAGAGGCAGACATTCGCTCCGATCTTTCTTCCGGCGACGGCGTTTATAAATCAACCGACGGCGGCCAGACCTGGACCAACATCGGACTGCGCGACACTCGCCAGATTAGCCGTATCGTGGTCGATCCTCAAAATGCGGACATCGTGTTCGTGGGTGCCCTTGGACACGCTTACGGACCGAACAACGAGCGTGGCGTGTACAAATCGACGGATGGCGGCGCCAATTGGACGAAGGTTCTTGATCAAGGTCCAGACATTGGCGTTTCTGATCTTGCCATTGCCACGGAGGACTCTAATCTCCTGTTCGCAACAACATGGCGAAGCCACCGTCCGCCTTGGAGTACGTATGCCCCAATCGACGGCCCTGGTAGCGGGCTCTTCCGCTCGCAGAATAACGGTCAATCATGGTCGCGTCTAACGAAGAATGGATTGCCCGAAGGAGACTGGGGTCGCACGGCCGTCGCCGTCTCTCCCAATGGCAAACGCGTGTACGCACTCATCAGCGCCTCCAAGAGCCCCGGACTCTATCGCTCCGATGATGGAGGTAATGTCTGGACGCTCCAGAATGACGACCGCCGGCTTACCAGCCGCGCCTGGTACTTCGGAAACATCACCGTCGACCCAAGTAATCCGGATGTGATTTACGTGCCGAACGTTGCGCTCTACCGCTCCGAAGATGGCGGCAAGACAATTTCAATAGTGCGCGGCGCGCCCGGCGGAGACGACTATCATCAGATTTGGGTGGACCCCAGCGACTCTGCTCGAATGATTCTCGCCACCGATCAAGGCGCGACCATCAGCCTCGATTATGGCCGCACCTGGAGTTCCTGGTACAACCAACCCACTGGGCAGTTTTATCACGTGATCGCAGATGATCAATTCCCCTACGTCGTTTACGGCACCCAACAAGACAGCGGAAGCGCAGCGGTCCGCAGCCGCGGCGACTCTGGGCAGATCACGCCGCGCGATTGGTTTCCAGCCAGCGGCAGCGAGAGCGGATACATTGCTCCCGACCCGAAAGATCCGACCATCCTCTACGTCAGCGGCACTTACGGAGACGTTGTCCGCTTCAATGTTCGGACCTCGTTCAGCCAAGACATTACTCCCTGGCCGCTGTCGAATTTTGGTGTCGAAATCAACGGTCGCAAATATCGCGATCCCTGGACGCCCATGTTGCTGATGTCACCGTTCGACAAGAAAACACTTTATCTCGGCACTCAGTACGTGATGAAGACACTCGATGGTGGGCTGCATTGGGAAATCATCAGCCCTGACTTAACTGGATCAACGCAGCAAACCGACAACAAGAAGCCCGACGGCTCTGCCACGGTCGAGAACGCAAAACAACGAGGATACGGCGTCGTCTTTGCCATCGCGCCTTCCAGCCTGAATGGAAATCTGATATGGGCGGGTAGCGACACCGGCCTCATTCACCTCACCCGAGACGGCGGGAAAACCTGGAAAGATGTGACGCCTCACGGCATCGGCGACTGGAGCAAGATATCGCTGATTGAAGCCTCACACTTCGATCCCGCAGAAGCGTATGCAGCGGTGGACAGGCACCGCCTCGATGATCAGAAACCGTATCTTTACCGCACGCGCGATTACGGCGCGACTTGGCAACTGATCACCGACGGCATTGCCGCATCTTCATTCTTGCGGGCGGTCCGCGAAGATCCGCAGACCCGCGGCTTGCTCTTCGTGGGCACCGAACTCGGAGTTTATGTTTCGTTCGACGACGGCGATCATTGGCAGTCGCTCCAGTTGAATTTGCCGGTAGCTTCGATCCACGACCTGGTCATTCACGGAGATGACCTTGTGGTCGCCACTCACGGACGCGCGTTCTGGATTCTCGACAACATCACGCCACTGCGGCAAGTGCACGACGTTGTCAAGGCTGAAAACGCCTGGCTGTATCGGCCCGCGACAGCCATCCGCGTCGACAACGATACGTTCCTCGGTTCTCCCTTGCCGCCGGAAGAGCCCACCGCGAACAATCCGCCCAATGGCGCCGTCGTGGACTACTACCTCAATGCTCCCGCAGGGCACATCAAGCTCGAGATTTTTGATCAGAAGCAGGTTTTGGTCCGCAGCTTCTCTTCCGATGATGAGAGAGAGCAGAAGCATCCTCCCCTCCCCATCGCCGACCGATGGTTCCCAATGCCAGAGATTCTTGAAACCAGTCCCGGCATGCATCGCTTCGTCTGGAATCTTGCGTGGGGAACTCCGGGCAGTAAAGCGGCGGATCAGGCCGGCGAATACGAATATCGATCTCCCCGAGGCCCACGCGCCGTTCCCGGCACGTACCTGGTGCGCCTCACGGTCGACGGAAAGACTTCTGATCAGCCATTGAAGATCGTCATGGATCCGCGATCCCCCGCGACTCCCCGCAATCTTGAACAACAGCTCCAACTCGGTCGCCAGATTTTCGCCGAAGCCGTTACCAGCCGGCAAGCCTTGGCGGAGATCAGATCGGTACAGAAACAGTTGTCTGAGCTGGAACAAAAGCTCGGTGCAAATCACGCGAATCTCAAATCCACAGTGTCCCAGCTCGAAAACGAAATCCGGCAGATACTGTCCGGCAGTGAAGGTCCCGCAAGTAACACAATCGGACTGGAAAACGCCAGCGCTGGGCTAACTTCCGCATTGGCAGTTGTCGAGAGCGGAGATCGCGCCGTACCTTCCCAGGCCATTGCCCTGTACCACGATTCGAACCAGGCGTTGAAGCTGCGCATCACGGATTGGAATCACTTCAAGACAACTCGGGTGCCGCAACTCAACCAGCAATTGCGTCAGCAAGACATGCCGCCAATTGCGATCAGCGAGATAGGCGAAGATGCGGACTTAAGTTGACGGCTCAGATGTCCTGACAGGCGGATGAAGTCAAGAATCGATCTGCCTTCACAGCCTAGGCGCTGGACCATGAAGACTATTTCTTAAGGTCAGCCGTCCAGTTGGTGACCAAGACCAGCGGCACGGCGACACTTTCGGGGTGAGTCTCGAAGACAAAGCGCTGGCCATCCGGGGTGGGGTCGTAGGGAACTCCAACCCCAGCGACGTAGCCTATCTGAAACAACGGCAGAACCTGATCAACTTCGAACTCTTCGCTCTTCGTGTTTACGCTGGCAACGTGGAAGAACCCATCCAGTCCGATAAAGTAAATTTCCTTGCCATCCCCTCGCCAGGCCGGCCAAGTGCCTCCGGTTTGCGAAACCTGCCACCTGCTTGCGCCGCTTGGGAAGTGTGTAACGTAAACCTCCTCTCGCCCCGACTCAGTTGAAGTGTATGCCAGCCACCGGCCGTCGGGAGAGAGGCGGAATTGCACGATCCTCGCCTGCGTAGATGGTGGCTGCACGATGGTGATCGGCTTCTTTTCGCCGGTCATGGGAAGGGCGTACACGCCGGCGCCGCTCGGACCGCTCTGCTCCATGTGGACGAGGTAGTGGCCGTCCGGCGACCACTGTGGAGATAGCAGCGTGACTGGCAACGCGGAAGGATCGCGTTCCATCAGAACTTCCTCTTGTCCGCCACCGCTGGCCAAGTGGGCGCACAGCGACGTTCCTGCCATCAGTGTCGCACCACTATGTCTAGCATAAGCAACTCGCCGGCCGTCCGATGACCAGGTGGGCATCAGGTGGGTGGCGCCACCGAAGGTCAGTCTGGTTCGCGTTCCGCGAGTCAGGTCGAAGACCCAGATGTCGGCCTGAGGGTCTCCCATAGCTACGGCCAGCCGCTTTCCATCCGGAGAAAACCGGCCGCTGCCCTTGTAAAACCCCTGCTCCGCCAGCTTACTCACTGTCTTTCCGCTGCGGTCCAACTCAACCAAGTCGGATCCAAGTATTTTCGAGCCCGGCTCGTAGATCAGCAGACCGTTTTGGCTTGCGGTGAATGTGGTGTGCCAGGTTCCCGAATCGTATTCCACAAAATTTGCCAAGGTTACCGCATCACCGGAAACCGCCCCGCCGACAGGATCGAATTTCTGTGCCAGCAATTGCGACTGCAGATGATAGAGCAGATATCCCGAGGCATACTGGGCTTCGGAATCCGCGTCCAGCAAGTGCTTGTAGGAACCGTCCTCGATTGATCCGAAGTAGACCCCTTGCTCTGAGTCGCCCGAGTGACTGGTCGCGAAGAACAGAAAATGCTTGCCGTCGGGCAGGAACCTGGGCCAGCGATGGGTCGTATGCTTGCCGGCTTCGAATTTGGTCAGGCGGGACGCGGTTCCCCCCGCAGCACTGATTCGCCACAACGAATCGCGGTAATCGGGCTCATAGATGATGACGTTGTCCTGGTTCCAGGACCCTCCTCGCGGATTGGGCGCCTCCCCGAGAATGGTGACGGGCCCGCCCGCTGCCGGGATTTTCTTCAAATGGCCATCAGCAAAAAACCCGACGAACTTCCCGTCGGCGGACCAGAAAGGAAAGGTAGCGCCGTCAGTGCCGTCGAGTTTCCTGGGGGTGAGGTCGGCGAGAGACTGCACCCAGACCGAGTCTCGCTCCTTCGCACTGCGGGCGCAGAACGCGACCGCTGTGCCGTCGGCCGTGATTGCCGGTGGGCCGGAAAAGTCACCGGTCAAGTCAAAGGCCAAGTCCGAGGGAGGAGGCAAATAGGATCGCAACGCCCGCGCCGGTTCGTGCTCCCGCAGGCCCGACCATACAAGGATTGCGAGGAGCACCGCAACCAAGAAGGCCCATATCAGACGCTCAGTTAATCGACTGCGAGGAATAGCGGACGGCGTGATCATGCTACTCGAACCGCTGTTGGAAATCCAGCGCAACTCCCGCGCAATGTCGGCGGCATTCTGCCAGCGCGATTCCGGGTCCTTCGCCAGGCAGTCGTGAACCACGTGATCGAGCGCGGCCGGGGCCTCCGGCTGAATTGTCGTGATCGGTTCCGGCTCCTTGTCGAGGATCGCCGATGCAACGGAGATCTGGCTCTTGCCCTCAAACGCGCGCCGTCCTGTGACCATTTCGAATAGCACTGCGCCGAAGCTGAAGATGTCGCTACGCGCGTCTGCTTCCCGCCCTTGTAGCACCTCAGGCCCGATGTACTGGAATGTGCCGACGATCGTGCCTTGCTGCGTAAGGCTCCCCGGCGGTGGGCTGACAGCCGACAGGTTAATCGTTGGGGTGGAAGACGTGAGGTGTCCTTTGTCGCTCGAAGCCTGCGTCCCCAACAGCGCGGCCGCCGGTTTCGCCAGGCCGAAGTCCAGCAGCTTAGCACCCGATGCGGTGAGCATGATGTTTCCGGGCTTGAGATCGCGGTGCACGATGCCGGCTCGGTGTGCCTTTTCCAGCGCCTCGCAGATCTGCACGCCAAACTCCAGCGCCTGCTTCAGGGGCAGCGCCCCTTTTTGCAGCCGGGACTCCAGGCTCTCGCCCTGCAAGAACTCCATGACCAAGTAGGAGATTCCATCCTGGCTACCCACGTCGTGCAGGACGCAGATGTTCGGGTGGTTCAAGGAAGAAATGGTGCGTGCCTCCCGCTCGAAACGCTGCTTTGCCTCGGGATTGTCAGAAAGATGACTGGGCAGGATCTTGACCGCAACGATCCGATCCAGGCGCGTGTCGCGAGCCCGGTACACCTCGCCCATGCCGCCTGCGCCCAGCGGGGAGAGGATTTCGTAAGGTCCGAGTCTCGTACCAGGGGTAAGGGCCATCCGTTGCGCGCAATTATAGCGCAGCATGTTGCAGCGGATGAGATGACTCTGGATGAATGGTCAGCGAATCGGAAACTACTTTGCGCCGCCAGCTAGCCGGCTTTGCGGAATGTGAGGTTCACTCGGTATTCCCCTAGCGCGGGATGGCGGCCTTCCTTGAGCGGCATCACGCCGTGATAGCGAAGTCTTGCGGGTCCGCCCCAAACCACTACGTCACCATGTCTTACTGGTACCCGCTTCGCCGTATCGGCTCGATTCATTCCCCCGAAGAGAAATACCGCGGGGATGCCGAGCGATACAGAAACTATCGGCGCATCAAAATCTCGCTCGTCCTTGTCTTGATGCAACGAAAGTTTCGCTCCCGCCTCGTAGCGATTGACGAGGCAGGCATCGGAGACGAAGCCGGGAAAGCCCGCTTCTGTAGCCGCGTTCTTCGCAAGCGTCAAAAACGAAGCCGGCATCGGGGGCCACGGGAGGCGGCTCTCCGGGTCCATGGCATCGTAGCGGTAGCCCGTCCTGTCAGTTACCCAACCCAGCGAACCGCAATTCGTCATCGCCACGGACATACGGAAGCCACCCGGTGTCCGCATATGGCGAAAGGGAGCGCTTGCGGTCACCTCGCCCAACGCTTGCAGCAGAGCGGTTTCATCCGATAACGCGAAACCATGCAAGACGAACGCACCTGGGCACAATTCCTCCTTGCGTGGTTCAGCGCTGCTCATGTGATCGAACAGACTCATCGTGGTTGCATTTCTGTTTTGGGTCATGAAACGAGATTCCGCAGTCCTATCAACGGCTGGCGGATCTTCATGTCGTGCCGCAACTCGTCTGAGACACGTGCCACGGGCGGGCACCATTTCCCGTCCCTAGGGCAAGAAACTACGCCCCTCCCGAGTTTACGACACGACGAAGCTACTTTGAAATTAGGGTTCGCGCCTTGCGCGAGAATTGGGAGGATCAGACCGTCCTTCAAAACCGTGCCCATTTTTCGCAGGGTCGCGAAAAATGGGGCACACAGCAAAACTCCGAATTTGGACAACTGAGAGCAGAAGGGGCGAAACCAGAATCGCGCCTCAGACTTGGTTCGCTCCTTGCTCTCGCTAGTTGCTCATGACGTACAACAAGAAGTACGGATGGCTCCCGGTGTAGCCGGACGGAATGGAGGCCCCAGCCTTTAGTTGGGTTTGGTCGCCAGTCAAGTACCACCCGGTAAGGCTGGTGATCGCATATTGCGCATTGGCGGCGCTAACCGCCTCATTGTTCGTGTTGTTACCGAGATACATCACGAAGTAATAGTCCGACAGGGTCGATGGCGTCAGCGTCATTGGATCCAAGCGAATGACGCACGGATTGCTGATACTTATCGGCTGCGTTGGACAGGTCTTTTTGTTGGTCAGCGAAATGATCGGATTGGAGACGCCCTTCAACTTCACCGGCAGAACGTTGGTGATTTTCTGGCTTCCCCGCTTGGTGCTGTAAAGGACCATGTTGCCAATGTCTGCCTCCGTTCCTCCCGTGAAGCCAATGTACAAGACCGTGGTTTTAACCTGGGCAACAGCCGGGAAGATGAACGCTCCAGCAATGAGGTTGAGCGCCGAGTAGTTTTCCCAATGGTTGGAGCTCGAGACGGGACCACCAACCCCCGCTACCAGATTGATAGGAGGGGCGGCAGGATGTTGTTGTGCGACTGCGGTGCTGGCAAGAGACGCGAAAGCAATAGCGAATATCAGCAAAGTTGGCGTTGTGAACTTCAGGTTTTTCATGAATTTCCCTCCCGGTGGTATCGGGGCGCTCTGCCCCCTAATGATAGAAGCGCAAAACTCCGGGAAATCAGCTCATCAGATCAGAGTTATTTCAGATCTCTCCCAGGAGGTTGCCAACAGGCAAGCATAGGAGAGAGTGCAGCAGCTTTCATAACCAGACTGGCCGCCACGCCGTCGGTCAGTTTTGCTGAACCAGCGTCCGCCGTAAACCTTCTTCGTACGACACGCGCTCGGCATAGCCCAATTCTCCGCGAATGCGGCTGGTGTCGTAAACGATGTCTTGCGCGAAGTTGAATGCCGCGTGCTCGTCGGCCGCGATGCCCGAAGGCGGGAGCCCGGCAAGGCGTTCGCCCACTGTCGGCGTGGGAGATTCACCGACGTTGTAGATTCTTCCCGATGCCGCAGGATGGGTTGCAGCCAGCACAATGGCTGCCGCCACGTTTTCGACATAACCGTGAGTCCAGCGCCACCGGGGCTGGTGACGGAAAGCATAGACAGTCGCCAGATCGTCGTTATTGCCCGGCCCGTACACCTTGGGCAACCGCAGAATCACGCCAGGCAGATCGCGATCGCCGAGAATCGCATGCTCCACCAGAATCTTCTCGTAGTCGTAGACCCAGTCCGCGGCTGATTTTGCTCGTTTCCGGTAGGGATACAAGACGCTCCGCAGTGGCGAATCCTCGTGGAGCAGTCCTTCCTCGATAGGGCCGGGTTCGCTGCCCGTCAGGCGCCCGTAGGCGCGATAGACATCTCCGCTGCTCAGCCCAACAATTCGCACAGCTCGACCGCGAAAGGCTTTCATCGCTGCTCTTGAATCGGCTTCGCCCATTGGGATCATGTGCACGATTGCGTCGAACGATTCAGCCATCAGCTCGGGCGGAAAGCCCAGCACGGGCATCGCCGCCAGCGGGCTGCGAACGTGACGGATGCTTTCGGGCAGCTCGGCTTCAGTCTGCCCGCGATGGTAGAGAAGAACATCGTGGCCTTGCTCTACGAACCCCCGCGCAACATGAGGACCGATAAATTTGGTGCCACCAACGATCAGGACACGCATGCAGTCAAGATCTCAGCATGAGTATGCACCCAAGACTCAGTCAATGCCGAATGTACGCGGCTCGGAGGACCGGACATACACTCCTCTGTCTGCCACTTTCAAACAGTTATCCTATTTCACGCGGTCATTCTTTTTCGCGATGTCGTCATCTGAGCAAAGCGGATGTCATCCTGAGCCACGCGAAGGATCTATGCACCCCGTTTGCAGCACCTGCCGCTTCGCAAGCGCAATTGGTACCACACTGTTTTTGCCCTCGAGATGTTTTCCACACAAAACCTGGATCGAACCGTTACCTGGATGAATCGAAAAAGATAAATCACAAAACATGGAGGCTCTATGAAATCCCGAATCGACGGCCCAAACGTTGCTCCTGGCGGCTACAAAGCCATGCTTGGCCTGGAAGCATACCTTCACCAATCCGGCCTCGAACTTTCTCTCCTGATCCTGATAAAACTGCGCGCTTCACAAATCAACGGCTGCGCCTATTGCATCGACATGCACTGGAAAGATCTGCGAGCCATCGGGGAAAGCGAGCAACGCCTTTACGGTCTCGATGCCTGGCGCGAGGCGCCATACTATTCCGACCGCGAACGTGCGGCCCTGGCCTGGACGGAAGCGGTAACCCGCATCACCGATGGCCACGCATCCGACGAGGTCTACGGAGAAGTTCGCCCGTATTTCAGCGAAAAGGAATTGGCAGACTTGACTCTGGCCGTCGCCGCGATCAACGCCTGGAACCGCCTCGCCATTGCCTCCCGTTTAGTCCCCGGAATCTACCAACCCCCAACCAAGATGCACGAGGTAAAGAAAAGCGCCTGACCGGTTTCCAAAACAAAAAGGCCATCGCCATCTCTTCCGATGGCCTTTAGTTATGCGAGCGATAACCCGTGTAGGGCGGACACTCCTGTCCGCCGCCTTTCCCTCTCATCCTGCTTCATTCTGTCATCCTGTCTTCCATCTTCCAACGCTTCAGCCTGGAATGGAAAGCCTCAACCTCTCCGTACTTACATAGGCAGCTTGACGTCACCCTCAGGCGTAATCGACTTGACAGTGCCTTCCGGGGGGAGATAAGTTGATCTTGCTCCCTGGTGTTCGTTCCCCACTCTCAGATAAGCCATCCCGCAGTTTTGTATTTGCTGTCAAGGCTTGAAAGATGAGCGGTATGACCTCAAAGATCCCTGCGTTTGCTGTCTGTGTTGGGTTAGCGGTAATCGCCTGGACCTTCATTCGCGCGGCGGATGAACCAGTCAAGTCTGTTGCTGACTGGCCGCAGTGGGCGCGCACTTTCTTGCACACCAACTCGACTCATGCCTTAGGGCAAAGTCCAAAGACTAAACTGGCTGACATTACCTACGACCCCTTCGTGAGCCGGGAGAAAGCAGAGACTTTTGGGGAATTGCTCGCGCATTATCAGGTTCCGCTCGTGGACGGCAACTCTGTTTTTCTGGAATACAAGACGGGAAAGTACGTTTCTTGCAATCCACCGGGCTCAGGCCAGCCTTATCCCTGTGGACCGAATGATTGGAATACCGAAATCTGGAATGAAAGAGCCTTCACCTGGAAGAACGGCGCACTGGTCAAGGCGTGGAACTTTCGATCCGATTGGAAGCCCGAGCCCAACACCGACTTAGGGGGCCAGAATGGCGACGGTCTTTTTGGCTGGGAACCGGTGTTCCACGCCGCGCTCTGGAACGGAAACGTATTTGTTCCCGGCTTGGGCGGGACCATCTACAAGGTCGACGAGACCAATGGGAAGATGATTGCCCGCTATAATCCATTCCCATCGGTCGATCCTAACCGGTTTGTGTCGGGACCGCTAACCATCGACGCTGGGAACGTCTACTACAACGTCCTCGAACTGGACGCCAAAAATCCCTGGAGCGTGGATGTACACAACTCCTGGCTCGTAAAAATCAAACCAGATGGAGTGGCGGAGAAGGTCAGCTACTCCAAGCTGGTAACGCAAGGAATCTCCGATGGCTCGCAGCGCCCGGGCGTCAATATCTCGCCGGCCATCTCTGCGGACGGTAAGACGATCTACACCGCCAGCGTTGCCCACTTCAATCCTTTCGACGCAAACATCATCGCGGTAAACTCCGATCTGACTCCGAAGTGGCACACCTCCTTGACTAATTTGGCAAATGGCCAAATTACGGGCGCCATCATCGACCTTTCCTCCGCGACCCCGGTAGTGCTTCCCGACGGCAATCTCCTGCTCGGGGTTCTGGCTGAAGATACCAACCGCGGCTACATGCTTAAATTCAGCTCCTCCGGGCGGTACCTGACCTCGTTTGATTTCGGTTGGGACGATACGCCAGGCATCTACGTCCATGATGGCACGTATTCGGTGATCACCAAGAACAACTACTACAACAGCAGCGGCCCTTACTACATAACCCAACTGAATGCCGACTTGGTCCCCGAGTGGAGCTATCAGAGCGCGGACAATTTTGAATGGTGCGTCAATGCCCCTGCGGTGGACAGGAACGGGACGGTGTACGCCGACAGCGAGGACGGAAGCCTGTTCGTGATCAAACAGGGCGGGAAACTCAAAGGTCAAATTTTCCTGCAGCAGGCTTTGGGTGCAGCCTACACGCCAGTCTCAATCGGCTTGGATGGAAAGATCTATACCCTGAACAATGGCGACATGTTCGTGCTCGGCAAGTAAGTTTCAATGTAGGGCGGACACTCCTGTCCGCCGCCTTTGATGTTGATTTCGCGGGGATGGGAACGGGCGGATCCCAGCGCCGCTATCCTTTTCTGATAAAAACGTGAGTTGCATTTTCTCCAGCGACAGTCCGGAAGGGTGTGAATCCAAGTTGGTGCAGATTGATTCCGGAAAACAGGTGTTCCCCTTCGCCCAGCAGAACCGGCGAGACTGCTAAATGCATTTCGTCGATCTGCCCAGCAATTAGATATTGCCGAATCACAGACACGCCGCCGCCAATGCGAACGTCCTTGCCTTCGGCCGCCTCTTTCGCTTTCTGCAGAGCAGACTCTGATCCATCGGTGACGAAGTAAAATGTTGTGCCGCCCTCCATCGCGAGGGGAGACCGCGCGTGATGCGTGAGCACAAACACGGGCGTATGGTAGGGCGGATTTTCACCCCACCACCCCCTCCAGGAATCGTCTTTCCACGGACCCCGAACCGGCCCGAACATATTCCGGCCCAGGATCCAGGCGCCCACATTCTCGAAAGAACGCCCGGCAAAATCGTTGTCGATGCCGGTAGCCCCGCCGATTTGACCGTGCACCTTCTTGAAAATCTCGGTGTGAAAAAACCAGGTGTGCAGCTCGGTCCCGCGGACGCCGAGGGGATTCTGCAGGTCTTGCCGGGGTCCAGCCCCAAACCCATCGATCGAAACCGAAAACGCCCCAACTTTAACTTTGCTCACTAGAACCTTTCCGCAATATTGCAATTCTATTTGAATTCTGCCCCGCACAGCCCATGTGGGGCCGGGCAACGGCTGTGACCGTCACATCTTTCCCGACGACCACCCTTAAGCTCCGGTACGGCATTTCGTAACGTTGCCATTTGGTTGTTTGGAGCTATTCGTCAAGAGACCGATATGACGCGCCGATCTCGACATAATCGACCAAACCGTACGCGGTGGCTGGTCATCTTCAAATCAGCATAAGCAACACGCGACGAACTTAGCGGGCAAGCTGCTCGCCAGTGGAATCGTGGCCGTCATTACCGCCTCCATCATCAGAAGAACTGATAAAGTTGATTTCATGCCTGTAAAAGTGCTCGTCAGCGGGTCTTCCGGACTCCTGGGCAGTGCGCTGATTCAAAATTTGGGCGCCGATGGTTACGAAATCGCTCGCCTGATGCGGAGACCTACCTCCGCCGTCGGGCAAATTGCCTGGGATTTTGTTAAGCCTCTCGCGCCTGAATCGGTTTCAGGCTTCGACGTAGTGATTCACCTTGCGGGAGAATCCATTGCCAGCCGTTGGACGGAGTCGAAGAAAAAGGCAATCCGAGACAGCCGGGTTCTCGGGACGCGTCATCTTGCCGAAGCGCTTGCTCGGGCAGCGTCGCCTCCGCGTGTCTTGATCTCGGCCTCAGCGATTGGATTTTACGGGGATCGCGATGATGAGATCTTGCGCGAAAACAGCGCTTCCGGCAGAAGCGGATTCCTGCCAGAGGTTTGTCGGGAATGGGAAGCGGCCGCGGATCCGGCGGCGCAAGCTGGCATTCGCACGGCGTTTTTGCGAACCGGCATCGTTTTGAGCGCTGAAGGTGGCGCATTGAAACAAATGCTGCCACCGTTTCGCATGGGACTGGGCGGAAAGATCGGCAGCGGCCGTCAGTGGATGAGCTGGATTGACTTGCACGATGAGATCGGAGCAATCCGGCACATACTTACGAACGAATCTCTGCGCGGCCCGGTGAACAGCGTTTCGCCCCATCCAGTGACGAACGCTGAGTTCACCAAGACGCTGGCCTCGGTGCTGTCGCGGCCCGCGATTTTCCCCATGCCGGTCTTCGCGGCTCGCCTGGTTTTCGGGCAAATGGGCGACGAACTTTTGCTGGGCAGTCAAAGAGTCGAGCCGGCAAAGCTGACGGCCAGCGGTTACGTTTTCCAGAAGCCCGATCTGATGAAGGCGCTGGAAGACATTTTGAAGACGCAAGAAAGGGTCACGGATTAATTATTCGGTTTGCGCCTTGGCGAACTCTTCCAGTCGCTCGTGCACGCTGAGTACGTGCTTCGGCAGATTCAGATGGCTGCCGGCTTCGAGGATCGGAATCAGCCGGTCGAAGTCCGGACCGGAATGTGAGCCGGTGATGACGATACGGATGGGGTGAAATAGTTCTTTGCCTTTGGCTCCGGTTTCCGCCTTCACTTCGTTGACAATCTTCTTGAACTGCTCGGGTGTCAGCTGGCCCGCGCTGGCCGATTCGTCTTCCAGAATTTTGACGCTGAATCTCGCGAATACGGCGCTGGTATTTGGCCAGCTGAGGACCTCGGCGTTATCGGGCGCGGCTAGCGCAGCTTTGGCGTCGTAGTTAAAAATTGGCGACGCGCGTTCGGGTAACTGCTCCAGGCGATCCACGTAAGGCGCCAGCAGGCCCACAATCTGCGACAACCAATCTCGCAAGTCGTTGCTCACCTGGACTACCGGAACTCGATGGGAGCTTAACCAGGCAGCGTCACTGGATTCGATTAATCCAGCTTTGGCGAAAAACCACACGCCAATGGCGCTGAGCTGGTCGGGCGGCCAGGCCTTGATATATTGCCGGTTCAACCAGTACAGCTTCTCCATGTCGAAGACGGCTGCGGAGGGCGTGATCCGCTCCAGCGAAAATTCTTTCACCAGTTCCTTAAGGCTAAAGATTTCCCGGGCGCCCCCGCTCGGCGCCCAGCCCAGCAGCGCCAGATAGTTCACCAGGGCTTCGGGCAGGACACCCATGTCGCGGAAGTTGGCAATCGAAGTCGCGCCGTGGCGTTTGGAGAGACGTTCACGATCGGCGCCGAGGATGGTGGACAAATGCGCAAACTCAGGCACGGGCCAGCCCAGAGCCTCGTAGAGCGCCACCTGCTTGGGGGTGTTGGAAAGATGATCATCGCCGCGAATTACGTGCGTGATCTTCATCACAGCGTCATCGATTACGACCACGTAGTTGTAAACCGGCATGCCGTTCGAACGCAGAATGATGGGATCGCTGACGACTTCGTTCGAGAACTCGACGTCGCCGTGAACGATGTCGTGGAAGCGGATGGGGTGCTCGGGAATCCGCAGCCTGATGGCGCAGGCCTCACCGGCCGAGCGGCGGTGTTTGGCCTCGTCGGGATCAATGGTGCGGCATTTTCCCGAATAAATTGGCTGGCGGCCCTCGGCTAGCGCCTGATCGCGTTCTTTCTGCAGATCGTCTTCGGTGCAGAAGCACAAATAGGCTTTGCGTTCGCTCAGCAGCCGCTCGGCCTGTTCGCGGTAAAGTTCCAGGCGGTCGGATTGGCGATAGGGGACGTAGGGGCCTCCAACGTCTGGGCCTTCGTCCCAGTCGAGGCCCAGCCACTTGAGGTCAGCGATCAGTTGATCTTCAAAGCGTGCCTGGCTGCGCTCGACATCGGTATCCTCGATGCGAAGCACCATGGTGCCGCGCTTCTGCCGGGCGAAGAGCCAGTTGAACAAGGCGGTGCGAGCGTTCCCCACGTGCAGATGGCCGGTGGGGGAAGGGGCAAAACGCACACGGACGGGAGAATTTGCGTTCACAAAATGATGTTAACAGGAGAGCAGGAAGTGCATCATCTTCCGTCAGACGAAGGCTGCCGTATCAAAGAACGCGACTGAAAGGTTCGTTGAGTAGGGAACGCCTGCGATATCGCTGCCTTGTCAATTGCGCCTCTCGCCAGTACCGCGTAGCATCTAACCAGCATGCCGACTACTGCTACCGCGGCGGCCAGCCATCCTCCCAAGCTGGTGCTGGGCGAGATCATCAGCTTTGCCTACGACACCTTCTGCAGCAATAAAGTTCGCTTTGCTCTGACTGCGTTGGGCATGGTCATCGGCACGGCGTCGCTCATCCTGGTGGTGACCATCGGGATGACGGGGAAGCAGTATGTCCTGAATCAGATTCAGGCGATCGGCGCCAATATGGTTTACGCGGAATACCAAGGCGGGGCGGGGAACGCAACTCCTGACTTGCTCACCATCGACGACATGCACGCGGTGTTGCAGCAAGTGCCGGGCATTGCGGCTGCGTCTCCCGTGGTTCCCTATGATGATCGCGTGCCTATCGGGAATGGCAAGGAGCGGGACTTGCGCGTGCTTGGCGTGTTGCCAGCGTACAGCGCCGTCCGGAATCTGGTCGTCCTCTCCGGGCGGTTCTTTGACGCCGAGGACGAGCAGGCCCACAACAAGGTCGGCGTGATCACGCAACCGCTCGCGGTGCAGCTCTATGGATCGACCGACGCGGCGGTGGGAAAGGTTCTGAAGCTCAGCGGGCTGCCATTCACCGTTATCGGTACTTTCAAGGAGCGGGTGGACACCTTCGGACAGTCAGAAGTGACTTCCAATACGATGCTGATTCCCTACACCGTGAGCCGGTACTTCACCGATACTCCGGAGGTGAAACAACTCTATTTTTCTACGGCTGAGGCTTCCATGGTGCTTCCGGCCACGGAGCAGATCCGGAAGGTGATTCAGTCGCGGCACCGGTCAGAATCTGTCTACAGCGTGGAGAACCTGACTGAGTTGGTGGCGGTGGCGGATCGAACCGCGAACGCGCTCACGCTGGTGTTATTGCTGATTGCAACCGTGACCCTGCTGGTGAGCGGAATCGGGATCATGAACATTATGCTGGCCACGGTAAGTGCACGCATCCGCGAAATTGGAATTCGCAAGGCTATGGGCGCGACCAATCGCGAAATTCGCTTTCAATTCTTGTCGGAGGCGATTCTGATCTCGTTGGTGGGAGGTTTTGCGGGAGTCGTGATTGGCCTGGCACTGCCCTTCTCGGTGCGCTTCTTGACCGAGTACCGCATCCCGATTTCGGGACTGTCAGCGATTGTGGCCATCGTAGTGTCATCGCTGGTGGGCATTTTGTTCGGGACAGTTCCGGCGGCGCGGGCGGCGAAGCTGGATCCGGTGGAGAGTTTGCGGTACGAGTGAGAGAGGCAGCTTCTAGTTTTCAGCCCCTAGCTCTTAGCTTCCGTTTCGCGAGATTTCCTTTGTGTCGTCTCCTTCGTCGTTCCCAGCTTTTTCAATTCGTTAACCACAAAGGACACAATGGTTCACAAAGGGGGACTTCGTCATCGTCACAAAAGTAAAGCCGGGCGGGTTAGCCCAGCTTTTCTCTTTCGTCACCCTTTGGGGATTGACTTGGTTTTGAGACTCCCCTCAGATCTTGTTCACTTTCACTCTCACCTGGTTTGACTCAGGCGAAAGCCAAAACGTTGTATTCCCAGCCTCACATCACCAGCGCAAGGTTCTCGAGTTCGCTCTGCAATACGGGGATGGAGCAGCCGGACATCTCAACGCGACCAGCGGCATCGAAAGCCGCTTGCGGCGAAACTCCGTAGCCCCTTCCCATGAGGAACACCTGTAAGAGTTCGGCGGCCTCGCGGGAATCGATCAAGCCGCCCTGCAGCAGATCGTTTCGCAAAGCCGTCAGTTCGTTAACCGAAAATCTTTCCTTAAATCTTTCATTCATGGCCGTCTCACCTCCGACCCTGGACTGCAGTTACCGTATTAGACTCCGTCAGTGCCGGTTACGTTGCATGCAATTTTGTTGCCGCGCCGTAAGCGGTTTTGAAAATACCTGGCATCGGAGTCCGCTATCTGTCTAAACTCATTTTGGTGCAATAAGTTGCGGCAAATTGCAGGAATCGCACGATGCCCTGTTAAGGGCGGGAGGAGGTCGTTTCGTCTCGGAAGGTTGACACAGGGTGTCGTTCTGGTACCGAAAAGGGCGCAGGCGCCCGGACTGGGTCGAACTTCGAGATCCGGGAAACGAGACTATGAGGGCTCGGTTACGGCTTCATCCACCAGCATGATCGGGATATCGTCGCGAACCGGGTAGACGCGCCGACACTCAGTGCACTTCAGACTTTCTCCAGGCTCTTTGCGCAACAGCAGGGGTTTCTTGCACACGGGACAGACCAGAATGTCGAGTAGATCCTGAGGAATCATGCGGACATTTTACGCTTTTTCCGGCCCGACCGCTCGCCCCTGAAACTCAGACTAGCTCATGAATTTCGAGCGGGGCACGAAGGGGCGGGGACGCCCGCGCCCACCTTGGTGAGTTAGTGACGGGCACACAGGTTAGGAGAAGAAAGGCCACATTGACTTCACAGGCGGGCCCGCGTAGATTCTTGCGGCGAATGTTTTGATCGATTTGCAAGTCTCATCTGTGGCGGCAACGTGCTGAAGGTCTCGTGCGAACCGCCCATAGAAGATCCCAAACCCAGGAGAGGACCAAAATGAAGATGTTCAAGAAATTTGGAAGCGCCTTAGTCGCCTTGCTGGCGTTAGCCGGTATTGGCAGCGCACAGAAATGGCAACCGTTAAAGCATCCCGTTCGTTTCCAGGCCGGTGCACTCGTGCTGCTGACGGATGGTACCGTACTGATCCACGAGGAACAGGACTCAAGCCCGCAGAAATGGTACAAACTGACCCCGGACAACACCGGCAGTTACGTCAACGGAACCGTGAAGCCGATCGCCTCGACATCCAGCAGCTATGGCCCTCTATACTTCGGTTCCGTGGTATTGCCCGATGGCCGATACATTATTGAAGGCGGAGAATACAACAACGGCTCTGCTGTTTGGACGAACCTGGGCGCAATCTACGATCCGGCAAAAAACAAGTGGACTCCCGTGAACCCTCCCACTGGGTGGGCCTCAATCGGCGACGCTCAGAGTGTTATTCTGAGCGATAAAACCTACATGCAGGCGAATTGCTGCAACACGCAGCAAGCTTACTTTGTTCCAAAAACGTTAAAGTGGACGACCCTCCTGGACTCTTCGACGACCGGCAAGAAAGACCGATTTGACGAGGAAGGGTGGACCCTGCTGCCCGATGGGACAGTTCTGACGGTGGACGCGATCAATGCTCCAAACTACGAAATATACAATCCCAAGACAAAAAAGTGGGCCAACCCCGGAGTCGTGCCTGTCCGCCTGGAAGACCCCGGCACGCAAGAGATCGGACCGATGGTGTTGCGGCCTGACGGAACCGTCTACGCTACCGGAGCGAATAGCAGTGGGGCGGGTCACACTGCGATCTACAATACGAAAACGAAAAAGTGGACGAAGGGTCCGGACTTCTCGGGCACGGACAACTGCTCTGATGCTCCCGGGTCGCTGGAAATTAACGGCAACGTGATCGTGATGGCCAGCCCCGGGTTTGGTGGAACACCTTCTACCTTCTATGAGTGGAACGGGACGAAACTGTCCAAAATCAAGGGACCCCCGAATGCGTCGCAGGACTCATCGTTCTACGGACATTTCCTGATGCTGCCGAGTGGCCAGTTGTTGTTCAGCGATTTCAGCACCGATGTCGAAGTGTTCACGCCGAAGGGGACTTACGACAGGGCCTGGCAGCCAACCATCACATCAGTACCGGCCACGCTCACTCGCGGAAAAACGTATGTGATCAAGGGTACGCAGTTCAACGGCTTCTCACAGGGCGCTGCGTACGGCGATGATTTCCAGGATGCCACCAACTTCGCGCTGGTGCGTATCACTAACAATGCGACCAAACACGTTTTCTACGCCAAGACGCACGACCCGAGCACCATGGCGGTTGCGACCGGCAGCAAGGCAGTATCGACTAGTTTCGATGTACCGGCTGGCATGGAGAAAGGCCCCAGCGCGCTAGTCTTGGTCTCGAACGGCATTCCGTCGACTCGCATCGTCAAGGTTAAGGTGCAGTAGCAAAACAAAACAGTTGATAACACTTCAATCCACTCGTCTTTGTTCAGACGTCGAACAAAGACGAGTGGATTTTACAATTCTGGCGTTGACTTTGATCGTCCCAGGGGATACTGTCTTGCGGCGAAAGTTGAAGTCGACTCTGAAGTCCCATCTGTGGCGGCAACGTGCTGAAGCTCCCGTCCAGATCCGCCGACAAAGAATCCAAACCCAGGAGAAGACAAGATATGAAAGTGCTCAGAAAGCTCGGAAGCGCATTACTCGCCCTGCTGGCTCTAGGCAGTCTTGCCAACGCACAAAAATGGCAAGATCTGAAGCATGAACCCAGTTTCCCGGTTGGCGCAGTTGCGCTGCTCACAGACGGTACCGTGCTGCTCCACCCGGAGCAGGACAATCATCCGGAGAAATGGTACAAGCTGACACCGGACAAGACCGGCAGCTACGTCAATGGGACCATCAAACCGATCGCTTCGCTGCCCAGTGGGTACGGGCCTTGGTTCTTCGGTTCTGTGGTACTGCCCGATGGCCGCTACATTATTGAGGGCGGAGAATACAACTTAACCAATCCCGTGTGGACTAACTTGGGTGCGATCTACGATCCGGCGAAAAACAAATGGACGTCTGTGAGCCCTCCCGCGGGGATGAGCCAGATCGGCGACGCCCAAGCCATTCTTTTGAACGATGGAACCTACATGCAGGCCAGTTGCTGCATTGGGGTCGATCAAGCCTACTTCAATCCTAAGACACTTGGCTGGACTAACATCACGAATACCGGCAAAGTCGACCGGTTTGACGAAGAAGGGTGGAACCTGCTGCCAAATGGGGACGTGCTGACGGTCGATGCCCTGCGTGCTCCCAACTCCGAAGTCTATAACCCCAAGACGAAGAAGTGGACCAGTGCCGGCAGTACGATTGTCCGCTTGGAAGATCCCAGTACTGAAGAGATTGGACCAGCGGTGTTGCGGCCAGACGGAACCGTATACGCCACGGGCGGCAATACTACGGGTGCAGGTCACACCGCGATCTTTAATACAAAGACTAAGAAGTGGTCCGCGGGGCCGGATTTCCCGAATAATCTGGACGCAGCTGACGCGCCTGCGGCGCTGGAAACTAGCGGCAACGTAATCGTGATGACCAGCGTCGGTTATGGCAATAACTTCCCTTCCGTATTCTTCGAGTGGGACGGCAAGAAACTGACGAAACTGCCTCCATCGCTCAACGCCCAAGGGGAAGCGTCGTTCTACGGGCACTTCCTCGAACTACCGACCGGCCAGTTGCTATTCAGCGATCTCAGCCCGGAAATTGAGGTGTTCACCCCGAAAGGAACCTACAACAAAGCTTGGGCGCCGAAGATCACGTCCGCGCCGTCCTCAGTCACTCGCGGCAAAACGTACTTGGTCAAGGGCACGCAGTTCAGCGGCCTCTCTGGAGGAGCGGCGTACGGCGACGATTTCCAGGATGCGACTAACTACGCTTTGGTTCGTATCACCAACAAGGCGACCAAGCACGTTTTCTACGCCAAGACCACCAACCCTAGCACCTATGCGGTTCAGACGGGCACCCTGCCCGAATCGACGCATTTCACTGTGTCATCGGCCACGGAGACCGGAGCCAGCACTCTGGTCGTAGTAACGAACGGTATCCCGTCGGCTCCCAAGGCGGTGACCGTGCAGTAAAGCAGAAATAGGAAACAGAATCCACTCGTCCTGTTTCCGGCGTGGCAGCCGGGATAAAAGGCGAGTGGATTCTCTTGTTAGGGAAGAGCCGAACAACCTATGAGAATTCTGATCAAATCTTGGGTATCGTGTTTGACTGCTGTGCTGCTGGGGATTTGTGCCAGTGGGTTTGCGTTCAGTACGGATAAGTTGCACTACCTCGTGACCAACGACGATACCCCACCACCCGCTGCTTCCAGTGTCACTTTCTACACGGTCGGGGCGAACGGTCTTCTGACGATGAAGGCAAAAGTGTTGACCGGCCGAGGTGGCATCGCCGGCGGCTATTTTGCGGCGAACCGGGTGAGCGTGCTTGACAATGGAAATGCAGAATGCGTCTACGCCTCCCAGGCCGCGGGCGGCGACATCGTGGGAATTATCGCCGAGACTCTTAAGATTGGCGGCAGTGCGAGAGGTTCCACCAACGATAGCGGCGCTTCCAACGGCATCGGCTTGGCCATGAACAGCAAGTACCTGTATGCCAGCTTCACCGACTCGGACACCGTTGGAACCTTTAAGGTGAAGCCGGGCTGCAAACTCAGCTTTATTAGCGACATCACTGTCGGCGGCCTGCACGGCGGTGTGATCGATGGAATGGTCATCCATGGGAACATCATGGTCGCGACCTATGGGGACGGCTCCATCGAATCTTTCAACATTTCAGCGGGCGTGCCGGTATCGAATGGCGATGAGCAGAATTCCACCGCTTCGCGCGGCGGCAACACTTATCCCAGTGGTATCGACATCACGAAGGATGGACATTACGCCATCTTTGGCGATACCGCCACATCCACCGTGATCGAAGTCTCCGATATTTCTTCGGGCAAGCTGGCTCCGACGGTCGTGTATCACTTGGGGAAGGAGATCAGTTCCAGCAACATCCTGCTCAGCCCGGATGAGACGCTGCTCTACATCAGCAACACGCAAGGGGACAGGATCAGCGCCGCTTTTTTCGATAAGAGCACGGGCAAACTCTCGAAAGGTTGCGTCTCGGGCAACCTCAAGGGCTTCGTCACTGATTGGTCCTATCTTGGAGCTTTGGCGCTGGAAAAAACCACGGGGACCGGAGGAGTGGTGTACGTTGCCGAGTTTGGCGCGCCGTCCTCGATCGGCGAAATTGAAGTGACATCGGCTGATGGGAAGTGCACGTTGAAGGAGTTGTCCAAGTCGCCTGTGGCCGACCCGAACAGTCCGGGCTTGTTGTCGATCGGAACTTTGCCGCCCCAGTCGTTCTAGCGAAATGTGAGGTGTCCCAATTTTGTGTCGGTTGCGGTTACGGTGCAGTAGCGGCATCGAGGCGGTTTCGGTTACACTTCAACCCACTCTTTCCTCTGATTCGGGGAGGGTGGGTTTCGTTCTTTCTCAACCTTCTGTGGTTCGCGCGTCCTCACCGATCGGGTGAGGAGGGAAGCGGGTGAGAATCCCGCGCTGCCGCGCAACTGTATGCGAGGAAATTCGCAATCAGTCACTGGGTAATCCTGGGAAGGCTGCTTGCATTCGTTGGACGGTGAAACTGTCCTGACTCGCAAAGCCAGGAGACTGGCGCGAACCGTCCACACCAACCCCTTTCGCGAGTCAAAGGAGGAGTGCATGCGGTTCTTTCGTATTCTTGCGAGCGTGATTTGCCTGCTGGCGGCAGCTTCAGCCGCCGAAATCAAAATCAAAGTGGTCGATCCCCAATCGGCTGTAGTCGCTGGGGCGCAAGTGGCGCTGTTCCCGCGGGACAGTGCGACTCCGGCGGCGGTAGGCACTACGTCCGCCGAAGGGCTGGTGGTATTTCGCGGTATTGCGTCAGATCCGTATCAAGTGCGCGTTCTTGCGCCAGGATTTGCCGCGAAAGCGGTTGACGTTTCATCGTCGGCTGAAATGGTCACGGTCGAACTCGGGCTCGCTCCGGCGGCTGAAACAGTGGTGGTGACAGCCACTCGCAGTCCAGTCTTGACCCAGGCCGCGGGCGCGGATGTCGAGACCCTGAGCGGTGGACAGATTCAAGTCATGAATCCAGTCTCGGCCGACGCCGCGATACGGTTCTTGCCCGGCGCGGTCGTCAACACTGCGGGACAGCAGGGAGGGCTTTCGTCGCTGTTTGTGCGTGGAGGTGATTCCACCTACAACAAAGTGATTGTCGATGGAGTCACCGTCAATGAACCGGGGGGGACTTTCGATTTTGGAACGCTCCCGATGACCGAGGCAGATCATATGGAGTTTGTACGCGGTGCGCAGAGCACCCTGTACGGATCCGACGCGATGACCAGCGTGGTGCAGGTCTGGACTCGAACCGGCAGCACTAAGGTTCCCGAGCTGCGTTTCGGAGCCGATGGTGGAAACTTCTCAACTGCGAATGGCTACGCGTCTCTGGCGGGGGCGTATGCCCGTTTCGACTACAACGCCTTCGCAGAGCAATTCAATACCAGCGGTGAAGGCGTCAATAATGCCTATTCCGATTCTTTGCAGGGTGGAAACTTCGGCGTAGCGATCAACGACCGCGTCGCTTTGCGGGTGCGTGTCCGCCATTCCAACAGCAACACCGGACTTTCTGGAGAATGGAACTTCAATGGAGATCCCCTGCAGCCGCCGGACCCGAATGATGCGTCGCATCTGAACACTCTCCTGGGCGGGGTGGAGTTGATCGTCACCGGGCCTTCCCGCTGGCAGCATCGCTTCACCGGTTTCGACTACAACTACCGTTACACCAACATCAACCTGACCGGCGATCCTGACCGCGTGGACGACTTTCCCACCCATGCGGTCTCCAACATCAATCGCGCGGGATTTGAGTACCAGGGAGACTATATCGAGCGCAGCTGGGCGCATACCACCGTGGGTTACCGCTTCGAGGACGAAAACGGATTTGTCGGGGACCTGAACTTTCCACCCCTGACGCACGGCTTACGCCTGAATGACGATATTTACGGGCAGCAACAACTTACGCTGGGCCGCCTGTCGGTAATCGCCGGCGCACGCTTCGTGCACAACGGCGCTTTCGGCAACACGGGCGTGCCGCGAGTTGCGTTGACCTTGCTGGCTCTGCGGGGAGGCGAAGTTTTTTCGGGTACGCGATTACGCTTTTCCTACGCGACCGGCTTCAAGGAGCCTCGGTTGGAAGAGACTTTTGCCGGTCCGCCGTACAGCGTCCCCAACCTGGGATTGAAGGCAGAGCGCAACCGGGCGTTCGAGGCGGGAATCCTGCAGAATCTGTTTGGAAACAAATACGCATTTACTGCGACGTACTTCAACAACCTTTTCTACGATCGGATCGACTACGCAAGCGATCCAGTTACGTTCATCGGGCAATACGTGAATGTGGATAAGTCTTTCGCGCAGGGCGCGGAGATAGAGTTTCAGGGCCAGATCCTGCCCAAACTGTCTTTGAACGCGGCTTACACCTATACATCGACGGAGATCCTGCAAGCTCCGGTCTGCACGCCGGCGAATTTTTGCGATCTTACGGTGTTCGGAGTTGGCCAACCATTGTTGCGTCGCCCGAAGAATTCAGCCACTGCTTTACTGACCTATCTCGGCAAGCGATGGGGAGGCAGCCTTACGGGAAGCTTTGTAGGCAGAAGGAAAGATGCGGATTTCCTCGGGTTCGGCATCGACCACGCAGCCGGGTATGTGCGCGTGGACATGGGGGGATGGTACGCGCTTACCTCGCGAGTTACGGCTTACCTCAACATCGGCAACGTTTTCGACAAACAGTATCAGGAAGTAGTTGGGTATCCGGCTCTGGGAGTGAATTTCCGGGCAGGGATGCGGTTCAGAATTGGAGGGGAGTGAGAAGGGCAGCTATCAGGTGTTGGCTTTTAGCTGGCTGCGAAAATCCTTGCTTCTCGGTCGAATCGAGTTTTCAAGACGCAATGAACTGGCGGTCGTGTGCGAACGACCTTCGTGGTTGCCGGCCACAATGCCGCAAGGCTGGGGGACCGCGGAACTCCCGCTTTGATATCGAGTCCGTGCTAGTTTCAGTTTTTCGAGATCCTCACCCTCCAACGGCTGCTGGCGGCCCAGAAGGTGGGTTACGAGAGCAATTTGGGCAAAATGCTCGACTGTTTCCATCTTCATATAAGCGTGATGGAGGGTGTCTGCATATGCCACCACTCCATGGTTCGACATGAGGATGGCATCATACTGCGGGACCAACGGCTCGAGTGCGTCTGAAAGTTCTGGTGTCCCCGGAGTCCCGTACTTGGCCAGCGGGATGGAGCCCAGGCCGATCACAACCTCGCATACCAGCGGCTGGTTGAGCGGAAGTCCGGCGGCGGCAAAGCCCGTAGCCGTGGGCGGATGCGCGTGCACGATCCCCTTGATGTCGGCGCGCAGTCTGTAGATCAGCAGGTGCATCGCCAGCTCGCTCGAGACATTACGGTTTCCGGCAAGCCGGCGGCCTTCCAAATCGACCACCACCATATCCGAAGTACGCAGCATGCTCTTGCTCATGCCGGTCGGTGTGACCACAATCCGGTCGTCGTCAAGACGCGCCGAGAGATTGCCGTCGGTGGCGGCGACGTAGCCGCGTTGGTGCAGCATCTGGCCGAAGAGCACCATTTCGCGTCGATATTGGCGTTCGCTGGGCATTCAACTTCAGGGGCTGCTGGGGGAAAGCGGACCCGAACTAGTTTGCGTATGGTATCGCAGATACTTGGTTCAACACAATCCGTTTGTTGCGGGATGTACTTATGATCATCTGAATTCCTCGAATTTATAATCAGATGGCGTGCTGGTCTCAGAATTCAAATATCAGCTTCCCGCAGAACTGATCGCCCAGGAGCCCCTTCTCGACCGGGCTGCTTCCCGCCTTCTCCATATGAACCGCCTCTCGGGAAGGTTTCAGGACGGGTGGTTTCGCGACTTTCCCGACCTGCTACGGACGGATGACTTGATTGTGTTCAACAACACGCGGGTCTTTCCGGCGCGCCTGTACGGCAAGAGAATCGGGGCTAAGGCGCAGCCTGTAAGCTCGCAGAACCCGGCAGCGCGCGACTTTCTCAAGGGTCGCGTCGAGGTGTTGCTTACTCGGCAGCTATCGCAAGACCCAAATGAATGGGAATGTCTGGTCCGGCCGGGACGCAAAATTGGCATCGGAGAACGGCTTCAATTCGGAAGCGAAGATGAACTACGAGCGGAGGTAGTAGCCAGGGGGACTTTCGGGGAACGTCGCATACGATTCAGTCCGGCAGGAGATTTCTTCGCGTTGGTTGACCGATTGGGACATGTGCCACTGCCGCCTTATATTGACCGGCCAGACCTGCCTGGCGACCGGGATCGCTATCAGACCGTCTACGCGCGCGAACGCGGCTCGGTTGCGGCGCCAACCGCAGGGCTGCATTTTACGCCGGAGATTCTTGCACGCATCCGAGACCGTGGCATCGATACGGCGGAGATCACACTCCACGTAGGCCTCGGAACTTTCCAGCCCGTACGCGTGGATCGGGTTGAAGATCATCATTTGCACCGCGAGTCTTACGAAATTTCCGCTGAAGCGGCCATAAAGATCAACCGCGCCATGGAAGCAGGACGGCGAGTGGTTGCAGTGGGAACGACGACGGTCCGCACGTTGGAGTATGCCGCGGGTCAGTCTGGAGATGGCAGGATGCGGCCCGGCAGCGGTGAGGCTGATATTTTTATCCATCCCGGCTATGAATTCCGGCTGGTAGGGGCGCTACTGACAAATTTCCATCTGCCGCAATCCACCTTGCTCATGTTGGTCTGTGCTTTTGGAGGGAAGGAACTAGTGATGAAGGCCTACCGGCATGCGGTCGAGCAGAAATACAGGTTCTACTCCTACGGCGACTGCATGTTTGTGGAGTGAGCTGACTCAATGTAGGCGCGGGCGTCCACGCTCGTGCTGTCATCTGAATTCCTAGGTGGGCAGTTTCCCGAGGCGATATACTAGGCCTCGCGCAAGGAGTGGAACATGGGAACACAAGCGCTGTCTAAACAGGTTCCGATACAGGATTTTGTTTCCGAGTTGCGGAAGTTTCCGGAGCCGGCGTTCGTCCGCACGGACCAGATCACCAAGTTTCTTGAGAGTATACTCGTCGCGCCAGATACGTTAGCGCCCTACTTGACGTGGGATCGGCAGCACTACACCCGTAACCTGATTGACAAAACGCCACTTTACGAACTGGTCGCGATCTGTTGGGAAGTCGGGCAGGGCAGCTCGGTACATAATCACCGGGACCAGAACTGCTGGATGGCCGTGCCCACGGGCCGATTGCTGGTCGAAAACTATCGCGTGATTCATCAGAAGCTCGAAGAAGGCACTTGCGACCTGGAAACAGCAGCTACGGTGGAGATGAACCCCACCCACCCCTGCGCCGTCGATCCCCTTGAACCGGTGCACCGTGTATACAATCCGCGTGAGTTCAATCAGAGAGCGATCAGTCTGCACGTCTATTCCCGGCCGTTCGATACCTGCGTGGTTTATTCACCGGAACAGCACACCTGCGGGGAGATTAAGCTGCATTACAACACTGAGTACGGGAGGGCGAGCCGGTGACTTCGGTCACCTGTGCACAGGAGGGGAGATCGTAAGAAAATCAGCAGGTGGGGAAAGATTGCCGGGAGGCAGTAGTGAAATCCGCTGCGCTGCTGATGATCGTTCTGTTGGCGCTGGTCTGCAGCTGCTCGAGAAAAGCAATTCCTCCCGAGGAACCGGAAACAGCGCGATCGGTTGATCGCCCGGTCCATCTCAGCTCGGAAGAATCCAAGAATGTTGTGCACGGGGTGTTCCCGGTTAGCAAATATGCGCAGTTTGCATTCGTAGTCCCTCCGCATCAGGCGTATCCGAGATTGCACGGCGACTTTCGATCATTTACCAAACGCCTCGCCCCCGATTCCACTAGCGACAAAACTGCCGACATCGGCTTGATGCTCATGACCGAACAAGAATTTAACGATTTCTTGCAAGGCCGGCCGGGGAGCACCACCTACCAACTGGATCCCGCTCACGATCAGACGGTAGATTGGCGAGTCCCGATTACGTATGAGCAGCCACAACAGTACCATCTGGTCTTCAGCAACTCGGATGGCGGGCCCAAGACCAAGTTCGTTAAGGCTGACTTTGGCTATCAGCTTCGAATAGAAAGTGCCGCAGAAACGCACCTGCAATCCTACTGCTAAACTAACTCTGTTTGCCTCCCAGGAAGAAATCCTCGCGTCTTCCCGTAGAGGACGCTGCGACTATCGCTGCGCCGGATACCTACCGTTCCGCGCCGACGCCGAAGATTGTCGCGGGCGAAGCGGGACGAATTTACCTGATCGACACCATGTCCTTCATCTTTCGCGCTTATCACGCCATGGCGCGACAACGTGGGATGTCCACAAAGACGGGCTTGCCGACGGCGGCCACCTATGTGTTCGTCAATATGTTGCGCAAATTGCGCGATGATTTCTCGCCGGAGTATCTCGCGGCAGTGTTTGATGTGGCCGCACCGACCTTTCGCGATCAGCAGGCCGAAGCCATCACCAGCGTACGGCGTTTTGATCTGAAAACCCAAACCTTCCAGGAAATCGAATACCACGGCTACAAAGCAAACCGCGCGGCGATGCCGGAAGACCTGGCGCAGCAATTGCCCTACATCCGACGAGCGCTGGAAGCCTACCGCATCCCTATCCTTGAGCTTGGAGGCTATGAAGCAGACGACGTAATCGGCACGCTGGCACGCAAAGCCGTTGCTCAGTCGTATTCGGTGTATGTGGTTTCGAGCGACAAAGACATGCTGCAACTGGTGAATGATCGGGTTCTGGTTCTGAACCCGCCGAAGGATAACCTGATCTGTGATGCGGCAAAGGTAGAGGAAATCCTCGGCGTGCCTCCCGACCGTGTGGTGGATGTGATGGCTCTGCGTGGTGATTCCATCGACAATATTCCCGGCGCTCCAGGCATTGGTGACAAGGGTTCAATTGAACTCATCAAGCGTTTCGGCTCGGTCGAACAGGCGCTGGATCGCGCGGCGGAAGTCGAGAAAAAAACATATCGTGAGTCGCTGCAGAACAATCGCGACAACATCCTGCTCAGCAAGAAGCTGGTGACGATCGATTGCGATGTACCCATCGAGCTGGATGTAAATGCGATGAAGGTGGGGGAACCGGACGCCGAAGGCCTACGCGCCCTCTTCACGGAACTAGAGTTCACTTCGCTCTTGAAGGACTTGCTGCCGATCGTCGAGGTGAGTGAGGTGCATTACACCGAGGCGAAATCGGCGGCGGATGTGGAGGCGGTGCTGAATTCTGTTCCAATCGGAGGTGCGCTGGCTGTCGCCGTGGAAGCAGAATCAGACGCTGTCGGCGAGGATGAAGCAGAAGAGGAAGAGTCGGAGAACCGCATGCTGCCGCTAACTTCAGAGCCTGTCCCGACGACCCGTCCGCGAGATATCGGAATCTCGTCCACACATGGTGTTGCCGTCACGGTCAGTGCTGAAGAAGCAATATCGAAGCTGAAAGTTGCTCTGGCAGACGAGAACCTGCCCAAAGCCATTCACGATTACAAAGCAGCAACTCACACTCTGGATCGGCAAGGGATCGCGCTACGAGGGGTGCAACACGATCCGATGCTTTATTCCTATCTGCTCGATCCGACCTACTCATCGCATCGTCTGGCGGACGTGGCGCTGAGGCATTTCAATCTCAAGCTCAGCGGGACGGTGCCCGAAGCGGCTGACATCGCAGGCCGACTCGCAACGGCGTTGCGCCGCCAAGTGGAAGAAGCTGGGCTGCTCAAGCTGTATGAGGAAATCGATCTGCCGCTGGTGCCGGTACTGGCGCGCATGGAGCACGCCGGAGTCAAGATCGACCGTTCAGCATTAGCGGAGATGTCGTCGCGCCTGGAACACGAGATCGACGCCAAGGCGAAGGAGATTTACCAGCGTTCGGGGAGTGAGTTCAACATCAGTTCGCCGAAGCAACTGGGTGACGTCCTCTTCAACAAGTTGAACCTGCCGAGGCCGGTGAAGTATGGCAAGGGGAAGACGATTTCGACCGCGGTGGACGTGCTGGAGGGGTTGGCCGCAGAACACGATGTACCACGGCTGGTGCTCGAATACCGGCAACTGACCAAGCTCAAATCAACCTACGTCGATGCGCTGCCTGCCCTGCTGAATCCCGCGAGCGGCCGGTTGCACACGACCTTCGGCCAGACCGGCACGGCGACAGGAAGATTGTCGTCGGCGAATCCCAATCTGCAGAACATTCCGATTCGAACCGAGTTGGGTCGTGAAATTCGCGCCGCTTTCACTGCTGAGCCGGGACATGTTCTGCTGGCGGCAGATTATTCGCAGATCGAGCTTCGGTTGCTGGCGCATTTTTCGAGAGACCCACTGCTCGTTGAAGCGTACCGGCGCGGCGATGACATCCACACGCTCACCGCTTCTCAGGTGTTTGGTGTGCCGCCGCTGATGGTTACGCCCGACCACCGCCGACAAGCGAAAGTGGTGAATTTTGGCATCGTCTACGGCCTTTCTGCATTTGGTCTATCGCAGAATTTAGGAATTGAGCCCGCCGAGGCCAGGCGGTTCATCAACGCTTATTTCGAGACGGTACAAGGGCGTCCGGGCGTTCATTGACCGAACCCTGGAAGAAGCCCGGCGTGAAGGGAACGTCAAAACGCTGTTTGGCCGCGTGCGGCCCATCCCTGACATCAATAGCAAGAACGCAAACCTGCGCGGATTTGCCGAACGGACCGCGGTCAATACGCCATTGCAGGGAACCGCGGCGGACTTGATCAAGATCGCCATGATCCGCATCGATGTCGGCCCTGCGTGAACGCGGCCTGAAGTCAAGGATGACGTTGCAGGTGCACGACGAGCTGGTATTCGAGGTTCCAGAAGCTGAAATCGAAGAGATGCGAACGCTGGTTCGGGACGAGATGGAAAAAGTTCATCCGCTTACGGTGCCGATGCTGGTGGAAGTAGGAGTTGGTTCGAACTGGCGAGACCTGGAATGACTTCTTGCCGCGTAATTCCTCACCACAGAGGCACAGAGTCACACAGGAAGATCGGCTCAGGATTGATCGTTGCTTGATTCGCGTTCCGCGGCTTCCCGGAGCAATCGTCGATCGTGTGCTCCTGCGATTCTTCGTGCCCGAATGAGTCTTCGCAGCCCGAACCAGTAGAAGAACCAAACGATCGTTCCAATCGCCGCGAGCAGCAGAAGCAGATTCCAGAAAGCGGCAAGATTCGAAAGAAATCTCATGGCAAATCAGTACGCCAGCTACTCATCCGGGTTACGTCCCCAACGCTCGCTGGATTGCGCCGGCAATGTTTCCCGCCAACGCTCGCATTTTTTCTTCCGACTCTGCTTCCACCATAACCCGGGCGAGCGTTTCCGTGCCGGAGTAGCGGACAACCACGCGCCCGTTGCCATCGAGTTCGCGTTCGGCGGCTTCAATCGCGCGAAGGATTTCAGGCACCTGGGCAAACGGTATCTTTTCTCGAACCCTAATATTCTGAATTGTCTGGGGAAAGACTTTAAGGTCGCTAATCAGGTCCGCAAGCGACTCGCCGCTTCGCTCAATGATATCCATCACTCGCAAAGCAGTGAGAAGACCGTCGCCCGTGGTCGCTTCCCCATCGCGGAAGATCACGTGGCCCGACTGCTCGCCGCCTAAAATTGAGCCGGTACGCAGCATCTCCTCAAGCACATACTTATCTCCAACATTGGCGCGCAGCAGGCGAATGCCAGCTTTGCGTAAAGCGATTTCCAAACCCATGTTCGACATCGTGGTGGCGACAATCGTGGAACCTGGGAGAACCCCGCGGGCCTGCATGTCGCGAGCGACCACCAAAAGGACGGCGTCGCCATTCACCACCCGGCCTTCGGCGTCGCTGAATAGCGCGCGGTCCGCGTCTCCATCAAAGGTAACGCCTAAATCAAATTGACCCTTCTTCTCTGCGATTGCCCGGCCGAGCGCTTCCGGATGCAGCGCTCCGCATTGATCGTTGATGTTTTTCCCATCAGGGCATGCACTCAGATATGTCGCCTGGAGGCGACATATGCGAAACAGTTCAGGGGCCTCAGCCGTGGCCGCGCCGTTGGCACAATCCACTAAAACTCTTATTCTGCTCAGGTCCGTCTTCAGACCTTGCGCCAGCCACTCTACGTAGGCATGCCGGAGGCTGGCCTCACCGGGCAAGCTGGGAGCAGGCTTCACAGGCGCAGGCGCGTGACGCTCAGGGTTCTGCAGCAGAGCGAAAATTTCCTGCTCGATGGCAAGTTCATGCGAGTCCGGCAACTTGTATCCATCGCCGGAGAAAACCTTAATGCCATTGTCGGTCCAGGGATTGTGCGAGGCCGAAATCACGACGCCGGCAGCATGTTTCCGGGATCGCGCGAGATAGGCCACCCCGGGCGTCGTGATCACGCCCGCGCTGTGGACGTCACAGCCGCTGGAGACCAGTCCCAGCAGCACGCGGTCCGCGATCCAGGAGCTTGATTCCCGCGTGTCCTGTCCGATCACAACGCTGGCGTGTGGATCGCTGCGAATCAAGTCATGACCAAGGGCTCGGCCAATGAGATACGTGCTTTCTAAAGTTAAGGGGAATTCGCCGGCCACGCCGCGAATGCCGTCGGTTCCGAATAGCTGTCGTGTCTGAGATGTCATTGTGGATTGGGGGCTTGAGCGCTGTCGGTGGCGGAAACTTTCTGCATGATGACCGTTACTCTCACCGGATCAGGACTCGCAACCTGGATCAGGGGGTCGGACAGGTACGCATGTCTTGAGAAAGTCAGACGATTGATAGCCCCGCTCACGTCTACGGGGTCCGTGGTCGCTGCCTCGACTGCCTCAACATGCTTCTTCGGCCCGCTGATGGTGATGTTGGGAGGATCCACAACGATCCGCTCGATGCCATAACCGGGAGCGAAGGTACCCACGACGCGCGGTTGCACGGGAACCTCTCGAGTGAGCCGTGTGTCGAAGGTGAGATGAAACTGGCTTGGAACCACCTGAACAACTTCGAGCTCGGCGGGCTCGTGAATCTGTTGTGCGGTGAGATCAAAGGTGCGCTCGCCGGGTTTCAGACCGCTTAGTTCGATTTCTGCATAAACATCCGCAGGCCGCAGGCCGTGAACCGCTCGCTCCGGACCGCGCAGCCGGATTTGTGCCCTGGGGACAGTCTCCGAGCTGATCTCCAGATTTTGCGGGATATTGTGGAACTCGATGGCCACATCTACGGCAACCTCGGCCACGGGATCACGGGCGACGGCCAGCCACACTCCCACGGCGAGAGCAAGCGCGACCAGCTTCAGGCCCAGATTGTGAAGCACGTAGCGATGCAGGAAGTCGCTCATGGGCTAACGATCCGCCTCCTGATTCAAACGGGAGTCGTTCATGCGTGAGTCGTTTAAACGCGAGTCGGCGGGGTGAGGATGGAAGTCGCGAACTCTCCGGGTCAGAACTCTCCATCCTTCGCCGCCGTCTGAAATCGGCGTGGGCAGCGTGGCTGGACGCACGTGATGGCGCAGCAATTCTCCGAGGCGATTGCGCAACTGTTCGACGCTCAGATCGCGTTCGATTTTGCCTGAAACTGCCAGGCTGATGCTGCCGGTTTCTTCCGAAACGATCACGGCGATGGCGTCGGTTTCCTCGGTGACACCAATGCCAGCTCGATGCCGGGTACCCAGCTGCGTAGAGAGCACGGGGTTCATGGACAATGGCAGAAAGCAGGCAGCGGCGGCGATGCGGTCCTTCTGAATGATGACGGCGCCATCGTGCAGGGGCGCGCTGGGCCGAAAGATCGTGGCCAGCAGATCGTAGGAAAGCTGCGCGTCGAGCGGCACGCCGCTTTCGATATAGGTGCGCAAGCCGATTTCACGCTCGATGACCATCAGCGCGCCGGTCTGGTTCTGACAAAACAGGTTGGCGGCCAGCACGATGTCGTCGTAAGCGTCCTCCTCCGAACCCGCCGAGTAACTCAGGGTGAGTTTGCGTCCGAGCCGGGTCAAGGCCTGGCGAATCTCGGCGGCGAAGACCACGATCAGGGCAAAGACGGTATAGGGAAGCAGGGTGCTGATCAGCCAATTCAGAGTGGTGAGGTTCCCCAGCCGGGACAGATAGAAGGCCAGCGCCAGGGCGGCAACGCCTACGAGCATCAGGGAAGCGCGCGTGCCCTTTGATGAGGGCGAGCAACTCGTAAATGATGACCGCGACCAGCAGAATGTCGATGACCGAAGTCACCGTGAGTCGCGGCCAGGCTGCTGAAAACTGCGTCACTCAGGCCCCTTTCAATAAGATCCGCCGCCCGAAACTGTTCATTGTAATCCAGGATCCAAAATACAAGCTAGGCTGAAGACTGGCGCTAGGAGGACGGCCTTGCCGGATACTTCCATCTGCATGCCTTCGGCGGCGGCCCGCACTCGGGGATAGTAGTTGCGGGCTTCCTTGACTACCTTGTCGATACAGACGTCGTCATGGTCGGGATCATGGTGAAAGAGGATTAGTTCTTTGGCGCCGCTTTCCATCACAACGTTGATGGCTTCGCGCCAGTGGCTGTGTCCCCAGCCGCGCCGGCGGGCTCGTATTCTTCGGGAAGATACTGAGCGTCGTAGATCAGGACGTCGGCGCCGGCAGCGAGCTTGCGAACGTTCTTGTCGAAGATCTGCGTCGCCCGGGTTCGTTGTCGGTGGCATACACCACGACGCCGTCCTTGGTTTCCAGGCGGAAGCCCATGCAGCCCTGGGGATGGTTGAGCCAGGTGGCTTGCAAAGTCACGTCCCGTCCAGTTGAATGCGGCCTTCCTCCAGATCGTGGAAGCTCGGCTGGGCCTGCATTTCGGTTGAGGCCCACCGGGAAGTAGGGTGCCGCCATTTGTTCTTCGAACACCTGCTTCAGGCTGCGGGTCCGGCTGGAGCAGTGAAATTCGAAACGGTTCTCCGGGTTGTCGTACAGCGGGCCAAAGAACGGGAGTCCCTGAATGTGGTCCCAATGAAAATGGGAGACGAAAATGTGCGCGGAAACCGGACGGCTGCCGAACTCGCGGCGCAAGGCCTGCCCCAGCACGCGGAAGCCGGTGCCGCAATCGAAGACGTAGAGGTGGTCTCCGACGCGCACCTCCACGCAGGAGGTGTTGCCTCCATAGCGCATGTTTTCGGGCTGAGGAGCTGGCGTTGATCCGCGCACCCCCCAGAACTTAATCTGCATGGACCACCAGCGGATAGTGCCTAAACAGTCATCTTGCGGCCTGTTAGCGCGAATCCGTCAATTCATTCGGTGGTTACCGGCGAACATGTACCTGAGTGCGAGGGTGCGAGCCAAGTCAGCTGCGGGACCTCCCCTATAATGTGCCGCGATTCCAGGATATCGCAAGGTGAAGGCCCGGACAACCGCATGCTTCGTCCCGATTACAAGGAATTCTCGCGCCTCGCCCGCGAGGCCACGCTGGTGCCGGTGGTGAAGTCGGTGACGGCCGATCTGCTGACGCCGGTCTCCGCGTTTCTGGCCATCGCGGCCGGGGAGCCGGATGCCTTTCTGCTCGAATCCGTGGAACGCGGCGAGCAGATCGGACGCTACACCTTCCTGGGGGCGCAGCCCTACATGCAGGTGCGAGCCCGGGGCGAGGAGGTCGAGGTGCAGCGTGGCAGGCAGTCGCGAGCAGCGCAGGGGGAGTGTGCTGCACGTTGTTGAAGGAGCTGCTGCGGCAGCATCGTCCGGCGACGATTCCTGGCTTGCCGCCGTTCACCGCGGGCGCGGTCGGGCTATTTCGCTTACGACAGCGGTGCGCCAACTGGAAAACATCGGCGAGCACGCCAAGGACGATCTGTCACTGCCCGATTGCGTGCTGATGTTCTTCGACCGGCTGCTGGCCTTCGATCACCTGCGCCACCAGATTCATATCATCGCCACCGCGGATGTTTCGCGCGAGAGTCCGCGCCGGGCCTACGATCGGGCGTCTGGCCGATATTGCGGTTCTGGAAAAGAAACTGGCTCGCGGGACTGCGCCCAGCCACGTGGCGAGAAATCGCGGCACGCGCGCAAAGGCCAAGCTGAAGGTTCAGCCGGCACCAGCCGCAGCCGTTTCATGCAATCCGTGGAGCGCGCCAAGGAGTACATCTCGGGCCGGCGACATTTTTCAGGTGGTGCTTTCGCAGCGCCTGGATTTTACTCCGGAAGTCGCGCCGTTCGATATCTACCGCGCCCTGCGCACGGTGAATCCGTCGCCCTACATGTATTTTCTTGCGGATGGGAGACACCCACGTGCTGGGATCGTCTCCCGAGATGCTGGTGCGCGTCACCGGACGCAAGCTGGAATACCGGCCGATTGCCGGGACCCATCCTCGCGGGCGCGATGAAGCTGAAGACGCGCGCTTCGCGAAAGAAATGCTTGCACGACGAGAAAGAACGCGCCGAGCACGTGATGCTGGTCGACCTCGGCCGCAACGATCTGGGACGCGTGAGCGAGTACGGCTCGGTGAAAGGTGCGCGATCTGATGTTTGTGGAACGCTACTCGCACGTCATGCACATCGTCTCCGCGCTCGAAGGCAAGCTACGCGAGGCCTGGATGCGCTCGATGCCTTCGCCGCCTGCTTTCCCGGCGGGCACGCTGAGCGGAGCGCCGAAGGTGCGCGCCATGCAGATCATCGAAGAGCTGGAACCGGTGCGCCGCGGCGTCTACGGCGGCTCGGTGCTGTACGCGGACTTCGCCGGCAATCTGGATTCCTGCATCGCCATCCGCACCTTGCTGATGAAGGGCAAGACGCGCTTATCTTGCAAGCCGGAGGCGGGAATCGTCGCTGACTCCGATCCCGCCGCGAGTTTCAGGAATGCATGAACAAAGCCCAAGCGGTGCTGCGGGCGGTGCAAACGGCGCGAATCGGCGGATAAATCGTGATAATTCGTGTCTCCGAGAGCGTTCATCCTGAGCGCAGCCAAGGATCTATGTACTTGGTTTGCAGCGCATAAGGGCGATCGGCACGATAGCTGGGACTAAAATCGGAGCCGTTTTTCCTGGCGCAAAAAAAAACTCTCTTTGGCATCGTATCTATGAAAACAAAGCGTTTGCTGGCGAATTCACGCTAGATCTAACAAAACGTGACACTTAAACTACCAATGTTTTCATTGACTTGAGGGATGCCGGTAAAATATAGAAAACAAAGCAGATTCAGTGTGAGGTAAGTCCTTAGTTTTGAATATTTTACGTAGATACCGCAAAATATAGAAAACAGAGGACTTGTCCGATCCTCGCCATGCCCCCGACGTTCGTCCGGGGGCTGGCGTTCTCAGCAGATCGCCGATCGCTTATATCGGTCGCCGCCGGTAAGTTTTCAAAGAGCAGATGATTTCGCTATTCTCAAATAGCTAACTTTCTACGTTACATGTTATCTGCATCCAGCGGGGCAGTCAACGAAAAAGCGATTGTTTGACGGCGCGAGTCACATTTTGGGACCCAGTTGGGGGGTGCGTGGTCGTCCGCCATAATCTCAGCCGTTTTCAATGGCAGGTAGAGGTTCGTTCTGAGTGACGACAAAATTCCCCGGCCTTCGCAAAGAACGCGAAAGGCCGGGCCACCCGTCTTGGGTAGCAGGATGCGGGGCTGGATCGCATCCGCAGCATCGCCTCCCCACCCTTGCACAGAACGCAAGGATGGGGCACCCTCAGTTCGGTCAGGGAAGGGTTCGGTTGGATAGGTGTCGCGCGAATACGGTCTTCACACACAGCGCTGCGGCCGCAGCTCTCCACCCACTACATCCGCAGAAAATTCTTGATCAGTTTCTTTCCCTCGCCCGTCAACACGCTTTCGGGATGGAATTGCACGCCCTCCACCGGGAACCGTCTATGGCGAAAGCCCATGATCACGCGTGAGCCATCAGGCTCGGTGGTGTATGCACTGACTTCCAGATCGTGGGGCAGGCCTTTTTCCTGCACGATCAGCGAGTGGTAGCGCGTGGCCGTCATGGGTGAGGGCAGGTCTTTGAAAATCGTCTTGCCATCATGTTCTACTTCGCTGGTTTTGCCGTGCATCAGCTTGGGGGCGCGCACGATTTCGCCGCCGAAGGCAGCGCCGATCGCCTGATGTCCCAGGCAGACTCCCAGCACCGGAACTTTGCCGGCAAAATGGCGGACCAGGTCAATGCTGATTCCGGCTTCCTGCGGGGTGCACGGACCGGGCGAGAGAAGAATGCGCTCCGGACGCATGGCTTCCACCTCGGCCACAGTTATCTGGTCATTCCGGCGGACTACAACCTCGGCTCCCAGTTCGCCCAAATACTGGACCAGGTTGTAGGTGAATGAATCGTAGTTGTCCAGGACGAAGACCATACACATAACCAGAGTACCCCAAAATCCTAAGACGCAGAGAGCGCTGAGAAAGTCCGCTGAGGGCGCTGAGTAAGGCTGGCAGGGTAGGTTTGAACTACAGTCTTGACACGGTGAACGCAAAACGCCATGCTTTACAGGCCTCATTGGAGGGCTCATGGCCGAAGTTGAGCAGGATAACAAGCGGGCAACCCGAAGGTTCGCATTGCGGTTGCCGGTTTCGGTGACCTACACCGAGGGTGGCGTGCAGGAAAAAAGCGCGCAGACGCGAGATGTGAGTGCTCGCGGCATCTGCTTTTTTGTGGACTCGGCGATTGCCGCCGGGTCGAACATTGAATTTACTCTTACTCTTCCGCCGGAAATCACTTTAACCGAAAGCATTCGGGTACGATGCAAAGGCAAAGTCGTACGCGTGGACGAAGGCGGCGACGAAGGCAGAGTCGCGGTTGCCGCAGTCATTGACGAATACGAATTCCTTTCCGAACCGTGAACTCGAGTGCAATCCCCACGTCCCGCCGCAGTCTCTTGAGCAGGCTGTTGAAGAGTCGATTAGACCCTGCATTCCCGCCCCTCAGGGGTTAAAACCCCTTATTTATTCGAGGAGGGTTATTGCAGCGCTGGAAGTACTGCGCCACCCAAAATGGGAGTTTTTTCGCAGCCTGTTCATCCTGATGACTTTGGTGTTTTCCCGGAGACTTCTCTCTATCGCGGGCCAGTGGTATCGTTGGATTAAGTACCCTATTCTGCGATGAAGTTCCAGCCATGCGTTCGGAGCGCGCTCGTTGCGCTTTCACTAGTCACAGGATTGCTGATTGCCTCGGGCGGGGCCCAGTCGTCGCCAAAATTACTGGCAACCAGCGACGGTCCGGTTGTCGTCCGTAGCGTGCGGGTACTGCCTGGACCAGCGGTGGAAATCCTGTCGAGCCGCCCGCTTGTTCCGGCCATCAGCACGCTGGAAAACCCACCGCGCTTAGTCATTGATCTTCCGAATGCCGATTTGCCGAATGCGCTTTTGTCCGGAAACAACAATCGGATCGAGTCTCCCAGCCAGGAGATTCGCCGGGTGCGAGTCAATCAATATCAGAACGCTCCCCCGGTCGCCCGCGTGGTCGTAGATCTGCTCAAGCCGGTCGGACACACTTGGGACGCAGCCGGCAATCGCTTGATGGTTCGCTTGCACTCCTCCGCCGGTGAAGTGACGGCGAAGCCTCCTTCTGTCCCGGCGTTTACGCAAGGAATTCAGCCCGTCGCCGTTCCCCTGGGCCCGGGATCTTCGGGTGCAATTGTTCTGGCAGGCAGCCACGCAACCCCGGGATCTTCGGTGACTGCAGGCTCTGCCACCTCGGTCCTGCGCTTGCAACGAGGCGGCGAAGTGCTGGTCTGCCCGGGGACGACGGTGTCGGTTACTTCGTCACAGCAAGGACAGGCCCTGATGCTGGGGATGAACACCGGAGCACTCGAAGCGCATTACAAGCTGGATGCTTCGGCAGATTCGATTCTGACGCCCGATTTCCGCATCTTGCTGGCTGGTCCGGGTGAGTTCCATTATGCCGTCAGCGCCGACTCCCGAGGCAATACGTGCGTTCGCGCCTTGCCCGGGAACACAGCTTCCGTCATCGTTTCCGAACTCCTGGGAGAGGGGAATTATCAGGTCAAGCCCACGGAGCAGATTGTCTTTCACTCCGGCCGCCTGAATCTGGTGGATGGCGCCGTGCCTGCCAGTTGTGGCTGCCCTCCGCCCGAAATCCCCGTGATGCGCGCATCGGCCGCGCCAGCGCCAGAGGTTTCCGATACGAAGCCGCCTTCATCCATGCGCTTGGCTCAGCCTGGAGACCCGATGAAGTCCGCGATGCCGGGCGGCCTTCCACCGGAGACGGCTGCCCTGCCGCCGTCAAAGCCCAACGATGTGCATGTGCAGGTGGAAGCACCGTTCGTCTTTCGTGCGGCCGATGTGCCTGCGGACAATCGTCCTGTGCCGAAGCCAGCTCCAACTCGCGAAGCCGCGCTTCTGCCAGTTCGTGATTTACCGCGTCCGGCGTCTTTCGAGACTGAGGTTCTGCCTCCGCCTCAAGCTCAGGCCAAGCCAGCACGCCACGGCGCGTTCGCCAAAATCAAGGGGTTCTTCTCAGCGATCTTCGGTTAGATATCCCGCTCCCGCAGCCAAACCTGAGCTACGGCTCCAGAAAACTTTTTCACCGGCGCTTCATGGCTGCAGCTAGCGGGGCCACCCGGTCGCGCAATTCATCGGCGATTTCCTGGCCGCGTTCCAGGGCATCCTCGGCAACTTCTTTCGCGTCGTCTTTCCAATCGTCCAAGGTTTCACGGGCATCCTGATATCTGCGGCTCAGCTCTTTTCGCATTTGCCTGCCCGACTTCGGCGCAAACAGAAGCCCAATCAGCGTTCCTGCTCCCAAACCGATCAGCAGGAAAGTGATCGCGGTTCCGGCGGTGTTTCCTTCAGAAGACTCATATTTTCCTACACGCATAAAAGATCCTCTCTCGTCTTGAATAACCTGGCATCTTGGATTCGCCAAACACCATTCTAGCTGCCTGGCGCGACGATCAACGCAGATTCGTAACTCTTAACCTGCCCGCGATTTCCCATATTGACTCAAGTCCTGTAAAATAAGCACTTTGAGCCTCGTGTCCGGCGGAAAATGTGGACCGCCCGCGCCCGCCGGCTACCCGCAATCAAAGGAGATTCATTCTGTAATGTCTATTCCGGCCACCCAGCTTCGTCCCGGCATGATCATTAAACACAACAACGATCTGCACTCGGTTTTCAGCGTGGAGCACCGCACGCCCGGCAATCTTCGCGCGTTCATCCAGGCAAAACTGCGCAATCTGCGGACTGGCGCCATGTTCGAGCACCGCTTTCGCTCGCCTGATCCCATCGAGAAGATCACGGTGGATGAGCAGGAGATGGAGTTCCTGTACGCCGACGGCGACAGCTACTACTTCATGGATACAACCAACTACGAGCAGACCCACCTGTCCAGAGAGATTTTGGGCGACGCGGTGGACTACCTTATTCCCAATTTGCAGATCAAGGTAGAATTCTTCGACGGTAAGGCGGTAGGGATCGAACTACCGCAGACCGTCGAATTGACCGTGGTGGAAACCGAACCGGGACTCAAGAGCGCCACCGCTTCCAGCGTGACCAAAGCGGCGAAAACGGAAACTGGACTGGTCGTGCAGGTGCCGCCCTTCATCAACGAGGGCGAGAAGATCCGCGTGGATACGGCGGAGGGTGTTTATCTCTCGCGTGCGTAAGACTTCGATCGCGGCTTTTATGGACGGGATTCTCTAGATTGGTGACGGCTGCAAATTTCTGGATGACCGCTTTGAACTAAAGGGAATTTATGAGCAAGGCACTGGTTTCGATTGTGATGGGGAGCGATTCCGACTTCGACATCATGCGCGAGGCGGCAAAGGCGCTCGAGGATTTCGGGGTTGCGTATGAGATTGATGTAACCTCGGCGCACCGGTCTCCGGATCGAACGGCGGATTATGCACGTAAGGCTGCGGGCCGCGGAATCCGGGTGATCATTGCGGGAGCTGGAGGCGCGGCGCATCTGGCCGGAGTGATTGCCGCGCATACCACTTTGCCGGTGATTGGCGTTCCCATTCCGTCCACGCCGCTGAACGGGATGGACTCTCTGCTGGCGACGGTGCAGATGCCCGCCGGCATCCCCGTCGCAACCGTCGCCATCGGGAAACCCGGGGCGACCAACGCGGGAATTCTGGCCGTGCAAATCCTGGGGCTTTCGAGTGAATCCCTGGCCAGGAAACTCGATGGTCTCAAGGAAACGCTGGCCAACAGCGTGGAAGAGAAGTCGCGAAAACTCAAGATCACGCTTGGCACCCAAGCATGATCCAACAGCCTCACGGCATAACTCCGGCGCAGCGCTTGTGGGTGAAGTCTAAAGATGCGTGCTGCAAACAAATACAGAAATCCTTCGCTTCGTTCAGGATGACAGCTTCAAATCGTAAGCGTTTGAACTGAGGTGCGCGTGCTGCGTCCGACTCTTCTGCTTATCTTCCTGCTGTTGACGTTGATTATGGACTCTTCCAGTCAAGACCGTTCTTACGGCCGCTCGGTAGTGATGACGGACCGTGGCATCGTGGCCACCAGTCATTACCTGGCTTCGCAGGCGGGGGCGCAAATCCTGGCTAAAGGCGGTAACGCGATGGATGCGGCCATCGCTGCCAATGCAGTGCTGGGCGTTACCGAGCCGATGAATAACGGGATCGGCGGTGACTTGTTTCTCATTTATTGGGAGGCGAAGACCGGCAAACTCTATGGCTTGAACTCCAGCGGTTGGGCTCCACGCGGACTTTCCGTCGAGCTTCTGGCGAAACACGGCATCACGTCGATGCCGGAAGACGGGATCCACGCGGTCACAGTTCCCGGGGCCGTTGAAGGATGGAGCCAGTCCCATCGCCGCTTCGGGCGTTTGCCTTGGAAGGATCTCTTTGCTCCGGCAATCTACTACGCCGAGCACGGTTATGCCGTACCCGAGATCATCCATGCCTACTGGTTGGAGGATGAATCCAAGCTGCAAAAGACCAGCGAGGCGCGGAGAGTTTTTCTGCCCGGCGGCAAGGCTCCGGCGGTGGGCGCCACGTTTTCCAACCCTGATTTAGCCAAGGCCTTGCGGCTGGTTGCGGAGCAAGGGCGCGACGCATTTTATAAGGGCGAGATCGCACAAGCCATCATAAGTACTTCGTCGTCGGCCGGCGGAACCATGCAGTTGAGCGATCTGGCCGAGTTTTCCGCGGAATGGGTTGAGCCCATTTCCGTCGACTATCGCGGTTGGAAGATTTACGAACTTCCCCCCAACGGTCAGGGTATGGCGGCGCTCGAGATGCTGAACATCATGAGCACGTTCCAGCCTAACGCCGCTGGACCGCAGGGTACGGTGGAGCTGCACAAAAAGATCGAGGCTATGAAGCTGGCCTATGCCGACCTCTATCGTTACAACGCCGATCCCAGGTTCGCGAAAGTCCCGGTGCAGGGCCTATTGTCGAAGGAATACGCTGCGCAGCGTGCCGCTCTCATCAACCCTAACAAAGCCAACTGCAATGCCGGACCGGGGAATCCGGCCAAGAGCGACACCGTGTATCTGGCGGCCGTCGACAAAGACGGCAACATCGCGTCCTTGATCCAAAGCAACTACTCTAATTTCGGTTCTGGCATGGTCGTCAGCGGGATGGGTTTTGCGCTGCAGAACCGGGGAGCGTTGTTCGTGCTCGATCCCGGACATCCGAACGTGCTGCAGCCGCGCAAGCGGCCGTTTCACACCATCATTCCCGCTTTCATGGAACGCGGCGACGTGCACATCGGCTTTGGCATCATGGGTGGTGAAAACCAGCCTCTGGCCCACGCGCAGTTTGTCTCGAATCTTGTCGATTATGGAATGAACATACAGGCTGCGCTCGAAGCGCCGCGCTTCACCGTGCCCGACAGTACGATAAGCTGTGACATTCTGATCGAGTCGCGGGTCAAGCCCGAGGTCTTGCAGGGACTAAGCGACAAAGGACACAACCTCACCGTGCGCAAGGAGTACACCAAGCGAATGGGTCGCGGACAGGCGGTGATGCACAACGCGAAGAGCGGCCTGAATTCGGGCGCGTCGGACCCGCGGGCTGATGGCGTGGCTGAACCGGAGCCGCCGGAGATACATTTCTAATGCAGGTGGAGGATTACAGCTTCAGACTTTTCAAGTACTCCCGCAGTGGGCCGCCGAGATCGGGGCGTTTTAGGGCGAACTCGATTGTGGCTTTGAGGAAGCCCATTTTGTCGCCCGCGTCGTGGCGCTTGCCCTCGAATACGTAGCCATACATTTTCTCTTTCTTGAGCAGGGCGCGCATGCCGTCGGTGAGTTGAAGTTCGCCGCCGACGCCGGCCTTGGTTTCTGCCAGAGTTTCAAAAACCGTTGGGGTCAGGACGTAGCGGCCGATCACGGCCAGGTCCGAGGGAGCTTCTTCCGGTTTCGGTTTCTCTACCATGTTGCGGATTTCGAAAAGTCTGCCGTCGAATCGGGTATCCGCGGGCTTAACGTCCAGCACTCCATAGGCAGAAATCGCTCTGCCTTCGACGATCTGGGTGGCAATTACCGAGCATTGGGTCTCGTTAAACACGTTAATCATCTGCTTCAGGCAGGGAGGATTAGCGTCGATGATGTCATCGGCAAGCAGCACTGCGAAGGGCTCGTTGCCGACCAGTTCACGCGCCATGAGTACGGCATGGCCCAGGCCGAGCGCTTCTTTCTGGCGGACGTAGGAGACGTGGATCATGTCGGAGATGGCGCGGACGATCTTGAGCAAATCGGTCTTTTTGCGCTCCTCGAGCATTTTTTCCAGTTCGTAACTGACGTCGAAGTGATCTTCGATGGCCTGCTTGCCGCGACCGGTGATGATGATGATCTGATCGCAGCCCGAGGCGAGCGCTTCTTCCACGCCGTACTGAATGATGGGCTTGTCCACCAGCGGCAGCATTTCTTTAGGCTGGGCTTTGGTAGCGGGCAGAAAGCGCGTGCCCAGTCCGGCGGCGGGGAAGACAGCTTTGCGAACTCTCATGGCCATAGGAGATCGGTCGTTAGCGAGCAGTAATCTCCGCCCGCACAGAACCAAACCAATAATTGTACCGGATTGTGATAGTGGCTGACGCGCTTGTAGAAAATGAGCCCGTGCTTCGCGTTCAATAAATTATAGTGTGTTCCAAAACTCTGCGATATCGGAGGCCTCCATGAGACACGTCATTCTTGCTCTGTTCCTGGTGGGTTCTCTTCATGCCCAACAGGCCACAGTGCCCGAGATACGCTACCACCCGGTTCCGGACTTTCTAAGACTTCCACCCGACTTGTACTTCGGAGAGGTTGCGGGGGTGGCACTCAATTCCAAGGGACACATCTTCGTTTTCTCGCGGGGAAACTCGACAGGCCCCGCCTACGGAGCGAGTGCCGCACAACTGCTCGAGTTTGATGCCAACGGTAAGTTCATGCGTGAGATTGGCCACAACTTATACGCCTGGTCGTTTGCGCACACGGTGAAGGTCGACCCAGAAGACAACATCTGGGTGACGGACAAGGGCTCGGACATGGTGATCAAGTTCAATCCGGAAGGGCGTGTGGCGATGGTGTTCGGCCGGAAGCAAGAAGCTTCCGATGACGGCACCGGTCCGTTGAAGGAACCCAACCCGCCACTGCCTCCGGAAGACGGGATGTTCCGGCAGGTGACGGACGTGGCGTGGGACAAGCTAGGTAACACTTACATCAGCGACGGTTATATCAACTCGCGTATCGCCAAGATCGACAAGGATGGCAACTGGCTCAAGTCCTGGGGTGAACCCGGCAGCGGACCGGGGCAGTTCGATACCCCTCACAGCCTTGCGGTCGATGCCGAGGGAAGGGTTTACGTCGCGGATCGCGGCAACCGGCGAATTCAGGTGTTCGATGGAGAGGGGAAGTTCCTGCGCCAGATCACCATCGATGTGCCGGTCGATCCTGATGCCCACCCGGCGATTGGGAACAAGCGTGAGCAGACGACCGGGTCGAGAGCACCGGGGGCGCCGTGGGCAATCTGCATCACACCTTCTCCGCATCAAGTGCTGTTCAGTTCCGATGGTTACCCGGGGCGAATCTACAAGCTTTCACTGGATGGAAAAGTCCTGGGCGTATTCGGGAAGTCGGGCAAGCAGCCGGGGCAGTTCGGATGGATTCACGAAATTGCTTGTCCGTCCGAAAACGAGCTTTACGTGGCTGAGATACTGAACTGGCGGGTGCAGAAATTAGTCCTCGAACCGGGCCCTTGAGAAGTGCGCGTTTGGCATGCTGCCAGCGTGTTAGAATTTTGCTAAGTATCTTCATGTCTGGAGGCCAGTTGATCGAGCTAGCACCCTCGATTTTGTCGGCGGACTTTGCCCATCTGGCGGCGCAGATCCAGGCTGCGGTCGAGGGTGGCGGCAGCGTGATCCATGTGGATGTGATGGACGGACATTTCGTGCCGAACCTCACCTTGGGGCCGCCTGTGGTGAGATCGTTGCGCAAAACTACCGATCGACCGCTGGATTGCCACCTGATGATCGAAAATCCGGATCAGTTTATTCCGGAGTTCGCGGAGGCCGGAGCTGACTGGATTTCGGTGCATCAGGAGGCCTGCAGGCACCTGAACCGAACCCTGCATCTGATCCGTGGCCACGGGGCAAGAGCCGGTGTCGTCATCAACCCCGCTACACCCGTAGAAACTTTGAGCGAGGTGTTGGATATCGTTGATTATGTTTTGGTGATGTCGGTGAATCCTGGGTTCGGAGGGCAGAAGTTCATTCCAGGAGCGGTGCATAAGATTCGCAAGCTGGCCGAGTTACGCCGGGAGCGGGGACTTGGCTATCGAATTGAGGTCGATGGCGGCGTTGCCCTCGATACTGTGGCCGACGTGGTGCGGGCGGGGGCCGAAATTTTAGTTGCGGGCAACGCGGTGTTCGGCGAAGGCGATCCAAGCAAGAATGCAGCGAAACTGCTGAAGGCGGCAACCGAAGCTACATTGCAAAAGGTGTAGGCTTCTGGACCACTGCCGCAGCGGCAGGTCGGGTCGAAGGCCCGGCCCAAATAAGTCTTGGCACTACAGTTCTGTTTTTGAGGGTTTCTATGTCACGTCGTATTCCGAGTGGTCCTTCTTTTGGGTGTGCTCGTCGTCACCGTCGCCTGCACGAACAAGAAGGTCAGCAACCCGATCGCGAATGTCGATTCGAAGCAGCCCGACAAAGTCTTGTTCGACCGCGCCATGGATGCGCTGAAACACAACCGCTACGACGTGGCGCGGCTGCAGCTGCAGACGCTGATCAATACCTATCCAGATTCGGAATACATTGCGCGCGCCAAGCTGGCCGTCGCCGATTCCTGGTACGCCGAGGGTGGTTCAGCCTCGCTGGCCCAGGCGGAAATCGAGTACAAGGATTTTGAGACCTTTTTCCCCAACATGCCGGAAGCAGCTGAAGCGCAGCTGAAGCTCGCCAATATTCATTATCAGCAGATGGAGAAGGCGGACCGGGATCCCACGCATGCCTTGCGTGCCGAAGAAGAATACCGGCAACTCATCATGCAGTATCCCGACAGCAAGCTGGTACCGGAAGCCAAGGAGCGTCTGCTACAGGTACAGGAAGTGCTCGCCTCGCGGGAGTTTAGCGTGGGACATTTCTACTACATGCGTCAGTCTTATCCGGCGGCCATCGCACGGCTGGAGTCTCTGGTCGACAAGTATCCGCTGTACAGCAAAGCGGATGAGGCTCTGTATTTGCTGGGGCAATCCTACGAGGCCGAGATCGCCGTGATGCGAGCCCGCCCGTTGAACGAAGCCGCCAAGTCGCGCATGATCGCGGATTTTACGAAGGGCGCAGCGCAAGCCTACGACCGCATTCTTACCCGGTATCCGATGATGGATCGGGCCGACGATGCGAAGGCTCGGCTGATCGCCTTACACCAGCCTGTGCCGAGACCCACCAAGGCAGCCGTCGCGGAAAACAAGGCAGAAGAAGCCAGCCGGCACGAGCCCAGTAAGCTCTCGAAAGTCATGGGGACCTTCGAGAAACATCCAAACGTGGCCGAGGCGACGAAAGTTGGCGAGCCTACGCTGGTCGATCCTCCGTCGATGAGCGCAACCCAGGTGATGCAGGCGGCAACCCGGGCCGCGATGGGAACTGGAGGTGCGTCCGATAGTCACTCTGTTTCCATTGAAACCGTAAAGGGCGCACCAGGCCCGGATCAACCCGCTCCCCGTTCGGATACTCCAGCTACGACGGATCCGGCTGCGGCGCCAAATACTTCAGCACCGGCCGACCCTCCCGCATCCGCTGCGACCGCGCAGCCTGATCCGAACGAGTTGAAGCCGAACGTAGCGCCCGCAGATCCAAACGAATTAAAGCCTAACGTCAGCGACGATAGTAGCCAGCCTTTACCTCCGCCCCAGCAGGTGAATGAGATCCAGGGTGGAGCCGCCGCGCCGCCGGCAAGCGGCACTGCCACTCCGGCAGCCGGGGCTACCGGCAAAAGCACGGACGCCTCCGCATCGTCTGCTACCGATGAGGCCGACGACGCTGACACGACCGCCTCCAGCAAGCATAAGAAAAAGAAGGGTATTCATAAAGTAGTCCCGTTCTGAAGGCGTGGCTTCGGTCAAGGTCGCCAATTGAGCTGGGCGGGGGCTCGGCGTACGCCAGTAGTTACTGGCCCGTCGTAACCTGTTTAATCTCGTATCCTCATTGACTTAGAGTCCGGGACAATTTAACTTCGCGCTATCTCCCCTTTCAGTTAAAGGACATCGCTTGGCGCGGAAAATACTGCTCGCCGATGACAGTGTGACAGCCCAGAACATGGGCCGGAGAATCCTTAGCGACGCCGGCTACGACGTCACTACGGTGAATAACGGGTCAGCGGCGCTCAAAAGAATCGCCGAATCGAAGCCCGATCTCATCGTGCTCGATGTCTACATGCCCGGCTACGGGGGGCTGGAGGTGTGCCAGCGCCTTCGCGAAGCGCCGGAAACCGCGCGCATCCCAGTGTTGCTCACGGTGGGCAAACTGGAGCCCTTCAAAGCGGAAGAGGCGCGCCGCGTACGTGCAGATGCTTTCATCGTCAAACCGTTTGAAGCCAGCGAACTTCTCACCGCGCTTACCAAGCTGGAAGACAAGATCGTTCCGCAGAGTCAACCTTCCAGGCAGAGCCGGTTCGCCAAGGCACTGGCTGGGGTCGAGGAGATTAATCCATCGAAGGAATTCGGCGACAGTGAGACGGGATGGAAGAATCGCTTGTCGATTCCTCCTCCCCACTCCAAGCATCGTGAATCTGCGCCAGAGGAAACATCCGATGCGGTCGCGAGTTTTCGCGAGGCAGTTAAAGCTGAAGAGCCCAAGCCCGCGGAGATGAAATCAGGACTCGAAGAGGCCCTGCTGTCTTCTATGCCTTTGGACGTCACGGCTGAGGAGATTGCAGCCATTAAGGCGGCTGCGGCCGCGTTCAGTGCCCCGGGCAACGAGTCAAGCCTCACGCCCTTCCACGATCAGTTGGAAACGCCACCCCAAGAGCCCCTTGCCACGGAATCCGCCGTTACGGATAACACTTCGGCGGTGGCACAAGCGGAATTCTCAGTGGCAGAAGGAGCCACGACCGCCGAACCTGTATCCGCGGGCTACGTTCCCGCCGAAACGACACCGCCGCCTGCAGCGATTGTCGCACAGCCGACCGCCGAGGCTGCGTTCCAGGAGACGGCCAAAGACACTCGGAAGATGGCCGACGACGAGGTCACGGCAGCATTAGCCTCGCTCGCGCCTGCGAACGGTCACGGAGACGCCGCCACTACAGACAGAGATGTCGACCAACGAGGCCTTGCGTCGAGGGAGCAAGTTCCTGTGACCATGGCAGTCGCGGGTACGACCCAGGAGTTCAACGGTCCCAGGTGGATTGCTGAATCGGTCGCGGTCATGGAGGATGAAGCGACGCTTGTCCTCGAACAGGAGATGGAAAAGGCTTACGCGGCATTCGCCGCGGCTGACGCGGCGCGGATGAGTTTCACGAGTTTGCCCGCTGAGTCCTATACCTCTTTGCCGGTTGCGGAATCTCCGGCGACCAACTCAGACACTGTTCCCCCTCCGGCCGAATCATTGTCAAACTCCGATAGCTCTGAATCGAGGCCACAAGATCCGAACGAGTACGAGAGCAGCGCGAACTCAGTGGCGCCGGAGGCTGAACCGAGCGTAGTCGCCCCTTCTCCGATCGTAGATGCGGTCAGCGACAGAGCTTTCTCCGAGGCGAAAGAGACTGCAGCTTACGCGGCCGCAGCCTCGGCCAACTCGAGCACAGCCGAAGTGACGACGGCTGCGGAGACTGTGTCACCGCCGCGCCCGGCGATGGAGTCTTCAGAAAACGTTCCTCCCGCCCCCGAGTCCAACGGACGCCAGGGTGAATCGGAACTTGCGGCGGCCTGGGCGAACTGGAAGCAGATAAGGGAATCTGTTATCGGCTCGCAACTCAGCTCACAGATCGCCGACACGGTCGCGGAGCTCAAGGAGAATAGTAGTGAAGCACAGCCGGAGTCTCAGCCGGACGCTTCGACCACGGGTGAGGAAACCAGCGACATCGCGAACATCGTCGATAGTGTCCTGGCTGACCTAAAGCCTAAATTGATGGCAGAGATCGCGAGGAAGATGGGCAAAGAGAAGAACAAGTAGTTTCTCGACCCGCATCACCCCAATAAAACCTTAGACTTGTGCTCAGTTAACACCTCAGCGACACCCTGCGTAGCTTCCTCCAGAAACGCTCTCTTCTGCGCGAAATCTAGAAAATAAACTTGGCGATGTGGTAGGCCTGGAATTCTTGAGGCTTGTGCTTGTGGCATTCTCGCCTCCCACCCTTTCCGCAAAGAACGCGGAAAAGGATGGGGCACCCAACAGTTATACGAGATCTAGAGTCGCGCCTGGAATGGCAGGGCCACCGCCCGTGAAGAGAGGGTGTGATTCTTCAGGCTTTTTTCAGCAAGCGGGTGATCCAGACCAGAATCACAGCGCCAATAAATGCCACAACGATGGAGCCTATCATTCCGCCGCCTGGCCAGATTCCCAAAAGCCCGAAGATCCAACCGCCTAGCAGGCCACCGAGAATTCCGAGAATGATGTCGACGACTACGCCGTAGCCGCCACCCTTCATCACCTGGCCAGCAAGCCAACCAGCGATCAGTCCGACCACAATCCATGCGAGAAATCCCATAGCGAGCCTCCTTGAGTCCGCATTAAACGGGCTCGGCTGAAAATGTACACCTCGTCCCGTCAATGCTCAACCTCGAACAGTCTTGGCTGAAGATTTTTTGTTACAAACTAGCAAAAGTGGCAGGTTTCTCCCGGCCGCGCAGGTTGTAGACTTGGCCTCCCACTTCGGACACTCAGGCAGCGGTCCGTATGTCGTGACCTGGCTGCGATTTCACAAACCGATGACCGGATCTGGATGAGTTCTCAAGAAGATTCATCCCGATGCGAAACCCTCAACGCGATTCCAGCCTTATGGCAAAGGAGCGGATTATGCCTATTACTCCGGAACAACGCGAGATGGTCGCAGGCGAACTGAAGAGGTTTGCAACCGACCTGAATCTCTCAGAAGACCAGAAGCAGAAGCTACACGGCTTTCTGACAGAGGCCTCCGAGAAACTGCAGGAATACAAGCAACAGAACCCCGGCGTCACAAAGGAGGATCTGATCAAGAGAGTGGCGGACAACCGGGCGACGATTCGGCAGCGCCTGGTCAGCTTCCTGACGCCTGAGCAACTCACAAAATGGGATGCTGAGGCGACAAAGGCGAAGGAGTTTCTGGGCCAGAAGCTCGCAGCCTAACCAGAATCGAGTTACGAACAACCGAAAAGCTCACAAACTTCAGAAGTCAGCCTGATCTAGAGGGGGGCGAATCGGCGCCCCCTTTTTCATGAACGTTATTTGCGTTTCCATCCGTTAATACCTCTGCAGCGTCTGGGTGGTCGGGCGTAACGTCATCAACTGGGCATGGCGGTGCATGCCATGGACGACTCGGTCGCCACTCGAAGGACAAACGCATGAAGACTTTTCTCGCTCACCTCCGTGACGTAGCCATCTCCGGTTTTTTTGCCCTGTTCCCGGTGTATGTAATGTTCGTCGTCATTACGAAGGCATACACATCCCTCGCCTCCGTGGGGACCAGAATTTCCGGGATGTTTGGCGTGAAATCGATTTTGGGTGTCGGCGGTACCACCGTGTTCTCAGGGCTTCTGTTGATCGCTATCTGGATCGTGACCGGTTTGCTGGTGCGTTTTAGCTTTATGAGTGCGTTGAGCCGAGGGTTAGAGAGAGGGTTGTCAAAATTTCTTCCCGGCTATGACACCTACAAGAAGATGGCCGAAGAGAAACTACAAAACGAGATCAAGATCCTTCCCTACACGAGCGCGTTGATCAGATGGCAGGAATACTGGCAGCCAGGGTACATCGTGGAGCAGGACAAAGACGGAAACTGCGTGGTATTTCTTCCCGAGATACCAGAAACGAATAAGGGGCGTATTTTGCTCGCCAAACAAGACCAAGTAAGAATGATGTCATCAGTGACGGCCAATGAACTTGATGCCTTGTTGAAGCAAACGGGAAAGGGATTATTGAGTAAGTACGGCATTCGAGCCGCATGAACCTTGAGAATTGCTGGTGAACCAGGACCACGCTGCTCCGACCTTTCGAGAAAGGCTCTTCCCTCTGGGAAGACATGTCTTACATTAATATCCATGATGGAACGACCCACACCCTGAACCTGCTCCCGGCGTTGACGTTGGCACAGACCTTCGAAATGGTCTTTTTTCAGTTTCATCGCCATCCTGAACACAAAAGCCTCGCGCCCGATGGCGGGCCTTGCAAGGCTGACAGCTACGGCTTGCTAGGGCGTTATCCGGTTGAGGCTTCTGGATTTCATTTGATCGGCAAGGAAACCGAGCGTGGGTGGGAGCAGGCCGAGGATATAAGTACGCTGTTGCCTTCACTTGTGCGGTATGAGCAGAATTCAGGCACCGCGTGCAACAGCGTTTGCAGCAGATTTCTCTCGATACGCTGGGAAAAGAAACCGGCCTGAGCAGGCACACCATTTTGCGGGCACGGCGGGGAGAGCGCGTGCAACCGAGATCGTTACTGAAGCTCCGGAACGTGGCAAGAGCGAAACTTTGAGAGCGCCCGCGCGGTATTTGTCCATAAAGCCGGGACACACGATTGCAGTATGCTGACGAGTAGACAGGGTTGTCCAAGCAGCCGGCTTGGTGTACACTCCCCCAAAAGATGTGAGCCAAAATGGAAATCCCAGTTAGTGAGAAGTGCCTGACCAACGAACTGGTCAGCGCGCTGGCAAAACAACGCTGAAGAAGCAGCGAGGAGGCGTCATGCCTAAACCCCCTTTTTGGCCGCCGGGACCACCGGTGGCAGACACATATATACAAGGCTTTTCTAACGACCCGGCCAAGCCAGCATCGTATGGGCGGCACATGGCGGGCGGGAACGGGATTCGCGGCGAAAGCGACACTGGCGAGGCCGTCTTCGGCTGGACAATATCGGACAGCGCGAACGCTGCTGCTGTCCGAGGACAGTCGGAAGGCTCTGGTCCCGGAGTACACGGTGAGAGCCAGCTAGGCAGTGGAGTGCTCGCCATCAGCCATGCTGCAAGTATTGCAGCGGTTTCGGCAACCAATGACAACGCCGGTGGCGTCGGGATATCCGCAAAAGGGGGCAACCTGGCCGCGCTATTCTCGGGCGATGTAGAGGTGACGGGCGACATTCGCCTGGTGAACGCAGGGGATTGTGCGGAGCACTTCGATGTTGAAGACTCAACAGAAGAGCCCGGAACTGTGATGGTCGCTCACTCGGACGGGCGATTGCGGGCGAGTGATCGTCCTTACGACAAACGAGTCGCCGGCGTCATCTCGGGAGCGGCCAATCTCCGGCCAGGCATTGTCCTGGGTGATCGCAGTTCGAAAACAGACCGGCTTCCGATCGCGCTGATAGGCAAGGTCTACTGTAAAGTGGACGCGTCCTATGGCCCCGTCGAAGTAGGTGACCTGCTTACCACTTCCGAAACACCCGGCCACGCCATGAAGGCGATCGATCCGCTTCTTGCTTTCGGAAGCGTCATCGGAAAGGCTCTACAACCGGTTCCTTCAGGGGTCGGCTTGATTCCGGTCCTCGTTGCGTTGCAGTGACGGTATGAGGTAGCGACATGGGTGCAGGAAGGCCATTCTATGCGTTCAGGTTGGACGAAATAGATGTCGAGAATCCGCGGGGTAAGATCCCAGACAATGACATCGTCACATTTTCAATCTTCGTCAACCAAGAGGAGCGCGGTCGAGGAGCCGGGATGTTTCCTGACTTGGCGGCCGGTGCCAAGGTTACGGCTGCAGGCCTCGTGGAACCGACGACCCGCGACGGCATTTCGTGGCATTGGATCATCGGTCCGATGGAGATTGCGCTTGGCGACGGTATCTCCGTGGTGTATTCCGGGATGAATACGAGTGACGATGAACTGGATCTTTCGCAACAGTCACAGATCGAAGTCAAGATCCTCGACGCGATTGTTTCCGGGGTGGTGGGGGCTGCCAGCCTTGGGGATATTGCGGCTGTGGTCACTGGCGTGCTGGGAGTGATCGGAGACCCGGTGGGGAAATTTCTGGGCTTTCAGAAGCAGGGACCTTGCAACGGTCTCGTCTTCTCAGATACGGTTGCATTTACCGGTGCCGGGCTCAGTGATTTGCAGTATGGGCCCCCAGAATTTGCGTCGATGCCGGACGCCACTGAAGTTTCCTTCACGCGCACGTACACGGACGAAGCCACACATAACTCGGACGTCTGCGGCCAGATCGCTCACACAATCATCAAATTCTCCGTACTGCGACTGCCTTATGTGTCGATTCGTGACTACGCCAATGAATTCGGGCTGGCGTCGAGCCAGCTACTTAGTAAACCGCCGCAGGCAGGTTCAGCAAGTCTCCGCTCTCGCTTGAGATTGCGCTAAGAGCCGTTCTTTCGCTTCGGCTGATGAAATAACGGTATCGACACGCCACGCTTCCCAGCTCCCCATGCTATGAATATCATTGGATATCACGATCCTTCCCTCCGTTCTGAGATTCGTGTGGGTTAACGCGCTCCCTTTCGATAAGCAGCTTTGGAATCACCCCGGTGCTCGCCGGGCCCAGGAGCACTTGGACGCTGCTAGCAATCGCCGGTGTTGCGCAAGTCGCAACATTTATCAGTTTAGGGGCACTTCGGAGCTAGCACTCGGTGAGTATTGATAAATCCCCATAACGCTCAAAACCCCTCAATGAGCGAAATGGCCTGATAACAACAGGTATGAGATTTGCCGGTAAGGAACAAACGAAGTGCTCGCTGCGCATCCTGAACAACGCGTGAAGGAAAGTGGGACTAAGTTACTTGGCTCCGCTCGCCCCTAGCGGCCGAGAAGCGAAGCTACGGGGTAATCTCAAAGACGACGCCGTAACAGCCTGTGCCGCTACCGCAATCGTGGGACGTACCGTAGAGATTACCTGCTTTATCGATGACCAGCCCACCTCTCGGATGCAGAGCGGGGTTGCCCTGGAAGGTGTGGAGCACACTGAACGCCCAACTTCCGTCAGAACTCGGCGTCAGCTTGAAGACCGCGCCTCCGTTTTGAGCGCCACCGCCCTCGGCCGTGCCGTAGAGATTCCCGGCCCCGTCGAAGATCAGACCGCAGACGTAGGGTTCGGCTGCTGGATGGCCCGCGAACGCATGGAGCACGCTCTCCTTACCACTCGTATCCAGCTTGAACACCACCCCACAACCAGAACGGCCGCAATTGAAATTACCCCCGGAAAAAGTCGTTCCGTAGAGGTTTCCCGCCAGATCCAATATCAGCCTGCTAGGGACTGCCCCGTCTTTGCCGCCGGTAAACGTGTATAGCACACTTTCCGTCCAGCTTCCGTCCAAGTTCGGCGTGAGCTTGAAAATCAGGCCCCAATTGGGAGGACCTCCGCCAGTGACGGCCGCGCCGTAGAGGTTTCCGGCCGCGTCGAAAATAAGACCACCCGTGGGAGTCTTTCCGTCGCTTCCGTCGAAGCTATAAAGATCATTCTCTGTCCAGGTTCCATCCGAGTTCGGCGTCAGCTCGAAAATCTTCCCATAACCAAAGTTACCGCCGAGCTGTTCTTCGCCGTAAATGTCTCCTGCGGCGTCCGAGATGAGGTCATTCGCATAGTTAAGCCTCATGCTTGCGATCAGGCTTTCCGTCCACGTTCCATCCTCATTGGGCGCCAGTTTGAAGACCCCATCCTCGACCTGGCCATAAAGGTTGCCGGAAGCATCCAAGATCAGGCCGCCGGCAGCCGGTAGATCTACAAAGCTATGCAACACGCGCTCTGTCCACTTGCCGTTCGCGTGCGGTATTAGCTTGAAGGCTGTGCCAAATTTGTGAACGCCACCTTCTTCGGTCGTGCCATAGAGATTCCCGGCCCCGTCGAAGATCAGGTCGCCAAAAGGATAAAGTCCGTTCTTACCCGTGAAACTACGGAGCACCTTGTACTTGCTCGCTGCCACGGCCCCCGTCGGCAGCATCAGAGCCATTGCGAGCACCACCAGAATCCCGCTCACCGTGAACCAAAATTTCTCCTGTCGCATGGAATTTATCCTCCATCTTCGCCACGCTGGTGAAACGAACTTGAAGAACGAACACTCTCGGCGGGGAGCAAAAGACGAGCGTGTACGGGCTGTGCGGCCTGACGAGTATCCCAAGAGCATGCGCGGAGACGGCATGTCTGCCTTCCGAAACGAAAAAAGAAAGGAACCCGAGTACCCGGCGGTTCTACACCCGCCGGGAACGGCTGTCAAGCAATGGTTCCCGCAATGGTGCGCCGCAAACTGTTTGGATCACAAACCCTTGGATAACTGGCGAAAAATCGCGATTACGGTGCGCCGGGCTGAACCGGCATGAAGTAGAGGATGAAAGAGCCTTACGAGAAAGGAGTAGCGATCCGCTCGGCCTCGAGTCTTGCGCTGCTACCGCGAGGGACACAGTGAAGCGTAGATAGAGGATAGGTGGGGTGGGTATTCAGCTCCGAAAAGATGCAATCCGGACGCCGACGTCTTTGTAATGCGCGGAAGGCAACATGAACAGGCGCGATAGCGCGAGCTCTTGTTCGGTCCGGCGTAGTCGAAGACCCCAGACACGCCTAGAAACTTCATGCACGAGAACCGGGAGACCTCGCAGACGCCTGCGGCAAAAGTGAGTCGCAGGACGGCGGGAGAAGGCTTAGGCCACACGGCCCGCATGTACGTCTGCGAGGAGTCGGACAGCGGCATAGTACCGATGAATCATTCGAACAAAGACGGCAGGCTCGTCGGCGGAGAGTGAGGAGGGAAGGCTGCTGATCAAAGAGAACACCCTCCCACTCGACACGTACCCGACATAGAGCGGGATAGCGCGTGTCCCACGGGTGGGCGAGTGTGCGGACAAGCAGCACGCTTGGCCGTTATTCATCTGCGATAAGAGCCGCATGCGCTAATGAGCGCTCGTGCGGATCTGTGCGGGGGGCGATCAGCAATGGTCGTCCCTACCGCGACCTCAAAACCCCTCCGCCGCAGCACACCACTGCGCTTTGGGGGCGAACAGACGGCGCAAACTTGTGCTAAGGCCTGTTTTCGTCAGTTGAGTCCCATTAGTGTTCGCAACGCTATCACATAGAACGGTGATGCCCGTCACGGCACGCGAATCCGAACCATCATAACTTGGATTCGAGACTCCGGGTTTGCCTCATACGCAAGCGGGCCGCGCAAGACCGAATCAAAGGCAGCTCGGAATATCGGATTTCCCCCGACCTAGTCTCGCACTCCAACAGCGCTCTCCGGGCCGCCGCGAAACCCAAACCAGTAGCGAATCCTGACCAGCCACGAGATGTGGCGGGAGGACAACTTTAGGAGGACGCCATGAAGTATAAGAAATTCTTAGGAGCCGCGAGCACGGCTCTGATGATCGCCACTATCGTAATTCTAATGTTGGCGCCTGTCGCCTGGGCGCAAAGCAAGTACAAAACGCTGTACAAGTTCAAGGGCGGCAAGGACGGAAGTGGACCTGCCGCTGGCTTAATTTCAGATCCCGTCGGTAACCTGTATGGCACCACCCAATACGGCGGCGCTCACAAAGGGGGCACAGTCTTTAAGCTAACCCCCGGCTCACAGGGCGACTGGACTGAGAGCGTGCTTTACAGTTTTTGTAGTCAAACGAACTGCATAGACGGCGCGAACCCCGTCGGTGGCCTGATCTTCGACGCCTCCGGTAACCTCTATGGAACAGCATCGAACGGCGGCACTGTCGACGAATTTGGGGTTGTCTTTATGCTGGCTCCCAATACTGATGGGAGCTGGACAGAGAGTGTTCTTTACGATTTTAACGAATGGGGCGGCGCGCATCCCACGGCTAGCCTACTCTTTGACTCTGCCGGGAACCTTTACGGCACGACCGTATCAGGAGGCTGGGGATGTTTTTGCGGCGTGCTTTTCGAGCTCATGCCCAATGGCGATGGGAGCTGGACCGAGAGTGTGCTTCACGATTTCAGCCAAACAAATCCACACTTTCCCTATGGCCTGATCTCCGATGCGGCAGGAAATCTGTACGGAACTACGAAGGCTCCCCAGGAGGGCTGGGGTGCGGGCACTGTATTCCAGATGAAGAGAAACTCGAACGGAGGCTGGACTTACAGTGATATCTTCGGCTTTTCGAATCAGAATTATTCGGACGGCGCCTACCCACAGGCTGGCGTAATCTTGGACACCATGGGTAATCTTTACGGCACAACAACCGGAGGTGGCACGCCTAACAGCGGCTGCGAAACTAAGAGTGGCTGCGGAACGGTATTCCAACTCACTCGTGGTTCGTATGGCAACTGGCGCGAGAGGATGCTCCACCGCTTTAAGGGTGGAGTAGTAGACGGCTACTATCCTGTTTCCGGATTGGTGCTCGACACGGTAGGGAATCTCTATGGGACAACGGCATCTGGCGGCAGCTCCGGATATGGCATTGTTTACGAGCTTGCCGCGCAGCCAGGTGGCGGGTGGAGGTACCGAGTTCTCTTTTCATTCCTCGACAAACCGGGAGCTAACCCTCAAGCCGACCTAATCCTCGACGGGGCCGGAAATCTTTACGGCACAACCTACGGGGACGGCAGCAAGACATTTGGTTCGGTGTTTGAAATCACGCCGTAGCTGGCTTCTCCGGCTGCTCGGGATTTCAGTACCGAGTGGCCGGAAACCAATTTGAAATCCTAACTGTTGAAACATCGTGTGGGTGTTGAAAAAGTCACTGTGATTAGCGATCGGAATGGCGGCAGAAGCATGGTAATAAGAAGGAGGAATGCTTGCCATGCTGTGAGCGCCACTCTCGGAGGTGTGCTGATCATGATGGGGCGACACGACCGTTCTGAAGCGTTGTTTTACTACTTCCGCCTGGAAGATCAGGTTCCCGAAAGCCACCTGCTGCGGCTCATCGAAAAGCACGTCAGCTTTGCCTTCGTCCGCGAGAAGCTGAAAGGGAGTTACAGCGAGACCGGTCGTCCCTCGATTGATCCCGAGCTTCTGCTGCGCATTCTTCTGATCGGCTATTTATACGGCATCACCAGCGAGCGGAAACTGGTGGAGGAGTTGCGCATGCACCTGGCGTGGCGCTGGTTCACCGGTCTGGGCTTCGATCAGGAGATTCCGCATCACTCGACGTTTTCGAAAAACCGGCACGGACGGTTTCAGGAATCGAAGCTGTTTGAGGAGTTATTTGAGCGAGATAGCGCGAGCTCTTGTGCGGTCCGGCGATAGTGGAAGACCGCAGACACGCCAGAAACTGGATGCACGAGCAGCAGAATCCCTCGAAGACGCCTGCGGCAAGAAGTCGAGTCGCAGGACGGCGCGAGAAGGCTTAGGACACACGGCCCGCATGTACGTCTGCGAGGAGTCGGACAGCGGCATAGTACTGATGAATCATTCGAACAAAGACGGCAGGCTCGTCGGCGGAGAGTGAGGAGGGAAGGCTGCTGATCAAAGAAAACACCCTTCCACGTCGACACGTAACCCGACATACAGCGGGATAGCGCGTGTCCCACGGGTGGGCGAGCGTGCGGACAAGCAGCACGCTTGGCCGTTATTGATCTGCGATAAGAGCCGCATGCGCTAATGAGCGCTCGTGCGGATCTGTGCAGGGGGCGATCAGCAATGGTCGTTCCTACACAAGCGACATCGTGATTACACTCATCAACACTTCAAAGCTCGATCAAGACAGGCAATTAAAACGACTACGGCTTATGATTTGACACCGATTTGTGATTTGTAGCTCTGACGCCAGCGCTCAAATTCAGCATAGGCATTACGTTTCACAGGGATATCGCGAAGTAAGTTTCGAATGAAGTTCTTGCGGTCAAATCCGCTCGGAACATTTGTATTCAACAACATGGAGTTTTCATTCGTTGTCGTAAGCACTGGCCATGTCGTCGAAATAGCTCTGAAGGTACTTATCCATGTATTCAGATAAATCAGCAGTTTCAGGGTCAATCAAGCCGTAGTAATCCTCAGGTGAAAATGTGTTTGTTCGCGTGTATTGCCCACCCAATCCAACAACCTGAAGCTGCCCGTATCAGCGTCTTAGAGTTCAAGACCACCGAATACGGGAGAGGAGAAAACGTTGTTGCTACTGAAGAAGTGAAGAGCGACATAACGAAAATTGGCATTAAGAAATGCGCCCGCGAAAGCGGATTCACACGATTTTTTGTTCGGAAATTGCTTCGCGGAAGAGCGGTAAGGCGCAGGTCTTACGATGATTTTGTTCGTTGGCTTCAGGGCTAAAAGTCACAAATGGCGTACAAATAGTGCCCCGGCAAGTCAAATGAGTGTAATGGGGATTTTACGACAGCAACCTGCCACATTGAAGACCAGCCCCGGCAGACGGACCACCCTTGAGGCGTTTGATCTAGATTACTCTGAATTTCTTGTTGCTTTTCAGCTTGCCCTTGGGCGTCGTTGCAGTCACAAAACCAGTGGTTGCTCCATTAGGAACGATCGTCGTCAGGTAAGTGTCCGATTTGACTGAGAAGTTTGCTGCGGTTCCGTTGAACGAAACGGCGGTTGTCTCCTTGAATCCCTGGCCGAGGATTTCAACGGTCTTCCCAACCTTGCCGGAGGTAGAAACGAGATTGACAAACGGTTTCAGCCCTAAGTTCAAGCTATAGAAGACGCCGCAACCCTGATCGCAAATGTTGATTTCACCGCCTAAGCCCGTATCTCCGTAGAGTATTCCATTCGTGTGCTGAACGATTGTCCCTGGAGACCGCGCCGTAACGCCGTCGAAGTTGTAAATGACGGTGTAAGGATACGGGCTTTTGGGCTGATCCTGAAGATGGTGCCATGGTTGGCTGCTCCGCCGCTGAGGTTGACGCCGTAAAAGTTACCGTCGGTCGCCTGTATCAGACCGGAAGGTTCAGATCCATCAGCCGTCCCGTTGATGTCATGGAGAACAGTAAACTTGCCAGCCATCGTGACCTTAAAAACTACACCAGCGTTGCTACTGCCGCCAGCAAATGTTGTCCCATACAAGCTACCATCGCTTCCCTGCACAAAAGGACTTGTAGGCTGAGCGCCATGCTTTCCATCGAAAGTATAGAGAACGGTGAGTTCTCCCCTTGGCGTGACTTTGAACACGGTCGAAAACCCAATGCCATAGAAGTTACCGTCAGTGCCCTGAACAAGGGAGATGCCCCCGGTTGGAGAAAGCGTCGTGAGCTTTCCAGTACGTGTCATCTTATAAACCGTACCCTCGTTGTGAGCGCCTCCTGCAACTGTCACGCCATAGAAGTTTCCGTCTCTGCCCTGGATTGGGGGTCCTGAGGGTCCAGCCCCGTCGGTGCCGCCTGTAAACGGGTATAGCAAGATCAACTTCCCTGCGGGTGTTATTTTGAATAAGTTTCCGTGGTCGGAAGTAAAACGTTCGCCAGCTGCGCCATAGAAGTCGCCATCCGTAGCTAGCATCAGTCCTGTGAATGCCGACCCTTGGGTGGAGGACACGAAGTCGTATGGCACAGTCAGTGTTCCACTGGGCGTAATCTTGAACATGGTGCCCCAGCCATTTGACCCGCCTGAAGCGGTCGTGCTGTAGAGCTGAGCGTCGCGCCCCTGGGCGATGAATCCAAAAGGACGCAACGGGTCTGTCGCCTTGGCTCCGAAGTTGTACAGCACGGAAAAGGTTTGCGCACGAGCGGGTTCCCCCATGAGCCGCAGGGCGATTACTATCATTGCAATTGTGTAGCTGGGTGGTCAGTCGCATTTTCATTCCAGCTCCTGTTCGCCGGGAACTCCATCGCCGTCGAGGCGAGTAATTCTCGGCTGGAAAGTGGCGGCGGTCAAGCTGAAAGAGTTTGCGTGTCGAGTTTTTCATCTCCGCCAAAGCTACGCCCAACCCAGCAGATTTGAAGATAACTGTCGTTAACAGATGAGATGAGAAGAGCCGGTCTCCGGCGGGATGCTGTACGCTCCCAAGTTATCGACGCGCTCGAAGCGCAAGAGATAAAGGAGACCGGCAATGAAGAAGGTTAGCACTGCAGGGACAAAGCAGAGCAGGAATTTTCGAGGTCAGAAATTGACGATCGGTTTGGACCTGGGGGATCGATCGAGTTGGTATTGCGTGTTGGATGAAGCGGGGGAAGTAGTTCTGGAACAAAGGCTGGGCACGACTCCGAAAGCGATGAAAGAAGTGTTCGGGGGAATGCCGCGCAGTCGGATCGCGCTGGAGACGGGGATGCATTCGCCGTGGGTGAGCCGGTTGTTGAGCGAGTTGGGACACGAAGTAATCGTGGCCCATGCGCGCAACGTGCGCTTGATCGGGGAGAGTCGACGGAAAGATGATCGCTTCGACGCGCGGACGCTGGCTCGGTTGGCGCGGATCGACCCGCAGTTGCTGGCGCCGGTGCAACATCGAAGTGCGCAGGCACAAGCGCATCTGATGGTGATCCGAGCGCGTGCCGGACTGGTGCGGGTGCGGACGTCGTTGATCAACACGGCGCGGGACTGACGAAGTCTTACGGAGAGCGGTTGCGCGGCTGCAGCCCGCGCAACCTGAATGCCGAGAAAGCACGCCAGCTAAGCCCGGAACTGCAAGCGGCGTTGGAACCGTTGCTGGCCGCCATCGAATCGTTGAGCGAACGGATTTACGAATACAACCAACAAATCGGGAAGATCGCCAGGGACAGTTATCCGCAAGTGGCGCGGCTGGAACAGGTGAAGGGAGTGGGAACGCTGATCGCGCTCACTTACATACTGACGCTGGAAGATGCGCAACGTTTTCGCAAGAGCCGCGACGTGGGCTGCTATGTGGGGTTGCAGCCGGGGCGGCGGAACTCGGGGCAGAGCGAGCCGCAACTGCACATCAGCAGGGTCGAAAATCCCGCCCCGGCCTCATGCTGGATTGATTTGAACAGTCAGCGGTTCGACCCGGTAGCCGAGGTTTCGGAGCTGCCGGATCATTCTGGCAGTGCGTACTCGCTTCGACCTTTCGTGCACGGCCGGGCCCCGTTCCTCGTAGCGGACCCCTTGGTGCAAAATCATCCAGATCAGCCGACAAAGCCGATGGGCAATCGCCCCGATGGTCTGATTGTGTCCCATGCGTGGTACGAGGCGGCGATACACGATCTCGAAGATGCTTCCTTTCACCCTGACCGCAGCGTTGGCACATTGATTGAGAACGCGTCGCATGTGGCGGTTGCCCTTTGGGGAGCGGTGGCTCTTGGATACACCCGCGCTCTCTTCATCTCCGGGGCATGCTCCCACCCATGAGGATAGCTGCTTGTCCGAAGGAAAGGTCGCTGCCGTGGCGCCGACTTCGGCAATAATTTGCTGCGCCGAATCCACTCCCAGACCGGGCACTTCCGCCAGACGCTGCACTGCCTCCTGGTGCTGGCTGAGTAGACTCGCCATTTCCTGCTCCAGTTTGACGATCTGCTGCTCGAGGAATTGCAACTCCTCCAGGACCATCTTCAGCAGCCGGCGGTAAACGGGGTTGAGCTCCGTGCAGGCGGCCAGCGTATCGCACAACTGGGCCTGCGTGGCGCGCAACTTTTTATCGGCCAAAGCGGCCAGAGCCGTGGGGTTGGTTTCCCCGTCGGCGAGCGCCTTCAGCATACGCCGTGCACTCGCACCCAGCAGATCGGAGACCAGACTGGACAACTTAATATGGGTCTCTTCCAGCAGACTCTCCAGTCGGTTCTGTAACTGTACCCGGTCGCGCGTCAGTTGATACTTCCTGCGCATCACTGTTCGCCATAGTCGCTGTTCGGTATCGGGCACAAAGCTCAAGATCAGCTCTTGGGCCACGAGCCGCTTCACCAGTCGTTCCGCATCCGGAAAATCCTTCTTCCGCCCCCGCGGCCCGCGATTCGACTGCGCCTGCGCCAGATGCAGCGCTCCGGACATCGGGCCTGCCCCTTCCCGCTTCTGGCAGCTCGGCTTCCAGTACCGTTCCAGCCCTTCCCAGACCGGTTTCCAATATTGCGCGGTCGATTCCATCACTACTTCCTCGACCTGCTGTTCGATCAGCCATTCGGACAGCAATCGCAGATGGGCGGGGTTGCTACCATAGCGCCGTTGCTCAAATTGGTACTCGCCTTCGCCTTCGACGTCGGCCACCACCACGGCCAACATCCTTTTATGAACGTCAATTCCCGCTATTCTGTAAGCCATGAGCTTCCTCCTGCCGGGAGTGGAGAGCGTGCCGCAACTTACATTAACCAGGGTCGCGGGCTGTCGCTGCTCCTTCAGAGGAAGACAACGACGCCCAATTATTCGCTCAATCACGCACGCTCCGGGTCAGACAAAGAAACGGCCTCGACTTATCCATTGCTGATTCGACCTCGCCACTCCAAGCTGTTGCGATATTACCCGGAATAATTTTCATAAGGTTTCGCGGGCCGCAGGCCCCAAAATGACAAGGAAGGCGATCCGTATTTACGAACGCTGCTGGTGCAGGGTGCGCATCACATTCTGGGGCCGTTTGGAGCGGACAGCGATCTGCGGCGCTGGGGTTTGAAGCTGGCGGAGCGCGGCGGGAAGAATGGTAAGAAACGAGCGGTGATCGCGACCGCACGAAAGCTGGCGGTGTTGCTGCATCGCTTGTGGGTGAGCGGAGAGGCTTACGAACCACTGCGCAACAGCCGACCGGTCGTGCTGCCGGCAGCCGCATAGTTCAGATTTATTGAGTGGGAAGCAGCGCGCCCAAATGCCGAGTTCCGGTGACTGCGTCTATGGCCTGGCCCACCCTTCCATGCTGGAGATGGGAGAGAGAGGTCGACAAACAGGTGGCAGCACCGGCTGCAACGAGAACACCCAACTTGCACCGAGCGAATCAATCGCTCACCGAAGAGTGCGGATGGAAGGGTGGCGACAGGGTTGGCTTGGGCGCCAAGCAAGAACTGAGGAAAGGAGGAAAGACCAACAATCCGGAGCGACCGCTCCCTTTCCTTCCTAGCGGAATGGTGACAGATCGGTCCTCGCCGTCAAGGGTTCGCTACGCCGCAAAGAACGCGCCCTTGACCGCTCCGGGCCGCTCTGCACACCCTCCCGCCAGGAAGGAAAGGGAGATTTTAGGAAGGGCACACCAAAATCTACTTGACGCGGACCGGCCTTCTCATGGAGGCCATTACACTCAGAACCCCCAGTTTGAAATCCCCCTGGGAAGCCCGATTCGTATCGGTTGCGTAGAGTGGGGAGGGGGGTCACTTTTGCCGTCGGTATACACATGCCCTCCGCGAGTTTGACCGCGTTTTCCGGCCGCCTGTAATATCAAAGATCAATAGCTTTCAGCACTCAGGAGCCAGCGTTTAGCAATCAGCCGTCAGCACACAGCCTTTCCTTTGCACCTGCAATAGAGGACAACTTGTCTTGGCTGAATGCGGAATGCTGATTGTTGAATGCTCCCTTGAAATCATGGCCCACGATCTTCCTAAAGCGTACGAGCCGGGCGCGATTGAAACGCGTTGGGCCGACTACTGGGTCAAGGAAAAACTCTTTTCCGTTCCCACGCCTCCGGCTGAAGAGACGCGTCCGGTGTTCACGCTCCTGCTGCCCCCTCCGAATGTCACCGGACGGTTGCACATGGGACACATGCTCAACCACACGCAGATGGACATTATCGTGCGCTGGCATCGCATGCGCGGTTTCCTGACCTTGTGGCTCCCCGGTACCGATCATGCGGGCATTGCAACCCAGATGATGGTGGAGCGCCAGCTTGCGAGTGAAGGCAAGAAGCGCCGCGACATGGGGCGCGAGGCCTTCATCGAGAGAGTCTGGGAGTGGAAGCGGCATTACGGCGGCGCCATTCTGGACCAGATGAAGCGCCTCGGCGACTCGGTGGATTGGGACCGCGAATACTTCACCATGGACGAGAACCTTTCGCGCGCGGTTCGCGAAGTCTTTGTCCGTTTGTATGAAGAGGGATTGATCTATCGCGGCAAGTACATCGTCAACTGGTGCCCGCGCTGTGGTACCGCGATTTCCGATCTCGAAGTCAAGCACGAGGAGGTTGCGGGCAAGCTGTACGAAATTCGTTATCCGGTAATCGGCACAAACGAGTTCATCACGGTGGCGACCACACGGCCCGAGACCATGCTTGGCGATACGGCGGTTGCGGTGAACGCAGGAGACAAGCGCTACAAGCATCTGCACGGGAAGAAAGTTTTGTTGCCGCTGATGAATCGCGAAATCCCGATCATCACCGATAATCTGGCCCAGCCGGAATTCGGAACCGGCGCGGTGAAGGTGACCCCGGCGCACGATCCCAATGACTTCGAGGCGGGACTTCGCCATAACCTGCCACAGATCGAGGTGATCGACGAACACGCCCACATGAACGAAAATGCAGGACCATACGCTGGACTGGACCGCTTCGAAGCGCGCAAGCGTGTGCTCGAGGACCTGCGCCAGCAAGGTTTCCTGGTTGCTGAGAAGGATTACACGATCTCGATCGGAAAATGCGACCGCTGCAACACGGTGGTTGAACCGCGACTTTCGACGCAATGGTTCATCAAGATCGCGCCCCTCGCCCAGCGCGCAACCGAGGCTGTGGAGCAGGGCGAGATCACGATTGTTCCGGAAAACTACAAGCAGATCTATCTGAACTGGATGCACAACATCCATGACTGGTGCATCTCGCGGCAACTGTGGTGGGGACACCGCATTCCGGCCTGGCATTGCTCGTGTGGCGAAATCATTGTCGCGCGCGAGGCTCCGGGGAAGTGCACGAAGTGCGGCGCCTCGGAACTCAAACAAGATACCGACGTGCTCGATACGTGGTTCTCGTCGGGCTTGCTGCCGTTCACGACGCTGGGCTGGCCGCAGAAGACGCGGGACCTCGAAGTTTTCTATCCGACCACGCTGCTGATTACGGCATACGAAATTCTGTTTTTCTGGGTCGCCCGCATGATCATGTTCGGCTGCCATTTCATGCCGGATCATCGGCAGGATCCAAGGGTGAAGCAGGCCAGTGGCTGGGGGAGCAAGAAAGACGACAGCGTTCCCTTCCGGCAGGTCTATATACACGCGTTGGTGCGCGATGCCGAGCGGCAGAAGATGTCGAAGACCAAGGGCAACGTGATTGATCCGCTTGAAATCATTCAGCGCTTTGGGACCGATGCCACGCGCTTCACGCTGGCCGCGATGGCGGCGCCGGGCACAGACATTGCATTCAGCGAGGGCCGCACCGAGGGCTACCGCAATTTCGCTAACAAGATTTGGAATGCCGCGCGCTTCATGTTCATGAATATTGACCGTGTGGGACCGGGTCTGAGACCCGGGACCGGGTCTGAGACCCAGTCCTCCACAAGCTGTGGTGTGGCGGGGTTTGATGCGGTTACTCTCGAAGACCGATGGATCCTTTCGCGTTTTAGTCGTGTCACCCAAGGCGTGAACGACGCGCTGGAGACGTATCGCTTTCACGAGGCCGCCAATCAGATTTATGACTTTTTCTGGGGTGAGTTTTGTGACTGGTACATTGAGCTGATCAAGCCGCGGCTGTTGGACGGCGCCGACCAGCAATCTGCTCGCATCGCTTGCGCTAACCTGCTCGGCGTTTTTGATGCTGCGCTGCGCCTGCTGCATCCGGTGATGCCGTTTATCACTGAAGAAGTCTGGCACGCGATTTATGATGGCAATCCGCCGCTGAAATCAATCGCTCTGGCGGCGTATCCGCAAGCCAATGAGAAGCAGTTGGACCTGGCTGCGGAGACGGAGATGGCAATCCTGCAAGACCTGATCGTCAGCGTGCGGAATTTGCGGGCGGAGTTGAAGGTTGAGCAGAAACAACGGGTGCCGGTGCAGGTCTTTGTCTCCGAATCAGAAATTCGTAAACTGATCGAGCAGAATCGAGGCTCGGTGGAGCGCTTGGCCAGCATCGAGAAGATCGAGTTTGTCGACAATTCGCTCGCGAAGTTGTCTGGTGCGCGCCACACGGCCCGTTTCGACGTGCATGTTATTTACGAGAGAAAGATCGATATCGCCGCGGAACGGGAGCGTCTGACGAAAGAACTCGGTCAGATCGAGAAAGAGATCGCCAACGGCCAGCGACAATTGGATAACGAGCAGTTTCTGGCCAAGGCTCCGCCAAAGGTTGTGGAGGGGATTCGAAAGCGGGCAGAGGAATTGGCCATTTTGCGGGAGAAAACGGAGAGTAAGCTGAACGAGTTGAGATAATGCCGGGACGGGCGGGACGCCCGCCTTCCATCAACGAGCCATCATGGACTGGAATAGCCGACGCATTACCGCTGTCATCGAAAACGCGCTAATGGAAGATCATGCCACGCGCGATGCGACCAGCTATGCGTGCATCGATCCGAATCAGCGAGCGTCGGCCACGATTCTCGCCAAGCAGGATTGCATTCTTGCGGGCATTGGCTGTGTTTCGCGCATCCTGGATGTGTACGCTGCTCTGGACGGCGCCGTCACTTCACACTACGAAGTTACAACTCATCCGGAGATTTTCGATGGCATTCGCCTGCACACCGGACAGTCGATTGCCGTCATCCGCCACAACGCTCGCGTGATCCTTTCCTGCGAGCGCGTGATTCTGAATTTCATGCAGCGCTTGAGCGGGATTGCGACCCTGACCCGTCAGTTCGTGGATGCGGTTTCGGGTACCAAGGCGCGAATTCTGGACACGCGTAAGACCGTGCCGGGGCTGCGCACGCTCGATAAGTATGCGGTGCGCTGCGGAGGCGGACAGAACCATCGCCTCGATTTGTCGGACGGCGTGTTGATCAAGAATAACCATATTGCACTGGCGGGAGGCATTGTGCCCGCTCTGGAGCGCGCTCACAAGAATCGGCGCGGCGCGCAAATCATCGAGATCGAAGTCCGCTCTTTGGAGGAGTTGGAGCAAGCTCTGGAGCACGGCGGCGAGGCCATTCTGCTGGACAATATGTCGGTCGAGGATGTGAAGCGTGCAATCGTCCGCTGCTCGCATGTGGAACGCCGAATTCCATTGGAGGTCTCGGGCGGAATCACGCTGGAAAATGTTCGCGCTTACGCTGAGACGGGAGTAAATTTCATCTCGGTCGGGGCGCTGACCCACTCGGCGAAAGCAATGGATATGAGCATGCGCTTGGCCCCGGCTTAGGCCCGGTCACCGCTGCGGCACTCCATCCATGGCGATCTTGGAACGCTATCCCTTTTGTCCTTTCGGCCAAAATCCTTACGTCCGCGCGAAGAACCGGGGATTGCACTTTCGAGTAACTCTCGGGGCCCGGCAAGCGATAGAGTATTCGGAAACCGGAGGCCCTCCCCATGCGTCACTACATCCGGCCTATTGCCGCTGCAATCGTGGTCGCGCTGCTATTTGCGAACAGCTCTTCAGGCAGTGGTAGTGGGTTGCACACCAACGCTGCCTCGCCAGCTACAGGTGAAGTCAGCGCGACTGGCCAGAGCGGAACTTCTTCTCAGCGCGCTACCGCGACAAATTTCCCCGCAACCTCGGTCAACGTCCTAGTGGACGTTCTCGGTGACCGGCATACCATCAGTCCCTACGTTTACGGGGGAAGCTATCCCAAGGACTCGCCTACGATTTCTGACAGCGGTCTCACCGTGGTTCGTTGGGGCGGCAACGCGACCTCGCGGTACAACTGGAAGACCTTTACGAACAAGGCGGCGGCCGATTGGTATTTCGAGGACTTTGGCTACACCGAGATTGGCGACGGCGATTCGGTGAAGTACATCCAGGACGTAAAAGCAGCCGGAAGCAATCCGCTCATGACGATGGTCATGCTGCCTTGGGTGGCGAAGAGTTCCGGTTGGAGCTTTTCAGTCGCCAAATACGGTCCACAATGTGCGGCCGATCCCTACAACTCCGATGCTGGGGATGGAGTGCTGCCGGATTGCCAGACGGACATAACGGGAAATGATCCTACGGATGCCAATGTCGAGCTAAAAGACTCGCCGCAAAGCGGAGATCCGCCCGGAACCGTTTACCGCGACCAGTGGGCGTCGGCCCTGGCTGCGGCATTTGGCGGCGCTCCGCATTTCTACAACATGGACAATGAGATCGATATCTGGAGCGGCACACATCGCGATGTCCATCCCAATCCGTCCGCCTACGAGGAGATGCGCGATACCTACCTTGCCGAAGCTGGCGCCTTAAAAAGCTGGGACGCAAATGCGATCCGCTTCGGCCCGGTAAGTTGCTGCTGGTGGTTCTACTGGAACGGCGCGAACAATAACGATAAAGGCGCGCACGCCGGTGTGGACTTTCTGCCGTGGTGGCTGAACGAAGTCTTTTGGCAGGATCAGTTATCTGGAACGAGGTCGGTGGATGTTTTCGATATTCATGCTTACCCAGATGGGCCGGACACTTCCGGTTATACGCAGGCCCAGAAGCAGGCGCTCACGTTGCGCATTTATCGGGACTACTGGGATCCGAAGTACATGAGCGAGTCGGGCTCGATCAATCAACAATGGGCCACCTTTATCCAGCCGAAGAAACGGATTCCTTTCCGCATCCCGCGCATGCGGGCGCTGGTGAACATGATCTACCCGGGAACTCCTTTAAGCTTCACCGAGTGGAGTGCGGCATTCGCCGGCGAGTCTGATTTCTCGACCGCGCTAGCTGATGCTGACGCCTACGGCATTCTGGGGCGCGAGCGAATGTATCTGGCGTCTCGCTGGGTGGCGCCTGATCCGGTGAATCCCAACTATCAGGCGTTGAAGCTTTTCCGCAACTACGACGGGCAGCATCACTCCTTTGCAACTATGTCTGTCTCGGCCACCAATGATGGCAATCCGAACCTGTTCAGCAGTTACGCGGCACTGGATCCAGGCGGAAAGACCTTAACTTTGATGGTCATCAACAAAAGTCCGCAGGCCTCAGTTCAAACCCAATTTGCCGTGGCTGGATTTACGCCGAAGCGGGTGACCACTTACACGCTTTCTCCTAAGTCGCCGACAACGATTGTGGCGTCGTCCACGAAGACATGGACGTCCAGCAGGAAATTCGCGCCTTACACCGCCACGCTGTTGGTGGTTACCGGCTCCATGCCCGGGAAGCCGAGCGCTGATTGGGATCTGAATCCGGACACGATCATGGTTCCAGCCCACGGAACAACCGTGCTTCAGCCAAAGATCGTTTCCGGGTCAGGCACCGTGACTCTTGGCGCACCGCGGTCGGACAGTGGAATCACGCTTTTGGTCACGCAGCCAAATCTCACCCCCAGCCAGGACGGTAGCATCACGGTGACTGCCGGGAGCGCTCCGGGCTTCTATCACTTTACGGTCCCAAGCACTGACAATGCAGGCGTCGTCCAAACCCAGAGCGGGTGGATTGTCGTGGGGAATCCGCCGGCAACCTTCAGCAAAACCGGAGATCGTCAGAAAGGAGCGCCAGGCGGCAAATTGAATCTGGCGGTGACACTCCGAGCCAAAAAGTCGGGTGGTAGCGCTTCTGGCGGCACTGTTCTGTTCACCACGGACGCGGGTACTCTGTCGAGCCGCCTCGTCACTACCGACTCTTCCGGCAACGCTCCTGTGGTGCTCACGTTGCCTTCACACTCCGGCACCGTCCACGTTACCGCTGAGGGCCAGTTTGGACTTGGTCACCCGGTGGCGAAGTTCACCGAGACAGCGCAATGAGGGGATTTCGCTGACGCCAGCTGTGATTGCTGTTTCGCGGCGCATCCCTCATAATTCCCGCATCAAGCAACTACGGCCAACCCGGACACCGCGGGCGGGAGCGCAGACCGACGACCGACTGGGGCGCATTGTGTGTCTTCTCATCGATCACGCCACGGTCGTTGTCAGCGGAACGAAGATTGCGGCGGAGATCGGTACCAGCCGTTCGGAAGTCTGGCGTCTGGTTCAGCAGTTGCGCGATCTAGGAGTCGATATTGCCGGGCATCCATCAACCGGATATAGTTTGAAGTCGATGCCCGATCTGCTACTCCCGGATGTGCTCGCCCCACAATTGCAGGGCACACTTTTTGGCAAGCACCTTCATCACTCTTACAAGATTGGATCGACCAACACGGCTGCCATGGAAGCAGGTTCCGCTGGCGCTCCCGAGGGCAGCGTTTTTCTGGCCGAACAGCAGACTGCTGGACGTGGCCGGGGAGCCAACCAGTGGTACTCTGAACGCTCGTCCGGAATTTATTGCTCCGTGCTTTTGCGTCCCGCGCTGCCGCCATCCGATGTTCTCGTAATCACACTCGCTGCTGGACTGGCTGTGCACTCCGCGGTTCAGGAGATCAATCCGCGAGTGCTTCCCGACCTGAAGTGGCCCAACGACGTTCTGATCGAGGGGAAGAAAGTCTGCGGCATCCTGACCGAGATGAACGCCGAGGTCACGCGCGTGCGGTATATCGTAGTGGGTCTCGGGATCAACGTAAATCAATCGAGCTTTCCCGCGGATTTGCAGACAATAGCAACTTCTCTGCGTTTGGCCACGGGTACCGAGTGGTCCCGCGTGGAACTATGCACAGCTCTGCTAAAGGCGCTCGACCGGGAATATCGTGCTTTACTGGAGAATCCAGATGCCACCAATTCGATTCTCCGTCGCTTTCAGGAACGATCAGCGTCGGTTCGGGGGCACCACGTCTATATCGAAGAGAACCCCGACCTCGAGGGTATGACGGATGGTCTGGATTTACGCGGCTTCCTGCAGGTTCGCACCGCACAGGGTGTACGTACGGTGCTGAGTGGCACAGTAAGACCGCGCTGAGAGAGGAATCCAGGCGTGGGTCGAGGACCCGCCCTATCCTGACGAGCTTCGCAGGGTGCCACCGGATAAACCGCGCCGCTTCATGCCGGTGCCAAGAGCCGCACCGCACAAGCAACAGCTATGCTTCTAGTTCTCGATGTCGGCAACACCAATACGGTGCTGGGCGTCTTCGCGGCGAGCAAGGCGACAGCTGAGTCGCCACACTATGAACGACTGGTAGCGAATTGGCGAGTTGCAACCGTCGCGACTCAAACGGTAGACGAGTATGGAGTGCTGTTCCGCAATCTGTTCGCGATGGATAGCCTCGAAGCCAGGGGCATTCACGGCATCGTGATTTCATCCGTCGTGCCCCCTTTAGACTCCACCCTGGCGCAAGTCTGCGAGAGGTACTTCAGCACGAAACCGCTGTTCATCGAACCCGGCGTAAAGACGGGCATGCCCGTGCACTACGATAATCCGGCTGAGGTGGGCGCCGACCGCATTGTGAACTCGGTTGCCGCATTCGAAAAATATGGCGGGCCTTGCGTCGTGGTGGATTTCGGAACGGCGACCACGTTCGATTGCGTCTCTCCGAAGGGAGAATACATTGGCGGCGTCATCTGCCCGGGCATTGGAATTTCCGCCGATGCGTTGTTCGAGCGCACGGCGCGGTTAACTCGTGTGGATATCCGCAAGCCAGCTCGCGTTATTGGCAGCAATACTGTAGGCAGCCTGCAGTCCGGCCTCTACTATGGCTATCTTGGCCTGGTCGACGGAATCCTGGAGTTACTGGTTCAGGAATTAGGGAACGAAACCAAAGTGATTGCGACTGGTGGCCTGGCTTCGCTATTCGGGACGGGCTCGAAACATATCAAGCAGGTGGATGAGTTTCTGACCTTGGAAGGCCTGCGCATAATCTGGGAACGCAACGTGACAGCGAAGCCCGCTCGTGAGGCTGCACCGTCCAAGTCTTCCGGAAGCAAGCCACGCCCCCGTTAGGCTGTCGTGGAAAACTATTTCAACTACTTCACCGAAATCGAGGAACATTTTCAGCGGCGCCGCGGACGCATTCATCTGTCTCCACTCGATTGGGCGCTCATCGAAACCTGGAAAGACGCGGGCATTCCGCTACAGGCCGTGCTGCGCGGTGTCGATGCGGCGTTTGATAAATACGAGCAGCGGCCGTCGAAGGCGCAGAAGGTCAATAGCCTGGCGTACTGTGCGCAGGCCGTACTGGTGGCGGCGGAGGAGATGAAAGAGGCAGCCGTGGGAGCGGAGGGTCCGGATCCGCGGAGCCATCGCTCCAGCGGTTTTGAGACCTCCGAAATCTCTGTTTTTCTTCGAGGCAACGCGGATCAACTCGACGCCGCAAAGCTTCCCGAGGCTGGAGGGATTGATGCAACTCGGTTAGCTCGAGAGACTGCCCACACTTTACGCGAAATCGCTGCAGATCTGGAGGCCACGAAAACCAGGCCGCCATTGGAGGATCTTGAACGCAGGCTCACGGTAGCGGAAGAAAAACTGTTTGCAGTTCTGCTGGCTGCAACTCCTGACGAGCAGATCGTCACCGTCCGCGCTGAGGCCGATCGGGAACTGGCACCTTACCGCCGCAAAATGCCGTCAGCGCAAATCGAGCAATTGCTCAAGCAGTACGTACACAAACAGTTGCTGGAAAAATATGCATTGCCGAGGTTGAGTCTGTTCTATATGTGAAGCTGCTCCCGCGGAATCTCCGACTGCCGATTGCCACTCTGCCGATTCATTCTGCTTCTTCGTCTTCGGTAGCATAAAATCCTTGCTTGCAACTCACCATCGACAAACTCGTTTATGGCGGTGATGGCCTGGCGCGGTTGCCTGCCGATGAGCGCGGCCCCGGCAAAGCTGTGTTTCTGCCCTTTGTGCTTGAAGGCGAAAGAATTGAAGCCTTGCTGCTTGAACAGAAGCGTGGCTTCGCGCGAGGCCAGGCGCAGACGATTCTGCAGGCTTCGTCGCAGCGAATAGACCCTCGCTGTCCTTATTTTCTTCGCTGCGGCGGCTGTCAGTATCAACACGCGACTTATGAGCACCAATTGGAGATCAAGACCGCAATCCTTAAGGAAAATCTTCGCCGAATTGCCAAGCTGGAACTTGAAGCAAAGATAACGATTCATCCTTCGCCTCCCTGGAACTACCGCAACCGTACCCGGCTTAAAATGCGAACGGTTCCAGAGTTCGCGCTCGGCTACTACAAATTCAACTCGCACGAACTGCTTCCGGTCGAGGACTGCCCGGTGAGTTCACCCTTGATTAATCGCGCCATCGCAGCCTTCTGGAAAATGGGGCGCGAACGCACGGTGCCTGATGGAATTCACGAGGTTGAGTTTTTTGCCAACGAAGATGACACTCGAGCCTTGATCGAGGCTTGGTGCCAACCTGGGACTCCGAGTACCCCCATTAGAGAATGGGCAGACACAGTGCAGAGCGTCCTGTCAGAAATTACCGGCATCGTGGTGTACAGGGCCGGGTCATCCAGCGCTACCTGGGAAGTCAACCCGAAAATAGTGGCGGCGTCTGGAGCCAGAGAAATCACCTATCAAACTGACGACGCCTCATACCGCGTCAGTGCGGGATCCTTTTTTCAGGTTAACCGCCATTTAATCAATGGGTTGGTGAAGATCGCCAGCGAAGGGTATTCGGGCGGCTCGGCGCTCGATATCTACGCCGGCGTCGGACTCTTTTCCACAGTTCTGTGCCGAAGATTTGCACAGGTAATCGCTGTTGAATCGTCACAGACTTCCCATGCCGACCTCGTCCACAATTCACCAGCAAATGTGAAGGCTGTCCGGGCGACCGCTGCCGAGTTCTTGCGGAACCCTGGCAGTCTCCTGCGGCCCGATCTCGTGGTGGTGGACCCGCCACGGAGCGGTCTGGGGGAAAGAGTGGTCCAGAGCCTCGTCGGATTGGGAGCGCACCGCATGACCTACATCTCCTGCGATCCGGCGACCGCCTCTCGTGATCTGGCTGGCCTGCTCAGCGCCGGATACCGCATCGAGCAGGTGTACCTGATCGATCTGTTCCCCCAGACCTACCATCTGGAGAGCGTGTTTCATCTTGCTCGGTAGGAAGTTGCAATATGGAAATGGGCATGTGGTGGTCTTCCCTTCTGAAAGTCACTGAGGCCGAATATCCGAGCCTTTTCGCCAACTCCTGATTCCGTCCTGCAGGCGCGTCGGTGAATCCGCAGTCGAGTGCACCCCCTGCTAACCCTCAGAAGCCTCTCTCACGACAACCCATGCTCTGGGCCGCCTTGGCTTATGCTGGCGGAACTGTTACCAGCTTGTACGTGTGGCGGCCGCCGCTGTGGTGGCTGATTGCCGCCATCGCCTTCTCCGCATCAGGGATATATCTTCTACGCCGCCGTGCGAGGGTGGCCTTTGCGCTTGGTCTATCCACCCTTTTTGTGACGGGAGCGCTGATGATGCAAGGGCGTGTTCCAGAAAATGATGACAGCACGGATGCTCTTACATTCGCGGACGGCCGCGACGTAGTGATTACTGCGCATGTAACCAAGGAAGGAAATTTGCGGGATAAGGGTCCCGGCGATACCCAACAGAGGTTAGACCTGGAGACGGAGCAAATCGGGACCGGAAGCGAAACCGTAGCTATCCGCTCGGGTCTTCGCGTCAGCTTCTACCGCACGCAGTCAAACGATGAAGGGGCAAGGAGTGTATTCGAAGAATCTAAGTCCGGCCCCATGCGCCTGTTCCGCTACGGAGAGCGCTTGCGCTTTTCCGCTAAGCTCTATCCACCGCGCAATTTTCGAAATCCAGGTGCGTTCGATTACACGGGATACCTTGCGGATAACGGAATCGTGGCGCTCGGGTCCACCAAGGCGGAGACGGTTGAATTCCTGCCGGGGTTTGCCGGTAACCGTTGTGAGCTCTGGCGGACGCGCCTCCGTAGAAGCCTGATCGAGAGGATCCATTTCCTGTGGACGCCGGACGAGGCCCCGCTGCTCGATGCCATGCTCATCGGCGAGAATTCGTTTCTGGGACGCGAAACTCTCACCGACTTCCAACGTACCGGTACGTATCACGTGCTGGTGATCTCTGGATTGAAAGTCGCCGTCCTCGCCTTCGTAACGTTTTGGCTGCTGCGCCGGGTGCGGGTGAGTGATGTTATCGCCAGTGCGATCACAATTCTGCTGGCAGTGGCGTACGCCCTGCTGACCGACGTGGGTGCACCGGTGTGGCGGGCGACGCTGATGCTCGCGCTCTACTTGGGCGCAAGGCTGCTATATCGGCGAAAATCCATTCTGAATACCATTGGGGCGGCAGCACTAGCCCTATTGATAATCCACCCTGCGGCGCTGCTGGGAGCCAGCTTCCAGCTTAGCTTCCTATGCGTGCTGGTCATCGCCGGAGTCGGAGCGCCCCTTCTGCAGCGAACAACGCAGCCGCTCTCTGGCGCCTTGAGGAGTCTGGACTCCATAAGCTACGACGCCGCACTATCTCCCCCGTTGGCGCAGCTCCGGCTTGACTTAAGGATGATCGCCGGAAGGCTGCAGCGCTTCTTCGGGAAACGCATTCCTTTGATCCTGCTCTCAGGTACGTTGCGGATGCTACTTATAGGCGGTGAGTTTCTTGTCATTTCCACGGTGCTACAGGCGGGATTCGCACTGCCGATGGCTTACTACTTTCATCGGGCAACCCTGGTCTCGCTGCTGGCGAACATTCTGGCCGTCCCCCTCACCGAAATCATCATGGTCGCCGCGATTCTGGCCGTGACCGCAAGCTATGCGTGGCTCGCTCTGGCAAAGTTTCCGGCAGTGATTGCTGGAGCCGCGCTCCAAACAATGAATGGCTCCGTGCGCTGGCTGGGTGCGTTGCAGATCGCCGACACTCGCGTGCCCACGCCACAACTTGCTGTCATTCTGTTGAGCGCTGGTGCGCTGGTGCTGGCGATGGTTCTGAGCCGTCGCCGCCCGTTGCTCGTGGCAGCCGGATGGGCGGCGTTAGCCCTCAGCGCCGTCTGGATCTGCGTCGTTCCGCCGCATCCGCAGCTCCGGTCCGGAGTACTCGAACTCACTGCCATTGACGTTGGCCAGGGCGATTCGATCTTGCTGGTTTCGCCGCAGGGCCGCACGATTTTGGTGGATGCTGGCGGGATACCGTTCTGGATGCACTCGGAGCTGGATATCGGGGAAGACGTAGTCTCGCCCTACCTATGGTCGCGGGGGTTTCACCGGCTCGATATAGTGGCGATTACCCACGCTCACGCCGACCACATGGGAGGGATGGCGGCGGTCTTGGCCAATTTTCATCCGCGCGAATTGTGGTTGGGAGTGGATTCGCCAAGTCTGGAGTTGCAAACCCTTTTGCACGAAGCGAAGGCACTGAAGATTCCCATCATTCTTCACAAGGCAGGAGACAAGCTGGAAATCGGTGGCGCAGAGGTCGCGGTGCTGGCGCCGCCACGGGATGCCGAGGCGCACGCTTCCCGGCCGAACGACGAGTCTTTGGTTATGAAAATCAGCTACGGGGACACGGCTGCGTTGCTAGAGGGAGACGCCGAGAAGAAAACAGAAAAACAGGTCGCCCTGGAGAACCCACAGGCCGATCTTCTCAAAGTGGCTCACCATGGCAGCTTGACCTCGACGATTCCGGAACTGTTGACCGCCGTGCATCCCAGGTTTGCGGTCATATCAGTGGGTGCACGCAATGTTTATGGACTTCCGAGGCGGGAAGTTCTGGATCGGTTAGCGGCAGCGCACGTTCTGATATACCGAACAGATAAGGACGGAGCAGTTACTTTCTATCTCGACGGTAAGACCGTCAGCTCTCATTTGGCGGCTCTTCATTGATAGCAAATTCCGCCGTCTCAAGTTCGTCCGGTGTTTGCCGGTATTCCTCAATCATTCGCCGCGCCTTGGCGGCGTCTTCCTCACGCACCAGAATCACGGTCCCACCCACGCCGGGGAGAATGTCCTGCTGCGCGTCGAGCGAAGTCAGGTCAGAGTCAATGCCCGCCGATTCGAGCAATCCGTGCACGACCATCGCTTCCGATTCCTGTTCGGTGTCAAATACGCGCACCAGTTTCTCATTCGGATTCGGACGCTGTTCTCCAGAGGTGGTAGAGTCTGCCATGATTGCCTCCAATCAGGATGATCTCCTGGACGATCAACCGCGCGTATCCAGGGGGTGCGCGTTTCTGATTCTGAACTCGACCAACGCGGTGTTGGGAGCACATTCGTCAATGAAGCTCTCGACCGTTTTGGAATGCGGTGACTTATCTGAGGTAACCGAAGGTCTACACCAATGAGCCATTGCGCTCCGCTCGCCGTGCCGCGACAATAAGCTTACGGACCGGGCGCAACGCGCTGGTGCCAAGGAACATCTAAGCGGACAGACGGTGGTGTCTGGGGGCCTCATGAGCAGTTTGGAACGGCGTGGACAACCGGCAAGCGGGAGCGAAAGAGAGCAGGAGGCACGAAATATCCGGCGCCTGCAAATCATGATCAGCATGGTGATGTCGGTGATCGGCCAGGACCCTAACCTCACCGTGGAAGAAGCCTCCGAACTTGTAGCCGGCGCCAAGCGTGCCGCGCTGGCGATGTTCCCCGACAAAGAATTCACCTACGATATCCTCTATAAACCTCGCCTGCAGCGATTGATGAACGAGCGCTTCCGCCTGCAGTAATAGCCAGTTGCACCCGTTTGACCCTCCTCACCCGCAGCGGCTAGACTCCCTATTCAGCGGAGTGTTCGATGAAGCGAGTTGCGGTGGTCCTCTCAGTGATGGTCCTCGGTGCGTTTGGGGCGATGGCCGATGAAGGTCATCACCACGAAGATCTGACCCCAGATCAATTGGGTACAGTACATTTCCCGGTATCGTGCGCGGCAACGGTGCAGAAACGCTTCGAGCGCGGCGTCGCGCTGCTGCACTCGTTCTGGTATGAGGAAGCCGAGAAAGAATTCGAACAGATAGCGAAAGACGATCCGCGGTGCGCGATGGCGCATTGGGGAATCGCCATGAGCATCTGGCATCAGCTCTGGAACTACCCGGACGCGGCAACCATCCAGCGAGGTCACGCTGAGGTCAAGAGTGCGCGATCGCTGCATCCCAAAACCGATCGCGAGCGTGATTATATTACTGCCATGGAGGAGTTTTATCGCGGCAAGAAACGCGACTATCACGATCGCGCCAACACTTACTCCCAGGCTATGGCAACAACCCACCAGGATTATCCCGATGACCGCGAGGCAGCGGCCTTCTATGCGCTATCGCTATTGGCTTCCGAGCCGGATAACGACACAACCTTTGCCAATCGAAAGCAGGCGGCTGCAATACTGGAAAAGCTGTTCGCGGTCGAACCTGATCATCCTGGTGTTGCGCATTACTTGATTCACAGCTACGACAAGCCGCAATTGGCCGCACTTGGACTGCCCGCCGCTCGACGCTACGCGATGATTGCCCCGGCGGCGCCCCATGCGCTGCATATGCCGTCCCACATCTTTGCCCGCTTGGGCTTGTGGCAAGACGATATCGATTCCAACCTCGCATCCATTGCCGCCACGCGCAAAACTGCGGCCATGCATATGGGCGGGGAAGGCCACCAGTTCCATGCCATGGATTTTCTGGTCTACGCCTACTTGCAAGTTGGCCGGGAAGCCGACGCACAACGAGTGATCGACGAAGTGAAGGCCATGCCCGCGAAGAAGGATGATATGTACGGGATGGATTTCGACCCGCGTACCGAGGCACTGGTAACTTTTTCTGCGAGGTATGCGCTCGAGATGCATCACTGGACCGATGCCGCTTCTTTGGCGCTGGTTCCCGGGGCGGGAACCGCAGACAATTCGATTACCTACTGGGCTCGGGCAATAGGCGCAGCTCACACCGGCAATATAGTCGAGGCGCGTAAGGATGTAGCCGAGATCGAGACGATCCATAGCACCTTGCTGAAACATAATAAGAAGGGCTTTGCCGAAGCAGTTGAGCAGGATCGACAGGAAGCGTTAGCTTGGGTGGCTCACGCCGAAGGTAACAACGACGAAGCCATCAAAACACTGCGCGCCATCGCGGAAAAGGAAGAGGCCGAAGGCGATGAGCCCTTGGCGATTCCCGCGCGTGAAATGCTGGCCGACATGATGCTTGATCTGAGCCGTCCGGAACAGGCCTTGGCGGAATATGAAGCAGACTTGAAGTTCAATCCCAATCGCTTCAACGGCCTATACGGCGCGGCGCGAGCGTCGGAGATGGCAGGCAAAAGCGAAAAATCGAACGTGTACTACGCCCGGCTAGTGAAGATGTGCGATGGATCGAATTCAAACCGGCCAGAACTCAATCGGGCCAAGGCGCTGCTGGCGCAGAAATAGTTCAACAGCGAAATCCGTCATGGTTTTTCGATCCGCTGCAAGCGGAACAGCAAGGTTCCCCATCCCAATTTTGACCGCATCTGCACCGGAGTGTGGTTGGCGTCATCGGTGAACCACGACCAAATCGTGCCCTTACCTTGCAAAGCGCCGGAAATCGCCTCTGCCTTGACGCGTACGGTCTGGAATGTGCCGGCCGGTACTTTAACCTGTTCCCGTGCTTCTACCCGCGCTGTGACTTCGGTCGTTTTATTTCCGTCGTTAATTGGGAACGTGTAGCTATTGCCGGACTGCAAAGGTAAAGACGCCAGGTAATAAAATCCGCTGACCACATCGGTGACGCACGCGGGGAGGTCGTTTTCCACGTGTTTCTGTTCGCCAGTCTTCAGGTTCTTTTCATCGAGCACACTCTTGTGGCGAGAGTAGTCGAAGTGTAATTCCGTCTGGCGCGAGTGAGATCCTTCTTCCGTGTTCCTCGACACCCGTAGCGAGCAGAACGTAGCCGGGTCGAAGAACGCTTCAAAACGATCTTGTACTTTGTATAACGCGTTGACCACCCCGGCGGAGTTCGCAACCGCGGTGACGTGCTCCTTGCCGCCGTCGAGTCCCAGCGTCACAGTGGCTGTTCCGGCATTGAACAGATGCCATTCCACGCTGTACACATAGGTCTGGCCATTCGGATACTTATAGTTCGGGGGCGGAGGAACAACCCGCGACGTAGGGGCTGCGCTTATGGTTGGGAACGGAGGCTGGTTCGATTTCGCCGAAGGAGTAGTCTGGCTTTGCGACAAAGAAGCCGAGAGCCCTGCAAGCAAACACCACGCCAGATTGAGCTTTAGGTAAATGTGCATGAATAAGTCAACGATCCCAGTATTTGTCGAATCCCACAACGCCTATTCCGGAGGTGATACTCAGGTTCCCGTTACCGGTAAAGCCACAGCCGTTTCGCCACCAACGCCGCCACCAGCGCCGCTGCACCCAGTGTCGCATTGTATTCGCGATGCTTCCAGTACAAGTCCCACGTAAATGTTCCAAGGCTCTTGCTAGAGGAACTCAGCCGAGGCAACAGCCGGGGGACTTGGCGAGCGTATTCGGAAAATTCTGGAAACTGTTCTCTCAGGAATACCTCTTCCCCTCGAATCACGGGGACGTAGATCGCCAGAAAAATCGAAACCAGCCCTACGCCAATCCACCAGTTTCGTGCACTGATGGCAAAGCCTATGGCCAGAATCAGAGAGCCAAGATAAAGTGGGTTGCGGGTATAGGCGTAAGGTCCTGTAGTTGTGAGCTGCTCATTTTTCCGCACGTATCCGGATGCTAGTGCACGAATCGCAAGTCCGGGAACGATGAGCGCGGAGCCGATGAGCATGGAAGTCGCTGTGGGTGCTGCGAGCCATAAATAGAACGCGGTGAACGCGAAGCCCACAGGCACCCGGACACGACGCGCAACTTTCGTCCAGGTAATTCTAGCCACGGGTACCCCTTAGTAGCTTCTCCGCGGCAGAAAACACTTCGTCAGAGCTGATTTCCAGAATTCCCGGGTCGGGTTGGGCGCGGCGGGAGTGGGTGGTACTGCTGGTGGGACTGCGCAGGACGATGCTGCGCGTCCCAAAGGGCCCATTGCGCGCGGGATTGGTCGGACCGAAGATTGCAACTACGGGAACTCCCAGAGCTGCAGCCAGATGCATCGGGCCGGTATCGCCGCCGATGAAAATTCGCGCGCGGCGCGTGAGCGCAATCAATTCAGTGAGTGAACCGGTAACGCCTTTTGCCTTGCTCCCGCTGGCAGACTCGACCGCTCTCATCAGGAACTCTTCGCCAGGGCCGAAATTGATCAGCGACTTCACGCCATCTTCCGCCAATCGCCTGGCCACATCCCCGTAGCGCTCCGCTGGCCACTGCTTGGCACCCCAACCGGCGCCTGGATTGAGCAATGCGAAATCACCGATGCCCTGTGGCGACTTGTCTTCGCATTGTTTTTCGACCGCTTCGTCATGCGGAAATTCTATCGTCGGCATCTCCAATGGGTGGTGCGCTACCGCTTCGGCTAAGGACAGATTCTGCTCGACAACGTGGCTGCCACGGGCAATCACCTGACGCGTATAGAACATGCTGGCGACATTTTCGCGCGGCTGCGCTACTCCGTATATCACCGAGGCCCCGGACCAACGCGCTGTCAGTGCCGATCGGACCGCGCCCTGAAAATCGACTGCTACTTCGTATCGCTGAGCGCGAAGCTCGCTGAGCCCAGCAGCAATTTGTTCCCAAGTCTGGGTAGAAAACAAGGACTTGCGCCACTTCTTCGTATTCACGGTGTGGACGCGATCGACCAGAGGCCTTCGCGGTGAAAGCGGCCCGGAACGAGGCTCGGGCAAAGTGCACAACAACTCTGCCCAGCGCTCTTCAACCACCCAGCCCAGGGTTACGTCGGGGAACGCTCGTCGCAGCGCGGTGGCTGCGGGGAGCGTGTGAATAATGTCGCCCATCGAGCCCAGGCGCACGATCAACAATCTTCTGGGATGAAGGAAACAGCATTTTCCGAAGAAGCTGTGACCGGCGATTGCATGCTCAGGAGTGCTGCGGACCGATCCGCGAACGGATGATCTCACTGGCCGAGTGATCCTTGGGGTCACCCACGATTTCTACCCGGCCGCCACACTCCGCGACCACATCCCGTTCCGGCACGCTGTCGGCGGTGTAGTCAGTGCCCTTCGCTTGAACATCGGGATGCACTTCGCGGATCAGTGCACGCACGTCGCGCTCGGGGAAAATGACGACAGCGTCCACGTCAGCCAGTGCCGAGAGAATTTCCGCGCGTTCTTCGGCGGGCATGAGCGGACGACCCTCCCCTTTGAGCGCACGCACGGATTCATCCGAATTGATGGCCACGATCAAGCGGCCGCCCAGCTGCTTGGCAGCATGCAGATAGCGCACGTGGCCGACGTGCAGCAGATCAAAGCAGCCGTTGGCCAGCGTGATGGAGTCGCCCGCCTGGCGCCACTCGGCAACGCCGCTGCTTCAGTCCCTGGCGGTTTAGGATTTTCTCTGCTCGCATTCAGTGGGCCCTGGTCGCTGGTGGCGATTGTTCCAGCGCATCGAGTAGTTCCTGCCGCGAAACCGTCGCCGTGCCACGTTTCATCACCACGAGTCCGCCCGCATAATTCGCCAGGTGTGCAGCTTCTTCGGTGCTGGCTCCCGCCGCAAAAGCGGCAGTGAACGTGGCAATCACCGTGTCGCCCGCGCCGGTCACATCCGCGACCTGATCGGATCCAAATATCGGGATGTCCACCGGCTTGTGTCTTGCCGGAGAAGGCCACCATGCCATCGCGACCACGCGTGATCACCAGCGATTGCAGTTTCATGCGCGCACATTATCTGCTCACCAGCCAGAACACAACCGTGACCAGTCGTTGCCGATGCTGCACGCCCAACGCCTCTTCGACTTCGGGCTCGTTGGGAGTAGCCGCGACGACGCCGGAATACTGCAGCATGCGGTAGCGCGAATCCAGAACTACGGGGACGCGGTCGAGTCGTCCGCGTTCGCGGATCGCATTGAGGATCGCAGGACTCGCCGCGCCATAGCCATAGTCGGAGATGAGCAGCGCATCGGAAACTCGTGCGTACTCTCGCGCCGCCAGTACGAGTTCGCGTTTCAGATGACGGCTGGGCTCGGTCTCCGGTTCGCGATCGACGCGCACCACCTGCTGCCGCGCTGTGTGCGTCATGCCCGCCAGGATGCGGGTCTTGGTCACCGTGGTATAGCTCTTGTCCTTGAGAACGCCGCTGACGGGAATGTGTTTGTGGCGAAACGCCTTGAGCAGCAGGCGTCCGGGCTCGTCGTCGCCCACCACTCCCACCGGGAGTACGTTCACGCCGAGGTCGGCAAGATTGTTGATCGCGTTGGCGCCGCCGCCCGGCACGACGGTTCGCTCACGATGTTTCAGAATCAGCACCGGAGCCTCTCGCGACACGCGCGAGATTTCACCGAATATGAATTCGTCGGCCACCAGGTCGCCGACTACGGTGACGGTAATCTTGGGGAATGACTCAACGATCTTCTTCAGCCGATCGGACTCTTTGGGGTGTTTGGTCATTTAGACATCAGTTCACGCTGAGCTCAGGCACCGATTTTCTCACGACTCCGGCGTTCGTTCGGCGATCATCGCTCAGCATGGTATCGACTGCGTTAGCCGCGTCCACCAATTCCATCTTGACCGGAATCACGGCCAGCGGCTCCAGCGCGTCGAGATATCCGCCCAGGTTGATGGCATCTTTCTCGGTGGTGACAAAGCCGCTCGGCCTCGCTCTTCTCGCGCAGCTCCAACAGGTCCCGGATGTCGCGCTCGCGTGTAGGCGTGGTGGTCACGGTAAAGGCTTCGCGCCACGGGCTCAATTCCCGCCGTGCGCAGTTGCAGCAGGAAATTCTGCGGCCGCGCAATTCCGCAGAAAACCACCGGGCGAGCCGGAACATTCGTCGGCGAGATGCCCCGGCGTACCCGCCATACCAGTTTGCCATCCAAGGGGAACAGCTCGGGAGAAGCACCGCTGGTCAGCACAACCGCGTCGGCGCGGGACAAGGAAGCAAGCGGTTCGCGCAGGCGCCCTGCAGGAAGCAGGCGGTCTCGTGCGTCTTCGGGTGTAACCAATACGATGTCGAAATCACGTGCCAGGGCACGATGCTGAAAGCCGTCATCCAGCAGGTGAAGTTGCTGCCCGAAGCTTGTTTTCTGCGAATAGGTGCGGCCTCATAGCGATCCTCTCCCACGATCACCGGCACTCCTAAGCGCCGGGCCAGGAGCAGCGGCTCATCGCCAAACTCACGAGGTAGGTCCCCCGGATCCACCCGCGCTACACCTCGTGTTCGGCGGCCATAGCCACGGGAGAGTATGTCAAACTTCAGCCCGCGAGCCTTCAGCAATTCCCCGAGAACCAGAACGAAAGGCGTTTTGCCTGATCCCCCAACCGACAGGTTTCCAACGCTTACGACCGCGCCTTCGAGCTTTTTGCGCACGAGCGATGCCGCGGTCGTAAAGCGCGTTGCGTGCCCGCACGCCAACTCCGAAGATGGAGGACAAGAAGCTCATTCCCTCTGCTTACGATTCGGCTTTGCCATCGACCGGGCGGGTCACTGGACTCAGCCCCACGCGATCACCAGCAGGCAGCAGCAGCTTTTCCAATTCCTGCAAGGTCCTCTGTGTTGCCCCCATTTGCGATCTGCAGAGTTTCTGCTGCCCGCCGACCCAGTTCCGCGCGTTCGGCTGGGTTGGAAATAAGGTCCATGAGCACCAGTGGAAGCTCGGCTGGACCGACGACGCGCACGGCGCCGCGACTTTGAAACAAGCTCACGATGTCGCGGAAATTCTCGGTATGGTTGCCCACGACAATAGGAACGCCGTGCAGCGCGGGCTCGATAATATTGTGTCCTCCGCGTGGGACGAGGCTGCCGCCAACGAACGCCACGTCGGCCAGACCGTAAAGGGCGGCGAGTTCTCCGATCGTATCGATCAGCAGGACGCCACCCACAACCGGGTCGCCACTCCACAGGGACCGGCGCCAGAATCGCATACCAAGTTGGTTCGAGCAATTCAGTCACTTCGCCGAATCGCTCGGGGTGGCGCGGTGCCAGAACCATCACGGCACGAGGATGACTGGCTAGAACATTCACAAAAGCCGTAGAAGCAGAGGTTCTTCGCCATCGACCGTACTTCCACAAACAATCACCGGAGTGGCGTGGGATTGTTGGAACGCCGCGCGCAGGCTGGCGATGATTGACGGAGCAGCCGGCGGCAGGTACATCGAATTTCAGGTTGCCAGTCACGTGGATGCGCTCTGCTGCCGCACCAATTTCCTCAAGCCGCCGCGCGTCTTCCCCAGTCTGGGTCAAAAAAAGATCCACCTGCTGCAAGACTCCTTTCAGCAATACGCCGCATGCGCCAATAGCCGGCCAGGAACGGTCCGAAATGCGGGCGTTCACCACGGCGATCCGCGCCCCGCTGGCATGGGCAAGGCGCAGGAAATTTGGCCAGAACTCGGTTTCCGCGATCACAATGAGCTCGGGCTGTAACAATCGCAGGTACGGCCGGATGGCAACGGCGAAGTCGAGCGGGAAGTAAAAGACATTCTCTGCCCCGAAGCGCGTTCGAGCCAACTTCTGACCTGTATCCGTCGTAGTTGAAACGGCCACTCTGTATTGTGTAAATCGCTTCGTAAGTTCGCCCACTAATGCGCTGACGGCGAGAACTTCTCCGACTGATACTGCGTGAACCCATATTGTGGGCCGCGAGGGCTGAGCCACCAGCCGCTGCGGAACCCTCCCCAAACGCTCGCCCAAGCCAGCCCGGTACTTGCCGTGGCGCATCCTTTGCAATAGCCAATAGGGAAGGCTTACCACCAGCCCCGCCGCCAGCAGCGCACTGTAGATCAAATACATGCAAGAAGGGACATTCTACCTGCATATCTGCCGGCCAAGGCACCACCGTTTACGGCACTTGCATCCTATAATCGATAATCATGTCCAGCATGGTCACACGTCCTTCTTTGCGGCGAAGGATCGGGGCAATTTTCGTTCTATTGCTATCCTCAATCGTTTGCCTGGCGGGTAAGCACTTCGTCATGCCAACAGCCCAGCCGGCGAAAGCCTATCCCGCACACGATGAGCATCCCACTGAAGCGGTCACGCTGGCGCTTGATCCTTACGATATGGCTGACAAGGCAAGCATCTTTTCGATTCACTACAGTGACGTCGGCCTGATGCCCATATTCGTCGTGCATCACTAACGACGGCGATCAGCCGGTCGCGTTGTCGGGGATGAAGGCGGAGCTGGTTACAGTCAATCGGACCAAGATTGCACCCGCCACGGAAGACGATATCTACCGGCGCGTCGCGCGCCCTGCAGGGAACGTTTCTACTACTCCGAATCCATTGCCCTGGCCCAAGAAGGCGAAAGGCGGCATCAGCAAGGAGGCGATGGACGAGATTCAGAACGCCCAGTTTGCTGCCAAGGCGGTCGAACCTCACGGCACGCAGTCTGGGTTCATGTTTTTTGATGTGTCGGAAATTTCCAACCCGCTTGCAGGTGCACATTTCTACTTGACGGGTGTGCGCGATGCCAAGGGAAATGAATTGATGTACTTCGAAGTCCCACTCGAGAAATACCTGGGCGCACCGTCCAAGCCGAACTAGCAGCGGGCCTCTACGAATGGGGTTCATCGTTCAGAACCCTTATAATCGCTGGATATGGTCACCACGCCCGGATGCTGCCGTAGCGGCCCGCGCCAAGTACGAGCCCGTGATCGGGCTGGAGGTGCACGTTCAGCTTTTGACCGTGACCAAGATTTTCTGCTCGTGCTCCACCCGTTTTGGTGCCCCGCCCAATACAAATGTGTGCCCGGTTTGCCTGGGTCTTCCGGGGGCCCTGCCGGTGCTGAATCGGAAGGCAGTGGATTTCGCCGTGCTGGCGGCGATGGCGCTGGGTTGCCGTATCAACGAGACTTCCATTTTCGCGCGCAAGAACTACTTCTATCCTGACCTGCCCAAGGGTTATCAGATTTCACAGTACGACAAGCCGCTGGCCGAGTTTGGCAAGATCGAGATCGCGACACCCGCCGGAACCAAGAAGGTCGGCATCACACGGCTGCACCTCGAAGAAGATGCGGGCAAGAGCCTGCATGAAGGCTTCGCCGATTCCGCCGAGACTACGGCCATCGACCTGAACCGTAGTGGAGTGCCGCTGATTGAAATCGTCAGTGAGCCGGACATCGCTTCGCCCGCAGAAGCCTACGAATACCTCACGCGGTTGAAGGAAATCATCCTGTACACCGGGGTCAGCGATTGCAATATGGAAGAGGGATCGTTGCGTTGCGATGCCAACGTCAGCGTGCGTCCTCGCGGCCAGAAACAATTCGGCACAAAGACTGAAATCAAGAACGTCAATTCATTCCGGTTTATTCGCGAGGCGCTGGAGTATGAGATCGATCGCCAGGTCGAGGTCATTGAATCAGGCGGCAAGATCACGCAGGAAACCCGGCTCTACAATTCGACAGAAGGCAAGACTTATGGCATGCGCTCGAAAGAACAGGCGCACGACTACCGGTATTTTCCCGAGCCCGACCTCCTGCCGCTCGTGGTCGACGAGAAGTGGCAAGCCGAAATTCGCGGGACTCTACCCGAATTGCCCGAGGCCAGGCGCAAGCGCATGGTCGCCGACTACGGCATCACCGAGTACGACGCCGCAGGTGCTGACGGCGACCAAGGCTTTTGCGGATCAGTTCGAGGCCGCTGCCAAGGCCGCAAAGAATCCCAAGCGCGTAGCGAATCTGGTCCAGGGCGAGCTGATGGGACGCCTGAAAGCAAAGGGCCTGGAAATCGAGCAGTCACCGATTTCGATGAAAGGCGTGGCACTGTCGGCGGATCTGGTTGAGAGTGGTGCTATTTCGGGCAAGATGCTCAAGGATTTGTATGACCTGTCCTTCGAGCAGGGAAAGGACTTCGCCGAAGTCTATGAAAAAGAAAAGCCACAGCAGATTACCGATTCTTCCGCGATCGAAAAGATCATCGATGAAATCATTGCAGCCAACCCCAAACAAGTCGAACAATATCGCGCAGGTAAGAAAACAGTGATGGGCTTTTTCGTTGGCCAGGCAATGAAAGCCACAAACGGACAAGCGAATCCGCGAATGGTGAATGATCTGCTTGCAAGAAAACTAGAGAGTTGACAAGCATGTTCAAAAAGATTCTGATCGCTAACCGGGGAGAGATTGCGGTACGCGTGATCCGCGCCTGCCGCGAGCTGGGAATCACCGCGGTTGCGGTCTATTCGGACGTCGATCGCGCTTCGTTGCATGTTCGCAAGGCGGATGAGGCCTACCACATAGGACTGCCAGCGGCCACGGAATCCTACCTGAACATTGCCAAGATCTTAGACGTTGCGAAACGAAGCGGTGCGGATGCTATTCATCCTGGGTATGGATTTCTCTCCGAAAATCCCAGGTTCGCCCAGGCGTGCCGCGATGCGGGTGTGAAGTTCATCGGCCCCAGTCCGGCCTCGATGGAAATGATGGGATCGAAGACCCGCGCGCGGCAAGAAATGGAAAAAGCAGGGGTTCCGTTCGTCCCGGGGACTTCGACAGGGCTGGAGTCGGCCGAGCAGGCCAAAGAGGTAGCCGCGAAGATCGGCTATCCCCTGATGCTGAAGGCGGCCGCGGGCGGTGGCGGAAAAGGCATGCGGTTGGTGCAGACGCCGGGAGAGCTGAAGGCCGCTCTGGAAGCGGCACAGAGCGAAGCGGAGCGGGCATTTGGTGACCGCGAAGTCTACATCGAGAAGGCGATCATCAGCCCGCGTCACATCGAGATGCAGGTGCTCGCGGACGAGTACGGCAACACGGTTTATCTGGGCGAGCGCGAGTGTTCCATCCAGCGCAGACATCAGAAAGTACTCGAGGAGTCGCCATCTCCAATCGTCGACCCGAATATGCGGCGGCGGATGGGCGAGGTCGCGGTGCAAGTGGCCAAGGCAGCGGGCTACACCAACGCAGGAACGGTGGAGTTCCTCGTCGATCAGGACAGGAATTTCTATTTTCTCGAGATGAACACCCGGCTACAGGTAGAACATCCAGTGACCGAACTGATCACCGGTTTGGACCTGGTACACCTGCAGATTCGGGTCGCGGCTGGCGAGAAGTTGCCATTTGGTCAAGAAGATATTCGCATCCGCGGGCACGCCATCGAGTGCCGCATCTACGCCGAAGATCCCGACAACAATTATTTTCCGAGCCCGGGGAAGATCACGCTGTTACTGTCGCCCTCGGGACCGGGGATCCGCCGCGATAGCGGCATGTACGAAGGCTGGATTGTGCCCGTCGATTACGATCCGCTGCTGGCCAAGCTGATCGGTTACGGCACTGACAGAACGCAGGCGATTTCGCGTTTAACTCGCGCCCTGCACGAGTATTTTGTGGGCGGCATCAAGACCAATATCTCGCTGTTTCGCCGCATTCTGACCGATGCGGATTTTGAGGCTGGAAAAGTGGACACAGGCTACCTGGACCGCTTGCTGAAGGCGAATCCTACTGAGGTCCGCGGTGACGATGCCGAGGTCGCAGCCATTGCCGCTGGGATATTCGCAATCTTGGATCCGGCATCGGCCTCTGTTTCTGCCAATGAAGACGCGTCCCCGAGTCCTGGGAACAGAACGGTCAACGGAACGGCCGCGGCGGGTTGGAAAAGGGCAGCAAGAGTAGAAGCCTTGGGTTGATTGTCGCCGGCTGGTGGTGCGGACCATGCAGCCGTGCCGGACGATTGGGTCCACGCCACTTTCTTATGGTTTACGACGTTACTATCGACGGAAGAGCCTATCGGCTCCAACTGGATCGGGCAGAAACAGGCTGGCAGTGCCGGTTGGACGGCCGTGAAATCAAGATGGACGCAGTGCTGGCCCGGCGCGATGTGCTTTCAGTCTTGATCGGGGACAAAGCCTACGAGATCAAGCGCGAGCACACTGCGACGGACATGCATCTGTGGGTCGGCAGCGTCCGCTACCTCGCGGAATTGCGTGATCCAAGATCACTGCGAAGTCGCAGAGGCGCAAACGCGGATGAAAAAGGTCCGAAAAAACTGCTCGCATCCATGCCCGGTAAAGTGGTGCGCGTGCTGATTGCCAAGGACGAAGCGGTTGAGGCAGGCCAAAGCATCCTGGTCGTGGAGGCGATGAAGATGCAGAACGAAATCAAATCGCCGAAGAAGGGGATCGTCCAAAAAATCGTGGCCGCCGAAGGTGCGAATGTGAATGCCGGCGACGTGTTGGCGATTGTGGAGTAGGGAAGCCATTGATTCTTGGCTCCTGGCCTCAACATAGCTACCGTCGGCTAGTTCGCCGTGCCGTTGCCTTCCAGTACTCTTTCGGCATAGTAATTTTCCACTTTGGCCTGATCGCGCAGAACTTCGTAATACGCCGCCTTCAGAAGTTGCTCGCGCCGGTCGCGTAGCTGGGAACGGATCGCCTCCTGCACCCGGGGATCTGACAATTCGCGCTGTCCCGCGCTTTCTTTGGCGATCAGTCTTACGATGCGGAAGCCGACTAACTGCTTGGTCATTGGATTCACGACGGTGATGACCGTGGTGTTCTGGCCCGGCTTTAGCTTGGTGACGGCGTCGCGAGTAACCGGGTCGGTATTTTTCAGGGCAGATTCCGGAGTAAAGCCCAGATCGCCGCCGTTCCCCGAGGTCTCCGCGTCCTCCGAATATTCCATCGCTAACGTGCCAAAATCGTCACCACTGTCCAGGCGATTCACAATCATCTGAATCTTTTTGCGGGCATCAGGCTCGTTTTGCGCCTTGTCGTTCTTCAGATTGTGGACCTGCGGATTGGGCGCCGTGGTTACGAAAATCTGAGCCAGATGGTACTGAGGCTCGACCAGGTTGAACTCCGCTTTATGGGCGTTATAGTAATTTGTGATGTCCTGGTCGGAAACGTTGATCTTCGAGGTCACCTCTTTGTTCAGAACCTTGTCAACCGTGAGCTGTCGGCGCAGGTCACGCTTGAAGTCGTCGAGCGTGAGCTTCCTTTCCTTCATGTGCGCCTCGAATTCCTCCTTTGTGTAAGGCGACTTGATCTCGTTCAGCTTGCGTTCGACTTCGTCGTCCGTGGCCAGGAGGCCGAGTTTCTCAGCCCGCCGCATCAGAATTTCGTAGTCAACCAGTTGGTGCAAAATGCTGAGGCGGAGGCTGGTGGCCTGTTCTCCCACGGCCTGCTGCTGGGAACCTGCAGTCTGGTTTTCGTAGTACTTTTCGAGATCCGCACGGTAGATCTTACGGCCATCGACCGTGGCCGCAACATTGTCACCCGCCAGTTTGGTCCCACAGCCCAGGCAAACCGCAAGAAGTGAAACAGCCAGCAGCACGGTCAGGAAGAGACGAAAGAGCGAATTAGTTTTCAATTGATCCTCTCGGGATTACTTGCTGGGCGATTGCGACTCGTGTTGCACCTCGCTTGAAGACGGAGCTGCGGGGTGAGATGGCACTGGCACCCCGGCCTGATGCAAAGCCAAGTCCAGGGCGGCCCGCAGTTCGCTGATCGGAAGTGCTCCATCCATTTCTTCCCCGTTGATAAAGAGGGTCGGCGTGGCGTTCACGCCCACGCCGTCGGCCTCCTTCATCGACGACTTAATCGCGTCTTCATTCTGCACCTTGACACAGGCCTGAAGTTTGGTCTGATCGAGGTTATGTTTCTGCCCTTGCTCGAGGGTCAAGCGGTCCAGCGCGGCGAACTGAGCATCGCGCCCCTTTTCTGAATTAACTTCCCGCTGGTTGGCATGAATGTGATCGGCGAAGTCCCAGTATGCGTCATTGCTCTGCGCTGCCAGGCAATTGGCGTCCACCGCAGCATGTGTGGCCCAGGGGTGAATCTCCGACAAGGGATAATCCTTATAGACGAATTGCACGCGGTCCCCGTATTCCTTCAGCAGTTCGGGGAACAGCGTCTGGTGCATGCGGGAGCAGAACGGGCACTGGAAGTCATCGAAGTTGACCACCACCACTTTCGCATCCTTGCTGCCGCGCGTGGGGCGCCCGCTCACGTCGATCTTCTTCATGTTTTCGGCGTAGGGATCTTTGGTAAGGTCCAGCTTGGTCATCCGAACCAAAGTCTTGCCGTCCTTGGAAAGGAGGAACTCGTAAGTCGATTTTTTCTCGCCGCCGTCCATGGTGATGGTCACGGTGTCATAATTTGGAAATTCGCTGGGCCGGGGTTGGCCAATCGTCACCTTCACGCTGGCGGGAATGCTGTAAGTGGCACGCACTTGCCGCTCGATTTTCTGGGTGAGATCGGGAGGCGCTAGCTGAGCAGAACAGCCCAGGCAAACAATCATGAGAACAAGGATCGAACGTCGCAATAACGTCACTAAGAACCGCCTGTACATTGGGAATAAGTAAATTATCTCATACGAAGCGCACCGGAAGTGCTAGTCATGCGGGTTTTACGGACATTGCGGGGAACGAAGAGTCCGGCGATCAAACCTTACGGGAAAGTTGTTCGGCTGACAGCAGAGAGTTCATGGAACCGGAGCGGAAACCCTCGAGGTCCAAGGTCACGAACTTGAAACCGAGGCCTTTGAAGATGCGTGTGAATTCCGCTGCCATCTCAGGACTGAGAGCACGAGCCAGTTCGTCACGGGCAATTTCGATGCGGACGATTTCGCCGTGGTGACGCATGCGAAACTGCCGAAAGCCCAGCGCACGGATTGCGTCCTCACCTTGCTCAACCGTGCTGAGGACCTCGCGCGTAACCGGGCGTCCATACTCGATACGCGAGGACAGACAGGCCGAAGCCGGTTTATCCCAAACCCGCAAGTTGGCGTCGTGTGCCAGTTCTCTAATCTCCTGCTTGGTCAATCCAGCCTCGAGCAGAGGAGCGGCAACATGATGCTGGCTGGCAGCAATTTGTCCGGGGCGGAAGTCACCCTGATCGTCCACGTTAACCCCATATGCGATGGAGCCGAATCCATGTGTGACGCGGAACGCTTCCATCACATTAAATAGCTCATCCTTGCAATGAAAACAGCGAGAGCCGTCGTTGCGTACGTATTCAGCCCGGTCGAGTTCGCTGGTAGTGATGATCTCGATCGGAATACCGTGCTCGTGAGCAAAGGCCGTGGCCTCGGCGAGATGAGCACGAGCGAGGCTGGGCGAATCGGCGATTACCGCGAGCATGTCAGCGCCCAGCAGTTGGTGGGCAGCCCAGGCGAGGAAAGCCGAATCCACGCCTCCCGAATACGCGACGAGAGTCCGACCCAGGGAGCGGATCCTGGCGTCTAGCGCATTGCGCTTGGATACAGTCGTGGCCGCGAAAGGCATGTAGATATCCTAATACGCCGAGCCTTGCGGCGATAGCGGCCCTGCGAACTGACCATTGGTGTAAAGCAGGATCTCGATCCCTGGAAAATCGTGCTGCTCAACCGCGGGATAGAAATTCCCCAGCAACCGGGTCAGTTCAAGCGATCGCGCGTCGGGCAAGCCCGACTGGGTTTCCGCGTAAGTCAGGACGAGCCAAGCCCGAGCGTGCTGGGGAAGTAAGTGCACAAGCTGTGCATCGTCAGGTTTCTCGACGAAGTCAAGAAATGTGACGTGATCGCCGTGGCGTGGGTAAAGCACAAACGGAGTATCTGACGTGGACCCCAGTACGGAATGATAAAACTCGTAGGGCATGCGGCCCATGGGGGCATGAAACAGCAGGGCATCACCCGGTTGCGAATGGCTCAGCACGTACTGTGTCGCTGCTCGCCAGCTGTCGCGCTGAATGTCCAGATCCTGGTTGTAATAGCCTGCAGTCCCCCGGAAGGAAAGAACCAACACAAACAAAAGAGCGGGCGCCATCAGCGCGGCAGAACGAAGGCGGCTAATTCCGCAAGCCACAAGCAACAAAAGTGCGGGCAAGCAGAAAATAAAATATCGCGGAACAAAGAGCGGCTTGACCAACGACAGCCCCAAAATAAGTAGGAGCGGGAATAGCAGCCAGCACAAGAGAAAGCGGTAACGCCAACCTTCCCATGGTACTCGCCGCGCTTGGCGCGTTTGCCAAACAGGAAGCAAGGCTGCCAGGCACGCCGCCACGCATGCAAGCAGCAACAGCGGGCTCTGGCTTCCCGAGAGATGCATCGCAAATATCCAAAGATCCTTGAAGCCCGGGCGTTGCACCCAGCGCAGCGGTCCTGCTCCTGTAGTGATGACGAAAGCTACGATTGGCAAGACCAGGAGTGCGATCCATCGCCAGTCATTTCTAATCTGCCGAGGGACCTGTCTCCGATCCAGCATTTTCAAGGAGATCCACTGCGCGATCACCAGCAGTCCCGAGAAGAATTGAGCATAAACTGCCAGCGCGCTGCTGAAAATATAAGCAGTGCGATTGCGGCGCGACGGCTCGTTCAAGCTCTGCAGAAAATATGAACTCGAAAGCAAACAAAGAAGCACCATCAGCGAGTAGCTGCGCGCATCCTGCGAGTACTGGACGTGATAAGCGTTTACCGCCAACAGCGCGGCCGCCATCAGACCAACTCGTGAGTCGAAGAGCCGGCGCCCCAACAGGTAGATGGCCGGGACAGACGCGATGGCAAAAAGAACAGAGAGAGCCCGAACGAAAAACTCGCTGCCTCCAAAGTGCGACCAATAGTGAAGAAGGAAATAGTACAAGGACATGTTGGCTTCGCGCCGCCATAGAATGCGCGCAAAGTTGTACCAGTCAAGTCGTGCGATCGCGACGCTGACTCCCTCGTCGAACCAAAAGGACTTCGCGTCCAGTGAATGGAACCGAAGCACGGCCGCCACGCCAGTGATCAGAACAAGCAGACTCAGTTCCAGTGGCGATGAGCCTCTCTGTGGCGATTGAGGGATAGAGGGTTGTGTTGGCGCCCGTTCGCCAGCGCCGGAATCGGTAGCGTCCACAGTCTTCACAATGGAAGTCCATGGTACCGCGAAAAATCATCACGAAGAGCAGCGGTCGTCTTTCCTTGTGTACCCTCGTGTCCTTTGTGATTAAAGCGGTTCAGACCTAAAACAGCCTTTCCGTCCGTCGCAGATTCCCCAGCGAACCGAGATTAGCCAGCGCGAACGTGAAGCGATACTGGTTCTCATTCCGTACCGAACCCAGGTTGAAACGGCGGAATTCCACGCTTACTCCACAGCAGTCCCAGTTATAAGTGGCTTGCGCCGCAGCGTACTGCAGGAACTCCAGTTTCGCATCGAACCCGATATTGGCCGCGGCGCTAAAACCCTGTTTGCCGGAGTGTCCGTAGCCCAGCAGAAGCCGGAACTGGTTAAAGAGCTGTGGCCAGAAAATAATATTCGGATCGGTCGTCGTGCTGAAGTTGCAAGTGCTAGTGGCACATTCACCCGGAACTTGCAGATAAGCATCGCCGCCGCCCACCGTAAATGGGCCGACGCGATAGTTGGCCAGAACCGTACTCGCAGTGAGGCCGCCCCGCTGGAAATCGTAGTCGACATCCCACTCGAAATCAGTTCGTGCGCTGGTTTGAACGCGCAGGCGCGAAATGAGCGGTGAAAGGTGGGCGGGCGCGGTCAAGAACGTAATACCCGTAAGATCCACGGTGGTGGAAAAAACGTTGCTCTGTCCAGACACCAGGGCGCCTCCGAAGGTCGGATCGACAAAGTATTTCTGTGCGAGCTCCCAGGTCACGATCTCGCGCACCTCGGATCCAGTGTTGCAGGGTGCCTCGACCACGTCGCTCTTTCGTTCCCAGGGGATGGGATTGGGTGCAGGGGCTCCCCCGATAAACAGAGAAGGCATTCCAGGCTTTCCGCAGTCTTCCGGCTGCCCGGACTTGCGCTTCGCGTAAAGGCGATTCACCACGCCATATTCCACTTCATTCGTGTTGGTCAAAATATCGCGTTCGTCAAAACGCAGGATGTTCGGAAAATTGTTTACTCCCGTCACATAGTTGTAAGCCACGCGGGGTTCAATCACATGTTTCCACTTGCGTCCCATGAACTCGCGAGCAAAGATGCGGCTCAGAGCAGGCGGCCGCACCTCCACCGAGCCTTCCAGCGCATAGCGATTGATGGGACTAGACTCCGCCACCTTGACGCCATTGGCGGTTGCAAGTTGCTCGGTATAGCCGGTGTCTCGAAGCGCGAGCGCTGGGCGGAACGACCATCCCCCAAGCTGCAGCGGTAAAGATATGTCTGGCTGCAGGTCAAAGCGTCCGACCAGGGGACCAGTGCTGAAACCGGGTTCACTGCGCGCAAGTCCCTCGGCCGCGGCTTCATACGACCAGTAGAAAGGCGAAGGGCCGAGTTGGCGATCAACGCTGGATACTTCAAAGCTGGGGGCATGAAGGATGGTGACGACATCACCCGCAGTCGTGCTTTCGAAGTCCTGATAGCGCTGCATCGAGGCGTTATAGGAGAAGCCGTTCGTCGTATTGGACAGAAATGCCTTGGACTTCACTTCGGAGTTCACGGCCTGGGTAAACACATCATTGAACGCCAGGCGAAAGACGTATGAGCTGAGGTAATCGATATTGGCGACTCCCCGGAAGTTGTGGACTAAGGCGCCCTCAGCATTCAAACGTACCTCTTCACCGCCCTGATTCACCGGCGGGTTGCCGGTGCCGCGATCGAGCACGCTGAAAAACGTGAGATCGACAAAGGATGTGGCACTGGGCCGAGCCCGAAATTCACCCGCCGGTGCCCATCCCCGAAGGGAGAAATACTCTGCTCCGATGTGTGCGTCCATGCTTCGGTTGATGGCCCAGAACAGCGATTCCCCCAGGATCAATCCTTTTACAGAGGAAGTCCCGATATTGGGAATCAGGAAACCAGATTGCCGCGGCAGACGCTCCGCGGGCATCGTGGCGAACGGAAAATACAGGACCGGAATGCCTTTAATACCGAATGTGCTGTGATAGATCTTGGCCGTGCCGCCGACGTCGACCACAACTTTGTTGGCATTGAACTGCCATCTGGGGCGAGGCAAGTCGCAGGTAGTCACCAAGCCGTCATAGACGATGTAATGATCGGGAGCCGTCTTCTCCACCACCTTTCCAGTGAAAAGAAAAGGATTTGACGACATCAGCATCAGTCGGCTCCCGCGCATGCGCACGCCAATGGTGCCGGTTACATTCTCGAAGCGCCCGCTTTCCGCGCGGACGTTGTAGGTTCCATGGCTGGCCTGGATATGCTCCTCATTGGGCCCACCCTCCAGCACCACATGACCATCGGCCGTGGACTGGCCCGTGTCGGCGTTGTAAGTCATTTCATCGGCACGCAGAATGTAGACGCCGTAGTGGATCTCGGCTTTGCCATGCAACTTGTAGATAGGGCCGATCTTCTCCTGCGAAATCGCGCTTATAGTCACGTCTTCCTCGTTCAACACAGAAGGCGTGTTGGGCAGGCTTTGAGCCGGACTTTGCGCGCTTGCGGGAGAAAGCAACTGGCTGGTTACTAGGGAAGGCGCGAGTAGCAGATGACAAATGAACGCCGCCGTGATAAGGAATCGTGTGCGGGAAGTCATCGGAAAGCGCACGAACTCCCCGAGTGTGATGTCCACGCTGGGGTATCGTGAAGTTAGCACGGCACTGGCCCGAGAGGCAAAGTGATTGGCATCCCGATAACCGCTTCTGTTTTTGAAGAGCTCTGGCTTCGTTCTGCTTGCTGATCTTGAGGGTTATATTGGAAGACTGGCGCACGTGCTGTCCGCTCTGCGGCGCTGCCCGCCGCTGTGCCCGGAACTCCGCCCAGCCCAAGACCTCCATACATGAAATCCAGATTTGAACCCGATGTCGATTCCGCCGTGAGGCTGCCTCCCTCCGTTCGGCTGATCGATCCTGAAGCATACGATGCCAGCGAACAGCACTTTGCCGCCAGCGTCGAAGAAAAGCCTGCGTCTCCGCGGTTTGTGATGGATGCGGCGCAAGCCCCCCTGAGCAACTCGACAGTTGAAGACGGTTTGCTTAAGACTGAGGGCAGCCGGAATGAGCCCGACGGAGAGCCTGACAAACTGTCAACTCCTCCTGCTCCGCCCGAAAGAAAGCAGCTCAGTCACGGAAATAGGGCTGGAAGCCGCCGCGCCGGACGCTTCGCTGCAGACGGAGCTTCTCGTACCCCAGGACGCCGGTTCATGGCGCCACGAGGTCGCGGCGCGCGTGAACAATTACCGGTCACGGAGGCGTCCACGTGCGCCACATTATCCGTCATTGCAGCTGAAGTTCGAATCTCCCAAGCCATCATGGACTCCGCAAGACGCCCCGATCCAACTCTGCCGCCACGCCAGCCTCCAGTCGACTCGCGGTTGCCGTGCAGGCGACTGTCGCTGTTCCTGAGGAAGAACAATCGATCCAGCCGGAAACCGGCGACACCGGCGCAAGGATTCTTGAGTTCCCCCGCTCTGCGTCCTCCCCTCCACCAGTTTTCGATGAACTCGCCGAACCCGTCCTGGACCGGCCGCGCATCCTCGAGGTGCCGGAGCTTGAGCTTCCTCCACCAGCCCTCGGCGGCATTCTGATGGAGCCCGTGGAAGAACCGGTGCAGGAGCGCCGTCCCGGATTCGAATTGCCCCTGCAAGCGGCCCCGATGTCAAGGCGACTCTTCGCCGGTGCCATCGACAGCCTGCTTGTGGTTACAGCATTCGCGGCCTTCGCCTACATCTTTTTCAGGATTAGCTCAGTCGTGCCGGCCCTGCAGCAAGCAGCAGGCATTTCCGCGAGTCTTATAGCGCTATTCTGGATCGCCTATCAATACCTCCTGCTGATCTATACGGGTACAACCCCGGGACTGAAACTGGCGCATCTGCAGCTGAGCCGGTTCGACGGTACCGCAGTTCCGAGAAGAATTCGGCGTTGGCGCGTACTCGCCTCCATATTGTCCGGCCTGTCGCTGGCGTTGGGCTACGCCTGGTGTTTTCTCGATGAAGATCGGCTGTGCTGGCACGACCGCATCACCCGAACGTACATGGCGCCCAAGCCGCAGCCTGGTCGAATTGTGTAGGGACGGGTCTCTGACCCGTCCGGCCCGGCAGCAGCCCGAGCTCCGCCGTCCCGGATCGACACCTGCCCGGTCACAGATTCCGCTCCCCCATTGTGCTAAATTCATAGACTTACGTTTACCGGCATTTCTTTAAATGTCCTCATCCGTCCCAAGCATCCGGCGCCCCGCCGTAAAGGTCTTCGTCGCCACTACGGTGATGTTAACCTTCATCTCCTTTTGGCGTGCGGCCGCCATCGTCCTTGCCGACCTCGCGTCATCAGCCTATTATGCCGGCGGTGACGCCGAGAAAGTCATCGGTAAGAGCGCCCCCTGGTTCATTCTCGCGGTGATGCTGTTCAGCTACTGTGTGCGCGCTCTCTACATCGAGTCCAGCAGCATGTTCGTCCGTGGCGGGGTATACCGCGTGGTCAAAGAAGCCATGGGCGGCACCCTGGCCAAGTTTTCGGTATCGGCGTTGCTGTTTGACTACGTCCTCACCGGCCCCATCAGTGCCGTTTCCGCCGGTCAATATCTGGCGGGCTTCATCGAAGATATCGGCAGATACGTCCACCATCCCCTGATTTTTTCCGAAGACCACTTTTCCGCCGGCTTCGCCATTCTGATCGTGATCTATTTTTGGTGGAAGAACATCCAGGGCATGCATGAATCGAGCGAGAAGGCCCTGCAAATCATGATCGTCACCACCGTGATGGTTGTGATTCTGATCATCTGGTGCACCATCACCGTCTTCAGCGCGCCCATTCATTTGCCGCCGAACCCACTGCATCCCGGGGTTGTGAAGATCAACAAAGAATCCATGGGCTGGCTATATGGAACCTGGATCAGTCGTTTCACCTGGATCATACTTTTCGTCGGATTTGGCCATTCGGTACTGGCCATGAGCGGCGAGGAAACGCTCGCCCAGGTCAACCGCGAGATCGAACACCCCAAGCTGAAGAACCTGGAAAAAACCGGCTTGGTGATCTTCATCTACAGCCTGCTGTTCACCTCGCTGGTCTCCTTCTATGCGGTAATGATAATTCCGGACGGCGTCCGCCACGACTACTTCGCCAACCTTATCGGCGGCATCGCGATGTACCTGGTCGGTCCGACAGTGCTGAAGCTGATCTTCCACGCTTTCGTGGTGCTGGTCGGCGTGCTGATTCTGGCTGGGGCGCAAAATACTTCGATCGTCGGTGCGAATGGCGTCTTGAACCGCGTAGCAGAAGACGGCGTACTCACTGACTGGTTTCAGAAGCCACAAAGAAGATTTGGCACCAGCTATCGCATTATCAATTTGATCGTCGGCTTGCAGCTCCTGACTATCATTCTCAGCCGGGGCAATGTCTATGTATTGGCAGGACTGTATGCCTTCGGTGTGATCTGGAGCTTTGCCCTGAAGTCACTGGCGGTTCTTGTATTGCGCTTCACCGAACCCGAGAATCGCCAGTGGAAAGTTCCCGGCAACCTTCACATCGGTGGCACTGAAGTGCCGCTGGGCCTGATCGCGATCTCCGCGGTGCTGTTAATCACCGCGTTGGTAAATCTGTTCACCAAGTCCGAAGCCACAATCGCCGGAGTCATGTTCAGCGCCGTCTTTTTTGCCCTGTTCACCTACTCCGAGCATCGGGTCACGAGACAGCGGCACGGCAAGCCGGAGAATCTCGATCAATTCCGGGTATACGGAAATCAGGAACTAGGATCCGGGGCGCTCGGAGTGAGGCCTGGAAACATCCTGGTCGCGGTCCGCGATCCCAGAAATCTTTATTATCTGCGCGACATCCTCAGGACCACCGACACAATCCGTCAGGATGTGGTCGTGATGACAGCCCGCCTCTATCACCGCGAGCATTCCTTCAGCGGCAGCGCGGTCGTCGAGGCTTCGCAGGTCTTCGATCACTACGAGCAGGAACTGTTCACCGCCGCCGTCGCGGTTGCGGAAAAAGAAGGCAAGCCGGTTTCGCTCCTTGTAGTCCCTGCCACCGATGTCTTCGAGGCAATCGTTGTAACCGCGCAACGTCTGGACTCAAGCCGCATCGTTTGCGGCCTCTCCAACAAGCTCACCGCCGACGAGCAAGCCAAGCTTACGGGGGACGCCTGGGAACGTCTGCCCGAACCCAGACCGCGGTTGATCGTAGAGATCCATGAGCCCAATGGAAAGGTCCACGAATACCCGCTTGGCCCCCACGCACCGCGCATGCGTCCTCAGGATCTCGAACTCATGCACAAGGTGTGGCTCGATATTACCTCCGATCCTAAGTACTGTGGCGCTCACCACTATCACATCGTGGCGCTGGCCCTGGAAGAGTTGCGCCGCGAACTGAATAGCGACCAGCGAGCCGAGGTTCTGGCAAAATTGCTGGATGAAATGCACCGGGACGAGGCACCGAAGGCTGACGGCTAAAGGTTGAGATTCTATCCCCTGGGCTCAACCGCCCCGCCACGCGCATAATACTCCGTATACCCAGGCTCCAGCCGCCGCCCGCTTGCACTGAAAATCCGGAAATGTCCCAGCCCGAATTTCTGCAACGCAAATTGCAGCGTAGTGCTCAGCACTCCCACACCGTACTTCACGCTGCGTTGAAAATTAATGGAGGAAGCGTCCTCAAAATACTTGGTCGGACACGACACTTCTCCGATGCGGAAACCGAAATGCACGCATTGCGCCAGCATCTGGTTGTCAAACACGAAGTCGTCAGAATTCTCGAGCAGCGGCAAGCGTGTGATCACGTCGCGGCTGAAGGCCCGATACCCAGTGTGATACTCCGAGACCTTGACGCCCAAGAAGAGATTCTCGAACGCAGTCAGAATGCGATTGGAAATGTATTTCCAGATGGGCATGCCACCGCGAAGCGCCTGCCCACCGAGAATGCGTGAACCCAGCACCACATCGTAGACCCCATAAGCCACCATGCTGGCCATGGCGGTAACCAGAAGCGGCGTGTATTGATAGTCCGGATGCAGCATAATGACCACGTCCGCGCCCGCCGCCAGCGCCTCGCGATAGCATGTCTGCTGGTTGCGGCCGTATCCGTAGTTCCGGTCATGCAGGAAACACTGCAACCCCAACTGCTTCGCGACCTCGATGGTGCGGTCAGAACTGTGATCATCAACCAGAATGCAGGTGTCCACCAGATCAGGCACCTCGCGCACCGTCGCCTCCAGCGTCTTCTCCGCGTTGTAAGCGGGCAACACTACCGCGATGCGCTTGCCGTTAATCATCCTATCCCTCAAACCTAACCAACGTACCCTGCTTCTTTCACTGGAGGCTGAATCTTCATGATAATCCTAATGTGGCGTCCCGAAAGCTAACCGCACCGGTCAGGATTGCCAGTAACAACCGCGAAAGCGGTCTAGGAATGCAGCCCGCGGCGCAAGCCGGCGGGGAAAGTTGGGAAATGACGTAGCCGTGAAAGGGCGAAAGAATAGCTGCGACACAGACTCTGGAGGGACGACAGCTGAGAAACTGACTCTTCCAGTTATCAGCCCTGTCCTGCACACCGCCCGTCGAGATATGCTCAATAGTCTTGATAACCAAGCCCTGCTCGATCATGCAAAGAATCACCGTAAAAACCCGCAAGAAACGCGAAGTCGTGGACATCACTGACACCGTAGAGGCTCTGCTCGGGAAGAATCACTCGCAGGGAGCGGGAATCTGCAATCTGTTCATACTCCACACCACAGCCGCGCTGACCACGGCTGACCTCGATCCAGGGACAGATCTCGATATGCTCGATGCCTTTGAAGCTATGATTCCCAAGCTGCGCTACCGACATCCACACAACCCGGCGCACGTCCCCGATCACATCCTGTCGGCCCTCATCGGGACATCCCTCGCGCTGCCGTATGAGCGTGGCAAGCCGGTCCTCGGCACGTGGCAGAGAATCGTCCTGATCGAACTGGACGGTCCACGCGAGCGTGAACTCGTTGTGAGCGTGATAACCGAGCAGTAGCACGTTTCACTGCTTGCTGCGTGCCTGACCTTCCCCCGTTAGGGTTGCGTCGCCGGCGTAGTTGGTGCTGGCGGAGCGGTTTGTTCGGGAACAAGCGGCGTCGGCCGGTAGAGCGCGGTCTTCACGGAATCTGGCAACTTATTCGCGTTCGCCAGCAACAGGCTAACCTGCCACATCTGCGTCTGTGAAAGAGACTCGCTGAAGCCGGGCATCCCGCTGAGGCGGATGCCATTCGAAACCTTCCAATAAGTCTCGCCCGGCGGGTCGTCGGTCACGCCCGTGCCTTCGAGCAGCTTGGGCGGCTTGGGATACATCCCCCTCGCGATCGCGGTTGGCGTCCCCCCGGGAAGACCGTGGCACACGGCGCAATTTTCGCGATAGACCTGCGCCCCCGCTGTGAAGTTGGGTTCGTCCGCCGGAACCGGAACCGACTTGGGCATCTCCTTCGCGATGCGGGCCTTCAGCGCACCGTCCGCCAGCGTCTTCTCAAATGGAATGGCGGGCCCGGCGGTAGCCACCGGTGCGCTTCCCGTGACGAAATAGACGTACACACAGATCGGTACTGCGATCAAACCAATGATCAGGCCGATTAAGAACGTTTTCAATGGGCCCTCCTTAGGCTGAAGCTCGCAGTATACACAGAACCCATCGGGAGGAATCTCATGTTCCTTTGTGTACTACCATCACGGCAAAAAGAAACGCCGCCCGGATTGCAGGCGGCGTTCCGCACAGATTAGATCTAGTTCAGCGCCCATGGCCTCCGTGATAAGAAGCTCCACCCGAGCTGCCGTGGTAGCCGGAACTCCCAGATGACGAGGAGCCGTGGTAGCCTCCTCCAAAGGAGCCCGAGCTATGCGATGACGGTGCCGAATAGCTGCGGCCACCGTACGATCCGCCGTAAGATGGAGCGCTGTATCCGCGACCACCGTACGACGGTGCGCTGTATGCGCGGCCGCCATACGATCCGCCGTATGACGGAGCGCTGTATCCGCGGTAGCCGCCACCGCTGCCGTACCCACTGCCGCTATAGGAGCGGGCTGAGTAGCTCCCCCGGTTTTGGGCGGACGGATAGTCGCGCGGCGCAGGCGCGACTTGTCCTGTGGGACGCGGCACGCTGCTGGGCGTTCCCCGTCCGAAGTACGGGCTTGAGTACGAACGCGCCGCAGACGTGTTGGGGACCGTGTTGCGGGCGGCCGTCGTCGGCCGGCTGACGTTGCCCTGAGTCGGGCGAAATGCTGGCCGCGACATGGACGGGGCCGAAGACGTCATTCCCGACCTCGCGGCTGAAGGTTCCGACAGCGACCTCACGCCAGATTGCGGCGGCCGAGGTACGTTGTGGTTCATTGCGGTCTGCGCTGGTCCAGACGCACCATTCCGTCCGGGCATGGTCGAGCTGTTCACGCCGCGAGTCGACATCGCCGCGGGGTTGGAGTTGCTGAGGCCCTGCGGCGGCCGAGGCACGAAGCGTCCAGCCGGAGCAGGCAGGTCTCTTCCGCTGTTCGGCTGTCCCTCTGGGGCGCGATTCGCCGCTGATGTTGCGGCACCGTGAGCCATCGGAGTTCCTGGATTCTGCAAGGCGCTTGGCTTGGCGGAGTTGGCCGGCGGAGTCATTCTGCTGACCGTCGGCCGTGAAGCGACCGAGGCAGATGGCCTGGCGGCAGGCTGACCCGCTTTCGGTCCGAGTATGCTGGCGCGCGTCGGAGATACATCCGGCCTGCCAATGCTGGACAGATTTCGCAAAGCGTTGGGCGAAACCCGAGCTCCGTTCCGGGCAACCGGCAGCCCGCGCTCAAGAGTATTGCGAGACGCTGCCGTCAAAGCGCCAGTTCTGGCATAACGCGGCATCGCAACCCCGTTTCTTCCGTAGAACCCGCGAACATTCCGGCTGTTGTAATAATTATTCGTAATGTTCGTGATATTGGTGATGTGCGTGTTGTTGATGTTGACGTTGCGGAAATAGCCCCGGCTCGCACCATACCACGGGAAGAATGGCTCACCCCAACCCAGCGGGCACCAGCCAAATCCACCGCCGAAACCGAAGCCGATGCCAAATCCCGGGCCTCCAAACCAGGCCACCAGCGCCGGAGCGTAATAAGGTCGCGCGTAGTAAGGTCCAGGAGCCCAGCCCCAGTAGCCGCCAAACGATACCCAGCGGCCGTAGTGGAAAGGCGCGAATCCCCACGGCGCATCATCAACCCAGGTCCATCCCCAGGGAGCGACCCAAGCCCAGTGTCCAGCGCTATAAGGTGCCCAACCCGGCGCGACTGCGGTGGGAACCCATACTGGTCCGTAGTCGGGCGTTTGACGCCAGCTTCCGTACTCATCGAGATCGCCGGCTCCGACTACGCCGGGAGCAACGTAGCGCGCGGAGACCGAGTTGTCTTCGCGCTTGTCGCGGACCTGGCACCATTCATCGAAGCCGTCCGGTTTAGGGGCAACTCCAATCTGACTGGTCAGGGAATTTCCATTGGTGAATCGCGCCTGCTGTCCGGCATGCACGCGGATTGCGGGGCCCTGACCGGTGGCTTCGCCCTCACCCTTCCACACCGTCACCACGGTTGTGTCTGCTGCGGGATCGACGTCGAAGCGGTAGTCGCCGTCTTTAGTCACGGTGAATGCCTGATTCGGGGTGTCGACCTCGTAGACTTCTCCGCCGTAGAGTTTGCGGACGTGTACGTTCAAAGTCCCCTGGTGCAACTGCACCTGGACGGCATCATTGGTGACATTAGTCAGGGTCAAACTGGTTTCGGAGCTGATTCGCAAAAGCCCAGTGCCGACATTCAGTTCGGCGCGGGAATCTTTGTCAGCCCAAACATTGTCGCCGATGGTCAGCGGACGGTTCAGCGAGCCTTCAACCCAATCACCAGTGCCTTGCGGTTGAATCGAAATCGATCCGGTCATGTATTCCAAACTAGCCACCCGGCCCGGAGGATCGACTTGCTGTCCTGTGGGCGAAGGTGCCGCCTGGCCTGCGGGAGGAGGAGGTGCTTGGTCCTGTGGATAGGCTGCTGACTGATCCGCAGCCGCAGTTGTATCCTGGCCTACTGCGGACACCGTGAGCGTAGCTGCCGCGAATACTGCTACTAAGAAACTGACTTGAAATAAGCGCCCGAGATTTTTCATGACCCGACTCCCCCTGGAACACCGCCAGTTGTTGCCGTGTTCCTCCAGACCCTTTCGCCGACGCTATCGGTAGCGAGGCGCAGGTGACTGGATGCCTCTGCCTCTATGAATTAGAACACCTATTGGGATGAAGAGTTGCAGAAAGGTGACCGACGTGCGGGGATGCACACGGAGGTTGCCGGTTGCGTATCGGATGGACGTTTTGTGGTCATCCTAAGGTCAAGCGGTGCATGAATTTGTCGGCCTTTCACGGGATTTATTTGCAACCCACCCGGCTTGGGGAAGCCTGTTTACTTTTCGTTAGCATATACCCCCTCCCCCCTGATCTTTTGGAATCATGGGATTAGGGCCACACTACCACCAAGATCTTTGAGTTAGAAGGACTTATATGCAAAATCTTCCGGACAAAGGAGTTAGCGGTTCTCCGAGTTATCTATGGGCTGACTGTACAGTTACATGATTAACTGGAAGTGTGCACGAAAGTCAATGGCGAAGGCGGGAGAAAGTGAGACAAATCGAGAGCCATTTCCCATTTCGGGACGCCGCTTCGTCAATCAGGAGGATCTCAAAGAGTCGCTAGGCGCGCGACCGAAATGGCCGAGGTTCCCACGTTCCAGCTTGCCCATTTAACGCCAACTACGCACCATTCCCTGGTTTCCGAGCAGCGACTATTCATTCCCCGTCCACCTGAGTACAATTCTCCCCACATTGCGGACATCGGGTCTCTGGGGGGCAAATGTCCATACCAATCGACCGCAGAGAATTCTTGAGGCTGGGAGTGTTCGCGGCGGCCTCGACACAATTGACTCCGCTGCAGGGCTGGAACTTTTCACCACAAGCCTTGCCGCACGCCGCATCTCCAGGAAAGGTGTTGGTGGTCGGCGCGGGACTCGCTGGACTGGTTGCCGGGTACGAACTCACTAAGGCAGGCCACGACGTAACCATTCTTGAGGCACAGCTGCGCCCCGGCGGGCGGGTTCAGACGATACGAGAACCATTTTCAGATGGACTATACGCCGAAGCCGGAGCCGCGCGGATTCCCGACAATCACGACATCACGCTTCACTATGTCAAACATTTTGGCCTGACCCTGGTTCCGTTCTTTCCAAGCAAGCTCGACATGGTTTACCTCCTCGGGGGAAAGCGAATCAAATGCCGATCGTGGGCAGACGTCGACCTTTTCCAGGCGCCTCTGAACCTGACTGCGGAAGAGCGACAGCTGGGAATGGCGGGCCTCCAGCAGAAATATCTGGGGGACGCCCTGAATGATATCGGAGATCCCAGGGAAGCCGGATGGCCGAGCGGCTCGGCGAGGAAATATGACAGCGTCACGATGGCGGAATTCCTCAAAGAGCGGGGCGCGTCTCACGGCGCCATCGAACTTCTCGAATATCCTTACGCCAGCGCGGAAGACGATCCCGTCTCGCTGTTATGGAATCTGCGCGATCTATGGTATCCCTTGCACGAGACCACGCGGTACAAAATCGATGGTGGGAACGACAAACTTCCCAGGGCATTCGCGGAAAAGCTCAAAGAGAGAATTTACTACGGATCGCCCGTGGTGCGCATCGAACAGGACTCCAATCGCGTTCGCGCGATCGTGGTTCGGTCTGGAATACACCAGACCTTTGAGGGCGACCGCCTGATCTGCGCCATGCCGTTTCCCCCCTTGCGGAGAGTGGAAGTGCAGCCGGCTTTTTCTGAGCGAAGACGGAAAGCCATCGCGGAGTTGAGATATGACTCCGTGACCCGAGTGATCCTGCAAAGTCGCTCCCGATTCTGGGAAAAGGATAGTTGCAACGGATTCGGCAGCTCCGAATTACCGCAGGAAATCTTCCACCCGACGTTCGACCAGCCGGGAACGCGGGGTCTGCTGGCGTCTTATATGTTGGCGGGTGTCGGGCAACGAGCCGCCGCCATGGATCCTGAGTCGCGGATCGCATTCGCCGCCCAGGAAGTGGAAAAGGTCCACCCCGGTCTGCTCGATAACCTGGAGGGATCCTTCTCAAAAGTCTGGACTGCGGACCCCTGGGCCGGCGGTGCTGGAACGGAACATTCTCCGGGTCAAATCACCTCGCTGTGTGTAGGGCTGGAGCAGCCCGAGGGCCGGGTGCACTTCGCCGGTGAACACATCTCCGCGTGGCCTTATTGGATGCAGGGCGCTCTCCAATCCGGGCTACGCGCGGCGAAGGAAGTGAACGAGGCTGGTGTGATTGTCGGATAACGGGCAACTCGGAAGTTAATGTCAACTGACGGTAACTGGCCACAAACTCTTTGAGAAATAGCCGATTCGGGTAAATGAGTGAAATGGGATATTACGTCAACAACCTCCTCGCTGCTTCCCCTGTGAGCCCACATTCATCGCCAAGTGACCGTTATGGGATGACTACCAGTCTGCGGCGTCGCTGATTGCGTTGCCAAGCCTTCTCAATATCTGCGAGAGGAACTCGTTCCGTCTCTATACGAAGCTCCCCGCTGGCGGCATGGACCATGACTTGTTGCAAGGCATCGAACAGAACGCTGCGAGGTGGAATCCCTGCAGTCCCGAGAATTGTCAGCGCTGTGCTACGCAGCACGTCAGCTGGAAGGGAGATAGTCGGCCCAGCGCTTTCCCCAACTTGAACGAAGCGAATTTCGGACGTGATGACGGCAAACTCCTTGCGTGTTATCGCAGCCAGAAACGCTTCTGCCGGGCTACCCCACACGTAGTCGATCACGACTTGAAACCGTGACTGACCGCCTTCACGCACAAACGCCTCGCCGAGCTCCTTGGCTGACGCATCGAGGCGAATGATTGCGTCAGCACCAAGCTGATGCAATGTACTCAAGGCTTGTTGGTCGCGCCCCGCAGCGACAACGCGACCTGCGCCCAGAAGTTTTGCTATCTTTACAGCCAGCTTACCGGTCACGCCGGTCGCACCGAGAATGAGGACGCTTTCGCCTGGCACCAGCTTGGCGCGGAAGGCGAGCGTAAGCCACGCGGAGACGCCAGGATTGGGCAGGGCAGCGGCGGTCTCGTCATCCACTCCTTCAGGGATCGGAAAGCAGAATGTTGGGCGCACGACTGTGCGTTGTGCCATCGCACCGTAAGGGGCTCGAGTTCCACCGAAGAACACCCTTTGCCCGTCGCTGAGATGCCCAACTCCATCTGAGCCGCAAACGACGGGGAGCTCGCGCGGACTGGCATAGTGCGAGCCGCTGGCCAGTTGTTTGTCGATAGGTTTCAGTGACGCGGCGTGAACATGCACGATGACTTCGGCGTCACCAGCGATGGGCTCGGGGAATTGCTCGCACCTGGGCGGTTTTCCAAGCGCGTGTAGAACAGCAGCATCCAAAGTGGTTTCCTCGCGACCGGAAGCCTATAGACTATTTCTTCCACGCCGTTCGGCTTACCGGTTTCGCCTCAACATTCTACGCGACGCACGTTGGATAACTGTTGCAACAGGCCATTGCACGTTTTGACCCGATGGTCAATGAGTGAAACGGTGATTTTACGCCAGTTATCATGCCGCGGCGCTTTGATACCGGTGCGTACGGCAGCTTGGGCACAGAAATCATAGCTGCCTTCTTGCAGCGCTGCGATATTCAATTTGAAATGTGAGAGGCAGCTTGCTGAGCAAAACGAGCGTCGGATCAACTCAGAAAGGAAACCCCAGCACGTCTGCCGGCAGACGGCGGGGAGGGGTCGGATGCTCCGCCTCGTTGCCTATTTCGACGGCGCCCGCAGGCTGTACGAACAATGCCGGGTCAGGGAATGGGTCGCGAGAAAGCTCAACAATCTTTCCTTCCAGCTTTCGGTGCCCGTCCTGCAAACATCGTAGCTCACGAGGGAAAGAGTAATCCCAGAATTTCTGATAGGAAGCGTACAGGCAGGAGTAATTCCCAAGGCGGTTACCAATGCGCTTTGGCATGGTGGTTTGCATCATCAGCCCGCTCTGCTTGTAGAAGCAAAGGGCGTATCTTTCGCCGTTTTCCCCCGGCACCGTGATCACACATTGAATCGCGATACCATTTGCGTCGTGGTCTGTGGTCGGTTGGAACGTGAATTCCTGCCACCACGAAGGGGAAAGCTCCAGGAGGCCGGAGAACCGTTGGACTTCGACTGGAAGCGGAGGTCCACTATTCAGCAACCAATGCCGGGTCGCCCCGCCAACTTCAACGCGCCGTGAAGCTCCTACTACGGTCTCGCGCCGCCATTGCGTGTTCGATACCCAGGTCTCTGTGTAAGTGCCTTCTAAAGTCGTGAGATCCGGGGTTATAGCAGTGAAGGTAGCTTTTAGTCGAAAAGCAGGGGCGCCCGGAGAACGTAGATCAGACAGCTCCCGGGCCCGTTCCAGCAAGGCCTGAGCATTCGACTCCTCTCCCGCGAACGAACCGGCGCTCAGGAAAGTAACGAGTGCGGCTAGTAGAAATGCGGCACAAACCTTCATCGCGGAGAGAATCCTTTTGTCGTAGCGTAGCTCAACTGCACCGGTCTTAGCCAGTCTGTTGTGAAAAACTTTTCGACAGGTCCACGTACCGGGGTCGCGGTTTGGATTGGAGCTTGGTGGGGCGGAATGCAGTTCCATCCCATTGAACGGTGGCGCCGTGCCAACAAGCCTTGTTGACGCGAGTGGCTACTCCTTGGAACCGGCCTGATTCCAGTCGATGATGTTGACGAGCTTCCAGGGGTTCTTGTTGAGCTGGAACTCAAGCTGGCCATCCTTGTTGATGATCAGCTGCGAAGCTGGGTAGAGAACCCCCGCGCTCTTGTTCTTGTCGGAATCGTTTAAGTCGAATTCGCCGGCAGTCAGGTTGTAAGCGATGGTTCTGGAGTTGTTATAAGCTTCACCGAATCGAATCAGACGGTTCGTGGCGAAGCGAATCTTGCGGCCAGTGTCGGTGCGGATCAGGCGAACGTAAGCGAGGTCAGAACCAACCGTGCCGGTGATCGCAATGCGGCCAGCGGGCTTCATCTTCGCCAGCGCGTCAACCAGGCCCTGATTCTGGCCCTTCTTAAAGGCATCGACCAGGACTGCTCGGTCTTCCTCCGTTGAGAACTGGTAGATGATCACCTTGACGCCGACCGTCTTGCCCAACTGTGTGCTGGTTCCCATTGCGGTTGCGTCAATCGTCTCTATTTTCCTTTCGTCCTGGGAATTGGCGAGGGTGACCGCGGTAAGGAGCAGGGTAACGAGTAGAAGACCGTATCCGACCTTGCGAATTGTGAACTTGGAATCCTTGCTGTGTGTCATTGTAATGTCCTTTCCGAATTAGAACGGGGTCGATGCCATGCGTATCTGGTTTTAGTGGCACATGACAATATACCCTAGTGCCGACGGCAGGACATTACACTCAGAACCCTCAATGAGTGATTTGGGGATGTTACGCCAATTGACGGTGCCAAGATGCATTGCGCTCGTGGGGTGCCAAGCGCTATAGGGCAGAGGGGAAGATGCTAATCGCGGTGCGATTTCATCTTCCCACACCACGAGTACGTGTTACTTCCCGTCGGTACACACAACGCCCATCTCGAATTTCGTGACGTCGATGTTATCGGCGAATTGATCGGCGGGTTGGGCCAGCCAATAGAACGTGCGCGTGCCAGCCTTCGGGCTGAAGTGATGTACCGCAGACACCGACTGTACCTTCAAGTCGGTGTCATTGGGATCCTGATTTACATCAATTCTCTGCTCCCCAGCCAGGTCCGTGCCGGGACTTTTCTGCGTGGAGAGAGTGAAACGGTACTCATTGTGGATGTCACTAACCGTATTCTCGACCATCGCACTGCCGGTCGCGACGCAATCGAACGGGCCGCTACCGGTCAATTCGACCTTTGTTGAGCACAGGATTTTCCAATTGTGCTCATCACTCAGAGTGACGGATTTCTTGTTGTCATCGCAACCCGCGGCGACGTTGTTAGCGAAGGACATGCTCGGCAGTAGCGCCATTACGGACAGCAAGAGTGTGGCCATGAGGATTTGGCGTTTCATGGTGCTCAGTTTTTGGTTAGAGGTGGTCATAAGTTGTTCTCCTTTTTGATTTGAATTGCAGCGAAGGCTCGATCCGTCACAACTCAATGTGCGTTAGTGCTGCGTCACTCTTTCGCGACCTGGCCGCTCCGGTCAATCCCTTGATCATTCCTTGGCGGTGCCATGTTGATTCCCAGGCGGTTCTCGATTGGTTAGTCAAACAATATGAACAAGTTATGCTCGATAAGAACATTGAGTAATTCGGAGCGCCCAGGGAGCACGGGCGACAGCAATTGGAGTCGTTCGATTAGCACCGTGGGCAAGCCGGCGGTTCCGGAGTCGGCGCCTTGACCGCACTGGCCTTCGTGCTGATCATCCGCAAAGCCGAGCGCTTTGGCTCGGGCAAGGAGGTGGCCAGCTATCTGTGGCTGGTGCCGTTGGAGGAGTCCAGCGCAATCGACGACGACTGGGACACATCACCAAACAAGGAAGCTCGATTCCTGACAGCCAGTCGGTTTCCAATACTGTTCCAGTGCTCCCCAGACCGGCGTCCAGTATTGCGCGGTCGATTCCATCACTACTTCCGCAATCGCAGATGGTCGGGGTTGCTACCAAACAGACGCGTTCATGCTGGTATTCGTCTTCGACTTCCACGTCCGCCATGGACTTGGTCCGCTGTGAGTCCCCGCTTACCGAATCGTTCTCAACCGCGTTCCGGTTTCCTTTAATCGTATGCCGGTCGGCCGTAGAAATCGGCGGACCCGGCATTTCGGTTCGAGCTAACGTGCGAGAACTCCTTGATGGTCGTCTATACAGGGATCGATCCGTGTCGTGCACGTCCGCAGAATCCAAATGCTACAGCCGGTTGATCAGTGACGCTACGTAGCCCGCGCCGAATCCGTTGTCGATGTTGACCACGCTCACATTCGACGCGCACGAATTCATCATTCCCAACAATGCCGCCACGCCCTTAAAAGCCGCGCCATAACCCACGCTGGTCGGAACCGCGATCACGGGAACGCCGACTAACCCGCCGACCACGCTGGGCAGCGCACCTTCCATCCCTGCACAAACGATGAGCACACGCGCCCGCGTCAATGTCCCACGATTCGCCAGAAGGCGATGAATACCGGCCACGCCGACGTCATAAAGACGCTCAACATCGTTGCCCATGATTTCGGCGGTGACCATGGCTTCCTCCGCCACCGGAATATCGCTGGTCCCCGCCGAAACTACCGCGATGGTTCCTTTGCCATACTTCGTCTTATCGCGCTGCAAAACAATTGCCCTGGCCAGCGCCCGGTACTCCGCCCGGCGTTCTTTCTTTTTGACTGCGGTGAACTGCTGCTTGTTGACACGAGTCGCCAGAATGTTTCCTTCGTGCTGCGCCAGTCGCGCAAAGATCTGCGCCAACTGCTCCGGCGTCTTGCCCTCTCCAAATACCACCTCGGGCATACCGGCGCGCAGCGCGCGATGATGATCGATTTTGGCAAAACCCAGATCTTCAAACGGCAAGTGCCGCAAGCGCTGAACGGCGTCGTCGGGAGAAAGTTTTCCTGCGCGCACCTGGTCGAAAAGTTTACGGATAGATTCGGAGGTCATGGAGGCGCGGGCGTCCTCGCCCGTGCAGTACCCACTTGAATGTCAGACTCAAGCAGAGCCTCCATAGAGTAACACCGGTAAGCGAGGGCACTGCGCAGCATGAGTCCAACTTCAGATTGCAGCAGTCATTAGCGATGACGCCGCGGTTTTTCCACGAATTAGGCGGCCTGAGGACGCCCTGGCTGAGTGCTAAATGCTAGGTGCTGGTGTCAGAACTGACTCGAGGCGCACGGCTTCTTGCGGCTGGCGCGAACCTTCCGCGCGACTTCCCAGCAGGTTTTTCGCGCCTTGCCCGGCTCGTCGATTCGCGCGAGGAACAGATGCCGCAGAACGCTTCGGCTTACGCATCCCCGGAGATACGCGTCGTAGAGCTGGCTGCCGAGGGTGTAGCCCAGCTTCTGGGCGATGGAATCGAATTTGTCACGATCGCCGCGCAGTGCATCGTGCATAAGTCTTTCGCAAGCTGCACGGGAAAATTCACTTGCCTCTCGATCGCTGATAGCAGGCCGGGCGGGATACAACACGCGTGAGCCAAAGTACGCCAACGCGTGTTCGAGCGTCCGGGCATAGAAGCGGTCCATGGGCTCGCCCGTGGCGACAGGGTGGCCATTGCGGCGCAACGGTAACCCGCGACACGCGTGATGCAAGAATCGGGATGCCTCTTCGGCGGCACATGTCATTTGAAATTCGCGAACGTAAAAAGCATTGATGGCAGGCAGATAAACCGTGCCTCGCGATTCGACCCTCTGCAGCATAGCGTCGACTCTCTCCGCCTCGGTGCTCACGCGGGATAGCAGGCGCCGCAAGCGTGCATCGGATGAGCCGCAATGCACCTCGGGCAACAGATCAACCAGAAACTTCGGCTGTGTGCCGTTGTGCGACGAGTAGCGATCGACCTCCAGGAAGCGCAAGAGACTATCGATAAGGTTGTAGATCGTGGGCCCGATGTCGGCCTGCTGCTCGCCCTCCTGACTCCAACGCGAAAGGCACAGGCGGTAGCTTTCGTATTTTTCCAGCGGCGTCGAGTTGAAGACGCAGACTACGTCATCGTTGACGCGCACGGCTTCGACGCGCTCTTGTTGAGCCCCGGTTGCCTGCCAGTACAGCGCGTCCACGTTTTGCAATACCGTGAGCACGCGTTGTTGCGGCAACCGTTCCCGCAGCACCCGAGGAAGATGTTGAGGCGCAAGATGCGATTCGCCAAACAGCACCAGGATCACGGCGTGGGGATGACGCTCGTGGATTTCGTCGATTTTGACAGCGGCATGGCGATCGCGGGCGCCGATCTTGCGCAGGTCTTCCCGCGGCAAGCAATCGAGACCATAGACTGCGTCCGCGTGTTCGCGCGCGGTCACCAGTAACTCGTAAAACGGCGGCCAGTCATAGTTCCAATCGAGATCGAAACGCATACGCTGGCGCAATTCTTCTTCATCGATCTCCCGCCGCCACCATTCCTCGAGGATGTGCTGATGGCGCGAAAAAATCGTTTCGACTCCCAGCACGACCGGGCGATCTCCGGGTTGTGCGCGCTGCTCGAGCAGAGTCGCCGCAAAACGCTGCGCCGAAGGCAGCGCATGATAATCGCCAATCAAAATCACGTCGGCGGCTCTTACCATGGTACTCAGCTGTTGCGCATCGATGACCGAGTCGTACGAACGAAAGGCGTTGCTGAAGTCTTGCAGATATTTGCGGCGTCCGCTGGAATCGTTGGCGCGAACCTCACGTTCGACGCAGGCCAGCGCGTGCAGTTGTGCGGCGTTGCGGCGGGATCCCAGATTGGTTTGCGTCGCCATAAAATCGTCGTTGGTCGTTCGCTAAGATCGGTCGTCGGAGCCTTGGCCAACGACCAAGGGCCAACAACCTACGGCTGTTCCTTGACTTGCTCGTCGCTTGCTCCCTATGCTCAGGACTCAAGTTGCAGCACTGCGAGGAGCGATTCTTGCCTAACCTTCCGCCCGAGAATCTGACCGTCGCTACCACCGGAGCCAGCGGGTCGTTGTTTCTCAAGCACCTGCTAGCTGCGGTCGAGGGTGATCCGCGAATCCATACCGTGAACTTCGTCGCCTCCGACAGCGCCTTGCGCGTTATGGCCGAGGAGCTCGGGCTCCGCGGCCGCAGCAACCTGGTCAGCCAGATTCTGGGCAAAACCTCCCGCAAGATTCATCAGCAGTCAAACACTGACATTGGAGCCAACATCGCCAGTGGCTCCTATCCCGCCGACGCGATGGTGGTACTCCCGTGCAGCGTGGGCACGCTCGCCCGGATTGCCAATGGCATCGCCTCGCAGCTGATCGAGCGCGCTGCCGATGTCTGCCTCAAGGAGAAGCGTCCGCTGGTGCTGTGCGTGCGCGAGACGCCGCTCAACAAAATCCATATTCGCAACATGTACCGGGCCGCCGACGCCGGGGCGACTGTCTTCCCCCTGATCCCAACCTTCTACAACCGTCCGGCCACCTTGGATGCCATGGCGCGGGAATTCGCTTTCCGCGTGCTGGCCCACATCGGCCTGCCTCAGTCCAAGGCCTACCGCTGGAAGGGCTGAAACGATCTTCAATTGGCAATCCTCAATTAACGATCCTTACATCAAGAGATCGGTTACTTTCGGGGAGACTTCAAGTGTAGAAACACGGAGGTGCCGGGGCGAGATTCCCATGGGACATGTCCCGTGGCGCTCGTATGAAGGAGCCATCCTGTCTGGCAACCGAGGATTTTCTTCGCCGGGAACTCCGTTGGTGCAAAGTCATGGCTCACCTGTGCAAGACTTTGCCTATTGACAATGCCCGGAAACCAGGGCCATACTCGCCCCGACTTGGGGCGAGAGCTTGTGTGTGTCCGGGCTTTGGTCCACACTCGTTGAGTCCGATCCCATATTGTGGTGTCAGGGATGGAATCAACTTCACGCCGCGCGCGATTGTGCGGGACTCCCCTTCGGCGGCGAAGGCTGCAGCCCTGGTCGATTGCGAGTCAATAGGTGCGTCTGAATGCGGGTTACGAATAATCGAAGGAGGAATCCTGTGAGAAAGATCAACGTCCGCGGGCTTTTTGCCGCTGCAACTCTCGTGCTGACCCTGGTCGCGGCTACCGCGCGCGCTCAAACCTATACTGACCTTTACGACTTCGGCAAAACTTCTGGGGACCCGCTCAATCCGCAATATTCAGGAATCGTGGCACAGGGTCGCGACGGCAATCTTTACAGCACGAGTCCAGCCGGTGGGAGCGGGAATTTGGGTACCGTGTTCAAGATCACTGCCCAGGGAGCCGTGTCCGTGATCTATAGCTTCGATGGAACCCACGGCAAATTGCCCTATGGCGGGCTGACGCTGGGTACGGACGGCAACTTTTATGGCACGACTTCGGTGGGCGGCACAGCCAACATCGGAGTCATATTCAAAATCACTCCCACGGGCACCTACACGGTTCTCCACAACTTCGCCATGGGCGACGGATACACACCCTACGCTCCTCCCATTCAGGCAGCGGACGGAAACTTCTACGGAACTACGATCTTTGGCGGCACATCGGCTTACGGCACGGTATACAAGCTGACCGCAGCCGGCGCCTACACAGTTCTGCATTCCTTCGATTTGACTAATGGCCGTAATCCCTACGGCCCGCTGGTGCAAGGCAAAGACGGCAATTTTTACGGAACTGCATTCAGCGGCGTGGGGGACACTCGATATGGCATGGTTTTCAAAGTCACTGGCGGAGGAAACTTTACCATTCTTCATGTCTTTGACTCGACGGACGGTGGGAACCCATACGCCGGGTTGATTCTCGGAAAGGACGGCAACTTCTACGGAACGACTGCAAACGGCGGCACCGTAGGATATGGCAACGTATTCAAGATCACCCCGGCAGGCGTGCTGACCTCTCTGCATTCGTTCACTCCGGGGACGGATGGCGGCAGTCCCTTCAGCGGCCTGGTGCAGGCGACGGACGGCAACTTTTACGGCCTCGGGTACCTCGGCGGGGCAACGAACCACGGAACGATTTTCCGGATTACCCCTGCGGGATCGTTTGCCGTGCGTTACAACTTCGACGGCACCAAAGGCGGATCGCCGATGGTGACTTTACTTCAGCACACAAACGGAATTCTGTATGGCGACACCAACATATTTGGCGCGCACAACTCGGGCGTGTTCTACAGCCTGAAATCCAGCCTGGCGCCATATGCCGCGCTGCTTCCGACCTCCGGCAAGGTCGCCAAAGTGATCGACATTCTCGGACAAGGGTTCAACGGCGCCACGGGAGTGTCTTTCAACGGCACAGCCGCCAAGTTCACCATCTCATCCGACACCTTCGTGACCGCTACGATCCCCGCGGGCGCGACGACAGGGCCGGTGACCGTCTTGATGCCGAGCGGCAATCTGAAGAGCAACATAAATTTCCGCGTCGTGCCCTCGATCAAGAGTTTCACTCCCACCAGCGGAACGGTGGGAACGCCGGTAACCATCACCGGAGTCAGTCTGAAGCAGGCCTCGAAAGTGACCTTCGGCGGCGTAAAGGCAACAACCTTCACGGTGAACTCAGACACGCAAGTCACTGCGGATGTCCCCACGGGCGCAAAGACGGGAAAGATTGCGATCACAACTCCAGGAGGGACTGCGACAAGTTCGACGGTGTTTACGGTGACGCAGTAAGGCGTTAAGACGCGTCGGCGGTATAGATGTGAGGGTGCCCCATCTTTCGCGTTCTCTGCGAAAGGTGGGAGCCTCGAACTCCACAGCGACGGACGTTCGTCTTTCTAATTCAACCCTGCCTGCTCTAATCAGGCAGGCCGAGCAGGGGCAGCGCCCGCACAATCTTCACCGTCTCCAAACTAACCGTGATGACCTGCCCGATCAACCGCACGACGCACTGCGGATCTTCGTCCTGATTCGGATCGTTGGTAATGCCACTGCGCTTGTCGGTCGAGACCTGGTATTGATCGATCACCCATTCAAGAGCAGAACGTTTCCCAGCCGATACTCATAAGTCTCGGGCGGGGTAGCCTTTGGGGCGAAACGCCACGCTGGTGCGCACCGCGACTTGCCGCACCGGAATGACGTACCAGGTTCCTTCCGGAACAATATAGACCACTATGAAATCGACATCGGATTCTTTATAGGGGACGACGACGCGATTTCTGCGGCAACTAATGCAGGTCTGATACAAGCCGCGCCGCATGTGGCCGCAAGCCTTTATCTGTACGCTCCGAAAGCCGCTTCCGCCCTGGACGATGAAATCGTAGGGAAGGTTGTGTCCATAAGGCTTGGCCACCACAAAGCCGAGACTGACGGCCTTGTGAATGAAAGCGGCTTCGCCAAGTTCGCCGCGCTGGTTGTCCACGACTCCACGTGCCTGGGCACGCTTGTGGGCAGCGCTCCGCTCGCGCGGTGGCATGCCTCCGCGCGAACCGCCCTTGGCTGTGCTCATGGAGTGGAAGTGGGCTCTCCGACAAAAGAAAAGGCGCAAGCTGAGAAGCTTGCGCCAAACTTGATCCCTACTTTTAGAAAACCAAGTTCGAAGGGTAACTATGACATGTTTTTCAGATTTATTTTCCCTGCTGAATCATAAAGTTGGGGAGAAATGGGGTGCCCCGGGGGGCTTGACAAGATTTTGGACGGAAGCGGTTTTGGATGATTTCTAATGAAAGACACTTCCTTTACGTGATGAGTTTCTCACTTCTCACGCCTGGATTCTTGCCAGTTGACCTGGCTGGGGATTTTGTACTAATGTCGGATTACACCGGAAAGGAGGTGGTCGAATGACAAGTTCTGATTGTAGTAACTGTAGTGGGAGTCTAAGACCAGGTGAGGTGGCTGAGACTTAGAGCGGGTTGCTCTAAGCGGGGCTGCTGGGCGGTTGCGCCCGGCAGCTACAGTCCGCACACTAACCGGTGAGTTTTGGATTTGATTCCGGCGTGAGGTCGCGCCGGGGCTTCCATAGTAGGACCCGGAGTTGCCGTAGAGGCCACGTAGAGTAACCACCTCTTGGTCAATCCCAAACAGTCCACCGGGCGGCCCGTGCAGCAAGGCGCGGGCCGTTCTGTTTTTGGTTAGGTACGGGTTGTTTGCTTTAGCACCCGGACGAGGCGTCCGGGCTACGTGGTTCGATTTTCAGTCAGGAAATAATCTACCGACAGTGCGCCCGATCCCTTAATCAGAATCGCCAGCGCGATGGCGATGGCCAGAAGGTGATATTCGAATCCCTCACCTTTCTGATTGCCTGCCCAATTCATGAACAAACCATTCGGTGCATGCACCATGACGACGGCCACCAGCATGTTGCAGATGATTCCGAATGCGGCAATGCGCCCGAGGAATCCGGCGATGAGCCCGAGTCCGCCAAAGAACTCAGCGCAGATGGCGAGAAACGCGAAGGGCGCCGGGACTCCCATCTGGGTGAAGAAACCCATAGTGCCGGCGAAACCGTATCCGCCGAACCAGCCCAGCATCTTTTGCGCGCCGTGAGCGAAAAACACTATGCCTAGAATCAGACGAACCATTGTCAGTGCAAAGTCATTGCTCGTGTTCACGATTCGTTGGAACATGATCGCCCTCGCTTTCGGAATTTGTCAGGACTCTGTCACAGCGGTTCACATCGGAGGACCCGATCCACTGCCGGACTTCTCGAACCCCAACTGGATGACGTCCGCAGTGTCTTCCGCCAAAGAAAGTTGGCCAACGTCGCCGCGCGCAAACCAGCGGGCCTCGGCCGCGTCGCCCGCTGCTTGAGGTTCTCCAGCGATTCTCCGGCACAGGAAATCGATCAGCACATAATGATAGCGGGTGCGCTCGTCGGCGTCGCGCAGGATGCGATCATATACTCCGAGCAATTCGCCGGTCTCGACGGTCAACCCAGTTTCCTCCAGCGCCTCGCGAACTGCTGCCTGACGCAAAGTTTCGCCCATCTCCAGCACGCCGCCGGGTATCGACCACTTCCCGGCGAGGGGTGGGTTTCCGCGTTTCACAAGCAGGACGCGGTCTTGTTCGATGATGATTGCGCCGACGCCTACGAGAGGCGCATCCGGATATTCACGCTTCATAGTCCAGGGAATCGGTGCGAGCGATTTTAGCACTTGGCCTTTGGCACTTAGCATTCAGTATTCAGTGAGGACCGTCTGCCATTCTCAGTTGCTGGTGTTCGCGCATTTAAAGTCGGCATTAAATACCGAACTATGAATCCTCCGAGATACTCCCGTTTGCCTCCTGGCGTGCGAAGCTAATACACTCAATTTTCGCGGCCACAATTTAGACGCACCGCTGAGGCACAGCCCTCCAGGAGTCCAGGTGGAGATTCTCGATCTCAGGCATTTTTCCTCCGTCGATCTGCGTCCTTTGCTGGAGGACGAGATCAGCGTGTGGTCACGCCTGCTGTCCTGGGATTACGGCGGATCCGCCGATATGATTCTCCGCTACGTAGACGCCAAGATTCTTCCCGGTTACGCGGCCATTGATCGCGGACGAATATTCGGTTACGCCTTTTTTGTTTACGAAGGTAGCAAGGGCGTTATTGGAGATCTCTTTGTCGCGAACGGTGGCCGCTTACCCGATCCTCAGGAAGTAGAATCCAGGCTGCTAACGCACGTGATTGAAACTCTCCAGCAGTCGCCTGGCATCCATCGCGTCGAAGCGCAATTGCTGATGCACGAAACCGGAGTCGTTACCCGGCCCTTTGTCGAGCAGGGCTTTAGCCGGCATGCCCGGCTGTTCATGATTTTGCCATTGGAAAATGCAATCAAACCGGCGCCGGCGTTGCATGCGGATATCGAAATCCGGCAATGGTCGGAACAGGATTACCAGCCCGCAGCCGCCCTGATCACGACCGCTTATCGCGGTCATGTCGATTCAGAGATCAACGATCAGTACCGTACTTTGAGTGGTTCATTGCGTTTTCTGAACAACATCGTTCGGTTTCCCGGATGCGGTACGTTTGATCCGGAGTCCTCGTTCGCAGCGGTGCATAAACGGACTCGTACGCTGGTCGGGTTGATCTTGTGTTCTCGCGTGCGTCACGACGTTGGCCACGTGACCCAGGTATGCGTGCTGCCGGAATACCGATCTCATGGCATCGGGGAGGCGTTGCTGGCAGCGACTACGGCCAACCTGCGCCAGCGAAAGTTCTCCCTGCTGTCTTTGACGGTCACCGAAGCCAATGCCCGCGCCGTGGAACTTTATCTTCGTCTTGGATTCGACACCAAGCGGGTGTTTGATGCATTTGTGTGGGAGGGGTAGCAGTTAGCTTCTAGCTCGAACAGGTGAGACACATCGCGCCGTGGGAAGTGAGAAGATCGAGCCAGAAGCTAGTGGCTCTCAACGTCTCAACATCCACATCACCCAGCCCGCCACGAAGACTCCGCCGACGAACATGGCGAAGCAATACAGGCCATAGCGAATCTGCTCACGGGAGGTGCTGCGCTGGGTAATCCCGAAAACCACCGAGGCAAACACCGCGAAGAGCACAGCGGCGCTGAAATGGGAAAGTTGCAGGTTCATGGCTTCTTCCCGATTGCGATGTGGTATGCGTCGGCCGCGCTGATGAAGTTCAGCAAGCCCGCAACGATGATGATACTTGGTTCCGTAGTCGGCAGTGGCGTGCGCGATGGCACCTTGTCCCAGGTCCAAAGCCCGCGTCAGAATGTACAAGCCTCCCGCGCCCACGTCGCCGACAAATCCAAGAATGTCGAGGATGTCGCCGCCATTCGGGCTGATAGACACGTCCCTGCATGAGCAACCCAAGCACAAACATGAGTCACGATCGAGCCCATGATCAGCAGGCCCCGGATCCAGCGTTTCTGAATCAGGTGTCCGGCGCCTGGAATCAGCCAGCCCACCGCCGGAGCCAGCACCGCCATGGTGGTTACGGCGGTTGCAGGTGGTGCTAGATTTCTTAGTGGTCGAGGGATTTGCCATTCAGATCAGCACAATCTCGCGTTGGATTTTACCCGTGACTTCCGCCTGCTTTGGCCGCACCAGCACGTTCACTTCGCTGCGCACGCCAAACTCCGGCAGGTAGATGCCGGGTTCAATCGAAAAACAGGAATTGGGCAGGATCCGGCGCTCGTCGTGAATTTCCAGGTCATCCATGTTGGCGCCGTTGGCATGGACATCGGTGCCAATGGAATGCCCGGTGCGGTGAATGAAATAGTCGCCGTAGCCCGCCTTGCGGATGTGATCTCGCGTTGCCCGGTCCACTTCCCATCCGCAATCGTGCGCCCGCAGGCAATGCCTTCCTGCACGCTCTTTACGCCGGCGTCGCGCCCATCACTGACGATCTTAAAGATTTCCTGCATGCGAGTCGGAAGGCGCTTTGCCCACGAAGCCGGTCCAGGTGATGTCGTAATAGACGGCTCCGGGTGTATTTTTCTTGGCCCAAACATCGAGCAGAACGAAATCGCCTTCGCGAATCGGCGCTGAACCCTGCGCATGAGGCTCGTAGTGCGGGATCGCCGCTGTTGGCGTTGACCGCCACGATAGGGGGTCGTCGGTCACCAGATTCTCGCGGCTGGAAGGCTTCCATGAACCACTGCTGGATCTGATATTCGTTCGTCGCCGCCGTTGCGCACCCGTCGCCCGATTTCCTGGAAAGCTGCGGCAGTGATCGCATCCACCGCATCGCGCGCCGCGTAGTGGGTCTTGATCTGCTCATCCGTCCAGGTCGCCTCGAACTGCGCCACCAGATCGCCCGAGCTGACCACATTCTTGCCCAAGCCGCGAATCATCTCCAGCGTGCCACCATCCACCAGCGAAATCGTGAACACGAGATTGTTCGGCGAATACTGCATGGCGACATCGCGATGCGACGAGAGCATTACCTTGAGTTGATCGAACAGCTCCTGCCAGGCGGCATACTGAAGTTTCTTGCCGGGTAGCGTGTCGAGGTGGCCCGACTCAATCTTGTGCACCAGCTTTGTGGGCTCGCCTTCCGCCGGGATCAGGTAATACCACCGCCGCGTGACCATCAGATCAGGCGGGCAAACCCAGCACCCGGTAGGCAATGGGGTCGCGGTGATGGTGATCGTAGAAAAGCCATGCGTCGATATTCCGCTCGCGCAAGGCAGACTGTATGGCGGCAAGGTTCATGGGCAAACAACTATTCTAACAACGTCCGCGGCTTTGGGCGAATCGTGCTCCTGAGACCATCAACAATCACGTGGGGAGAGCCGCCCACGGCTGTCCTGCAGAGCGAAGCTCGGCACATGACCGGACAATTGCAGATCCGCCGGTTTGCTTGGGATGACGACAACTTGGGATTCTGTCAGCAAAGCCGGGCGACTCGGCAATTGCGATCAGGAAGGTTTCGCAAGAATCTTCTTCCGAGCGCCTGACGGCAATGTCTCGCATGCCGTCCGCAGCACGAGACGCTGCGCTCGCTTGCGGATCGTCATGAGGTAAGGCACCGTGCGCTTTGCATCAGCTTTGGCGGTTTCTCGCAGCAGCCAGCCCAGTCCCTTTTGCACCATGTCGTCCTGGTCAGGAAGAAGCAGGTTGGATAGGCGCTTGATCTCAGCAAAAAACATCTTCCGGCGCGCTCCCTGGATCAACGCGACACAAGCCGCCCTGCGATGCCAGCGGTCCCGCGACTTCGCCCAGCGGAAAACTCTGTTCGTTCGATCTGGCTTGGCAGCCACCATCGGAGCGATCAGATAGTGCACCAGTCCATCGTGGTCGGCCCAACTCGAGATCCGCGACAGCCAGGACTCAAACAATCGAAACTCCGCGTCGCCGAACTCATCGGTTAGTTTCTCCAGCAGAAATATGGCAAAGATTTTTTCTTCCAGAACCCGTCCAGAGAAAAGCTTATCCGCGACTTTCAGAAGGAAGTCGAGGGTGAACTCTCGTCGAATGTTCCGCCGGAAGCCGACAGCTACACGGCGCAGTTTACCGGTGTACCATCCGTGTGATTTGACTTCTTCCTTGAAGAACCATTGCACACCTTCAGCATGCTCGGCGGAGCCTCCGTCCCGGAGCAAACGCCGGATCTCAGCCGCGATGGTTGCAGGGGAGGGTTTAGATACGGTCATAGCGTGATCTATTGCGTGGGAGCGGCACTCTGCGCCCCGACAGTCTTGTCGTAGATCCAGAGCAAAGCCGACGTGACCAAGCCCACCGCAGTCACGCAAAACCAGATTCGCTGCGGCTGGTGCGCGACCTCTCCGAAGTGATGGACTAGCGTTCCGCCGAACCAACCGCCAATTAACGAACCGATTCCGATGGGCAGAAACGCAAATCCCATGTACGTGCCCTGCTGTCCCGGAGGCGCAAGCCGGGAAATATATTCGTAGTAACGGGGCTGTTGGATGATCTCGCCCAGCGCAAGCACAAACAGTGAAAGGATCGCTCCCCAGATGGTGGGGCGGAAAGCGAGAATCAACCACGCAACCGATGTGATCACAGTTCCCAGAATCACGGCTTGAAACGCCGGTATTTTGCGTGTCAGGTAGTTCACGACGAGGGTCAGACAGATCACGGTGAGCCCATCGGTCACCAGAATGATCTCGACGTCCGCGTGCGGATTGATGTACCCGTGAATATATCCCGGCAGACTAATGTACTGTTGCCAGAACACGACCCAGTAGCCGGTGAAGAGCACCAGGAACCACATGAATCGGCTGATACCGGCGAGCACCAGCAGGAGGAGTCCGCTCCAGATCCACCAGGGCACGCTGAAGCCTGGATAGAACCAGAGGGCGATGCGCAGCAGCACGGCGATCACCAACACTGGCAGGACCAACCTGTAATTGCCGACCACCACGCAGAAATTTCGAGCGACGATCGCGATCGAAGGCGGAGGAGCATCCCCGGGCTTGCGCGGTTCCCGGAAGAAAAACAGGACCACAAAGAACATCGCGAAGACACTGAGCGCGGCAAGGCGGTAGACATTCTCGACACCCAGGTTGCGATGAGCCCAGGAAGCAAAATAGGGGCCCGCGGCGCCGCCGATGTTGACCATGGTGTAATAAATCGAGTATCCGATCGAGCGAACATTTTCCTTCGAGGCGCGAGCTGTGGTGCCGACCACGCAAGGCTTTACCAGCGAAATGCCGAGCGCGGGAAGGATGAGAATGAAGCCCACAAACAGGCTAAGCGGCACGGCATTACGCACCGGCGCCAGCCAGGATGCCGCCGATGGAACCGATCAGGAAATATGCGGCAGCCAGGATTAGGTACGCAATCGAAAGAGCGCGGCGGAAGCCCAGACGGTCGGCAGCGGCGCCACCGAAAATGGCGAGAAACCACACCATCCCACCGAAGATGCCGGTCAGAGTTCCGGTTTGCTCGGTGGAGAAATTCAATCGCTCCTGCAGGTACAGGGCAAGCGAAGCAAACGCCCCATAGTAGGAAAGGCGCTCAAAGATCTCGCTGATGTTGGCGATCCAGAAGGGACGCTCGAACCCGGTGCGAATCTCGTGCAAGCGTTCGGAAAAGGTCAAAAGCAGCTCCTAGCCTGTACTTGTAGCGCCGGCATCTTGCCGGCTGTCGCGAGTGCATCCTGCCTTCGCAAGCGGCGGGACCCCAAGACCGCACTACATTCCAATGCGTCGGCGTGTTTCGTCCGTCGACAAGCCCGCGACGCGAATTACTTTTCTACGGCTGGTCTCGCCGGACGCTATGGTAATGGAAGAGCGGGGTACCTCCAAAAGATTTGCGAGGAATTCGATGCAGGCTTCATTCGCGCGACCGTTGACCGGAGGCGCAATCAAAGCCAGTTTCAGGGCATCGCCGACTTCCCCGATAATGGCATTCTTTTTGGCGCGTGGTTGCACCTTGACCGCGAAGGTAACGCCTGCCGCCGTAACGCGAATCGGAATCATAAATTCGATTTCACCACAGAGTCACGGAGCCACCGAGAACTTCAAAAATCAAGTCTTGCTGACGGTGTGGAAGTTCAGTGAATCTCTCTGGCCCCCGGAAATATTTTCGATTTCCTCTGTGACTCTGTGTCTCTGTGGTGATTTACCCGCTCGGCCTTTCCCCAAAGATCGCCGTTCCCACGCGCACGCAGGTCGACCCCTCTTCAATCGCAACTTCGAAATCGTGTGACATGCCCATCGAGAGCGCGTTCATCTCGACGCTGGGCAATCTGCGTGCCCTAATCTGATCGCCCAACTCGCGTAGGCTTCGAAAATACTGCCGAGCCTGTTGCGGATCGTTGGAGAACGGAGGGACAGTCATCAAACCGCGGAATCCGAGGTGCTCTAACCGTGGCGCCGTCAAGAGAAGTTCGTCCAACTCTCGGGATTCGGGCGCGACTCCACTCTTGGCCGCTTCGCCGCCAACATTAATTTCGATCAGGACCTCGAGTCTTTTTCCGAACTGCTGAGCGGAGGCATTGAGCTTCTGTGCCAGGCGCAAAGAATCAACCGAATCCACGGCGACGAAAAGCTCAACTGCTTTGGCAGCTTTGTTGGTTTGTAGATGGCCAATCAGGTGCCATTCGGCACTGTCAAGATCGCGAAGCGCATCAATCTTCCCGGCGAATTCCTGCACGCGATTCTCGCCGAACAGCCGAAGTCCGGCATCGTAAGCCTCTCGGATGCGTTCCGGCAGGAAGGTCTTGCTGACCGCCATCAACGCGATGTTTTCGGATCGGCGTCCGGCTCGCCGCGCAGCGTCCTCGATCCGCTCGCGCACGTCGGTGAGATTATGGGCAATGGACATGAAGAGCATGAACCACAGAGGACACCCTTCGACTTCGCTCAGGGCAGGCTCCGGTTCACAAAGGAAACCAGGGCGCAGTCGTTTTTCTTTGTGTACCTTCGTGCCTCTGTGGTTACGAAGAATTTACATGATCGCCGTCGGCGGCGCCGGCTCATCCGGGCTGCCGGCGTTCGCCAGCGGTACTTTCATCATCACAAAGATCAGCACCGCCATACCGATCAAACCCGAGAAGGCGAAATCTCCAATATCGATGTGCCAAAGCTGATGATTGCTTCCCACCACGCCAGCGATTACCAGACCGCACAGCGCCTCTCCGGCGATCAATCCCGATGCAGTCAGCACCCCCGCGTTGTCCACGCGCGCCTTCTGCGCATCGTTGTAGCCGCGCCGGTCGCGGAGTTTGTCGGTGAACCAGCGAATGACGCCGCCCACAAAGATCGCGGAGGTGGTTTCCAGCGGCAGGTACATTCCGACGGAGAAGAGCATGGGACTTTTCACTTCCACCAGGATCATGGCGAAGCCCATCAGGATGCCGACAATCACCAGCGGCCAAGCCATGTTGCCGCCGACGATGCCCTGGGCCAGCATGGCCATGAGTCCGGCCTGCGGCGCAGGCAGGGCGGCGCTGCCGAAGTGATAGGCCTTATCGAGAATCATCAGCGGGAAGAACAAAACCAGCGACGCCACGATCGTGCCAAAAATGTCGCCGATCTGCATCTTTGCCGGCGTGCCACCGAGAATGTGGCCCGCCTTCAAGTCCTGCAACATTTCGCCCGCGACCGCGGACGACACGCAGACCACGGCTGCTACTCCCAAGCACGGCGGCCACGCCGCCGACGCCCGAGACTCCCAACGCCACCATCAGCAGGGCCGCCACCACCAGCGTGCACAGGGTCAAGCCGGAAACTGGATTATTCGACGAGCCAATCATGCCGACCAGGTTGCCTGAAACCGCAGCAAAGAAGAATCCCAGAACGATCATGACAGCAGCGGCCACTACGGCGCCGGCGATGACCTTGCTCCCGGACAGGTTATGTGCTCCGGCGATGAAGTAGTAGTACAGCCCGATCATGGCGATGAATACCAGGCCGACACCCGCAAAAACGACTTTCGCGTTCAGGTCGCGGTCGATGCGGCTGGTCGCCTTATGCGCTTCGGCGGATTTCTTCAGATCAGAAACCGCGCGCTTCATGCCCGCCATCAGTTGCTTGCGCATGCGGAAAAGCGTGAAACCGGCGCCGACCAGCATGCCGCCCACTGCGATCGGACGCACGATCGAATACCACACGCTGAACGCGATGCCTCCCCAATAGGCAGCCGGGCTTGCGCCTTCCGGCATCGGCGGCAGGTTCGGTCCCAGGAAGTAAATTAGGAGAGGAACCAGCAAGCCCCAGGCCACCACGCCGCCAGCGAAGTTCAGCGACGCCAGCCGAGGCCCAATGATGTAGCCCACGCCCAGATAGGCCGGGCTGACTGCCGGCGAAGTGAATTGCGACATTCCACCAGTCGCCAGCATGGGCGCGCATTGCCGCGGCCCAGCCGCAACCCGGTCGCCATTTTCGGAATGTTGATCAGGATATTCTTCGTGTACCAGAAGAGGTTGACCTGCGACAGAAAGTACATCAATCCGCCGAAGCCCATGTTGGCAAAAAGAATCTTCGCCGCCTTCGAGCCTTGCTGTCCGGCCTTATGGATTTCCGACGCCGCCACCGACTCGGGGAAGGGAAGCTCGGCGATCTTCCACCATCACGCGCCGCAGAAGGGTGACAAACAGAATGCCCAGCAATCCGCCGATCACCATCAGCGCTACGGATTCCCAGTAATGCTCCATGCCGAGGCTCGGCCACAATCCGGCGAGAACAAACGCCGGAATGGTGAACACCGCGCCCGCTGCCACCGATTCGCCGATCGCGCCCACAGTTCGGGCGATGTTTTCTTCGAGCAGCGACCCTTTCATCAGCCGCAGGATGCGACATGCCAATGACCGCCGCCGGATATGTGGCGGCAATCGTCATCCCGGCCTTCAGTCCAAGGTAGGCATTGGCTGCCCCCAGAATTCCGGTCATCACCAGGCCGATCAGGACGGCCCGGAAAGTGAACTCCTTCATCTCCATGTTCTCGGGAACGTAAGGCGGAACTTCTTGGGGGCTTCAGTTGGGTTCACGGCGGGGCTCATGGTCAAAATCCTCGTAAATGGTCAGGAATAGGCACAAAAGTAGGACGGCGAAAGTTAGCACGCGCGCGCCCGCATTACAAGTGCGTTTGACTAGTTTCGGGTAAGGTCGCCGGTGAGAATGTCCTCAATCATTGAGATGCGTATTTCGTGGCGCCCTGCGATTATATGACGCACGTGACTCCTGCGTTGCTCTCCGCGTTGCGCCTGGCCTCAAGCGCCGCTATACTGAAGAGGATTCGTCCGGTCGGAGCCTCCGCAGCCGCGGCTGGGTGAGGGAGGATCGTCTTCAGCAGTAACGGGACCCCAATTCGGGCCACCGGGACCAAGGTTGTTGCGCAAGATAATCCATTGGTCTCCTGGGCGAGCGGCATTGCCGCAGCCTTGTTCGCGACGCTGTTTCCTTCCGATTGTCGTCTCTGCGGTGCTCCCCTGATAAACATTTCCCGGCTTCCAGTGTGTGAAGATTGCCTGGGTGCGATGCCGCCGATCACTGGCGGACTCTGCTCCATCTGCGGCGAGCGACTGGTGAGCCCCTTTGCATTCTCCGCGGAAACTCTCTCTTCTGCATCTGGCGAGGCTCTTTGCGGACTGTGCCGCCGCCTTGAACCTCCATACGTCAAGGCCACCGCCTACGGCAGTTATGAAAGCGGCCTGCGCGAGTTGATTCATCTGCTCAAGTACGACCAGGTTCGTCCTGCGGCGAATGTGCTGGGACGCATGCTCGCGGAGACAATCGACGATTTGCAGCCACTTTTTGCCGCCGAAGAAATTCTGGTTGTGCCCGTGCCGTTGCACGCCAGAAAGCTACGTCAGCGCGAATTCAATCAGTCTGAGTTGATCGCTCGCGCTGCCTTGAAGCTGAAGTCCGCTGCTGCCCGATTGCAACTGAGCGCCAGTCTGCTGGAGCGTCACCCGTGAAACGAAATCGCAGATCGGACTCTCTCGGCCATCAGCGCCGGGAAAATATTCGTGGCGCATTTGTGGTGGCCAAGCCGGACGAAGTACGTGGCCGCGAGATCCTGTTGGTAGACGATGTGTTCACGACCGGCACAACCGTTTCAGAATGTGCACGCGTTTTGCGGCGAGCCGGAGCGTCCAAGGTGTATGTCGCCACCGTCGCGCGCACGTTGAAAACGGAAGCCCAGCACGCTATCCGGGATTCGGAGATGGAAACCGGGATGACCATGGCGGCCGCCGGGTAGAGAATCACGTGGGGACAGCCGCCTCGTCCGTCCAGTCCGAGGCTCGGCGGTTTAGATGCATATGTCAGGCAAGTGGAACAATTCGATGAGTGGCGTGGGCCGGGCTCACCTGTCTTATCCGGTGGCCACGGGCGTGCGTCCCGAGGGCGACGGCCCCCACGTGCTGCACGCGCCGGTGCTGGTGCTGAACGCCTCCTACGAGCCCATCAACGTCTGCGCCGCGCGCCGCGCCATTGTTCTTGTGCTCAAGGGCGTCGCCATGACCGAGGAGGAGAACGGACACTTCCTGCACGCCGCCCGCCTGGCGATTCGTCTGCCTTCGGTGATCCGGTTGCTTGAGTACCGCCGTATTCCGCACCAGACGCGCGCTCTCTCTCGCAAGAACATTCTGCTGCGCGATCGCAACACCTGCCAGTATTGCGGCGAAGTGCTTTCGTCAGGCGAGCTGACGCTCGACCATGTTGTCCCCCGCTCTCGCGGAGGCGCTTCCACCTGGGAGAACCTGGTGGCCTGCTGCCATCTCTGCAATCGCCATAAGGGAAATCAACTCCCCGACGAAGCCGGCATGAAGCTGATGCGCGAGCCCCGCGCTTTCAATCTCCACACCAGCCGCCACATCATGCGCCTGATGGGCCGCTCCGACGACAAGTGGCGGAAGTATCTTTTCTACTAAGCTATCAGCACTCCAGCCTGCAAACCGTTGCTGAACGCAGGCGATGCTGTGCACTTCCCATCACAATCTTTCCGATTACCAAAGGCCATGTCTTGGTTTCACTGCCGTAACCTTGTGTTGCCGGACTCGACCCCGTATCAAAGTTGAGACATGTAGATCAGAAGTTGTCTCATGTCGAGACGGAGAACTTCGATGCGCTCGACCTTCTATTTTGCCGCTTGGACAGACAGCGGCTGTCTTCTGGGATGCGACCACGAACACCAAACCGTAACTTCAGCAGCCGCCTGCATTTCATGTGCTGGCGGTTATGTGATCGCGGTTGAGAAAGGTGTACTGCGTGCCCTCACGGATGCAGAGGAGGTGGAATTTCAGCATGCCATGTATGGCACCAAAGCTGAAGCCACACAACACGTTACTGCCGACGGCGTGCTCACAATTCTGCTCACAATCCGAATCAGGCTGGGAGATGAAGGGGTCTCCTGGCACCTGTAAGCCCTCGAGAGAGATGGGGATATTGTCCGGATTCGCCTTGGCTGATTACTGATTGCTATTTCTGCGGCTGCTGTGGTGGCGTGTTCTTTCCCTGATCGCCCTTCTCCACGTCTTTCCCGTCATAAGTGATCTTCACGTTCGATCCGAACTTCTTGTAGTTCGTGTACTTCACGATCTCGCGAACCTTCACGTCGCCCGTAGAGAAATGCAGGGTATCGTCCGCGCGTGTGTACACGGGAAACCAGTACGGACCATCCACAACCTGCTCCCGGTAAGTGGTGAACTTGGGAAACAAGTTCTCATTGCCTTTCTTCCGGGTAATGTCGGGGACGCTCTTGCCATAGGTCTTCACAATTTGAAAATCCTTGTCGTCCACCCAGATGCGTCCCTGAAAATATCGTTTCTTGCCTTCGATCTTCTTGGGCGCGATGTCGAAAACATAGCAATGCAGGTCGTCCTCCTGCTGCTGCCCGACGTAAAGAATGCTGTACTCGTTGATCTCATCACTGGTGAGCACAAATGGCAGGCGGTTCTCAATGTCGTCGATGTCTTGTTCAGTCATCATAATGCGCTGCAGGGTCGATTGCGGCGCGAACACTACGTTCTTGACCTTCTTCCCCTGGTCATCGAAGGAGACATCGAAAACCTGCTGATATTCACCGTCCGGAGTGTCGCCATCCACGGTCTGCACCTTCACGGTCTGCCGATATCCATATTGGTCGAGCGCCGTCTTGAATTCTTTTTCCTTGGCTGCAAAGTGCTGGATGATTTCATCGGAAGTGACGCCTTTGGGCTCAGCTGGATTGAGCTGTCCTTCATCCCCGAATGCAGCGAGCGACGCCGGGCCGCACAACACAACGGCCATGAATACCATGAACGCAATGCGCATGAATTTCATAAGACTAGTGTAGCGAAATCAGGCCGGGAAAACCTGCTTAATTAGATTGCAAGCCAAGACGGAAAGTTGCCGCAGGATTTAGGATTCGCACCGTACAGCCACTCATCGTCCCGCCAAGCCATCCAGAAGCACCAGATAACCGCTTAGAAGCCGGTAGCTGTTGTAATAGTCGTCAAAATGAACCGCGCTGTAATTATCTTTGGAACTGTGCAAAACCCGGAGCGTTGCCTTAGTCAGAGAATGGATGGTAATGGTCGGAACCTTAAGATTGACAAACGACTCCTCATCAGACTGTCCAACCCCGTCGACATTTACGCCCGTAAGGGGCAATTTCAATGCCACCGCCATTCCGTTGAGCCCGCGTACTAGTTTTTCATCCGAGCGGGTCACCCATACTTCGGTGGGGCCCAACGCGAGTGTATCGATATTGACCATGGCATCGATCTTCTTCACTTGCCCGGGCGTGAGGCTGCTCACGTAGAATCGGGAGCCCACCAGGCCTTTTTCCTCGCCGGCGAAGGCCACGAAAATGAATGTGTGTCTACGCCCTTCAGTCTTCAGAGCTTGGTATAGGCTTGGCAGCATGGACGTGCCGCTCCAGTTATCGATGACTCCATCGCCCGCGTCCACATGGTCGAAGTGCGCGCCCACTACGATCACCGAGTCAGTGCTGCCCGGTAGCATGCAGATCACGTTGGCCTGTTTCAATCCCTTTACCGGTTGTTCGGCGAGCTTCTCCTCAGGACAGCCGGCTGATTGAAAGAGGTTTTTCACGGTAGCCTCTCGCTCGTTGTCGTTGCCCTTGTAACTCTTCAGTCTCTGCTCGACAACCTGGGAGTTCACCGTTCCGAAGTGAAGTTGAGCAATCGAAAACGAACAGGCCGTAACTGCGATAATCACAAATCCAAAGCCGACTGACCGTATTGTCCTCATCTCCGCTTTCGTCTCCAGCGAGATTCTACATCGGGCAGCCTTTCGGCTTTACGTTGTAAGATTACGTGGACAAATCATGCCCTCCGGTCCACGCGCGGAAGTGCCGTTTGTGCCCCCCACGGTCCAGCAAGAGATTGCACGTCTGGCTGCGCTACCGGAAACCGGCGCGGCTTTCGCCTGGCTTCGCGTCGAGGAAGCTCAGTTCGCCGCCTGGCAATTGGAGATGGCGCGCATTCCCGCTCCTCCGTTTGGAGAGGCTGCCCGCGGCCAATGGCTTCAGGAACGTTTTCGCGCGCTTGGGCTGGAAGACGTTCACACCGACGAAGTGGGAAACGTGTTCGGCGTTCGTCATGATCATGCCAAGCGCACTGCGAACAAGCAATACACCGTCCTGAGCGCCCACATCGATACTGTTTTCCCTGCTGGAACTCCCCTGAACCTGCGGCAGCAGGGCAACCGCCTCTACGGGCCTGGAGTTTCGGACAATGGCGCCGGAGTCGCGGCGTTACTGGCCGTGGCGGCCGCGCTCCGCGCGTCCAAGATTGCGCTCGCCACACCCATATTGTTCATCGGCAACGTAGGCGAAGAAGGCGAAGGCGACCTGCGGGGCATGCGCCACATTTTTTCCCAGGCCTGCTGGAAAGACTCGATCCGCTACAGCCTGATTCTGGACGGCGCCGGTTCCGATACCATTGTGGCCGAGGCTTTGGGCAGCCGCCGCTTCGAAATCATTGTTCGCGGCCCGGGAGGACACTCCTGGAGCGACTTTGGCATCTGCAATCCCATACTGGTTCTGGCGCGGGCCATCTACTCGTTCTCTCAGACCTCGCTCCCGTCGTCGCCAAAAACCACCTTCAATGTCGGAGTGATCCGGGGAGGCACTTCCGTGAACTCCATTCCCGAGTCAGCCAGCATGCGCGTCGACATTCGGTCCACTTCGATGGCCGAGATGGAGCGCCTGGAGGCTTCTTTGCGGCGGGCGCTCGATCAGGCCGTCGGAGAAGAATCGCGAATGAGCGAGCGGCGTACTTCATCGCAGAAGCGTTCGTCCGGCCTCAGTCACGAAATCGTGCCCATCGGTAATCGTCCAGCCGGAGAACTGGATGGCAATGCCCGCATCCTGAAAGTGATTCGCGCCGTGGATACCCACCTAGGCAACGCCGCCCAAATTCAGCGCGCCTCCACGGACGCCAACATCCCCCTCTCGCTGGGCCGCGAAGCCATCGCTATTGGCGGCGGCGGTGTTGGCGGCGGCGCCCATACTCTGCAAGAATGGTTCGACTGCGGCGGACGCGACCTGGGACTCAAGCGAATATTGCTGACCCTGCTCGCTCTGGCGGGAGTAGCTGACTGACTTCCTGACTAGAAACCCGGCTTCCGCATGGGCCGGAACGGAATCATGACCACAGTCTGGAGCGCCACCGGATCACCATTCCGGCTAGCCGGACGGAACCGCCAGCGCGACAGAGCGGCACTGGCATACTGGTCCAGGCGATCATCGATTCCGCGGAGAACCCGTACCTCGCCCACTGATCCGTCCCCGCGAATGACCGCCGAGAGCACAACCGTGCCCTGAACATTCTGCTTCATCAACTCCAGCGGATACCCGGGATCCACTTGCTGCGTGGCCGCCGGATACACCAACTCGCCCGGCTTCTCCGCGTCCTTCAACTCGACAAAGTGCATGACCCAGCTTCCGCCCGCCGAGTTCAAGTTAGGCACGTTCAAAGTCATGGCATAGGATTTCCGGTCGCCGAAGACCTTGCGCTCGAGTTCACTCGTAGCATTGGCCGGCAACTCCGAAGAACGCGGCGGAACAGCGGTAACCCGCGGCGGCGTTGCGCTCGCCAGCAATGGAGGATCGGACGACGTTGCCTTCGAGACGCCCTGACTGTTGCCAGCCACCGCCGAAGTGCTCCCGGGCTTGGCGCTTGCACCAACAAAGAGTCCCGGCGGCACCCCATTTGCGTTACTGCCGGAGCCCGCCGTTTCTCCGCCGCCGTGACCGCCGCCAACACCCTTTGCAACACCATGAGAGTCGTCAGCAGGAATATCCGGCGTTCCCGCCGCACCGGGCTTGCCCTCCGGAGTCGCTGCGAAAGTCCCTCGCCGATTGCCCGCGGGAACATCGACGGGTCCACTCGGAGCAGCGGGATGAAGGTTCAACGCAATCAGCCGTCCGTCGCCCGAAGATCCACCCCCCTGCATCGACGGTGGAGGTGGCACTACGGCGCCGCCGGAATTCCCCATCGGCGCCATGCTCGCTACCGCTCGTTGCTCGCCCATGGGTAACTGCGGAGCCGGGGCCACGACTTGCGAATGCCCGATATTGATATCGGTCAATCTGCGCGACCCAGCGTCTGCTACCTCCCGCGGAGGTTCGACAATCGCCGGCTGCGGAGCATGAACATCCCGCCCCGAAATCGTGCGGTCAACCTCGGGCGCAGGCGCGACCACGGTCTGCGGCAGAGCCGGAGTCTGCTTCATGGAAGTCTTCACATCGGGAGGCGGCGCGACCACGGACGCAGGCAGCACCGGCAGATTCAAAGCCGACGGCGAACCTGCCATCGCCGCAGTCGGAATCGTGGGCGTGGGACGCCCCAAAGCCACAACGTTAGGCAATGGGACATCGTGATCCAGCTTCAACTTCGGAGGCGCAACAATGGTCTGCGTGCGATTATCCGCTTCGGGCGGCACCGAGATGATCGGCTGAGCCGCATGCTCCGGCTCGCCCTTCTGCGGCAAGCGGGCGTGCGTTTCGCCGGTGTCAAGCGGCGCCAGGTATTCAGAAGCGTCGTAGTAGACCACATCCGAGCTGTGAAACACGGGCCGCTCCACGATCTGCGGCCGCTGCGGCCAAAGCAACGACCATCCCCATAACGCCGCGAGGAAGGAGATATGAATGAGCGCAGACTGCGAAAACTGGGTCCATGGCGTCCGCGTGGGGACGAAAACGTCAGGCCAAAAAGTCCCCGGCCGGGACACCAGCCAAAGTGGTTTTTTTCGCCGCAGCCGAAACAAGTCCCAGAGATTCCGCAGAAAACCTCGGTGCCACGGTTCCAGCTCGACCAGCAGCGTGGGCACGGCGACCGGGTTGCTTTTGCGTTTAGGCGAGGTGTCGATCAGCAGTGGGCCCTGTTTCATGCACTCCTCGCGGCCGGCGAGAGTTCTCCTATTATAGATGCGTGGGGGGCCTCATTTGCCCACCCAAACAGTTTCTGGCCGTGAATTTCCGTGCTCTAATACCGTTATGAAACTGGCAGAGGCACTTCCCCTGATACTGCTCACCTGCAGTTCGCTGCTGGCCGCACAGAATCCCCCGACCCCCGCAAAGCCAGCTGAAGACTACTCCGGAATGTACAGCTTTCAGCGAGAAGGCGAATTCGTCCAGCTCACCGTCGAAGATGAAGGCCGGGTTACCGGCTTTGTTTCGCGCTACGGCGATACGGAAAGCGATCGTGGCGCCTTCCTGGATCAATTTTTCAAGCAGGGCAAGCTCGAGGGAACCAAGCTAACTTTCATCACTGACACGGTCCACGGGGTCTGGTACGACTTCAAAGGCACAATCGAGCGGGGAGCGGGTAAGACTCTAGCCGACGAAGCCTACTACGTCATGAAAGGCACACTAACCGAATACCGTACGGACGCCGACAACAAAGTCTCCTCAAAGTCCCGCGAAGTCCAATTAAAGTCCTTCCCCCGAGAAGTGTAGGGCGGGCACTCCTGTCCGGCGCCGTTGACGTTTGGTTTGCAAATCAAAAGCAACCAGGTAAAAACTCCAAAATCAAAAACAGTGGAGTGTAGGGCGGACACTCCTGTCCGCCGCCGTTGGCTTTTGGTTTGCAAATCAAAAGCAACCAGGTAAAAACTCCAAAATCAAAAACAGTGGAGTGTAGGGCGGACACTCCTGTCCGCCGCCGTTGGCTTTTGGTTTGTAAATCAAAAGCAACCAGGTAAAAACTCCAAAATCAAAGGCAGCGGAGTGTAGGGCGGACACTCCTGTCCGCCGCCGTTGACGCTGGTTTGTAAATCAAAAGCAACCAGGTAAAAACTCCAAAATCAAAGGCAGCGGACAAGAGTGTCCGCTCTACACAAGCTAGGCCACGTTCCGCCTTGTCTCAGACTTTTCTTGAGGCGTGCCTTCAGAAAGCTCCAGATGCAGCGGACGCGTGATTACGACTCCATTCTCCACCACGACGGTCAGAGTCTGAACGCAGCGTTCACAGAGCCAGAAGTGCTCAATCCTGCGGGTGGGTGAGGCTCTTACTGTCTGAAGAGACTGCGCCCGTCTCAATCTTGAAGATCCTGCCTTCGTGCAGGTAGTGAAAACGAGCCAAACACGCCGGATTCGCGCACTTGGAGAGCACGGGGTAGCCTCCTGATCAAGTCGCGGGCTGCTCTCCAACAGCCGCCACCATTCATTATAGAACTCGAAGGGCGGAACTCAAGCATTAGCGGAAACACGAGGCCAACTTGGCTCTTGTTTACAAAGGGTCGTCATCTCGAATACCCGCGCTTTCTCCGACGGGTCGAGATCCTGCCCCAAGCGAAGCCGAGGGGATCTGGCGGAGTATGTCGAGCTGACCCCTTCCAGCGATGCACACCCACTCGCTCTCTGCGTCCTCTGCGGACCTTCCCAGCGACCTCTGTGATTAAAGTCTTTGATCCACTCAATCAACCGATGAGGTAATCCCAACTCAGCCAGCGATTAATCTTTACTTCACCTCCCAAGCAGGATATTCTGGATAGGCCTACATTAGCTCTTTGACAATCCAATCTGCTGAACCGGAAGCCGTCAGTCCTGGAAAACGATCGCTAACTCCTTATTCCGGAATATTTTACGCATAAGTCCTTATTCCTCAAAGATTTTGGTGGTAGTCCGCCCCTAACCCCATCATTCTAAAAGACCAGGGGGGAGGGGGTATACCCCGCTGTTAAATCGCTCCCATTTCGGGAAATCGCAGCACTGGCGAAGAACTCGAATACCTTTTCCGGCGGCAACGTCTAAGCAAAGGAACGACGCGTATGAAACGTCGTGCATGTCGTGTATGAGAAGAAACGCCATCAGCCATCTGCTTCTACTCAGCCTGCTGGTGCTCGCCGACTTTGCGCAAGCCCAGACTCCGCCGAGTGCCAAGCTCACTCAGTACTTCTTCCTGCTGTTGAATCGCCCCGCCAATGCTCCGCAACTGAGCAAAGAAGCCGCTGAAAAGCTGCAGGAAGAACACATGGCCAACATCCGCAAGATGGCTGCTGAACACAAACTCGTAATCGCCGGGCCATTCATGGAGGATACCGCCCTGCGTGGCATCTTCGTGTTCCAGGCAGACTCGGCGACGCAGGCACAAGACTGGGCCAACGGCGATCCGGCGATCAAAGCCGGCCGTCTAGCTGCCGAGGTGCACGGCCCGTGGCTCATCGACGCAAACACGGTTCACCAGCCGCCCGCCACTTCCGAGGGAATGGAGCAGTACTCGCTTGTTCTGATGAAGCGCGGCGACAAATGGAATCCGGACGCGCCAGATTTTACGGGCGTGCTTAAACAGCATCGTGCGTTCGTCGAGCAGCTTGCAGCCCATGGATCCATCGCCGTTGCTGGGCCGTTCCCGTTGAGTGAAAAAGGTGAGGTGCGGGCAGTCGCTATTTTCCGAGTAGGGACAGACCAGACCACCACGTTGACGAAAGACGATCCGGCCGTAAAGGCGGGGCTGCTCAAGCCTGAAATTCATCCTTGGATCACGGGAAAAGGAGTGCTGGCGCCGGGACAACCGATGCAATAGCAGCTTGCAACCGTTAGAGGCGCTTTCGTCCCTCCCATGATGAAAAGGTATAATGTCACAGCACTGATCCTACTGAGTACGGACACTACTGGAGGAAGTTCTCTATGGACCCGCTTGCCAGCGGTTTCTGGGCGCGCCTGAAAGCCAACCGCCCGGCATACACGCTCACGATTTTGGCCACATTGACGGTCGGCATTCTCATCGGAACGGTTATTTCCAAAGGTGTGAAAGGCCAGGAGAAGAAGAGTTCGGATGCAACCCCTCTGAGCGTCCCTTCGCCGCAGCAACTCTCGAACCAGTTCTCGCAGATTTCCAAGCAACTGGAACCCACTGTGGTCAACGTCAACACCGAATCGACGATCAAGAACCCGCATCGTCGGCGCGGAGGCAATCCCGACCAACCGGACGATCAGGATCCCTTTGGCGACTTCTTCGATAAGTTTTTCGGCGGCCAGCAGGGCAACGGCCCGGTTCGCGAGCGCTCTCTAGGCTCCGGGGTTATTGTCGATCCTAAAGGCTACATCGTCACCAACCGCCACGTAGTGGAGAAAGCCGACCGCATCCGCGTGAAACTCATGGATGATCCGCCGGGGACCTTCCATGATGCCAAGGTAATCGGTTCCGACCAGGAGACCGATCTGGCCGTGATCAAGATCGAGGCCGAAAAGCCTCTGCCCGTCGCCAAACTCGGCAACTCCGACAGCATGCAGGTGGGAGATTGGGTGCTGGCCGTGGGTAGTCCTTTTGGACTCTCGGAGACGGTGACTGCGGGGATTGTTTCCGCGAAGGGCCGCAATATCGTGCCTAACCGCCAATTCCAGTCGTTTATTCAGACCGACGCTGCCATCAATCCCGGCAACTCCGGAGGCCCGCTGGTGAACATGGCCGGCGAAGTGATCGGCATCAACACCGCGATTCTCACCGATACCAATGCCTATGCCGGTGTTGGCTTCGCGATGCCTTCGAACACGGTCGTGAATGTCTACAACCAACTGATCGCGCCCGACCACCGCGTTTCGCGGGGATCGATCGGCATCATGTTCAACGCGCAGGAGAATCCGGCAATCTCGCGGGTCTATGGCGCGGGCGCGGGCGGTGTAACCGTGTCCGCGGTAACTGCCGGCAGTCCAGCCGAGCAAGCTGGACTCAAAGTGGGGGACACTATTGTCTCGGTCGACGGCAAGCCGGTGAAGAACGGTGATGAGCTGGTTTCCGATATCGCCAGCCGCAAGCCCGGCAGCAAGGTGATCCTCGGCTTCGTTCGCAACGGCAAGAAACAGGAAGCTACGGTTACAGTCACTGATCGCGCCAAGCTGTTTGCTGCTCGCCTCGGTGAAGATGATGAAGGCGGCGAGGAGGCCGCACCCAAAGAAGGCAAGTTGGGGCTAACGGTTCGCGCCGTTACTTCTGAAATGGCCGACCGCCTGGACATTCCTGCCGGCAAGGGCGTGATCGTGCAGGACATCAAGCCATCGTCCTTCGCCGACGACGTCGGTCTCACGCGCGGCGACGTCATCCTGGAGATCAATAAACAAGCGGTGAATTCCGAGGACGAATTCAACCGGATCTCTTCATCCCTCAAGAGCGGACAGGATGTTGTGTTCCTGGTACGCCAGCGGGGCTCGGGCCGCCAGGACGGCACTATCTTCCTGGCCGGTACACTTCCGTAACCTGGATGCAAACCGTCGAGACTGGCACTGAGAAGCCCAATCGGGGATCATTACTCAGTGCCAGCGTCTGGCTGGCGAGGATATTATTTGCGTTTGCTTGATTCCTGGATGACAAGGTTCCCGGTGCTGGTCTGCGCCGCATTGCTGGCGACCATGCTGTCGTCCGCCCAAGACAGTCAGACCGACAGCAAGCCCGCGACCCAGCCGGCGAGCACGCAACCCGCATCTCACTCTCATACCTCCACGAGTGCTCACCCGAAAAGCTCCAAGTCCACGAGCACTTCGGCGCACTCTACCAGCAAGAGCAAAAAGTCGAAGAAATCTGCCGCCAGCCATCGTACTCATGGACAGCAGAAGATAGACTCGAAACGCACCCTGGAAATTCAGGAAGCCCTGATCCGCGAGCACTATCTGGACGGAAAACCTAGCGGCGTGTGGAATGACGCCACGCAACAGGCCATGCAGCGATATCAGGCGGACAACAATTGGCAGTCCAAGACCACTCCCGACGCGCGCGCGCTGATCAAGCTGGGATTAGGCCCGGATCATGAGCATCTGCTCAATCCAGAAAGCGCTATGACCAGCCAACCCCAGCCAGCACCTGGCGTGTCGCCCTCAAGTCCAGCCGATCCCGACAAGCAACCAAGATGAGTGGAAAGCGGACACTCTTGTCCGCTGCCTTTGATCCAGAAGTTGATTTTGAGATTTGGATTTTAGGTTGATCTTGATTTGTAGATTTTAGAGAATCTACGTCAAAGGCGGCGGACAAGAGTGTCCGCCCCACACGAGCTAACTCTTCATCACTGGGTTGGGAAAATAGGGCAGCGGTTGTCCACTGATGATCGCTCGCGGATTGCCATCCACTAGCGCGCGCGCCACCTCTTCTCCGCAGACTTCCGCAGCCGCATCGCGCGCCGCGGAAAGCACTGGTGGGCGGCTCTTGGTGTCATGCGCATCCGTAGCCAGCACATGCACGGCTTCGCGCTTGAGCAGCCACTGCGCGGTTTGCCACGCTGCCTGTCCCCAACGCCCGGTGAACGCCGATCCCGTTACCTGGATCACGCATCCGAGTTCCACCCATTGCAGAATGCGCTGCGGAGTCCGCTGCATGATCGGATTGCGCTCCGGATGCGTAATCACCGGGGTGAGCCCCTTCTCCAGCAGCTTGCTGAAGTGCTCTTCGATCTGAACCGGAACGCTGTAATTGCTTAGTTCGGCCAGCAAGTAGCGGCTGCCTTCGATGGTATAGCGATCTGGAAACAGCATCACGTCCTGAAGGTTTTCGTACGAGAGATGAAAGTCGCAGCCCAGGCTGAGGCTGGGAGTCTGGCCAATGCGCTGGCGCAGATAGTCGAGCACCCGCGACAGGAACTCGCGGTCGTAACGATAGCGGTCGTTGGCGTGCGGCGTCGCGACGATATGCTCGATGCCGTCCGCAACCGCCATGCGGCACATCTCCTCCGCCACGTCCCAGGATTTCGGGCCGTCGTCCACCTCGGCGAGGATGTGGCAGTGGATGTCGATCACGTCGGACTTCCTTGGCTGTTGGGTTGTCTTGATCGCTGTTATCGATATCTGCTGCTGATGAATTCTGCGATCGCCGCGTAGGCACTCGACAGCGTCTTCTCATCGGGCAGGAAGACAATTCGAAAATGCTTGGTGCCGGGCTTCTGGCCGAAGCCGGAGCCATGGACCACCATCACGTGCTTCTGCAGAATGAGTTCCTTTACGAATACGTCGTCGCCTTCGGGAATATCGATGCGGGGATACGCGTAGAAGGCGCCGCGCGGCGAGACGCAACTTACGCGGGGTGTCGAATTGCACCACTGCACAGTGAGATCGCGGCGGCTCCGGAGCTTTTTTCGTACTTCGGGCAAGTGATCCTGCGGACCTTCAAGTGCCGGCTTGATCGCATACTGCTCGGGATGGTTGGCGCACAGCCGTGAACGAAGCAGGCGCTGTATGCCTTCATCGTATTGCTTCACCGCCGCGGCCTCGCCGCTTACGATGCCCCATCCAATGCGCCAGCCGGGAGCGAGATAATTCTTCGATAGACCACCAAAGGTTACCACGGGAACATCCGCCGCCACGGACGCCATCGCGATATGCTCATCATCTTCGAGAATCAGTTTGTCGTAAATTTCATCAGCAAAGATCACCAGATTATGCTGTCGCGCCAGCTCCGCGATTTGCTCGAGCATCGCACGCGAACACACCGAGCCCGTAGGGTTATTGGGATTGATCAGCACGATTCCGCGAGTCCGCGGAGTGATCTTGCGCTTAATGTCGTCGAGGTCAGGCTGCCAGGCGTCTTCCTCGTTGAGGTAATAAGTGTTGAGCCCAATCCCAAGTTTGGCGAGCACCGCCGAGTACAGGGGATAGTCCGGACAAGGTGTCAGCAGATCGTCTCCGGGATTCAGCAGCGCGGTCAGGCAGAGGTCGACGGTTTCGCTTACGCCTGTTGTGACGAACACGTCCTGCACCGTAGAAATTCCCTTGCGAACGGCTTCTCCGCGAATCGCATCCAGCGCTTCCTTGATACCCGATGATGGCGCGTAGCCGTTCTTACCATCCCGCATGGCCTTGTACACGGCTTCGATCAGGTGAGCGGGCGTTTTGAAATCAAAGATGTTGGGATCGCCGACGTTGAGGGGCAGGACTTTGTGGCCTTGCTTGATGACCTCGTCGGCAATGCATGCCAGATCGCGGATGGCATAGCGAACGTTGTCGAGACGGGACGCGGCAGCTATTTCACGGGTTTGCGTGGTGGGCATGAAGACTCCGGGTAGCTGAATGCATTCTGACGGGAACACGGCTCAAAAGCAAACGCCTCAGTAGGTCGTAGATGTGCGACGCTCAATCGCAGCGATGACCACGTGACTGCGCTCGGGGCACGACCTCGAAAAGAATACGCCAGTTTCCCACGCGCCGACGGAAGCCGGGCAGTCCTTGCAGCTTGCGGATGTCGCCCTGAAACGGATTTTGCTGCATCTCTCCCAGCGCAGACAGAATTCGGGTCCGGTCGGTTGTCGGGACTCGTTTAAGAGCTTTTTTGCTGGAACGGCGAGGACGACGGTCCATTCCATCGAGGTACCCTTCGAGTGTCACATAGTCCCCGCGTTTGTAAGCGGCCATTCCCCGACGATAAGCGCGCGCCTCGGCGGCAGTGGGCAACTCCGCAGGAACCACCCGTGCAGAGAGGTAAACTCGCAATGCCTCGCGCACGAGTTCCGAACGTGTGCGGTTCTCCGCTTTCCTGGCTCGCTCGACTTGCTCTGCCATGGCAGGCGGCAATGACACGGTAAAGGTTGTCGTTTCCCTCATTTCGATATTACTTTGTCATACTTAGTGTTAGTTTCAAGTGACCCTACCGTATCCGGCGCACAGGCTTACGTGCTATGGCTGTTTGAGCGGCGTCGGGAAACCCAGCAGACAACGACGTCCCCCAGGCCGTACACAAGAAGTGCAACTCCGGGGACGAGACATGCACAAGCGGGCAAGGCCCGCCCCCATGTATCTATCGTCTGCCTCCGAATGAGTCGACGGCGGTGGCTTTCCAAGCAAGAAGGCTTGGCCGGGACGCGACTCTCCGAGCAATAACAATAGACTAAGACGGCAGAAAGGAAGAACACGATCTTGTGTCGCAATTTCATGCGGCCCCATGGACTGCGAACGACTGACGACGAACGGCCAACGACGAACTCAGTCTACGCGATCGATCTGCGCCTTCTGCAGGCGATCCGAATAATCCACGTAGATCGACTTCCACTCGCTGAAGAAGTCGATCGCGCCCAGACCGCCCTCGCGATGACCATTGCCGGTAGCCTTCACTCCACCAAAAGGCAGATGCACTTCCGCGCCAATCGTCGGTGCGTTGATATAGGTAATGCCAGCGTGAAGATCGCGCATGGCCACGAAGGCTTTGTTCACATCCTTGGTATAGAGCGCGGAAGACAATCCGTAGTCGATGCCGTTCGCAATTTCGATGGCATCTTCGAGATCGTCGCAAGCAATAATCGAAACTACCGGCCCAAAAATTTCCTCCTGCGCAATCCTCATCTTGCGATCGACGTCGATGAATACAGTCGGCTCCATGAAGTATCCCGATTCTGATATTCGCCCTTGTCGAGGCGATTGCCGCCGCACTTCAGGCGCGCGCCCTCAGCCTTGCCGATGTCGACATAGCTTAGATCGGTCTTGAGCTGATTCTCATTGATCGCCGGACCCATCTCGATCGTCTCGTCCAGACCGTTGCCGACCTTCAGAGCTTTCGCTCGTTCCACGTAGCGCTCGATGAAATCGCTGTAGATACCTTTCTGAACAATGATCCGACTGGTCGCAGTGCAGCGTTGGCCGGTGGTTCCGAAACCACCCCACAGCCCGCCTTCAATCGCGAGATCGAGGTTGGCGTCGTCCAGCACGATCATGGGATTCTTTCCGCCGAGTTCGAGCGAGCAGTGCTTGAAACTCTTGGCCGCCGTCGTGCCCACGATTCGACCCACGGCGCTCGATCCGGTCAGCGAGATCGCTTTCACGTCGGCGTGTTCCGTGATCGGCGTGCCTACCTCGGATCCGAATCCGGTCACGATATTGATCACGCCTCGAGGCAGACCGGCATCGTAAAGCACGCGCACCAGGTTAAAAGTCGACAGCGGAGTATCCTGCGCCGGTTTGATCACACAAGTATTACCGCAGACCAGAGCCGGCAAAAGCTTCCACGACGGAATCGCCATGGGGAAATTCCATGGAGTAATCATTCCACAAACGCCGATGGGCTGGCGAACGGCCATGGCGAACTTGTTGGGCAGTTCCGACGGTGTTGTGGGTCCGAACATGCGACGGCCCTCGCCGGCCATGTAGTAGGCAGTGTCGACGGCTTCCTGTACGTCGCCGCGGGTTTCTTTGATGATCTTGCCCATTTCGCGAGTCATGTCGCGAGCGCAATCTTCCTTGCGCTCCATCAGCATCTCCGCGGCACGGTAGATGATTTCGGCGCGGCGCGGAGCGGGTACGAGACGCCACTTGGCGAAGGCCTGCTTCGCGGCGGCGATGGCGGCTATCTACGTCCGCTTTGCCGGATCTTTGGAAGATGCCGACCACATCGCGAGTGTCGGCGGGATTGCGGTTTTCAAAAGTCTGTCCGGTCGAAGCCTCGACCCATTCGCCATCGATAAAGTTCTTATAAACTCTGGTCCGGGTGGCCGTGCCCAAAATCGTCGGCCCGGTTAAGACATCGGTTGCCATAAAGCCTCCTGGGATTACGTAAAAAAATGCTCGGGAAGAATGACTGTCTCTATGCTACAGCCGGGGGTAAGGCGCGGCAAGGGATGGGCTGGACACTCACGTAGCCCCGGACGCCTCTACGGGCAGCCAGGATGAATAACGGGGCGAGGTCCAAACAGCTTACAATAAGAAAAATAAGCACTCCGGGAGGATTCCAGGGATACAGTGAAGTATGCGCATCTACGTGGGAGGGTCTCTGCACAACGTTCCGGTGAACGGGGAGCTGTGTCGCAGCTTTGCGGCGGCCTTGGGGGTTGAGATTGTGAGGCGAGGCCACTATCTCCTGAACGGTTGTCGCAGTGCGTTCGACGAAGAAATCGCCAAGGCAGCTCACAGTTGGTTGCTGGCAAACGACGCACCGAACGCCGAGGAGCGAATCATCAGCTATTGTTTGAAGGGTGATAGACCGATTCACAATCTTGGCAGGGTGAGTAGCTCGGCCTTGCCTGACTGGCAAATGACCCATCCTAAGTTGTTGGTGCCGGAGCAGATTGAGCGCGCTGCCGCGGCCATCTTCGTTGCTGGAAGTGAAGGGACCTACTGGGCAAGAAACTGGGCTTTCTATGCGCGAAGGCCAATTCTTGGGGTCCCGCGTTTCGGAGGCGCCGGTGAAGAAATATATCAGCAAGAGTTGGAGCGACTTCTAACGCGTTCTCCTCTTATGGGCAACGACTTTGAAACACTCAACCACCTCTTCTCGGATGTTGCCAGCTACGCAACCCGGGTAGTCGATCTTACGAAACGACTGGTCATCCCACCAATCGTCTTTTCAATCATGTCTTTCGACAAGGCATATCTTCCGATCTACCGGGTGTTCGAACAAGTATGCAAAGATTTTGGATTCAAAACGGAGCGAACCGATCAGTCGGTGTCTACGGAACGCATCATTCCCCGGATCGAGAACGGCATTCGGAATAGCCCTTTCGTTTTGGCGGATGTCAGCGACGAGAGCGTGAACGTTCTGTATGAGGTGGGGTTCGCGAAAGCATTGGGGAAAGACGTAATACTCACCGCTAGAAAAGGAACGACGCTGCCGTTCGATGCGTATGACATTCAAACCGTTTTCTGGGAGAAACCGGCAGACTTGCGAACCGAATTACGAAGGGTCATTCGTGGACTGCTAGCCAAGTTCGACATATGAGTTGAATGGTACGGACCCCGGACGAGGCGTCCGGCGCTACGTGGGCATAGCCACAGACCAGGGCATAGGCGCTACCGCACGGGCGCGGACGCCCGCGCCTACTCCACTTCAAAGTCCGCGGCGCGTGGCTTGGCGGTATTGTTCACAGAGTCCACCGCTCGTAACTCGACTCGATAGGAGCCCGAGGCGAGCGAAGCCACTGGCAGCTTAAGTCCCATGGGAGCTACAGCGTTCCCCGGTTGACTTGCAGCCCGGGATGCCACGTCCACCTTTTTCTCTCCGGTCTTGCGATCCACCACCACCAGCTCAACTCCAACCTGAGGAGGATTGGGTCCGGTAAGAAGCGGCGCGTAGATTTCCACGTAAACAGCCGCGTTGTCCGTTTTCTTGAAGCGATTGGAGTCGGAAGGAATGACTTGGATGCCCTGCACCACGAGCGGTGTCCTGTCGGCGAGCAATTCCGAGTCGAGGCCGGTGGACAAATCGGAAACTCGTCGCACCTCACTGCTGAGTGCCACCCCGCTCATGCTGAATTGCTTGCCGTCGTAGGGATCGATGACGAGTGGCAGTTGCAGCTTGCCAAAATTCTCATTTCCGGAGCTAAACACCACCTTGAGGTTGTACTGCCCGGAAGCAACTTCAAACTGGTTTTCATAGTGGAATGGCTGCTTCTGAAACTCTTCCAATTCCTTCTTGCCGTCAAAATCGAGGTCCACAGTGTCGCTGAACCGGGCTGCAATCGAGCCATCCGGCTTGTAGGCGATGCCCAGTACGTTGACCGATGAATGCTGCTTCCCCTTCACTTTCTCGAACTTCAGCGCGTTTGAGGGGATTCCGATGGCCAGGTTCACTCGAGCCGTGTTCGGTGAAGTGTAGAAGAACGGAGCTTGCATGGAGCCGCTAACATTTCCGGCCATCTCACCGGCGGCACGAGTCTCCATCTCTTTCTCGATCGGGTTTCCCGCAAGCAGGTCCTTGGGCCTCTCGTTGCAATACCCGCTGCGGGCGCGGACGATGGTTCCACCGCGATCGACTTTCACGCGCAGGGTATGACAGCTGCCCTCGGGTGACTCGGGAGGCGTGTAGCTGAGCACGTAATATTGGGATTGGTCGTTGGCAATCCTTTGCAGGCCGCCGACGAGGTCGTTGGAATTGACGATGACAAACCCGCCCGTTCCTTCGGCCAGTTGATAGAGAATTTGCTGGTTGTCGGAAACGTTCGAAATTTCAGGAACGATCAGCCGGGGCTGATTGTACTGGTTGACTCCGTACACTTGGCTTGGGCTTATCGTACCCGCACCGCCGCCTCCGCCAGTGCGAGCACCGCCACTCCCGCCGGTCGTGCCGCCATGACCACCGGTCCCACCTCCGCCGGTCGTCCCGCCATGGCCACCAGTTCCACCCCCGCCCCCAGCGCCACCGCTAGTACCGCCACGGCCACCGCCCGCGCCTCCACCCCCAGCGCCACCGCCAGTACCGCCGCGCTGTCCAGGAGCAAAATAGGCAAGCTTGAGCGGATAGAGCGCGGTTGCAGCTCCCGTGTAAGTAAGAGTCGCGGACGCCAAATGGCCGGACCCAGGATGCGACGGGGAGCGCATGAGCGATTGAGGCCCCGCAATGGTGCCGGCAACCAAGCCACGAACGTCCAAGGGATAGACGGCGACATTGTAGCGATTGCACGTCGAAATGACTGCTGTGAGTTCTGACTGAAGTTCCGGCGTAATGGAAAAGCCCGCGGTCAGAAGCACCAGGGTCTTGCGGCCAGGCACGGTGCCGAGACTCTTTGCCAGGCTTCGCAGAGCCAGCATTACGCTGCGTGCTCCAAAGTCGGCTTCGGCATTGCCCAAGTACGGCATACCGAACGTAGGCGTCCCCATTGGAGACGTACCGAGAGACGCGACTTCCACCGGCGCGGCGTTCGGCGAAACTGCCGACGTTTTCAGCCCCGCGACAACCTGCTTAAGGCGAGCCGCGTCCGCGGTAAAGTTCTGAGCGATGCGTACGGTCCCGCCGAAATCCACCACTGCGATTAATCGGTTTGGAGCAGCGTTGGCGTCAATGAACTGGGCTGCCGCTTGCCGGGCTCTCATCTGGTTGCCCATGTCCATTGTCGAATTGTCAAAGAACAGGACCAGATACTGCTTCTGCTCTTTCCCCGATGCAGTGCCTTCTTCAAAGGAAAAATTCTTGATGGGCTGTTCCTTGTTGTCTTCCCAGACCTTAAAGTCCTTGGCGGCGAGATCGCGGATGTAGTTACCCTTCTTGTCGGTCACCACCGTGTCCACTAGCACCAGCCGCGTCTCGGCGTGGATGGTGGCAGCATCTCCGGAGGGCGGCGCGGCGGCAGTCGGCTGCTGAGCTTGCACCAAATACGCAAAAAGAGCCAGTTGGCAAACGGCGAGGCAGATTGTTCTGATCAAGAGAATCACTCGGTGAGTTTGCATATCCTACCTCCCTAATCTGATAACCGCGACTGCCGCTCCTACTCTACTTCGAAATAAGCCATGCGCGGATTGGTGTGGTTCCCCACCGAGTCCGCCGCCTTTAACTCAACCCGATAAGAACCTGGGCCGAGTGCATCCACCGGGACCTTGAGTCCGACAGGAACAACGCGACTCCCGGCTTGACTCGGAGGCGTGCTCTTAAAATCCAACCTCTTCTGGCCGGTTTTGCGATCCCAGATTACAAGCTCAGCCTCCACCTTCGGAGGGTTGGGGCCGGCTAGAAGGGGCGCATAGATTTCCGCGTAGAGAGCCGCACTGTCCGTTTTCTGGAAGTGATTGGAGGCGGAAGGCGTGATCCGCATATCGCGCACGACCAATGGCGTCCGATCGGCGAGCAATTCCGAGTCGAGACCTGTGGACAGCGTGGAAAGCGGCACTATCTCATTGCTGAGCGCCACTGCGCTCATGCTGAATTGCTTGCCATCGTAGGCGTCTATGAAGAGCGGTAACTGCAGTTTGCCAAAACTTTCATTTCCTGAGCTGAATACTACCTTGAGAACGTACTGACCAGAGGCGACGGCAAACTGGTTCTCATAGTGCACGGGCTGCTTCTGGAACTCCTCCAATTCCTTCTTTTCGTCAAAGTCGAAATTAACAGTGTCGCTGAACCTCGCTGCTATCGTGCCATCCGGCTTGTAGGTGATGCCGAGCACGTTGACCGCCGAATGCTGCTTGCCCTTGACCTTCTCAAACTTCAGCGCGCTTGATGGGATGTCGATGGCCAGGTTCACCCGCACCCTGTTTGCCGATGTGTAAAAGAACGGAGCTTGTATGTCAGCGGTAACGTTGCCCTCCATTTCTCCACTTACGCGCGTCTCCAGACCTTTCTCGACAGGATTTCCCGCCAGCATGTCGAGAGGCCTCACATTGCAGTATCCACTGCGGGCACGGACCACTGTTCCGCTGCGGTCGACCTTCACGCGCAGGCTGTGACAGCTTCCCTCGGTTGATTCCGGCGGCGCATACCCGAGGACGTAGTAATGCGACAGATCCTTGGCAATCTTTTCCAGACCACCCGCCAGATCATTGGAATTGGCAATGACGAAGCCACCAGTCCCCTCAGCCAGTTGGTAGAGGATTTGCTGGTTGAGCGAAACATCAGGAATGGGAGGAACGATCTGCCGGGGCTGAGTATAGGGGTTGGCTGCATACCGTTGGCCTGAGTTTGTCACACCCGCTCCGCCCCCACGAGTTCCGCCTCCAGTTCCGCCGGTGCGACTGCCTCCCGTTCCACCAGTTCCACCCGTGCGACTACTTCCCGTTCCACCAGTTCCACCGCTGCGACTGCCACCGCCGGCTCCTCCGCTGCCTCCGCCACCGTGACCTCCGGTTCCGCCGCGCTGTGCCGGCGAAAAGTAGGCAAGCTTGAGAGGATACCGCGTAGGCCCAGCTCCCGCGTAATTGAGAGTTGCGGACTTCATCTGACCTGACCCAGGATGTGGAGAAGAAGGCATAAGCGAGCTTCCGAGTGATGCCGCCAACCCCCAGCCACCAACCCGCGTACGTCCAGAGGATAGACGGCGACATTGTACCGGTTGCATACCGCAATCACTGAGGTCAACTCCGACTGACGCTCCGGCGTGGCGGGGAAGCCGGAGGTCAACAGCACCGTGTCTTACGACCAGGTACTGGGCCAAGTCCTTTCACCACGTCTCGCAGAGCGATCATCAAGGTGTGCGCCCCGAAGTCAGCTTCGGCATTCCCTAAGAAAGAGGGCGTGCCGATCGGCGTCGGCGCCGGGGCGAGTGATGCAACTTCCACTGGGGGCGCAGCGTTCGGCGCCACGGATGACCATTTCAGTCCCACCACAACTTGCTTCAGACGAGCGGCATCGGCGGTGAAGTTCTGAGCAATGCGTACAGAGCCCCCGAAATCAACGATGGCGACTAAACGGTTGGGAGCAGTGTTGGCGTCGATGAACTTGGCCGCCTCCTGCCGGGCTCAAGTCTACGGAATCGCTTACGGAATTTCGATAGCACCGTTTTCCGCTGACATCAACTGTCCTTCCGTGTCTCGTACCACCAGCCGGACCAGGTAGCTGCCCGGTTTCACATCAAAACTTGTCTTCAAAGTGATTCCCGAAGCCAGCTTGGCCAGGGTTTCATCCTTCCAGCGCATGGTAACGTTCTTCTGAGTCCCCTGCATCAAAACGCCGTTCTGATTGAAGAGCGCGGCAACCACCGTCAATTCATTGGTGTTTCGACCATCCACCTTCCGGTAGTGAATGTCTTTTACATCTACATGAGCCAAAACGGAGAGCTTGGCCTCGGCATCACTGGATTTAAAAAACTGGGTGTGCAGTTCCACCGGGAGGTCGTGCATTTCTTCTTGAGAAAAGATGGCGTCCTGAATTTCCTGCTTCGCCTCTTCCGCCGGATCAGCCGCGTGCTTGGGAGCGTAATAGCCGCGGCGCGTTTGCAGAGTAAGCTTGGCTGGGTCTTTGAGCGAGACTTTTATTTTGTGATAAGTGCCGTCCAGCTTCATATTCTGGGGCGAGAAGCCCAGCGTGTAGAAATATTGGGCGTGGCAGCCACTTGTTTGAATCCCTCGTTCAGATCATTGTTGTTATGAAAGAAAGTCCCCCCAGTCCCGTACGCAAGATCCGACAACACGTCGCTTTCCGCTAGAGCGCTGTCCAACTGGTACTGACTCTCGATGCTCGACGAGACCGCGTTTGTGGGCCCTCTCTGGCTGATATCGCCCCCGGGCGTGACGACGTAAAGGCCCCTCGCATCCAGGGTACTGATCACTACGTCGGAATGCAGCGCGCGGTCGATAACATCCATATAGTCCTGGAGCATGTCGCTCTCAGGGGTCGAGAAATCCAGGAGACACAACCACCATGCTGCGCTGCCCCGGCATCACGGACATCCTCCGGACCACATCTTTCAGAACCCCTAGCGCAACCCGGCTTTCCTGATTTCCAATCGAGAGTTGTTGAGAGGTGTCAGCCCCCACTGTCATCTGCGCCGATTGTAATGCCGCCCGCTGTTGCTCGGGAGTTTGCATCGGAAGATCGAGACACCCCAGGGCATCCTGAATGGCGGCTTGTTCAGCCCTGCTGTCATGCTTGTTCTGGATCAGATCAGCCATGTAGTAACTGATGGTGGGACACTCGGTAGTTCCGGTTCCAGCGATCGGCCGCGGCTGAAGCCGAAACAGAGCGTCGTGCAGTTTTGCCCGGTCGTCAGTGAAATCGAGCACGGTTTGTCCAGACGTCGTGAATATCGCGGCCCGATCTGTGGGCAGCAACGTTGCAAGGTGTCGGTCCGCAGCCGTTCGCGCCTGCACCAAATCGCCAAACTTTATATGGATGTCGTCAAAGACGAAGGCCACATAGTGTTCGGCAACTGAGGGCAGCTTTTCACTGGCCTTCTCATTCGACGTCTTCAGCTCTTTGGCAGCCTGTGATCCCGGTTGTTCGACAGAAAAATGCGTGATGACCTGCGGCTTACGATTGTCAAAGAGCTCGAAGTCTTCCTTTTTAAGATTCCCTACGGCGTGGCCTTGAGCGTCACGCACCACCACGCGCACCGTTACCAGTTTGACGTTCACCTTGAACGTTGTCGCTTCTTCGTGCGAAGCAATTTCCGCCGCCGTCTGATCGGGATGAGCCTGAGCGGCGGGCGCCTGCGCTGGAGCCGGTTGTGCCCGTTCAGATTGCGCGCCCGCTGAGATGACGAAAAGTAAAAGCCACAGAAGAACACAGAGAGACGGAACGACGGAGGGGAAGAAATATTTCGACCTGCACTTGGGACGTCGGGTGCGCGACCGGTCCGATGCCGAAACAATCGTCATGCGACTCCAGAAAACCACGCGGGAAAAGCCCACGACCTTACGCCAACGGGGCGTTCCGCCCATCGAGCAGGTAAATGTTAGTCTGTTCCCGCGGAAAGTACCAGAGCGAGTTCACCGGGCAATTGAGCCACTGTCGAGAGCCTCCGGACAAAGCAGAGGCCTCATCCAGGCAGCGAAATGCGCGATGCTATACTGCCGCTCCGGAAGGATGTTGATTCCGCTTCATAGGAGTCGCCAAAGCCGAATGATCTACACAAATGTTAAGTGTTTTGGGATGCAGATTGCGGGCTTCCTTTTCATTCTTTCGATTGCGGCCTCAGCGACGGCACAGGAGGTCCCTGCCGGCATTTTGCAGGCGATGCAGTGGCGCCTGATCGGTCCGCATCGAGGAGGTCGGATTACCTCGGTCTCCGGAGTGCCCACCCAGCCCGCCGTCTATTGCGCAGGAACGCCCGGCGGAGGTGTCTGGAAAACCGAGGACGGTGGGCAGGTCTGGAAGCCGATATTCGATCAGGAGCACGTCGCTTCGATCGGAGCGGTCGCGGTCGCGCCCTCCGATCCCAAAGTCATTTACGTAGGAACCGGCGAGCAGACCCAGGGCAACGGCGTGTACAAGTCCACTGACTCAGGCGCAACCTGGACGAATATCGGCCTGCACGAAACCCACGTCATTACCGGCATCATTGTTGATCCACGAAACCCCGACACCGTTCTGGTCTCTGCCGCCGGAGATCATTGGTCCGGCCCTGAGCGCGGAGTTTACAAGACGATCGATGGCGGCAGGAACTGGCAGAAAACGTTGTACAAGGATGTAGAAACGGGCGTCCCTGACATCGAGGCCGATCCCGACAATCCAAGCGTTGTCTACGCCGCCCTGTGGACTCGTCCCGACGATCCCTTTAGCACCGACGAACCGGAGGTAAAGAAAAAGCAGGACGCCGCGATCTACAAGTCCACCGACCAGGGTTCCACGTGGAATGCGATAGAAGGCAAAGGCCTGCCGGCCGGACCCATGGGCCGTACGGGTGTAGCCGTTGCGCCCGGCACTCATGGCATGCGCATCTACGCCATCGTGACCCAAGGATTATTCCGATCAGAAGACGGCGGCGCCACCTGGCAACGCAGCACGACCGATCCTCGCATTCTGGGCAATGGATACTTCAGCCGCGTGTTCATCGATCCCAAGAATGCCGACCGGGTTTACGTGGCACAAACTTCCATGTACCGATCGACCGACGGAGGTCGCACCTTCGAAGCCTGGACAGGCGCGCCCAGCGGAGACGATTATCACGTTCTCTGGATTAACCCTGCGAACCCGCAGAACATGATTCTCGGAGTCGACCAGGGCGCGGTCATCAGCGTGGATGGCGGCAATACCTGGAGTTCGTGGTACAACCAGGCGACCGGCCAGTTCTATCACGTAAGCACGGACCAGCATTTTCCCTACTACGTTTACGCAGCCCAGCAGGATAGCGGCACCGCCGCAGTCCCCAGCCGCAGCGATTACGGCGAAATCACCTATCGCGATTGGGCGCCGACTGGAGGATTCGAGTTTTCCTACATCGCTCCCGATCCGGCCAATCCAAACTACGTCTACGCCGGAGGCTGGTACGGCACCGTGCTCCGCTACGACAAGACCACGGGGCAGGTCGTGCATCTTCTAGTGCGAAGTTCGAAGTACCGCACTGCGCAGATGGCGCCGATTGCGTTTTCGCCTCACGACCCGCACACGCTTTATGCCGCGGCTCAGTACGTCTTGAAGAGCAACGATGGTGGATTCAATTGGCAGGAGGTCAGCCCCGACCTCACGCAAAAGGCGGAAAAGAAACCCGATCCGCGGAGAGCGGTGATTTACACCATCGCGCTGTCGCCGGTCAAAGCGGAAGTGATCTGGGCAGGTACTGGCAACGGCATGATTCAGGTCACCAAGGACGGCAAAATCTGGCAGAACGTGACCATTCCAGGGTTACATGAGCGTAGCGCCGTGACCTTGGTTGAAGCTTCTCGCCACGACGCAGCGACAGCATACGCGGTGGTCAATGGTTTCCGCGACCTGCATCCTTTGATCTATCGCACGCGTGACTATGGAAAGACTTGGCAATTGATCAACACGGGTTTGCCTGAGTCCGGAAATGCGCGAGTGATTCGTGAAGATCCGGTGCGTAAGGGATTGCTCTACGCCGGCACATGGGACGGGCGTCTACGTTTCGCTGGATGACGGCGATCACTGGCAAACCCTGCAACTGAATCTGCCCACAGCGACAGTAACCGACCTGGACGTTCATGGCGACGATCTGGTGGCGTCGACTTATGGCCGTTCGCTGTGGATTCTCGACGACATCACTCCGCTGCGCCAGTACGACGCCAAGTGGCCGCAGTCGGAGGCATACCTGCTGCGTCCGCGCAACGCCGTCCGCGTGCGCTGGGACATGAACCAGGACACGCCGCTGCCGCCCGAAACTCCTGCCGGAAACAATCCCCCGGACGGCGCGACCATTTATTATTTTCTGAAATCCGTGCCCGCGGGCGGCATCAAGCTGTCGATCTACGACGCCCACAACCGTTTGGTGCGGGACTACACCAATGTGGCTCCCGAATTCGACAAGGCACCGGCCAATGTTCCCGACTACTGGTTCGCGCCGCCGGTTGCGCTTTCGAAAAACGTCGGGCTCAACCGCTTCACCTGGGACCTTCGCTATCCCGCGCTGAAGTCGATACGCTACAGCTACTATGGCAACACTCTTGATTACATCGAGTACACGCTCGCCGATCATGCCATCCCCGATGAGTTTCCCCGCGAGCTCCAGCAGGGGCCGTTCGTAGTGCCCGGCGAGTATTCGCTGGCGTTGACGGTAGGTGGAAAAACCTATCGCCAGCCGCTGACCGTGACCCCCGATCCGCGAGTGCTCGCCTCACAATCCGATCTGGTAAAGCAACTCGACGCCGAAACCAGCATCTCGGATCAAATGGCAACCAGCTATGACGGATACGCTCAGGTGCAAGCGCTGCGAGAGGCGGTTGCCGACCGGCAAAAATCGCTGGGTACTGATGCGACCAAGAAAGACGCGGCTGACGCGCTCAAAGCACTGGATGACCAGTCCGCGGACATTGGCAACGGAAAACCCGACCAGCTCGGACTCGGTCCGTTGAACCGCGAACTGGCTCGCCTGGCCTTCATGGTTGAGAGCGGCGATGCGCGGCCAGCGGCTCTCCTGCAAGCCGGCGTCGATCAATCCTGTCAGGACCTGGCCCAGCGGCTGACGCAATGGCGCGAACTCAATCAACAGAAGATTCTGCCGGTGAACGCTCTATTGCAAAAGCAGAACTTGGCCCCACTACCGGTCGCTGCCAACATTCCAGTCGCCCCGAAGTGCGAAAAATAGCAATTCGGACAGCCTCCAAGTGCACTTTCTCAGTTGCCGTCATCCTGAACCCGGCACGAGCCGGGTGAAGGATCTGGCGCGCAGTGGCCGCTCTGTGTGCGGGCTTCCAACCATAGGGTGGCCCATCCTTTAGAGTTTGGCGGACGGCTAGGCTCCAAGTCTCGAAAGGCGCGAGACCCGGGCACCCGACGCCAGGGCACTGCACGCGAGATCCTTCACCCGGCTGACGCCGGGCTCAGGATGACGTCGTCGATTTGGATGGACCCCTAAGTCCATGCACCACTCCGAAGCCAGCACGCCTGAAGATGCGCTCCAAGCTCTAAACTTACAAAGTATGCAGGTACGCCAGCAGATCGTTAATCTGTTGTTGGCTGAGAACCTGGGAGTAACCGGGCATCTTGTTGCGTCCAAGACGAACGATGTCGGTGACCCGATCGTCATTCGCGGGCATTCCGCTCATCGGCAAGTATTGGCGGCGGAACACCCCTTGCATGCTGGGACCTTGCCGCCCCCGCGAAGAGTATGGCGCATGGCAGCGGTCGCAATAGCTGTCATAAATTCGGCGCCCCGCGATCTGCTGCGGAGTAAGTCCGAGTTCGGCATCGCTCTTGCGGCGCTGGACGTCACAGCCGGTCACAGGCCACAGCATCAGAAAAACAAAGGAACACAAAGCGAAGAATTTCAGATGTTCAATTATGGAGTTCCACTTGATAGGAATGCGATATCGTTCCATTTGTCCTTCAAACGCAAAAACAAACCATTACAATAATAAAGCAAAGCCAAGCCCAGAGCGGTGACCCGGGTGACAACAAAACGAGTAGCGGTAAAACGAGTATACGAACGCCCCGCGTCCTCGGACGGAACGCGGGTGCTGGTCGACCGTCTGTGGCCGCGCGGCCTGAGTAAAGCTCGCGCATCAGTAGACAAATGGCTACGCGACCTATCCCCGTCCGACGCACTGCGCAAGTGGTTCCACGCCCGGCCCGAAGCGTGGACAATTTTCCGCAAGCGTTATCTCAAAGAGTTGGCCCGGCCAGAATCCGCTCAAGCGCTCGATGAACTCTATCGGCTGGCAAGCCGGCGAAAGAAGCTAACCTTACTTTTTGCATCCAGGAACGAAGAGCGAAACAACGCGGTCGTACTGAAAGAGCTGCTGGAAGGAATGCGTAAACCTCCCACGGGTACCGGCCCCGGCGGCGTTCGAGCAGTCCGCGACCGTCAAGCAAAAAGAATGCGAGGGTGAAAAAGAAGCGATCAGCGCTCAGCGCTCAGCGCTCAGAATTCGGCAAATGGCACTTGCCAATTGCTACTTCTCATTCACGATTGCTTCGACCACGTTGTCGATGGCGTCGAGAACCCGTTTGTTCGGCAGATTGAAATTGTTGGATAGAATGGAAAACGCGACCCGCTGCCCACGAGCGGTGATGGCATAGCCGGAGAGCGCCTTGACTCCGCCGAGTGAGCCAGTCTTCGCATACACGTGAGTCCGCGGATCAAGATTCGGGAAGCGATCCGCAAGAGAACCATCAATTCCGGCAACCGGTAGCGTTTCCCGAAAGCTCGCACCCCACGATTGGCTCGCGACATAGCGCAGCAACTGCACGACCGCGTGAGGAGTCACCAGGTTTTGGCGAGAGAGGCCAGAACCATCGTAGAAAAGATATTGGTCGCTGGGCACGCTCGCCTGGTTCAGAAAGCCGCGCAGTACTTCAAGCCCGCCTTCGACGGTGCCTGAGGTGCCCTTCTCTCGCCCCAGCAAGCGCAGCAGAATTTCCGCGTGCAGATTCTGGCTGACCTTGTTGATCACGCGCACATCTTCGATCAGAGGCTTGGACTGATAGCTGGCCAGCACCAGCGGTTGATTCGGCAATGCGCGCGAAGGTTCATCACCACCACGGGCTGGCGCCAGTGCAGTGACGGTCAAGGTGGAAAGACTGGCCAATTCGGTGTGCCGAGTGCGTTGTTTGCCGTAGACAACGATGCCGCGGTTCTCCAGCAATTGATGAAATAGGGCTGCAGCGAATTCCGCGGGATCTTCGATCGCGAGAGCTTCGTTTGTGCCCGCATCATCGAGCGGCATATTCCCCCACAATGTCAGCAAGGTGGACCCGGGTTCGCGGTTGATGAAAATTTTCCGGCCCGTACCTGCGGGCGTGGTGATGATGCGATTGTCGATGCGATAGTAATCCGCGAAAGGGGTAATGCTGACGAAGGCGCGCTCTCCAGCGCGATCCGCCGGGAGAATGTTCACAAAGACGACGTTGTCGTTGATGGTCAGCGCGGAGACCGGGGCGCCATCGGCGAGAACCAAGTCGTCCTGACTCCAGCCTTCTCCGTAACGTTCAAAGGCGAAGTAGGAGTCGTCGGCAACGATGTTGCCATCGACGTACTTCACGCCTTTCTGAACCAGCCCGTCCGCGAGTTGCTCGAGCACCTGGATGGGATGATCGTTGCGGGCGGTACGCAGGTTGTAGGGCAATTCGCGACCGGAAAGATTGGGGTCGCCGCGGCCGACCAAAACCAGATCGCCGGTGAGGCGTCCGTATTTGTCGAGAACTCCGTTGGTCTCGACTGTGGTCCGCGCCGTGTAGTCTGGCCCAATCAGGGCCAGCGCGGCGGCGGTGGTGAATAACTTGGTGTTGGAAGCGGGAGTAAACAGCTTGTCCGCATTCTGGGTGTAAATAATCTTTCCGCTATCGAGTGAGACTACCTCAATGCCCCAAAATCCGCGGGCGAAGTCGGGCGCGGAAAGGATCGTGTCAAAGCGTTTGGCGACTGGATCATGCGAGGCGGCATGGAGTTGTGTCGCCAGCAGCAGGCCAAAAATGGCCGCGAAATATGCGCGTTTTCGATGCATCCAGATAGAGCGATTGTAGCACCGGCCTGCGGCGGGTTCTCGCCCTACAGAGATTCGTCTGCAACATGTGTCCTTTGCGTACCGTCGTGTCCTTCGTGGTTCTAGCATTTTCACTTCATCAACCACAGAGGACACGAAGGTTCACAAAGGAAAACGTTCTCAGCAAGGGGCTTCCCCAGCTTAGGGCCATGCTTTTCGAGCCTGTTGATATGTGACTCGAGCTCAGGAAATCTCGCAGGAGCATCGCGAGCAGGCGTTCGGACGGCCCGCAAGTTCAGCAAGGTTTAGAATCGGTGTCATGCGCCCGGTGTTCGAATGGAATCTGGGATTGCGCTCGCTGCAATTGGGAAAGCGGACGCTGGTGATGGGTGTGGTCAACGTCACTCCAGACTCGTTTTCTGACGGCGGAGTGCATTTGGACCACGATCGCGCGTTGCAGTATGCACTGCAATTGCTGGACGATGGTGCCGACATCGTCGACGTGGGCGGAGAATCGACGCGGCCGGGAGCGAAGGTTCACGCCGCCGCTGCCCTCCCCGGCAACACTGCACCGGTTCCGCAGCAGCATGCGGAGAAGCAGCCAGTCAGCGAGAAACAAGAATTGGAGCGGGTGATTCCCGTGATCGCGGCGCTGAAGCAGAAGCGCCCTGAGGCGGTCATCTCGGTGGATACTTACAAAGCGAATGTCGCGCGTGCCGCGGTTGAAGCGGGGGCCGAGATCGTAAACGATGTGAGCGGATTTCGTTGGGATCCGTCGATGGTGAAGACGCTGGCCACCTTGAAATGCGGTGCGGTGCTGATGCACATGCGTGGACGTCCGGAAGAGTGGCGCACTTTGCCGCCGGTATCTGATGTTGTGACTCTGGTGAAGCGCGAACTCCGGTCGTGGGCCGACGTCGCGCAGGTGGCGGGAGTGAAGCGGGAGCGGATCGTGCTCGATCCGGGCTTTGGATTCGGTAAGAGCTTTCAGGAAAATTATCCGCTGCTCAAGCGCTTCGACGAGTTGCATGAACTGCGGTATCCGTTGCTGGCAGGAGTGTCGCGCAAATCGTTTATTGGACGCGCGTTGGCTCAGAATGGCACCGATGCGCCGGTGAGCGAACGACTCTATGGCACACTCGCTGCGGAGACGGCGGTTATCCTGAAGGGTGCACACATTGTCCGCACTCACGACGTACGCGCTTGCTTCGACGCGGTTCGGATGGCGGATGTCGTGGTGAGCTAGAGGAAATTCTGATTTGGTACCCTTGTGATCCTGGTGTATCTGGCATTTGCAGTTCACTAACCACAAAGGACACGAAGGTGCACAAACGAAGGCCCTCTGAAGCCCGGTCCACCGACTCGTGATGTCTTCACCGTTGAACGTTGAACGGCTCTCCGCTGATATAATCAAAGATTGCGCTCATGAGCAGGAAACGTTTAGTACGTTCGACCACGGTGCTTTGTGTCCGGCGTGACGGCCATGTGGTGATGGCTGGCGACGGACAAGTCACGCTTGGCGAAGGCGTGATCAAGCATACCGCCAAGAAAATCCGCCGTTTATACCAGGACAAGATTCTGGCCGGATTCGCGGGTTCGACCGCGGATGCTTTTTCACTTTTCAGCCGCTTCGAGGCCAAGCTGGAGCAGTATCATGGCAATATCGGCCGTGGAGCGGTAGAACTGGCAAAGGATTGGCGGACGGACAAGTTCCTGCGGCATCTGGAAGCTCTGCTGCTGGTCTCCGACAAGGAACAGACTTTTCTGCTCAGCGGGCAGGGTGACGTGATCGAGCCGGATGGCGGGATCGCAGCCATCGGCAGCGGCGGACCGTATGCGCAAGCGGCAGCCCAGGCGCTGGCGGCGCACACTCAGCTCTCTTCGCGTCAGATCGCAGAAGAGGCAATGAAGATTGCCGGCAACATGTGTATTTATACGAACGACAAAGTTACGATTGAAGAACTGTAGCCGTTAGTCGGTCGTCGTTGGTCGTTCGCCAAACAAGCTTAAGGCGAACGACCAACGACTAGCGACCAACGACTGATTTATGGCCATTTACCTACCCGGAACCGTAGAAGAAGAACAGATTGCTCTCGACGAACTCACCCCGCGTGAGATCGTCGCCGAACTGGACAAGCACGTCGTGGGGCAGAAGGATGCCAAGCGCGCCGTGGCGATTGCCTTGCGCAACCGCATGCGGCGGCAGAAGCTCACGCCGGATCTTGCCGAAGAAGTGATTCCCAAGAACATCATCATGATCGGGCCCACGGGCGTGGGGAAGACTGAAATCGCCCGCCGTCTGGCCAAGCTTGCTAACTCGCCCTTCCTCAAAGTTGAAGCTTCGAAGTTCACTGAAGTCGGATACGTCGGGCGGGACGTTGAGTCCATGATTCGCGACCTGGTGGAGATCGCGATTGAGATGGTGCGTGAGGAAAAACTGGAAGACGTAGCGGACAAGGCCGAGCTCAATGCCGAGGAACGCTTGTTGCAGATACTTCCCCGCCACCCGCTCCGGCTCGTCCCACAGAGTCCGCGCAGGCTGGCTTCATCCTCGAAGGAACCACTTCGTCTTCCCCTGGCGAATCGCAGAGCCGAACCCGCGAAAAGCTTCGCCAGCAGTTGCGCGAAGGCAAGCTGGACGAACGCACCGTGGAAATCGATGTGCGCGAGCGCGCGTTCCCATCTTTCGAGATCATTTCCAATCAGGGCGTTGAAGAGATGGATGTCAACATCAAGGACATGTTGCCCAATATCTTCGGCCAGCGCACGAAAAAGCGGAAGATGAAGGTCAACGAGGCGTTTGAGTACCTGATCCAGGAAGAAGAGCAGCGGCTGATCGACATGGATCAGGTGACGCGGGTTGCCATTGATCGGGTGGAGGACTCGGGCATCATCTTCCTCGACGAGATCGACAAGATCGCGGGCCGGGAAAGCGGTCACGGACCTGATGTTTCGCGCGAAGGCGTGCAGCGCGACATCCTGCCCATCGTCGAAGGCACCACGGTCAACACTCGCTATGGCATGGTTCGGACGGACCACATTCTGTTTGTCGCGGCGGGTGCTTTCCACGTTTCCAAGCCCAGCGACTTGATCCCGGAGTTGCAGGGCCGCTTCCCGATCCGCGTCGAATTGCAATCGCTGACGATGGAGACTTCATTCGGATTCTGACTGAACCCAAGTCTTCGCTAGTGAAGCAATACACCGCGCTGCTCGAAACCGAAAGCGTGAAGCTGGAATTCACCAAGGACGCGCTGGAAGAGATTGCCCGCTTCGCCTTCCGTGTGAACGAAGGCACGGAAAACATCGGAGCGCGACGCCTCCCACCATCATGGAACGGGTGCTGGATGAGATCAGCTTCGATGCTCCAGAGAAGAAGGTGAGCACTTCAAAGTGGATGCTGACGAGGTGGCGCACATGCTGGCCGACATCGTGAAGGATCAGGACCTGTCGCGGTACATTCTGTAACCTCTCGTAGTTTGGAACCTTCAACAACTCGTGTAGTAGCGGGCGACTCGCCGGCGCACCGCCCGACCATAAATCGGTCACCACACGCACCCTTCGACCGCTAGGCTGTTGTCCGCCAGTGGCACTTTCCCATTAAAATCATTGATCGAAGTCGCCTTGGGGCTCTCATCAGCGCGAGCAGCAGCGCTTCATCCACGACTATCGCAAGTCCAAGGCTCTTTTCGAACGTGCCGGCATATCGCTGCTGGCGGTGTTCCGATGACTGGATGGCGAAATGGGCGGGCGCATTCTCGCCCTTTGTGCGCGAGGCTGAGGGGGCACACTTCTACGATGTGGACGGACATCGCTACGTCGATCTGTGCCTCGGCGATACCGGGGCGAATGACCGGCCACTCTCCTTCGCCAACAGTGCGGGCCATGGAGGAGCAAGCGCGTCGAGGCATCACGCTCATGCTGCCCAGCGAGGATGCATCTTTGTTGGTGAAGAGCTCCAGGCACGCTTCGGTTTGCAGTACTGGCAATTCGCACTGACGGCAACGGACGCCAACCGATTTTCGATCCGCCTGGCTCGCCAAATTACAGGCCGTCCAAAGATCCTGGTCTTCAACTGGTGTTATCACGGAACGGTGGATGAAACCTTCATCACCCTGAAAGGACGGCGTTGCTCGGGCCCGGCGCGGCAACATCGGTCCTCCCGTGGATCCAACGGTCACCACACGAGTGGTTGAGTTTAATGATTTGCAACGGCTCGAACATGCGCTCGCTTCACGCGACGTTGCCTGCGTGCTGGCCGAGCCCGCGCTGACGAACGTTGGCATCGTTCATCCCGAAGCTGGTTACCACAAGGCTGTGCGCGAGCTCACGCGCAAGTACGGCACGTTGCTCATTCTCGACGAAACCCACACCATCTGTGCCGGCCCCGGCGGTTACACTCGCGCAGAGAATCTCGATCCGGATTTTCTGGTTTTCGGCAAGCCCATCGCCGGCGGAGTGCCGGGTGCGGCCTATGGTTTCACAGCCGAGATCGCGAAACGCATCATGGACCAGCAGAGCCTTGAGGATTGCGACGTCGGCGGTATTGGCGGAACGCTGGCGGGCAACGCGCTTTCGCTCGCTGCGATGCGGGCCACACTCACAAAGGTCTTAACCAAGGAAGCTTTTGACCGCATGATCCCGATGGCAGAGCACTGGACTGAAGGGGTACAAAAAGTCATTGTCGAGTTCGCCGTCCCATGGAACGTGACCCGGCTCGGCTGCCGGGCAGAGTATTTGTTCTCTCCCCAGCCACCGAAGAATGGGACTGAGGCGCACGATGCCATGGACTTCGAGCTCGAACGCTTTATGCATCTCTACGCCATGAATCGGGGCATCTTGCTCACGCCGTTCCATAATATGGCGCTCATGTCGCCGCACACCGATGCGTCTGATATTGATCATCACACCCGCGTGTTTCGCGAAGCAGTTCGGGAACTGGTGGCGGAATGATACGTGGCGCGGTCTTGCCATCGAGAGGCAAGTTTTGCCCTTCTGGTAACCTTGTTCTTCCGCCGATGAGGCAATTCATTTTGAAGCTCCTGATATTGCTGTCCGGGACCGGTGCCCTTGTGGGCTGCGGCGTTCCGGGCATTCCTAAGCCACCATCGTTGGACCTTCCCGAACCGGTCACCGACCTTCGGGCAGAGCGTAAAGGCGACAGCGTTTACCTCAATTGGACGGTGCCCGCAGAAAGCACGGATCGTCTTGCAGTGCGGCACCTCGGCCCCACTCGTATTTGCAGAAATCTGGATGCCCCAATGAGCGAGTGCGTGAATCCGGTGGGAGAAGTCCCGGCGCCGCAAATTTCCGGCGCAGCTCCTCAGCCAGGTAAGTCGGCGAAGCCAGCTCCTCAGATGCGAGGGAACTACACCGACAGACTTCCGCGGACACTTCTGGCCGAGAATCCGAGTACCCAGGTTTTCTATGCGATTTCAGTGTTGAACGGAAACGGCCGGAGTGCCGGAATCTCGAATGTCGTACCCGTGCCGGCGGTGCCCGCTCTGCCGCCACCTTCCGACTTCCGAGCTCAAGTCATGCCGGAAGGCGTCGTCTTGAGTTGGACCCGGATTCCATTTGCGCCCGAAACGCCAGGGTTGCATCACGTTTATCGGGTATATCGTCGCCCGGAAGGTGGAAATACTGACACGGTAGTGGCAGAGCTGCCGCTGGACGTGTCATCCACCTCACAGGTTGTGGATCATAGCTTTGAGTGGGAGAAGACATACTTTTATCGAGCGACCGTGGTCACGCTGATCCCCCAAGAAGGAAAACCCGAGACCCAATTCGAAGGCGATGACACACCTGCAGTAAGAGTCTTCGCTCACGATATATTTCCGCCCTCGGTTCCTGCCGCCCTGCAAGCGGTGTTTTCGGGAGTAGGGCAGCAACCGTTTATTGATGTAATCTGGGCTCCCGACACCGATGCCGATCTCGCGGGTTATAACGTCTTCCGCCGCCATGAAGCAGGGGCTGAGCCAGTGAAAATCAATTTAGACCTGGTGAACGCTCCGGCCTTTCGCGACATGCAACGTCGCGTCGGGAAAGACGTACTTTTATTCCGTTTCAGCCGTCGATGTGCGCGGGAATGAAAGTGCGCGGTCGCCGGAGACGAGTGAGGCTGTACCATAACGACAGCAGTTAGCAGTTAGCACTCAGCATTTGGTTTGATGACATTGAGGGATGCAGGTGGCGACGTCTGCGCTTTAGATTCAAACTGGAGCCGCACGGGCGTGGACGCCCGCGCCTACATTGGTCTTAACTAGAGCGTTTCAAAGAGCTAAATGCCAAAATGCTAAGTGCCAAATGCCGAGGGTGACATGAAATATTGTGGGTTTGAACTTAATGGACAATTCCACTACGGCTTGGTCGAAGCGGTCGCCGGAGCGGAACAGATCACGAGACTACTGCTGAAGGCGCCAGAGGAATCCGACGGCGACATCGAGGATCTGCCCTCGAAGCGCATGGACCCCCTGGCTTTGGTCGAGGCGAAATTGTTCGCGCCGGTGCGCCCATCGAAGATCGTTTGCGTGGGCCGCAATTATCGCGAGCACGCTGCCGAGTTGGGCAATGAAGTGCCGGCAGAACCGCTGCTCTTCTTCAAACCTCCGTCATCCCTCCTTACGCCTGGCGGCACAATCCGCCGCCCTAAGCTTTCCCAGCGCGTCGACTTCGAAGGGGAACTTGCAGTCGTGATTGCCAAGCAATGCTACAAACTGGGCGAGGACGAGGACACACGTCCCTACATCCTTGGCTATACCTGCCTGAACGATGTGACCGCCCGTGACCTGCAAAACAAAGACGGCCAGTGGACTCGCGCCAAGGGGTTCGACACCTTTTGTCCTGTGGGTCCACTGGTGACAGATGAGATCAATCCGTGGGCGGGAGTTGGGATTGAGACGCGAGTGAACGGGGATTTGCGGCAGCAGGGCAATACCCGTGATTTCATTTTTTCACTTGGCATCATCATTCGCTATATCACGCAGGCGATGACACTTGTTCCCGGCGATCTGATTGCGACCGGCACTCCGAAAGGCGTGGGCCCAGTGGTCGCGGGAGATGTGATTGAAGTCAGTGTGGAGGGTGTGGGGACCCTGAGGAATCCGGTGATCGACGAATAGTTACAGTCTTCTGAGTCGAGCTTCGCTCGACAGGACAACCGAGGGCGGCTGTCCCCACGTAATCTCTCGCGGGACAATCAGCCCTTCACGCGCACCTGGACGTGGGTTCCTTCGGGGAGTTTGCCGTCGAGTAGTTCGATCTTTCCATCGCGCACGATTCCGTTGAACTCCTGTCGCGCTTCGGGGATGTTCCCGGATGGAAACACGGGCGAGGGCGCCCGCGCCACACGTCCCATGCCTTTGTCCATGGCGGCGTTGGCCAGACCGTCCGCTTCTTCGTTGTGGCCGCGGAGGACGTGGCCGATGGAAAACCAGCTGAGCTGTGCAATCAGTTCTTTGGCACGTCCGTGGAGGTCCTGCAGTGCGGCATTTTTCACCTTGTAGATGCCTTTGATTTGCCGTACCAGCAGTTCGGAGTCGCTGATTACCTTGAGCGCCTTGTGACCGTTGGCAATCGCGTACTCAAGTGCGGCGATCAGGCCCTGATACTCAGCAAAATTGTTGGTCTGGTGGCCCAGGTACTCACTGAGCGTGGCCACTTTTCGTCCAGCTTCATCTTGAATGACGACGCCGTATCCCGAAGGTCCGGGATTGCCGCGTGCACCGCCGTCGCTGAACGCTATCAGGTGATGCTCGGGTGGGCTTTCGTGAGCGCTGAATAAATCTTTGGTGGCCCGGGATGAGGAGTATGACGGCATGGCGAAAGTTTACACTGCGCGCAGTCAGCTCTGCCGAGCTTTGGTCGGCCGGACGGGCGAGGCACCCGTCCCCACCACTATCTCTGTCATTTCATATAGTGATCGAACCATGCGGTCAGGCGTTCGATCACGTCGCGCCGGTGTGCAGGTTGGAGGAACACGTGCCCTTCGCCGGGATAGATTACCAGCTGCGTTTCCACGCCTAGGGTTTTCAGCGCATGCCAGAATTCCCGGGATTGCGGCATCGGACATTCGCCGTCGTACTGGCCGACCAGCACCAGAGTGGGTGTTTTCACATTTTTTATAAACGTGATGGGCGCGCTCTTTGCGTATACCGCGGGATCGTCATACACGTTTGCGCCGAAATAGGGGGGCATCCATTCATCAATGTCGTTTTGACCGTAGTAGCTTTGCCAGTTTGCAAGTCCGGCGCCGGCCACGGCGGCGCGAAAGCGGTTGGTCTGGGTCACCGCCCACATCGTCATGTAGCCGCCGTAACTCCAGCCGGTAATGCCGACTCGATTGTTGTCCACGGGCAGCGTCTTTACCACCTCGTCCACGCCCGCCAAAATATCCTGGAAGTCTCCGTATCCGAAATCCTTGACGTTGGCGGCTGTGAACTTTTCTCCTTGCCCGAAACTGCCGCGAGGGTTCGGAAGAAGCACGAAATATCCGCGGGCAGAAAGTTCATAGATATTGAAGAAGACGCCAGGCCATCCGGCGTGCTCAACCACGGCCGGGCCGCCGTGCACGATCACGACCATGGGGTAGCGCTTGCTGGGGTCATAGTCCGTGGGATACATGAGCCAGCCCTGAATTTTCCACTCTCCATTCGACCAATGAAGGCTTTTCACTTGCCCCCACGTGGGACGGACGCCGTCGTTGATGCGCGTGACTTGCTTCCAGCCACCGATCGGACCAGCCCATATTTCCGGTGGGTTCGCGGATGAATTCCGAATGACCGCGGAAGCCTGGCGATCCGCTGCAAGCGAGATAGCGGTCACGCCCTCGCCTGCCGTAGAGATAACCTCCGGTCCAGTCCACATCGACGAAACTTTGCCGCTCAGCAGATCGACCTGGGAAATGCCTGCTTGACCATCGACGTTTTCGGTAAAGAGAATTTTGCTCGGCGATTCCCAATATAGCCAGGATGGAGATGCCGCAATTCCAGGGGTCACGTCACGAGCATCCCCCCCGGTGGCGGACACGGTGAAAATGTCGCCGCCGATTGATCCCTCATCGCTCATGAGTCCACCAATGAAGGCGATGGTCTTGCCGTCAGGAGACCAGCGCGGCACCGCGATCTGCAAAGAAGGTTTGTAGACCGGTTTGAGTTCACCATTTTCCACGCTCAGGGTGTAGAGTTCGGCGACATACCAATTGGAGTCGCCGGCGCCGTGCGCCGCGATCGCTGCGAAACTCTTGCCGTCCGGTGCCCAGTCGTACTGGTAAACGTACATGTCCGGCGGTGAAAGCTGACGGACTTTACCCGATCCAACATCCACCAGAGTTAACCGCTGTTCGTAAACTTTCTGATCGATTACGCCGGTCTCGGGGACCATCGGCATCAACGGACCGGCCGCCCGAGGCGCGTTTTCCGTGAACAAGAACGCCAATGTCTTTTGATCAGGGGACCATGCGGGATCGGTCAGATAGCCCTTCAGACTGGTCAACTTGCGCGCTCCACCGCCATCTACGTTGACAACGTAAAAATTCGATTGCGCGTCGCCTTCAACGTCGGAAAGAAAAACCAGGTGTTTGCTGTCGGGCGACCATGCGATGGTGTCTTCACTTGCGGTATGACCATCGTTACTCGCGGAGATACGTTTTGGTTTGGCGCCGGGAGATCTCAAGTCCTGAACATAAATAGCTGAGCCGCCAGTTGGCTCCCCGGATGTGTTCTCTGACGATTGCACCCAGGCGACGCGATTTCCATCCGGCGAAATCGCCACTTGATCGAAATTTCGTGCGGCGGGGTTGGTGCTTTGCGCATGTACGCCCACAACCGCAGCGAGGCAACTCGCAAGTAGAGCAACCCGGATCGCAAGTCTTTTCGAATTTCGACGACTTGTTTTCATTTCAGCTTTCCCTCGGATAGTTTCGGCAATTCATCTTCCCGCGGCCAGCCGGGAGGCCAAACGCGGCGGCAGGTCAGCGGCGAGGATGCGATCCTGCGCGCTCTTTAGATTGTAGGGCACCCGGTGGAAGGCAACGATGCGGCTCTCGGAGTCGTAAACTGCGAATCCTGCCCGCCAGTCACCATCGCGTGGCTGCCCCACGGAACCGGGATTGATCAGATAGGGCTGGTTGTTCTTGAGAGGAAATTCGGACCGTTCGATTTGTCCGACCGTCTTGTAGGCCGGATGAACGGAGTTGATGTGATCGCCGTTCAACATAAAACTCCCCTGCAGATGGGTGTGCCCGAAGAAGGTCACCATGGTTGGAGCCACCATCAGTGGTTCCACCGCGTCGCCCACAGTCACTACGTATTCATCTTCATCGACCGGCGATCCATGCACGAATTGGGCATCGGGAAGCCCCTCGATCCGAATCGGCCCCTGGGGCAAGGCACGGAGCCACTCCAGATTTTCCCAGGTAAGTTGATCGTGGGTCCATGACGAAGCCATGGCGGCCACGGGATTGAAATCCTTGATGTCGATCAGGCCGCACACAGCTTTGTCATGGTTGCCGCGGACGAAGACCTTTCCCAGTCTGCGCGAGCGTTCAATGACCTCATTGGGACTGGCCCCGTAACCAACAATGTCACCCAGATTGACGACCACGTCGTATGACGGGGCCGCCGCGAGGCAGGCTTCAAGAGCTTCGAGATTGCTGTGAATGTCGCTTAGCAGAAGTACGCGCACTGGTCACCGGGCAAAATGGCGATTATAGACCCAAAGGGGTGTGTAGGGCGGACGCTCCTGTCCGCCTTTGATTTGTGTGCTGGTTCCTGATTTTTTGCATTTTAGAATCATGTCCAAGAAAAGCGGACAAGACTGTCCACTCTACACGTTCTTGGCTTCCTCATGAATTGACCACCGGGCAGCGCGCCCAGTGACCCGGGGTTATCTCCAGCAACGGCGGCAGACTGCGCGTGCACTCGGCAACACGAGAGTCACAGCGAGGTTCAAATGGACATCCGGGAGGAATCGCATGCATGGGCGGCACCGTCCCTTCGATAGTTTGGAGCGGACGCCTTCGATCCGTTTTCAGCGTAGGCACCGCATTCAGAAGTCCGCGGGTGTAGGGATGCGCCGGAGCATGGAAAATTTCGTGTTTCGACCCCAGTTCCACGAGATTGCCGGCGTACATCACCGCAATGCGGTCTGCAACCCGGGAAACCACCGCGAGGTCGTGCGAGATGAACAGCATGGCCAGACCGAACTTGGCTCGCAGTTCGGCGAGGAGTTCGAGAATTTGCGCCTGCACGGTGACATCGAGAGCAGTCGTGGGCTCATCAGCAATCAGCAATGCAGGACGATTCACCAGCGCCATGGCAATCATCACACGCTGGCGCATGCCCCCTGAGAGCTGGTACGGATAATCGCGGGCACGAAGAGCCGGATTCGGGATTGCGACATCCTCCATCACCTCAACCGCGCGATTCCAGGCTGCTTTTTTTGTGACCTGAGCGTGCACTGCGACGGCTTCGGCGATCTGCTCACCGACCCGCATTACTGGATTCAACGCGGTCATAGGCTCCTGAAAAATCATGGCCACTTGGGATCCGCGCAGGTTCCGCATCTCTTCGTCCGAAAGGCGGAGCACATCACGAGCTGAGCCGTTTCCGTGCGCGAACAGGATTTCTCCGGCGACTCGCGCCTGCGGGGGCAGCAGACGTATCAGCGCAAGCGAAGTGACGGATTTCCCTGATCCGGATTCGCCGACCAGGCCAAGAACTTCGCGGGGAGCGATAGTCAAACTGAGATCACGAACCGCTAACAAGGTCTGTGAGGACGCAGAGCCTTGGGTTGGAAATTCGACAGTAAGACGCCGGACATCGAGCAGCGTAGGCACGAGGCATATCCTAGCAGGGCAGATGTGCCTTCGTGCGCTTCGCGGTCAAGTCCGCGAGGGGACTGGTGTGGCCTTATCGACTCGCGTCAATCGTCGTCTGGGTCTTCGGGTGGCGTCTTATCGTTAATAAAATATTTTGCGTCGTGTGGCGCCTTAATCGTTTGAAAACGATTGTGCCGGTGAAAGTCGAAACAGTCCGAGAGGTCATCGGCGTTTTCATCCGCATATCCGAGTGAAGGCAAACGGTAAACCTCTTCGATAAACTTCAGAATGCTGCCGAAATCATGGGTCACGTGGGAAACATAACCTTGCTTCGCGAAAGGGGAAACGACGATCAGTGGCACGCGAAAACCGTATTCATAAGAGTTGATGATTGTCGGGGCAACATGGTCATACCATCCACCCCAGTCGTCCCACGTGATCAGGATGACAGTGTTGTCCCAATACTGACTGTTGCCGATCGCATTCACTATTGACGCGACCCATGACGGTCCCAGCTCATTGCCCCCTGGATGATCCGATTCCTGCCCGGTTGGAATTACCCAGCTCACGTTGGCGAGTTGACCGTCGGCGATGTCGGTCAACACCTGTGCGGAGTTCAGAACTACGTTATTGCTCCAATCCGAGCCGAAACGCAAATGCTGAATCGCATTCGGGCCTGTCCAGATAGAGCCCGCCGATGGAGCGTAATAGCGCCAACTGACTCCCCGGAAGTCCAGGTAGTCAACCAGCGTTCGATGGTCAAAGCAGGGATAAATCTTCTGCGCCTCGCTTCCGGCGGGGTTAATCACCTTAACGGTTTCGGTTGAAGGAGCCGTACAGCCGGTGTTGTTACCAGCATTCGCAACTCCTCCCGGATTCTCCGAAACGAACAGATCGCTGTCCGTGCTTGGCGCCGAAGTTCCGGAAATAATAAATTGATGCGCCGGGAAACTTGGCCCTTGGTTGGTCTGGAACATGCGATCACCGAATGTGTACTGTTCAGCTAGTTGAAAGTAAGGATCCAGGAGCCCGGTCGAATTGTCGACATATCTGAACTGGGGATTGGCAGGCGGACAATCCGTTGCGTGCTTGTCGCAGTACACCGTGATTTTGTCGGCTCCATTCATGTTTCCATGGGCGTACATCTGAACGAACGCCGTATGGGCGTGACTCAGATCGTAGTTGTTCGCCAGCGGTACAGGCGTCAGCGGGATTGTCTGACCCTGCGAATTCACCCCGCTGGTGGCGATGTCCACACCCGGCAAGAAGTTTGGGTTGCTCCCAAACAAGTTGTCTGGCGTGCGGTTTTCCTGAAAGATTACAACTACGTTCTGAACCCCGTGGTGATGATCCCGCGGAGCCTGCGCGACAGCAGCCGTTGTACCTAGTGAGGTCAGCAGTACGAAAATCGCAACCACGAGGTTCATGTTATTCTCCTGGGGGTTAACTCCATCTCTCGAAAGCCGCACTTCCCATGCTTAGAAAGTTGGGCTCGTTAGGCCAAGTTACAGGTAAATGTGCCCTACGAGGCTGTGGGTGTCAAGAACAAAGGATTTGCCTGACCGCGTTCGGCGCGGCTTTCAGCCCGCGGCGGAGGGCCAACCGTCTCGATCGTGCCGGGTTATTGCCCCAGAATCCGGAGCAGCCTTACGTTGCCGGATTCGACTCTGGCCAAGGAGTTGAAGCGAAGAATCACGAGCACCAACCCAGCGACGCCCAAACCAAGCAATCGGCAGCAAGGTGAAAAATCATGCACATTTGACAGCGTGGGAATGCCCGATGTATTGTCGCCCGACGTTTGAACTCCTGCGTGCCTTATTTCTCCGAGTGTCGAGACATGCCATCCGCATTTTGGCGTCGCAACCGAGTCGCGAACATCGCAGTCGCAGCCACCAGGACAAATCCGATGAATCGAATTTCCGTTGCACCTCAAATCGGCAGGAATAGGTCTGGCTTCGTCACATCCATACTGGCGTTCGTGGTATCCGTCGCAATGTCTGCGCCGGCTCAGGCGCAATTCCCACTGGTCAAGATCAGCGCCGATTCTTTCACGAATCCGCAAAGCGAGCACAAAAGCGAGGTAGAACCTGACACATACTCGTGGGGTTCGACCATGGTGGCCGCGTTCCAGGTTGCACGCATTAGTGATGGAGGCGGCGCAGATCTCGGATTCGCCACTACCACAGACGGCGGCAAGACTTGGACTCAGGGATATCTCCCAGGCCTAACCGTCCACTACAAGAAGGGGACCTATTCGGCGGCCAGCGATGCGTCAGTGGTCTATGACGCCAAACACGGTGTATGGCTAATCTCGAGCCTTCCGATTGGCAACCAAGGAGACAACATCGCCGTCAGCCGCTCCAAGGATGGTCTGCACTGGGGAAAACCAATTCCGGTGGATAGCAGCGGTGGAGACGACAAGAATTGGATCACCTGCGACAACACTGCCAGCAGTCCTTTCTATGGCAATTGTTACACCGAGTGGTCCGGCGTCCTGATGAGTACCTCCAGTGATGGTGGATTGACCTGGGGGCCGGCCAAGGGCGCAAACGGCGCATTCGGCACGGGCGCCGAACAACTCGTTCTGCCCAACGGCACTGTTGTGGTCCCCTTCCTGGGCAATGCAATGCAAGCCTTTACTTCAACTAACGGTGGCGTGAGTTGGGGCAACACTGTGACAATTTCTTCGGTGAACACCTTCCAGGGAAATAGTAGTCTGCGAAGTGTGGGCTTGCCCTTTCCTTCCACTGGAATCGACAAAGCAGGAAAGATTTATGTGGTATGGTCCGATTGCAGTTTTCGGAAGAACTGCCGCACCAACGACCTCGTGATGAGCACTTCCACCAATGGGAAGAAGTGGACCAAAGCCGTGCGCATTCCGATTGATTCGCTCACCAGTACAGTGAACCACTTCATCCCTGGACTCGCCGTGGATCGGGCCACTTCCGGAAAGGCCGCCCACCTCACCGCCACTTATTACTACTATCCTCAAGCCAACTGCAACGATTCGACCTGCCAGATAAACGTTGGCTTCACCACGTCCCAGGATGGAGGCAAGACCTGGACCGCAGGAAAACAATTGGCTGGACCGATGAAGATAAGTTGGCTCCCCGACACCTTTTCTGGACCAATGCTCGCCGACTACCTGTCATCCTCGTACGTAAACGGCAAGGCATTCGGAGCATTTATGGTGGCCAAGGCGCCTTCGGGGGGATTGTTGAACCAGGCCGCCTACACCACAACCAAGCCGCTCGAGGCTTCAGCGGATGAGCCTCGCTTCAGTTCTAGAGGCGAGAAGCGCATTCCCAATGTTCATGCGGATCGACCGTTCCCCAGATCCCAGGGTGAGGAACGAGCGAACCCCATTCCTCCTTCGAATTAACCCAGCAGGGTTGCTGGCTTTGCGTGACACGGCTGGATCAACATACCGGCGATGTTTTGTTCAAGGTGTGAAATAAGCTTCACATTGACAGCGCGAACGCAGCAGTGTATGTTCCGAGCGCTGCTACTACCGGGCCTCGTTGCGTCCCAGGATGCTCTCCTCAATCAATACCGCAGCGGCGTTGCACGTGGCTGACTCCCAAGGCAAAACGAGGATGAAATCCCGATGAATCGAACTTTTCTCCGGTTTCCAGGCGGCAGGGGTGACTCTGTCTCGCCCTCGCTGTTGCTCGCATTTGCGATTGCGCTCGCAACGGTCGTTCCCTTACAGGCTCAACTCCCACTGGTAAAACTCAGCACAGATACGTTCCACAATTCCGACAGCCAGCACCGGACTGAAGTCGAGCCCGACACATACGCATGGGGTTCTACCATTGTGAGCGCATTTCAGGTGGCGCGCGTTTCGGGCGGTGGCGGAGCCGACGTCGGATTTGCTACTTCCACCGACGCGGGCAAAACCTGGACTAGTGGCTATCTTCCTGGCCTGACAGACAACTATAAAGGTGGAAGCTTCACGGCTGCGAGCGATGCGTCCGTCGCTTATGACCAAAAGCATGGCGAGTGGCTGATTTCCACCCTTCCACTCATTAACGATAACGGAGAAGCCGTAGCCACCAGCCGCTCGGTGGACGGAATCCACTGGGGGAAGCCGATCATTGTGGATCACAGTGGCTCGGACGACAAGAACTGGATTACGTGCGACAACACTCCAACCAGTCCTCACTACGGCAATTGCTACACCGAATGGGACGAGCCCGGCCTGGGCGATCTCATTTTCATGAGCACATCCACCGATGGCGGAGCGAACTGGGGACCAGCTAAGACTACGGGGGATCAAGCCAGCGGAATCGGCGGGCAGCCGCTCGTCCAGCCAAACGGCACAGTCGTTGTCCCAATCTCCACGTTGGGCACCATGATTGCTTTCCGTTCGACAGACGGTGGCAAGAGTTGGACCAGCAGTTCCTTTATCGCCAATCAAAACTTCCGCGGAGAGGATGGCGGCCTGCGCGACGGCTTTGGGATGCCTTCAGCGGCTATCGATGGCAGCGGGAAAATCTACATCGTGTGGCCGGATTGCAGTTTTCGCAGCTCTTGCAGCACGGACGATATCGTACTGAGTACTTCCACGGACGGTAAGCATTGGAGCAAGATCAGCCGTGTTCCGATTGACCCGATTAGCAGCACGGTGGACCACTTTATCCCCGGTCTGGGTGTTGATCTGGCGACTTCCGGAAAAACTGCTCACCTCGCCCTGACCTACTATTACTACCCGGTCGCGAGTTGCAATAACTCGTGCCAACTCAATGTTGGTTTTACGCTTTCGCAGGACGGCGGCAAGACCTGGACACGGGGGAAAAAATTGGCCGGACCGATGCATCTGAGTTGGCTGCCGCAATCGCAGAACGGGTTGATGGTTGCCGATTACCTCGCGGTCGCTTACTCGAACGGGAATCCATTTGGCGTGTTCGCGGTGGCCAAGGCTCCCAGTGGCGGCTTGTTTAGCGAAGCTATGTACACGACCAAGGATCCTCTTGTGGCAGACCCGGGCGAGCCTCGATTCAGCTCGAAAGGCGAGAAGCCCGTGCCTAACGCTAAGGGGCGGTACGTATGGAAGTACTACGACGACGATGGAGAGTATCCCATCCCGCCTTCAAAGCAGATACGACCCTCGAAGCCGAAGTGAGACTTGGTACAAAATCCGAACGTCGAAATCAAGTTACAAGGAAAATCTCATGAATCGGAATGCGCTTGCCTGCCTTGCAGTCGTAGCGGCGTTGGCGATATCCGTGTTACTGGTCACACCCGCACACGCACAATTCACTCTGGTGAAAATCAGCAGCGATCCACTTACCAACTCCGACAGTGTGCACAAGACCGAAGTTGAGCCCGATTTCTTCTCCTGGGGGAATACCATCGTCGGTGCTTTCCATGTGGCGCGCGTACCCGGCTCGATCGGATGGGGCAGTGCGGACGTGGGCTGGGCCACATCGACCGACGGTGGTAAAACTTGGAAGCACGGTCTTCTTCCCGCGCTGACCGATAAGTATAAGAATGGACCCTACGGATGGGCAGCGGACCCTTCCGTTGCCTATGACGCCAAGCACAAGCAATGGTTGATTTCGACGCTTCCGCTGGCACAGCAGGAGAACTCGCACACGATAGGAGACGTGGCCGTGAGTCGCTCGCCGGACGGCATCCGCTGGGGAAAGCCGATCATCATTGATAAAACCAAAGAGGACGACAAGAATTGGACTACCTGCGATAACACGCCCACCAGTCCGTTCTATGGTAACTGCTACACGGAATGGGATCAGGCGTATGGCAGCTTCGACGTCTTAATGAGCACATCCCACGACGGCGGACTGACCTGGAGCCCGGGCATACCCTCAGCCGACCATGCCACCGGGCTCGGCGGTGAGCCCGTGGTTCAGCCCAACGGCACCGTCATTGTGCCGTTCCAAGGCGGCGGAATCGACGCCTTCCGTTCTACCAACGGCGGCAAGAGCTGGAGCACAACCGTAAGCATCGCGGGCATCATAAACCACCTGGACGACGGCACCATCCGCACCGGTTTTGATCTGCCTGCGGCGACTATTGACGGCTCCGGGAAAGTGTATGTCGTATGGTCGGACTGCCGCTTTCGTCAGAACTGCAGCTCCAACGACGTTGTCGTGAGCAGTTCCACCGATGGCAAGACTTGGAGCGCTCCGAGCCGTATTCCGATTGATCCTCGCAACAGTACGGTGGATCACTTTCTTCCCGGGATCGGGGCGGACCCGGCGACTTCGGGCAGCAAGGCGCATCTGACAATCGTTTACTACTATTACCCAGTGTCGGCTTGCGGAGATTCGTGCCGGCTGCATGTGGGTTTCGTCACGTCGACAAATGGTGGCCAGACTTGGACCAAAGGCAAACAACTTGCTGGTCCCATGAAGTTAACCTGGCTGCCATTCTCTGACGCGGGATATATGGTCGCGGACTACATCGGAGTTACCTATACCGAGGGAAAGCCACGCGGCATATTCGCAATGGCGAAAGCTCCTTCCGGTGGGCTTCTGAACGAAGCCATGTATACGACGAAGGAGCCGCTGTTGGCCGCGTCCGGCGAGCCGCGGTTCAGCTCGAAGGGCGAGAAACCCGTGCCTGGCGCCAAGTCGGATCACGAAATGAAGTTCTACCTCGACGACGAAGGCCATGTCCCCATTCCTCCGTCGCGGCTGATTCCACCTCCGAAGCAGAAATAAGTCTGCAACTTCGAGCTCAAGCCGCCAGCGTCTCAGTGCTGGCGGTTTTTTGGGGGCCCGCACTTTCCGGGAGACTCCGGACTCCGCTCCAGGCAGGGATTCCGCCGGATTTTCCACATTCGATAATTCGCGTGGGGTCCGTCCTCGAGAAGAATTCGCAACGTTGGCATATGCGAGAACAACCCACTGGACCGAGAGCTTACGGGTTGGCTTCGCAGGTTTGCACCAAATCCGGTCATTGGCTTGTGCAGGTGCTGCACTCGACTGCATTCAAAGCAGATACAGTTCTGTGTTTTTCGTTGACTCCCAGAATGGGAAGAGTAAAACCATAATCGTTCTTTGACACGTTCTAGAGTTTACCCGGTTGGTGCGGCGTCCGGGACCCAAGCGAAGTCACTCTACATCATCGCAAGATGAAAAGTGGAGAGGGCAAGCAAGGGTCTATAGCAAAGCGCTGGTCGAGGCGAACAAGAACATCACGTCAAAGGCAGGATAGAGTCCCGAGGCGTTGAACTGGTTTATCCGGTTGGCGGTAAGCCCGGAGCCCAAGCAAGGATCGGTAATTGCAGTCCGCAAGGATAGCAACTATGTCAGGTCAGCAAGGGTCTAACGCGAGCTACTGGCCGAGACGAATGAGCTCAACACCACCTCGGGACTCTTATTGTTTGCTAACAGCTTCCAGCCTCTAGCTCTCAGCTCAACCCTTCATGCCATTCCCACTTTGGAGCTAAGTTTACTGTTTAGTACCGGGCCCCCCCCCTCCCCTGTCGCCCGCAAAATCTAGAGAGCAAACGACTTAAATTTTGACTATGTGCTAGATCTTTGAGTTTACGGGAGTTACACGCAAAATCTAGACAACATGGGAGTTAGGGGTGGGTCGTGGCGCCGGAGCGGTCCCATTTCGGAACTCACGCGATCGCCTGACGATGAATGAATCGGCGGATTGTCAAAGATCGGACATTATCCAGTGGATAATGTTGTTCAATTTAGGTTATCTGATTGGAGAAGCCTAAGTCAACGCGAAAATGCGGTGCTCTAAGATCGACAGTTCGCCGCGCATTTCATCACGATGACGTGAGCAAGCTTGCCTGCAAACTCTTTCCAAACTCTTCAGCGAAGGCAAAACACTCTGCTCTTTCAGGAATGGGCCTGCTGATGCGATTTGGATATTCGTCGTAGGTGCGATTGTCCAGTAATCTGCCGTTTTGCTTTTTTCTCACGCCGCCCCATTGCTTAAAGAAGAAAGGCACGCCCTGCACGCGGCATTGCTGGTGAATGGAGACAACCCATTCCCGCTTCATCGGACGGGCGCCGGGTCCGCTCTCACCGCCGACGATGACCCACGTGATGCCGGCGAGGTCGATTTTCCCGAGGTCTTCGAGCAATGGTTCGATCGACAGAAAGCGAACTCTCGCGGCGGCTTTGCGAAGATGATCGATTCTGGGTAATCCGTATTTCCGATCTTCCACGCTCACACCCCACCAGATGTTTTCCTTTTCGGCCGCGAACCGCAGCTTGCCGTTGAGCAGGTTCCGCAGCCTTTCCGATCGCTTGGTCAGCACCTGATAGGTATGCCAGTCGGCAGTCGCCATCACCCGCGACACCGCTTCGGTGTACGCGTCTGGCACGCCCGGCTGAAACAGGTCGCTCATCGAATTGACGAAGACCAGCTTGGGCGAGCGCCAGGAAAAAGGCTCAGTCAGCTTTTCCGGGACCAAACGCAGATCAAACCCTTGCTCGTAAGGATGGCCTTTGACGCCACGAAACCGCTCCGCAAAAGTTTCGGCATAGCAGTGCTTGCATCCGGGACTGATTTTCGTGCAGCCGCGGACCGGGTTCCAGGTGGCGTCGGTCCACTCGATGTGAGAGTTGAGTGACATGCTCTCTAGAATAAGCCCAATTGGTCGTCGCTACCCTTCAGCGCCTTATCCCAAAGGTCATAGGCCAGCAGGTGACGCGAAAACAATCCGACCGCATAAAGCGGGATGTTCTTTTCGTAAAGAAAGATTTTGCGCATTGAATAAAACGGTGGAGGAATATATTTCATGGTTGCCATGCTCGCGGCGAACTCCTCAGCTAGGAAGCGCGGGAATTCTGCTCCGCTCTGTTTGGCTGTTGTCCAGCGATCAAGCCACGAAGCCGTTCCTAATAACTGATCGATCTTTGACGGATTCTTCATGTAGTGCTGTTCGGCTCGGAGGGCGTCCATGTACAGCGCTAGCAACACAATAAAATCAACGTATTTCAACGCGAGGGACTCGAGTGTGGAGAATCGAATTCCGATATCATTGGGATCGACGAAGCAAAGACTAAGAACTTTGTGATTCTTGGAATGATGTGGAATCGCTGCGGAGATCTTATTGACACCGCTGTCGCAGTCTTCTGGGATGAAAGCAACATCTGCTAAAGGCGCGTGACGCCTGACGCGGACACGCAGCGCCTCTAGTTTCTCAGGATCCCGTTCGCAGAATATGTACTTGTCAAATGGAACTCTAAGGGCCAGCGCCTGGATCGGGGACCCTGCGATAATTCTTTCCGTATCTCGAATCCGGCTATAGCCGGCCCCGGCGTACAGTTCTATGTAGATTCGTTTCTCCCACTTGTCCTTCATCGCAGCTGAAAACAGCGCTGCGTAGTATGCAACTAACCGGTGCTTCGTCTCGGTCCACACGCCTGCGACGTTATAAAGCAAGTCGTCGGCTTCGACTTTTACGATATTGTCCTCTGGCACGCTCACACCCGGATTCTATGAGCCTTGGTATAGGAACTGCTTTCGGCGCACCATTCACCTGGGCGTCCAAGGCAGCGGACAGGAGTGTCCGCTCTACACGTGCAGCATGATGAACGCGCGAGAATGATGCTACCAGCAAGACAAAAAGAGTCAGCGGTGCGTTGCCAGTTCTCCACCAAAGGCGCTACGAGGTATCTCTGCTGGTACAGTTGAGTAACTCGTCTCATGGGTCGCCGCTTCCTTTGTTCTCAGTTGGAGCTCACCAACTTGCAGAACTTGGGCACGGACGCTTTCAAGCTTGCGACCACGAACTGCCGGTTCTGGGAGATGCCGGCTGCTTGATCGTCCAGTTTGTCCAAGACCAGTTGCGGGTGGAGATTGTACTGGTCGATCAGGAAATCGTCTGGTGTGTGACAGAGGACGCTGTATTTGTGGCAACAGTCTTTCGGGAAATATCTAATGTTTTGGGTCACGATGACGTTAGCGTGCGCAACAATCGCGGTGGCTAGGACGTGCCTGTCATCTTTGTGGGGAATGCATTCGACCCCTTTCAGGAGCGCGGACGGGGCTGTGACCATCGCTTCTGGAAACGCTTCCTTCATTTGCTGGCGTCTCCATGCTGCCTGTTCCGTGGATCGATGAAGCTTGGTTCTCAGGGCTTTGGTCATTTCTGTCAATATCTGCTCGCTCCATACCGGTCGATACATCGCCGGCTCCTCGGCCAAGCGCAACAGGAGGTCGCAGAGCGCCATGGGCACGAGAACGCAGGCATCGAGCACGGCGAACTGGTCATTGCCTGTCAAAATCATCTGGGATCTTGCCGTAATCTCCTCTTGCGAATTCGCGTTTGGCTAAGTCGTCCAGAGTTTTCCGCCGCGAAGTGTCACGCCTGGCCTTGTAGGTCATCACATCGCGGACATACAGGCGGCGATGGGTGCCGACCTTGTGGAAAGGGATTTCTCCGTTCTCCAGCAGTTGCACCAGGAACTGGCGGGACATGCCGAGAAGCTTGCTGGCTTCAATCGTCGTAAGCTCGTGGCTGCTTTGCAGAATGGTGACTGCATTTCCGGCTCGCAGATCGGCCAGCAGTCGGAGCAGGAAAGAATAGAGATTGTTGGGGAGAATCTCGGCCTTGCCGTCGGGACCGATGAGCTTGGCCTCCGCTTCGCGAAGTTTGGTGTAGATTTCGACGATTTCTTTTTGCTCTTTTGGGGAGACATCAAATGCGTGGGCTTCACCTGCCATAGACCTCCTTTGCGCGGTTCAGGTCTACTCCAAGCTTATCCGATAAACGCTATATATGCAACTTATTAGTTGCTTTTATGGCATGGTACATCGTTCCAACGTCAAAGGCAGCGGACAGGAGTGTCCGCTCTACACGAGCATTAAATAAGATGCTAATTTGATGTTACAATCGCACCATGATCGACCTCACGCAAGACATTCATTCCCTCACCACGTTCAAGCGCAACTCTTCCGGCCTGATGAAGCGCATGAAGAAGACCGGGCGTCCGCTTGTGCTCACCGTGAATGGCAAGGCTGAGGCCGTGCTGCTCGATGCCAGGGATTACCAGCACGTGGCCGATCATCTGGACGCGATTGCAAACATCCGTCAGGGACTTCTGGAAGCCGAGCAGGGCCTGGGTCAACCTGCCAAAGAGGTTTTCGACGAGGTAAGGCGTGAGACGCGCGCGAGGAAATGACATACCTCGTCGTCCTGACTCCCAGAGCAAAGCACAATCTCAGAACAATTCACACGTACATTTTCAAGCAGGCACCGCGAGCTGCCGATGATTGGTTGGATCGCGCCGAGCTAGCAGTGGTTAGTTTGGACCACCATCCCGAGCGTTGCGCACTGGCTCCGGAGAGTCTTTCGTTTGGCAAACCCGTCCGGCAGTTGATTTTTGGCGCAGGAAACCGGGGCACCTATCGCCTGTTGTTCATAGTGGCCGATGAGTCGGTTTATGTGCTCCACATCCGCCATGGATCTCGGCTTCCGCTATCTCCTTAGGGAAAGTGAACTCTTTCCTACGTACATCACAGCGGGATGTTCCCGTGCTTCTTCGGAGGGTTCTTGTCGCGCTTGGTTTCTAGCATTTCCAACGCCTGGATGAGCTTTTTGCGGGTTTCGCGGGGTTGGATTACGGCGTCGACGAAGCCGCGGTCGGCGGCTACGTAGGGGTTGGCAAAGCGTTCGCGGAATTCTTCGATCTTCTTTTGGCGTGCTTCTACGCGGTTCGCGGCATTCTCCAATTCGCGTTTGTAGACGATGTCCACTGCGCCTTCGGGGCCCATTACCGCGATCTCTGCAGTGGGCCACGCGTAGTTGACGTCCGTGCGAATGTGTTTGGAGGCCATGACGCAGTACGCTCCGCCATAGGCCTTGCGCGTTATGACGGTCACCTTTGGCACCGTCGCTTCGGCGAAGGCGAACAGCAGCTTGGCGCCGTGTTTGATGATGCCTCCGTACTCCTGATTGGTGCCGGGGAGGAATCCGGGAACGTCTTCAAAGGTCACGAGCGGAATGTTGAAGCAGTCGCAGAAGCGGACGAAGCGGGCGCCTTTGATCGAGGCATTGATGTCCAGCGTGCCGGCTAAAAACGCGGGTTGGTTGGCTACGATTCCCACGGGCTTTCCGTTCAGGCGGGCGAATCCTACGACGATGTTCTTGGCGTAGTGTTCCTGGACTTCGAAAAAGTATCCGTCGTCGACCACGGTGTGGATTACGTCTTTGATGTCGTAGGGTTGGTTCGATTGGTCTGGGACCATCTTGTCCAGCGCGGGATCGGCGCGATCGATGGGATCGGTGCAGGCCTTGCGCGGAGGGTCGTCGATATTGTTCGAGGGCATGAAGCTGAGCAGCTCGCGCACCATCGACAGACACTCGGCGTCGTCGTGGGCCTTGAAGTGGGCCACCCCGGAGGTTTCGTTGTGGGTCTCGGCGCCGCCTAGTTGATCCTTGGTGACTTCTTCGTGGGTGACCGTCTTGATCACATCGGGTCCGGTGATGAACATGTAGGAAGTCTTGTCGACCATGAGAATGAAATCGGTAATCGCAGGTGAGTAAACTGCGCCTCCGGCGCATGGGCCCATGATGGCGGAGATCTGGGGAACCACGCCGCTGTACAACGTGTTTCTTAAAAAGATGTCGGCGTAGCCGGCCAATGACATTACGCCTTCCTGAATGCGGGCGCCGCCGGAATCGTTGAGGCCGATCACGGGGGCTCCCATTTTGGCGGCGAGATCCATGATCTTTACGATCTTGGCAGCGTTGGCTTCGGAGAGCGAACCGCCGAACACCGTGAAATCCTGGGCGAAGACGAACACCAGACGGCCCTCGATGCGACCGTATCCGGTGATGAATCCGTCGCCGTAGAACTTCTGTTCGGCCATGCCGAAGTCGCTGCAGCGATGCGTGACCAGTTTGTCAGTTTCCTCGAATGTGGCTTCGTCGAGCAGGAAGTCAATGCGCTCGCGGGCCGACATCTTGCCTGCCTTGTGCTGCTTTTCGCGCCGCTGCTGGCCACCGCCGTCTTCGGCGAGTTTGTCGCGCTTCTTCAGTTCAGCCAGTTTCTGTTCGAGGTTCATGGCGGGAGAATTATAGCGGGTTGGTGGTGCGATGACGCCTTGCTATGAGGAAAAGCTTCATCACATTCTTTGTGTACCTTCTTGTCCTTTGTGGTTCTAGCATTTCAACTTCATCAACCGCAAAGGACACGAAGGTACACAAAAGGAAAATGTCATGGCACTTTACGCCTTCTCGGCCGTGCTGCCCCTCTCAGGTGAAACACTTCTTGAATTAGAGCTTCCGCAGGCAGGGCGCCGTGCTCTCGGTCGGCAAATGAGTGGCGTAGAGGCAAATCAATTTTTACAATTTTTAACGTTCAGCAAGCTCCTGTGCACCTAGAATGGCGGTCTGCTGTTCGGAATGCATTTCTGTCCGGCCAGACACATCTTTCAGGAGGAAACACACATGACGGCTTCTTCGAAACCAATCCCAGACGGCTTTCACACAGTGACGGCGGCATTGACAGTCAAGGATGCCGCAAAAGCGATCGATTTCTACAAGAAGGCCTTGGGCGCAGAGGAAATCATGCGCATGCCGAGTCCCGACGGTAAGATCACGCATGCCGAGCTGAAGATCGGCGACTCTATTATTTTTCTGGCGGATGAGTTCCCCAATATGGGAACCAAGTCCCCGCAAACTCTGGGTGGGAATACCGGCAGTCTGTATCTTTACGTGCAAAATGTCGACAGCGCGATCCAACAGGCGATAAGCGCCGGAGGCAAGGCGACCATGCCCGTGACCGACATGTTCTGGGGTGACCGCTACGGTCAGTTCGTAGACCCGTTTGGTCACACCTGGGGCATCAGCACTCACACCCAAGACCTTACAGCGGAAGAGATGGAAGAAGGAGCTAAAAAGTTCTACGCCCAAATGGAACAGCGCAAGACGGCTTAGCTTTTTGATGGGCGAGGTGGCGGATCTGCTGAATTACTTTCGTTTTAGAGGCTGAATCGCGGATAAACTGAACTCACGGCTCGACCGGGACGGGCGAGGCGCCCGTCCTTTCGTTACTAAATTATTCCATGCTGGCACCCAGAGGCTGGTATCTGTATTTCTTTCCGTCCCAGAAGATCACGGAGGTTGCCTGATCGCCGCCGGTCTCCTCGGTGAAGATTCCCATGATTGGCTTCTTTTTCTTGATGGCCATTTTCTTCACAACGACCTGTTTGAAGGGCAGATTCACAATGAGGAACTTTGCTTTGGGGGTAGGGGAACGCCAGGCCTCCGTGCCGACACCATGAATCACCAACAGCGAGTAACCGCGGCGGTCCGGGGCTTCTGAAGCAAATTGCGTGGTGACCTTTGGATTGCCGTAGCCAAAGAAGCTGTTGTAGGGGTCGACGACCACGAAGCTGTTTTCGGCCTGGTCCATCATCGGATTAGTGCAGCGGGCCGGGATAACGATATCTTCAATGCCATCGTTGTCGAAATCAGCCGTGAACGGCTCGAGCCCGATCAAAGAGCAAGTCGATCCGAATTGTTTTTGGATGAAGTCATTGTCGACGGCGGGCTTGGCCGCCGCAGACACGGACGCCGGTTGTGCGGTCAGCGTGCAGCTCATGCCGACGCACAACGTGGCGAGGAATATGGCAAGTCTACGGAACATAAGGACACTGTAGAACGGTTGAGCGGCGTGCGATACCTAAAGAAGAGGTTCGGGTAGCACGAAAGTCACATGAGGAGGCAAGTGTCGGGCTTCAGGGTTCAGGTTCATGCTTGGCGCTTGAAGTGTTCCCAGCCTTGCGGACGCAATTTCGCCCCGACACCCCCCGGTTCATCAGAATGAACTGCTTGCCCCGGGTGATGTGGCCAATTTGGGTTATATCGACGTCTGCGATACGGGACGGTACGCGCTTGCTGCTGGGTGCGGTGAAGAGCAGTTGGTAATATTCGTCGCCGCCGTGCAGTGCGAATTGAAGATCGACCTGGTGCGCAGGCTTGCCGATGTCGGCGCGAGGAACCGCGTCCGATCGGATCTCCGCGCCGGCGCCGCTTTCTTCGCAGATGTGTCCGAGGTCAGTGGAAAGGCCGTCGCTGAGATCGATCATGGCCGACGCCAAACCTTTTTCACGAAGGAACCGTCCAACTTCAACGCGGGGGGTGGGATAGAAGTGGCGGGGGAAATCGGCCGGCCGGAGTTTCCGCCCGGCAAACAGCAACTTCAGAGCGGCGGTGGCGGCTCCCAGTGCGCCTGCGCGTAATGCTGTCTCCGGGGCACGCACCCGAGCGCCGGATTGCCTTTCCCCCTTGGGAACTGATCCGACGACAACTATGTCCGCCAGAATTCGGTTCGGAGATTGTGCCGATTCCACCCGCGAGGCTGACATCGTACCTCTCTGCCAACCTGAGTAAGCCCTTCACGAATTGATCAACCCATGATTGCCGTACGTTTTGCGGCAGGGCGAGGGACAAAATGCGGCGACCAATGGATAGCCTCCCATGGCGGCGATGTCGCTCGAGGCCTCGGGCAAGACAGCGATGACCGACGGCTTCGGCGGGGTGCCACTCTCGACGGAAGTGCACCCCTTCCAGGCTGAAATCAGTAGTAACCAGCGTCTGACTACCGGGCGGGGATTTGCAGGATGGCGCAATCATCCCCGATGCCGGCGGCGATCCCTCGTCTTCGGGTTGTGCGACCCCGGATGCGAGAGATCAGCAGTTTTTCGGAGAGCGGCAAGATGCGCTCAATCATATACAAGCAGGAAGGCGTGGACAGGCGAAATCTGGGTCACAAAACCCAAAGCCTTGAGGAGAGTGAGGGCAACCTGTATCACCTCCAAATCCATCAAACTGCAAGCTCCGGATCGTGGGCGTTCCTGGCAGCTCAATTGTTGCAACGCCGCGGAGCCACGCGGATTGTTCTTTGTGCTGCAGGAGTTTACCGTCGGTAACCCGCCGAAGTACCGTGGACTACCCTGCCTTCCGTAACCTTAGGACTGTGCTCCGGGTCGTTGACAGGACCAATCTACTTTGGTACCGTTGCGAAGCTGCTTCCAAAAACACTGGCCGAGCTAAGTGCCGCATGCGGTTAGGATTGCAGGCACAAAGGATTTCGGACCTGACCCTGGTTCCGGTAGGACGGAGCGAGTTGACTGGCCTTTTTCCCAAAAAAGGGGAAGGTGTGCCAGCAACGGGGATCGGGTTGTAGGATCAAGGGCGGCGAACCTGCCGCGATCACTCGATCCGATTACTGAACGAAGGAGAAATATTGCGTAAGCGTTTCTACATACTTTTCGTAGCACGTGGTGAGGATGGGCAACTCCGTAAGATTCCCATCCCAGTCCATTATCTGTACGTATTAGTTGTAGGGGCGGCGATCGGGGTCCTGAGCCTGACCGGAATTGCCAGTTCCTACATGCGAATGCTGTTGAAGGTCTCGCGCTTTAACGAGCTGCGAATCCAGAAAGATGAGTTGAAAAACCGCTATTCGCGGCTGGAGCAGGTCGCTCAGGAACGAGATATTCAAGTGGCGTCGCTAGGCTCACTGGCCAGCGAAGTTTCTTCACTCTACGGTTTGAAATCGAACCCGACCCTGGAATCGGAATCTTCTGATCACATTCAAGATGCTCAAGTAAGTTCTTCCCTGGACCGCCTTTATGCTCTGAAGGACACCGCTCTAAGCGGCGCTGCTACAACCGGGATCTCTCTCGGCCTTACACGTAATGTGACCACTGCGGACTGGTTACGGGCCAATTCGGCTCCAAACCTTTGGCCGGTGGAAGGCCCGGTGACGGGCTCTTTCGGAGAGCGAACCGATCCGTTCAACGGCGAGGGCGCGTTTCATAGTGGAATCGACATTTCGGCGTCCTACGGCCAGCCCGTCATCGCTCCGGCCGATGGTGTAGTAACGTTTGCCGACTTCATGGGCGGATATGGACGGGCTGTTGCCCTTGACCACGGCCACGGAATCTCGACCCGCTACGGGCATCTGGCCAGCTATGCGGTTGTCCCCGGACAGTATGTGCGACGCGGCGACACGATCGGATATGTCGGATTAAGCGGTCGCAGCACCGGTCCGCACCTGCATTACGAAGTCCGCATCAACGACACTCCAGTCAACCCCCACAAATTCCTGCGGCTCACGATGGCGCATGTCGGCGGCTTCGCAGCGGGGAGCTAGAGGAGCAGCTTTCAGCCGTCAGCGATCAGCACTCAGGCTTCCAGTGCATTTACCGGTATCGCCGATGCGTTGACGCGCCGGAGCTGGGCGCACTACTATGGTCGCGCATCAGCGAGACTCTTTTCTTTGATCGGCCAAACCATCTCGCACTACCGCATCGTCGAGAAGTTGGGTGGCGGCGGGATGGGTGTTGTCTACAAGGCTGAGGATGTGAAGCTCGGCCGATTTGTCGCCCTGAAGTTCCTGCCCGACGAGGTCGCCAAAGACGCCCGCAGGCCCTCAGCCGCTTTCAGCGCGAAGCCAAGGCTGCCTCTGCCCTGAATCATCCCAACATCTGCACCATCTACGAAATCGACGACCAGCACGGCAAGGCGTTCATCGCCATGGAGTTTCTGGACGGCCTGACGCTGAAACACCGGATTGCAGGGCAACCGACTGGAAACCGAGGTGATTCTGTCGCTGGCCATCGAGATTGCGGATGCGCTCGACGCAGCCCACGCCGAGGGCATCGTCCACCGCGACATCAAGCCCGCCAACATCTTTGTCACCAAGCGCGGCCACGCCAAGATTCTGGATTTCGGGCTGGCGAAGGTCGAACCTGCGAGCGGTTCCTCGAGCAAGGTGGCGTCTCTTAACACGCAGACGGGTTCAGTGGACACGGATCATCTCACCAGCCCAGGTTCAACGCTCGGCACCGTCGCCTATATGTCGCCGGAGCAGGCGCGAGCGAAAGAACTGGACGCACGCAGCGATCTGTTCTCGTTTGGAGCCGTGCTCTATGAGATGGCGACCGGGCAGTTGCCCTTCCGGGGCGAGAGTACTGCGGTCATCTTCCGCGAGATTCTCGATCACAACCCGGTTCCGGCGGTTCGACTGAATCCCGACGTATCCGCCGAACTGGAACGGATCATCAACAAGGCGCTGGAGAAAGACCGCAACTTGCGTTACCAGCACGCTGCCGATTTGCGCACGGACTTGCAGCGGCTGAAGCGGGATACGGAGACGGGACGAGCCAGAGCAGCGAGTTCCGGCACAGTGGCAGTCGCGCAGGAAAGCGGCACCGGCCATGTGGAAAGGGCTGACTCGGCGGAGCAAAGCTCCGCAGCTTTGGGCGCAACAGCGGCATTCGACCTTCGCTCGACCAGGCGGACGAGGGCCTCCGCCCGTACACTAGTCGTAGCGGCTGTCGTCGTTATCGTCGCTGCCGCCTCTACTACTACCGCTCGCGTCGCGCAAGCCACTCACGGAGAGAGACACCATCGTGCTCGCCGATTTCGCCAACAGCACGGGCGACCCGGTCTTTGATGAGACCTGAAGACTGCGCTCAGCGTCTCTTTGAACCAGTCGCCGTTTCTGAATGTGCTCTCGGAGAACAAGGTCACGGCGACCTTGAAGCTGATGACGCGCCCTCGCGACGCCAAGCTCACGCCCGACGTTGCCCGCGAACTTTCGCCAGCGGACAGGCAGCAAGGCCTCAGCACCACCGGATCCATCGTCAGTCTGGGCAGCCAATACGTATTGGGATTAAAGGTGGTCAGTTGCCAGAGCGGGGACGTGATGGCGCAAGAGCAGGCGACCGCGGCAGCAAAAGAGAAGGTGCTGGAAACGTTGGGGACCGTGGCATCCAAGCTGCGCGGCCAGCTGGGAGAATCGTTGGCCTCGGTGCAGAAGCTCGACACTCCTCTGGAACAGGCGACCACGTCTTCGCTCGAAGCACTGCAAGCTTACAGCCTCGGTGAAAAAGTGACTCGCACGAAAGGCTCCGCCTCCTCGCTGCCTTACTTTCAGCATGCTATTCAACTGGATCCAAATTTTGCGATGGGATACTGGTCGGTCGGGGTGGCTTACGACGCTCAGGGTGAGCTTGGGCGAGGGGGCGAGTATTTGTCCAAGGCGTTCCAGTTGCGAGAGCATGCCAGCGAGCGGGAAAAATTAACCATCGCGGCGCTGTATTACGCGGATGTTAGCGGGGAACTGGAGAAAGCGACGCAGATCTATCAGGAGTGGGTTGCCAGCTATCCACGAGACTACAGAGTACATCTTAATCTGGGCAACAATTACGTCCAGCAAGCACAGTACGAGAAGGCGGCGGAAGCATATCGTCGTGCTGTCGATCTTGCTCCAGATAGAATCGCTGGTTATACCAACCTCGCCGGGGTCTTGATTGGGCTGCAGCAGTTCGATGAGAGCGGACGGGTAGTGCAGCAAGCGCAGGCGCTAAACCTGGACGATTTCAGTCTCCACGACTGCCGGTACGCTCTGGCGTTCTTCCGTGGCGATGCTCCGGCTATGGCCGAGCAGCAGCAGTGGTTCGCGGACAAGCCCGAAGAGAACGTGGGACTGTCCCTCGCCGCCGACACAGAGGCCTATGCAGGCCGTCTCGGCAGAGCACGGGAATTGACGAAGCGCTCGGTAGATTCCGCAGTCCGCAACGACAGCAGGGAAACGGGCGCCATCTGGCTGGAGAATTCGGCCTTGCGCGAGGTTGGTTTTGGCAACCTGAAGCAAGCGAAGCAAACGGCCGAAGAGGGATTAAAGCTGCTGCCAAGCAGTCAGGCGGTCGAGGTCGAAGCCGCGCTTGCGTTTGCAATGGCGAATGATGGTCCACGAACCGAATCTCTGGCGCAAGACCTGAACCAGCGTTACCCGCTCGATACGCAGATGCAATCGCTCTGGCTGCCAGCGATTCGGGCGCAGTTGGCGCTGAACAAGAAGAATCCGGCTTCGGCCCTGACTGCGTTACAAGCAGCCTCGCCCATTGAATTCGGGCAAATCGGCTTCGTCGCCAACATTTCCTGCCTCTATCCGACATATGTCCGCGGAGAGGCATACTTGGCAGCCGGACAGGGTAGTACTGCCGCCGCCGAGTTTCAGAAGATTCTCGACCACAGCGGCATCGTGTGGAACTGCTGGACGGGAGCGTTGGCGCATCTGGGCGTGGCTCGGGCCAATGCCTTGCAGTCGAAGACTTCGCAGGGAGCAGATGCGGATGCTGCTCGCGTCCGTGCACTTGCCGCCTACAAAGACTTCCTCACCCTCTGGAAAGATGCCGATCCCGACGTCCCCATTCTGAATGAAGCCAAGGCGGAGTACGCGAAGCTGCAATAAAAGCGTAGGGCTCTTCTTCCTGTCAACGGTGAAGGTTTTGCTAGGCTGTCTTTAGTGCCGGGTGTGGAAGCTGACGGCTGGGGAGCTTCACTGCCTCAATCCCATCCAGCGCTCGGAAACCACAATGGAGTTTCCTGGATTCTGGGGATCGTAGCGCACCGAAGTCGGCAGGCCGAGGCGGCAAGAGTGCAGGTTGATCAGTTGCCGCAGGTAGGTTACGTCCTGCGAAGCTTCGTAGGATACGCCGGCGACGTCGTACTGGAAGATCAGGAAGGTCGCTGGCTTGCGGCCGTCGGGCTGCATTTCCTGAACGTCGATGACGGTCCCGTCGGTAATGCGGCCCACGCGGTCGAGCCAGGCGCGGCGCTCTCGTTCTATCTCGTCCGGGCCTTTGGGCTTGCGACGGAGCAGGAGATACACGGCCAGCAAGGCGCCCGCGCCGCCTACGATCATGGTATAGAGACGAATTGGAATCATGACTTCTGGAAAAGAACCTGCGCGGTCAACGGCTACAACGTCTCAAACAGCATAAAGCCAGATGACGAATCACGGAAGAGGGTTTGTGATTACGAAGGTGAAGTTGAATCGCCGTCTGACATTTTACGGAATGATGAGACTAGCGGTCAGCCGCCGAAGTGTGATAGTGCACGATTTTCCATCCCTCGGGAAACTTGCGGAAGATCAATGTGAACAGGCCATGAGGCGTTTTGCCATCTGAAGTGGTCAGGTGCCAGGCGCCGCGCACGAAGGCCGCATCTGGCGCCAGTTCCTGAATGTTCGATTCGGAGAATTCCAGTTGGCCTAAGTCGTGGCCCTCGCTCTGATAATTCTTGCGATACCGTTCCAGGGTCGACTGCCAGCCGGAAGTTTTCTGCGCTGAAAACCTTCGATTACGGTCTTTATGAAGGGGTCTGTCTTCGGCCAACCACTCCAACATTTTCCGCCAAAAGTCGTGATGTGAGGTGCTGAGGAGTGAGGCTATTTTGTGCAGGAAACGAGTTCTGATGCCTTTTCCATTCCCATCCGCGTGGTTGGCGGCTTGGAAGAATCGTAGACGATCACGGCAAACGCCCGGCGAGGCTTGGCCCCGGTAGCTACGAGACGCATCGTGACACCGCTCGGAATAACCAGGGTCTCGCCCCTTCGCATTTTAAAGGCCCGCTCAGCGGTCTCCAAACACTGCTCTCCATCGACTACGTAGAACGCTTCCACGCCGGAGTGAAGATGGACACGCGACGTCATCCCGGCAGGTATATAAGCTGATATCACGAGCATCGAATATTTGGGCGCTTCTGGGAGCGGTGATAGTTTGACTTGCGTGACGTGTTTGCCTCCGTGATGGACGTTGGTTTCTGATTCTACCGACATCACCCACCATGCACCGTGAGCCTCAAACGCGATGCTTGCGGGACCAACGGCCGATCGCGCACGCTCGCCGTTCTCAAAGCGGTCAATGTGCCAGAATAACGGCTCCTTGAGATTAGCAGGCAGCGGTTTGTTTTCGACGATACTGCAACCGATCTCGCCTCGCCGCTCCGGTGAGTTTGCGACACACAAAGGCTCTTCCTGCGCTGACACGGTCTTAGTGATAACGATCAGCAGAAGCATAGTCGCGAACAGACATCGCGCATCGCATACCTTCATGCGAAACTCCTCACGCTACCAAAATCCTTTACTGTCCCCGCTCTTCGGAAGCACGGCAACAATAGCGGCGGACCACGCCAAGATTTCTGTGGCAGCAAGTTTGGATTTGGGAACTTTGCAAAGCAAGTAATGTACGCTGAAGGTCTCGCACTTTCCAGCGTAGAGCCTATTGTTGATACTAGGCCATTAGGCTTCGCAACCAGGTTGTGATTGAGGGCGACGTTTCACAACAATTCGGAAGGAGAAGCTTGCTTCCCGAGGAGTTCATCGGGTGCCAGACAGTGTTACTTCATCGCTGGCACTTCCATTCTCACAAAAAGGCGGAGGCGTCAGGCCTGGCCTTTTTTCGCGGCGGCGGCCAGGACTCCGGCTTTTTCCCAGGGACGCTTGGGCCGGGCGGCGGGTGGTTTGTCGCGGTTCTCGACGCGGTCGTAGTGATAGGATTCGCTGACGGTGCCGAGCGATTCGTTGTACAGACTGGGCAGGCCCAGGCCTTCCTTTAATTCTTCGGTGAATTGTTGCAGGGCTTTCAGATGGTCGGCGGTTGCCGGGACTTCGGTCTTGGCGGTCTTGAGAAACTGCTGGTATCCCTTGTTGACCAGCTTCGAAATTTCGCTGCCAATCAGGTAGCCGGGGTAAGCGAAAATCTTCACGCCGTCGTCGCCATTCTTCTGGATGGCGGCGGACACGTTGTATTTCTTCAGAAAGACGCGTGCCTGCGTGCCAGGGGCCTCGAGCAGATCAAAGCCGTGGTCGCGCAGCCAGCTCAGCGCATCTTCATAAGTCCTTTGTTCTACCTTCGATGCCATTTCGTCCTTTGTACTCGCTTAAGTTAGATGCGGATCCGTGAAAAAGGTACGATGCCCGTATCTTCGGTGGAACCAATCAGTCTCTCTTATAATCTAATCAACCGTTCCTCGCGATTAACTTTGCCTGTGCGGAACATTACGTAGGTCACGGGCTTCGAGTTTGAGCTTTATGCAGCGCCTGGCGCCAAATATCGCGGAAGTGTCTGGTTCTTCGACACATGCGGACGGAAGCGATCCGCTCAGCAACCTCACTTTGGGCCAGCACACTGTGGATCGCATCGGCAACACTCCGTTGCTTCGCCTGGCACGTATTGGCAGCGACCTGCCCGGGGTCGAGATCCTCGGCAAAGCAGAGTGGCTCAATCCCGGAGGTTCGATCAAGGATCGCGCCGCTTCCAACATCGTGACGCAAGCCCGGGCCAGTGGCAAGTTAACATCCGGTAAAATTCTGCTGGATTCGACCAGCGGCAACACTGGCATCGCCTATGCCATGATCGGCGCCGCACAAGGTTTTCCGGTGACGTTGTGCATGCCGGAAAATGTCTCGGTCGAACGTAAGCGCATCCTGCAAGCGTACGGCGCGAACATCCTTTACACCGATCCGGCAGACGGTTCCGACGGCGCCATCCGCATGGCGCGCGAACTCGCGGCGAAACACCCGGATCTGTACTACTACGCCGACCAGTATTCCAACAACGCCAACTGGCAGGCTCACTACCATGGCACGGCCAACGAAATCTGGCAACAGACGGAAGGACGCATCACTCACTTCGTGTCAATGTTAGGCACCAGTGGAACGTTTGTTGGGACGACGCGCCGGCTGCGGGAATTGAACCCGCGCATTCGCTGTATTTCGCTGCAGCCGGACTCGGCCTTCCATGGAATCGAAGGCACCAAGCACATGGCTAGCGCGATCGTTCCTAAGATTTACGATTCGTCTCTGGCTGATGCCAACCTGGGCATTTCCACCGAAGACGCATACGCGATGGCCAAGCGTCTGGCCCGCGAGGAAGGCTTGCTGGTAGGGATCTCAGCGGCCGCGGCAGTGGTCGGCTGCCTCCAATTGGTACGGCAGTTAAAGAAAAATGAGCCGGCTGTGTTTGTGACGATCTTTCCTGATTCCGGCGACAAGTATTTGAGTGAGAGATTCTGGCAGGAGTAGCTGCATTTCACCACAGAGACACAGAGGCACAGAGAATTCCATAAACTATCCAAATTTTTATTTATTCTCTGTGACTCTGTGACTCTGTGTCTCTGTGGTAAATGGTTTGATTTGTGTTAAAGATCGAGCGCGGGAATTACGACGCTTTACGCCAGCATGGTGAGGAGACGTATCCTCACGAGTGCTGCGGCGTTTTGCTGGGCGAAATGAATGGCGACGTTCGTCGGGTGAGTTCCGTTGCCCGATGCGGCAACACGCGCACGGACTCTCCGCAGAACCGCTATCACATTGATCCTCGGGAACTGGTTCGCATTCAGCGCGAGGGTCGTCAGCGTGGAGAGGACATTGTCGGTTTTTACCACTCGCATCCTGATCACCCCGCACTCTGGTCGTCGACTGATCTGGCGGAGGCGCATTGGTTGGGCTGCTCTTATGTAATTACCAGCGTGGAAAAAGGTAAAGCCGCGATTACGAATTCGTTCGAACTGAGCGGGAGCGACGAGAGTGATAAACAACTGGTGGATGAGAAGATCGAACTAGCGTAAACCAGCTTCCGTGTGGGGCGGACACTCTTGTCCGCCAAGTTTGGCTCCTGGAGATGGGGCTCGGGAGCAACATCCCTTCGGCAAAGAGAAGGTCCACATCAAAAGCGGCGGACAAGAGTGTCCGCCCTACACGGGCTTTGCTGAATCCGGTTGGCTTCATTTGGCATCAGTTATCACGATGACCAAGATCAACATACCCACACCCCTGCGCCAATATGCCGGCAAGCAACCGACAGTCGAGGTCACAGCCGGTACCGTCGCGGAAGCCTTGTCCGGACTGGTTTCCCAGCACCCTGACCTGCGGCGGCATCTTTACACTGATGACGGTAAACTCCGTTCTTTTGTGAATGTTTACCTGAATGACGAAGATGTCCGCTATCTGCAAAAAGAAGCCACTGCGATCAAGGACAGTGATACTATTTCGATTGTGCCTTCGATTGCCGGAGGCTGGTGAACTGATGAATTGCGGATGGACCACTCCTCGAATGCCCCGCCACAGCGCCTGCTGTTGTTGTCCGTTCTGTTGTTGTTTCTAGGTGTCCATTTCGTAACCATCAAAAACCAACGTTTCTGAACCGAGGATTTTATGGCAACCATCACAGAAGCTAAACCAGTTGAAGCGAAACCCGAAGCCTCCACTCTTACAAACGAAGAGATCCTGCGATACTCGCGTCACCTGATCATGCCGGAGGTGGGCATGGAAGGTCAGCAGAAGCTCAAGGCTGCGCGGGTACTGTGTATTGGAGCCGGAGGGCTGGGCTCGCCATTGGCGCTTTATCTGGGAGCGGCCGGCGTGGGCACGCTCGGGATCGTGGACTTCGATGTGGTGGACTATACCAACCTGCAGCGGCAAATCATCCACACCACGGCTGATGTGGGGCGCAAGAAGCTTGATTCCGCTTCTGAAAAGCTGAAGGCAATCAATCCGTTCTTGAACATCCGCAAGTTCGAGACCCGGCTGAGTAGCGAGAATGCGCTCGAGCTGTTTCGCGACTTCGACATTATTGCCGATGGCACCGACAATTTCCCCACCCGCTATCTGGTGAACGATGCCTGCGTGCTCACGGGCAAGCCCAATGTTTACGGGTCGATTTTCCGCTTCGAAGGACAAGCCAGTGTCTTCGCTACAAAGGATGGCCCCTGCTACCGGTGCTTGTATTCGGAGCCGCCACCGCCGGGACTGGTTCCTTCCTGCGCGGAAGGCGGAGTGCTGGGCATTCTGCCGGGACTCATGGGCGTGATTCAGGCAACCGAGGTAATCAAACTAATCCTCGGCAAAGGCGAGCCGCTGATCGGGCGGTTGTTGCTGATCGACGCTTTGGGCATGAAGTTCCGCGAGCTTAAGCTGCGCAAGAATCCTGATTGCCCTGCCTGCGGGACGCATCGCACGATCACAAAACTGATAGACTACAACGAGTTTTGCGGAATCCGCGGTGAAGAGAAAAGCCAGGAGAAACCAGTGGAAGCAGGCGTTCCGGAAATGCAAGTCGAAGAGCTCAAGCGACGTCTGGACGCGGGCGAAGATCTCTTCGTGCTCGACGTGCGCGAGCCCCATGAATATCAAATCTGCAACATTAACGGGCACTTGATCCCACTGGGGGATCTGCCGAATCGCGTGCACGAGCTCGATTCCAGCCGCGAGATCGTCGCCCATTGCCGCTCCGGCGTTCGTAGCGCGAAGGCTGTGACCTTTCTACAACAGGCAGGATTCAAGAAAGTGCACAATCTCGCCGGGGGGATACTGGCCTGGGCGGATCGGGTTGATCCCAGGATGCCAAAGTATTAAAGAACCCGTAGGGGCGGACGCCCGCGAAGCACCGTAGCTAGCTAGCCTAAATCCATCTTTTCGGACAGCGACGACCGTAACTATGCCGTCCCTCCCAGCGATGCAAGAATAGACGCTTCTCCCTCATATTCAGGCTTTGGAGGCAGAATGCGATTCTTTATGAAGTTCGCTGTTCTACCGCTGTTGCTGATTCCTGCGGCAGCGCAAACATCCACTTCTGATGCGCAGAAGGCGCGGGTCTTCATCACCGACAGCCAATCCTGGCAGATGACCGGCAACAGCGGAGGCTCGAAAGATGGCTTTGCTGGCCATTCCAGCGGTGGCGCTCGTCCGCAAACCGCCGAGATTATCAAAACCTTTGGCGAACGGTGTTCACAGGTGGTAGTCAACAACAAACAGGACAAAGCCGATTACGTTGTCGTGCTTGATCACGAAGGTGGCAAGAGTCTTCTGGCGCACGACAACAAAGTGGCGGTTTTCAACAGTGATGGCGATGCCATCGTCAGCCACTCCACACGCTCTCTGGGAACTTCCGTGAAAGACGCATGCGAAGCCATTGATAAGGATTGGCCGTCACGAGTTGGCAAGGTCACTGCACAGAAGCAGTCTGCCGCTCAGCTTGTCACCGTTAGCGATAAGTCGGCGACGCTCTCCGCGGCGAGCAAGATCGTAGTCTCCTCGACACCCGCTAATGCGGACATTACGTTGGACGGGAGCTTTGTGGGCAATACGCCCTCCGAGATTGACGTCGCATCTGGAGACCACTCGCTTACTGTAAGCAAATCCGGATTCAAGCCGTGGGACCGAAAATTCAAGGCCACGGGCGGAAGCGTGAACATTAACGCCGAACTCGAGGCTCAAGGAAAATAAGTTTTGCTCTGCGCCGGCCCGACCGAGCAAGAAAACGGGGAGCTTCGAGCTCCCCATTTTTGTTGCGCAGGATCCTCAACCTTCACTTGCTGCTGCCGCTGCCGTTCATACTGGCTGACTCAGTGCCAATTGCCAGGCCATACGTCTTTCCACCGAAGTGGATTTCCGCCAGGGACCTGCTGCCATCGTCGTTATTCCTCACCACCGCGGCGTCTCTTGCCGGCTTTGAAGTCAGATCAATCAGCCGGGCGGGGGTTGTGGCTACGACCTTGTTGCCCTTCATAATGTTCACCTCGACATTAGGCCCGTTGCCATCCCACTTAACCGAGTAGTCACCTGCGGGCAATTGCTTTCCGCTTACGTTGACCGGGTCCAGCAACTGCATCGAACCCTTGTTAGCAGCCGCGAATGCGCTTGTCGCCAGCAACAGAGCCAGTCCCACCAGCAAACTCTTGCAAAAACTTTGAAATTTCATGAGACTCCTTTTTCTTTCCCGAAAAACGTCGGGAACCGTTTCTGGGCGGCCTGGACTCGTCTTTCACGAAAAACTTGCGTTTTGCCGCGAAAGACTTACAATGCTGCCGCGGGGTTAAGGAGAAAGCGCGTGGCCGCAAGACCGCGGGCTCTCTGCTGCAGGGATTGTGCTCACCTGGGCCGCCAAACCGAGACTGAGCCAATCCCTTAACCCCTGAAATCGTTTTTCCGAAAGCCGGGCCGGCTGGTTGGTCGCCCCGCCTTCACTGCCATCTTCTCCAGATACGTTGTTCGATGCTTAGAAGTTCCCTTGCGCTGCGAATCGCAATTACCAACTTGGACGCTCCATCAGCAACGTCGTTAGCAAGCGTGCGTGCGAATAACACAACACTTGTTTATTCTGTTTATCACGCGAATTTTGTTACGAATGTTCACAAACTTTCACACACTCTCACAAGTTCCAAGTAAGCATTGCACGCGGATTTCCAAAGCAGAACACGTAAAGGCATTGATGCCAAATGGGAAGCGCGGGCAGCGGAATATTGATGTGTCCGCTAATGGATTATCCGCGTTCGGAAGCGAACATCCGCCATCGGCTTGGATCCGCCTCGCTCGATCAACGTGATCTTGAGAATCACCCCAACAGACTACTTGTTGGAGTTGACCGCCAAGCTGTCGCGCGAGACTGCCTTTCCATGAACCCAAACTGTGGCGATGCTGTCGTACGCGTCTAGGCTATCCAACGGCGATTTTTCAAGCAGGACGAGATTGGCAATTTTGCCGGGCTCGATGGTTCCGAGTTGCGAATCGATTTTGAACTTCCGTGCGTTACTGATCGTGGCGGCTCTGAAAATCTGTGCCAGAGATAACCCGGCCTTTTGCAGTTGCTGCATCTCCAGATAGCCGTTCAAGCCAGGAAGATTTCCGTAGGTCGGACTCGACGGAGTGTCTGTGCCAAAGAGAAAGTCGGCATCTTTGCTGGCCAGGTAAGCAACCACCTGGCGAACGCGGCGGAGGGGGCCCTGGTCGTACCCTTTGAGCATGGCTGCGTCCGGCGTATCGTCCTCAGCTATTTCTTTCTTGAACCAGTTACCTTCGGGAGAGCTGAACCACTCCAGCATCTCCTTTGGGATGACTTTGGGAATGGCCTCTATCTTCAGATATTCGGGATCAAAATACGCGCGCAGACCTTGCATGACCTGAATCGTAGGTTGATAGCCAATTTTCTTTTCCACGATTTGATCGAGGAGAGCCTTGATCTCTTGCGGCAGCTCCGTTTTGCTGTCGAGATCTCCCCAGTTCCACATTCCATGCGCGATAACGTCAACATTTCCTGCGACCGCAAATTTTTGGGCTTCAAACGAGTTGGCATGCATCATGAGTACCAAGTCAGCTTGAGTCGCAGCCTTGCGGATGTCTGCCAAGACATCAGGGCCCATCACAGGCAGGTTCCTGTCTTGCGCAAAGCCGCGCTCGAAGTAAGTCTTGACGCAAATCCCGCCGGAAGCTTTGACCCGCCCTACGTCCGCAGCAGGAGTGTGATCTTCCGGCTTATAGTCAGATGGAATACTGGAGGCTTGCTTAGGATCGTAGATGAAATTCGGAAAGTATTTGAAACGCACCTGTGGCGGCGCAAACGACATCGGATACCCATTTGCAAAAGGCAATGATTCGCCACAGTCGTATAAATCCGGATGCAGCGGGGCCTGCCTGAAGTCTTCCAATACTTGGTGATCGACCACCGCCAGATCCACAACTGTCGTGTAGCCGTAGTAAAGGTAGGAACGTGGGAGTTGTTTGAAATACTCCTTGACTATCTCGGCTTTGCGCTCAGCCGGATCAAAGCTCATTCCAGGAACAGAAGCGAGGTGGACGTGCGAGTCGATGAGGCCGGGAACAAGAAACTGTCCCGTTCCCGAAACCACTGTTGCACCGTCAGGCTTTTTCCCCCCTTCTCCTCGCTCGACGCTGACGATTAGGCCGTTTTCGATTAGCACGCTGCCCTTCCCGATGTGATCAAGGTTCTCTGGCGAAATGATGGTCACGTCAGTGATCCAGGTTCGGCTGGTCGCTGGGATGGAAGGGGAATCAGCAATGGCCAGGACGGCGAAAAGCGACACAAACACAATGGCGAATATTTTCATCTTAATTTCTCCTATCCTCGGAGCCAGGCATCGGCAAGCGACCTCGCACTACTTTGGGGTCGACTGCGCAGTACGATAGCACGATGTAGTATACGCTGTATACTTGGTTTCCTTGGTATACACTGTACACGTGCCTGGTAAATCTATCGCTGAAAGAATCGCCGCCGCCGCCCGGCGCCTATTGGATCGAGGGGGGGCGGACGCAGTGACGATGCGCCGAGTGGCGAAGGCCGTCGGCATCACGCCCATGGCGATCTATCGCCACTACCCGGACCGGGCGGCTCTCTTGAATGCCTTGGCGGACAAGGGTTTCGAGGAGTTGGCTGCCCGGCTGACGGGCAAGCGCTTTCCCGGCAACATTGAGGAGCGGCTCACCAAGATGCTGGAGATCTACCTGGACCACGCCCTCTGGAATCCGCGGCTGTTCGAGCTTATGTTCCTCAAGCCGCGCGAAGGCGCTCGTCGTTACCCGTCGGACTTCAAGGCGGGCCGCTCCCCCACCGCCGGCCTGATAGCCCGGGTGGTGCAGGAGGGCATGGACAGCGGCTATTTCCGGGAGGATGATGCGTGGGAGATCGTCTTCGAGATGGGCGCCCTCTCCCACGGCCTCATCATGCTTTACTTAGGTGGAAGGCTGGATGTGACTCCAGCCCGCTTCAGCGCTCTCTACCGGCGCTCTTTCAGGAGATACATCCATGGAATCTGCAACTAACTACCGGTGAAACGGTGCGGTGCGGGCGCTTGCACCCACTGCAGTGCTGGCATGATTCGGCAACGGCTTGACCCCTGGCGGCCGATGGTCTCGGCCTACGCGATCTTCAAAATTGCCTTTCCAAAGTTTTTCCCGTCGGACAACAATCGATAGGCCTCGACGGCGCGTTCCATTGGCAACACGTGTCCTATCACCGGATGCAAGTGGCCTTGTGACGTCCAAGCGGAAAGTTGTTTCCAGGCCTGGTTCATCAACTCCTGCTTGGCTGATAGATATGTCAACCACAATCCGTGCACGCTTGCGCCTTTGGCATAGAGAAGTCGTGTATCCAGTTGCGATTTTTGTCCGGTTGCACTTCCGTACACGATCACCCGCCCGAAATCTCCCAGGCATCGAACGCTCTTCGCGGTGTGCTCGCCGCCCAACATCTCAAATACGGCATCAACGCCTTCGCCGCGAGTCAGATCTTTGACCGCTTCTTCATAGTCATGCTGCTTGTAGTTGATGCCGTGCTGCAGGCCGAGTCCTTTCACCCGCGCGAGCTTCTCGTCGGAGGAAGAAGTCCCATACATTTCCACGCCAAGCAGTTTTCCGATTTGCACGGCAGCGGTTCCTACGCCTCCGGCCACCGCGTGAATCAGAACTCGCGGAATGGAGGTAATGGCGGGCCTCGTCGCACCGACGAGCCCCGCCTTCCAGTAGGCAAAGTACGCCGTGAAATAATTTACCGGAAAGGCCGCTCCCTCCTCCGCGGTCCAGGTTTCGGGGACTGGCCACAACAGCTCGGCGCGAGCGGCGATGCGTTCAGCGAATGCTGCCCACTGCGCATATCCCATGACCCGCCGTCCGTCGCTTTCCCTGACTCCACAAAACTCGCGGCCGGCCACCAGCGGAGGTTTTGGCGTTCCCGGATATCCGCCTTGCGTGGTCATTACGTCGGCGAAGTTCAGACCGCCGGCCTGCACCCGGACCAGTTCATGACCTGCGCTAGCCACCGGATCCGGAACATCTCGCAGCTCGAGTGCTTCCGGTCCGCCTAACCGACTGATGACAATAGCTTTCATATCGTAAGAGTCTACAGCAGCCTGCCCCGGCGCGTTCCGGCCATGTCGTGTATCACGTTGAGTTGTGACCTGCGTAATCTCGCAGCCTTCACAGGGGGTATATACTTCCACTGGAATATTTGTAGGAGCCTCTTGTCTGATTTCTGGACAGGGGGGCGGAGCGTTGTTTCATAGCAGTTCATTCATAGGCTCCGTATATAGATCACTGGCCGCAATACACTCGGCGGTTGGGCGGCCGGTGCGGGATTCCACTTTGACTTTAGGCACGTGGGTCCCGAGGAGGTCCATTCCGTGGACTTAATAGTCGTTCGTCTATTATTTATTGTTTTTGTCTCTCTTACTTGTTACCTGATCCAGCCCTTCGGCCTCGATCCCAAGCTGGACGCGGGTGTAGGGGCACTGCTGGGCTTAGCTATCGTCACCTTCGAGTGGCGGCTGCGTCTCGTAACCCTGAAGCGTCTGATCGGAGCTGCGATCGGCAGCGTACTGGGCATTTTCGGCGCGTACCTGTTCGCCCTGGTCGTTCGCAATAGCATTCCTCCCGGGCACACTCAGAGCTTCCTGCAGATTATGGTCATGCTTCTGATGGCCTACATCGGGCTGATCGTCGGCGCCAACAAGGGAGACCTGCTCAATCTGGCTGCGCTGGGCGGAGTTTTCGGCGGCGAGAAGCAATCCAGGAAAAGCTACAAAATTCTCGACACCAGCGTCATCATTGATGGGCGCATTGCCGACATTGCCGAGACTGGCTTCCTGGATGGCGTCATCGTGACTCCACAGTTTGTACTGCGGGAGTTGCAACTGGTCGCCGATTCCGCTGATTCTCTCAAGCGTAATCGCGGACGCCGCGGTCTCGACATCCTGCAACGTCTGCAGAAGATGGCTTCGGTGCAAATACAGATTGTTGAGGACGACTTTCCCGCAGTCCGCGAAGTGGATCTGAAATTGATTGAACTGGCAAAGCTCTACGAAGGCAAAATCATCACCAACGATTTCAATCTTAACAAAGTCGCGCAACTGCAAGGCGTCGCAGTTCTGAACATCAATGAACTGGCAAACTCCCTGAAGCCGATAGTGCTGCCGGGCGAGACCATGAAGGTATTCATCTTGAAAGAAGGGAAGGAATACAACCAGGGCGTCGCTTACCTGGACGATGGCACCATGGTAGTCGTGGACAACGCACGCAAAATGATTGGCAAAACCATCGACATTTCTGTCACGTCAGTGTTGCAGACGACGGCGGGAAAGATGATCTTCGGTAAATGGGATGAGCGGCTCATGGCCCGCACGGAACCGCGCCCAGCCGTGGTAGTGACCACGGCGACTGCGATTCCGAATGGAGAACCGAAGAAGACGGCACCGGTCGTAGTGGAACGTCCGGGGGAGTAGACGAGTGGTTCTAGGCTCTCAGCATCAGGGCAAAATGTCCACTTACTGTCCAGAATTGGTCGAACTCAGTTTGATGGTTTTTCCGTCGAGAACACCAGCGACTTTCACGCGCTGACCGGCCAGTTCATCGAGTTTGCTCTCACTGCCTGCGAGTGCGTATCTTTTGTTCCCCTCGACGAGCACGTACTTGGAACCGTTCCGTACGCACATCTTCGTGCATTCCGTCGAACTCTTGCCAGAATCCATGTCATGCCTTGCGCCGCAGTGATCGTCGGTAATCAGGCCCGCAAATGTTCTTTCCCTCGGGTTATCCGCTTCTTGGGTTGCGGCCTTTGCCGGCCGCCCACCATCGGCGAACGCGAATGCAGCCGCGGCGCTGGTAAAAAGAAGGGCACACCCTAAAGTCACTGTGATGGCCGGCGTGGTGCAGAATTTTGTCAGCACGAACCAGGAACGACGGTTGTTCAAAATGTTCTCCTTAACTCGGCAAGTCCTCTTTCTCGCGTTTTCGGCCACATCTTGGTTGTGCAACTTGATTGCCACGTTGGTCATCGGTATCGTTCAATGTAAGTGCCTGAGCAGACTTGACTTGGCGGGAGGCCGTCTGCTTGAGTCACTGCGCCTGTAGGGTATTGGCGGGGAAAAAGAGCTGCAGACCGGAGCAAAATGCGGCTAGAGTAAATCCTGTATGGGAGTGAGCAGTGATGAAACGCGTGACCGGCATCGGCGCAATTTTCTTCAAGTCCAACGACCAGGAAAAGCTCTATCATCGTACGAAAAGCATGATCAATTACCGCGTCGACGACTTGGACGCCTTGATTCGAGCGCTCAAGGAGGAAGGCGTGGAGATGGATCCCCACCGTGAGGATTACGACTATGGCCGCTTCAGCGTGGGTCCTGGCCCCGACGGGAACCGCATCGAGTTATGGGAACCACTGAAAGACAGCAAGGATAATCCGGACTGTAATCCGATTTGAACTGAAGCACTCACCCTCGTATACTTGCAGCCCGTCATGAAGGTGGTTGTGATCATTCCGGCTGCAGGCTTGGGGACGCGCATGGCGTCGGCTCCCAGCGCCAGGGGCAAGAAGCCCGCGGCGACCAAGCAGTTCACCGAGCTTGGGGGCACGCCAATTCTGATTCGTACCCTGCGCAAGTTCGCGGCCAGTCCGGAGGTCTCCGAGATATACATGGCGCTGCGCGGGAACGAGATCGCAGGATTCCGCGCCCGCCTGGAAAAAGAAGCGAAAGACATTCTGCAGAAAAAAATTCATCTGGTCGAAGGCGGAGAGCACCGGCAGGATTCCGTCGCTAACGCGATGCGTTCGGTCTCCGCGACTGATGACGATATCGTGTTGGTTCACGATGCCGTGCGGCCATTCGTCACTGAGGAAATCATTCACAATGTCATCCAGGCGGCCCAGAAATTCGGGGCGGCGATTGCCGGCGTGCCTGCGGTCGACACCGTGAAGCAGGTCGAACGGACATCTGATGGTGCCTTGATCACCGCCACCCTGCCGCGGGAGCGTGTGGTCATGGCGCAGACGCCGCAAGGCTTTCGCTACGATGTGCTCAAGAAGGCCTTCGACGAGGCAGCTGCCGACGGATTTGTCGGGACGGATGAAGCCTCGCTGGTCGAGCGTTCCGGCCATGCAGTAGCGGTGGTTATGGGATCGGTCAGAAATATGAAGATTACCGCTCCAGCGGATATGGAGTTGGCGGAGTTTTATTTGAAGTCAGGTTCATGAGCGGCGAATTGAGATTTGATGGCAAAGATTAAAGATAAACAACCAGCGATGCGAGTCGGTTGCGGCTGGGACTCTCACGAATTCAAGCTCGGTATTCCCCTCAAAATCGGCGGCGTCACTGTGGCTCATCCGAAAGGTCTGAGCGGCCACTCCGACGGCGACGTGCTTTTGCATGCGCTGACCGATGCTTTGCTCGGTGCCGTCGCTGCGCCTGATATCGGCTCCTTGTTTCCACCTTCCGATCCGAAGTGGAAAGGGGCTGATTCTGCCGTCTTCTTGCGCGAGGCTTTGAAGCGAGTACGAACAGCGGGCTATGCCGTCATCAATGCGGACTCCACGCTCATTCTGGCTGCGCCCAAGATCGGACCGCATGCCGCTGCGATCCGGGAGCATGTGGCGGAATTGTTGGGCGTTCCCGCTGACTGCGTCGGCCTCAAGGCCAAGACGCCGGAAGGCCTGGGCACTGACAACGCCGCGATCGCAAACGCCGTGGTGCTGTTGGGGAGGAAGGACTAGCCACGGATTTGCACGGAGAAAAAAGCCGATGCTTGGATGACACCGGGTTTGGTCCGTGTGAATCCGTGGCCGACTCTTTCTTCAAACCGATTCGAATTCTCCCTCAGTTTCTCGTGTCTGACTCGCGCGGCATCGACCAGTGCCCGGAAAATTGCTCGCGACGGCTCGTCCTCATCGACTGAGCGCTCGGGATGCCACTGCACCGCAAGCACGAAGTGATCCGGAGACGTTCCCTCGAGCGCCTCGATGACTCCGTCTTGCGGAGACCGGGCGACCGCCCGCAATCCGTCGCCGACAACGTCCGCGGCTTGGTGATGACTGGAATTCACGGGCATGACAAGTGGCTGTCCCGCAGGGGCTGAAGCCCTACCTGTTGCAGTCTGGACGGCACGCCTGAAGCCGTGCCCTTCCCCGGCGGTTCGGACGATGCCCTCCAGGTTCGATCCCGGCTCCACTTCGATGGTGTGCGCCACTGCGACCTTGCGTCCGGCATCGTGCTTTACCGGGGATTCGATGTGTTGAATCAGTGTGCCGGTGCGGTACACGTTCAGAATCTGTAATCCATAGCAGATGCCAAGGATCGGCTTGCGCATGTTGTAGGCGTCCTGCAGCAGCAACTCGTCGACCGTGTCGCGGCCGGAATCGGCGGCGGCGGTCTGCGGATCACGCGACGCATCGTACTTGGCGGGATCGACGTCGGCCTTGCTTCCCGGCAGCAACACGGCATCGCAACGCTCGATCAGCTTCATTACTTCCGCGGGCGGCTGATCCAGCGGGATGCGAACCGGTTCTCCTCCCGCCATTTCGACGGCACGCTCGTATTGCGGGAGGGAGCGCTCGGCATACTCGGGGTCGGTGGAATGCGGAACGGGAATGGCGATGCGTGGCGGCACAGATTGATTGTAGCGCGTGGGCGCAGCGGACTTCTCAGGCGACTTGTACGGCGACGGCGACGTATTGCGACGGTATTTACTGTTGAATAATCATTGGTATACCCCCTCCCCCCTGATCTTTTGGAATCATGGGGTTAGGGCCGGACCAGCACTAAAATCTTTGAGGAAGAAGGACTTATACGCAAAATATTCCGGAATAAGGACTTAGGCGCTGTCAACAAACATTCATTCCCGTTTTGGGAAGCCACGGTCCCACCGCGATTCAGGTTGTCAAGGAGCATTCTTTCCAAGCTATTCTCAAATAGCTAACTGCACTTCCCATATCATATCTGAATTGGCGGGCGTGATCAAGAAAAAACCACGCGAATATCGTCCCCTGGAAACTGTGACGGATAACCTCGACAAGCGGCCAGTCGGGACTAATCTGCAGATCGTGTCCCAGGAATCCGCACTCTTGGGGTTCTTGCGTATTTGTAACTTATAAGTTACAATGATCTTGCCCCTAAAAATCTTCCGTTATGTTACGGCAAACGGGACAGACATCGTCGGAGAGTGGCTGGTGGGGCTGAAGGCGTTCGAACCAGGGCCAAGATCGTGGTCCGCATCGACCGGCTAGCTGCTGGAAACTTCGGCGATTGCAAATCGTTGCGCGGTGGCTTGTATGAGTTACGGATCGACTGGGGACCGGGCTATCGAGTTTATTACGCGCCGGTAGCTAAGGCTTACGTCTTGTTGCTTTGCGGAGGAGACAAGCACAAACAGTCGTCCGACATCAGGCGCCATTGGAATATTTGAACGACTACAAGAAACGGAGCCTATGAAACGCAAGGCGAGCATATCTCACGATGAAGCGACAGTCCGTGAACTGCGCGACAATCCAGAGTTCGCGGCGGAGTATCTCCGGGCGGCGCTGGAGAATGATGATGAGCCAGGCGTGCTCCTTATCGCCCTGCGTCGTATTGCGGAGGCCCGCGGCGGCATCGCCAAAGTGGCCAAAGCGGCGGGAATTGAACGCGAGAGTTTGTATCGCGCTTTGTCGCCTCGTGGAAACCCGCGGCTCTCCACGCTGGTCGCCGTGACTAAGGCCGTGGGACTGAAGCTCACGGTTGAAGACGCTGAGATACAGTGATGCACGCTCCCGCCCTTGCATAAACCGCAAGGAGCGGGGCACCCGGCACCCAGTGTTTTAGTCCTCTGCTGCTATCGATTCTTTCGTCAACTCGTCTACGTGTTCGAGTCCTAGAACAAATCGCAGACAAAACAAGGGGTCACAACGCGGATGATTACTCGCCGTCTCGTTATTGAAGAGGGGCAGCAATGAACTGATGCTGGCGGTCAGAGAAGTCGGCGGCCAGTGGGGATTCATCTGCCGCTAGCGGACCTGCAAGACTGAGCGTACGCAGGTCACCATCCAGCATGGGCCCGTTTGAATCCGTTACGTTGCGAGACATTCAAGGAGAAAACGAATGCGTCGGATCGTCAGGGTCGCGCTTTTGTTGTGCATGGGCAGTGGAATGGCCGCGTATGGCGCGGGTCAGGATCAGACAAAGGTAGTCAAGGTTAGCGACTCGATCTACATGGCCTCTACGACCGGCAATGTCTATCTGGTCACTACGCCCGCCGGAAACGTGGTCATCGATACTGCCTCGGCAAGTCACGCTGCGGATGCCAGGAAACTCCTGCTTGCGGAAAGCCATGGGCCGGTGAAGTACATCATTTTGACCCATGGCCATGCCGATCACATTGGCGGAATATCGCTTTGGAAGGAAGCGGGAACGCAAATCGTAGCCCAAAGGAATTACGTTGAATTTGTCAATTACGTGACCCGGCTCGAAGGTTTTTTCGCTCCACGCAACGCCGCGGCGTTCAACCGTCCGCAGGAAGCGGTAACCCCGTGGGCTGGCAACTACGCCGCCAAAATCGACCCAACCGTTTTCTTCGACGAGAAATACGACTTTACCTTGGGAGGAGTTGAGTTCGAATTGTTCAGCACGCCCGGTGAAACGCCCGACCATCTGACGGTGTGGCTTCCAGCATCGAAGACTGCCTTCATTGGAGACAATTACAACGGGGCCGGAGTACCTGAACCCATGTCCTTCCCCAACCTCTATGCGATAAGGGGCACCAAGCCCCGCTGGGCTCTTGACTGGATCAATTCAATTGATAAAGTGCTGGCACTCAAACCTGAGGTCTTGCTTTCGGGCCACGGCGAGCCGATGGTTGGGAACGCGGAAATTACTCGACGACTCACCCGGTTTCGCGATGCGATTCAGTACGTGCACGATGAAACCGTAAAGGGAATGAACTCCGGCAAAGATGTATTCACCCTGATGCGTGAAATAAAACTCCCGGCAAGTTTCGATCTAACAGAATCGTTTGGCAAGGTCAGCTGGTCGGTACGCGGAATCTACGACGGTTATGCCGGCTGGTACGACATGAATCCATCCACAATGTACGAATTGCCGCCGTCTTCGGTGTACCCGGATCTGGTCAAACTCGCCGGAGGACCGGAACCGCTGGTGCGGCTGGCACTGGAAAGGCTGGGCGCCGGGAAGCCGGTGGAGGCTCTGCACTTGACCGATGTCGTTTTGGCCTACGATCCGAACAATAGTGCTGCGTTGGGGGCCCGTCTGAAGGCCCTGGAGTATTTGCACGACCGCTGCGAAAACTATGTCGAAAATGGCTGGCTGGAATACGGGATCAGAATAACGAAAGAGAAAATGGCATCGAAATAGGGCTTGGAGCGAAGGATTGAATCAGGTGACGCAGGTCTTCGTCCAGCTTGCGTTTGACGCTTTTCTACAACGCACGTTAGAATGGTTGAGTTTGCCTGTACTTGCGGTTCCGTTCTGGGGCCGTCCGCTGTCGTTGCCGAGAACGCCGACGCGGAAAGCAGCAAGCATAGAAAATCATCAGGTTCCGTAGATCGCGCCAGTGTGCGACGGGAAGGATTTTACGTTTTCCCCATCGCGCTGAATGCGGACGCGCCGGACTTAGGAGACATAAGCATGTACGCGGTCATCCGCACTGGTGGGAAGCAGTACCGGGTTGCGCCCGGCGATGTGATCCGCGTGGAGAGCGTCGGTTCGGAAAAGCGTGGCACTGGCACCGAAGGGCGGGTTGAGTTCAGCGACGTGCTGGCGGTTTCGGCCGGCGATGGGCAGATCGGCAAGCCGCAGTCCGGAGCGCTGGTGACCGGCGACGTGGTCGAGCAGGGCCGCGAGAAAAAGATTCTGGTTTTCCATTACAAGCGCAAGAAGCAGTACAAGAAGCTGCGCGGACATCGCCAGGGATATACCGCGGTGCGAATTACCGAAATCGCATTTGACGGGCAGAAGTTTACGGCTCCGGAACTTCCGAAGAAGGTGGCCAAGCCGAAGAAGTTGGCTCCGGTAGAGGCGGAAGAGGTTAAAGCCGAGGCGAAGGCTCACAAGGCTCCGGCGAAGAAGAAAGCTGTGGCTAAGAAGTCGGTGGCTAAGAAGGCTGCGCCTAAGAAAAAGAAGTAAGAGCGACGGCAGGATGCCGTCGCGACAGCCGGCGGGACGCCGGCGCTACCAAATAGCGGAAATCACTATGGCACACAAAAAAGGGCAAGGTACATCTCGAAACGGGCGCGACTCGAATGCGCAACGGCTAGGCTTCAAGGCTTTTGGCGGACAACTGGTTCCCGGCGGCACGATTATTGTGCGACAGCGGGGGACGCGGGTGAAGCCGGGTCTCAACGTGGGCCGCGGCAAGGACGATACGCTATTCGCCAAGATCACGGGTCGGATTGTGTTCAAGGATCGTGGTCAACTGGGCAAGTACGTCATGATCGAGCCCGTCGCTGCGGAGTAGGGTGGGATCGTTGCCTCGCGGGCGAGGGCGCCCGCGGCGCACAGGTTCGAGCCACATAGCCTCGCCTTCGGGCCGGGGCTTTTTTCTTTGTGTACCTTCGTGTCCTCTGTGGTTGACGAAGTTCAAATGCTTTAACTACAAAGGACACGAAGGTATACAGAGGAAAAACTAAGATCGTTATGTTTATCGATGAAGCCACAATTCGGGTGAAGGCTGGAGACGGCGGGAACGGCTGTCTCGCTTTTCGGCGGGAGAAGTACGTTCCGCGGGGTGGGCCATCTGGCGGCGATGGCGGCGATGGCGGCGACGTCATTATGGAATCTAGCGAGCGCCACAACACGCTGGTGCACTTTCGTTTCAATCCGGAGTACAAGGCGCAGCGTGGACGTCACGGCGAGGGTTCGAACTGCAAGGGACGCGAAGGCGAAGACGTTTTGCTGAAAGTTCCCGTGGGCACGATTGTGTACGACGCGGAAACCGGCGAGAAGGTGCATGATTTTTCGCATGCAGACGAGCGCGTCGTGATTGCCTGTGGCGGGCGAGGTGGGCGAGGAAATGCGCGCTTTGCCACATCCACGCACCAGGCGCCTCGTGAGCACGAAGAGGGGCGACCCGGCGAAGAACGCGTTTTTCGCCTGGAACTCAAACTGCTGGCCGATGTGGGGCTGGTCGGTTATCCCAATGTCGGCAAGTCCACCTTGATTTCGCGTATCTCAGCGGCACGGCCCAAGATTGCGGATTATCCCTTTACCACTTTGCAGCCGAACCTTGGCGTTGTAGCAGTGGGAGAAGCGAAGGAAGAGCGCAGCTTCGTGGTCGCGGACATCCCCGGACTGATTGAGGGCGCTCACAAGGGATCGGGCTTAGGCGCACAGTTCTTGCGGCACATCGAGCGCACGCGACTGCTGGTGCACATGGTGGACATCTCGGATGCGAGTGGTCGGCCAGACCCAGTGAAGGACGTCGAAGTGATCACGGGCGAACTGAAAAGCTTTGGCGCCGGACTCGACCAAAAACCGCTAATCATGGTGGCCTCGAAGATCGATATCGCCAATAAGGACAAGCTGGCGAAGTTGAAGCGCTATTGCAAGAAGCAAGGACTGGAGTTGTTTCCCATCTCGGCCGTGACTGGGAAGGGCATTGAAGAATTGAAGTACGCGATGGCGGATAAGGTGGAAGAAATCAGGCTTCAGGCTTCAGGCGATCGGCTTCAGGAAGAGCCTTTAAGAGTCGAGAATTCGCATGCGTTTGAGGAAAAGTAATGGTGAGAACTCCCGCCAGTTTCGTCGTTGACGCAGGTGGCGTCTGGGTCCTTCGACTACGTTGCCGCCGCTGCGCGACGGCAACCGCGCTCAGGATGACACAGCTTTGAGAATGCGCTGAATCTACGCCTCGGGTACGTGCGACCCGTGTTGGAAGTGGTATTGCAGAATCTTCGCGGCGAGGGCTGGGTTCATCGAAGCAGCCTCGGCTTTGATGGTGCGGACTACTTCGCCGCGGCATACGACCTCCGCTGCTGACAGGCCTGCGATTTCCGCTGGCAGCACCAGATTGATCTCGATCTGGACGTTGGCAGGAAGCAACTCCTCCGCGCGAAATAACAGACCCGAACGGCTGATGTTCTCGGTAGTGCCAGCCCGCCACGCTTCCTCTCCAATTGGCCGGTACTTCAGCGGTAATTGGAGTTTGAAACGTTGCGCCCGGAAAGGCGACAACTTGGCGGTCGGACGGCCAGCTTCAACTTCCATGGCCAAACGGGCAGACATTGAGACCTCCTTGGGACGTGGTGCGTCCAACACCTCCCGCACTTTTGCCTTGAGCGTGAGGAGGGTAAAGGGCTTCTGGAGCAGGGTGATTCCAGCGTCCAGCGTGCCGTTTTGGCCAATCGCATTTTCGGTATAGCCCGACATATAAAGCACTCGCATTTCGGGCCGGCGCGGACAAAGTTGGTTGGCCAGTTCGCGCCCGGTCATTCCCGGCATGACGACATCGGTCAAAAGCAGGTGAATGGGGCCGGAATGAGCGTTCGAAATCAGAACGGCGGTTGCGGGATCGCCGGCATCGATCACGGTGTATCCCTGGCGTTCCAGGTACTCGCGGGCGAGACGCAGGACGGTGACTTCATCTTCGACCAGCAGAACCGTTTCGCGGCCTTGCTGAAGGTCTTTGGCGGCGGCGGCGGGTTGCAACACAGCCGGTTCTCCGGTCTCGCTTACACGAGGCAGATAGACCTTGAATGATGTTCCCTTGCCAGGCTCGCTATAAACCCAGATGTAGCCTCCGCTCTGCTTGACGATGCCGTAGACCATGGAGAGGCCGAGTCCGGTGCCCTTCGCACCTTTGGTGCTGAAGAACGGCTCAAAGATGCGGCTCTGGGTTTCGGAATCCATTCCCATTCCGGTATCGCTCATGGCGAGCATAACGTACTCGCCCGGTTCCACCGGGGGGTGCAGGCGAGCATAGCTTTCGTCCAGCGAAACGTTCGCGGTTTCAATGGTGAGCTTGCCGCCGCGGGGCATGGCGTCGCGGGCATTGACCGCCAGGTTCATGATGACTTGCTCAATCTGGCTGGGATCGGCCTTGGCGGCGCCGAGTTCGCCGCCCGGCACCATGACCAGTTCAATGTCTTCACCGATAAGCCGGGTCAACATTTTGAAGTTTTCGGTGACCACCGCATTCAGATCAAGGACCTTGGGGGTTAGCATCTGCTTACGGCTGAAGGCAAGGAGCTGCCGAGTAAGCGCGGTGGCACGGCTGGCAGCATTGGCGATTTCCTGGGCGGGGCCGCGCACTGCGGGATCAGAGCCGATACGCTCCAGCAGAAACTCGCAGTATCCGGAGATTACCATCAGCAGATTGTTGAAGTCATGTGCGATGCCGCCGGCCAGCCGGCCGACGGCTTCCATCTTCTGGGCTTGACGGAGCTGTTGCTCCAGCGCTCGATGCTCGGTCACGTCTTCCGCGAACAATTCGAAGAACGTGGTGCTGTGCTCGTCGCGAATGGTGCGCCCGGAAAGGCGGACGGTGATGGGAACTCCGATCCTTGCGGACCCAATCTGCAATCAACCCGTTGAAGCGTTGCGAGGAGCGAAAATAGTCGGCGACCACGAACCATTGCTGGGTGTCCGCATACAAGTTCGCTAAATTACCCTCCACCAGTTCGGACGGCGAAGCATAGCCTAGCATGCTCACCAGCGCCGGGTTCGCACTCAGCAGGATGCCGTCCGAGTCGCACCGGCAAATTCCATAGGGAGCATTGGTCACCAGCGAGCGGAAGTTGATTTCCGAGCGCCGCAAGCCTTCCTGGGCCGAGCGCAGGGCGGCGTTGAAGGAGCAAATCAACAGCGCCACAAACACAAAAAGTGTCAGATGTATGATGGCTTGGCGATATTCGGCGGGCGAGTGTCCTTTGCCGAGCGAAAAATAGGCGCTGACGGTGAGTGCGAACGATGTCGCCACCAGGCCCGGCTTCCAGCCGCCGTACCAGGCGCTGACCATAATGGCGACGGCAAACACGACCAGCCGGCTTTCGACGACATCCGCCAGCATGAGTGCCGGGATCAGGGCGAGGGTAATGCTGAGGACGGCGACGCCGTAACGGAGGATGGGCGCCCGAGTCGGGGGAATGTAGCGTGCGCGAAGAAGGGGGAGCTTCAATCGCATACCAGTCAACTTTAGTTCCAAAAATGGGAACTCCGCGAGTTACGGGAGTTCAGGTGGTTGCTGATGGGTGGGCGCTGACCATGCGTACAACCACTGCCACAACTGTTAGCCTGAATTTACAACGACTTCGGCTGTGAATCTCGCCCACGACCCAAAATTCCGGATTTCGTGAATCAAGAGATACACGGGGGACGAACACATCACAGCGACTGGCTGTTGAAAAAATTATGAACATCGCACTCTTTGGCGGAACCTTCGATCCCATTCACCACGGGCACCTCGCTCTAGCGCGCGGAGCTCAGGAACGCTTCCAGTTGGGCTGCGTCCACTTCGTACCGGCCAACATCCCACCTCACAAGCAACGGCACCCGATCACTTCGTTCTTTTATCGCTACGCCATGGTGGCGCTCGCGACCATGAACGAAAAGGCATTCGTGCCATCGCTCCTGGAGGCTCCGGAGGAGTCGCCGACAATCACGATCACCGGAAAGAAGGGTCAGGCTGAACACGCTAAGCCGGCTGCGAATTACACCATCGACACAGTTCGTCGTCTGAAACTGACGCTCAAGAAAAGTGACCGCCTTTTCTTGCTGATCGGAATCGATGCGTTCAACACGATCGCGACCTGGCAGGAAGCGACCGCGCTTTTCCGCGAATGTGAGTTCATCGTGGCCAGCCGCCCGGGATATTCCCTGGCCGATGTAGCCAATGCGCTGCCGGAAAGGCTGCGACCGAAATCGGCGGTGACCAAGCCGTTTGCCAAGCAACCGGCAAAAGGCGACCTGGTCCTGTCCGGAGCGACGGTGCATCTGCTGGAAAACGTGCATCAAAACGTTTCGGCGACGGCGATCCGGGACGCCGTCGCGGCCAAGAAGCCTCTGAGTAAGTTTGTAGACTCGGCGGTGGCCGAATATATCAAGAAGATGGGACTGTATCGGAGTCGCTAGTCGTTCGTCGTTGGTTTCTGGTCGTTGTTCAATCGTCCTAGGCTTCGGCGGAAATTGTTGGCTACGCGGGAAACCGGCATCCGACGTGCGGATTGTGGCTTGTCAGTTAGAATGAAAAGACCAACGACCAAAATTGACGCATGAAAAAAAATGATCTAAAGCGACAGGTATCGGAAGCCATTACCGCTTGCCAGGAAAAACAGGCGGAAGAAATTACGATTTTAGAACTGGATCAAGGAACGGGTGCATTCACGGATTATTTTGTGGTATGCAGCGGGACCAACCCGCGACAGATCCAGGCGATCTCGGACGAGGTCGAAGAACGGCTGGAGAAGGCCGGCCAGCGTCCGACTCACATCGAAGGCTACAAGCAAGCGGAATGGGTCCTGCTCGACTACGTCAACTTCGTGGTGCACGTGTTCTCGGAGAAGGCGCGCAAGTTTTATGATTTGGAGCGGCTGTGGAAGTCTGCCAAGCGACTGGAGCCGTCGGAACTGGAAAAGACAAAACGAACTGCGACACGGACCGTCACAAAGAAGCGGGCCTAAGAAAACCAGCCACGGATTTTCACTGATTTCACGGATAAAAAGAAGAAACGTATCCGCGGCAATCGGTGCAAATACGCAGCCCCAGTCTCCATGACCTCCCTTTCTAATTCGAATCCGCAGTGGGGCAGTTCGTACCGGCTGATTGCCTCCGAGAAGTGGAAAGCGAAATCAGCTGCCATGGGGCGCGATGTCACCAACGCGCTCGTCGAATATGCGCAGCCGAGACCCGGCATGAACGTCTTGGATCTGGCCAGCGGGACCGGTGAACCGGCAATCAGCCTGGCGGCGCGCGTGGGTTCCGAAGGGCATGTTACGGCCCTCGATCTCAGCAGTGAGCTTCTCAAAATCGCCACTGAACGGGCTCAGCAGCGCGGGCTGACGAATTTCTCCACGAAGCAAGCAGACGCGCAGCAACTTCCATTTTCAGATCAAGGTTTCGATCTGGTCACCAGCCGCTTCGGCGTGATGTTCTTCCCGGATTGTGAGAAGGCGCTTCGCGAGGTGCATCGCGTGCTGAAACCGGGGTCGCGAGCTTGTTTTCTGGCGTGGGGACCCTTTGAGCAACCGTATTGGTCGAGCACGATCGGCATTGTCGTCAAACGGGTGGGAGGTCCCGCAATCGCTGCACTTGGACCGGATCCCTTCAGGTTTGCCCAGCCCGGGACCTTGTCTTCAGTATTCCAGAAGGCGGGCTTCAGCAACATTGCAGAGGAAACGAAAACACTGCCATGGACCTGGCCAGGGACCGCAGAAGAAGTTTGGGAGCAGGCGCAGGCCGTTGCCACGCCCTTTCTTTCTCTGTTGCAGCGGATCCCAGCAGAGAAGCGGGATGAAATCAATCATGAGGTGATAACCGCGATTCAGCGATACACCGATGGCAACAGCATAAAGTTTGGCGCCGTTGTGGTCCTGGCCTCGGGAACGCGATAACCATCGAGGACGCGCCTGCGCCCAACTGCACATCCTTGCGTACCGGAGCCTGCCCTCAGCGAAGTCGATGGGTGTCCTTTTGTGATTGGCGAATTTGTCTGTGCCTCTCAGTCTCCTGTGTGGTTAAATCCCGGATGTGAAGCTGAGAATCGCATGGATTGGCAAAACGAAAGAGCCAGCCATCCAGTTGTTGACCGACGAGTACCTGAAGCGGCTATCCCGTTATGCCGATGCGCAGGGGATGGCACTGAAAGACGAGTCAGACTTGCTGCAGCTGTGTGGGAGCAAGGCGCGTCCAGTAAGACACACTCTGGTGCTGCTCGACGGCCGTGGAAAGCACCTTTCCTCAGAGGAGTTCGCGAAGTTTCTCGGGAATCACCAGGATCGCAATCCGCTACCGTTGTTGTTCGCGGTAGGCCCCGCGAATGGATTCACTGCCGAAACACGCCAGGAAGCGAACTTGTTACTCTCCCTGGGAAAAATGACAGTTGCCCACGAGCTGGCGCGAGTGGTATTGCTGGAACAACTGTACCGCGCGTTCACTATTTTGAAGGGGCACCCGTACCACCTGGGACACTGAGACCACTCACGAAAGCAGGCAGGTACCTTCGTGATGTTTCGCATTCTCAGGTTGCGGTTTAGAGTCTGTGCCTGATTGGTCGTTAATGTTGATTTTGATTTAAGGAGCCCTCCCCCAATGAAGAATCCCCTCGAAGTACTCCGCATGAAAGAGCAGGAAATCCTGAGAGTCAGACAGGAGATAGAAGCGCTGCGGATTACGGCCAAGTTGCTCGGAGAAGAACCTCCTTCCGCCGGTGAAGGAAAAGTTGAGTACCGGCAAGTCGTCAACATGCCCTAGGAAACCCCCGAGCCTAGCTGTCGGTGCAGGCACGGCCTCGCCTGCGTTTTTTCTGTCATGGGGGATAGCTTTAGAGGGCGAGAAAAATTTTTACACTCCTTTGGCTGACGTGGGACGCGAACAAAGGGCCGCGTCGAGCGGACGACAGTCACTTTTCAGTCAGCGACTGTAGTGGTTCCGTAAACTATCGGCAAACAGCAAGGGACGAGGCAGGACTTATGTGCTAAACTGCCGCTCCCATTGACTTAAAGAACTATGGCCGAAACCACGAATTGGACGGGGTCGGCGTCATACTTCGTCTATGCGTCGACTGATGGCGATTACACTCACTGTGGTTCATTAACGCAAATACACCGGCTGGATGCCCAAGCCTACGGTTTGTCGGCCAGCGTGTATTCGAATTCGTACGAGTGCTTTCCGTCGGCAATGATGATGTTCATCTTCCCGACGAGCCCCACAAGTTCGTCGGTGCCAGAGTCCGGCACGACTGTTATAGATAGCTCCGGCACGCCACGGTTCATAGTGGCGCTATGTTGTAGCACAAAGCTGCCCTTTCGTCCTTTAAGCGCTCCGGTCACACGCTCCATCGCGACATAACCTGCGGATCCCTTGACCTCGGTCTGCGCGGCGATCATTTCGCCCTTGCTCGTCGCCTCGAGATCGCCACGAAACTGCTTGTCGATGGACATCCGGCCAAGGTTCGCCGATTGTGCTACATCGCTGTCCGGCTTTTGCGGAATCAATTTCACGTCGAATGGTCCGCTGGCATGCTGGGTCATAGGAGCCTGCTTCTGAACAGATTCTGCAGTAATCGGTTTGGTCTGAGTCTGGGCAAAAGTGGAAAATGCAACGCACGCACCCAAAACGACGCGAATTGAAAACATCGGTTGAATATAGCAGAGAACCTGGAGGTGTTAAGCAGGAGTCCTTTTCAGGACTCAAGTCGCCACTGATTCATGATCCGCGTGCGCGCCTGCACCATACGATGCCGGTGCCACAGCAACTGCCGCACATCCCAGTTCTCCCAGCTCGGCACCCAGATCTGCGGAAAATCATCCTTCAGCAGGAGTTTCAGAATCAGCTGCGCGTCTTGCCGATCCGCCTTCTGCTGCGCACTCGTCGGGCTCGGATTTCTGCCGCATCTCCGATCCAGAGTTCAATCTGCAACTCGGCCAGCAGTCGTTCGAACCAACGTGCGTGGCCGCTGGCTTCCATCCCTACACGCACCTTCTGACTCGCTAGAGCACGATAGAACGTTTCCGTTCCTCGCGATGCCCCAACCGTTTTTCCTGGAACTCTCCAGTGTCGGTATCTACCCAATATTTGCTGAAACTCGGGGTGAAAATCTACTCCTATGAATGATCATGTTCGGTTCCTTTCTCCCGAGCCTGTTGGTTGGATTCAGCACCACCAACTTTACTCGAGCGCGGGAGCCGACATTGTCATGGAATCAATATCACTCGTTAACCCGGGCCGCCGTCGCTAAGAATGGGGCCGTCGCTAAGAATGTTATGTTCAGAATAATTGGCGAGCGCTTCTCCGTGATTTCTTCATTTTCATGGACTGGCTGAAGCGGATTTGTTACGATGCGTGCCCCATGAGAATCCTCCGATGGTTGCCATTATTTGTGATTGCCTTATACCTCTCGGCCGTTGCCAAGACTGCCGGAATGACCGACGAAGACCGCGAGCACTTACTGGTTCACTTTGAAATGACCGGACAAATGCTGGCCGAGGAAGTACGCGGGCTTTCCCCTGCTCAGCTTGAGTACCGTGCCTCCCCCGATCGTTGGACAATTCGGGAATGCGTTGCCCACCTGGCGGTTGCTGAACCCGACTACTGGCGTGAGCTGATGGAAGCCGTCAAGGCGCCACCAGATATGAAGGGCAAAAAATCGTCAAGTACCGACGCCGATATCATGTGGTATGGAATCGATCGTGTGGTGCATACGAAAACCGGGGGAGGGCACGAGAAGGTCGACACCTACAAGGACCTCGGAGTAGCCATGGCAAAGTTTCAGGCATTGCGTGCGACCATGATCGAATACATCAAATCTACCAACGACGACTTGCGCGCCCATAGCTTCGGAAAAACGGAGCCAATCGATTCGTGGCAATGGATGCTCGAGATCTCGACTCACGCTGAGCGGCATATTCAGCAGATTCGCGAGATCAAAGCCGACCCGAACTTCCCGAACAAATAAGTCCACTTCACCTTTCCCCTTGACTTTCATGCGCCACTCCAGTTAATCCTGTAACTGTAGTATCAGCCTGGAGATAATGGCTGAAGCCGCTAACTCCTTTATCCGGAAGATTTTGCATATAAGTCCTTTCAACTCAAAGATCTTGGTGGTAGTGCGGCCCTAATCCTATGATTCCAAAAGATCAGGGGGGAGGGGGTGGCCAGCTAACGAAGAAGTAAACAGACCCCCAAAACAGAGAGAGCAAAATAAATGTAGGAGAGTGTAGGCGCGGCGCCAAGAAACCCTGCCAACTGCCCGAAGAAGGTACAATCTATCTTTCCCCAGTATGCAGGATATCCGTCGTGGTCTGATCATCGTGAACACCGGCCCGGGAAAGGGCAAGACCACTGCCGCCATGGGGACGGCTCTCCGGGCGGTAGGTCAGGGGATGAAAGTGCTGATGCTGCAATTCCTTAAGGGCTCGTGGCACTACGGCGAACTCGATGCCGTACAGGCTTTCGGGGACAAGTTCATCATGAAGCAGATGGGGCGCGGTTTTGTGAAAGTGGGAACCGAGAAGCCGGACCCCGAAGACGTCAGAATGGTTGAGGAGGCATGGGCGGAAGCCGAGCGGGCGATCCGGTCCGGCACCTGGGATTTGGTTATCCTCGACGAGATCAACTATGCGATCAGCTACGGCATGCTCGATCCGGCGAAGGTAGCCGAGAGCCTCAAATCCAAGCCAGAGATGGTTCATGTTATCTTGACCGGCAGGAACGCGCATCCGGCAATCGTCGAGCTAGCCGACACCGTTACCGAAATGCGCCAGGTGAAACATGCATACGAGAAAGGCGTGCAGGCGCAGAGAGGCATCGAATATTGATTTGGTAATTGAGTAATTTTGTAGTTGGGCACTTGAAGAGTTGGTTCTCCAATTGTCAAATTTAAAATTATCCGATCACACAATCTCCATATGACATGGTTCAAACGACAATCCGGCGATCTGGATGCCACGGGCGAGAAAAAAGTCCGCACTGAAGGCTTATGGGTAAAGTGTGAGCATTGCCGGCAAATCATCTGGAAAAAGGATCTGGAAGAGAATCTGGCCGTTTGCCCGAAGTGCGACAAGCACTTTCGCATCGACGCCCGGACGCGCCTGGCCCAGCTTCTGGACGACAACCAGTACGAAGTTTTCGACGCCAACCTGGTCTCGACCGACCCCTTGAAATTTGCCGATCTGAAAACCTACTCATCACGGCTGGAACAGGCGCAGGCCGAAACGGGCCTGAAAGATGCCGTTATCAATGCGCGGGGCAAACTGAATGGGCGGCCTGTGATTGTAAGCGCCATGGAGTACTCGTTTATTGGCGGAAGCATGGGAGCGGTGGTCGGTGAAATGATCACTCGGGCCATCGAGCAGGCGACGGAAACCAAGGCCCCCATCATCATCGTCTCGGCTTCCGGCGGAGCACGCATGATGGAAGGCGTCATCAGCCTGATGCAACTGGCCAAAATCTCGGCCGCGCTGGCTCGACTGGACGAAGCTCGAGTGCCATACATCTCCGTGCTGACCGATCCAACTACCGGAGGCGTGACTGCTTCCTTCGCGATGCTCGGCGATTTGAATATCGCCGAACCCGGGGCCTTGATCGGGTTCGCCGGCCCACGCGTAATCGAGCAAACCATTCGGCAGAAGCTGCCTCAGGGCTTTCAACGCAGCGAGTTTCTTCTTGAGCATGGCATGCTCGACGCCGTGGTACCCCGCAAGCAGTTGAAGCCGTATATTGGGCGGGCGCTGGAATTCATGGCGGCTGCCTGAGCTTTCAGCTCTCAGCCAACCAGCCTCCTACTCCATTCACCCCGCATCTTTCCAGGTTGGCTGCGGGAGCATGGCAAACTCCGAATCTCAGCTGCAAACTGGTAATCTGAAAGCTGATAGCTGAAGGCTGGGTACTTTGCCTCTGTCCTACGAAACCGCGGTTGCGCGCATGTATGCGCTCGGTCACGAACTGACGCAAAGCTCGACGCACAAGTTCGACTTAGAGCACATGCGCGTGCTCATGGGAGCCTTGAATCATCCCGAACGTCGGTTTCCGGGTGTCTTGATTGCAGGAACCAACGGCAAGGGCTCGACGGCAGCTACGCTCGCCTCCATTCTGCGAGCCTCCGGTTCGCGCACCGGGCTGTACACGTCGCCACACCTGATGCGGATCAATGAAAGGATTCGTATCGACAGCACCGAAATCAGTGACCACGATTTTGCTTTGCTGCACGATGTGGTGGATCGCACCGCGGAGCGCCTGGTCGAAGAGGGCGAGTTGCCCTGGCATCCCAGTTTCTTCGAGATGTTGACGGCAATCGCATTTGAATACTTCGCGCAAAACAATGTCGAAATCGCCGTGTTAGAAGTGGGCATGGGCGGACGCTTGGATGCGACCAACGTGATCGAGCCACGAGTGAGCGTGATCACCGACATCTCTCTCGACCATCAGAAGTTTCTGGGAAACACGGTGGCGGAGATCGCGCACGAGAAAGCGGGAATTATCCGGCCCGGCGGAGTCGTCGTAACCCTGCCCCAACAACCGCAGGCCAATGACGTGATTGGAAATACGATTCTGGAGTTGGGAGCGCAGGGCGTCAGCGCCGTGCCCTATGTGCCGCCAGTTTCCCCAGGCAGCATCAAGTACCTGGTGCGCGCTGCCGAATCAACCGCTGAGCGGCGCGAGAATGCAGCCCATGGCGCGAGCCGTGGGTCAGAGCCGCGAGGCCACAAATGCTGCAGTGGGGCGACAGAAAGATTACGAAACGAATGCGGGGCCGGTCTCACGCTATCCGCTGCAGGTCTTGGGAAAGCAGATTTTGGTGGAGACCCCACTGGTTGGCCGGCATCAATTACGGAATGTCGCGCTGGCGATCGCGACCGCTGAAGTTCTCAGCCATCAGGGATTCGCGATCACGCCGGAAATTATCGAACGTGGTATTCGAGAAACACGTTGGCCGGGGCGTTTCCAGGTAATGCCCGCCGAGGGCGGAGCGCCCGAGTACGTCTTCGATGTAGCGCACAACCCAGCGGGGGCGTGGGCGTTGCGCTCCGCTTTGTCCAGTTGTTATGAAGATCGTCCGCTGACGTTTGTGTTCGGAGCGATGCGCGACAAAGCGATTGGCGAGATGGCGGAGATCCTGTTTCCGCTTGCGGTGCGGGTCATTGCCACACGGGCTGATAATCCGCGGTCGGCCACGCCGGACGAAATTCGCGAGGCAGCCGCGCGCACGGCAACCGACATCGAAGAAGCCATCGACGTGACTTCCGCGCTTGACCGGGCCCGTTCTCTGGCCGGTCCCGCAGGCATAGTAGTTATCACCGGTTCGATATACATTGTAGGAGAGGCCATGCGGGTCTTAGGGGTAAAGGTTTAGACCTTCAAATGCAGGAAGTGCACACCTCGATCGGAGAGCAAACCCAGAGTGGATCGCCGCTGTCTGCGCGGATGTCTTCCGGGGCAGCTGCACTCGGCCAGAAAGATGTGAGTTCTCCAGTCGCCCCGGTCAGGAAATACGGTTGGCTTAGCCGTCTGCGCTCCTATTTGATCTTCGATCCCTTGATCTGGCTGTACACCGTTGTCCTTGGGATTGTCTCCATCCCCGTTTCTCTTTTCGGCGAGAAGAGCCGCATTCTGCATGGCTTTGCGCACTTCTGGTCATGGCTGATCATGAAGACGATTCTTTCCCCGGTGGAGGTCACCGGGCTGGAACAAATCGATACTTCCAGGCCGCATGTTTACGCCGTGACCCATGCCTCTGCGCTGGACATTCCCGTGCTCTACGTTTATTTGCCCTTCGAATTCCGGATTCTGTTCAAGAAGGAATTGCTCTCGTACCCCATCGTCGGGTGGCACTTGAGACGTTCAGGGCAGGTTTGCATTGATCAGCAAAAGCCCGCACGATCGATCGCGCACATTCGGTCGGCGGTGAAGAGTCTGCAAGGCGGCCTGCCGCTGGTGATTTTTCCCGAAGGCGGCCGCACCCCGGACGGCGAAATCAAACCGTTCATGCCGGGAGCGTTTTATCTGGCGATCAAGGCGCAAGTGGATATCGTGCCCGTCGCGCTGGTAGGCACCTACGAACTGCTGCCCATGAACACCTATCACATCAAGTCCCGCCCGCTAGAGATGCGACTGGGCGAGCCGATTTCGACCCAAGGATATTCGTTGCGCGAGATGGAAGCGCTATCAGCAAAGGTTCACCAGGCGATGGAAGATCTGCACTGCAGGGGCCGAGGTAACAATATTCACGTAGTCCCGGACACCCCCGTCCGGGCCGGCGCGCGAAGCTCAACGTAGGTCCTGCGCACTGGCTCGACGCTAAACTCAACAGGTTTGTTGCAGCAATACTGCCGAGCTTCGCTCAGTCGGGCGGACGAGGGCGTCCGCCCCTACGCAAGCTCTGACTAGAAACTGACATTTTTCCTCCGCTCATTGATAATGCAACGGGAGGATCTGAATGAAATCTCGCGTTCTTTTATTCCTATTTTCATTTCTGTTTGTAATTCAATCTCGGGCCGCCTCGAAACCCACAGTTGCCGACGCCGAACAATTCATGAAACAGGCTCAGATACGTCTCAACGAGGTCGGGGTCAAGGCAGCTCGCGCCAGTTGGGTACAGGAAAACTTCATTACGGACGACACGCAAGCGTTGTCTGCCGATGCCCAGGATCAACTCACAGCGGCGACCATGGAATTGATCGAGCAGGCCAAGCGATTCGACGGCCTTTCACTCCCGCCGGAGTTGGCCCGGCAGTTCATGTTGCTGCGGCTGTCCTTGACCGCGCCCGCCCCAAAAGATCCAGCATTACGGAAAGAGATGACGCAGATCGCTGCCTCGCTGGATGGGGACTATGGAAAAGGCAAGTATTGCCGCAAGCCGGATGACTGCCTCGACATCACAGCCATCGAACGGATCATGGGAGAGAGCCGCGATCCCAACGAACTGAAAGACCTCTGGGTAGGATGGCACAAGGTGGGCGCCCCCATGCGTCAGCGCTACGCGCGGTTTGTCCAGCTCTCGAACCAGGGTGCTCAGGAACTTGGCTTCAAGGACACGGGCGCACTGTGGCGCGCGGGCTACGATATGACTCCGGAGCAGTTCAGTGCGGAGGTAGAGCGGCTCTGGCAGCAGGTTCGCCCGCTTTATCTTTCTCTCCATACTTACGTCCGGGCCCGGTTGGTACAGAAGTATGGGGCGCAGGTCGTTCCCCCCGACGGACCCATTCCCGCGGACCTGCTCGGCAATCCTTGGGCCCAGGAGTGGGGCAATATTTTCCCGATCCTCGGTCTGAATGAGAACAGCCGCGGCTACGATCTGACTGCACTGCTGCAAGCCAAGAATCTCGATGCCAAGGGCATGGTGCGTTACGGCGAAGGCTTCTACAAATCATTGGGCTTCGCTCCATTGCCCGAAACGTTTTGGGCGCGTTCGCTCTTGACCAAGCCCCGCGATCGCGATGTGGTCTGTCACGCCAGCGCGTGGGACATCGACAACCTGGAAGATCTGCGGGTCAAAATGTGCATCCAGATTCGTGCTGATGACTTTGTCACCATCCATCATGAACTGGGACACAACATGTACCAGCGCGCCTACGAGAATCAGCCCTTCCTGTTCAAGAACGGCGCCAACGACGGCTTCCACGAGGCCATCGGCGACACCATCGCGCTGGCGATCACGCCGGAGTATTTGCGGACCATTGGATTGCTTGGCAAAGTGCCCTCCGGCGATAGCGACATTCCACTATTGCTGAACCAGGCGCTCGACAAGGTGGCGTTCCTCCCGTTCGGTCTGATGATTGACCAGTGGCGGTGGAAAGTATTCTCTGGCGAAATCACTCCTGCCGATTACAACCAGGCCTGGTGGGATCTTCGCCTGAAGTATCAAGGCGTTGCCCCGCCGGTCGCACGCAGCGAGGCGGATTTCGATCCCGGAGCCAAGTACCACGTGCCCGCCAATGTGCCTTATACGCGATATTTCCTCGCCCGCATTCTGCAGTTCCAGTTCTATCGCGCCTTGTGTCAGGCGTCGGGATACACCGGGCCGTTGCATCGCTGCACTTTCTACGGCTCGAAAGAAGCCGGAGCGAAATTCAACAAGATGCTGGAGATGGGACAAAGCAAGCCGTGGCCCGACGAACTGGAAGTTTTGACCGGACAACGCGAGATGGACGCAAGTGCGCTACTGGAATATTTCGCCCCACTGCAGAAATGGCTGGATGAGCAAAATAAAGGCCAGAAAGCAGGTTGGTAAACGCCAGAATTACTATCCCCGGACGTCTCGTCCGGGGCGCGAGCAAAGGTAAGCGCGGACACTGTCGCATGCGGCGCTTCGCACCACCGGGCGGACGAGGGGGTCCGCCCCTACGTGTTGCAAAAGGCCGAGCATTTAATTTCCGTTCAGCCACTCTTCGTAGGCCTTGAATGAGTACGGCCGGCCGAGAAAATCGCTGACCAGCACAGCGGCCGGTTTGGTTCCACTCGCCGCGAGAACTGTATCCCGATACTTCCTTGCGACCATCGGATTGGTCAACCCGTCCGCCTTGAACTCCGTAAACATGTCCTTCGCAATCACCAGCGACCACATGTAAGTGTAGTAAACCGCAGAGTAGCCGTTCAGGTGATCGAATGCGGCCTGCATGTGAGTATTCGGAACGTACCGGAAAGGCGTGTACTGTTCCTGCAATTGCGCCAGGAGCTTGGTGGTGTCCAGGCCCTGCGGATTGCGATTGTAGTAATCGAGGCTGATCGCGGCGTAGTACATCTGCATGCGCACGCCAAGGGCGCGGCCAAATTCGTCGGCAGCCTCTGCTTTTTTCGCCAACTCGGCCGGAATCGGCTCGTTCGTCTTGTAATGGCGAGCAAAGGTTTGCAGAACCGCGGGATCTTTTGCCCATTCTTCGAACATCTGCGAGGGAGCTTCGATGAAGTCGTTTTCGAGATCACCCGTAGCCCACTTTGTGTTCCCTCTGAAAATGCCATGCAGCAGATGCCCGTATTCGTGGAAGAAAACAATTACGTCGTTGCGTTCCATCAACCCCGGACCGTCGGTGGCCTGGGGAAAGTTACAAACCAGCACGTACTCCGGCAACCGAAATCCTTCTTTGCCGGTGGCCAGGTTGAACGTGGCATAGTGCTTGTATTTGTTGGCACGCGGGAACATGTCAAAGTAAATCCGGCCAAGCAGCTTGCCGCCATCGAAAACGTCGTAAACCGCAACATCCGGATGCCAGACCTGCGCCGTAGTTACGCGTTTGTAAGTGATGCCATACATCTGGCTGGTAAGGTCGAGGATTCCTTGTAGAACGCGCGAGTATTCGAAGTACGGACGCACTGCCTGAGAGTCGTATCCATACTTCTCAATGGTCGCTTCATGCAGGAAATGGTGGTAGTTCCAAATGTCAACCGTAGTAGCGTTCGGCTCCTGGCGCCGTCTGTAGGCGAGTAGTTGGTCATAATCCCGCTGCGACCCGGCCTGCGAGGCTGTCGTAATCTTCTCGATGAAATCGGCGGCATTCTGCTTGGTCCCGACCATCTTGTCTTCGGTGACGTAAGCCGCCCAATCGGGATAGCCCAACACGGTCGCCAGTTCATAACGCTTTTGCAGCAAGCGTGACAGAACCTCGATGTTCTTGGGGTACGCACGCTGAGTATAGAGTTCGTAGAAAGCCTTCTGAGCCGCTTCATTCGTGGCATATTCTTGAAAGGGTATGTAATCGGTGTTGTCGGTTTTGAGCGTCACTTTGCCGGAGGCGTCTGGCTTGTGGGCTTGCTTGAAGTCCTCTGGAAGGCCGGCCAACTGCGACGGGTCCACTTGTAACGTGCGCACATCCGCCGGGATGTTCTGCTCAAATTCCTGACCGATTTTTACCAACTCATCCTGAAGCTGCCGGATCTGCGCCCGCGTGGCATCGTCACGATCGACGCCGGAGCGATGATAGTCGCGCAGCGATGTCCGCAAGAAATAAGTGCCGGCGCTGTCAAGCTTCGAGCCATCGAGCGAGGCCAGGACGTTGTACATCTCCTTATCGAGCGAGATGTCAGTCAGCAACTGGCTGGCTTCCTGTTCGCAGACTTGCGCGGCATCGCGAAACGGTTTGGACGGCTGCACCTGTTCGGCAAGGCCAGCGCGGGCAGCCGCGTCGCTCGCAATCAGGATGGTCGTGTCGAAAGCTTGCAGAGTTGCCATGGCGTCGCGGGGAGACTTGGTCGCCTTGATGGCTGCGACTTGCTTCTTCGTCAATTCCAGGTCACTGCGGCAGGATGCCAGGAAAGATTCGGGAGTTCCGGCCAGCAAACTGGAAGCGCCCGGGACGGGTGCCTGCGCTTGAGCAATGGCAGTTCCCACACATAAAGCGAATACAACTGCAAACAACGGCACGACGGTTTTCTTATGATTCATCGTTATCCTTCCACTTGGGTTCAAATAGGGTGCGGCGGGCCAATCTGATAGACGTAAGAACCAGCAAGAGGTGAGATGCCAGCTTAAATTTGAAGTCGAGGAGCGGTCAAGGCTGGCTCAAAACTCATGTAGCCCGGACGCCTCGTCCGGGCGCACCCGGCGAAGATTGACAGCGACATGGTCGCGGAACTGCGGCGCTTTGCACGGTCGGGCGGACGAGGCCGTCCGCCCCTGCGTGCTTTATACTGGAACCGAATCCTATGGCAGACAATATTCATGTCAAGCTCCCCGATGGGAGCGTCAAGGAACTACCCAAGGGCGGCACTGCCCTCGATGTCGCCAAGTCTATCGGCCAGCGGCTGGCCGATGCTGCGCTCGTGGCGAAGACCAACGGCGACCTCATCGATCTCGCCCGGCCGCTGGAGAAAGACACCGATCTTCGCATCCTGACTGATCGCGATCCTGAGGCGCTCGAAGTCTACCGGCATTCGTCTGCCCACCTGCTTGCGGCGGCGGTCCTTGAGCTTTTCCCGGAAACCAAGCTCGGGCACGGTCCTGCCACCGAAACCGGATTTTTCTACGACTTCTATCGTCCCACTCCGTTTACTCCGGAAGATCTGCAAAAGATCGAGAAGAAGATGCAGGAGCTTGTCCAGCAGAACATTCCCTACGCGCGCGAGTTCCTGCCTCGCGAGCAGGGGCTGGAGGAGTTCAAAAAAGAAGGCGACTTCATGAAATGCCATTTCATCGAGCAGTTCACCAAGCCCGATGAAAAGATTTCGCTTTATCGCACCGGCAAGTTCACCGATTTCTGCCGCGGACCGCACATTCCTTCGACTGGCAAAATCAAGGCCTTTAAACTGCTCAGCATCGCAGGCGCCTATTGGCTTGGCGACGAGAAGAATCCGCAACTGCAGCGCATTTACGGGACTTCATTTTTCTCGAAGAAAGACCTCGACGACTTCCTCAACAAGCAGGAAGAAGCTAAGAAACGCGACCATCGCGTGCTCGGACAGCAGCTCGATTTATTCTCCATCCAGGAACTCGCCGGACCGGGACTGATTTTCTGGCATCCCAAGGGCGGAATCATTCGCAAAGAGATGGAAGACTGGATGCGCTCGGAGTACATCAAGCGCGGATATTCGCTCGTCTACACCCCGCATGTGGTGCGGCGGCAACTGTTCCACGTTTCCGGCCACGAAGGCTACTATTCGCAAAACATGTTCGATTCCATGGAACTCGACGATGCGGAATATCGTCTGAAACCCATGAACTGTCCGGGGCACATTCTGATTTACAAAGACTCGCTGAAGTCGTATCGCGATCTCCCCGTGCGCCTCGGCGAACTGGGAACGGTTTATCGCTACGAGCGTTCGGGCGTGATGCATGGACTGTTGCGGGTGCGCGGCTTCACCCAGGATGACTCCCACATCTTCTGCACCCCGGAACAGATCGAACGAGAAGTTGGGGGCTGCCTGGACTTTGCGCTCGAGGTGCTGAAAGTCTTCGGCTTCGACCAGTTCCAGACCGAGCTCTCCACCTGGGATCCGAATGACCGCAAGAATTTTCTGGGATCGGAAGATCAGTGGAACATGGCCAACCGCTCGCTCGAAAATGCGCTTAAGCAGCGGAATATCGAATACAAGGTGATTCCCGGCGAAGCAGCGTTTTATGGACCGAAGATCGACATCAAGCTGGTGGACGCAATCGGGCGGCTATGGCAACTTTCGACCGTCCAGGTCGACTTCAATCTGCCGCAGCGCTTTAACCTCGAATACGTCGCCGAAGACGGCACGCGCAAACAGCCAGTGATGGTGCATCGCGCGCTGTTTGGATCGATCGAGCGTTTTTTCGGCGTGCTCATCGAGCACTACGCCGGCGCGTTCCCGGTGTGGCTCTCGCCCGTCCAGACGGTGATGATTCCGATTGCCGAGCGACATGTTGATTACGCGAATAAAGTCGCTGATCAGACTCAAGGCCGTCGGCGTGCGCGTCGAAGTCGATGCCCGCAACGAAAAGATGAATGCCAAGATCCGCGAGCACGCCATGCAGAAGGTCCCATTCTTATTGGTAGTCGGGGACAAAGAGGCCGAGGCTGGCAAAGTAAACGTCCGCATTCGCGGCAAAGAAAAGACCGAGGACATGCCCGCCGCCGAGTTCGTGGAGAAAATCAAGAAGCTGATCGCAGAGAAATCTCCGACGCTATAGATCACGTGGGGACGGCCGCTCTCGGCTGTCCAGGCGAGCAAAGCTCGCCAGAAGGCCTGGAGCCGAATTCATCATGCCATCTGACTTTTCAAAGAAACGCGTAGCCGTCCTGGGCGCCGGAAAGATGGGCGGAATCCTGCTCAAAGCACTTCTGGAAAAACAACTGTTTTCCAGCAAGACGACCGTCGCCACCGTCCAGCACGAGGAAAAAGCCCGCACCCTCAGTAAGAAGCTGGGAATTTCCGTCAGCACCGACAACCGCGCCGCCGCTCGCAACGCGGACATCATTCTGCTGTGCGTGAAGCCGCAGATTGTCGATCAGGTAGTGGAACAAATCCGTCCCAGCGTGACCAAGAATCAGATCATCATCTCGGTAGCCGCTTCGGTCCCGACCAGCCGCATCGAGCGGGTCTTGAAGCGCGCCGTGCCGGTAGTGCGCGCCATGCCGAACACTCCGTGCGTGGTGGGTTGTGGCATGACTGCGTTGTGCAAGGGAAAGTTTGCCACGGCGCAGCACCTGGAGATTGCCAGCATGCTGTTCGGAGTCGTGGGCAGGACCGTGGTCGTCGACGAAAAATTAATGGACGCCGTGACCGGATTATCCGCGAGCGGACCAGCTTACATTTATATTATTTTGGAATCGCTCGCCGAGGCAGGAGTGAAAGTTGGCCTGCCGCGCGATGTTGCCACGCTTCTGGCTGCGCAAACCACCCTGGGGGCAGCCACGGTCGTACTCGAAACCGGCGAGCATCCCGCACAACTGAAAGATACGGTGACGACTCCCGCCGGCTGCACCATCGACGGCATTCTCGAACTCGAAGAAGGCAAGCTGCGGGTAACGCTGATCAAGGCCGTAGTAAAAGCCGCGCAGCGTGCCAAAGAATTAGCAAACGGCTGAGCCCAAAAATGGAGACGGGCGTCCTCGCCCGGTCGGACGGGCCAATTAGAATCAGACAGTGATCATCGGCGTCATCTCTGACACGCACGGCCTGCTCCGCCCCGAGGCCGTTGCCGCTTTGCAAGGGTCCGATTACATTATCCACGCTGGCGACGTTGGCGATCCGCAGATTCTCGATAAGCTAGCCGCAATCGCGCCGGTAACCGCGGTGCGTGGCAACGTTGATCACGGGGCATGGGCGCAGAGACTCCCCACCACGAATGTGCTTGAGATCGGCGAAGTGTCCATCTATGTGCTACACCGTCTTCAAGACCTCGACTTGAAGCCAGAAGTGGCGAAATTTGCAGCCGTCGTCTACGGACACAGCCACGTGCCCAAGCAAGAATCGAAGAACGGCGTGCTCTATTTCAATCCCGGAAGTGCGGGACCAAGACGGTTCAAGCTGGCGGTAAGCGTGGGCCGGCTTGTCGTCGTGCGTGGCAGAATCTCCGCAGAAATTCGCGAGATTGGATATTAGACTCGTGGCAACCCCGCTTGAATTTCTTTATGGCGACTGAATGAAACTATCCGCGAGTCTGGTCCAAACTTTTCTGCTCGTCACTGCGCTTGCTCCCAATGCGCGAAGTTTCTATCCCGATGCGTCTGACATCTCACCAAAGGCTACTCAAATAGTAATTGTGAAGTCAGCGCGTTCGTTGACGTTGATGAACGGCACGAAGGTACTCAAAACCTACAAGGTTGCGTTGGGACGCCAACCGATCGTGTCCCAAGGAGAAGGCTGGCGATCATAAAACTCCTGAAGGCCATTACACGGTCGATTCGAAAAACGCCAACAGCCAGTTCCATCGTGCACTGCATATTTCTTATCCGAATCAAGTTGATCGGGAACGCTCTAGCAGATTGGGCGTCAGCCCGGGCGGCGGCATCGAGATACACGGCGTGGGCAAGAATTATGGCTGGCTGGGCAGCTTACATCGCCAAGTGGATTGGACAGACGGCTGCATTGCGGTGACCGATGAAGAGATAGAAGAAATTTGGGTACTGGTGCCCGTGGGAACGGCGGTTGAGATACGCCCCTAACATATTGTGCTCCATCTCAATTGCCCTTCCTCTGTGCCCTGATTCGCTAGAATGCCAAGTAGTGTCTAAGTTATTGTTATTCGAGATTTCGGCCACTTCCGGTCCTGCCCGTACCGGCCGCCTGATCACGCCTCACGGCGAAGTGGAAACCCCAGTCTTCATGCCCGTCGGAACCTTGGCCTCGGTAAAAGGTGTCTCGCAAGATATTCTCGAAGAGCTCGGGGTTCAGATCCTTCTAGGAAACACCTATCACCTCTACCTGCGCCCGGGAGTCGAGCAAGTCCGCAAGTTGGGCGGACTGCATCGCTTCATGTCCTGGCCACGCGCGATTCTCACCGACTCGGGCGGCTTCCAGGTGTTCAGCCTGACCGATCTGCGCAAAGTCACCGAAGAGGGCGTGACGTTCCGTTCCCATTTGGATGGGTCTTCGCATTTCTTCAGCCCGGAAAGCGCGATGGAATCACAAATTGGCTTGGGCGCGGACATAATCATGGCGTTCGACGAGTGCACCGAGTACCCGGCGGATCAGGATCGGATGCGTGCGTCGATGGAGCTGACCCTGCGGTGGGCCGAGAGAAGCAAAAGGCACTTTGAAGCACATAAACATGAAGTGCCCTGGAGAAATCGCGTGGGGACAGCCGCGACGCAATCTCTTTTCGGCATCGTGCAAGGCGGCATGGACCTGGCCCTGCGAAAAGAATCCGCCGAGCGAACTATTGAAATCGGGTTTCCCGGTTACGCCATCGGCGGCCTGAGCGTGGGTGAGCCGCGAGCCCTGACCCGCGAGGTCGTCGAGTCCACCCTCGAACATCTGCCTGCCGATAAGCCGCGGTACCTCATGGGAGTCGGCACGCCCGAAGAAATCGTCGAATACGCCAATCTAGGCATTGACATGATGGATTGTGTGCTGCCCACGCGAGCTGCGCGGCATGGGTTGCTGTTTACGTCAGAGGGGAAAATCTCGATCAAACAGGCGCGGTACGCGGGCGACGAGGCTCCGCTCGATCCAAATTGTGGCTGCCGGGTCTGCCAGCGCTACTCCCGAGCCTATTTGCGTCACCTGTATGCTTCCAATGAGGTTCTGGCCCAAGTCCTAAATACCGTCCACAATCTGAGCTTCTACCTTGACACTATGCGAGCGGTGCGTCATTCTATTTTACTTGGGAAAGAGACTGGTTCTTCGTGTGTCCAGTCTCGACCGAAACCATAGCTCGGCATCCCCGGTTCGTGTCCGAAGCTGAAGGAATCTCCGGCCTCACAGCGCGAGAACTCCAGCGGTAAAATTGCAAACGGCGATTGCGCCCTTCGGCGTAGTCCTGAATTATTTAGCGGAAACGGTTTTCTAGTCCTCTTATGAGTGTTCAGCACTTATTGGCAGTTCAACTAGGCGGTGGTTCGGCGGGATGGCTGGGGTTTGCTCCGCTCATCTTTATTTTCGCCATTTTCTATTTCCTGCTGATCATGCCGCAGCAGCGACGCCAGAAGAAGTGGCAGGCCATGCTCAACGATTTGAAAACCGGGGACAAGATTGTGACCACCGGAGGCCTGCGAGGCACTATCGTTGCGCTCAAGGATGAGTACATCCACCTGCGGGTTCCTCCGGACAATTTGCGGATCGAAGTGAGCCGGGGCTCGGTCGCCTCGGTGACCACGCCAGAGGAAACGGCGAAATGAGACTTAAGGATTTTCAATTTGCAATCGGAAATCATTCTTCATGAATAAGAATCTGGGCTGGAAACTCATTGTTATCGTCGCCACGCTGCTGTTTTTCCTGTTCGGCATCTTTGGCATACCGGAAAGATGGTCGGGCAGCGGGCTGCTGGCAGCAATGCAAAACCGCATTCACCTGGGGCTCGACCTTAAGGGTGGCACTCACCTGATTCTTCAGGTGCAAGTGAATGATGCTGTCAATGTCGATTCGGACAACGCAGCCGAGCGCCTCAAGGCGGACTTGCGGGCGCGCAAGATCAACTACTCCGAAATCAGCAAACCCGATCCGGTGAACAATCCCGACAAGATTGTGCTGAAGGGAGTGCCGCCAGAATCCCGGTCCGATTTGCTCTCCATCGTGCAAGATCGCCTTCCCGAATACAACCTGACCTCGGGCGCGGAAAACACCTGGACCGTTTCCATGAAACCGCAGGCCCTGGCCGACCTGAAAAACCGCGCCGTGACCCAGGCGATCGAGACCATCAGAAACCGCATTGACCAGTTGGGTGTGAGCGAGCCCATCATCGAAGAGCATGGGCTGGGGCAGTATCAGATTCTGGTGCAATTGCCGGGCGTGGACGATCCTGCGCGAGTGAAGGACATCATGCAGTCCACCGCGATGCTCGAAATCCGGCAATCTTTCGGCGGACCTTACCCCAGCGAGCAGCAAGCCTTGCAGGACAAAGGCGGAGTCTTGCCGCCGGATCAGGTGCTGATGCCGGGTGGTCACAGCATTGGTGCAAGCGACGGTGGGCAGGCCTGGTATCTGATTTCCCGCGCTTCAGCAGTGACCGGCCGCGACCTGCGCGCCGCGGACCAGTCCCGAGACGAGAACGGACAGCCTTCGGTTAGTTTCACTCTGACCGGCGAAGGCGGCCGTCGTTTCGCCAACTTCACCGGCGCCCATGTCGGCGATAATCTCGCCGTCGTGCTCGACAACAAGGTTCAGGAAGTTGCCGTCATCAAAGACCAGATCCACGATCAAGGCGTAATTAATGGGCGCTTCACAGAGCAGCAAGCCAAAGACCTCGCCATGATCCTGCGCTCAGGCGCCTTGCCTGCCGGTATCAAATATCTCGAGGAGCGCACCGTGGGTCCGTCGCTGGGTAGCGATTCGATTCGCGCAGGAGTTACGGCGGCTGTGATCGGCATGTTAGCTGTGCTCATCTTCATGCTGGTCTACTACCATGCCGCCGGAATCAACGCGGACATCGCCCTGATCCTGAACCTGATCATTCTCCTCGGCTTCCTCGGTTTCAGCGGCGCGACCCTGACACTGCCGGGAATCGCAGGAGTCATCTTGACTGTCGGCATGGGCGTAGACTCGAATGTACTGATCTTTGAGCGCATCCGCGAGGAACTGCGCAACGGGAAGACGCCGCCGTCGGCGGTGGAGCAAGGCTTCGGCCATGCCTGGATCACAATCGTGGATACCCACGTTACCACCATCGTTTCGGCAATCATCCTGTTCCTCTTTGGTACCGGTCCGGTGCGGGGCTTCGCCGTCACGCTCAGTTTCGGTCTGTTCGCGAATTTGTTCACGGCTGTTTTCGTATCGCGCGTGATCTTCGACTGGTTGCTGACACGCAAGCAGCGCGGCGAAGCGTTAAGCATCGGATAGTGGAAGTACGAAGGTAGCCCCGGACCTCTCGTTGAAATGTAGAGCACCGGAGCCAAAGAAAAGGAGTTCTAAGCGGCGTGGAATTTTTTCGCAATCCAAACATAGATTTCCTCGGCAAGAAGTGGTACTTCCTCGCCTTTTCGCTGGTCTTCAGCGTGGCGGGTGTGTTTTCCATGCTGTTCTGGCACGGGATTCCCTACGGCGTAGACTTCCGCGGCGGCACGCTCGTCTATGTGAAGTTCGCCCAGGCACCAGATAACAATGCCATCCGCGCCGCCATGGATCGCGCCGGCTTGCACAATGCCCGCATCCAGAGCTACGGTTCGCCCGGGAGCAACGAAGTCCTCATTGATGTCTCCGAGCAGGAGACCAGCGAGCAGGCGCTTGATCGGAGCAAGACCCAAATCATTAATGCACTGGAGTCGAATGCGCCTGCCGATAAGCAGGATCTGAACAATTCCAGTTTCCTGACCATCAAGAACTATCTCATGCAGAAGGATCCACTACGCCTGGGCACCGATGCGGAACAGCGATATACGGCCCAGGCTCAGGCGATCGTTGACTACCGCGACAAAGTGAAAGGTGGCGTGCTGCATTCCCTGGACGAACTGAAAGCCGCAGCCGATCCCGCGGTGGTAGCCTCGCTGCCGGACGGCTTTTTCCTCTCCACTTTCGGTGTACGCAACGTGGAAATCGTTGGACCGCAAGTGGGAGCGCAGCTGCGCAAGCAGGCGTTGCTTGCTGCGGTTTACTCTCTTGCCGGCATGTTGATTTATCTGGCTTTCCGCTTTGAATGGATATACGGCGTCGCTGCCGTGGTCACAGTGTTCCACGACACATTGATCACAGTCGGTGCGTTTTCCCTTCTGAACAAAGAGATATCGTTAACCGTAATCGCCGCCATTCTGACCCTGATTGGGTATTCCAACAACGACACCATCGTTGTTTTCGACCGCATCCGGGAAAACCTGAAGCTCATGCGGCGAGAGAAGCTGTCGGACATCGTCAACCGCAGCATCAACCAAACCCTGAGCCGGACCATCTTGACAGCGGGTTTAACATTCCTGACAGTCTTGGCTCTGTATCTTTTCGGTGGCGAAGTGCTGAAGGGCTTCTCTTTTGCCCTGGTAATCGGTATCTTGATCGGAACCTATTCGTCGATCGCCATTGCGGCGCCAATTCTAGTGGCCTATCAGGATTGGCGGTCGGGTCGGGGCAAACCGCCAGTTATGGTGCCCGTAGCCAAGGAAGCAAATCGCCGGGAAAAGCTGAAGGCTAAGGCCTAATCCCGCTCCAGCTTGGCATGGCATGTTTAAGTTTGTGATTGGCCGGGATTTGAGGTAGTATCGTCCGGTTTTCGATTTGGTCATCGCGACAGACGCGTGCCGGGAGCAAATAGGGCGCAGGCGGTGTCTAAGAGGTAGTTGGGGTTTAGTAGGAGAAACCTTATGTTTGAAGACAGCCTGATCGAGTCCGGTGGGAGGCTCAAGACGAAGAGGGGTGTTTGGACGATCGTCTCCTTTGTTCTTGAGGCCGTTCTGGTCGGAATACTGGTGTTAATCCCGCTGCTGTTCACCGAAGCTTTGCCCAAGACGCAGCTGATGACTTTCTTGGTTGCGCCGCCCCCGCCCCCACCGCCTCCGCCGCCACCCGCGGCTCCGATCAAGATTGTGAAGCAGGTGCAGACGGACATCGTTAACGGGCAACTGCGCACCCCCACCAAGATTCCAGAAAAAGTACAGATGATTAAGGAAGATGAGGCGCCACCGCCGGTGATGTCGGCCGGTGTAGTGGGCGGTGTTCCCGGAGGCATCCCCGGTGGACAAATGGGCGGCGTCATCGGCGGCATTATCAGTTCGACGCCCGTAGCCGTGCCCAAAGTCGCCACACCGCAGCGCGTACGCGTGTCCCAAGGCGTCACCCAGGGACTTCTAATCCGAAAGATTCAGCCGAACTATCCACCTTTGGCCCGGCAAGCACGCATCCAAGGAAGTGTGCTGCTGCAAGCCGAGATCAGCAAGGACGGAACCATCGAGAATCTGCATCTGATCAGCGGCCATCCCATGCTCGCGCCCGCTGCCATCGAAGCCGTCAAGCAGTGGAAGTACAAGCCGTATATTCTCAACGGCGAACCGGTCGAGGTGGAAACGCAGATTACGGTGAACTTTACCCTGTCCGGAGGATAAGCGCAGGGAAGTGTGAGGGCAGGCAGGAGACTTTTAAACGCGGCCCGATGAAGTGTACACTTGCATTCCCGAATGATCGTATTTTTTTTAACCGAGATTATTTGACACGGTTCAACCAGTTCCGAGGAGGGAGAAGCAACTCATGTTCGTCGCCAATCTAGCTGTTCATACCCTGAGCCACATGACCACTACTGCCATCTGGCTTTTCCAAGATCAAGGTGCGGTGGGGTTCGACCCGATTTCGCTATGGAAACAGATGGGCATCCTGGCGAAAATCGTTGTAGTAATCCTGTTCATCATGTCTGGATGGTCCATCGGCGTGATGATTGACCGTGCCATGGCATTCAATGCGGCGCGAAAACAATCGCGGGCCTTCGCTCCTGCGGTAGCGGGCGCGCTCCGCGATGGCAAGATTGATGAAGCCATCAAAGTCGCCGAGCGCAACAAGAAAAGCCATCTGGCCAAGGTTGTCACCGCCGGCCTGATGGAGTTCCGTGCCCACCAGGAAAGCGGAGAAATCCCGGGTGAGACCATTGAGGCCTCCAAGCGCGCACTGGAGCGCACCGAAGCCATCGTGCACGCCGAATTGAAGCGCGGACTTGGCGGTCTGGCTACGATCGGCTCAACCGCGCCCTTCGTGGGCCTGTTTGGCACGGTGGTCGGTATTCTGAATGCATTCCGCGAAATTGCTACCAGCAAGACCACCGGCTTGGGCGCGGTCGCGGGCGGTATTTCGGAAGCCCTGGTCACCACGGCTGTCGGATTGTTCGTCGCCATCCCGGCGGTTATGATGTTCAACTATCTGACCGGCCGCGTGGAAGCGTTCGACGTGGAGATGGATAACTCTTCGAGCGAACTGATCGATTACTTCCTGAAGCGCCGCGGCGTTGCCCGCCGGCCCTAGGTCTTGAAGCAGGACGGGGCTTGGTGGACAAGAGTTGCTGCTGATCCGGCGTCGGGGTTTGCCCGCCGCCGGAAACCTCCCATCCGGAACTGAACTGCGGGTACGGAGGAGATTGGATCCTTTATGGCGATTGCAAAGCGAAACGAAGGTGCCAAGGTCAACTCGAACATCAACGTCACGCCCATGGTGGACGTGATGCTGGTGCTGTTGATCATTTTCATGGTGATCACTCCCATGCTGCAGAACGGTGTGAGCGTGGACTTGGCCCAGGTAAATAATCCGGAGCGCATGCCGGATGCCGAAAAAGAAGACGCCATGGTGGTTTCGGTCATGCGCGATGGCACGGTTTACTTCAGAAGCGATAAGATCGCGGTGGACCTGCTGACACAAAAAGTGAAAGACCGCCTCGCCAGCCAGCAGGATAAGCGAGTGTATGTGAAGGCGGATGCCCGCGCTAAATTTGGCGCGGTGGTTGCCGTTGTGGACAACGTCCGGTCTGCCGGCGTAGACCAGTTGGGTCTGTTGACGGATCAGAAAAAGACTGGACGCGGCGCTCCACCACCACCGCCTGCTGGCGGGCAATAGCCTAGCATCGGAGGATATCTATATGAGTATGGCAGTTGGCGCCAGCGGGGGCCAGAACGCAGACATGAACGTTACTCCGCTGATCGACGTGCTCCTTGTGTTGATTATTATTTTCATGGTCATCAACCCTCCACAGCCCAAGGGACTGGACGCTCTCGTGCCGCAGCCGCCGCCGCCGAACGCACCCAAGAACAATACCCCTGATCGCACCATCGTGGTGCAGTTGATCGATCGCGGACCTGGCCAGGAGCCGGGAGTAAAAATCAACCAGGAAGATACGACCTGGGACGGTCTGCAGGGACGCCTGACTGATATTTTCAAAACCCGCGCCGAAAAGGTAATGTTCGTCAAGGGTGACGACAATGTTCCGTTTGCTGATGTCGCGAGTGTAATCGACCTTGCACACGCTGCGGGCGTGGACAAGGTTGGCCTGATCACCGCCAAAATCGAAGCTGGCGGTTAGGCTCGAGGGCGGGAGTTTTTCGTTTACAGGTTCCAGACCAAAGTTCGGAACAAACATCTACATGCGTCTGCTGGGTATCATCTGAAACCGGCTGCGCCAGATGCAGTCCTGCGTTGGCTCAAGTTTTGTCAGATCCCGGGGATTCCTGGCGAGGAGACTAATAAGGCAATGAAAATAAGCGTGCGGGTGCTGGCACTCATGGCGGTGGGTTTAATATTGCTGTCTGCCGCCGGCTGCGACAAGCTCAGGGCGCGTGACCAACTCAACAAGGGCGTGGGGTCCTACAAGAGCGGCAAGTTCGAAGAGGCCATCAGTCATTTCCAGCAGGCGGTCTCGCTGGATCCCGCCCTGGTGAATGCACGCCTATATTTGGCGACAGCCTTGGCAAACCAGTACATCCCCGGCGTGGACGCGGAAGACAACAACCGCATCGGCCAGCAAGCGATCGATGAATACGAGAAAGTGCTGGCGGCGAATCCGAGCCGCGATCAGAAGATCACCAGCCTCAAGGGTATTGCCTCTCTCTATTTCAATATGAAGAAGCTGGACCAGGCCAAACAAGCGAACCTCAAAGTGGCAGAAGCGGATCCTTCGGACCCGGATTCGTATTACTCGATTGGAGTGGTGGACTGGACCCAGACCTATCAGCCGCGCATGGAAGAACGCGCCAAACAGGGGCTGAAACCGGACGAGCCCTTGAATCCCAAGGACAAGAATCAAAAGAAACTTTGCGATGAACTCAAGCAAAAGAACTCCGCCAACATTGAAGATGGTATTAACGCGCTGAAGAAGGCGCTGGAGTTGCGCCCGGACTACGACGACGCCATGGCCTACTTGAATTTGATGTATCGCGAGAAGGCGGACGTCGAATGCGACGATCCCGCCGCGCGCGCGGCGGATCTGAAGACGGCGGATGAATGGGTCGACAAAACCATGGCCGCAAAAAGAGCGAAGGCCGAAAAGCAGGCATCAGCCCCGGGCGGCATCAGTCTGGATCAACCAAAGTAAGATTCATCTGAGATAAAGCCGTAGTAGAATAACCAAAGTATCTCCTCCCAGGTACGAAGTCCCTTCCACAAGGGAGGGGTCTTAGCTTTCATTGGATTTGCTGCTTGACGTTCCCATTTATGCTCGCCGCATCGTCCCTGAGATTGCTGTGGCCGATGGACAAGCAACTAACGTGTGAAATCCCTCATCCATAAAGTTGCATTGCTATGTACATTTTGACTCTAAATCCGGGCGAGTCCGCTTTCGTACGATGTACCCGCTGCGAGAACCTGAATCTGATGGTGACCAACGAAAAAGAGAGCGATGTGTCACTCCAGTTCAACACCAAGGACGATCAACTAGACGCGGAGTGTGTCCTGTGCAAAGGACATTACTTCTGGACCCCCGGTTCCGTCGCCATCGTCAAACCCGCTCAAAACTCAAACTAGGCGCAAGGCATGCCGGTCAGGAAAGCTCCTTGAGCGTCGGGAGCAGTTCAGGTCAGGTCTCTTGCCAAAGTCACCCTGGGACCATGCCTTCCGTCACCTGAATCGGTCGGCCCTCATCGGTAACATAGACTCTAAGGATGCCAGGGAGATGAGTGCATGAAATGGAAGCTTGACCGTATTATCAGCGTCGCCACTCTGGCCGCGTCCTTGATCGCCATATTTCTCGTACTGAAAAAACCGCAGCCCGTGGCGCCCTCGCAGTCACCAGCAGCCGCAGCTGCGAATGTCCAGTCCCTGGAGAAAAAGTTGGAGCAGTTGGAACAGCCCAAAGATCCGGGCCAGGCCCCCGCACAGGTTCGCTTCAATTCCGACGAAATCACCGCCGCGCTAGCTCAGGCAGCCGCTGCGCTTCCCGCGACCGTTCCGGCGTCAGCTGCGACGACTCCCCAGACCAGCCCAGGCCTGCCCACGACGGTTCCCGCTTCGCCCGATGCGGTGATGGGACAGGGCGAGCCTGAGGTGAAGGACTACAAAGTCAATTTCGACGGTGATGTCGCCCGCGGCCAGTTTGTCACCCAGATTGGCGGCAAGGATGTTTATGTCACCCTGGCCGGACACCTCGGTTCCAAAGATGGCTACGCCACCTTTGATCCGACCGAATTCAAGGTGGGCGACTTGAATGTCCCGCTATCCCTAGTCAGCGGCGCCCTGCAGAAAAAGCTTATGGAACAACACGACCGCTTGAAACTGCCCGATGACGTCGGCGACATCAAGGTCGAGAACGGCCAACTAGTCGCGACGCAGAAATAGTCTGGCTCCCAAAAACCGCTGCCGCCTTTCCCATATTGGACGGATTTACGACCTGACGCTGAATTTGCTCTTCAAAAAAACTCTCTCATCTGCGCAAAATCTAGAAAACAAAGAGTCGGGATTTTCACTGCCTCCTAGATCTATGGTTCTTATGGTAGTTACAGGCAAAATCTTGGAAACATGGAAGTTATGGTGGTGTCCGCCCGAAGTTCCGTTCTGGATTGGAACGGAAGGGCGCAAGTTGTCAAAGATCGTAGATTCTCTTATAGATAACCTATGCACGTGTTATATTATCACAATTGACAGCGCGAGGTCAACAAGAAAGCGGAGCGGGTTGCGGACCTGGTTCCAGATCGGGAATCTCGCGTCCATACTTCGCGTTGCGTGGCGAATGGTGAGGTCAAAGATGGGCCATGCACCCGCCCCTTGCAAGAAAACGCAAGGAGCGGGCACCCGGCGTCGTGGTCCTCGCTCTGTATGTGGGTTAGTTTGTACCGGCGCTACTGTCCGGGTACGCCTTGAAACAGCGGGTACAGGCGATCTCCGATCACGCGGTACACTACGAATGCGCTGCCTGCCTGAGAAACCTCGCGGAAGAGCAGCTCACCGCGCCCGTCTCCGTCGACGTCGACAGCGTCGATCAGGTCGAGCCTGGGGATCGCATCCAGATGCTGGGTGTCGGTGATATTCGCCATCGCCTTGTGAAAATCGCCGTTCACATCTCCGCGGGCTACCAGGGTGATCATGTATTGCAGGTCTTTATTTTGATTTTGGGCAGCAGGGCTGGTTTCCTTTCCGGCGGAGCGCTGCGGCATTCGGGCTTTTGCCGTCAGGATCAGTTCGGGCTCGTTGACGTTGCCCAGATCAAAAACCCGAAGCTGCACGTCTTCAAAAATAGGCTGCACCAGCTTTCCTCCCACGGTTTTGTTGCGCTGTGACGAAGCGCGAGCCTTCTGCGAAACTACTCCACTTGCCGATGCTGGTTGCCCGGCGCGGGCTCGCACTTCGTCCGCCGCCATGGCCAGCATCGTCTGGCGGAACTGCTGCTCCTCCTCGGGTTTCATAACATAGGCGTACGGGATGAGTTCAGGGCTGTGCGCATCCGAGATCGCGGGGATGAGCTGGCTTTGGTTTGCTGCCTGGGTTGCGGACGAGACGCCGGACGGCGTCGCCGTGCTTGATGGAGCTGTGGACGGAGCAGGCGCAGACGTTTTCGCCGAGGTCACAGCCGCTGGGTTCGGAGTTGCCAGTGTAGATGTGGCGGCTTTACCTCGTTTCAGCATCGGCCGGTCTTTATCCTCTGGGGGGTTGTCGTCTTGCGCTGGCTCCTGCTGGGATGAAGATGCCGACGCAGCCGGCGTTGTCACCACCGGGGACGTGCCAGGCTGCGGCTGAGGAGTTGTCGCAGAGGCGGCAGGCGGTTCCGGCGGCTTGGGCTTGTCGCTACCGCCGCGACGCAGAACCGGCGGACCCTCATCCTCGTTCATGCCACGAGGCTCCGACGCCACCGGCTTCTTCTTCACGTTCGCTTTTAACGATGCTGCCGACTGCCAGGTGCCTTCCGCCATCCACTCCGTCACATCGCCTGGATCTTTTCTTTGCAGCGCACCCGTCACCGTAAACAGTCCCTGGGAGACCCCGGTGAGCAACCCTTCATAAACCGTGTCGCTCCACAGGGCCATGGGCACGGGAGCGGCCTTGTAGGCGCTGGCATCGTAGTATTTGCCGTCAATCAGAATGGTGATTGGAATCAGGCGGGCTTTGCCATTCGGCGTCAGTTCAAGCAGACCCAGGGCTCGTGGTCCTTTACTTGTCTTCGCCGCACTCCCAACCTGTCCCAGACCGTTTGGCGGAAGCGTGGTTTGCAGAAAAAGGCCCAAAACGAAAACGCTGGAGATGACGCGCCACCGCGTGGTGCGGTATAACGTTGAGCGAGCGGTTGATCGAGAAAGAGAGGCAGCCATGGATATCAATATCAATGATAAAGCCCCCGAGTTCACTTTGCCTGACCAGAATAGCGAGACGGTCTCGCTGAAAGACTTTCGCGGGAAGTACGTGGTGCTCTATTTCTATCCCCGGGCCGATACCCCCGGATGCACCATCGAGGCCTGCGAGTTCCGCGATTCGTTCAAAAGAACCGAGAAGATTGGCGCCGTGGTTCTCGGAGTTTCGCCCGATGAGCCGAAGGCCCTGAAGAAATTTGAAGATAAGTTTGGACTCCCATTTACGCTACTGGGCGACGCCGACAAGAAGGTTTGCAACGCCTATGGCGTGATCCAGGAAAAGAATATGTACGGGAAGAAGGTTATGGGGGTTGCTCGGACCACGTTCATCATTGGCCCAGATGGCAAGATCAAACACATCTTCCATAAAGTGAAGCCCGAAGGCCATGCCGAAGAGGTGCTGGCTTACTTGAAGAACGCTGCAAAAGGCGCGGCTTAGGAATCTGGTTTCGCGCCATAGCCACGTGGGGCCAGTCGCCCCGGCTATCCGCGAAAGGAGTTGCGCGTCGTTTGCGTGCCTCAGTTATGAAGAGCGGGGTATGCAAGAGCTTGGCAATCTTTTGAAGGAGCTGGGGCTGCCGCCAATAGCGATTGCGGCCACGGTCATCGCCGCGGCGATTCTTATCTTTTTCGCAAAACGCGCGCTTAACCGGCGGGAGAAGCGCAAAATCAAGAGTCGTGAAACGCTAAAAGAATACGCGCGTCTTCAAGAGGAGGCATTACTTAAAGCCTATCGGATGTTGTACGAGCAAGTGGACCTCGGCACGTTGTCACAGAAAGAATTCCTGCAGGTCATCTGCCAAGCTGATGACCTGCTTATGAAACCTTTCACGCGTTACCGCGCAGACCTGTCCGCAGATGTGACTGCGACGATCTACAATGACATCCATACCGTTCTTGCACAATTCAAGCCGTACCCCGGTCTGCCGCGCGAAGTCCCACCGGAAGCCATCCAGAAGCTTTCGCAGTACAAGGAGCCCTTTCTGCGGAGCATCGACACCCTAAGAAACGTAATCGGGAGGTACACCTGAGAGACCACCATGAAGAGAATATTCAACGACAAAGTTAGCCCCTACGTCACCCTTCCGGGGGGCGAGACAATTACGTGTGGGGGAAGCATGCCAGTGCTGAACGACAGCATTCTTGAATCGCCGAAGATCAAGGAGATGATAGAAAATCGCACCCTGCGGATAGAGGAAGATCCGGCGTCATCCGGGTAGGGGTCCGCGTCCTAGCCTTAGGAGCGCCGCCCTGAGTCCGGCCGCGGGCCGCAGTTCGCTAGTCGTGGGGGGAAGACTTGGCCCGCGTGCTTTGTCGTCAGTTCGACTCGTCCTATTTCAGCGTTGCTGCTGCAGTGATCGTGAAGGTCAGGGCTGCTTCGGCGGGGACCGAGGCTTCTTCCTTCCCAGTCGCTGCTGCGACTCCGGTTCCGGCGCCTGCGCCCACGGCTGTGCCGATCAGGGCACCTTTTCCGCCTCCTGCCAGCCCACCGATAAGAGCGCCCGCCGCTGCTCCGCCGCCGATCTTCTCGACGTTACCCTTGGTATGGCTCTTACCTTTGGCGCGGTAAGCGGTGGTTGAGATGAGAACAACTCTGCCGTGAACCTCTACCGAAGTTAGCCGTAACGTGAGCTCGCCGGGATCGTGCAAGCGTCCACTGGATTTCGCGTGGGTTACCTTGCCCTTAACGGGTGCGCCCGCATCGGCGATGCTCTTGCTGTTAATTACCAGGCTGCGGGTTAATGTCCCGTGAAAAGTCTGACCTGTCTTGGCGGTTCCTGAGTTGATCCCCGAGTCGAGGCGCACGGACAGCTTCGTGCCCGAAGGAAGGGTGTCCGCCACGGCGGCGGTTACGAAAAGGAACAACACGAAAGCGATCTTTTTGCCGAGCATAGACTCTCCTGTGAGTGGACGGGTTGAAGGGTCTGTGACTTTCCATCACAATAGGCAAAATCAGGTTCAGAGTCTTGTAGCGAAAGTTCCATGATCAGACTGCCCTTTTGGTCGCCAGAAACGGGAATTCGGCGAGATCGCGAATCGACGGCGGTTGGATTTTGACCGCCTCCATCACTCAGCTTCGAAGTCGGTTGCCGCGTGAGTTCTTCGATCGTGACCCGCGACGGGTTAGCCGCGAATTGCTTGGCAAAGTGCTGGTGCGAAGAGAAGGAAGGCAGCTTCGGACCGCCCGCATCGTGGAAGTCGAAGCTTACCTGGGAGTGGATGATCCCGCAGCGCACTCGTTTTCTGGCCGCACTCCACGCAATGCGGTGTTGTTCGGGCCGCCCGGCTATGCCTACGTCTATTTCATTTATGGGAACCACTACTGCCTGAATGTTTCCTGTCTGCCCGATGGGGTGGCCGGCGGGATTCTGTTTCGCGCACTCGAACCGCTGTCCGGGACGGAGCAAATGGCTCGGTCACGAAGCGTGTCTATCAACTCAGCTCGTGACCTACGCAAGTTGACGAGTGGACCGGGCCGGCTGGCGGAGGCGTTCGGCATCACACGCGAGCGGGATAATGGGAAAGACCTGACCGGCGCGCGATCCGATCTGTTCGTCGCGGATGACGGATACCGGGTTCGTCGAATTCTGACCACGCCGCGAATCGGGATCACCAAGGCGGCCGAACGCCCTCTGCGGTACCTCATTGCGGGAAATGAATTTGTCTCCGGACCGAAAAGGCTAGCTATTGTGAAGTGACCAGCCGATTGATTCCTTCGTGTACCTTGTGTCCTTTGTGGTTTATGCTTTTCGAGCCTCCAAATGTACCGGAATTCTCCAAAACCCGACTATGGTATCGACGCGCCAGGAGTTATTCGAAACCTGATTCTAATCGGGATCGCGGTACTGCTGCTGGGCTGGTTTGTGCCGTCGCTGCAGATCGGGCCGGTCACCTTCATCCTGGGGCGGATGACAATTGCCCCTGGAATCTGCCTGATCCTCGGCGGGGTGCTGATGATCCTGTATGCCAAGGTGGGAAAGTTTCGACACCGTGACCGCATGCTGAAGATGGTGGATTGGAAGGGCGGCGAAACGGTTCTCGATGTCGGCACCGGACGCGGCCTGATGATGATTGGCGCGGCCAAGAAGTTAACGTCAGGAAAGGCCGTGGGCATCGACATCTGGAGCAAGAAGGATCTCTCCGGAAACTCAATGGAAAAAACCGTCCGCAACGCTGACATCGAAGGCGTGCGTGACCGGGTTGACGTGCAGAGCGGGGATGCTACAGCCATGAATTTCGCTGACGGCAGCTTCGACGTGGTCTTTTCCAACCTGTGCATTCACAACATCCCAAGCAAAGAAGGACGCGAGCGAGCTTGCCGCGAGATTATTCGCGTGCTCAAGCCGGGTGGCAAGGCGGTGATTTCCGATTTTATCCATACCGAGGATTATGTGAAGGCGTTCAAGTCTGTCGGAGCTGCGACCACGCGCAGCAGGATGGACTTTCTGTTCACATTTCCACCGCTGCGGATTGTCGAGGTTCAGAAGCCCCGTTCGGCGGTCCGCTAGATCTTCGCAAGTGTCCCCACGCAATCAAGCTTGGAGGGCAGGCTCAGATCCCTTGGTAAGTATCAGGCAGCAAAAGCACGGGCGGGGGCGCCTACATGACTCTCAACTGCCTGGTGTCGGCAGAAGGATGTTGTCGATAAGCCGCGTGGTTCCCACAAAGGCGGCCACGGCGACGAGCGCTGGGCTGGTGAGTTCTTGCATGGGATCGAGTGTGGCGGGATCCACGATCTCCAAGTAGTCCAGACGAACAGTGGATTCCAGCGCCAGCACTCCTCTAGCTGTTTGGGTCAGGGTGGCGGCGTTTCGCTGCCCTTGATCGAATCGATTCTTTACCTGGGTCAGCGCGCGGTGCAGAACCAGTGCAGACTTGCGCTCTTGCGGGTTGAGGTACGCGTTGCGGGAACTCATGGCCAGGCCATCGGGCTCGCGCACGATGGGGCAGGCGATGATCTCGACTGGCAGATTCAGGTCTCGCACCATACGGCGGATGATTGTGGTCTGAGCCGCGTCTTTTTGTCCGAAGAAGGCCAAGTCCGGTTCCACGATGTGAAAGAGCTTGGCGACCACAGTGGTCACGCCACGGAAGTGGCTTGGGCGCGACTTGCCGCACAGCTTCTCGCTTAGTCCTTCGACTGTTACATAGGTGACGGCTCCCGCGGGATACATTTCTTCCGGCTTGGGGGCGAAGAGAAAATCAACCGCTTCTTTTTCGAGCAACTCACGATCGCGTTCGAAACTCCGCGGATATTTGGCCAAATCCTCACTCGGTCCAAATTGCAGAGGATTCACGAAGATGGAGACGGCTACTACGTCACTCTTTGCCTTGGCTGCACGCACCAGCGAGAGATGGCCTTCATGCAACGCGCCCATGGTGGGGACGAAGCCCAAGCGCTTCTTTGTCTGCCGCGCCTCGCGCGAAGCGACGCGCATGTCGTCGATGGTCCTGCAGATTTTCATTGCCCCGGCGATTTGTGCGATCTCAGGCGGACGGCACCCAGTTAATGAGCACCTGCATGCTTTCCAGCGCTCCTGCGACTAAGGCTCTGTTTCTTCGAAACCGGGCTTTGTCCTCCTCAGACCCCGCCACGCTAGACTCTTGAATTGCCACTACGCGCCCGTAAGGCCATGCCGACAGAGGAAGACTGGCAAGCGCCTCGGGCAATTTATCTGGGTCGAGGATCTGCTGTAGGTTGTCGCCAACGTCCAGCAGTCCAACTCCGTCGACTCTGACGATCAAGTACGGATTTCGCCAGGCTTTCATGTCGCGCATGCCAGCATATTTTTGTGGGTCCGCGGGCGGAATTTGTTTAATTCGCGCTTCCGGACTGGTCGGCGCAGCCGTATCCTCTGGCGCTGTTGGCGGCTTGGAGCAGGAAGCAAGCAGGGCAAAGCTCAAGGCCAAAGCACCTAGGCACAAATATCTCATTTCAGCAGTTTACTATCGACGCATCCCCCGTTTGCGTTCGAGCACAGTCTCCAGCGCTTGCTGTGTTTCCTTGGACAAATGGTACGACTCGCGATCTGCTGGATACTGATGCGAGACTACGTCCTCCCGGAAGGCGTGCACGGCATCAGTGATGAGCGCGGCTGCGTCCCCGTAGCGGCGAACGAACTTGGCGTGAGGAATAAAGGTCAGGTTCAGGATGTCGTGGAAGACCAGCACCTGGCCGTCACACTCCGGGCCGGCACCAATGCCGATGGTCGGAGTCGAGACCTCGGCCGTAATCATGGCTGCGACTTCGCGGGGAATGCCTTCGAGAACCAGAAAGGCCACGCCCGCTCGATCCAGTGCTACGGCATCGCGCATGAGCTGTTCGATCGCCGCCAGCGACTTGCCCTGAACCTTGTAGCCTCCCATGACATTTACCGACTGCGGAGTCAGACCGATGTGGCCGGCCATAGGAATCTCGGCGTCGATCATGCGGCGAATCAGGTCGGCACGTTTTTCTCCGCCTTCCATTTTCACCACTTCGGCGCCCGCTTCTTTCATGAAGCGAACCGCGTTTCGCACCGCATCGTCCGGGCTGGCATGATAGGAGCCATATGGCATATCGCCCACGAACAACGCGTGCTTCACGCCCCGCCGCGCCGCACGGGTGTGGTGCAGCATTTCGTCCACCGTTACCGACAGCGTGTCCGGGTGGCCGAGTATGGTCATGGCCAGGGTGTCGCCAACCAGAACCATGTCAACCGAAGCCTCATCCACCAGGCGCGCGCTCGCATAGTCGTACGCGGTCAGGCAGGTGATGGGTTGATGTTGAAGTTTCTTCTCTCGAAGGGAAGCGACGGTAATCTTCTGGCGGGGTTCGCCAATCAGTGCGAGACTCACGATGTCCTCCAGTGCCCCTCCGCCTTGGCGGATAGAGCCCGTACACATCTTGGATACTGCTGGAGTTATTGTAGACCCGAAACCGGTGGTTCGTCGATGGCTATGTAAGATGCTGAACAAAAATTAAATCTGGCTATGTAAGACGCTTGCTATATGTCTTACCTAATAGTAAGATGATCATACGATGCGAGCCTATCGCACAGTCATCAGTTCCAAGGGGCAAGTCGTGATTCCGGCTGAGTTGCGTGAGCAATTCGGACTGGAAAAGGGTACTCCTGCCACCTGGAGTGAAGAGCAGGGCAGGCTGGTGCTGACCCCGATTACCGAACGGCGACTGCGCGAGATCAGGGGGTTTCTGAAGCCTGCTCCCGGGGCGCCGTCTATGTTTGAGGACTTGTTCGCGGAGCGCGAACGAGAGCGCAAACGAGAAAAGCAATGACTTCCGCATTCTCTCGTGGGAGCACGCGCCGATATGTGCTCGACGCCAACGCGTTGATTGGCTTATTCGAGGACCGTGACGGTACTGCAGGAAAGGTCGAACATCTGCTGGAGCAAGCCCTGAGACAGGATTCACCACTCTTGATGTCGGCTGTGAATTGGGGCGAAGTCTTCTACATCGCTTGGAGGCGCCACGGCGAGTCAAAAGCCTGGGAAGCCGAAGCGAGGTTGCAGGAGATGCCCGTGGCGGTCATCAATGTGGATCGGGAACGAGCCTCTCGGGCTGGCGCGCTGAAGCAAAAGCACAGCCTGGGTTACGCCGACGCCTTTGCCGCCGAACTGGCCATCGAACGCGGTGCCTGGCTGGTCACCGCCGATCCCGAGTTTTCGAAGGTTGGGAAAGCGCTAGCAGTCTATTCGCTTCCGCGACATGAGAAGTAGGAGTACTGAGTGCCTTTGCGGCATCTACCGGCCTCGCTTTCGCCTCACGTTAGTCCGCAGCCAAGCGGCAAATGCAGCTTCATCGACCTTGCCCGCCGCAAGATCCAAGACGGCCTGAGTGGCGTTTTCCTCGCTGGCATTGAAAGTGAAGCCGTGGAGTTCGAGGAACAGAACACCGACTACGAAACCGGTGCGCTTGTTGCCATCGAGGAAAGGATGGTTGCCGACAATACCGGCGCTGTAAAGAGCGGCCATTGCGACGATGTCGGCACTGTCGGCATACGCATGGTGCTGTCGGGGACGCGCCAGAGCGGACTGCAGAAGCCCTCGGTCGCGCAACCCGGGCGCACCGCCGTGGACGGCCACAAGGCGGTCGTGGATCGCCAAAACGTCACGTTCCTCGATCCAGATCGGTTCTTTCCTAGTGCTCACTGCCGGTTGTCACTTTGCCAGGGCGTGGAGCGTATTGCGATAGCGGGCCATGATTTGTTCGGCCTTGGTCATTTTCTTCTCGAAAGCGGGATCGTAAGGGGTTAGCCGGTAATCACCGTCCGCCGCTTCAATCAGAAAAAGCCGCTCCCCATTTCGCGTGCGTAGCCGGCCAATCACTTCCTTGGGCAGGACCACGCCCAGCGAGTTGCCGAATTTGCGGACCTTGAGTTCAACCATACGCCCTTCCCAATGTTATTACGATTGTAATAACATTTATCGGATTTTGCAAGGGCGGCCAGACGCGCAGGAATATCCCTGCGTACCCAAACTACGCGCTGGCGGCGTCCTGATTTCCTAGAGGGAGGAAATACTGCGTCCCTTTGATCGGTGCGGAAACCTTCCTTAGCAGCTCCTGCAAGTCCTCGTTGCGCTCCACGAAATCAATCTCTGACGTATTCACGATCAGCAGGTCCGACGACGTGTAGTGAAAAAAGAAGTGTTCGTAGGCCTTGATCACTTCTTCGAGATACTCTTCGTTGATTGCTTTCTCTCCCGGGGCGTTTTTCTTCTTCAGACGCTTTTTCAGAACTTCGGGAGTGGCCTGCAAATAGATCACGAGGTCGGGCGTGGGGAGTTGTTCGCGAAAGTAGTTGTAATAGCGGTTGTAGGTTTCGAGTTCCTGGTCGGTGAGGTTGAGGCACGCGAAGAGCTTGTCTTTTTCGAAGACGAAGTCGGTGACTACGGATTTCTGGGAGCGAGGTCCGAGGTCGAGCGCACGAAGCTGCTCGAAGCGGCGGATCAAGAACGCGAACTGCGCCTGGAACCCGGCGCCGCGCTCGCCATCGTAGAAGGCGCGCAGGAACGGGTTGTCCTCGGCTTCCATGACGCGCTGCGCGTTGAGCCGTTCGGCCAGAACCCGCGTCAGCGTACTCTTTCCGACGCGTATCGGACCTTCCACAGCGATGTAGCGGGGCAGTTCGAAAAGATTGGCCATGGGCTAGAGGGCTCGAGCTTCGAATGGCAGGATATCCCGGCGGAGCCTTGCGCGCAATTGAGGAAAAGGTTAACAGGTATTTCCGATTACAATCTTTTCATGCTTGACGTGGCCCTTACCGCTGCGGGTATCGTTGGGGCCAGTTGCGCTGCGGGATACCAGTCCATGGCTCCGACCGGGCAGTGGTTTGGGCGGACCTTCACCGGGTTGAAAGCCGGAACCAGGCAGCTGGCGCTGACTTATGACGATGGCCCTAACGACCCATACACTTTTCGCCTGGTGGAAGTTCTTGCTAAGCACAGTGTGAAGGCGACATTTTTTCTGATCGGCCGTTATGTGAAGGAGAGGCCAGATATCGCGCGCGAATTGGTGCGGGCAGGGCACGTGCTCGGCAATCACACCTACAGCCATCCCAATCTGATCTTTGCTACGCCTCGCGAGACCAGGACGGAATTTCAAGGTTGCGAGCAAGCATTGACTAATGCGGTTGGCGAGTATTCACGCCTGTTTCGTCCTCCGTTTGGCGGGCGACGACCCGACACTCTGCGCATAGCGCGGGGGTTCGGGCTGGAGCCGGTAATGTGGAATGTCACCGGCTGGGATTGGAAGGGCAAGCCGGTAGGGTACATCGAGGGGAAAGTGAGTCATCAGATCCGCGGCGGGGACGTGATTCTGCTGCACGACGGCAGCCACGAGGCGTTTGGAGCTGACCGTTCGCAAACGGTTCTCGCAACCGATCAACTGATTGCTCGCTACAAGTCTGAAGGATACGAATTTGTGACGGTTCCAGAGATGATGAGAAAGACAGTTGTCAGCTCTCAGCATGCCGTCCTCAGTTAACCCATCGGTGCTGCGCATCGGACCGGGTCGAAGACCCGGTGCCACACAGGTGAGGCCGGGCAAAGCTCGACTGCTACGCGTGCACGGACGCAAATGCCTGCTTGGCCACGCTAATCGTCCGCTGGATGTCTTCTTCGGTGTGGGCTGTGCTGAGAAACGCGGCTTCGAATTGCGACGGCGGCAGATAGATTCCGTTGTCCAGCATGGCGCGGAAGAAGCGGCCGAAAGCCTCGGTGTCGGACTTCGCAGCTGAATCCCAGTCTGTCACAGGGCCGGGAGTAAAGAACCATGTGAACATGGAACCCACGCGGTTATGGCAGAGAGACACACCGGCATCTTTCGCGGCGGCCGCCACTCCGTCGACCAGTTCTCCGCTGAGCTTTTCGAGACGTGGATAAATCTCTTGTTTGTGTTCCTGTAAGTGACGCAGTGTGGCCAACCCGGCAGCCATGGCCAGCGGATTCCCCGAGAGCGTACCCGCCTGATACATGGGTCCGAGCGGCGCCACCAGGTTCATGATCTCGGAAGGACCCCCGTAGGCTCCCACCGGAAGTCCGCCACCAATAATCTTGCCCATCGTGGTCAAGTCCGGAGTCACTCCGTAGAGTTCCTGGGCGCCGCCGAAGGCCAGGCGGAATCCGGTCATGACTTCGTCAAAAATGAGCACGCTCTTTTCGCGTTGGGTAATCAGGCGTAGGGCCGCCAGATATCCGCCCGGGGCCGGTACGCAACCCATGTTTCCCACGACTGGTTCGACGATCACGCAGGCGATCTCATGCTTGAATTTCTTGAATGCGTGCTCGAGCGCATCCGTGTCATTGAAAGGCAAAGCCAGGGTGAACTGAATGAACTCTTCCGGGACGCCGGCGGATCCCGGGATCCCGAGCGTAGCAATGCCCGAACCAGCTTTTACCAGCAAGGCGTCGGCGTGTCCGTGATAGCAACCCTCGAATTTCACAATGTACTTGCGCTTGGTATAAGCACGGGCAAGGCGGATGGCGGACATGGTCGCTTCCGTGCCCGAATTGACGAAACGGACTTTCTGCATATGGGGGAAGGCAGACAGCACAATTTCAGCAAGATCGGCCTCGGCGGGAGTGGAAGCGCCGAAGCTGGTGCCGTTGCAGGCGGCGTCCATAATCGCTTCGATCACTTTCGACGGAGCGTGTCCGAGAATGAGTGGGCCCCACGATCCCACGTAATCGATGTACTCGTTGCCATCAGCGTCGAAGATGTGGCAACCCTGACCGCGCAGGATGAAGGGCGCGTCGCCACCCACCGAACGAAAAGCACGTACTGGCGAATTAACACCGCCGGGAATCATCTGCTCAGCGCGTTGCTGCAGCTTCCGGGATATCTCCGTTTTACGGGCCATGGGCTCTCCGAAAGGAATCTGGCCCTATATGGTAACAGCGAGGGGTGCAGCAACTACGAAAGGCACGAGTGGGAAGTACATTTTTTGCATTCGGCGCCCTGAACTGAGCGTCGAGAGAGGTCGCGGAATTTACCGGATATTTACACTCTCGCAACAGTCCTGAAACACGTTCCGGGTATTCTCTGTTCATTACACGCCCTTCTAACCGGGAGGGTTTCAAGGACAGCTTCGGGGGGCTCCGAGCTGTCCTGATTTTTTTCTGGCCCCTTCGCACGGGCGCGGCCCGCCCGCGCCTGCATTGCTTCGCCGCTATTTCAGGTACGAACGGATGATGTCGACCAGTTCGTCGGCTGCGACGGCCTGCTGGGAGGTGGGCTTTTTGTTCGGATCGAGCACGTGGAAGCGCACAAAAGTTCATTGTCTGTATTAACTATAGTTTACTATGGATCGTATACATCAGTTAATTACTAGGGTTGAGAAACTGCAAGACCGAAGATCGTTAACACTTCGTTAGCCGATCCGGAGTAGTCTCGGTGATTCGGAACGATGAGAAAGCAGCACACCCAATTCGCGGGTTGCACCAGAAGCGGACTGCTCGCCGTCTGGGTGGTTGCGATGGCTTTTTGGACGACTCGCGCAAATGCCCAAGCCCCGGACGTTCCCCAGAAACCAGACAATAGTTCAGCCAGCAGCGCCGATCAACCCGCCGGCAATGCTGTCATCACCATGTTTCCTCATTCGCAGACTGCCCGCTACTGGATTTCTGGACAGGACAACATCATCTTTCAATACCATCCGTCGTTCTACGCGAAGTACAACGGACCCAATAGCTTTACTCCTGAATCGAACGATGCGACATCCAATGTCTCCACCCTGTTTCTCGGCTACCAGCTTCGTCAGACGACAGAAGTTTACCTCGACGTAGAGGAGGCCAGCGGCGGGGGTCTCAGCGATGGGCTTGGACTGGCGGGATTTGTGAACCTCGATGTGGTGCGCAATCCGCAGCTTTCGAAGGCTCCCTATATCGCTCGGGTCATGGTTCGCCAGATTATTCCGCTGAGCAAGGAAACGGTGGAGGCCGAACGTGGACCGTTCGAAATGGCAACCCGACTGCCAGCCCGCCGCCTGGAGTTACGCGCGGGAAAGTTCGGCATGGCCGATTTTTTCGATACCAACGCTGTAGGCAGCGACAGTCATTTCCAGTTCATGAACTGGACTGTGGACAACAACGGCGCCTACGACTACGCCGCCGATACTCGCGGCTACACCTACGGCGTCATCGTGGCTTATGACGACCGCAATTGGGGATTTCAGTTTGCGGAGGCGCTGATGCCGAAAGTCGCCAACGGCATCGACCTGGTGTGGAATCTCCGCCAGGCGCGAGCCGAGAACTTCGAGTTGGCGTTGTATCCAAAACTTTGGAATGAGCACAACACAGCGGTGCGATTGTTGTCGTTCGTGAATCACGCCAACATGGGCGTTTATCGCGACGCAGTCAACAACTATCTGGCCGGGAAGACGCCGGTACCGGAGATCACGGCGCACCCGCTGCAGACCACGGTGAAGTACGGTTTCGGCGTGAACCTTCAGCAGGATTTTGCGCATCACCTGCGCGGCTACGCTCGTTGGGGATGGAACGAAGGGCAGCACGAGTCCTATGCTTATACCGAGGTCGATGAAACCGTAGCGCTCGGCGCCGATCTGGCCGGGAATGCCTGGCATCGCACGTTGGATAAAGTCGGCGGTGTCTTTGTTTCCAATGGGATCTCGGCGGATCACCAGCATTATCTGGAGCTGGGCGGGCGTGGTTTTCTGTTAGGCGACGGAGCCCTCAACTACGGACGGGAGAATATCTTCGAGAGCTTACTACACTGCGCACGTGTGGCGAGGAATCTTCGTTGGCCCCGATCTGCAGCACATCAACAATCCCGGATACAACCGCGATCGCGGGCCCGTCCTGGTGGCGGGATTCCGCTTCCACATAGAGTTCTAAAAGTTCGTGCGGCACGGACGACTCGCCCAGGTCAAGCGCAGCTCGACATCTACTGCTCGACCTTCACGCCCTTCCAGAACGCAACGTGCCCCCGGATCTGGCTGGCCGCCGGTTTCGGCTCTGGGTAATACCAAGCTGCGCCCGGGTTCCCTTTGCCGTTCACCTCGAGATCGTAGTAGCTGGCGGTGCCTTTCCAGGGACATACGCTGTGAGCCGCGCTGGGTTTGAAATATTCCTGTTTAATGGTCTCAGGCGGGAAATATTGGTTGCCTTCCACTTCCACGCATTGGTTGGATTCAGCTAGCACGACGCCTTCCCAGATTGCTTTTGCCATAGCACCAGTTTAGATTTCTTCTATGGCCAGTGGCTTCGAAAAATTTGTTGGGGACGCGATGATCCCCACGGCGACCGAACCCCGTTTCAACGGACATTCCATGGTCGGCGCGCTGAAACGGGTGCTGGTGTGCTCTCCGCGCACAACCTGCTGGCACCAGCCGGAGCGGGCCGCTCGCTGGCGGGAACTGGGATTCGTTCACCCACCGAATTTCGAGAAAGCTCAGTCGCAACACGAGGCCCTGTGCCGCGAACTGCAAATCGCAGGCGCGGAAGTAGAAGAAATGCCTCCGGCCATCGAACTTTCACTCGACGCTGTCTATACCCATGATGCGTCGTTGCCGACCGATTTTGGTTTGATCCTGATGCGTCCTGGCAAAGCGAATCGCGTCCCCGAAGGCAAACATCACGGATCGTTCTGCCAGATTCTCGGCATTCCGATGCTGGCCAAAATTACCGCTCCGGCAACTGCGGAGGCCGGGGACATGGTATGGCTTGACGCCAAGACGTTGCTCATCGGCCACGGCTATCGCACCAACTCGCAAGGCATCCAGCAGATGCGTGCGCTGCTCAAATCCAGAGGAGTCGAGGTCCTCTCCGCGCCCCTGCCCCACGGCTCGGGACCTTCCGCCTGTTTGCATTTAATGTCACTGATCAGCCTGCTTGATGAGAAAACCGCGCTGGTTGACCTGCCCTGGCTTGCGGTTGAAACCCTGGAGTTGCTGAAAGGGCGTGGCTATCACTTCATTGAGATTGATTATTCCGAGCGAGAAACGCTGGCGTGCAACGTACTCTCGTTGGGCAATAAGCGTCTGCTGGCCTTAGAAGAAAACGCAAAGACAAATCAAACGCTGCGTGCGGCAGGATTCGACGTTAGAACCTTCCCCGGCTCTGAGCTGTGCATCAACGGCAATGGTGGCCCGACCTGTCTGACGAGGCCGTTGCTGCGAGAATGAGCAGGCGCTGTGTGAAACGGGCCTTCTTGGACCCGGTTGAGCATCCTCACCCGTCTAAGCCGGACGCGGCGTCCGGGCCTACGCATCCTGTGTCCAACAACCCTCCATGAATCTCCTGTTAGAATCAAGAGGCAATGGTCTTGGCTTTCGTCCGTGATCTGTTCGCGGACGTGGAAAAGTTGCCCGCCTTTTTACGTGTAGCCTCCCACCTCCGGGAGGGCACGGGGCGGATACGTGTGTCTGGACTCACTCCCACCGCAAAAGCCCTCCTGCTGGTTTTATTGCAGAAGGCCGCGGGGCGCCCGTTTATCGTAGTGGTTCCCGACAACCGCGCAGCGGAAGAGTTTGTCCCAGTGCTGCAGGCTTCCACGAAATTATTGGCGGGAACGACCCGGATTCCGTGGTCTCTCTGCCGACGCGCGATGTCTTGCCATTCCAGAATCTCTCACCGCATCCCGAGATTCAGGAAGAGCGCGCCGTCGCCCTTTGGAAAATTGCCACCGGCGCGGTTTCCATTCTGGTTTCGCCGATTGCAGCGACGGCTCTTCGCCTTCGTTCCGGCGGAGTATTACGCTGATCTGGCTCGCATGGTTCGGCGGGGTGAGACCCTGGACATCGAGCCACTGCTGCGCCACCTCAATACCGTGGGCTACGCCTCGACCGACGTCGTGGAAATGCCCGGGGAGTACGCCATACGAGGTGGCATCCTCGACGTGTATTCGCCTGAGGCTGATCGTCCGCTGCGCATCGAGTTCTTCGGCGACGAGGTGGAGTCGATCCGCAAGTTCGATCCCGCGACCCAGCGGTCGTCGACTCCGGTCGACGAGGCCTTGCTGCTTCCACTGACCGAAACTCCAGTGAGCGACGATTTACTGGGAGCGATCCATGTCCGGTTGTCGGGAAAGCGCATTACCGGCGCTGAAGAAGTTGTGGAGCAAGCCGTGCGCTCCGGCGGCGTAAGCGTATTCCCCGGCTGGGAGTTTTACGCGCCGGTCGCGGGCGCCGATCGTACCGTGTTCGACCTGCTCCCCCACGCGGTAGTCTTGGTGGACGAACCGGATAGCTCTGAAACAGGAGTTCGATCACACCTGGTCGCGAATCGAAGAGGCGCACGAACGCAGCGAGGTCGGCAACCTGGTGCGGCCTACGGATCTATATCTTCCATCCCGATGATTGGTGGGGAAAACTGGCAAGCCTTCCCGGGGCCTCGATTGAGCATCTCGAAATCGCGCGTCCGGGCGAAGCCGAGGCAGTCACCTTCCATTCGCAGCCAGCGCAGCGATTCCATGGCGCGGTTCCAGCAATGCTGGAGGAGGTTAAGAAGCAGATCGGGGAACAGAATCGCGTGCTGATCGCCGTGCCCAATATCGGCGAAGTCGAGCGCCTGGCCGACGTCTTCAGCGAGTACGGCCTTTCCTTCCGCTTAGGCAGCCGCACTCGCGGCGGAGAGAGTTATGCCGACGAAACCGCCTATTTTGCCGGGGAAATCCTCACCAGCACGCTGGTCAAAGCGTATGTGCCGGACGGCGTCGTATTGCGCGAAGCTCACCTTTCGATTCTCGGAGCTCGCGATCTGTTCGATGAATCCGAGTCCGTAGTTTCGCGTCCACAGCGCCAGAAATCAAAAGTTTCCGCATTTCTTTCCGACTTCCGCGACCTGCAAGTGGGCGATTACGTTGTCCACGTTGAGCACGGCATTGGGCAATATCAGGGGCTGAAGGAAATTAACCAGGGCGATGGGAACGCTGAGTTCATGCTGCTGGAGTATGCGGAAGGCGCACGGCTGTATGTTCCGCTGACGCGGCTCGATCTGATTCAGAAATACCGGTCATCAGAAGGCGCAAAGCCGCCGTTGAGCCATCTGGGCACCGCCGCCTGGGCCAAGACCAAAGCCCGCGTCCGCAAGGCCATGAAAGACATGGCCGACGAACTGCTCAAACTCTATGCCGAGCGCAGAGCGGCCAAAGGGTTCGCATTCTCCGCTGACAATCAGTGGATGCGCGAGTTCGAGGATGCTTTCGAGTTCACCGAAACTGAAGATCAAGATCTCGCGATCACCGATGTGAAGCGCGACATGGAGTCGTCGCAACCCATGGACCGGCTGCTTTGCGGCGACGTCGGCTACGGCAAAACGGAAATCGCCATGCGCGCCGCCTTCAAGGCAGTCAATGACAACAAGCAAGTCGCCGTGCTTGCGCCCACCACGGTGCTTGCCTTTCAGCACTCCGAAACTTTCAAGCAACGATTTGCGGCGTTTCCCGTCAAGATCGAAATGATCAGCCGCTTCCGCACCGCGAAACAACAGAAAGAAATTTTGCAAAAGGTCGAAGCCGGGAAGGTGGATATCCTGATCGGCACCCACCGCCTGCTCTCGAAAGATATCAAGTTCACCGATCTTGGCCTGCTGATCGTGGACGAAGAGCAGCGCTTCGGAGTACGCCACAAGGAACGATTGAAGCAGATGCGGAAGGAAGTCGACGTTCTCACTATGTCCGCGACTCCGATTCCGCGCACCCTGCACATGTCATTGGTCGGGATGCGCGATATGAGCGTGATTGAAACCCCGCCCAAGGACCGCATCGCGATCCAAACCGTGGTAGCAAGCTGGGACGAGAAGCTGATTCAGTCTTCACTTGAGCAGGAACTCGACCGCGGCGGCCAGGTGTATTTCGTGCACAATCGCGTGGAAAGCATCTGGGAAATCGCGGCGAAGTTGCAGGAACTGGTGCCACGGGCGCGCATTATCGTGGGGCACGGCCAGATGTCCGAAGGCGAACTCGAAAAGGTGATGCTTAAATTTATGCATCACGAGGCCGACATTCTGGTGGCCACGACCATCATCGAAAACGGCCTCGACATCCCGCTCTGCAATACCATCGTCATCAATCGAGCCGACCGTTTTGGGCTCTCCGAGCTTTATCAACTCCGCGGACGCGTGGGACGATCGAATCGCAGAGCCTACGCCTACTTGCTTATTCCAGCCGACATCGAGCTCACGCCGATCGCGCGCCGACGCCTGGCGGCCCTGAAAGAGTTTTCCGACCTCGGTGCCGGCTTCAAAATAGCTGCTCTCGATCTTGAACTGCGCGGCGCCGGCAATCTGCTGGGCGGAGAGCAGAGCGGACATATCGAAGCCATTGGCTTCGAGTTGTACACCCAGATGCTCGATCGCGCCGTCCGCGAGATGAAGGGCGAAGCTGCGCCGGATGAGGCCGAGACGCAACTTAACCTTGGTCTCAATATTCGCATCCCGGTAAACTATATTCCGGAGGAGAACCAGCGGTTGCGCATGTACAAGCGGGTTGCCGGAGTCGAAACCGAGTCGCAACTCAGCGACGTCGGCGCCGAACTCGAAGACCGTTACGGCGAGCCTCCCGCTGCAGTTCGCAACCTGCTCGACTATGCCTCACTCAAACTGATGGCCGTGCGAGTCGGCGTCACCGCAATCGAGCGGAAGCGCGATCTCGTGACCATCAAGTTCCGTCAAAACGCAGTGGTCGATCCGGGGAAGCTGGCACGATTCGTGTCCTCGCAGCGTGGCGCGCAATTCACGCCAGACGGTATGTTGAGGTTCTCACTGAAAGCAACCGCCGCCGAGGAAGTCCTTGGCCATCTCGAGACCCTACTGGAGAAGCTAGCTGCGGAAATTCCCGAGACAGCTTCTACGTCGGAAAAAGTCAGCTAGAAAAATCCTGACCAGGTATGGGGCGGCACGCAGGTGGACGTGCAAGCTCTCCACGATGTCCTTTGTGAACCTTCGTGTCCTTTGTGGTTAGTGAACTACAAATGCCAGAACCACAAAGGACACGAAGGTTCACAAAGCAGGAGCAAGACTACCGATGAACAAGCGCATGAATCCACCTTTTGACCTGGCCTGCTCGGGAGTTCGGCGATTGATTCCCCAACCATAGAACCAGTCCGCCGAACGCCAGGAGAATTAACAACACTACATTGAAGATCCAACGCCGTTGGTGGACGGTGGACTCGGGTAAAGCCTTCGACCCGTTTGCCCCGTTGCCCGCCGCATCCAACTCTCCCGGTGAAGTCGCGGACGCTTCTACTTTCGCTGGACTCACCCTCTGCATACGCCAACTTCCCAACACCACCAGAAGGTTGGTCGCCAGGATCACGGCGAACGCAAGTCCTGGTAAAAACGAGAGTTCGCTCGGGCGCGCTTCCGCCACAGTAATTGCGAGAACCACAGTAATAAGCCCTCGAGGCAACATCCAGAGAATGGCCTCACGGCCTTGTGGTCCGATCCCACGCCAGGCCCATCGACTGGAATGCACGGCTAGCCAGCGTGCCAGAAACAAAGCTCCCAATACGCCGGCCGTCAGCAACGGGTGCTGTCGAAAGATTCCCAACTCGGCCACCGCGCCGATCAGAACAAAAAAGAAAGTGCGCACCAGAAAGGCAAGTTCAGAATGAAAGGTCAACAATTGCTGCTGTGACTCGGCCAGTGCGGTCACGGAGCCGGTCAGGCCCAGACTCGGATCGACACCGGGGAAATTGGACAAGGTCAAGCCAAAGCCCAGCACCGCGATCAGACCATTGGCTCCGAGCGCTTCCATTCCGGCGTAGAGTACCAGCACCATCGAAAAGGTAAGGACCTGCCAGAAACGTTGTTCAGAAAGAACATGCAGCATTCGTGACCACAAAACGCCTGCCGCCACGGCAAACAGGAGGGCAACTCCGACCTGTACCAGAAAACTGTGGGCCAGCCCGGTGGCGACCGGACCCGTTTGGTACTCCAATCCCAAAAGCAACCCCACTGTCAGCACGGCCAGCACGTCACCCCACGACGCTTCCAGCATCAAGGTGACTTTTACCGGCTCTTCCGCGTCCATCTGCTGCAGAACCGGCAGGACCACCGTGCTGCTGGTGCAACCAAGCGCGGCTCCCACCAGTAAACCGACAGTAAGCGGCAAATGCAAGCTTTTCACCACGATCAACGCCACCAGGCCGGTGCTGAAAACGTACGCAAGGACCGCCAGCAGCAAGCTTCCCGGGAAGTGACGTAAGGTGTCCCGCAGATTCAACTCCAGCCCACCCTCAAACAGCACGAGTGTGATGGCCAGAGTGCCCAGCAGATTCGTTGTTTTGGAGAGCTCGGAGGCATCCAGCAGGTGAAGCCCCGGTCCGATCAAAACCCCGAGAGCCATCAGAAGTACGACATCCGGAATGCGGGTGACGCGGAAAACCCGATTGGCCAGGAACGCCAACACAAGCAATCCGCCCACTAACCCGAGAATCAGTGCCGCCGGCATCAGCAACCTCGGCCTGCAAGACTAGAGAGGGATTGTAGCGCGGAGTATCTTATCGCGTGCTAGTCTCATTTACTCCGACGGTGACAAACCACGAATGACGCTGCTATCGCCATCCGCATCCACCATCTTCAGCCTGGCTGCCGTCTTCTCTTGGGGCACGAGCGATTTTATTGGTGGATATGCAGCGCGGCGCGCAAATGCATTCCTGCTCACTGCCATCGCGCACGTCAGCGGCCTGTTCCTCATGGCAGGAGTCGCACTCGCAGCTCACTCGCCCTTCCCCTCGGGAACCGCAGTGGTGTGGGCCGTGGTAGCAGGTCTTTCCGGAGGTGGCGCGCTGGCCATCTTCTATCGCGCGCTGGCCACGGGAAGAATGGGTTTGACCGCCCCCGTGGCAGCGGTGCTGGGCGCTGCCATCCCAACCACATTCGGAATGTTTCGCGAAGGCCTGCCACAGCCCGCGCAAATCGCCGGTTTCGCGCTGGCTGCGACCGGAATCTGGCTCATCTCGCGCACCGAAGACGACAGCCCCTCAGAGGGCATCGGGATGGCTGCACTGGCCGGGATCGGCTTCGCCGGGTTCTATCTGTGCATTAAGCAGGCCGGCGACGGCTCGGCGTTCTGGATCGCGGCAACGTCGAAGGTGTCGTCATTCGCGCTCACTGCCTTGATAGTTCTGATCGGACGTAGCGCTCGCCAAATTGACCGCCGCGGCATCGCATTTGGCGTATTGGCAGGTTGCCTCGACATTACAGGCAGCGTGCTGTTCATCCGTGCCAGCCAGACTGGCCGTCTCGACGCCGCCGTGGTTCTCAGTTCGCTCTATCCGGCAATCACCGTGCTGCTGGCCCGCCTCATCCTGAGGGAGCATTTCACCCGCTGGAAAGCCCTGGGCATGGTCGCGGCATTGCTCGCCGTGCCCATGATCTCGTGCCGGTGAAGGAGCCCAAAAGACTTGATCAGTGTAGATCGGCGGAAATCCGTGGCCCGTTCTTGCTGTTACCATCTTCCCCATGCCCCTGCTCGAAATCCGTAACCTGACCAAGGTCTTTCCGTTGGGCGAATCCATCTTTGGCGGAGGAGCAAGAGGCGAAGTCCGCGCGGTCGATGATGTATCCCTGGAAATTCAATCGGGCGAAACCCTCGGCCTGGTCGGCGAGTCGGGATCAGGCAAAAGCACACTCGGCCGGTTAGTGCTCCGGCTGATTGAGCCCACCTCGGGGAAGCTTCTATTCGAAGGCCGCGATCTGCTCGCGGCCGGTCGCGGTGAAATGCGACGCCTGCGTCGCGACATGCAGATCATCTTTCAGGACCCCTTTGGTTCGCTTGATCCCCGCATGCGGGTGGAGGATGTCATCAGCGAACCGCTGACCATCCACGAACGCATGACTTCTTCGGCCCTGCGCACGCGAGTGGCTGAACTGCTCGGCGCCGTGGGTCTCGACCAGTCCGCGATGCACCGATTCCCGCACGAATTCAGCGGGGGGCAGCGCCAGCGAGTTGGAATTGCCCGGGCCCTGGCGCTGCGCCCGAAATTCATTGTGGCGGACGAACCGGTCTCCGCTCTCGATGTCAGCGTCGGGGCACAGATCGTGAATCTGATGGCACAACTGCAACGCGAATTCGGCTTGACCTACCTCTTCATCTCGCATTCCATGCCCGTGGTGCGTTACCTGGCCACTCGAATCGCCGTAATGTATCGCGGAAAGATCGTTGAGGTCGGGCCAACCGAGCAGATCACCGAACGGCCGCAGCATCCCTACACCCGCAGCTTATTGGAAGCAACGCCACAAGTGGTTGCGTAGTTCACGCGGGGACAGCCCCGCAAGCGCTAAATTAACCACGCCGAACACCTAAAATCCGTGAATTCACTCTCCTGTTGTTACGTGACGCGCTTGGATTCAAATGAGAAAAGTGTCCAGCACTCACCGTCTTTTTCGACGCAAACTGGAGGAGTCACTTCACCCGTAAATGCCGAGATGGCCCGCGCCCAAAAATGGTACGCCGAAATATTCGATTGCATCACGCGAACTTGCCACGCCCCCGGGAAACGCCTCCACATTTCATGCGCTACTTGAGTTCCAAGTCCCCGCCGCCGGTATCTACGAAGAACGAAGAACTCGGCCATGTCCCAGACAGTTTCATTGCCAGTGACTTCCGACCCTCGCTTCACCAAAACCAACCCTGCCAATTTGCTGTCCACCCTGACAAGAAACGGATGTCGGTCAGGCGCACTCCAGTACAGCCCAAGGTGCCTGTAGCCGAATCTGCCATCCACCCCTAAATCTATATCGTGGAACTCGCTGAAATCGTGGGCATACAACTCAAGCAGATTAGCCAGGATCGGCGCTTGCTCCGGCGCGGCGGGTAGGACTTCGATATGCGCGGATGGCTTCGCTGCGTGCTTTGCCATAGGAGAGGGCAGGTTTTTCATGCTGAGTATACCTTGGTCTTCCGCAGCCCCACCGTTAGCGCCGCTAAACCTCTGCCGCGTATGGAGATACATCGTAGGTCAAAATATGCCAGCGAGCCTAATCCTGGGTCGCGAGGCTTATGTCTAAAAGTAAAAAATATTTGACATTAAGAATGATTTATATTACATTAAGTCAAGTTTAATATACTTAAAAGGAGCAGAACCATGAATTTGTCTCAACGAGAGCTGAGCATCTCGGGATCGCTGGCCACAACTCTTGTGGTCTACGGATACTACTTTGCAGAGATTTTCACCGCCAGGAGACCATCGCAGATCGATCGCACCAGTCTGATCCGTCTTATGTTCGCAGTGTTTGTCATAGTGGTGATCGAGGTCGTCTATCACATCGCAATTTTCCTCATATCCAAAGCGGAGCCCAAGGATGAGCGGGACATCCTGATCGAAGGCAAGGCCTATCGCCTTGCGTACTTTCTTTTGGTCGCCGATCTCTTCATGTTGATGGGAACCGCCGTCCTAGTCGGCCTGACGCCTTTCCTGACTGTCAACCTCATGCTCTTTTCCGTGGTGGTCTCGGAGATCGTGAAGTCCGTCACGCAGTTGTTCTTTTACCGCAGGGGCATCTGAAATGACAAAAAGCCGGATTCGTAACAACATCAGAAAGTTGCGCTTTCACTGCTCCGAGATGACCCAGCAGCAACTGGCGGAGAGGGTGGGCGTGACCAGGCAGACGATCATCGCGATCGAAGGCGATAAATATTCGCCGTCCCTGGAGGTGGCTTTTCGCATCGCCCGTGTCTTCGGAGTGCCGCTAGAGGAGGTCTTTCAGCATGAGCCTGCCGACCCGGAAGCGCGCGAATGATGCCACAGAAATTGGCCGGAAACCGGCCAACGTCCGTCCCGATGACGCTTCTCGGGTTCCGCGCTCGGGATTACAATCCACATTCTCTAAGGAGCCTGCATCCTCTGGAACATCGTGCTGATTGGCATTGGTTTCGCCTGCAACAGCAAAGTGAAGCGCTCGACCGCAATCGCCATCGTCGCCGGATGGTATCTGCTCTACAAGCTGGTCGGCGCGGGGATGGCCGCGGCATTCTAATAGGAGCAAAGGGCCAGATCACGTGAGCCTCCGGCCACAGGTGGCGAAACCTGCTTGCTCAGAGGTATCCTTGAGGGCATACCGGAGGCATCATGAAACGGACCCTTACTTTGCTTGCGCTGTTTGCGTCCACCGTCCTTTTATTTGGCCAAGACAAACCTGAGCCAAACAAAACCGAATCGAAAACAACGGCGCAGACGAAAGCCGAGCCGAGCAAGAATCCGGTAACCGACGCGGTGAGGGAAATCTTTGCCCGCCAGCAGAAAAACCTGATCGCGGCCGTAGAAACGATGCCCGCCGATAAGTTCGGCTACAGTCCTACTCCCGCGCAGATGCCCTTCGGCCATCTGGTACTGCACATCGCCACGACCAACATCGAACTGTGCAGTAAAGCCGCGAGCATGCCCCCGCCCCCGGTCCGGCCCGCTCCAGAGACCGATAAGGACAGGCTGCAAGCGGCGTTGACGAGGTCGTTCCTTTTTTGCGAAGCCGCACTCAACAAAGTGGACGATTCGAAACTTGGCAACACTGTTGAGATCTTCGGCGGAAAGCAGGTCTCCATCGCATACGCACTCATCGGCTTGACCAATAGCTGGGCCGATCACTATAGCGAAGCCGCAATGTATCTCCGCCTGAACAGCTTGCTACCGCCCACGGCGCAACCCAGTAAATAGCACTGTCGTAGAGACGCTGCGCTGCTACGTCTGTACCGTCGACAAAGCCATCCTGTTTGTCATTCCGAGGAGCGAAAGCGACGAGGAATCTGCTTTCCTTGGCCATACCCATCGAATTCGGGAGGGCACGGTTCACGCGGGCCAGATGGCGCTGACACGCGGCTGGCTTTAGCCTCTGAATTGAGAATGTGAGGTCGAATCGAGTTTCCCAGGAGGGCCATACTGCTTACTGAATCTGCACTAACTCACGCGCATCTGTGACCGTATGCTGCGGCGCCCGCCAGGAATCGAAGATCGACACCTGATGCACGCAGGAAACGGTGCAGTGCGGAGCGCAGGATTTCTCGGTCACATACTCCCGCCGAATATCGTGCACGGTGTACTTCTCCAGCGGAACCCGGGATAACCGCGCTGCTGCGAGCAGTAGTGCACCAGCCCATCCTCGCAGATATATAAGTAACGCGCCCCAGCCCGGCAACGCCACTGGTTCGGCCGACCCTGCGCGATGTTGTCCTGAAAGCCATTGATGCGGGTGAAGCTGCTCTTCTCCATCGCTTTCATCTCGTGATATACGCGCTTCTCTTCTTCCGCCAAGGGCTGCAGCTGTCCACTGCCATCGTGAATGATGCCGATGGTCGAACTGAAACCCAGCTTCAGCGCCCGTTTGCCAATGGTCAGCGCATCCTGCGGATTGCACACGCCACCGCCAACTACAGAGTTGATGTTCACATGGAAATCGGCATGCTCGGCCAGCAACTCGAGCTTCTTATCCAGAACCTTGAGGCTCTTCTTGGACACATCGTCCGGAGTAACGTTATCAATCGAAATCTGCAGCCATTCGAGTCCCGCACGATTCAGCCGCTGAATGCGTTCCGCGACCAACAGGTATCCGTTGGTAATCAGTCCCGCGATCATGCCACGCTTGCGAATGCGGCGAATGATCTCGTCCAACTCAGGATGCAGCAACGGTTCGCCACCGCTGATGGTGATTACCGACGTCCCCAGGTCGGCCAGCTTGTCCACTCGCGCGAACATGGTTTCAGTCGCAACCGGCTTGGAGAAGTCGTCGTATTCGTTACAGTATTCGCAAGCCAGATTGCAACGCCGGATGGGAATAATGTGCGCTAGCAGAGGGTGATCCGTGGACACAAATGCACGGGCAATCATGCTCGCCCCGCGAAGATTGCGGTGGAGCGCGAGCACCCGGCGGCGCAGAGTTGTGAGACGGGCAGGCATGACGTTTGCGATTGTTCTATTAGACCATACGCAGTCACCGAGTTTGCGGTTTCACCAGCGATTGGAGGTTTTTAAAGGTTGAACGGTGACGATTTAAGCAACGAGGGACGGGCGTCTCGCCTGTCCAACCAGGCGCAGCAAGCAAGAAGATTCGCTCTAAGGTTCCTCTGACTAAGTTGCCCGGACGTTCGCGTGTATAGTTCCGCGACCTTCTTCCTTTGTGTACCTTTGTGTCCTTTGTGGTTCTAGCATTTGCACTTCATCAACCACAAAGGACACAAAGGTACACGAAGAACGTGATGGAAAACTTTACTCTCGCTCGCGCGGCTCAGTTGAGACGCATACTTAATCAAGGCAAAAATTCGTGACCCGCATCCCGCAATGCCTGCAACGCGATTCCGGCATGCTCCTCACCGACGAGCACATAGTCGGTATCGAATGTGGAGATCGCGAAGATTGGAACACCCTTCTCCGCCAGCGGACCGATCACCGAAGCCAGAATTCCAACCTCCGAAAAGGAGAACGGTCCCTCGATCTTAAAGCACACCCATGAACTTTTGGGCCGAAGGTCCTCGGGAACGTTACCCGCAGCACATACAATGGACAGTTCGTCTTCGGTTCGCGTGACCGAGCTAAAGGGAGCGCTCCAGGCCCAGTCGGGGAGTTGCGTGTTGGACGGCAAACGGCAGACCGCGAACTGCCCGGACACCCGCGAGAACCTCAAATTACGTCCACTCATGTGACTTGATTTTATAAGATCGCTACAAGAGGCTAGGACCTGGCCGCTGCAGCGTCAAACAAATTCAGGAAGCCGAGCTTCTTTTCCGCCGGCAAGAACGAAGCTTCAAACGAATTGCGCGCCAACTCGCGCAAGTGCTCGTCGGTGAAACTGAACGTATCCTGAGCCAACTGATATTCCCGGCTCAGAGAAGTGGCGAACATCGCGGGATCATCCGTGTTAAGTGTGACCATCACGCCCTGATCAAAATAATTGCGTACCGGATGCTCCGCTACGGCTGGGCAGATGCCGGTGCGCAGGTTGCTGGTAATGCAAATTTCCACCGGCACCTGCCGCCTGGACAGCGCCTCCACCAGTTCAGGGTCTTGCCAGGCCGTGAACCCGTGACCGATCCGCTCGGCCGGGAGGTTGAGCGCTCCCCACACGGAACCCGGACCGGCAGTTTCTCCAGCGTGGGCAGTTAGCCGAAGCCCATTGGCCGCGGCATATGCATAGACATCGCGAAACAACTCCGGAGCCGCCTGCCGCTCGTCCCCACCGATGCCGAATCCGACCACGCTCGGGTCTTTGTAGCGGACCGCCAGGTCGGCAACCTGTTGCGCCTTGTCGGTCCCGAACTGCCGCACCGCATCAAAGATCCAGAGTAACGAAACTCCGAAATCGCGTTCTCCACGTTCCCGCGCGCGTTCCAATCCAGCGAAAATCGAATCAAAATCCTGCTTGCGCCACAAGCATACTCCCACCGAGACGTACACTTCAGCGTGTAGCACGTTGTCTGCTTTGAGCTTTTCCATCAATCGATAGGTGATGAGCTCGTAGTCCTCGGCCGTCTGCAGCGCTTCGGTCACGGCCTTGAACGCCATCAGAAAGCCGGTGAAATCCGTATAGCGGTAAAGAGCCTCGACTTCGGCAAGCGTGCCCGCCTTTCCATGCCGCTTTTTCACCTCCAGCAAAGTAGCGGAATCGATCGAGCCTTCGAGATGGAGGTGCAGCTCAGCCTTGGGAAGCGAAACGATGAAGTGGCTCGGCGCAGCAAACGCCATGAACCGATTCTACAACTCATCTGCTCTGGCACGAATGGCGCATTGCGGGGACGCGGGGAGCCGGAAGCATGCGCGCGTCAGCCCGCTTTTTCCCAAGTTGGGAGGAGTTTACTGTCTAGTACTGGGTACCCCCCCTCCCCCTGTCGTGTGCAAAATCTAGAAAACGAGCGACTTACATTTTCACTATGTGCTAGATCTTTGAGTTTAGGGGAGTTACACGCAAAATCCAGAGAACATGAGAGTTATAGCATATACGACGGGGACCGCAGTTCCGTTTCGGGACTGCGATGGATCGCAAGCATGATAGCTGGGGCTAAATTTTCAAAGATCGCTTATTATCTTGCAGATAATGAAATATGGTTAAGGTTATCCGCTTTAAGGAGCGTAAGTCAACCCAAAAAAGAAACCGCGACCTGTTGACGGCTGAGTGCTAAGTGCCAAACGCTACTTAATCACTCCCCGTTCCGATTTTTCGATGAACTTGATCAGCATCTCCACGTCTTCTCCACGGTTCGGTTCAGACTTCAATTTTTCCAGAGCCTGCGAGGTGTTGAGCTTCGACGCCAGCAGGACTTTGTAGGCGTGGTGGATTTTGCGAATCCGTTCCTTGCTGAAGCCGCGACGCTCGAGCCCGACCGCATTCAGCCCGTAGGCCTGAACATCCCGGGCAGCAGAAGTTTTTGAGAAGGGAAGAACATCGCGGGTGATCGTCGTCCCACCTCCGACAAACGAATGCGCGCCGATGCGAATAAAGTGGTGTACCGGACAGAGCGCGCCTACCGTGGCCCATTCTTCGACCGTAACGTGGCCGCCGAGAGTTGCTGCATTGGCCAGAATGACGTGGTCGCCAATCACGCAATCATGGGCAATGTGGGTGTAAGCCATAATCAGGATGTGGCTACCCACGCGGGTCAGCCCGCCACCCTTAACGGTGCCGCGATTGATGGTAACGAACTCGCGAATCTCGTTGTGGTCGCCAATTTCCAGGCGCGTAGGTTCGCCAGCGTAGGTCAGATCCTGCGGTGCCATCCCGATCGAACAAAATGGGAAGAAGCCGTTATCGGCCCCAATTTTTGTGGGCCCCTCAATGGCCACGTGCGAAACCAGATGGCACCGTGCTCCCAGTTCAACCTCTGGCCCGATCACACAGTAAGGACCGATCTTGCAGCTGGGATGAACCTTGGCGCCGGGATCAACGCTGGCTGTGGGATGGGCTTTCATCTTCCGCCAACCATGGCTAATAAGTCTGGATCGATCATTGCGAGGGTGTCTTTTCAGCGCGCAACCGATCGACCAGCCTGCAAGTCACGAGGGCTTCGGCGGCGAGTGTGTCCCCCACGTAAGCGGTCCCTTGCATTCGCCCAGCATTGCCACGCCAGACCTTCACCACGACCTCGATGCGAAGTTGATCGCCTGGAACCACGGGGCGACGAAACCGGGCGCGCTCGATTCCGGTGAACAGCACCAGCTTGCTCTCGCGGTCCTCCACTTCGGTGAACAGCAGGACTCCACCAGCCTGGGCCATAGCCTCCACGATGAGGACCCCCGGCATCACTGGGAGGCCGGGAAAGTGTCCGGCAAAGAACGGCTCATTGATGGTGACGTTCTTGATCGCCACGATGCGCTCCCGGCGCGTAAGATCAAGTACCCGGTCGATCAGCAAGAACGGAAAACGGTGCGGGAGAATGCGCTGGATATCATTGACATCAAGCGTAGTCTTGGCTGCAGCGGGAGCTTCGGTTGCGGGTTGAGCCGTGTCGGTCATTCTGTTTCTCGTTAACGCGAACAGCGAAAGATGAAGAGCGAAGATTATACTGTACCGCGCGCCGACAAACCCTTCCAGAAAAGGATTGCATGCCTAAGAAAGTTCTGAAAACAGTCCACAAAGAAACCGTTACCCAAAGCGAGATCAAGAAGCGGTTGGCGTATTTCCAGGAGCGCAGAGACCAGATCGTTCAAACCATCCGCCAACTAGTGGAGACCGAATCGCCCAGCGACAACAAGGAGGCGGTGGACCGGCTGGGGGCGCTCCTCGCCGGCAGGTTCGAGGGGCTCGGCGGACACGCGAAGTTTCACCGCGTATCCAACTTCGGCGATCACTTGCAGGTGGATTTCGCTGGCTCTCGCGCCGAAAAGCCGGTGCTGCTGCTGGGACACCTGGATACCGTGTATCCAATGGGCTCGCTCGCGACCATGCCTTGTCGGGTGTCCGATGCACGCATGTGGGGGCCGGGCGCGTTTGACATGAAGTCGGGAATCGCGCTCATGCTGCATGCGATTGAGGCGCTGCGAGCCTGGCACGAGGACACCCTGCCACGGCCGGTGACCATATTTCTAGTGTCCGATGAAGAAGTGGGCAGCGACACTTCGCGGCGGATTACAGAAAGTCTGGCGAAGAAATCCGCGGCGGTACTCGTACTTGAACCTTCTCATGGGCCGAAAGGCGCGGTGAAAACCGCTCGAAAGGGGATTGGCGAATATGTGCTGAAAGTCACGGGGAAAGCGGCACACTCGGGACTAGATTTCGAGAAAGGGGAGAGCGCGATTCTGGAATTGGCCAGGCAGATTATCGCGATCTCCAAACTGATCGACCTGAAACGCGGCCTCACGCTCAACGTAGGAATAGTTCAAGGTGGCACGCGAGTGAACGTCATCCCCGCCGAGGCCAGTGCGGTGCTCGATGTGCGAGTTGCCCGGAAGCAAGACGCGGCTGGCATCGACCGTAAACTTCGTTCCCTGAAGCCGTTCAATCGCAAGTGCAAGCTTGGGATCAGCGGCGGAATAAATCGTCCGCCCATGGAACGGACCCCAATTGTGGCGGCCCTCTACGGGAAAGCTGCGGAGATCGCCAAGCAGTTGGGCTGGAAACTGGAAGAAGCAGCCGTAGGCGGCGGGTCGGATGGAAACTTCACGGCTGGGCTGGGCATTCCGACGCTGGATGGATTGGGCGGAGTGGGCGAAGGAGCGCACGCAACTCATGAGTCGATTCTGATTTCAGAGTTGCCACGGCGCGCGGCGCTACTCGCGGAACTGATTGCGAGTGTCTAGGCCCCCGCGGTGCCAGAATCCTCACCCGGCGCGGAAATGGCTGCCTGTGTCAGCAAGCCCGTGGGCACCAAGTTCCAGGTGTGGTGCGCCGGATACAACAGTTCGCTTAACGGTGTGGTCTATACCCTGAAGGCCATAGGGCCCGATTAACCACGGATGTCGTCGCGCTGAACCATTCTTTGACTACCCTGGTTGGGAAGCCTAGACTTTCTACAGGGGTGTTGGCGTAGCTTTTCGACCTGTTGCCTGGGAACCCGGCAAACCCCGCAAGGAGGATTTCACTATGGGCGGCAAATTGGGTTTGCCTGAGATTCTGGTACTTCTGGCGATTGCGCTGCTGATCTTCGGTCCCAGTAAGTTGGCAGATTTGGGCAAGGGGCTGGGCGAAGGCATCAAGAATTTCAAATCAGCCGTAAAAAACGACGAAGAAGACAAGGACAAGAAATCGTAAGTTCGTCGCCGATTGCAGAGACGCAGTTTGCTACGCCAGCTTAGACCACGCCACGCACGCGAAGCATTTTGTAGACCAGCGACACCGGCAATCCCACCACGTTGAAGTAATCTCCCTCGATGCGGTAAACCCAGCGCGAAGCTCTGCCCTGGATGGCATAGGCTCCAGCCTTGTCCATGGGCTCGCCGGTTGAGATATAGGAGCTGATGTCGTCGTCGCTCAGAGCATCCATTGTGACGACTGTGGTTTCCGATCGGACGTCCTCAAATCCAAGCCCCGGCTCGCGGTTCTCAGGTCTTAGTCTTGGACCGATCAGACAAACTCCAGTGATCACCTGGTGAGCGCGGCCCGAGAGCAAACTCAACATGCGGGCGGCGTCGGCCCCGTCGCGAGGCTTTCCCAGGATCTGTGCCTCTACGACGACGATCGTGTCGGCGCCAAGGATGTAGTCACCCGGACGCTGACGCAAGACAGCCAGAGCCTTTTCCCGCGCCATGCGCTCGGCGAACGATTGCGGCGCTTCTCCAGATCGAGGAACTTCAGGAATATCGGTCGGTTGCACTACGAACGGAATGCCCACATTGCGCAAAAGCTCCTGGCGGCGCGGAGACGCAGAGGCAAGTACCAACATGGAGTCTGATTTTAGCCGATCAGCTCAATGCGATTTCCGAAGGGGTCGTGAATGTGGCAACGGCGAATCCCGGGAATATCATCGACTTCATTCACCTCGACGCCGGCGCGGCGCAGTCGGTCAATCAATCCCGGATAATTGTGACAACGCAAGGCCGGGTGAGCCTTCTTTGCCGGACGAAAATCTTTCTCCACGCCTAAGTGGATCTGCACCGAGCCGCTCTCGAACCAGCATCCGCCTCGCTTGGCAAGCTCGGGAGGTTTGGGAACCTCCGTCATGCCCATCAGATCGCGATAGAAGCGCCGAGCCTTGTCCTCTTCGCCCGGGGGCATTGCGACTTGGACGTGATCGATGGAGGTGAAAGGCGGAACAGGCACGGTAGAAGGCTCAATCCTTTTCCGACGTCGATGGCAGATTGATCAGCTCGCGGCGCAGTGCTTCAAGAAATGGCTTCCCTGCCGCTTCCAGGCTCTGCTCCAAACGTTCGGTGCAATCACAGTCGCCGCAAGCCCAAGTTTCTGATCCGTTCTGATCCCGGCAACGCCTCCGATCATGCGCGTCCTGTACCCGGGTCAACTCAAAGTAATGCTCCCAGTAGTCGCGCTCTTCCTGCAAAGGAGTCGGGCAATAGCAAACCTCTACCCAACGGGTTGTCTCGTCCTGACAAATCCGGGCCTGCTGCATGTTTCGGAGGTACTCACCCTCGGCAACCGAACCCTGCCCCAGAGTTCCATCTTCGATCGCTTTCAGCAAGGCCCGTTCGCAGCCCGGTTTCACTCGTGCCCTGACTAGATAACGCATAAAGCGTATTTTACTCTGCCCGAAAGGAAGCTAGTTTGATGTGAGGTCACTCTCTGGCGGCTGAAGCGCTTCTGCAACGCCTGCTAAAATCAAATCTTGACTCCCGCAGCTATGGACGCCGCTTTTCTTCGCAATTTTGCCATTATTGCGCACATTGACCATGGAAAATCTACGCTGGCCGATCGCCTGTTGGAGTTGACCGGGTCACTCACGGCCCGCGAGATGCAAGCCCAGGTGCTCGACTCCATGGATCTCGAGCGGGAGCGCGGCATCACCATCAAGGCCCACGCTGTGCGCATGATGTATACAGCGCAGGATGGCCAGACTTACCAGCTCAATCTGATCGACACGCCCGGCCACGTAGATTTTTCATATGAAGTCTCGCGTGCGCTGGCATCTTGCGAAGGCGCTTTGCTGATTGTGGATGCTTCCCAGGGAGTTGAAGCCCAGACCCTGGCGAATGCATATCTGGCGATCAATCACGGCCTTGAAATCATCCCGGTCATCAATAAGATTGACTTGCCCAGCGCCGACATTGAGCGCACCAAGGAAATGATTGAAGGTGCCGTGGGTCTGGACGCATCTGACGCGGTTCTGATCAGCGCCAAGACCGGTCAAGGTGTGCCGGATGTCTTGGAGGCCATCGTCAAACGCGTACCACCGCCGAAAGGGGATCCCGAAAAGCGGCTGCAGGCGCTGATCTTCGACTCCTGGTTCGATCCTTACCGCGGAGTGATTGTGTTGACGCGAGTGTTCCAGGGCACGCTGCGCAAAGGACAAAAGATCCGACTGATGTGGAATGGGCGCGTCCTGGACGTGGAAACGCTAGGCGTGTTAACGCCCAAGCCGGTGGAGATCGACGAACTGCGCGCGGGTGAAGTCGGATTCCTGATTGCCAACATCAAGAATGTCGCGGACACAAAGATCGGCGACACGATCACGGAAGAAAACAATCCCGCCATCGAACCCCTGCCCGGTTTTGAAGAAATCAAGCCCATGGTCTTCGCCGGCCTCTATACGGTCGACGCCCACGAGCACACCCAGCTGCGCGAAGCGCTCGAAAAACTGCGGTTGAACGACTCGTCATTCTTTTTCGAGCCGGAAAGCTCAGTCGCGCTCGGATTCGGTTTCCGCTGCGGTTTCCTCGGCCTGCTGCATATGGAGATCATTCAGGAGCGCCTGGAGCGCGAATTCAATCTGGAGCTGATCACAACTGCACCGGGCGTTCGCTACAAGATTTACAAGACGAACGGCGAAATGGTCGAAGTGGACAATCCGTCGCGCTGGCTGCCGCCGAGCGAGATCGCCAAAATCGAAGAGCCGGTGATTCTGGCTACGATTTTGACCAATGAGGAATATGTTGGCGGGATCCTGGCCTTGGTGGAAGAGAAGCGGGGCAAACAGAAGACCTTCGAATACGTCAGTTCCTCGCGCGTTATGCTGCATTACGAATTGCCGCTGAACGAAATCGTGCTCGATTTCTATGATCGATTGAAGTCCGTTTCCCGCGGCTACGCGTCGCTGGACTATCATCTGGCCGACTACTGGGAATCGCCCATGGTCAAAATGGATATCCTGGTGGCGGGCGAGCCGGTGGACGCGCTTTCGATTATCGTGCACCGCGACTTCGCTTACGAACGGGGCAAGGCGCTGGTTTCCAAAATGCGAGAGCTGATTCCGCGACAGATGTTCGAAGTGGCCATCCAGGCCTCAATCGGCGCCAAAATTATTGCCCGCGAAACCGTGCACGCGATTCGCAAGAACGTACTCGCCAAGTGCTACGGCGGCGATATTACGCGCAAACGCAAGCTGCTCGAGAAACAGAAGGAAGGCAAAAAGCGCATGAAGCGGATCGGGCGAGTGGATATCCCACAGGAGGCCTTCCTGGCCGTGCTAAAAGTGGGAGAGGATAGCTAAGACTAATGTAGGCGCGGGCGTCATCGCCCGTGCGGTGGTTGGATTAATCAGAGTTTTTCAGCATGAATTTCGACTGGCGAACGAAATCAAAATGATGACGCACGAGCGAGGACGCTCGCGCCTACATTGAACGGAATGAACTGAACATGACACTTTGTAAAGTTCTCGCTTACGTTCTGATCTGCGCGGCTTCTCCCCTGTGGGCCCAGACCGAGCCAGTGGAACTGCACCCAAAAGTTAGCCTGCCGTTCCGTTTCATCGCCTATGGGGACACCCGGTTTACCAATCCCCAAAACACCGATGCGTCCAATCCTTCGGTGCGCCAGGCGCTCGTGCAGGCCATCGGAGACGCCCACCCCGCGTTCATATCGATCGGCGGCGATATTGCCTACAGAGGCGACGACGTAAATGACTGGAAGATCTGGGACACGGAAACCGCAGTGTGGCGCGAAAACAAGATTGCCGTTTATCCGGCGCTGGGTAACCATGACCTCTACGGCGATCAGAAGGTCGCACTCACAAACTATTTCCAGCGCTTCCCGGATTTGCAGAACAACCGTTACTACTCAGTGCGCGCCGCCAACACCCTGCTTGTGCTCGACAGTTCGCTCGATGAGACTTTGGGGCCCCAGGGCCAATGGCTAGTCCATGAACTGGATAGGTTGCCTGGCGATGTAGACTTCGTCTGCTTTGTTCTCCACCACCCGCCCTACACCGATTCCGAGGATCGAATGACTGGCGGCGGGCACTCTGCCCGCCTCCCCGAGCAAGGGTTGGCCAAGATGCTGGAGGAGCGCCAACCGCACACCCGCGCCCGTTTTGTGGTGATCGCCGGACACGTTCACAACTATGAGCGGTACGAGCACGCCGGGGTTACCTACTTCGTCACAGGCGGAGGGGAGCCCATCCTTACTGATCCCACGGCAGCCCGGAGATCCTTGTTTGGCAAGGCCGTAAACTACCACTACCTGCTGGTCGAGGTCGATCGCGGCAAGATGAAAGTCACCATGAACCGCCTGGAGATGGCGGAGGGGAAAGCCAGTTGGACCACGCCGGACTCAGTAGAGATTACAGCGCCTAAGGCGATGCCCGCGAAAACTGGCAAGTGACGCAGTTGGTTTTCCTTTGTGTACCTTCGTGTCCTTTGTGGTTATCGGTTTGTGTAGAAAGAGCGATAACCACAAAGGACACGACGGTACACAAAGGAAACCGATAAGCTCAGCGAGCGGCCGCGCTCGTCGCCGCAAGGCGTGGCACCACGGGAAGAGCCCGAATCAGTTGGCGAGTGTAAGGATGAGCGGGATTTTGGAACAACTCAGCCGTTCTGCGGCACTCGACAATTTCGCCCTGATGCATTACTGCCACCCGCTGCGCAATGGTCGCAACCGACAGCAGGTCGTGAGAAATATACAGAATGCTGATCCCGAACTTGGCGCTGAGACTGGCAAATAGCTGCAGAATTTCAGCTTGAGTAATCAGGTCGAGAGCGCTGGTGGGTTCGTCCGCAATGAGCAGTGCAGGACGATGCAACACGGCCATCGCAATCAGCACACGCTGCGCCTGCCCTACGCTTAATTGCGACGGATATCGTCGCAGGAAATCCTGCTCCCCGGACAGGCTGACATTCTCCAGAGCTTCCCGCAACGCATGCCGGCATTCATCTCGCGAGCTACGCCGGTGGACCTTCCAGGCTTCTTCCAGTTGCGTGCCAATGCGAAGCGCGGGGTTCAGCGAAGACATGGGGCTCTGTAAGATCAGCCCAATTTCTTTGCCGCGTAGCGATCGAACGTCGCGCTCGCCGAGCGCCATGAGATCGCGACCATTGAAGCAAATCGATCCCTGAGCCTGGCCTCGTTTCAGGTAAAGAAGTTTCAAGATGGCTAAGGCCAGCGTGCTCTTGCCGCAACCACTTTGCCCGACCAGTCCAAGGATTTCCTGCCTGCCGACGTCCAGTGAAAGCTCGCGCAACACCCTGGGCTTCCCAGGATAGTCGACCGAGAGTCGCAGGGATAAGAGCGGCTGCGCATCCATCAGTGACTCCTGGCTACCTCGCTGGTCAAAGAGAGCTGATCGATATTCCAATAGACCTGCGGTCTGAGTACCACTGGATGGGCGTTGTGCATCGCCGGCGACACTGCGGACAACGCGTTCTTATTCACCAGGTAGATGAATGGTTCCTGCTGCCACGCAATCTCCTGCACCTTATCGAAGTCTTCCTTACGCTTCTTCGGGTCCAGAGTGGACGCCTGCGCCCGCATCAACTTATCGATCTCCGCTTCCCACGCGGTCGCTGGAGTTTTCTGGCTGGGATTCCACTGGTGGCTGTCCGCGGAACTCAGCCACACGGTCATCTGCGCGTTCGGGTCCAATTCGTCGTTCACCAGGCCGAGCAGGCAAGCCTCGTAGTCGAAAGTATGGGTGATGCGCTCGATCAGCGATGGGAAATCCAGCGTGACCACATTCAGCTTGATACCAACGCCGGACAGATCCTGCTGGATCATGGTCGCCATGCGTTCGCGGTACTTGTTTCCGGCATTGGTGATGACGGAAAACTCGACGGCGTGTCCGTCGCGATCGCGCAGGATGCCGTCTTGAAGGTTGAATCCATCCTGGGCGAGACGCTGCAGCGAGGATTTCTGATCAAAGGGATGCGCTTGCAAGTCCCATGCGGGCGCGTAGGCCGGGTCTAGCCCTACTGCCCGCTCCAGCATGGCGATCGCTTCTTTATTGGGTGCAGGGTCATGCGGCACGGAAATGCTGCGAAGGTAAAGATCGTAGGCCTCTTCATTCTTAGGATGCGTGCCCGCTTCCCCGGAATCCATCCCGGCGCCAAGAGCAGGGACCAACCCCTGGCGAACCCTCGCCGTGATCTGGCCGCGCACGGCAATCATGTCCCTGGCAGCGACGGTCATGGTGTCGCGCCAAAGCGTGCTATTGTCGGAAATGTCCACTGCTTCCATCGTAATCTGAAGCTGGTCGCCTTGTTTCAGATAGTGTCCGGTGACGACATCAGTCACATGCATGGCCTTGCCAGCTTCCTGCAAGTCGATGCTGGGAGAATCGTACTTGCTGGTGGTGGCGAACGGGCGAATTGACAGGGAGCGAACGTAGCTCAGGGCCGTGGCGATTTCGTCGGCCAGAGCCAGGCGGAGAAAATCCACATCCTTATCGGAGCCCAGATTCTGCAACGGAAGGACGGCGACGGTTCTTTGACTGGCTTTGACTACAACCGGCGTGGCACGCTGCCTGACGAACCAGAAAACCGCGGCCAGCGCTACCACCGCAACGACTGCCCCGGCTATCCAGTAGGGACGTCTCTGTGCCGAAGCCGCGGGAATTTTCTCTACCGGTGCCGCGCTCGACAGCGAAGATGAAGCGAGCGCGGGCGAGGAACCAGAGCCCGGCGACAGTGGTTTGGCAACGGCGGCGCCGCTTTCCTGCGCTGCTGTTACCGTGCCTGAACTAGCTGGCAGGCCGTGCCGGGAATCTGTTTCCCGTTTCAGACGCTTCAGGTCGGTCCGCATGTCCGCCGCGTGTTGGTAGCGCAGCTCGCGATCCTTCTCGAGAGCCTTGTTAATGATGTCTTCCAGCCGAGGCGGAACATCGGGGTTCAGTCGTGTCGCGGAAACCGGATCACGATCCAGAATTTCGCGGTAGATCACTCCCGAGCTTTCTCCGCGAAAAGGCAACTTCCCGGTTGCCATCTCGTAGAGCACTGCTCCGAAGGAAAAAAGATCGCTGCGGGCATCCAGCTCCTTGGCGCGAACTTGCTCGGGCGACATATACGCAACCGTGCCTAGAGCCGAGCCTGGGCTGGTCAGATGCTCTTCTTCGACGACGGTCATGGTGTCACCTGACGCTATCCCGCTTGGCGAAATTCCCGCGGCTGAAACCTTCGCCAGTCCAAAATCAAGAATCTTGGCATGGCCGCGTTCGGTGACGAATAGATTCGCCGGTTTTATATCGCGGTGAACGATGCCTTTGGAATGAGCGGCGTCCAGTGCGTCGGCAATCTCAATCGCCAGACTCAGCAAGACTTCCGTCTCCAGGGGCCTCCCGGCAATGCGATGCTTCAGCGTTGCCCCGTCCAAAAACTCCATGGCAATGAACGCCTGTCCATCTTGCTCGCCAATGTCATAAATCGTGCAGATGTTGGCGTGGTTCAATGCGGACGCGGCTTGCGCTTCCCGTTGAAAACGCGCGAGCGCATGCGGGTCCCGGGCAACATCGGTGGGCAGGAACTTTAGGGCAATGAAGCGGTGCAGCCGCATATCCTCGGCCTTGTAGACGACCCCCATGCCTCCGCCACCGAGCTTCTCGATGATGCGGTAATGCGAGATGGTCTGGCCGATCATTCGAAACTGTTGCCCAAGGTCGCTTCATCTTACGAAGCGACTATCCGGGGAGTCAATCAGAGGTTGGGTTAACGGAAAACGCCGGAAAAAGCGTCCCAAGCCACCTAGGTGTAGTGTCCCGGAAATAAGCGGCATATTGAACGACCTGATCAAAAATGAGAGCCGCTGAAAACACAAGGTCCCTCCACTCCGCTTCGCTCCTGTTGATTGGATAACAACGACAGCTCCTCGCGGGCGCCGAGTAAACTTGAGTTTTTGCGAAGAACCAAGACTCGGAGCGCAAGAAGCCGCCAATGAAGATTATAGGCTGTGATTTCCATCCGAGTCGTCCGCACATGGGCAAATCTCAGCGGAGAGAAGTGGGCCAGGCCGCCAACCCGTCGCCCCGCCTAGGCCGAAGAGAATCATGGTCTTCAACCCGCGGGTCGTGTGGCTCGTTCCAGCGCCTGGCCTGAGCAATGCAGATCAGGTGAAGCATAATGAGTAGCGGCACGGCGAAGGTTGGAATCAGGCTCATCGGGAGCACCGTCATGACCGCGGTTGCCGCGCCGTGCGGACTAATCAGCCGTGCTACCGTCGCCAGGGTAACCGCCATCACCAAATCGAAGATGCCGAGAACGTGCCAGAAGATAAAGCCTCGCCGCCGGCTGAAATTTGCAAGTTTGCTCACTGCCAGAGGCGCTGTAGCTCCTATAGCGATGTCGCCCAAGCCTGCGGGCAATGCGAAAATTCCCGGCAGCATCCCGGCCGCATAGAGGGCGAGGAACGTGAATCCAGCGATCCTCCAGGAATGCACGAAGGTCAAGGTGCGCGGGTTCAAAGACAAAGCGAAATGGCGAAACCCCGCCGATGTCGCAAACCAGAGCAGAAACACGGCGATCGGGGTCAACACGGCGATACCAAGCGCCAGCGGTGGAAGATTAGGATCAGTTTTGAATATGTGGAGTGCTGCCGCCGAAAATGCAAAGACGAACCATACAACGATGAGGCCGGCGGTCAATCTTCCATAATTTGCGTTGTTCATGACAGATCTCCTTTTCTCGTGACCAGGGTTGTAACTTCGTTGGTTAGCTTCAGAATTTCGTGCCAGCGCTTGTGTCCGAACTGGCGCTCTAACTGCGCTTGCGCCTTTTCCCAAGGGGGAAGAGCGCGGTTGAATTGATCCCGGCCAGCTTTGGCCAGACGCAGCCAGCGTTCTCGCCGGTCCTCGCCACGGCGCTCCGCGATCCACCCCTCGCGGCTCATAATTCGCAGCGTGCGTGTGAGGGTCGTGCTATCCATGGCAAGGATTTGCCCCAACTCACCTTGGGATACCTCTCCGGCTCGCGATAGCACCTGCAAAATCGTGAATTGGGTGGCTCGCAGACCCACGGGGCGGAGCGCGTCGTCATACAACTGAGTAAGCGCCCGCGACGCCCGGCGAAAATTTCCGCACATGCAATGCAAGTCTGGGAGCGGATGAAAAGTTTCGTTCATGGCAACAATAGATGTATATACATCTATTATGGATTCAAGATGTGGATTCAAGCCTCCCCGGGAAATCCTCCGTGCATTTAAAAATGCTCACGGTTCGCACATCGGCGGATAAAAAAAGGCACGACCGAAGCCGTGCCATCTTCCGACCCAAGATGTGACTTGTTATGACTTGCTTGCCACCTCGAGGTTGTTGTGCACGCTGAAGGCTCCGAATACCTGGCTCGCCCGTATGCCCGCGACCTGCTTATCCATCGAACTGCCGACCACACCATACAAGCTTAAGGTGCCGTGGTCGACCACGATTCGAATCGGCTTGGCTGGATCGATGGCGTACCGGCTCAGCACTGGATCGCGATAGATCGCCCGCAGGGCACGAATTCTGATCTCATCGTCGAAAAACGAGACCGGAGCGACTTTCGTGTTGTTGACCACGTCTTTTATGCCGGGAGTGTTGTTCGCCAGCCACAAAGCGGAGTCACGGTCGACCTCCGTCCGAGTCTCCCCATTGAGTGTGGCCACGCCATTTTCGACCGAGGCAGTGACGAAATTAAATGCATTGTCATAGCCCTGGCGGTCATAGTACAGCTTGCGGTCGAGTTGCGCGCTGAGTTCGGCGTCAGGAACGTTCTTGCCGTTCACTGCAATCAGGTTCCGTACGCCCTGCACGTTTTCGGTTTTGCGGATTTTCTTGGCCGCATCCACCTTCTGTTGATAAAGATCCACGCTGCCGCTCAAGGTGACAATGCCATCCTCAACTGCGGCTTGCACGTTGTGGAATTCACCCTTGCTTGCAAGTTGCTTTGAGACTTTGGCTTCGATGGCGGAGTCGTAGCGGCTCGCGCTTGTGGTCTGCGCCACCATCCCCACGCTTAGCACGCTCACCCCAACAAACCAGCCGAAGCTCCGAAGAAACGCTTTCATGAAATGGACCCTCCGATCCGATACCAGGAATAAACCCAGAGCCCGGCGAAAAGTTCTCATATTCTCGTCCTCCTCTTCTTCACTAACCGGTTAGTTAAATAGTGAGATGCGGCAAAATCATGCCAGAATGTAAAGATTTGTAGTGGTCTTGAAGATCGTTCCAAACCGATGAGCGCCTTGAGGAAGCTGCGTTCATCGCGGCTTGATCAGCACTCTTCGATTTCGCTCAGGGCAGGCTCATGAAGCCGTGCCCTCCCACCAAGCCTGCTTATGAAACCAACTCTATTTTCGTGTTCGCTTCCGGCGCTCTGCGACGTCGTTCAGGTGCACGATCGCAGCTGCAGCCGTATATTTCACTGCATCCCTGTCGTCAGACATAGCGGGCGCGATCCGATCAGCAACCGCCGGATGCCCACGGCGCGACAGTGAATCCAGAGCAGCGGTTCGAACCAACTGGCTCTTGTCGCCGGTCGCCGCCTGGATCAGCGCATCGTCGGTAGCGGGATCGGGATCATCGGCCAAGACCCTGGCGGCAGCGGCACGGACCGGCGAACTGTCGTCTTTCACCATCGTCTTGATGGCGGCATATCCAATTCCAGCGAACGGAACAAAGCCGATGCCCTCCTGAAAACCGAGGAGAGCCAACTGCTTCGGGTCCTTGAGCGTGTCGATTTCTCCCGCCACTACACCCTTGCTCCCCTTCCGCTCCCCGGTGAGAATCTCGTAATAGGCCTGATAAGCAGTCATGTCTTTCATAGTGAGTAAAGAGTGGGCAGCCGCAAGCACAACCACCGGCTCTTTGTCAGACAATGCCGCCGCCAGTTTCGGAATCGCGGACTTCGCATGCAACTCTCCAAGCGCGGTGGCTGCAGCCACACGCACCTGCGCTTTGGGGTCGGATAGCGCGCGGCAGGCCAGGGTCACGGCTCTGGTCTCACCTGTCAGTAACGAGAGCACACGCACGGCGGTGGCGCGCTTAACGGTACTGTCCTCTTTGAGACCGCTTTGCAGCAGATCCCAAGCCTGGTCTTTCACAGGCTTAGAAGCGGTGTCAGGCTGGGAAAGAGTTGCCGGCTTGTCATCCGAAGTCGATGGCTGAGCGGAAGAAGTCTGCGCTGCTACCAGCGACGACGTGACGCAGCTCGCGATGAGTAAGACACGCATGATTTTAAGCATAGTAGGCCTCTGGCGCCCGTGAGCGGACGCGGAGCACGAAGCTACTTGTCCGTCAGTGTTTCCGGGTTCGGCCTGGAGTGCGCGTGCGTTTTTTCTCGAAGACTCGCGCGAAGATCTTGTCGATGTTCCTTAGCTGGCGCCTTAGATCGAAAGCTCGCTCGATCTGCTGGCGCGGAACCTTGCGCGCAATTTCCTTGTCTTTCAGCACCAGGTCGCGGAAATTCAGGTCTTCCTTCCAGGCGCGCATGGCGTGATGTTGCACCATTCGATAAGCGTCTTCCCGCGAGACTCCGTGCTCCACCAAATCGAGCAGGAGTTGGCCGCTGAAAACCAAACCGCCCGTGCTGTCCAGGTTGCGCTTCATGCGCTGTGGATAGACGAACATTGTGTCGATTAGGTTGGCTGTCTTTTGCAATAAATAATCCACCAGAGTGGTGGAGTCGGGAATGATGACGCGCTCAGCGGAGGAGTGGGATATGTCGCGCTCGTGCCAGAGCACGACGTTTTCAAAGCCAGCCTGGGCGTTAGAGCGTACCACCCGCGCCAGGCCGCTGATCTGCTCACAGGTTACCGGATTGCGCTTGTGGGGCATGGCGGACGAGCCCTTCTGCTTTTCGCTGAAAAATTCCTCGGCTTCGCGGACTTCGGTGCGTTGCAGATGGCGGATTTCGGTGGCGATTTTGTCCAGACTGCAGGCGATCACCGCGAGTGTAGCCAGGTAATAGGCGTGGCGGTCGCGTTGAATCACCTGAGAGGAAACCGCCGCGGCTTTCAATCCCAGACGGGCACAAATCTTTTCTTCCAGTTCGGGACTGAGATGGGCCAGCGTTCCTACGGCGCCGGAAAATTTGCCCACGCGCATGTCCTCGGCCGCTTGCTGAAAGCGCTCGATGTTGCGCTGCGTTTCGGAATACCAGTTAGCGAGTTTGAAGCCGAACGTAATGGGCTCGGCGTGAATGCCGTGCGTGCGGCCGACCATGGGCGTGTCTTTGAACTCCCAGGCTCGGCGTTCGAGGATCTCGGAAAGCTGCTCGAGATCGGCGGCGATGATGGAAGACGCCTGGCCGATGAGCAGGGCTTGCGCCGTATCGACCACGTCATTAGAGGTCAGGCCATAGTGAAACCAGCGGGCTTCCTCACCCACGATCTCGGCGACCGCGGTGGTGAAGGCGATCACGTCGTGGCGTACCTCGGCTTCGATTTCGTGGATGCGTTGCAGGTCGAAGTTGGCACGTTTGCGGATGGCCTTGGCGGCGTCCTTCGGGACCATGCCGGCGTCGGCAAGCGTCTCGGTGGCGGCGACCTCGACAGTCAGCCAGGTGCGGAAGCGGTTTTCGTCGCTCCAGATGCGGCCCATGTCAGGGCGGGTATAGCGTGGGATCACGGCTGCCACCTCATCAGTCTCGATGGAGAATGAGCACTCTCGCCCGTCCAGCCGGGCGAGGACGTCCGGCCTCCATCGTTCGTTCTTAACAAAATTAGAGGACTAGGGATTTTAAACGGTGGAGAAGCATGGTGGCCAGTCCCGCGCCGGCAGGAGACGGAGACGGCCGGTTCAGTCCATCCGTCGCGCGAGTGTTTTATGGTTCATATATATCGTGATACGATAGATATAGATCGGAGATTTGTCTTGGCCCGATATAATTCTGTTCCATGGAAAAGTCACTGACGTTGGCCGACTACGAATCGCTGGCGGAGTTGCGTTATCAGATCCGCCGTTTTCTTTACTTCAGCGAGCAGGCTGCCCGGGACAGCGGGCTCGAACCCCGGCAGCATCAGCTGATGCTGACCTTGAAGGGGCTGCCCACCGGGACGCGGCCGAGAATTAGGGAACTCGCACAGCGGCTGCAGATTCAGCACCACAGTGCGGTCGAGCTGGTCAACCGGCTCGCCGCGCACGGCTACGTCCGTCGGCATCGCGGAGGCGAGGACCGGCGCGAGGTGCTGCTGGCTCTGACTCCAAAAGGCGAAAAGATTTTGCGCGAGCTGTCACTGCATCACAAGGCCGAGCTGCGCATGCGAGGGCCGGCGCTGGTCGCCGCTCTGAAGCGCGTCATGACCGGAAAAGGCTCCAATGAGGTGCGGCCCAAGCGTCATCAACTAGCAGGAGAGAAAAGCAGGGATGTCAGAAAGCACCAGCAGTAGTTCGCGCGCGGCCACAATTGCGGTTACCGGCGGACAGGTCGGAGACATAAGGATCGCTGAACCGGCGCAATTTCGCATGGTGCTGATGTCATTTCTCGCGGCGGGGATTGGTCTGCTTGCGGGTCTGATTGCGTTCGTCCTGTACAAGCTAATTGGCCTGTTCACCAATATTTTCTTTTACCACCGCTTCGTCGCCGACTTCATCAGCGCTCGCCACAACCAGCTTGGGCTATGGGTGATTCCGGTTCCGGTGATTGGCGGAATTATCGTCGGTTTCATGGCGAAGTATGGATCGTCGAAAATTAAAGGACATGGCATTCCCGAGGCCATGGAAGCGGTGATGGTGAACCGCAGCCGCATCGAGCCGCGGGTCGCGATCCTGAAACCGCTTTCGGCTGCGATTGCGATCGGCACCGGCGGCCCCTTCGGCGCCGAAGGACCGATTATTCAAACCGGAGGCGCGGTCGGCTCACTGGTCGGGCAGGTGCTTCACACCACGGCTTCGGAACGCAAGGTGCTGCTGGCCTGTGGCGCGGCGGCGGGCATGTCGGCGACTTTCAATACTCCCATTGCGGGCGTGATTCTCGCCATCGAGCTGCTCCTGTTTGAATTCAAGGCACGATCGTTCATTCCTCTAGTCGTTGCCAGCACGCTCGCGACCGCCGTTCACATGCAGTTGCTTGGAGCGGGTCCGATGTTCAAGGTCACGGCCATGGACTTCGGCATTCCGCATGCCCTGCCGTTTTATCTGTTGTTAGGATTGGTTTGCGGATTGGCCGCAGTCGGTTTCAGCAAGCTGCTCTACTGGACCGAAGACCAGTTCGAGAAACTGCCGGTGGACGAACTGTGGTGGCCGGCGATCGGGGCTTTGGGTTTGGGGATCATCGGGTATTTCGTGCCCCGTATTCTGGGCGTGGGCTATGACACGATCGGTGACATCCTGAATGCGAATCTGGCATGGAAGCTGCTGCTCGTGGTCATGGTTGCGAAAGCGGTGGCGCTGGTCATCTCGCTGGGATCTGGGACTTCGGGTGGACTGCTGGCACCCATGTTTATGTCGAGCGCGGCCATGGGCGGAGTGTTCGCCATGGGCGTGGATCGAATCTTTCCCGCGGCGAATCTGTCGGCGGGAGCTTTTGCGCTGGTGGCGATGGGCGCGGTTTTCGGGGCGGCGTCGCGGGCTACATTCTCGTTCATCATTTTTGCCTTTGAAATCACTCGCGATTACAACTCGGTGTTGCCGCTGATGCTGGTCAGCGTGATTGCTGACGGCGTTGCGATGTGGCTCATGCCCAGAGCTTCGATCATGACTGAGAAGCTGGCGCGGCGCGGGCTGCACATCCATCAGGAGTACGAAGCCGATGTGCTGCAGCAGGTCAGGGTTTCCGAGACTATGGATCAAGATGTGCCCACACTTCCTGCCGACATGAGAATCAGCGAATTGTCAGATCTGATCGTGCGGCGCGATCCCGAGATCAGCCGCCATCAGGGACTGCTTATCCTGGATTCCGAAGGCAAGCTGGCCGGCGTCATCACCCGCGGCGATGTGATGCGGGCTCTCGATGCGGACCCGAGCGGGGCGTTGACCGTGCTCGATGCTGGCTCGCGCGACGTTGTAGTGACGTATCCCGACGAGATGTTGCACGACGCTTCCGCGAAGATGCTGCGCAACAACATTGGCCGTCTCCCCGTCGTGGATCGTAAAGATCCACGGAAAGTAGTTGGTTATCTAGGTCGACCTGGGATCATGGCCGCACGTTTGCGGCGTCTGGACGAAGAGCATGTCAGGGAGCCGGGCTGGATCAAAAAGTTCTAGCTACCTGAGGTTATCTTGACCGGCCGCCGGGCCGTGCCAGCTGTCTCGATCGATCTTGGTCTAAGTACTGCGCGCGAGATCCTTCACCGGCTGCGCCGGTTCAGGATGACGTCTTTCTTAGGGAGCTTGTTTGAGCTTATTCATTTGACGTCATCCTGAGGGGCCGCTAGGCCACGAAGGATCTGGCGTGCAGCGGCAGGAGTGCGATCGACTGGCTTGTACAGGTTTTCCCAGTCGGCGGCGAGGTCGTGCCAGTGGGGATTCGTGCTTTCGATCAACTTGATTTTCTTGCTGCGGACCGAGCCTTTGATTTCTTTTTCGCGTTTGATTGCGTCGCCGGGGTAACTGAACGTTTCGCAGTAGACCAGGCGCGTCAGGTTGTAGCGGTTGGTGAAACCGGGGTTACATTTGTGTTTGTGCTCGAATACGCATTCCGGTGTAGAGCACGTGAGATCGCTGGTTGTTGGTCATTATGTAGACGTGGAAGTGCTTTGGCTTTGGCATAGAGTTTAGATAGTGCACGCGAGATCCTTCACCGGCTACGCCGGTTCAGGATGACGTCTTTCTCGAAAAGTTCAGTTATTGGAAACTTTGGCGTCTGTGATCAATGGACATCGGCACGTCTTTCGGTTGTGATACTCGGATGAAGCTTAGGTAGTGCACGCGAGATCCTTCACCGGCTACGCCGGTTCAGGATGACGTCTTTCTCGAGAAGTTTAGTTATTGGAAACTTTGGCGTCTGTGATCAATGGACATCGGCACGTCTTTCGGTTGTGATACTCGGATGAAGCTTAGGTAGTGCGCGCGGGATCCTTCGAGACCTGACGGTCTCTCAGGATGACGTCTTTTCCTGGACAGGATAACGTCTTTCTTGCAAAGATTATTTTGCGGTGGTCTTGGCTGTGTCGATCAGGGGTTTCAGGGCGCGGACGGAAACGCCCAGGGTGCCTCCGGAGAAGCCGTCGATGTAGGCTGCGTTTACGCCGATCACTTCGCCTTGCGCATTGAAGACGGGGCCGCCGCTGCCGCCGTGGGCGGTGGGGGCGTCGTAGATGAGTTTGTCGCCGACCACGTCTCCCAAATGTCCGCAAGTCGAGGACGGCCGAATCAACGAGAGCGCGGCCAGTTCGTTGGCCGCGCCCTGATCGTCGCGGCGATAGGCCAGGCGGTCGTACACGGCGGGCGGTGATTTCGCCACCATGCCCAGCACTCCCATGGGATATCCGACTACGGCAACCAGTTCTCCGGGATTCGGGACGTCAGCGGCGAGGGGTAGAGGGCGAAGCTGGTGCACGGCCTGGGTGTCCTCGATGCGGAGAACGGCCAAGTCTCCTTGACTGGACAGCACCGCCGGAGTGATGTTCACCGGCGTGGGCAGGCCAGGAAAGAAGGCTAACAGTTTTTCCAGGCGTGGCGTTGCGCCTCTGCGAATCAATACGCTGGACTCGGAGTCTTCGTACCAGGGCTCGGCCACGTGACGATTGGTGGCGAGCAGTCCATCGGAGACGACGAAGCCGGTGCCGGAGATACGGGCACGGAACTCGGGCTGGTGGCCGGCGAATCCGACGTGATAGATACCGAAGATGTAGCAGATGGAATTGCGATAGCGGTGCAAGACGAGGGCAGGCATGGCCTGCTCCTGCTCGAGCTGCTGCACTTCGTGTCCGAGTTGCTGCACCTGGCGTTCGAGCTCAGTTTTCTGGGGGTCATTTCTCTGCAAGTCATGGGGCTGCACGGCGGGGTAATAGTGAACCATTGCAGTCACGCCTACGAGCAGGCAGACTCCCAGTACGCCTTCGAGCATCCGCTGCCAAAGGGTGCAGACTGGCTCCTCCCGAGTTTGTGTGTCGTTTTCGGCCATGAGGAAATTGCTGGCTACGCCGGTGGCGATTGGAGGAGAGGGTCTCGCACCCGTTGCCTGAATTGTGAGGCTCTATTCTGCGCCCAACGCTGTACAGTTCCTACGGTACGGAGGACGATGTACGAATGGGAGTTTCTGCTTCCGGCACTGTTTACTTACATATACTCTCCTCGGCAAGCATAGTTACTGCCTGATACAGGGTATATACCCCAAATCATGCGTTTTCCTCCTAGATCTATGAAAACAAAAGATAAGTTTGGGAGATACCCAGCTAAAATATCCCTTCTAAAGGACTTACAAGAAGGGATATATGGGATTGCCTTGATTGCAGGTTGTCAGTTGCCGGACTGAAGCGTCCGGGCCACAATTTAGTCTCTAATACTAGTATGACAGGTTGCGGAGGGTAAATACGCAGACTTTCGGAAAATATATTTCCAATAGAATGATGCGGTTGAGAGAAATCAGGTGCGTCAGGGGGCTTGACAAGATTTTGGACGGACTAGACAAAAACGTCCAGCGAGGTCGCTCCCGGATGCAAATGGCGAAGCCAGGCTTGGCGACTCGCGTCCGTTTCATCGGCGGATTGAGGGGGCACGATTGTTCCGACGATGGCGATGCCTCGGTTTGAGACTGCGGTACCTTCGCGGAGCTGGGCTGGGTTCGTTGGGTTGAGACTGGCGCGGAGCGGGCTCCACGTCGCCGGTCGCGGACGCCGACGCGAATGCGCGACTGGTCCTGGTCTCTCCAAGTCGGCGATGAGGTCGGTTAGCATGGTGTATCCTCCGGCGCTCATCCGCATGAACTCGACAGAGATTCCGGAGCGGTCACGCACGGCCCTTACGACAGCCATGGCACGGAAGAACCAGGAGTTGACCTGCACCAGGATCTCAGTTTTCGTGTCGAGGTCGGGCGGGGAATTTGTTTCGATGCTTTCGATGCAGCATCCGCCCAGACCCAAGTCGCGTAGCCTCCCGCGGAGCAGTGCCCCGTTCAATGGAAGGCATGTGATCTGGGCGTGACCACTGCAGGAATAACGCGCCATGCGACGACGATCGACGGTTCCGTCGAAATCGCGCTGTGTGGTGTGCTGGATCATCGATGCATCTGATGGTATAGGTCTTGGCGCAAGTCACCAATGGCTGGAAGGTACCCAGCTTTTGGAACCGAAGTAACCGCCGTCGGGGATGCTAGTACGTGGGGTAAATTCAGGGCATTGAGAAGAGAGGAGTGTGAAATGACGCGTGAGCAGAAATACGAGACTTTTCGGGCGCTCCATGAGCGGGCCGGAGCGTTTGTGATCCCGAATCCCTGGGATGCGGGGACGGCGAGAATTTTGACGGCGCTGGGCTTTGAGGCGCTGGCTACGACTAGCGGAGGCGCAGCTTTCGCGGCCGGACTCCGCGACTCGCCGGACGGGCTTACGCGCGACCAGATTCTGGAGAATGCGAAGGAGATGGTTGAGGCGACCCATTTGCCGGTTTCGGCCGATCTGGAAAATGGGTTCGGGCGGTCGCCGGAGGCGTGCGCGGAGACTATACGAATGGCGGCGAAGATCGGGTTGGCGGGAGGATCGATCGAGGACGCGAGCGGGGATGGGAAGAATCCGATCTATGAATTTGGACTTGCGGTGGAGCGGGTGGCGGCAGCGGCGAAGGCGGCCCGGGAGTGCAAGTTCGTGCTGACGGCTCGAGCCGAGAACTTTCTGCATGGGCGGGAGGATCTCGATGACACCATCCGGCGATTGCAGGCGTTTGCCGAGGCGGGTGCGGATGTTGTCTATGCTCCGGCGATTCCGGGGATAGAGGCGATCCGGCAGGTTTGTAGTTCGGTTTCGAAGCCGGTGAACGTGCTGATGGGTTTGAAGGGGGCGACGTTTTCCGTGGACGAGTTGGCGGCCGCGGGGGCGAAGCGGATTAGTGTGGGGGGATCGTTGGCGCGGGCGGCGTTGGGTGCGTTTGTGCGGGCGGCGCGGGAAGTCAAAGAGAAAGGGACTTTTACCTACGCGGCAGAGGCAATTTCTCATGCCGAGGTTAGCGGGTATATGCGCTAGTTGGTTTAGTGGTAAAGCTTGGACTCAATCTTACCGACGGCGTTGCGTGGTTTCTAAGTATCGGAGACAGATTGGTATCCGATTGGGGGATTTTGAGTGTAATGGGGAGTGGGTGTTGAAAAAGTCACTGTGATTGGAATCGTATGTTCGGCAGCGCATGATAGCGGCAGTCGAGTGCTTGTTCTCACCTCGTGGAGACGCCCACTTGGAGGTGTCGCCGGTTGTGATGAGGAACACGCACCGTCGCTGAGTGTTGCTGCGCACGGCCGCTGGAAGAACAGCTTCCCGACAATCCAGCCTGCGCGTCTCATCGACGCACGGCAGATCTGATTTGTCGCGACGCGAACAGGGCTTCCAGTCGATTACCGTTGTGCCCTCGAGCAAACCCGGGGTGTTGACCAACTCCCGAGCCGTTGCCTGGTCGGTTATCCGTGCGGATGGCAAGCAAGCGGAACACTCGCGCTGGTATTGGGTTGCGCACGCGCACTGCGGCGTAGCGGGTCACCGATTAGGCATAGATCGCGGTTGCGCATGCTACTGCCACCGTAGTTCAAAAGCCGCTCTCGCGCTGGACAGCGAAGCTGTTGCTTTCGGGTCTGGCAGGTGGGGCGCTGGGATCGGTAGGGCGGGCGTCTGTCTGTGGATGCAGCCCCGGGTCGCGAATACGGCAAGGAGCTCCGATCCGCGCGAACGCCAGTGGAAGCAACGCATCGTGACCCTAGACCGTGCGCCAGCTACCGATTCTGGAGCAACGGCATCCCACTGGAGAAGCGCGTGAGCATGGCAGCGCGGCTACAGTGTTCGTGACCATCCGCGTGCCGACGCGCACTCTGGCGATCACGCGACGGATTGTCGATCCGACTAGTCGCGTAGCTACCTCAACGATCCGAGCAAGATCCCAGCCTTGGTGCTCGTAAGCGTGCAAGCATCGGGATCGGTGGCTGGACACCTGGATCCGCGCAGGACACGCTCGCTCGGTTGGTTCGTGCGTGCAACGAGCACCAGAGCCAGGTACTGGCGCACGGCTTTGGATCGGACCCAACGCCGCTTCCGCTAATGATCGGCGGATGCGGCGCACCACTCCATGCGACCCACGAGACTGCATTCACGGACACTGCACCGCCCATTCCACGTCCTACACGCCGCTTCACGATCAGCTCGAAAGCAACGCCTCGAACGCTCGGTTCCCGAAACGTCTATGGCCGGTTTGCGGAACGCTGGAGCTGCATCGGGACCCGGATGAAACCAAGTTGCGTGCGCCTGCGCCACGCCAGATGCATGCGCGGCGCGTTCCGCAACTTGCCGTTCACTGGTGAAGCCACTACGGTAGCCGCACGAGAGGATCAGCACCCAGGAGTTCGGACGATGGCACGGCGCGGCACGTCGCGGTGTAACTCCTGTTCAGCTTGAGCCGCACAAGGCCAAGCTGGCTGTGCTGCTTGGCGGCTGCAGCAGGTGAGTCTCGGAACGCTGATCTTCCAGCGACCGCTACGCAGAACCAGCGCTGCGGCGCGGTGTCTTGCGCCCATCTGGCAACAGCCTACGATGATGAGCGTCTATCAGCAGCATGATAAGATCGACCTGTCATCCAACATGCGCGGCCGAAACTCATCCCGAATCGACGGACTTTTTCAACACCCACGGGATTTAACGCCAACCAACACTTGCTTCGAAGCTAAGTTCCACGCAGATAGGGCAGTCGGCAGTTTCCTCTGGAAAAGCCCATTGATCCGTCACCTTTGACAGTAACTACCCCCGCTAGTAGAGTGCTAAACCATATTCCAACGTATTCGGGGAATTTATAGTTCTGCCATCTTCCGTGTCGTTTTCAGCTAGTGAGTTGATAGGAGGGCAAAACATGAAGTGGGATGGGAAAATGGGTCTGACACTAGCCACAGTGGTCGCACTGTTTAGCATTACGGGTGCACCCAGTGCCGAGGCCCAAGCGAAGCAGCCTAACGTTGTGTTCATCCTGGTGGACAATGTCGGCTGGGGCAATTTCGGCGTTTACGGCGGAACGATACCCACACCGCGCATCGACAAGTTGGCCAGCGAGGGCATTCGCTTCAACAACTACAACGTCGAGGCTCAGTGCACGCCGTCGCGGTCGGCGATCATGACCGGACGCCATCCGGTTCGCTCGGGGACCTACACGGTCCCGTTTCCCGGGCAGGGGAAAGCTGGGATGTCCCCGTGGGAATACACCATCGCCAAACTGTTGTCGGACGCCGGCTACGCCACCGCGTTGTATCGGCAAATGGCACCTGGGCAACACGCAGGGACGACTGCCGAACGATCAAGGCTTCGACGAGTGGTGGGGCATCATGAACAGCTGGGACGAGGCGGGCTATACCGCGTGGCCGCTGTTCAAGGAGAGCGGCGTGCCGGTGCCGATGATCTGGGAAGGCAGGAAAGGCGAGCCGTCCAAGCCGGTGATGCCGCTTGACCTGAACGTGCGGCCGATCGTGGACGAGAAGTACATCATCCCGAAGACGATCGACTACATCAAGCGCAATGCCGCGGCGAAGAAGCCGTTCTTCGTCTATGTGGGCTACTCCGAACTGCACCCACCGATAATCGCCAACCCGAATTTCGCTAACAAGTCCACCGAGCGCAGCGGCCACGTTGCCGACTGCATCGCTGAGATGGACTTCCGCGTCGGCCAGATTCTGGACGCCGTCAAGGAAGCGGGCATCGACGACAACACCATCATCATCCTCAGCAGCGACAATGCGAGTGGCGGGGCAATTCCACAAGACGGGGGACGTCAGAATGGACCTTGGCGCGGTGATTTCTTCAACACACCGTGCGAGGGAAGCATGCGGGTGCCTGCCATGATCCGCTGGCCGGGTAAGGTCCCAGCCGGTGTCGTCACCGACCAGATGCTCGCCGCCGTGGACTGGCTGCCGACGCTGGCCGGGATGGTGGGTGCGTCGAATCTCGTGCCCAAGGATCGCCCAATCGACGGCGTCGACGCCTCGGCCTTCATGCTGGGCAAAAACAATACGACAGGCCGCGATACCTACATGTTCTTCGGCATGGACGGCGAGCTGATGTCGATCAAGTGGAAGCTCTATCAAGACGGTCTTCCGCTACACGGAGGACAGTCCGTCCGCCATCCAGAGTGGCTACATCAAGCCGCAGTTTCCGATGATGTACGACCTGAGCAGCGATCCGCACGAGGATTCCAATCTGTTCTTAGACCGATCTGACCAACGGCTGGATACTGGCGCCGTCTTTCAGGCCATTGCGGAATACGAACGCAGCATAAAGGAATACCCCAACATCAAGGTCGGCGAGGACTTCAAGGGCTACAAGAAATGAGCTACGAAATCGCCATGATCGTTCGAGTGACGTAATCGGAGACGGCTGATGTTATCAGGCCTTAGCACAAGCTTGCGGTGCGCCGTGAAAGGCGCTAGTCCTCAGCGGGTGCGAGTCCCGCCCGGGAGCTGGTTCGCTCCACCCGGTAGCAATCAGAGCGGCGATAGAGGAAACGAAGTCGTCGGAGCCTCTGGTGTAGAGGGTCGCTTAGGCGACTTGGCGAGCATGCAGGCCGTAACGTGAGTGAACGCTGAGCAGGCCCCGAAACGTGCAATGCAGGAGCCATCCCATCCGTAAGCCAGGGAGGGCCGACGCTGATGGAACAGTACGAGCGAATGAGTTCCATCAGACCTGCCGGGGTAGTGGCGACGGCAAGCAAGCAAAGGGGAGTAGCAGCAACACGGGAAGCCCCAGCGGTGATCGCCTCGGCGATCAACCGGCACCTCGTGAGAGGCAGGCTGGGCCGTATGGGGTGACGGAGAGGCCCGTATGAGCGATGAAGCCGGGTAACGCCGGTCGAGCAAAGGGGCCTCAGTTGAAAGGAAACGCAAGAAGCGACGAAGACGGAGGGATTGGCGTGAGTCTATCAACCCCAGAAAGTGTTCAGAAGTTGCAGACGGCGTTGCACGACAAAGCGAAGGAAGCGCCCAACTTTCGCTTCTATGCGCTGTATGACAAGGTGTACCGCAAGGACGTTCTGGCTTTCGCCTACGAATGCTGCAAAGCCAATGGCGGAGCAGCAGGAGTCGATGACCAAGCGTTCGAGGACATCGAGGCGTACGGCAAGGAGCGATGGTTGGACGAACTGGCGCAAGAGCTGAAGAACCGAACCTATCAACCACTTCCTGTCCGGCGGGTGTACATACCCAAGCCCGATGGGAAACAGCGGCCGCTAGGAGTGCCCGCTATCCGCGACCGGGCAGCGGAAATGGCAGCAGTTTTGGTACTCGGACCCATATTCGAAGCCGACCTGCAGCCGGAACAGTACGCCTATCGGAAAGACCGCAGCGCACTGGACGCAGTAAGACACGTCCACAAGCTGATCAACACCGGCCATGGAGAAATCGTAGATGCAGATCTCAGTTCCTACTTTGACACTCTTCCGCATTCCGAGCTTATGAAGTCGGTAGCTCGCCGGGTCGTAGACGGGAACATGCTCCATCTGATCAAGATGTGGCTGGAAGCCCCGGTCGAAGAAACGGATGAGCGAGGAAGCAAGCGTCGAAGCACGAAAAACCGGGATGAAGGTCGGGGTAGTCCACAAGGCTCTCCGATCAGCCCGTTGCTGAGTAATCTGTACATGCGCCGGTTCGTGCTCGGGTGGAAGAAACTGGGGCACGAGAGACGTCTGAAAGCGTACATTGTCAACTACGCCGATGACCTCGTGATCTGTTGTCGCAGTCAGGCCGAAGAGGCTTTGGCCACGATGCGGAACATGATGTCGAAGCTGAAGCTGGCGGTGAACGATACCAAGACGCGGGTCTGCAAGCTGCCGGAAGAACAGTTCGACTTCTTAGGGTACACGTTCGGGCGATGCTACTCGTCGAAGACGGGTCGGGCCTATTTAGGAACGACTCCGTCGAAGAAACGGGTGCAACGCATTTGTAAGGCGATCAGCCAGGAAACCGAACGGAACAAGACCCTTCTGGCCCAAGAAACAGTAATCACGACACTCAATCGAATCATGGTTGGGTGGGCGAATTATTTCTGTTTGGGACCAGTCAGTCATGCCTATCGAGCTATAGAACGACATGCTCGTCGACGGCTGCGCCAGTGGCTGTGTGCCAAGCACAAGCTGCGATGGCCGGCGACCAAACGGTATCCGGAAGCCGCCCTTCATCAGAAGCTTGGGCTCGTCCAGCTTAGTATGCGAACGATCAGCTTTCCGTGGGCGACCTCGTGACACTTTCTCCGAGAGCCGAATGCGTGAAACGCGCCTGTTCGGTTCGATGAGCGGGAACAGGAAACAGAGTTACGCCAAACCGGATTGAGGCGGACCATGCGAAAGCATCCCAATAGCCACCGGGAGGCTAAAGCCACTGCGCCTGTTCTCGACTCTACCCGTTTCTTCGCCCTCTCAGCAGCCATTGCGCTGAACATCCGCCTAAGGGTCTGCCTGACAGTAGCGACCCCATTCGACAGGATGGCCTGCAAGGTCAAGTCTTAGCTATCGCAGTTTGGTGGTTGTCGTAAGAGTCGAGCTTCGCTCGACCGGACAGCCGGGGGCGGCTGTCCCCACGTGAGCTACGGTTCTTTTACGCCCAGGCGTTTGGCGGTTTCTTCGTAGAGGAAGCCTTCGCCTTGGCGGTACGGCTGGAACCATTCGCCGTCGATTACGAATTGGGGGATGGCGCGCTTGCCGGTTTGTTTGATCACTTCATCGGCGGCGCCGGGAGTGGTTTCGATGTCGATGTCCTGGAAGGCGATGTTGTGGCTTTGCAGGAAGCGTTTGGCCTCGCGGCATTCGGGACACCAGAAGGCGGAGTAGACCGTGACTTGCATGGTTGGATGTAGATGACGTCAGGGAACGGAAAGTCGCAGTGTCGTCCCTGACGGGACTTCCAAATTTTATACTTCCAGCTTCCCGGCACTTCCGTGCCGGGCTTTCTTGTGCCGCCGCTACGCGGCTGAGGCGTGGGTTACTCGATCTTGACTATGCCTGGGGCCACGGTCGGGAACTTCGTCATTACTGCGGGATCATGTCCTGGAACGATGAGGCCGGGGCTGGCGGCTAGTTGTTTCATGCGATCCTGGGCGCAGAGGTTGGAGGCGGCGTCGAGGGTGGCGGCGATCGGGACGTGCTTTTCGAGATTCTCGTAGAGGTACATGTTGTCGCTGGCGAGGATGACGGTTCCGGCGCTGGTGTTCACACCGACGTATTGCGAGGCGTAGGTGTGGCGGCCTCCGGTGTAGCAGGTGATGCCGGGGAGAATTTCCTGGGCGTCACCGTTGACCAGGCCGACGCGGCCCTGTGTGTTCAACTTCACCAGCGTTAGCACGTCGTCGGCATCGATGCCGCCGTGGGCATCTTTTGATTGCCAGCCTTCTCCGGCGTAGTACTGCAGTTCATCTTTCTGAATCCAGATGCGGGCGTTAGGAAAGAGGTCCATGCCGTCGGCGTGATCCCAGTGCATGTGGCTGATGATCACGTCGGTGATGTCTTCGGGCTTAAGGCCGAGGGGCTTGAGTGTGTCGGACGGTTTGACGAAATCGCTGACTTGCCATTCCTTGAAGAAGTGGTCGTGATAGAAGCCGGAGTCGACGAGGATGTTGTGGCCGTTGCCGCGGATGAGCCAGATCATCATGGCGATATCGAGTTTGCGGGCAGGGTCGGCGCCGGCGACCAGTTCGGCGACAGGGAAATCGGGGAGGGTGGCGTAGCGGATGGCGTAGATCTGGTATTGGGGTTTTGATTGGGCGGTCAGGGGAGTGATCGCGAGTGATGCGACGACCAGAGACAGAAAAATGCGATTGAGGCTCATCAAGAGTTCCTCGGAGTTTTCGAGAACAGCTATTTTCGCACAAGGCTGAGATGGGGCTTAGGCGAATCACACTTCGTCGCCTCTTAGACCCGCTCAAGTTCATGGAGCGTGCGCTCGTTTACGACGTTGCCGGTGTTCAGCGTGGACGCTGGTTCGAAGAGAACGATCCAGCATTCCTCGTCGGCTACGGGACGGTGCTCGACTCCACGGGGAACGACCAGGAACTCGCCTTCTTCGAGCCAGACGTGACGGTCGCGCAACTCCATCCGGAAGCGGCCTTTGACTACCAGAAACATTTCGTCTTCGTTTTCGTGGTGATGGAAGACGAACTCACCTTTCAACTTGTCGAGTTTTACGTGCTGGCCGTTGAGTTCGGCGGCGATGTAGGGCTTCCAGTATTCCGTAATGTGGGCAAACTTCTGGGCGATGTTTACTTTTTCCATGGTGTTACCTCGAAGGAATTTGGTTTCGCTTACAGATTCATTGCTCTATAGATGCCTGGCCCGATGGTTGGCTTCACGCGAACCGTGTTTCCGATCCCAGACCTCTCGGAACCGAACTGGAGCATGGCTTCACAGAGCGACTTTTATTGGAACCGGCCGGAACAATTGCTCGTACATAACATCGTCTGGCGGTTGGATAACCAACTTCGCGATGCCCCGTCTAACGGGTAACTGATTCATATTAGTGAACGGGAGCAGGCATATGATTTCGGCAAAAGCAGGGTACTGGATGTCGGTGGGCGTACTCGCCCTCTTCGTGAGCAATAACTTTGCGGTCCGGCATGGGGATGCAGTCCGTTGTCTAGCCGACCGGTCACTGGCCTCCGTCGAGCAGGTCTCCGGAAGCGCCAGTCGCTATATCGCCACAGCGGAAATGATGCTTGGCCGGGGAGAAACTCACTTAACTGGGGTTCAGACTACTCTGGCTTGCGCTGAGACCCGGCTGGCTTCGGTGCAGACTGTGATCGCCAGCCATGAGGCCGCGTTGGCAAGGGTTGAGGCCGAGCAAGCCCGGATGGTCGCGATCGAACATCTGGACCGCGCGGTCGTTTGTCCGCGGCAGAGTCTGCAGATGAGCGTGCCTCAACTGCATCGGGATGGAACGATTTAGATCATTGGTCCGGATTCCGTGAGTCTGGCCTAACTTTTCCGCTTTCTTTTTCTGGCTTTGACAGTCAAAATCGAACATCTGATTTCTCTTCAGGAGGATTTCGTGCAGGAAACTCCGCAGCAATACATTCAGCGCATGTTCGGCTACATCGACGGCAAGGACCCTTTGCGGGTGCAACGGGAGACTCCGAAGAAGCTACAAAAGTTAATCAAGCCCCTCAGCAAGAAGCAGTTGACACGAAGGCCGGAGCCGGGGAAGTGGTCGATCGCGGAGATTCTTGCTCATCTGGCGGATGCCGAACTGGTCGGCGGCTGGCGCATGCGGCTCATCGTCGGTAACAACGGCGTGTCGATCCAGCCCTTCGATCAGGACGTCTGGGCCGAGACATTTGCTTATGCGCGGCGTGATCCGGCGGCTTCGCTCGAGGCCTTTCGTGCGTTGCGGGAGAACAATCTGGCCATGCTGAAGGCGTTGCCCAAGAGTCTGTGGGAGAACTACGGCATGCACCAGGAGCGCGGCAAGGAGACGATCAGCCACATTGTTCGCATGTTCGCAGGACACGACCTCAATCACCTGGGGCAGGTGGAGAGGATGGCGAAAGAGAGCCGAAGCAAGCGGGCGGCTTGATCCTCCCCGCTCTGGACTTACGTATTCCATCCGACGCTGCCGGCAGAATGCACAGGTTCTTCGCTTCGCTCAGATGACATCGCTGACTGAATAGCACCTGCGATCTTCAGACCTTGTGCACACGAGATCCTGGCTATCATCTTTTTGTTTTTTGTGCAAAGGGACCAACTTTCATCTATCTCAATTCGCGAAAAGCAGTTATAGTTATTTCCGCTCAGCGATTCACTGACGACAACTGACCTGGGTTGATGGCGCGGAAAAGCGGTTCCACCATCTTGCAGGAGGAGTTGTATCCACCGGCCCACGAGCCCGCACGCCCAGCGTCTGACGATGCACCGGACGACGCGCGATTGCTCGATTTGGACGTGGAACAGGAATCGCCCTTCCTGCGCGGACAAAAGCGTGTCTCGGTTCGTCGGGGTTCTCTGCCGAAAAAGGCCGCTACTGGCCTGACTTGGGGCGTATTGGCCCTGGCGGTTGTCTTTCTGTGCGGCGGAGCCATCGCAGCGCTTTACCACTACGGCGAACATTCGTGGCGCTTTCGGGTCGAATCCAGCGACGACATCGAGATCGCCGGCCTGCAGAATGTCACCCGCTACCAGGTTATGGAAGTCATGGGCGGGGACATCGGGCGCAACATCTTCTTCGTGCCTCTGACGGAACGAAAGCAAGCTCTGGAAAAGATTCCGTGGGTGGAATCGGCCAGCGTCATGCGTTTCGTCCCCAACCGCCTGAAGATTGAGATTCACGAACGCACGCCGGTGGCCTTCGCGCGCGTGGGCTCGCAAAATCCTGCTGATCGACCCCGTGGGCACACTGATGGATCTGCCGGCGGCGGGGAAGAAAAAGTACTCCTTCCCTGTGATCTTGGGAATGAATCAAGGTGAGCCCGCACTCGACTCGCGCCGCGCGCATGAAGATCTACAACGACCTGGTCAGCCAACTGGATGCAGGCGGGGCGCACTATTCGCAGGATCTCAGCGAGGTGGATCTTTCCGACGCAGAGGACGTGAAAGTGGTCGCCAGCGATCCTCAGGGTGAAGTGCTGGTGCATCTGGGTTCGTCGAATTATCTCGAGCGTTACAAGGTGTACGTCAGCCACGTGCGGGAGTGGCGCCAGCAGTTCGACAAGCTGGAATCCGTGGACTTGCGATATGACCGGCAGATCATCGTGAATCCGGACTTGCAGGGGACGGCGAAGCAGTCGCCGCTTTCGAAGTCGTCGGCCCGAGTGGCCATGGCAGCAGGGATGAAGCCTGCGGCGCTGATCACGCACCAGGTCCCAGCTCCAAAATCGACCGTCGCCTTGGCGCCTCCATCCAAGCCAGTTACTGCGAAGAAGGTTTCGAAGAAAGCGCACCACAAAGTAGCCGCGAAAGCGGCGCCAAAACCAGCCGGGGCGGCTGCCCGAACTCAAGGCGTAGCCAAGATTGGTCCGGCTGCGACGCAATCTCCGTCAGCGCAGACTACGTCAGCCCCAGCAACGTCAGCGTCAAGCACATCAGGAAAAACCACTCCCGCCGCGCCTCCGGCAACGGGAACTGTCCCGGTGAAACCCGGGAACAAACCGAGTCCAGCGATTGCTAAGGGAGAGGAACATCCATAGGCATGGCGAATCAGCAGCAGAATTTTCTGACGGCAATTGATGTAGGCAGCGCCAAGACCTGCGTGCTGGTGGCTGAGGCTACGGACTCCGGCCTCCGCTATCGTGGACATGGAATTTCCGAATCACGTGGCTCGCGCAAGGGCGTGATCGTCGATCTCGAAAAGGCGGTCGCATCCATCCAGAAAGCGGTGGAGCAGGCGGAAGACGTTTGCGGCGCCCCCATCGAGCATGCGCTGCTGGGAGTTGCCGGTTCGCACGTTCGGGGGATGAACAGCCACGGCGGGCTCAGCCTGGGTACGCGGGCGCGTGAAATTGCGCGCGATGAGATTCGTCTCGCCGTGGACAAAGCCCGCGCCATTCCTCTGCCCGCGGACCGCGAAATCCTGCACCTGTTGCCGCAAGAGTTCATCCTCGACGAGCAGAGCGGTGTGCACGATCCGCTGGGCATGATGGCGATGCGCCTCGAAGTGCGCGTGCACATGGTTACCGCCGGTTCGAGCGCCACTCAAAATGTTGTTTCCGCAGTGAACCGCGCGGGAGTGCATGTGGACGATACCGTCTTCGAGCCGCTGGCCTGCGCCGATGCTGTTCTGCGCGCCGATGAACGCGAGCTCGGCGTATGCCTGATGGATTTGGGCGCCGGCTCGACCAGCCTGATCGTCTTCCAGGAAGGGGCGGTAATTCACACTGCGGTGATTCCGATTGGCGGTGACCATTTCACCAGCGATCTTTCGGTTGGGCTGTGCACTCCGCTGGCGGAGGCGGAGAAAATCAAGAAGCTGTATGGCAACGTGACCGTGACCTTAATCCCGGAGGGAAATGAAGTTGAGGTTCCCTCGGTCGGCGACCGCCCTTCGCGTCTCATTTCGCAACGGATGGTGGGAGAGATTCTCGAGCCGCGGGCCCGCGAATTATTCGAGATGTTGCGGGACAACCTGCGGCACAGCGGGATGCTCGATGTCTGTGTGGGTGGGATTGTGTTGAGCGGAGGCACGTCGCGTCTGGCTGGCATTCTGGATATTGCCGAATCGGTGTTGCGGCGTCCTCTACGTCTGTCCTGGCCGACGGCGCTGGCGAAAATGCCGTCCACGCTTGCCGAGCCCGAGTACGCCACGGTTCTGGGAATGATCTTTTACGGCCATCGATCGCGAATCGCCCGTGGGTTGCAGGATACCCGCTGGAGTTCGCGCCTGATGGGATTGTTTGCAAAAAAGGGAGCGTAAAATCTTGAACCACGAAGGACACGAAGGTGCACAAAGGAAACCGGGTCAACGAATTCCTTTGTGAACCTTCGTGTCCTTTGTGGTTAACGGTTTTAGCAGTGCAGAACAAAAATCTACTGAGGTGCAGTAAACATGAAAAACGAAAACGACATTCGCATCAGCTTCAACGAAGAAGCCCGCAACGACGCCAAGATCAAAGTGATCGGTGTGGGTGGAGGCGGCGGCAACGCCGTGAATCGCATGATTGATGCCGGCATGGAAGGCATCGAATTCGTGGTCGCGAACACGGATCTTCAAGCGCTGCGTATGTCGCGCGCGCCCATGAAGATTCAGCTGGGGGTAAAGCTCACCAACGGCCTGGGTGCCGGCGCGAATCCCGAAGTCGGGCGTAAGGCGGCACTCGAGGACTCGGACAAAATCATCGAAGCGCTCGAAGGCTCCGACATGGTTTTTGTCACCACCGGCCTCGGCGGCGGCACCGGAACCGGAGCGGCCCCGATCATTGCGTCACTGGCAAGCGAGATGGGTGCCCTGACCGTCGCTGTCGTCACCAAGCCGTTTGCGTTCGAAGGCAAACGCCGCATGCAACAGGCAGAACGTGGCATCGCAGAGCTTATGGATTCGGTCGACACCACCATCGTGATCCCCAATGAGAAGCTGCTGGCGGTGGCACAGGATGCCGGCTTCTTCGAATCCTTCCGCATCGCCGACGACATCCTGCGGCAAGGCGTGCAGGGTATCTCCGATATCATCACCATTCCGGGAATCATCAACCGCGACTTTGCCGACGTGAAAGCAATCATGGCCGGCATGGGTTACGCGGTCATGGGCGCAGCCACGGCCAACGGGGCACGCCGCGCCACCGAAGCCGCGCAGAAGGCAATTGCCTCTCCGCTGCTCGAAGCCGGAGCCATCGACGGCGCGCGCGGCATCCTCATCAACATTACCGGATCCGCTTCGCTCAAACTTGCCGAGGTGCAGGAAGCCTGCACCATCATTCAAAGTGCCGCGCACGAAGATGCCAACATCATCTTTGGCGCCGTGCTCGATGAAAAGATGAAGGACTCGGTGAAGATCACGGTCATCGCCACCGGCTTCAAAGACTCGGATCGGCGCCACCGCCGGCAGGAAGAGCGATCCAGTTTTGTGGTTTCGCGGGAGAGCGGCTCTCGCCATGACGATTTCTTTGACGAGCCCCAACCGGAGTCCGAGTTTGATCCCGAGCCACCACCTCCATCAATGGTGATGGAGCAATCGTCGCCCCACGCCGCGGCCGCCGTCGCCGCGAGCGAATCGATCTCGATCGATAGCATGCGCAACGCCATGATCGCGAATTTCGAACAATCGGATCTGGACGTCCCGGCATTCTTGCGTAAACGTGGTGAAACTATGTAGGCCGCGGAGGGAAAACACTTTCCACTATGGGCAGTATCGTTCCAGTAACCACCGCACATTACCAAAGGGCCAGACTGGTGCGTGGAACTGGCGACAACTCTCTTATTCGCAAAGGGTTAGATCAACTAGCGCAGGTTTGGCCCAAAATACTTTTTAGATTGCTTATCGAAGTGAAGTTTCATAACATCTAGAGTAGTGGGGACTTAGCCAGTGGCGACGATCATTGGCCGGTTTCGTGCAACAAACCACAGGGTGAACTCCGGGGATAGGTACAGGAAATTGAATTCAGGGAAACGTTCCACTGGTCTTGGTCTGATCATCGCTTCCATCTTTTTTCTGGTGCTGTGCCCAGCTGGCATTGCCGCTACCGTCAGTACCCATTCTGCGACGCCCCATAAGTCCAAGTCACAAAAAATTAGCGAGAGTCAGCATACTCGAAAGCGCATGCGCCGGTTGGCTCGCAGCCGCGCCGCTACTCCGCCCGCCAGCACCGCGGGCACCAGCGTGCATCGTCGACATCGTTACTACGAGCGTTTCTCCACTAGTTCCTTTGCCCAAGACATTACCGAAGGCGACGTCACCGCCGGCGAAGATCCCATCGTGCGGGAAGCGGCCATCGACGCTTTGGGTGACATGAATGGCACGGTCGTCGCCATCGAGCCCACCAGCGGCCGGATTCTGGCAATGGTGAATCAGAAGCTCGCGCTTTCCAGTGGTGCCCAGCCCTGCTCCACAATCAAGCTTTCAGTAGCGCTCGCCGCTCTGAATGAAGGCATTATTACCAAGGAAACCGAAGTTCGTTTGGGTGGCCGCTACCATATGAACCTGACCATGGCACTGGCGCACTCCAACAATGCATATTTCGAAGCGCTCGGCCGCCAATTAGGTTTTGAGAAAGTAAGCTACTACGCTCATCAGTACGGACTCGGTGAATTGGCCGGCTACAGCATTCCCGGTGAGCAGCTGGGGATTTATCCGAACGAAGAAATTTCCTCCAAACTGGGCGGCGTCGGGAAGATGTGCTCCTTCGGCGAGGGCGTTTCCGTGACCCCGCTGCAACTTGGCGCTTTGGTCTCAGCCATCGCCAATGGCGGCACGCTCTATTACATGCAGCATCCCACGGCTCCGGAAGATATCGCAAATTTCGAGCCGGTGGTAAAGCGCCGCCTGGACATCGCTCCGCTGATCCCGGAAATTTCCGACGGAATGCAAGGCGCAGTGCAGTTCGGTACCGCGCGTCGCCTGCGGACGAACTTCAGCGAGGAAGACGTCCTGGGCAAAACCGGAACCTGCTCCCACGCAGGCACACGTTTCGGATGGTTTGCTTCCTACGCCAACACTGATGTTGGTCGCATTGTCGTAGTCGTCTTCCTGGAAGGCGGCCGTCCGACCTTTGGTCCCAAAGCTGCCGAAATTGCCGGAGTGATGTATCGCAACCTCTACGATCACAACTTCTTTGTGGCTAAACCAGCGTTGCCGGCGGACACTGCAACTGTAAATCAGCTCGGTACCTCGCAATAGATCGTCCCCCCATTTGAAACTTGACCGGGCTGGCCCAGAGTTGGCGGCTCGAAATTAAATTCCTCTGCCCGGTTTCACTCAGGTGTATAAAAGTAGCCAGATGGCCGTAAGTGAAACCAGACCCCTGCACGTTGCATCCCTGCATTTGTCAGCGATGGGCAGATGGAATCTAACCGCCAAAAGTCGCCACTGAGCAACCCCTCGGTTTCTCATCCTGCCGATCGCGTGCCAGCCGAATCAGGCCTGGACCAGCTGCAGGAGAAATTCCATCAGATGGCAGACAACATCCAGGAGATTTTCTGGATGGTGGATGCATTCACCAAGCAAGCGATTTACGTAAACCCCGCCTTTGAACGGATCACTGGCCGCACTTGCGCGAGCTTGCAGGAAGATCCGCTCTCCTATCGGGAAATCATCCACCCCGACGACCGGGCGCACGTTCTGAGCCGGTTAGATGAAGCTCAGAGAACCGGAAAGTTCGACGAAGAATTTCGCATCACCCGCCCGGACGGCAGCATTCGTTGGCTGGGGGCGCGGGGTTTTCCTGTACTCGATGCGCAAGGGAACATTTACCGTTTGGCAGGGGTTGTCCAGGACATTACCGGACGGAAGCAGACCGAGGCCGTGTTCCGCGAGAGCGAAGACCGCTACCGTGATCTCGTCGAACACAGCCAGGATCTGCTATGCACGCACGATCTGACCGGGAGGCTGCTCTCAGCCAACCCTACTCCAGCCCGCATTTTGGGCTATAAGCGTTGAGGAATTGCTGCAGATCCCGATGCAAGAACTTATCGCTCCTGAGACTCGCGGCCTGTTCGATGAGTATCTCTCCAGGATCAAGAGAGACGGCGCGGCCGAGGGCCTGCTGGTTCTTCTCACCCGTTCAGGAGAGCGCAGAATCTGGGCGTACCACAACACGCTCCGTACCGAGGGGCTGCCTTTCCCTATTGTCCGCGGGATGGCTCATGACGTTACCCAACAGAGGCAAGCGGAGCATGCCCTGCGCAAGAGCGAAGAACGCTTCCGGGTCGCGCTCAAGAATTCTCCGACGGTGGTCTTCCATCAGGATCGTGAACTGCGTTACACCTGGATCCACAGCCCAGTTTTGGCATGGGCCGAAAAAGGCTATCTGGGAAAGACCGACGCCGAAATAGTGGGTGTGGAAGAGGCCCACCGCCTCACTGAGGTCAAGCGCCGGGTCCTGGAAACTGGCGTGGGCAACCGCACCGTGATGGACATCACCTTTGCCGGTAAAACTCACTACTACGATCTCACCATCGAGCCACTATTCGATCGCACCGGCGCCGTCGTCGGAATTACCTGCGCGGCCACCGATATTACCGAGCTTCACGAGAAAACGGAACGTCTGCAACTCCTGCTGGAGATCAACTCGTCCCTCGTTTCCAAGCTCGATCTGCACGATCTCTTTCCCGCCATCTCGTCCTGTCTGCAGCGTCTGTTTGGTCAGGATTTCGCCAGCGTTTCGGTGTACGACGCCCAGCACCAAATCATGCACACCTATCCTCTGGATATCGCCTCTGCAAAACGGTTGCAGGGAGCGGAAACCTATGTGCGGGTCAATGAATCTCTCACCGCAAGCGCCCTCCAGGATCGTGAGATCAAGTTCTTCCGCCGCCCGCAGATCACCGCTCTGGGATCCGGGTTTACCTTTCTGGGGGAGGAGATCCAATCGCTTTGCTGCATTCCAATCGAGTCCTCTTCCAAAGGTGCCGTCGCCACCTTGAATCTGGGCAGCACCCAGGAAAACGCCTTCAGTTCGGCGGACTTCTTTCTAATGAAGCAAGTGGGCACCACCATGTCGGTTGCCCTGGACAATGCACGTGCCTACGGAGAACTTGGACAACTCAACGAAAAGCTCGAGGAACAAAAGCGGCACCTGGAACGTGAGATCTCGACCGAACTCCACTTTGAAGAAATCATTGGCGAGAGTCCTTTGCTCAAGCAATGCGTGGAGCTGGCGCGGAAGGTCGCTAGCGGCGACTCCAACGTACTCATCCTGGGAGAGACCGGCACCGGCAAAGAACTCTTTGCTCGGGCCATTCACAAATTGAGCGCAAGAAGCCAGAACAGTTTCATTAAGCTGAACTGTGCCGCGATCCCATCGGAATTGCTGGAAAGCGAACTGTTTGGCCACGAGAAAGGCGCATTCACTGGTGCTGTCCGCCAGAAGCCGGGCCGATTCGAACTGGCCGAGAATGGAACTCTTTTTCTCGACGAAGTGGGAGAGATCCCGCTCTCCCTGCAGCCCAAGCTGCTGCGCGTCCTGCAGGATCACGAGTTTGAAAGGCTTGGCGGAACCCGGACTCTGCGGGTGAATGTGCGCCTGATCGCAGCGACGAACCGGGACTTGATCAGGTACGTCGCCGAACGGCAGTTCCGCAGCGATTTGTTTTATCGCTTGAATGTTTTCCCCATTCGACTGCCGGCTTTGCGGGACCGGCGCAACGACATCCCGTTGCTGATCGCTCACTTCGTGCAAAGGCACGCGGATCGCTTGAAGAAGCAAATCAAGGCCATCCCCACGGAAACCATCGACGCTCTCACCAGCTGGCACTGGCCGGGCAACGTGCGTGAACTGGAAAATTTTATCGAGAGGTCGGTCATTTTGACGGAGGGACCCGTGTTGAAGGCTCCACTTGCGGAGTTGGGACCGGGGTTCGCGATCAACGATGACAATACGCTTGAGACTCGAGAGCGCGAACACATCATCCGCATGCTGCGCGAAACCGGGGGCGTCCTCGGTGGCCAGCGCGGCGCGGCCGCCCGCCTGGGCCTGAAACGTTCCACGCTCCAATCGAAACTCCACCGTCTGGGCATCTCGCCTGAAGAGTACCGAGCCGCCAAGTTCGCCTGACGCTTTGGCCAAACACACGTAGCCCCGGACGCCTCGTCCGGGCAGCCAAACGAAGCTCACGGAAGCCGCTGACAAACCCATGCCCCAATCGCATCCCTCGCCAGAGGAGCCTGCGCTGGGTCCGCTCAGATCAGCATTGTGAGCAATATTGAACAGCGGGGATCCACCCTCTTATCCACAATTCATACTGAAGACAAGCATTCCTCCCTCGCGGTGTTGCTTGGATGCAGGGATGGGTGCGCGGAGGACTAAGAGGCTGTCTTGAGACTGAGGAAGCTGAGTGCCGTTCTGCTGTTGTGCTTGTGCTCGATTTCCCGGGCACGGGCCGGGGCAACTCTGTTCTTGGGAGAGCCCTACGGTTACGATGGCTGGCTCCTCGGGACAGGCCATGCTGCGGTCTACCTCAGCCGCGTCTGCGCGACATCCCCGGTCGTCCTGCGTCTCTGTGCACGGGGCGAAGCCGGAATCGTTATCAGCCGCTACCGCAGCGTCGCGGGATACGACTGGGTCGCAATTCCCCTCATCCCTTACCTGTACGCCGTGGAAAAACAGGAAGACGTTCCGCTCTTCGCCGACGCCAAGCTGGTTGCGTTTCTACGCGACCGCTACCGGCGCACTAACCTGGAACTGCTGGCTCCCGATCTTCCCGATTCAGGTACGCCGGCTGGAGGCTGGCACGAGTTGACCGGTGCCTCGTACATCCGCACCATCTTTGCGTTTGAGATTGAGACCAGCCCGGAGCAGGATGCTGTCCTGATCCGCAAGCTAAACAACCGGCCCAATCGCCAGCGCTGGAACTTAGTTACGGCGAACTGTGCGGACTTCGTGCGTGAGGTTATCAATTTCTACTACCCGCACGCTGTGCATCGCAGCATCATCAGCGACCTGGGTATCACCACGCCAAAACAGTCGGCCAGAATGCTTTCCTACTACAGCCGCCATCATCCCGAGTTGCAGACTTCGACCTTCGTGATTCCGCAAGTCCCGGGCACCGTCCCGCGCTCCAGGCCCGTCCACGGTCTCCTGGAAAGCGCACTGACGGCCAAGAAATACATGCTGCCTTTGTTTCTTCTGCACCCTTACATTGCGGGCAGCCTTGTCGCCGGCTATCTGCTGCGCGGACATTTCAACCCGGCGAAGAACGCGTTGATTCTCGATTCAAAACATCAGTTGGAGGCACCCCTGACCCTGACGGATCGGCGCGCGTTTCAGGACCGATTGGAGGGGCTGGTTCAGACCGTGTCGCCGGCGGATGCTGCTGCGGACGAGCGCCACTGGACGTCTTGGCACGCTGCGGCAGAACCAACCCTCGATGCTTCCGGAGGCCCGATCCTCCAGGTGCACGTGGGTGATGAGATTACGACCGTGGGAATTGCGCGGGCTAATATTCTGAAGGTCTCGGGCGGTTACGAGTTTGCCGCCGGCCTGGTGAAAGCACGCTTGCGTGAGGAATTGAAACCCGCCGCATCTCGAAGAACGGCTCCCGCTGATTTCGAAAACGATTTGGCGCTCCTGCAGCAACTGCTAACACGGCAACCGGGAGGATTGGCAAGCACCGCCGATTCCCCTGAGAGCGGCACTCAGTCTGAAGTAGCCGCGCAGTAACTTGGTCGGGTCGCTACGCACTGCGGAAACTGGGATCGCCGAAATCGAGTCCGCATGGACAGCAACGGATCGGGAAACAAAAACAGAAGGCGGCCCTGCGCCAGTGTTCCTCAACCGAGGTCAGCGCCCAAAGAACGGACGCAAACCTGGGGCACCGGGCTGTAGCGCGGAAGGGTGCCCCCCAAGCAACAGCAGCTTGGATGGGGCATCCATCTCACTCAGTAGCCTGCCGCCACTCGCCCTACTGCTTCTGCGCATCGCCCGCCGTCGTGGTTCCGTGCAGCTTGTCTTCATAAACGATCTTCAAGGTCTTGCCGTCAGGTGCGATGGTCATTTTCGAAATGCTGATAACTTTGCCATCGCGCTTGTCGGTTTCCTCCAACGTGTCCTTGCCGTGCATTTTCACCGAGACGCTGGTGGTTCCCGGATCGCCCTTGTAAGGAGCGTCGCTCCCGTCGAGTTTGGCGGTGTAGGATTGGCCCGTCGGATTGCTCATGCTCAGCTCATCACCATTCACCTTGTAGATCCAGGTAAGGACACTCGCCGGATTGTCGGCCTTTTCGGTGCGCCACGAACCGGAGATCATGTTAGCGCCCGCGGGCCCTTTGGCCACGCGCTTGGCGGTGTAGCTACCCGCTTGCGTCCCTCCGCTCGGCTCGCCACTGTCAGTCCAATTCCCCGTCAGCGTTTCCCCGTCAGCGGAGATCGCATCTTTTTCGGTAGCTACAACCTGGCCACCTCTTTTGTTTGTCTGTTCGACGTTGTGGTCATCAACCGCCTTCACGCTCAGGGTGTCGAAAAAAGGATGTCCCGTTACTTTCTGGTCCATACCGTCGGCCTTGACGCTGATCGGCGGCACGCAGCTTTTGCACTCGAACGTACCGTTCTGGAGCAGGTAAACATCAGGTTTCTTGGGAAATTCGACACTGCTCATGTCGACCTTCCACGTGCCGTCGAAAGCGTTTTGCGCCGTCGCCAGCCCAGGCAGCAACAACCACATCAACCATCCAGCAAGCAGCAGCTTTTTCATAAGCCACCCTCCATTTTGGTTTGATTCCCTGGGGTCGATTGCCAGGCTTCAGTGGACGCCATGGCGGTGGTCTGTGGTAGGCATGACCACCGCGAACATAATCCTGCCGCGCGTCATCAATGTCAAGTGCGCCGGGTGTCGTCCTGGAGGACGCCGTGCAGCGGCCTTATCGCTCAGCACCACAAGCACCAGATGTGCCCGTCGGGGCAGAACCGCTTCGTACTCAAGCATCGGTGGTGAGATTCAGGACTCGCCAGTTTGACACCCCTTTGCGACGGCTCCTATACTTGGTCGGCGCCACGAATCCCTTGTCCAGAGAGGCTTCTCATGTTGAAACGTTCACTGATTGTTCTTCTGATTGCCACCTCCGCAACCCTCGGCTTTGCGGAAGAACATTGGAAAGGCCATCAACCCAAACTCACTCCGCAAAAGAGCGGCACTAAGCAGTTGCTCATTGCGGTCAGTCCGGTGAACCCTCGCGTGGTCTGGGCAGCTGGAACCGGCGGTACGTTTGTCGTCACCACCGATGGCGGAAAAAACTGGAAAGCCGGCGTCGTGCCCGGAGCCGAGGCGCTGCAATTCCGCGATGTGCAGGGCGTGAGCGAAAAGGTCGCATATTTGATGTCCATTGGAGACAACACTACGGATTTTCGCATCTACAAGACGATTGATGGCGGCGCCACGTGGACGATCGAGTTCGAGAATCAGACCACCAATGCGTTCTACGATTGTTTCGCTTTCTGGACTCCGAAGCGCGGCATTGCACACAGCGACTCGGTGAACGGAGTATTCCCCGATATTCGTACGACCGATGGAATGACCTGGCAGGATATCAGCGCCAATATGCCGCCGGCATTGTCGGGGGAAGCCTCGTTCGCAGCCAGTGGAACTTGCGTTGCAACTCAGGGTGGAAGAAACGCTTGGATTGCGACCGGCGGCGCAACCATCGCGAGGATCCTGGCCACGAGAGATGGAGGCGACACCTGGAACGCGTATGACACTCCGCTGGTCAGCTCGCCCTCCGCGGGCGCGATCACGGTGGCCTTCCGCGATCCCTGGAATGGCATCGTGGGCGGCGGCGACTTGGCCGCAAACAATAGCGCAGCCACGGCAACGTCACATGATGGCGGTAAGACCTGGAAACTGACGAACAAGCCTCCCGTGAAGGGAGCCATTTTCTGCTTGAGCTACGTGCGTGGCATCGGTCGCGGCGACGTTAAAGAAGGAGACGGCCACGGGGACCGCGCTGTTGTGATCACCGCCGAGACGGAGCCGAACTTTACCTCGGGACCAGCGGCCTGGACTCCCGATGAAGGACGCACCTGGTTCAAACTGCGCAAGGTGAGCGGCTTCTGGGCAGTCGCGTTTGCGAGTCCGAAAGCCGGATGGTTCGTAGGCAACAACGGTACCATCACGAAGATCAGCTTTTAACCTCTGTCTGGCAAACCGCGCATTCGCCGCTCTGCCAATGAATAGGGTGCCCCATCCTTTTCCGCGCACTTTGCGGAAAGGGTGGGTGCGAGACTCTCGACCGAGATTAGCGCTTCAACCTTGGAAAGCGCCCGGCCCCATCGTGTTTCTTGAGTGATGCCATGAACTCGGTGCAATTTTCGTTGTCTATCCTTTTTTTCTTGACATCCCTTTTTATAGAGCTCGATGAAGGGGTGCTTTGCCTGTCACACAGTGGGTTTAGGGGGACGGGCGATTTAGCTGTCCTTGCGGTACAGGAGCTCGCGCATCGCTTGTCTGCGGGCGTCGCTCACTTCACTCGCAGCCTTGCGCTCGTCAGCGTCCATGCGGCGCTTAGTTGGCGGGGCAGTTGGTTCGGGGGAGCTGCACGCCGGGCAGACATTGGCGAAACCGGGTTTATCCGGCTTCAGCTCGAACTCTTCGGCGCAGACAGAGCAGATTTTTGTTGGGAAAACCATTGCGTTCTATGATACGACGCTCATGGCGCTCCGAGGAAGTGGGTTCCAGGCCCGGAACAATGTGCTTTCTCCTGTGGCTGTCGTAGAACTGCTTCGGCAGCGGGCACGAAGCTTGTTGGCGCGGGAGCACGAGCGGGGACGCTCGCGCCTACATTGAATAGAGGGACCGCTTGAGGAATTCTCCGGCGCCTGGGTGGCCTACGAACTTGTCGGCTTCTACGACTACGCGGCCGCGGGAGAGGACGATGTCGGGCATGCCGGTTACCTGGATGCCTTCGAACATGGAATAGTCGACGCGCATGTGATGGGTTTTGGCGCTGATGGTGTGCTTGCGTGTGGGATCGAAAATTACCAGGTCGGCGTCGCTGCCTACGGCGATTGTGCCTTTGCGAGGATAGAGGCCGAATAGTTTTGCTGGCGTCGTCGAAACCAGTTCTACGAAACGGTTCACGCTGAAGCGGCCCTGGGCTACGCCGCCGGAATAGATCAGGCTCATGCGGTGCTCGATTCCGGGGCCTCCGTTGGGGATTTTTGTGAAGTCGTCGCGTCCCAGTTCTTTTTGATCTTTGAAGCAGAATGGGCAGTGGTCGGTTGAGACCACTTGCAGGTGATCCTGCTTCAGGCCGTTCCAGAGTTTTTCCTGGTGCCATTTCTCGCGCAACGGGGGCGTGAACACGTACTTCGCGCCTTCGAATCCGGGGACATCGAAGTTTTCGATGGAAAGATAAAGATATTGCGGACAGGTCTCGGCGTAAACGGGAAGGCCGCGATCGCGGGCCTCGCGGACTTTTTCCAACGCGTCATTGCAGCTCATGTGCACGATGTAGACGGGGGCTCCGGCCATTTCGGCGAGGGCGATGGCGCGGGATGTGGCTTCGGCTTCCGCGGTCGTGGGCCTGGTCAGGGCGTGGTACTTCGGGGCTTTTTTCCCTTCCGCCAAGGCCTGCTGCACGATCACGTCGATGGCGCTGCCATTTTCGGCGTGCATGCAGACCAGGCCTCCGTTCTTTGCCGTCGCGCGGAATGCTTTGAAGATGCTGGCATCGTCGAGCATGAATACTCCGGGATAGGCCATGAAGAGCTTGAAGCTGGTGACACCTTCGCGGACGAGCGCGTTCATCTCTTCGAGTTGCGCGTCCGGCAGATCGGTGATGATGCAGTGAAATGAATAATCGGAGACGGCTTTGCCGGCGGCTCTTTGCATCCAGGAGTCAAGGGCGGTTCGCAGGGTCTGGCCTTTGTACTGGATTGCGAAGTCGATCAGAGTCGTGGTGCCGCCGAAGGCAGCGGCTCGGGTGCCGGTTTCGAAATCGTCGGTGCTCTTGGTGCCGCCGAAGGGCATGTCGAGATGAGTGTGTACGTCGATTCCGCCGGGCAGTACGTACTTTCCCGCGGCGTCGATGAGCTTTGTGGCATTGTCGCGAGGGAGATTTTGTCCGAGGGCGGTGATCTTGCCGTTGCTGATGGCCACGTCGCTGGTGTATGTGTCGGTGGCGGTGACGACGCGTCCGTTTGTGATGATGGTGTCAAAGCTCATCGGTTTCCTCGGTTAGGAACAATCTCAGAAATGAATCCCCGTCCGATGACGAACCTCAGGGCTAAAGGCCCGGTGTTTGCGGGCTCCGAGCGGCACGACTGAAGTCGTGCCCTTCCCACAAAAAGACCCATTCCTGCCTCGGATTGGTCTCGGACTGGTAGAGGAGGCATTTTATGCTAAACTGCGACACCTTGGAGCGCTGATTCTGTGATGTGCAGAGTCAAAGGCGTTAAACCACAAAGGACACGAAGGTTCACAAAGGAAACCGGGTTTGTTGGTAAAGGAGATTTCATGCAATTTGGCATTACGATCAAACCGGACATGACGGTGGAGCGGATCCTCGCGCTCACGCGGCAGGCGGAAGCGGCGGGATTTCAGTATGGCTGGATTTTCGATTCTCATATTCTGTGGCTGGAGCCTTATCCGCTGCTTACGCTGATGGCGAGCAATACGAAGAACATGCGTCTGGGCCCTTGCGTGACCAATCCCGCGACTCGGGACATCACCGTTACTGCCAGCCTGTTCGCTACCCTGAACCTGATTTCGGGAGGGCGGATGCAGTTGGGCATTGGCCGTGGGGACAGTTCGCGGCGCGTGCTGGGCAAGAAGCCGGTTGGGGCGGGCGACCTGGAGCGGGCGGTCAAGAGTTTTCGGGAGCTCACGGCCGGGCATGAGATCGATTATGAAGGCCAGCCCACGCACATTTCGTGGGCGAAGGGATCGCCTCCGGTTTGGATTGCGGGATATGGACCCAAGGTTTTGGACCTGGCGGGCAGAGTTGCGGACGGTGTGATTCTGCAATTTGCCGATCCTCATTTGATCGCTTGGTGTCTGGGTTTCGTTAAGAAGGGTGCGGAGGCTGCGGGGCGGGACTTTCGCGGGATCGAGGTCATGGCGGCCGCTCCGGTTTGGGTGTCCGATGATCTGAAGGTGGCGCGGGAACGGGTGCGCTGGTTCCCGGCGCTGGTTTCAAATCATGTGGTGGATTTGATTTCGCGATACAAGCCGGAGGAGTTGCCGCCCGAGTTGACTTCGTTTGTCCGCAATCGAGGCGGGTACGACTATCAACAGCATTGTGAAGTGGACAGCAGCAACTCGAAATTCGTTTCGGATGAAGTTGTGGATCGATTTTGCCTGGTCGGGCCGGCAGAGGCGCATCGGGCGAAGCTGCGGGAGCTGGCTGGGGTTGGAGTTACACAGTTCAATATTTATCTGATGTGTGGCGAGGAGGAGGACACGCTGGAAACGTATAAGAAAGAAGTCTTGCCGGCTTTTCGGTAGGGCGGGAAAGTCGGGCTGGACTGGCTTTGTAGGTCAGCATTTATATTTCAGCGTTTATAGTTCAATGTTTGTAGTTCAGCAATGGAACCGATCATCAAAGGCGCTATCCCCGTGCTGCCTGCCGCCGACACGACGGAGTCGTTGAAGTGGTGGACGGAAGTCTGCGGCTTTACCGAAACCTTTCGCGACAGCACTCCCCCAAACTATGTAGGGATCAACCGCGGCGACGCTTACCTACACATCGCCGGGATGGATGACAAGGCACTCGCACGGAAGGTGGGCGACCAGACCATGGTGCGGCTGGCCGTAAAGGGTATTGAGGCGATGTATGCCGAATATCAGAAGCGCGGAGGCAAAGTGCACCCGAACGGTCCATTGCAAACCAAGCCTTGGGGCACAAAAGAGTTCGGTGCGATTGACCCCAACGGGGTATGCGTGACGTTCCAGGAATGAGTGTTGGCCTCGAGATTCTGACTAACTGTGAAATTTCGTCTGGGGCATAGATGAGATGGACGTCTGTTGTTTTCAGAACACCCCTTGCATACTTCGTGGTTCCTAGCATTAGCACTTCATCAACCACAAAGGACACAAAGGTACACAAAGGATGCACGGCGACGCTCCTACGTTGATCGCTAAATCAGAGAGTCCCTAGTCCTCGGTCCGCCTTCGATTTCCTTAGCGCAGCCGAGAGCAGATTCAGTCACTGGTCCAATCGCTGCCCTTGAAGCTTCATGAGCGCGTAGTAGATGACGAACGAAACCGCGAAGCCCACGAACCAGGAATAGTCATAGAGGGTCCGCAGCGCGGGAACCACCAGTCCCACGAGGGCGGTTCCTGCTCCCGCTGCCAGGGCGGCCATCGCCAGCCAGTTGAAGCCTCGCGAATATTCATAGGCGCCGCCGCGCAGGTAGAGGTCGTCGACCAGCAGAACTCGGCGGCGGATCACGAAATAGTCGCAGATCATGATGCCGGCCACTGGCCCCAGGAACGCGGCGTAGCCGCCCAGCCATCCGAAGATCATGGTCTTGTAGTTTCCCAGCAGTTTCCACGGCATCATCGCGATTCCCATGAAGCAGGTGATGACTCCGCCAGTTCGGAAACTGATCTTGCGCGGCCACAGGTTGGAAAAGTCGTTGGCGGGGGAGACTACGTTGGCGCCGATGTTCACGTTGAGGGTTGCCAGCAGAATCGCGAGAAGGGAAATCACCACGGCAACCGGGGAATGGAAGCGGCTGAGCAGTTGTACCGGGTCCCAGATCGCGGTCCCGTAAATGACTACGGTCGCCGAGGTCACCAGGATTCCGATCAACGAATAGAGCGTCATGGTGGTGGGGAGGGCCAGGGCCTGGCCGATCATTTGTTGCCGCTGGCTACGGGCGAAGCGGGTAAAGTCTGGAATGTTTAGCGAGATGGTTGCCCAGAAACCTACCGTGGCGTTCAACGCGGGAATCAGAAACTTCAGGAAATCGGGGAAGGTGGCGAAGCGCGAAGGGGCCGCGAGCATGGGGCCAAATCCGCCCGCGCTGCGGTATGCCCATGCCAGCAGTAGGAGGCCGACTCCCAGCAGGATCGGCGCGCTGATGCCCTGCAGAATGCGGATGTATTCGACGCCCTTGAGGATGACGGCGAGGTTGATGAGCCAGAAAGCCAGAAAGCAAATCGCGGAGCTGTAGGGAAAATTTCTCCAAGCTGGAACGAGGGTTGAGATCAGCGTGCTCACGGCTTCTCCGCCAATCCAGGTTTGAATGCCGAACCAGCCACAGGCCACCAGAGCGCGTAAGACCGCGGCCACATTCGCTCCTAACAGTCCGAACGAGGCGCGGGCCAGCACGGGGAAAGGGATTCCGTAACGCGCTCCCGGATGCGAGTTCAACAGCATGGGAATCAGGACGATGGTATTGCCCAGGAACACCGTTGCCACCGCCTGCTTCCAATTCATTCCTCCCTGGATGAGGCTGGCGGCCAGCATGTAGGTGAGGATATTGACCGACATCGATACCCAGAGTGCGGCGTAGTTGTAGGTTCCCCAGTGCCGGCGCTCGCTCGTGGCGGGGGCGAGGTCGGGATTGTAGAGAGGGCTGGATTCGATTTGTGGATGGAGAGACTCTCGGCTTGTGGTCATTGGGTCGGACTTGGTTTCATGAACCGAATAGCCGATCTGTGTCGGACAAACTGTGTTCAGGCGCGGAGTAAGCGCGTCCCTGCGGCACCCGAAACAGCCGATTATTCGCAACCAGTCAGTCGGCGGCCAGGGCTCGTCCGGTCTGCTCCGTAAGTGGAGCGTAGGTTTCGGGGCGGCGGTCGCGGAAAAACTGCCAGGTCTTTCTTACTTCGGCAATCATGTCGAGGTCGAGGTCGGCGATCAGGACCTCGTCTTTATCGCGGCTGGCTTGAGCCACGATCTTGCCACGGGGATTGCAGAAATAACTCTTGCCGTAAAATTCGCCGATGTTCCAGGGCTTTTCTGTGCCTACGCGATTGATTGCTCCCACAAAATAGCCGTTTGCTACCGCGTGTGCGGGCTGCTCCAGTTCCCACAGGTATTCAGAGAGTCCGGCGACTGTGGCGGAGGGATTGAAAACGATTTCCGCGCCGTTCAGTCCCAGGATGCGAGCGCCTTCGGGGAAATGACGGTCATAGCAAATGTAGACGCCGACGGCGGCGTACTTGGTTTTAAAAACGGGATAGCCGAGGTCGCCCGGCGTGAAGTAGAACTTTTCCCAGAATCCGGGGTGCACGTGAGGGATGTGGTGCTTGCGGTACTTTCCCAAGTAACTGCCATCCGCATCGATGACCGCAGCCGTATTGAAATACATACCCGGCATCTGCTCTTCGTAAACCGGTACTACGATCGCCATGCGATGTTTTGCCGCGAGCTTCTGCATCAGCTTGGTGGTGGGTCCCTCCGGGACTCGTTCCGTGAGTTCGTACCAGCGGATGTTCTGCTCGGCGCAGAAGTAGGGGCCGTAAAACAGCTCCTGCAGGCAGAGTATTTTTACCTTTTTTTTCGCGGCCTGGTCGATGAGCTTGAGGTGCTTGTCGATCATGGCTTTCTTGATTTGCGGCAGCGAGCGGTCGCTGCTCAGTACGTTGGTTGCCTGGATGAGGCCACAGCGCACAATCCGAGACATGGATGCACCTCCGCGAGAGGGTAAATATAGCAGACTGCGGGCTTCGTGTTCTGGCATCTGAGTTCATTTCACCACAGGGGACACGAAGGTACACGAAGGGATAACGTTTTGGACTTACTTTAGGATTGTGCAGATTCGCGGGCCTTGGCATACCCGGGCTTGATTACTGAATAGATGATTCCGCAGCGCTGTTTATAGGGCAGGAATGCGCTCTTCATTGCATTGATGGTGATCTTTTCAAAATCATCAAGGGACAGGCCGAAGGTATCGGCGGCGGCCTCGAATTCCTGGGTCATGGATGTGTCGCTCATCAGGCGGTTATCGGTGTTGAGAGTGACACGAAATTTCTCCTGGTAAAAAATCCTGAAAGGGTGCTCGGCCAAGCTGGGCGTGGCTCCGGTGTGGACGTTGCTGAGGAGGCAGATTTCAAGCGGGATTCGCTTATCGAGAACGTATTGTGCCAGGTCGCCGAGTTTCACGGCTTTGCCGTCTGCAATGGCGATGTCCTCGATTAACCGCGTCCCATGCCCGATGCGGTGGGCTCCGCAATACTGGATGGCTTGCCAGATTGATTCCTTGCCGTAGCCCTCGCCAGCATGAATCGTGATGTTGAAATTCTCTCGCTGAATGTATTCAAAAGCGTCGACATGCTTTTTGGGCGGGTAACCTCCTTCTTCACCCGCCAGATCGAAGCCGACGACCCCGCGCTCGCGGAAATCGACGGCGAGTTCCGCCATTTCCAGCGACACGTTCATGTTGCGCATGGCGCAGATGACTAAGCCTGAAGGCACTCCGAAGGTCTTCCGACCGCGGTCTAATCCCTTCAGGACGGCTGAGACTACCTGTTGATGGGTCAATCCCTTTTTCGTATGGAAGACCGGCGCGAAACGAGTTTCAAAGTAGACGACGCCGTCACGGCTCAGGTCTTCGGCTTGTTCATATGCGACACGTTCCAAAGCCTCTTCGGTTTGCATGACCGCGATGGTATGGGCAAAGCCCTGGAGATATTTGGCGAGACTGCCCTGGTTGGCGCCTTGGTGGAACCAATGCGCCAGAGCCTGGGGATCCTTGGTTGGAAGCTTGAGGTATTTTGCGTTGGCTGCCAATTCGATCACGGTTTGCGGTCGCAGCACGCCATCCAGGTGTTCGTGGAGAAGTACCTTGGGTATAGTTTTCAGTAATTTCTTATCAGGCTTCATCAAGTAATAATCCTTCGGACTTTGCTCGGCTGCCCGGACGAGGCGTCCGGGACTACGTGAGTGTTTCCGCGTACCGTGACCAATCAAAGACTCACTGGAGTTTGCCGAGGCTTTTGGTTAGGCGATCGGCTTCCTGTTGTTCCGCTGTTGCCTGTGCTGCACGGTTCGTGCGCGTGTAGATTTCGGCCATGCCCTGGTGCGGTGCGGGCTCGCGAGGGCGCAGTTTCGCTGCTTCTTCGAAATAACGAAGCGAATCGGAATACTGGCGGGCGCTCTGGCTCTTCTGCCCCAGTTCCAAGGTGGTCAAATAGAGCAAGTCCACGGTTCCGGAATCCTGCGGATTGAGCTGGTGCGCGTGGTGGAGTGCGTCGTAGGCTGGAACATCCTCACCCAGCTTCAGCAGGACGGCTCCATAGAGAGCGTTCAGTTGAAATAAGTCTGGCCAGCGCTTGATGGACTTGGCAAGGGGGGCGCGCGCCTGCTCAAACTGGTTCATCTGATAGTAGGTCAGCGCGAGATTGTATTGCATTTGAGGCGATTCCGGGGCCAGTTCGGCAGCCCGGCGCAAGGGCTTCAGCGCTGCTTCCAAGTCTCCGTGCTGACCGTAGAGGGTGCCGAGTTCGGTTAGTTTTTCTGCGTTGTCGGGATCATAGAGTTGATCGCAGAGAGCGTGTGCTTCTTCCCGCGGACCTTGATCGAGCTTTTGTCCGCATTCCAGCCTCAGCCTGCTCTCATTGGAGTCGCGCTGACGTAGCTCCTCTGACAACGCTATGGCCTTTTTCGCGTCCTCTTCCTGTCCCTCTTTGCGGTAGACGAATCCCAGTTGGTACTGAACGCGGGCATCCCGCGGATTGGTCTGGGCGGCTTCCTTCAGCCATTTTTCAGCTGCTTTCAAATCACCCTGTTTGAAGTAAGCGAATCCGAGATAATAAGAAGTGTCGGGAAAAGGTGGCTTGACGACAGCCTGGCTCAAGTTTTTAATCGCGCCTTCGAAGTTGTGATCGTCCAGGTCGAGCCTCCCCAGGTAATACAGGACGTTAGGATGATCTCCTGCTTCACGACGCACGGCTTCAAACTCCTGGCGGGCTTCATTGGACTTGTGCTGCTCGAAAAGCGCGACTGCCAGGGGAAATCGCGCGCGAAGAACCAGCTTTGGATCGAGCTCAAGGGCGGCTCGAAATTCGCTGGCGGCCAGGTCGTACTGATCCTGCTTCAAGGCGTCGTAGCCCTTGCCCAAGTGGGCTTCCGGCGTGTCCCCAGTGGCAGGACGTGTTTCCTGGGAACCGGCTCTAGGCATCCCGACGCCGAGTGCCAGCACTGCCAGCAATCCCAGGACTTGCCGCCGAATGTGCCGACGATAGGATGCGAGGCGCTCCGTTGTTCCGCTCATAGCGACCTTTGGGTTTGGGCTTTGAGGATGAGCGCGCCAGCCACGCGTTTGATGTCAGCTACTTCCTGCGCTGTGGCCGTGCTTACATAATCAGTGACCAATTGCTCGCAGCGTTCCCGGATTTGATCGTACGCTGTGGGGTCCTGACCGCGAACGGCAAGCAGTTCTTTAAGCCAGTGTTTGCCGTATCCCGCATGAATGGTTTCGTCGGCCCAGTCGAAGTCCATGTCGTGCTCGCTTAAGGCGTCGCCGTAGGTGTGGAAGAGTTGCGCGCGGGCGGGCTTGTGGCGAATGTTCTTGGTTTCAAAAAAGTAGAGCATCCCCAGGAGATGGATCGGGACTTCGAGCGGGTCGGCGTTCAAAGCGCTTTCGTAGATGTACGTTCCCAGAGGAATTTCAGCTGAATCGAGGCCCCAGGCCATCAGGCGCTCATAGCCCATGCGGCAGTGGCGGGATTCATCGTACGTCCAGCGAGCTGAGTTGTGGACCCACTCCCACGGCAGGACGTCGACAAAAGCGCTCAAAATCACGCCTCCTGCTTCGATGGCCCACACTTCATTGAGGTGGCTGATGGCTGAGCGAAGTTGCAGTTGAATGCCTTCTCCGTAGGGAAACGTGGGATCAACTACGTCCGGCCAGTAGAAGCGGCAGGGCCAAAAACGCGGGTCCCTGGCGGGCCGGACGGGAATGGCGTGGGGCTTTGATCCCGGTAGAGGGCCGACAGTGGGCGACGATGGTGACGGCGCCACTCCGACTCCGCCCACTTCTGAGAGACGATTCGCGATTACTTGTGTCCAAGCTTGTGCCCCTTCGCGCAACTCGGGATTCCGGGAAAGCGCAGATTCCGTCCATTGCTCGAAGGCTCTGATCTGTTCTGCCTTTTCGGAAAGCGCGAGGGACAGAAAACGGTGAGTGGGGCCGTCGGCTATCGAATCCGAAGCATCGAGATATGCCTGGTAGGAGTCGCGCAGCGCTGGCAGCAGAATTTTTCCTATGCACAGCAGGAACGCCGGGACCGAAGGCGAGTCCTTGACCGTGCTGAAGAGTTCGATCAGGGCGTGGTCCGCTCCCTGCTGTTCGAGCAGGCGACTGGGAAAACGAAGCTCGAACACGCGATTCCGCAAGGCGTGAGCAGTTTCGGCATTTTGCCAAATGAAACGAGCGAGGCTGGTTTTGATTTCAAGGAGAGCGATGGCGGGGATCCATGCGGCTTCACTGATGAGAAGCGAGCGCTCGCAAAAGAAGAAGCGCTTGAGAAGCTGAGCAGTGTCGAGGCGCATCCAGCGCGAACGAGGCTGGGAGCTCAACAAGAATGCGGGGGCTTCGGACATGTTCCCGTTCTCCGACTGTCTTGATTGTACGACGGGATGCTGACAGGCTACGCACCGGTGGAACTTGTGGTGTTCGTGGCGGACGCTCGCAAGGCGATAACCACAAAGGACACGAAGGTTCACGAAGGAAAACCTGTTCAGATGGACTGCCCGGTGCGGCCGCGGTCGACGGCGCAATTAGGATCCGCCATCCATCAGTGCAGGACTGGGGTTGCATCGGTGGCGACACAAACCCAATTTCCATCTTTGTAAACCCAGGTATCAACGAAGCGCTCCCGCCGTGTGTAGGGTTTTCCGGCTTCGACTCCTTTGGCACGAAATACTCCGGTCGCGATGGCGGTATTTCCGAATACATGAACGCTCATGGATTCCGGTGCGACCTGCTGCTCTTGGGATTTGGCTGGTTTCACGCTTGCCAGAAAGTCGGCCTTGGTCTGAATGGTGCCGTCGTCGTTGATCAGCACGATCTGATCGTCGAGCAATTTGTCCAAGGCTCGAGTGTCGCCGAGTTTGTACGCCTGATTCCAGGCCTTCTCCAGAGCAATGATTTTCGTTTGCACGCTGGAAGTGGAATCTTCCTGCGCCGACGCAAGCACGGCCATCGCGCATAGCAAAGCCATCAAGAAAGCGGACATTCTCATTGCTCCAGGCCTCCTGGTGCAGTATAGGATAAGCGGTCATTTTTTCTTCCAGCCAGTGTGCCGATTTGCCCCACGGAAGTAACATGTTCGCCTGCGCGTGCGATCTTGCCGGCGAGAACTAATGTCAGGAGGGATCTGTCGCAAGCCATTCAGGAGGCGCTGTGCCATCTTGCTGGTAGAACTCGAGAACCTCATCGCGGCGGGGCAGGGACGGAATGACGCCCTCCCTGGTGACCGCCAGGCCACCGGTGACCACGGCAAACTGCGTGGCAGCGTCGAGACTCGCGCCGCACGCGAGCGCCATTGCCAGACCAGCGCTGAAGGCATCGCCCGCGCCGGTCGTGTCAACGACAGCGGGCACCCGAATCGCGGGAATGTGCTTCGAGTACGACGCGCTCACGATGAGCGCGCCTTTTTCGCCCAGGGTCATGACGACTTGTTTCACGCCACTGCGAATCAGATCGCGGGCAATGTCTTCCGGTTCGGCGGGGGCTTCGGGACCTCGACCCGTGAGCACTCTGGCCTCAGTTTCGTTGGGGGTGAGAACATCGACCATCTGCAAGACCGAGGGAGGCAGCGGCCGAACCGGAGCGGGATTCAGAATCGTCACTGCGCCATGCGCGCGTCCGCGGACGAGGGCTGCCTCGGCAGCTTCCACAGGAATTTCAAGTTGAGTGAGCACCACCGCCGACGAATCGAAAGTTTCGCACTGGGAAACGTCGGCAGCACTCAACAACTCATTTGCCCCCGGGTCGATCGTGATGCAGTTGTGACCGCTCGTCGCCTCAACGATGATGAAGCCGACGCCGGTTGGCGCATCGAGAGTTTGCGTTACATAATCGGCGTCAATGCCTTCCTCGCGATAGAGTCCGAGCGCCATTTCGGCAAAAGCGTCTTTTCCTATCTTGGCGACAAAGCTGACTCTCGCTCCCAGCCGGGCGCAACCCACCGCCTGGTTCGAGCCTTTCCCGCCATGGTCGACGCGATAGCCGGTCGCCAAAAGGGTCTCCCCGGTGCTCGGAAGGCGTTGAACTCTCATGGTCAGGCCGGTCGCGTAACTGCCCACGACGGTGATTCGAGGAACGCTCAAAGGGCGAAATCTCCGGAATATAAATCGAGAAACGTAAGGCTACCACAGGGCACAATTGTTCCGGGCCTGCCCAACCTTGACGGGTTCCGATGCGGCTGTTAGATTTCGATCCTACACGTGAATATCCAGAGGTCATTGCTCTGAGCCGGACAGGGAGGAAACGGCATTCGGCCGATCTTGTCCCGGCCGATCTTCATTCCGTCGATCTTCATTCTGTTGACCAAGGCCGACGCGAGTTTCTTATCCGGTGCTGCCAGGGGGCTTCCGCCGCGCTGGTTCCTGCGGGACTGCGGAGCCTCGCTCTTCCCCTGGGCTACCCTTCTTCCGGTTCCCAGAACCCAGGTTCGCCAGAGGGTGAGTTCCACTTGCACCCTCACTATCGCGCGCAGATGCCGCTTGATGCCACGCTGCTTAAGACGCAGGCGGGTCTTGACAATTTCGTCACTGAGAAATATCAGGATCAGGTCGCTGCGATTCTCGCGGAATGGAGTTCGAGTTTGCTTGAGTCTCCGCTGGACATGCACGCTGTCGAAAAAGTTCTTACTTCTGACTTCTTAGGGTGCTCGCTCAGTCCTGTTGAATCACGGCTGGTGCGGTCCGGCGCGACGGTGGAAGTTCGATACAACAAGTTTGCGCTCCTGGCTGCTGTAGGGCGAGATGCTTTTCTTCGGGAATTGCGGTCGGGATGAAGTTCGTATGCGAAGATTTTGACCGCTGAGTTTCAGGTGGTGAGCATCGACGTGGTCCCCGCGATCCTCTTCGATTGCTGGGGTTAAAACTGAGGGCAGGGACGCCGGCCCTGCAGGAGTCAGAAGCCCCCAGCCGGCTTACGAACTCGCGTGCGCTATGAATTGGTCGGCTCCGGTCGTGATTTCTATCGCGAGCAAAGGGTGGGGCACTGGGATCTCGAATGGGAAACGGCTTCGGCTGGTGGATTTCGCCTTTCGAAGTGGCAGGCACTCGATGAGACAACGAGCCGCGGTACCGACCCGGTCTATGTGGACATTGCGGCGCAGGCGTTCGGCAGCAATCCCTCCTACTCTTCGCAGTTACTTCGCGGAGCTGACTACTGGCGGACGGTTCTCGACGGCGCCTGCGGAATCGATATTTACGGGCACAATGGCGTCTCGGTAGCGGATATCGACGGCGATGGCTTTGATGATCTTTATGTTTGCCAGCCGGCCGGACTTCCCAACCGGCTCTATCGAAACCGGGGAGACGGAACCTTTGCGGACATCACGGAAGCGTCCGGAGTTGGGATTATCGAAAATACGGCATGTGCGCTTTTTGCCGACTTCGATAACGATGGCCGCCAGGACTTGGTCGTGGTGCGCACGAGTGGCCCACTGTTATTTCTGAACCAAGGCGGTGGCCAGTTTCGACAGAAGCCAGACGCATTCAGGTTCGCCGCGCCTCCGCAAGGGACCTTCACGGGGGCCGCTGTGGCCGACTATGACCGCGACGGCTGGTTGGACATTTACTTCTGTCTCTATATCTATTATCAAGGCACCGACCAGTACAAATATCCGTCTCCTTATTATGACGCGGAGAATGGCCCGCCCAACTTCATGATGCGCAATAACCGGGATGGCACCTTTCGTGATGTTACGGTGGAGTCGGGTCTTGATCGGAACAATACGCGCTACAGTTTTTGCTGCGGATGGAGCGATTACAACCGCGACGGGTGGCCCGACCTTTACGTGGTGAACGACTTCGGCCGGAAGAATCTTTACCGCAACAATGGCGACGGAACGTTTACGGACGTCGCTCCGCACACTGGGGTTGAAGACGTCGGCGCGGGTATGAGCGTCTGCTGGTTCGACTACGACAACGACGGAGCCGAGGATCTTTACGTCGCAGACATGTGGACCGCAGCCGGCTTGCGTGTCTCGATGCAAGAAGCTTTCCAGAAAGACGCGCCTGAAGAAGTGCGGGCTCTATACCGCAAACATGCCATGGGGAATTCTTTATTCCGCAATAATCAACAAGCTGTGTTTGAGGATAAAAGCGCTTCTGCGGGAGTTGAAATGGGGCGCTGGTCATGGTCGAGCGACGCGTGGGATTTTGATCACGACGGCTTCCCGGATCTTTACATCGCCAACGGGATGATTTCTGGCCCGTTGCGCCCAGCTCCAGTGGAAGATTTGAACAGTTTCTTTTGGCGGCAAGTGGTTGCTAATTCTCCCGTGGAATCGAAGCCTGCACACGATTACGAAGAGGGATGGAACGCGTTGAATGAACTGATCCGTGCCGACGGCACCTGGAGCGGGTTTGAGCGGAATGTTTTCTACGCGAACAATCGGGATGGAACGTTCTCCGACGTGTCTGGCGTCCTGGGCGTGGACTTTCTCGAAGATGGCAGGTCGTTCGCGCTCGCCGATTTCGATCATGATGGGCGGTTGGAAGTGTTTTTGAAAAACCGCAATGGTCCGCAGTTGCGCCTTTTGAAAAACACGATGAAGGACCTCCCGCCCTCGATTGCTTTCCGTCTTCGCGGCGTGAAGAGTAATCCGGACGCCGTCGGTGCGGCGGTCACAGTAGAAACTGAATCAGGCCGCCAGACTCGAATGCTGCAGGCTGGATCAGGATTTCTTTCTCAGCACAGCAAGGAAGTGTTTTTTGGTTTAGGCGAGGCCAAAGGCCCGGTGCGAGCGTCGATACGTTGGCCGAGCGGACTGGTGCAGGAACTCCGCAACCTGCCGGTCAACCACAGAGTCTGGGTTGAGGAAGGCTCGGAACCGCCTCGCGTGGAGGCGTTCAAGACCGGTCCTCAGGGGTTAAAGCCCACGTCTTTCGGGGCACAGGCCGGCAGGGCTGAAGCCGTGCCTTCCCAGAAGAACCAACCGAAAGAAACCGAGCCACTTCCCACGGTGGTTGAAACCTGGCTGCTGGCGCCGGTTTCGGCGCCGGATTTTTCTCTACCAGACTTAACCGGACAAACTCGGACACTTGCCGCGTTTCGGGGCAAGGCGGTGCTGCTCAATTTCTGGGCCGCAGGATCAGCTAGCTGCCCCCAAGACTTGAAAGTCTTCAATCAGGTTCATGAACGCTGGGCGGCTCAAGGGCTTCGATTGCTCGCTGTGAACGTTGACGACTCCTCCAATGCCGAAAGCGTTCGAGCCCTGGCGCGCGAGCTCCATCTTTCATTTCCCATCGTTCACGGATCGGATGATGTGGCCGGCATCTACAACATTCTCTATCGCTATCTGTTTGACCGGCATCGCGACCTCGGCCTTCCGACCTCCTTCTTGATTGACGCCAAGAGCGACATTGTCAAGGTCTATCAAGGGCCTGTAAATACTGAACACATCGGCCAGGACTTCCAACAGATTCCTCAAACCGCCACGGAGAGGCTGGCCAAGGCACTGCCATTTCCTGGAGTGAGTGAGACGTCCGAGTTTCAACGCAATTATCTCTCTTACGGTTCGGTTTACTTTCAGCGGGGCTATTTTGATCAAGCCGAAGCGTCATTCCGGCTGGCGCTCCGCGACGATCCATCGAGCGCGGAGGCCCTCTACGGCCTGGGAAGCGTCTATCTCAAACGGCAGAAGGCGGATGACGCGCGGAAGAGCTTTGAACGCGCGATCAAACTTCGCGCCAGCTACCCCGACACTCTGCCCAACGCCTGGAACAACCTCGGTCTGCTGGCCACGCGGGAAGGGCGCACCGCCGAAGCAATTCCGTATTTTCAGGAGGCTTTGCGGTTGAGTCCCGACCACTTGATCGCTCTCGAGAACCTGGGGAACGCTTACCGCCAGGAGAAACGGTGGGACGAAGCACGCCAGGTGCTGGAGCGGGCGGTTGCAGTCGGACCTGAGGATCCTGAGGCGAATTACAGCCTGGCGATGGTCTTTGCGCAAATCGATGACAGCGATCGTGCTTATGAGTACTTGCAAAGAGCATTAAAACTTCGCCCTGCGTATCCCGAGGCTTTGAACAATCTCGGCGTACTTTACTTGCGCACCCGGCGGCGGGACGAAGCGGTCGCAAGCTTCGAAGAGTGTATGCGGGTTGCGCCCGGGTTTGATCAGTCCTACCTGAATCTCGCCCGGGTCTACACCATCGAGGACACGCCGGATAAGGCTCGGGCCGTCCTGCTTGAACTTCTCAAACAGCATCCAGATCATGCGCAAGCACAGAAAATGCTGGAGCAGTTGCCGCGATAGGCAAGGTGCGGAACGAGGCTCTGAGGCCGGCGCGAGCGGGTTTGCTCACGATGAGGTCAGCAGCGCACGGGTTACAATGCGATGCGGAGGATCCATGTCGAAATCGCGCAGGCAATTTTTGGCGGCTACTTCTCTCACTCTACTGGGCGCAGCCGCCGCGTCTCTCAGCAAGGCTCAGATGTCCACAGACCTGCCACCGGGGTCGCCGTCAGCGTTCGGTACTGGACCTGCGGTTGGACCTGAGGTGACGGTTTCCACCTTCGCCGAAGCCGAAAAGCTGGTGCAAGTTTCGTTGAACGATGCCGAGCGAGTGATGGCCGCGGCGAGCTGGCGAAAGACGATGGCAGGGCTGTATGAGCGACGGACAGGTCCTCGCAAGCTTGCGCTGGAGGCCACGCTCGCGCCGGCTTCGCGCTGGGATCCGGTGTTGCCCGGGCAGAAAACGCTCCCACCACGTAATCAGTTTATCCGCAGCAAGGCCGATCCCAGTCCGTTGCCGACGTCCGATGAAGACATTGCTTTCGCTTCGGTCACGCAGCTTTCGCGCTGGATCGAGTCCCGCAAGCTGAGCTCAGAGCGGCTTACGAATCTCTATCTGGAGCGATTGGAGCGTTTTAATCCCAGGCTGCGGTGTGTTATCACGCTCACGCGGGAATTGGCGATGTCGCAAGCCAAGAAGGCGGACGAAGAGATCGCCGCGGGCAAGTACCGCGGGCCGTTGCACGGAATTCCCTGGGGCACCAAGGATCTTCTCGACACCGCCGGAATTCCTACTACCTACGGGGCAGAGCCATTTCGTAACCGTGTGCCCAGAGAAGACGCCGTGGTGGTGAAGCGTCTGAATGATGCGGGTGCCGTACTCGTGGCTAAACTGAGCCTGGGGGCACTGGCACTCAACGACATCTGGTTCGGCGGACAAACCATGAATCCGTGGCTCCCGGAAGAGGGAGCGTCGGGTTCGAGCGCGGGGCCGGGCGCCGCGACGGCGGCCGGATTGGTGGGCTTTGCGATCGGAAGCGAAACCGGTGGCAGCATCGTGAGCCCCGCCATGCGTTGCGGGATCACAGGGCTGCGTCCTACGTATGGTCGCGTGCCACGAACGGGCGCGATGACGTTGTGCTGGTCGTTGGACAAGCTTGGACCCATGACCCGCAGGGTTGAGGATGCAATGTTGGTGCTGCAGGCTATCTCCGGCCCAGACCCTGGCGATGTGGATAGCGTGCCCAGCAAGCTTGACTTCAACGCTGATGCCAGCGTGCAAGGTCTGCGTGTGGGATATTTTCCTGCCTGGATGAACGAGAGACCCGCCGCCAGCGTTGATCGTGATGCTCTTGATGCGGTTAAGAAAGTGGGCATGGTCCCGGTTGAGGTCGCGATTCGTGACTGGCCGTACGGCTCGCTCAACCTGATCCTCTTTGCTGAAGGGGCAGCAGCGTTTGAGGAGCTCGGGCTCAACGGCGGGATGAATCAGCTTCGAGTCCAGACGCCGGACGCATGGCCCAACATTTTTCGCGAGGCCCGGTTTCTATCCGCAGTCGACTTCGTCCAGGCCGACCGGCTTCGCCGCAAAGTCGCGGAGGAGATGGCGCGACTCTTCTCGCAAGTCGATTTGCTCCTGGTGCCGTCACTGCGCGACGAGATGCTCACCATCACCAACTTCACTGGACATCCCTCCCTTACACTGCGCGCGGGTTTTGTTGAGGTCTCGAGAGCACGCAGCGACTGGGCGCCGGACCCAAGCATGCCTCTGCCCTCGTTCTCTCCGCCGCGCCGGGTGCCTCACGGCGTCACCCTGATCGGGCGGCTCTTTGACGAGGGCACGCTGGCAAGCGCTGGGCTCGCGCTGGAGCGCAGCTTTGGCGTGGCGGGTGAGCGACCACCTGGATTCTGAAGCCACCGCCTATTTCTGCGGTGTCGGAGCCGTCAGCAGGTCCACGAACATCTTGTAGAACTTTTCGAGATCCAGGTCCACCTGGATCTCAACCGGACGGACCTCGATCTTAGGCTTATCTCGATCCGTCCAGGTCAAAGTGTCCCCGTAGCCAGCGCCGCGGTCCAGATCGATATCCATGAAGCGCGTTTCTTTCTGCGTGATCAGGCTGGGATCGAGCCACGCGGCGGCTGCCAGTTCATCCCATAAATAATTGTATTCGCCATGCAGTCGGGCGTATGTGCCGACGTAGCGTGCGGCCGGCGAGTCGCTTGCCTTGATCCGGTTGATCAATTCGGCGGTCATTCTCGTCTTCACCGAAATATCCACGGGGGTGCAGACAATTTTCTTCCAAGGGGCCTGCAGCATGATGTGAGCCGCTTCTGGATCGAACCAGAGATTGAATTCGCGCCGGGGAGTATTGATGAACTCGGGATCGGTAGTCTGCGGATTCAGGCTGGCGCCCATGAAGACCAGTTCTTTCACCAACCCGGCAAATTCGGGATCGATGGAGATGGCCAGGGCCAGGTTCGTCATCGGGCCGCCCGCGTAAATCGTAATTTCGTTAGGGAACTGGTGGACCATGCGGATCAAGAAGTGGGCGGCGTCTTCATCGGCTGGCTTGATGCTGGGCTTGCCTTCCGGCAGATCTCCCAAGTCGTCCGGCGGATGATAGAGCCGCGGGGTCCAGGCGCCCACCCAGGCGACCGAGCCATAGCGCTGCTCCCAGAGTTCGGTTTCGTCCTTTCTCCTAACAAGTGGATACTCCGCCCCCGGTACAACTGGAATGTCGGTTCGTCCGATGAGTTCGAGCATGCGCAAGGTATGCGCCAGTTCGGCTTTGAGCCACTGATCGCCCGTCACTACCGTGATGCCCAAGACTTCAGTCTGCGGAGACTGGATCAGCAGGAGGATCGACTGCTGGTCGGTTCCGGCGGGGCCGGCGGCGTCCTGATCGATGATGACCTTTCGCTTCTGGGCCCAGGAGGTGAGGCTCGTCGTCAGCAGTAGCACTGTCAGGAACCTGATCATGCCAATTTTCATCATCCGTCTCCGAAGTCAGGAAGTAGGGGATCCGTTGCAGCTTAACCTGTGCATGATTTCGTGGTTATTTTTGGCGATGTCCCGTGAGCGTCCCCGCAGAAACTATAACAACAAGGGGCACAAAGCTCGACCACGCCAGAATGCGAAGCAAACGGTGCACGGGCGAGTTCGCGAATCTGGTTCAAGTACCCGACATAGATCGGGATGGGAATATCGGGTGAGTCGCCGTCATTGAGGAAGTGAGACAAGTGGATCTCAAGCGGAATCGAGCTGATGACTTCGCGAAACCGGGGCATCTGCAGGTACTTCACCTTCCAGATTTCGAGCATCAGAGCGCGGAATTCCTCGCTGATGAAATCTATCCTGCGGTCGCCCAGATAAACAGCATCAAAATGGCGGTCGGCGAGCGTCTTGCGAATGGGGTCGTCGGGTCGAGAAAAGGCGTAGACAAGGTGGAATACATCGGCCAGATCGCCCCATAGGACCTTTTCCTCGTACGCGCTGAAGCGGAATGAAGTATCACCGCGCTGCTGAGCCAGCCGTGCATGGTCGCCCGGACGCAGGCCATGCGCTTCGAGTTCGCCGCGAAACCAGCGAAGCCGGTCCGGCGACAGATTGTGGCGCAGGAACTCCACAGCATAGGCGTTCGGCAAATACAACTTGGGATCGTCATCGAGGCGTGTGAGCCACGGGCTCCAGTCCTTGTGCTCGAGCAGAGCGAGCAATTCAGTAAGTTCAGCCACGGTGATGTCGGGGTGATACTTCACCGCTTGCCAAAAATGCTCGGTCGAATCATAGGTGGCGCCGTAGAGTTGAATGCCTTCCTCAATCGGATACCAATTAGAGAGCACTCGTCCTGGAATTGACGGCGAAGCGCTCCAGCAGTTCAGGGAATGCTTCCATTTCTCCTGCACCGCCAGAAATTCCTCGGCGTACCCGGGCGGTACTGGTTCCTTCACCCGGGCAAGGGCTTGCTGGAGTTCGCCGCTGGTGTGCGTCACCAGTGCCTCCAGCGGGCGCTCGTCGGTCATCGAGACGACCCGGCTCTCAATTCCCCGGTGCAGCAAATCGCGGGCCAGACTGGCCTGCTCTGTAGAGTCGAGACCGCCGTTAAGCTTCCAGCGCCGCGTTTGCGATTCGATATAAGGAAACAAATCAGCCAGCGACTTGAATTCGATGAAGCCGTGAACGGCGAAAGTGACAGGATGACCATCTTTCAGAATTATTGTGGAAGGCGTAACCACGGCCTGAAGAGAAACTTGTTCAGCTCGCAGTGGCGCTCTCAGTGCTATTGCAACGAGAACAAGCCGGATCATCCACACAAAGGCCACGTGTCGTTTAGTTTGGAATTCGCTCATGCCATTCGCTCAACCGCGGAGTCGCCAATCGCTTTGTTATTGCAACGCTGAAAACAGAGCTTCCTTCCAGTGCCTGGTCTCGATCGTCCAGCACACGTTGGCATTGTGCCCCTTGGACAAGACATGGGACCAGACATCCTGATTGCGGTCATCCGCTGCCACGTGCAGGCGATCCACCAGGGTCATACCCCGGGTTAACTCACTGTGGGTTTCGATATCCACGTGGTGCGCGCTCCACTGCGTTCCGACGGTTGGGTCGAGAGCAATGGACATGGCAACCGGATCCGGCAGCGAAATACCGTCTTCCCCGGTCTGCTCCATGTAAGCCTGTCGCGCGCGGCTGTTGCATTCGATGGCAAACCGGGCTCGCTCGTTATTAAATTCCTGAATGCGCGCGATCTCGGCCTCGCGCAGGACCGCCTCTCCGCGGGACAGATGCCAGCCGACGAGCTCCACGGGAAGACCGCTGAGCAGGACCATGCGCGCCGCTTCGGGATCGACCCAAATGTTGTATTCGGCAGCCGGCGTCACATTGCCCTCACAGCACGGGGCGCCGCCCATGACTACACAGCGGCTGACCTTGGCTGCGATGGTTGGCCTCTTCGAGAGCGCGAGCGCAACATTGGTCAGCGGACCCAGGGTGACAAGCACGAGTCCGGGGTGAGCTTCGATCGTTTCGATCATCGCGTCGACGGCGTGCAACGGTCCCGGAGATTGATGGGGCGGCGGGTAGTTATGCTCTCCAAGTCCGTCGCTGCCATGAAACCAAGTCGCGTTCTGATGGGGGCGCAGGAGTGGCTTATCGGCTCCGCGATAGACTGGGACTTTGGCTCCGCAGAGTTCAACGGTATAGAGCGCGTTGCGCGTAGCCTGTTGAACCTCGACATTTCCGGCGACCGTCGTGATTGCGACGACGCGGACGTCGGGGGCGCGGAGAGCCATGATGAGAGCGACGGCATCGTCAGAGGCAACGTCGGTGTCGATCAGGAAGTCGCGCGGCACCCGCGTAGGATAACAAACCAAGCGCTGGGAAGGTCATTCAGCTGCGCGACGTTGGGGTCACCGCCGATCCTCATGCCAGTTTATGAGGTGATTGCGGATCGCGGCTCTGACGACTAAAATTGCGGCTCAAGCGCACGGTTAATTTCGTTTTGCCTTTCCGATTGCTACTTGTTCTATGGTCCCTTCCCGCGCGACCGCACCCCGATGTCGATACCTTAGAACGCGTATCGCGACCTGCGCCCTGGCGGTGATCGCTCTTCTCGCTCCAGTGCCGGCTTCCGGAAAGTCAGCTCAGGGACAATCGGCTGAGAGGCAATCCCAGGACCCGACGAACTCGGCCACATTGCAAGGATCGGTTCGCGACTCGGGCGGCCGTCCGGTTGCCGGCGCCAACGTTTACCTCCTGAAGACTGGGGCACAAACTCTAGCCGCACGTACGGATTCATCGGGAACTTACAGCTTTTCGGCGCTCGGCGAAGGTGTTTATTCTCTCCGCGCGGAGATGGCTGGATTCGGCGAGGCAACTTTTGGCCCCTGTGTCGTGGGGCCGAAAGACACGAAGAAGGTTGATCTGACACTTGAGTCTCCGGGAGCTCCCACGCCGAAAAGCGCTTCGCCGGAAACATCGGGAGCAGAGAAACCGCAGTTTTACGATGAGCCCGCATTCACCGTGGCGGGCATTACCGAAGCCATGAATCCTGGTGGGCACGGTTCCGACACGATCTTGCGAACCACGGAAGCGCTGGCAAAGGATACCGCTTCGCTGGGCGTCACCGCGCCGAACAAGGAATCCAATCGCACGGTTTCTGCCCCATCATCACCCAGCACTGCGGTGGAAGAATCTCTGCGTAAGGCCGCTGAAAGTCAACCTGGAAACTTTGATGTGAATCACCGGCTTGGGAAGTTACTCGTCGAGGACGGAAAGGCTCGGGAAGCGATTCCGTATCTCGAGCGCGCCTCTCAGCTCAATTCCGGCGATTACGAAAATGCCTATGAACTGGCACTGGCTTATGCGGACGCCGGTCAATACGCTCGCGCGCGCATAGATGCTCGAACCCTGCTGGCTCAGCAGAGCAAGTCCGGGCGCGAGCAGGCGGAACTTCATCGCCTTTTAGGCGACGTCGAGGAGAAACTGGGCAATCCTCTCGAAGCAGTTCGGGAGTACCAGCGCGCGGCGGAAATGGACCCGAGCGAACCGAATCTTTTCGATTGGGGGACCGATCTTCTGATGCATCGCGCGGTTGAGCCTGCGATTGAAGTATTCACCAAAGGCAATCGCCTGCTTCCCCCGTTCCGTCCGGATGCTGACTGGCCTCGGTGTCGCCTGGTACGCTCGCGGTGCTTACGACCAGGCTGCCCAGTATCTGTGCGCGGCGTCAGACCTGAATCCTGACGACCCAAACCCTTACCTGTTTCTGGGCAAAATGGGTGTCGAAACTGCCCAGTCGGAATGCATAGTTGAGAGACTGCATCGATTTTCCACGCTCCAACCCGAAAACGCCCTGGCAAATTACTACTATGCGGTCAGCCTTTCAAGACGGGACGATCCGGGGGGACACCAACCAATTAGCGCAGGCGGAGTCCCTGCTGGAGAAGGCTGTGCGGCTCGATCCGAAGCTTGGTGCCGCCTATGTGCGCTTGGGCGTTCTCTATTCGCAGCGAGGGGACTCGTCCAGGGCAATCGCCGCTTATCAAAGGGCGATAGAAGCCAATCCTGAGAGTGAAGAGGCGCACTATCGCCTTGCGCAGGCCTACAGCCGGAACGGAGAAAAGTCGAAGGCCCAGGCTGAGCTGCAGATTTACCAGCAGCTTTCAAAGAAAAAGTCAGCGGAAGTTGAGCTCGAGCGGCGGGAGATTCAGCAGTTTGTGTATACGTTGCGGGAGCCGCCTTCTGGCTCGCGGCCTCAGTAGGCCGGAGTGCCGGCGTCCTCGCAGCTCCTCCAAGGGCGGGACGCCCTCGGGACAGCCGGCAGGATGCCGGCGCTACAAAGTTCAGCGAGGTGGCGTAGGGGCAGTCATCAGGCTCATGAACATTCGATAGAATTTTTCGGCGTCTAGATCCACCTGGATCTCGACCGGCTGCGTGACGATTTTCGGCTTGTCGTTCTCTGTCCAGGTCAGCGTGTTTCCGTATCCTGCGCCTCGGTCGAGGTCCACACTCATGTAGCGAGTCTCCCGCTTGGTGATTAGGGCGGGATCGATCCACGCCGCCGCAGCGAGTTCGTCCCACATATATTCGCCCCCCTGGCCCGACTGGTAGAAGCGGGCGACGTAGCGTGCCAATGGCGTTCCACTCGCATCGATCTGCTTGATCATTGCCGGCGTCAGGTGGGTCTTGATGGAAATATCCGTCGGGGTGCAGACGATCTTCTTCCACGGTGCACGCAACACGATCTGCGCCGCCTCCGGATCAAACCAGAAATTGAACTCGTGGCGGGGATTGTTCACGAACTCAGGATCGTCGGTCTGCGGGCTCAGGCTTCCTCCCATGAACACGAGTTCTTCGCGCCAGTTCGGCAAACTGCGGGTCAAGCGAGATCGCGAGCGCGAGGTTGGTCATCGGGCCGCCCTCGTAAATCGTCACCTGGTGCGGGAACTCGCGTACCTTCCGGATCAGGAAATGAGCGGCGTCTTCGTCCGTGGGCTTGGTCGTGGGCTGCCCTTCCGGGAGCGGTGGGACGACGTAAGGCTCGTGCCACCAGCGTTCGTCCCAGGCGCCGGCGAAGGCTACTTTTCCGTAGCGCTCCTGCCATATTTGAGCTTCTTCGCGCCGGTGCGCACCAGCGGGAACACGGCGCCCGGAACCACGGGAATGTCGGTGCGGCCGATGATCTCGAGCAGGCGCAATGTGTGCGCGACTTCTTCGTCGCGCCACTGGTTTCCGCTCACCACCGTGATCCCCAGGACCTCAACCTGCGGAGATTGAATCAGCACCAGGAGGGTCTGCATGTTGCTTCCGCCGGGTCCGGAACAGTCCTCGTTGATAATTATCTTGCGCCGCGGCTGGGCCCAGTCGACGGAACTCGCCAGCAGTAAGAACGCGATTGCCAAGTAGAATGTGCGAGCTTTCACCATTGACGTGGAGGCCGGGTCATCAATTCGATATAGAGCTTGTAGAACTTCTCCGCGTCCAGATCGAACTGGACGTTGGCCAATCGCAAGTAAGGTGGGACTTGCGTCTTGGCATCCCAGAAAATCGTTTTGCCGTAACTGGCTCCATGATCGACCTCGATGTCCATGTAGAGCTGTTTCTGACCGGTAATGATAGAGGGATCAATCAGAGCCGCACCCGCGATTTCATCCCACATGTATCCCGGCAGAGAATACTTATCGAGATATTGCGTCACCGGAGTGTTTGCCTTGGAGATTGTGGACTTTCATCTCCTGCGTAAAGCGCGTCTTGACGGAAATGTCGATCGGCGTGATCGTCACTTTCTTCCAGGGAGCGCGCAGCACGATGCGAGTTGCTTCCGGATCGAACCACCAGTTGAATTCGCGGCGGGCATCGATGCGCGCCGGGATCAATGGCGCCCTTGTCCGCGTACAATCCTCCGCCCATCATGACGAATTCTTTCGCCAGCGTGGCCACTGAAGGGTCGAGCTTCAGGGCCAGGGCATAATTGGTCAGCGGACCGCCCGCCCAAAGAACTACCTCGCCGGGATACTTGTGCACCATCTTCACGATGAATTCCGCCGCGGTGCCGGGAGCGGCTGAGTGTGCGGTTCGCCCTCCGGCATGGGAGGCACGACGTCAGGTGCATGGTAGGGCTCGTCGTAGATGGTGGAGCGCTTCGCCGGGAACCGCTCGGTCCAGCATCCTTTGTATTCCAGCTTTCCGTACAGGGCTTCCCAGCGCTCGGTCTCTTCCTTGGAATTAAGCAAAGGGAATTCGGCTCCCTCGATCACCGGGACATCGGTCGCGCCCCGCAATCTCCGTGCAGGCGCAGGACGTGCTGGGTTTCCTCTTTCACCCACTGGTCGCCGCTGACGGTGGTGATGCCGAGCACCTCGAACTTGTCGGATTGCAGGAAAACCAGAACGGCCTGCTGGTCGCTGGTGCCCGGACCACGGGCGTCCTGGTCGACGATGACTTTGATTTTCTGGGCAGTCGCGATGGTTCCGAGGGCAAGAGCGAACAGAGACACCAGCGCGAGCTTCCGCAACCAGACTCGTCATGCAAAGACCCATCATTCCCCCGGCAGCGTTTTCTATTACAAATTTGAGGGGCAGGCTGAGCTTCTGCCTGGGTTATCCCAGATTGCTCAGTCTGCCCGAGGTTGATGCCGTCCAACTCAGCCTGTCCTAGAAACGTAAGCTTAAGGGCAAACTGAATCACACGCGGATTGTTGACCGTCGCCGAAGTCACCCCGAAACTGGTGGCGGAATTAATGTCCTGCATGCCTGTAGCATTAAGACCCGGCATGAAGAACTGGGCGTGGTTGAAGAGGTTGAAGAACTCGGCCCGGAACTGCAGGTTCATACGCTCGCGGAAGGCGATTGGAAAGTTCTTGATGACTGAGAAATCCACGTTGACAAAATCCGGACCGTAAAGCGGCGCCCGTGAGGCGCTACCGAGTTCTCCGGCCGGTGCGGGTGCAAACGCGCAGGGATTGAACCAATTGGTTAACGTATGAACCTTGGCTGGCGCAACGCAAGTCGGATTGGCGGCGACCGGCCTGGTTTCATGGGGTCGCCAACTTGGTTGGGCCGGTTCAAGGTGTTCCCGTTCCACTGGAAATTGACTCCAGAAGCGTTGTTGCTATTGACGACAAACAGGGGAAATCCGGAGGTGGCTCTAACAATTACATTCGTCTGCCAACCACCCAGGATCTCGTTGGCTGCGCCATTCCAGTTGCTGCCGAACTTTTTTCCTTTTCCGAAGGGCAGGTCGTAGATCACACTGCCCGTGAAATTTTGGCCAAGATCGATTTGAGAAAGCCCCCAGTCCGTCCCGTTGCTTCCGGGCAGGGGCCAATAGGTTGCACCGGGGTTAGTGCCCAATCCGTCCGGGAGCCCGCTGTCGAGAGTCTTGGCATAGGTATAACTGATCAGGGCGTATAGCCCGTGCCGCGCGTTCTTGGTCTCGGCTTTGACCTGAAGAGAATCGTAGCGGGCACTGCCTACGTCGTTGTTGCTGTCAACGGTTGTGAACGGACCAAAGGGGGGAGCGAATGCCGTTCCGCCGGGGCCGCAGCCCAGAGTGTACCCGGGGACGACGCCGCAAGCCGAGGGAGAACCCACGTTTTCGTTTACTTGCCCCACCAGAATATGTGTACTATGCGAGCCCGCGTAGCCAACCGTCAGCACGATGTCGCCGGGCAGTTGGTGCTCAACGTTGAGATTAAACTGTTGGACCATGCCCTGTTTGAAATTGAGGTTTTGTGACTGAATTGTCCCCGTGAAATTGGCCGGATTTGGAGGCGACGTAAAAGCTGGCAGGAAAGCACCCTGTATCCCACAGCCTTCGTGTCCCATTCTGCCCAAACGGGCAAGCGGCACCGGGGAAATTATCGGTTTCCGCGAAGAACGGCGGGTTTTCCCACAACCCCTGTCCCCCCTGGTTCCACGCAGAATCATGGAAAATCGCGTAGCCCGCCCGAATCGCCGTGTTGGGACTACCGCCCGGCCTCCAAGCCATTCCGATACGAGGTTCCAGAGCGGTCCAATCAAATTGAACGCCTACACGTCCATTGGAGTTCACTCCCGGAATCAGGTAATTGCATCCTGGGGGCGTGCCACAACCGCTGTTAAAGTTAAAGTTCGCCTGGCGATTTTCAGCTTCGGTAATGGGCGTCACCAGAGCCCAAGCCAGTCCGAGGTTCAGAGTCAGATTAGGCGTTACCCGCCAATCGTCCTGTACATAGGGGCGGAACATTTTCCAACGCCGGCCGGTGGTCGCACCTTCGAACGTCTGATCATGGATAGCCCCGCCGAACTGGCCCAGCAGAAGTCTGCGGTGGAATCCCCGGTGTACCCGCCGAACATAAGGAAGTAGCCGTCCTGGAAGGCGTTGGACAGAACATTCATCTGATTGATGCGAACTCTCGCCGCCGATCCGAATGTCGTGCTTCCCACGATTCATATCGAACGAATCGGAGATCGAGAAAACGTTGGTTCCGCCTTGGAAGGGAGCAAATCCGCGGTCACCCAGAGACCAATACCCCCCATACATCTGGGTTGATGACAAACCGCAACTCACACAGGCTTTGGTTGACTGGGTTACGACGCCAGCCGGGGCGTCCGGGCATTTGCTGTTGATGTTAGCGCCCTGAATGCCGAGTATCGCCGATTCGCAGCTGCTGTCGCCGAAAGACTTAATGAAATTGAAAATACGATTGAATCCGAAGGTGAACTGATTGACGGAGTTACCGGAAAAAATGTGGGTTTCCGACAGTGCCACATTCCGCCCGTGGTTGGTGATGTCCTGCGTGCTCGCAAAGGGAGCCTGCTCTGCGAATCCCGGCGAACCGCCCGGGACGAACGACGTGGCCTGATCGTAGCTGAAGCGGGCAAAGATAGAATCCTTGTTGGAGAAGTTGTGGTCCAGGCGGACGTCGAATTCCCCTTCGTTGAGCCTTCTCACCGGCACGTTGGTGAAGTTGTAGCCGAGCGCCGCGAATTGCTCGCATTGCTCACGGGGTACAGACTTGCATCATCGCTTGACCGGTCGAATTGATCAGAGCCTCGCGGGAATCTTATTGCAGGCGTACCGATCGCCTGGCCGCCGTTCGCACGCGAGCCGGGAGTAGGGTTTCCGTGCCGGACCACACTGGAAAGCGGCGTATTCGGGCTTCGCGACTGTAGGGATTGGTGAGAATGACCAGACTACGGGGGCTGCCATATGGATCCAGTCTATAATCGCCGTTCACCATTGCCTGAGTCGGAATCAGGCCCACGAACGGAATTCCATGGCGCTGCATCTTGGCCTGGTAATCGAGGAAGAAGAACGTCTTATCCTTCCGGATGGGCCCGCCCAGCGAGCCACCAAACTGGTTCAGATTGAATTGCTCCCGTGACGAGGCGAAATAGCTGCGAGCGTCCAGAACGGTGTTGCGGAAGAACTCAAACAGTGACCCGTGAAACTGGTTTGATCCTGACTTAGTCGTCACGAGCACGGTCGGACCCGCGCGGGTGCCATACTCCGCGGAGTAGTTGAAGGTCAGAACTTTGAATTCCTGGATGGCATCAATGGAAGGCAAAATTGCAATGCCGCCGGCGGTCAGTTCGTTGTTGTCGACGCCATCGAAGAGCCAGTCCGTGCTCTGGGCTCGTGACCCGCCAACCGAAAGCGAATAGGTTCCGCGGGCCGAGACTTCGCTGCTGGCGCCGGCGTTGAAGAAGCTGTTCGGGTTGGTTTCCTGGGTCGTGCCCGGCGTCAAAGTCGCCAGTTGGACGAAGTCGCGTCCGTTCAAAGGGAGCTCGGCTACTTGCTGGGAGTTGATGACCTGCCCTAACGTCGGATTCGTTGTCTGCACTGCCACTTCGGTCGCGCTTACTTCCACCGTGGATGTGACCGACGCGGGCGCGAGCGTGAAATTCACGTCGCGATGCTCATCGACTTGCAGCCGGACGTCCTTCTGCTCGGTGGTCTGGAAGCCCTGGAATTCGACCCGAATCGTGTAATCCCCAATGGGCAGCAAAGTCATGAGGTAGTGGCCCGAATCGTCGGTCTTCGATTCCCGAGACACACCTGTGCCTTGTGCAGTGGCCCTTACCGCTGCCCCCGAAATTACAGACCCGGTTTTGTCTGAAACGATGCCGGCAAAACTGCCACTCGCCTGGCCGTACAGAAGTGGGCAGATGGGAAATACAAGCAAACAGAACACTATGAGCAGCGTCTTCTTGGTCAGCATCGATCTCTCCCCCGGCGATGCCCATCGAGTGGCGAATGGGCTCGTACTTTCCCCACTAAGGTTCGCGAATGCCTGACGACAATGCGAACCATCTAACTGGAGGCGCGGCCTAAAGTCAAGATTTTTTGTGCCGGATGAGCGTGAGAGCCTGCTCTGTGGTGATGAATCTTGCTCCGAGAACTTGAAGTTCAGCGATCGTGCGTTGTCCATCTTCGGCTTTTAGCGTTTCGATCGCATCCTGAACAACGGAAACTCGACGACTGCGCTCGAGCAAACCCTTGGCCGCGAGACGAACGCAATATTCCGTGACCACACCAAAAACAACGAATTCCGCACGGGGATGCAAGCGTTCTACAACCTTCTCCGCGTGCTGGCTTTCAAAGACGTCGAGCGTTTGCTTTTCGAGAAGAATCTGTTGATGCTCCGAAAGATCATGTGGCAATGCTGCCGTGGCTTCATTCGCAACCGTGAGAACCCGCTCTGCCAGCGCCTCCTGCACAAACTCAGCGCCTGTGGTTCCCTTGATGCAATGCGGCGGAAACGTCCTGAACTCAGGATCGTCCTCGCCGTGATAACAACCGTGGGAGACAAGAAAGACGTGGCCCTGGCGAGCAGCATCCGTAAGCTTCCGGATATTGGGGAGCAATCGTTCGGCACCGGGCACATAGAGCTTACCGCCCGGCAGCATGAAATCAGCCTGCGTGTCGACTTCCCAAAAAACGAGATCGCGAGATAACATACCGGGTCCACCTGGCTGGCGATGCAAGCAAGCTAGCTTATAACATTGTTTGCAGACAACGGCGACTCGGTCAAACCCTTTAACGTAAGAGGAGCGCTCAATGGCACACGGTGAGCCAGTCAAGACTACGACGCAAGCGCGGCTTGTCATCGGGAATATCGGCCTCTTGCTGAGCGGGGATCTGGCGAGTCCGATTCTCGATGCAGACACGGTGGTTGCCGTGGACGGGAAGGTTGCTGCTATCGGCAAGCAGAAGGACATCGATATTGAAGGTGCAAACGTCGTCATTGATGCGAAGGGCACAACCCTGGCGCCGGGATTGATCGACAGCCATGTGCATCCAGTTGCCGGAGACTGGACCCCGCGTCAGAACCAGATTGGCTGGATCGACAGCTATCTCCACGGAGGAGTCACCACCATGATTTCGGCGGGCGAAGTGCACACGCCCGGCCGTCCAAAAGATGTGGTCGGCCTAAAGGCCATGGCGATCTTTGCCCAGCGGGCCTTCTCTGCGTTTCGCCCGGGAGGGGTAAGAATTCATGCGGGCGCACCAGTGATCGAGCACGGAATGGTCGAAGAGGACTTCAAAGATCTTGCCGCCGCTGGCGTCACCATGCTCGGGGAGGTTGGCCTGGGTAGCGTAAAAGACGGAGCTACGGCGCGCCAAATGGTCGCCTGGGCGCGGAAATACGGGATCCAAAGCACGATTCATACCGGCGGGCCTTCGATTCCGGGTTCCAGCCTGATCGACAAGGACATCGTGCTCGCTGCCGACGCCGATGTCATTGGCCACATCAATGGCGGACACACGGCGTTACCCGAAGACCAGATAGTTTCTCTTTGCGAGCAGTCGTCACGAGCTCTGGAAATAGTTCACAACGGCAACGAAAAAGCAGGGCTGCTTACGTTGCGGACAGCGAGAGAACTCAAGCAGCTTAATCGAGTAATCCTAGGAACGGACTCGCCAGCCGGTTCCGGAGTGCAGCCGCTCGGCATTCTGCGCATGATCTCGATGCTGTCGTCGCTCGGTGATGCGCCGGCCGAAGTCGCCGTCTGCTTTGCGACTGGAAACACAGCGAGAATTCGAAACCTGGACTGCGGCTTGATCGAGATTGGCCGAGATGCCACCTTCGTCTTGATCGACAAAGCCCAGCATTCTCCTGGCAAAACTGTGCTGGAAAGCATTCAGCGGGGAGATTTGCCGGGTATTGGAATGGTGATTATCGACGGTGCAGTAAGCGCACAACGCAGCCGTAACACGCCGCCAGCGACAAGGGTGCCAGAGATTGTCAGGCGCTGATCTGCTCATGGCATGCCCAGCGATGCGGCGATTGTCTTCTTGTACTCGCGCGCCTTCGCTATAGCTTCCTCTTCATTCACCGTGAGCACTTTTTGGTCACGCATGACCACCCGCCCGCCAACTACCACTGTCTCCACATCGCTCCCCTTCAAGGCATAGGCCAGTTGCGCGTACACGTCGTACATCGGGACCGCGTTCGGTTCATCAAGACTAATTATGATCAAGTCGGCCTTCTTTCCCACCTCCAACGAACCGATTTCTTTCTCGATGTGGACAGCTCTCGCGCCCTCGATCGTCGCCATCTCCACGACCGCCTTGGCATTCAGCGCCAGCGGGTCCATCTTCGTGATTTTCGCGAGCTTCGCTGCCAGGTCCATCTCCTCCATCAGATCTAAATCGTTGTTGCTGCCTGCCGGGCCGTCGGTTCCGAGCCCAACGGCTACGCCGGCAGCGCGCATCTCCGCCACCGGAGAAACGCCGCTGGCCAGCATCATGTTGCTTGACGGATTGTGCACACAGCCGACTTGCCGCTGCGCCAGAGTCCTTCGGTCGGCCTCGTCCACATAAATGCAGTGCGCCGATACCACGTCGGGACCCAGCACGCCGATCTTGTCGAGATATTGCACCGGTGACATTCCGTTCTGCTTCTGGCTGTCGTCCCATTCCTTCTTCATTTCCGCGGTGTGAATGAGAATAGGCGCGTGGTATTTCCGGGCCAGAGTCGCAGCGCCCTGAAGTGTTTTCTGCGAACACGTGTAAATCGAATGCGGCGCCACCGCGGCGTGAATCAGCGGATCGCCTTGCCACTTTTTCAAGAACGTCTCGGTATACGCCAGCATCTCTGCTGTGCTTTTGTTGTCGGGCGCGGGGAAATCGATAAACGTCTCACCCAACACGCCGCGCATCCCCGCCGCTTTGGTCTCTTCGGCAACAGCGTCTTCGAAGTAATACATGTCCGCGAACGTCGTGACGCCCGCGCGAATCTGTTCGGCCGCGGCCAGCCGTGTTCCCCAGCGCACAAATTCTTCGTTTACATTCTTCTTCTCGGCGGGAAAGATGTATTTATAGAGCCAATCGTTGAGCGTCACATCATCGTGAAGTCCGCGGAACAGGGTCATGGGCACGTGGGTGTGACCGTTGATGAATCCGGGGAGAACCAGTTTGCCCTTGGCATCGATCGTCTGCGCGGCGAGATACTTGGCTTCAACTTCGCTGCGTGGACCGACCGCGACAATCGTGTCCCCTTTCACAATAACCGCGCCGTCGTCGTAGATGGCTCGCGCTCCGTCCATGGTCACGACAGCTCCGCCGGTGACCATGAGATCGACTTTCTCTTTCGTCGTCTGAGACCAGAGCGAAGGAGCAAGAAAGAATTGGAGGCTCAGAACAAGGACGAGGGATTGACAACAAGTCATTGGCTATTGACCTCTCTGCTCGGCATGTGGCTCTACCAGGATCCTATCCCACTGCGGTTCGGCTGCTATCGCAGTCCGTCTTCACCCTTGATCTGATCTTTCGTCAATCCTCCAACGCGTGCCAGCGGACGGCCACTCTCCGTGACCGCGACGGCTACCACGATCTCGTTGGCTCGCGGAGCGTCATTGATTCGTACCTCCATGCCATCGAAGTGGCTGCGGACGAACGCGGCGTCCTTGTGCCCCAGGGGAATATCGAGCGCGACTCCCAGGCCACCGCGTTTCTTGGAGGACGGAATGAGCGCGGCGCCCTTGCCGAGCACCTTTCGCACTGGCGCGCCAAGTTTGGGATGAAGAATCGCCGCCGCATGCTCGATCTCGCCGTTTTCGCCCACAGCGGCCGCCTTGCCATAGCTCTCGACGCTGGCTGCCGGTATACCCAGAGCCGCAACCGCGCGCAGCGTGAGGAGTTCGCCCAGTTCCTCGCCGATCATCATCAGCTCAGACAAGTCTTCCACGTACTTTCCCGCATAAGGATTCTCGATCACAGCGACTGCGGCAGCACGCCGGGTCGGGGGATCAATAGTGCGTCCCATCTCGCTCCTTGTTTCCTCAACGAAGGTCGCAATCTTGCGAATGCTGGCTTTCATCGCAGTCCGTCCTCTCCCTTGATCTCCGAAGCTTTGAGGCCACCGACGCGGGCATGAATGCGGGGACCCGTGGTCATCACCAGCGCGAGCAGAATCTCGTCGGCCCGCGGAGCATCGGCCAAGCCGACTTCCATGGCATCAAAATGACTTCTTACGTAGGAAGCATTGATATGAGTAATGGGCACGTCCAGCCGCGTTCCAGGACCGCCTACTTTCTTGGTCGAAGCCACGATCGCTTTCGCATCTCCAAGAATTTCGCGCATGGCATAGCCGCCGGGCACGTGCCACAAGGCGCCGTGCTCGAGTTCACCGGCCGCGCCGATAATGGCTCCCTTGCCATAGCCCTCGACGACTGTGGCATCTCCGCCCAACGCAGCGACCAGCGAACGCGCCATCTCGACGCCCAGAGGCTTCAGATCATCCATGAAACCTGCAATCTCTTTCACGTATGCACCCGCAAACGGATTGCGAATGACAACCAACGCGGCCGCGCGGCGCAGCGGCACAGGCGAAACCGGGCCTCCTTCGTGGAAGATTTCCTCGACCGCCGTGAACTTCTTTCGAACATGAACCTCAGGCATGAATCCGACTCCTGGCTCCTTGGCTATTTTTCTATAAATCTTGGAAAATCGTTGTCATCCGGAGCGTAGCGAGGGATCTGCAGTTGCTGACACCGGCAGACTCTCGTTCCCCGGAATGACGATACGCCGAGGCCTGTCAACAAATTTTTCGAGGGTTAATGCGCTATCCGCATCCGGCGAAAAGCCGACGATTCGGGTTTGTCCACGCAGGTTCACGGCTGCTGCCCGGATGAGCCCACCAGAGAGAAGCGCTTGGGCGACGGCAACGCCCGAATCGAGTGCGGAGGCGATCTCGCTGGGGAAAAGGTTGCCAACCGCCTGAGTCACGAGTCGGTCGCCAAGGTCGCTATCAGGGGCAAGATTGCGGGCCGGAACGCAAACAACGCTCGGGTGACCAGGCAAGTCCACAGCGTTGGCAATGATGGTCGCGGCGGCATCCGCCATCGCAGCACGGTCGGCGAGAACCGTGACTGCGTCGGCGATGCCGAGCGAGAAACTGCGACCGCGCCAACCGCTGGTGGCAATCCCCCGTACTGGCTGTGCCGAGTGCAGATTGGCGGTGCCGAAGAGTGATGGACGATCGGGTCGCTCGACCATGCCTACGACAAAATGCTCTCCCGGCGCGAGATGCAGCCCGATGTCCCCACCATCGTTGACGTAAGCGCGGGAAAGATGTGCTGCGGAAGTCATGGCGCTCAGGATTTCCTCCGCGACTGCACCCGCGACTGCAGCCATCGGGGTGATGAATGTCCACTCGCCGTAAGGAGCGACGGCCTCCAGCATCCGTCTCGCGATAACCCCGGCTGCCGGCGGTCCGCCTCGGCGCGCGGGCTGTCGCAGAAATGACAGTTCGCTGCAAAGTTCGTCGAGCACAGTTACGAAACGCTTCGTTGCGGCACGATAGGCAGTGTTGATCTCAGCTGTGACTCCAAATGCCTGGAGGATCAGATCGATGGGCCCATCATGAAGATGCAGCCGACGGCCGTCGGGCAACAGTCTGATCTGGGCTCGCTCTCTCATTGATCCGACCTCGGCGCTTTTACGGGCGATAGCGGCCACGGATTCTCTGAGTTCGCGGAAAGATGGCGACGGCCTTCTCCCTGCAGGATCGAGTCCAGCGGTCGAACGTGATCCATGTAGCCGCCAAGAGCCGCATAGTCTGTGAGCTTCAGAGTGAACTCTATGGGAGCAACCAGCGCGGGCGTGGGCACATAGCCGAACGCGTGCTCCGGCATGCGACTGACGTCAACCATGAAGGTGATGCCGCCGCCCGGCCAGACATAAACCGGCGCACCGCCGCAGGTGACGCGGGTAAGCGCGTCCCTGACTGAGTGAGTAAGGCGGACAGGATTTTCCGTAACTCCGGCCCTCAACGACCCTCCGGCGCCACCCATGAAGAGAATCGTGCACAGCGCCGGTTCACAATTCTCCTTGATTCTGGCGACAGATTCACTGAGTGAAGGAGGCAGTTGCTTTTCCACCGGGCGCAGAGCTTCATCCAACTCGTAATAAGCATAGTGCTCGCCCGTGGTGCTCACCATGAGCAATCGGAGCTTGGGCCAGGCAATCTTGGGATTGAAATTCTGGAGAATCGAAAGTGGATCGTCGATATTTGTACCGCCCCAGGCAGTTCCCGGCTCGGCAACCCGGAAGTAGCGGCCGGGAGTGGAGCGATGCCCTTTCATTTTGATTCCAGTCTCGCGGACGCCAAGCAATTTTCCGGCCTGATGCTCGGAGAGAACGCCCGTAATGTGGTCGTCGACGACAACTACTTCATCGACCTTACCAAACCACTGTTTAGCAAACATGCCAATGGTGGCCGAGCCGCAGCCCACGCGCATCCGCTCTTCCAAAATGCCGTCGACTACGGGCGGCTTGCCCGCCTGCACCAGCACAGTGGCGCCATCATCGATGGTAAGCTCCACTGGCTTCCCATCGCACAAATTGAGCAGCGTCTCGCAGGTCACCGTACCTTCCCTGCGGCTGCCGCCGGTGAGATGCCGAACCCCGCCGAGTGAGAGCATCTGGGAGCCGTATTCGCCGGTGGTGACGTGTCCGACCGGCTCTCCTTGCGCGCGCACTAGATTTGTCTCCGGACCCAAGTGGCGGTCGGTATCGATCTTTACCTTCACACCGCAGTAGCTGAAGATGCCTTCCGTGACCACCGTGACCACGTCCACGCCTTGCACCTCAGAAGAAATAATGAACGGAGCGGGCTTATAGTCGGGATACGTCGTGCCCGCTCCAATCGCGGTGACGAAGGTTTCAGGACCACTCAAAATGTTGCCATCCCAATCGCGACCACGGTCGAGAAAGGGCACAACGGAGTCCCCGCGCGACAAGGCGCGATCGAGAACCACGTGTGGATCAATCCGCACTAACTGTCCGTTGTCATTCGCATAGCGATCGCACGCACCCGTCCTTCCCGGCTTGATGTAGCACAGGACCGGGCACGCGTCGCAACGGATGGCGTCATCGTCAGTCATTAATGGCTCCGGTCCGGCTGGCGAGGATAGCTTGACGTATGCGGTCGGGCGTAGCGGGAATCCGGCGCATACGTACGCCGGTCGCGTGGTGAATCGCGTTCAGAATCGCCGGTGCAGTCGGGATCACTGCCTGCTCCCCGATGCCTTTCGCCCCGAATGGCCCGATCGGCGACGGATCCTCAATCAGAATCGACTCGACCGGAGGGATGTCGCCGATCGTGGGAATCAAGTAGTCATGCAGATTCTCGCCTTTGCCCGGGAAGAATTCTTCCATCAACGCCATACCCAGCCCCTGAGCGACCCCACCCTCGATTTGTCCCTCAATCAAAGTGGGATTGATGGCCCGACCGACATCATGCGCCGCGATAATCTTCAACACGCGCACCGTCCCCAGTTCAACATCGATGGCAATTTCCGCCATGTGAGCTCCGAATCCGTAAACAGCGTACGGACTGCCCTGGCCGTTCGCATCCAGCGCGCTGGTCGGTGGGTCGAAAGTCTGCTCGGCGGTCAACACATAGCCGTGCTCATCCAGCGGCAAATGCCGCAACGAGAAATCACGCTGCGCCCCGTCTTCGTGGATCGTCAATGTACCCTGACCGAAATCAATAGTTGCCGCTTCGCCCGCGCCCGCGAGTCGACGAATCGCGCATCGCAGTTCTTTTCCCGCCATATGCGCTGCTTTGCCGGTAACAAACGTCTGTCGCGACGCGGAAGTCTTACCGCAATCGGGCGTGATCGACGTATCTCCCGAAATCAAATCAAAGCAATCGACGGGAGCGCACAACGCGTCGGCGCAAATTTGGGTGACGATGGTGTTCGATCCCTGTCCGATGTCGACCGCTCCCTGATGAAGCGCGATTCTTCCATCACGCTTCAATCCGATGCGCACGGTCGAAGGGTTTGGCAGAGACGTGTTCCCGCATCCGTACCACATTCCTGCCACGCCAACGCCATGCCGAATCGGACCGCTGGCAGCGACATTGAATTCCACGGCTTCGGCGCGCGCAGCGCTCCACCTAGGGCGCAACGCCTCGAAGCAGGCGCGAATGCCGACGCCTTCTCCCATGACTTGCCCGGTAACCGTCGGAGTCTGATTACCGAGCGCGTTCATGATGCGAAACTCCAGCGGATCGATTCCCAGCCGGATGGCAAGATCGTCGTAGAGTTGCTCCTGGGCAATAGCCATCTGCGGCACGCCAAAGCCACGAAACGCGCCCGCGGGAACAATGTTGGTGTGGATGGCGTGCGTCAGCGCCCGGTAGTGGGGGACCGCGTACGGTCCGGACGCATGCACCGGAACGCGCGCGGCCACCGTGGGGCCCCACGAGGAGTAAGCGCCGGTATTGAAATCAGCCACGAAATCAAGCGCAACAAGTTTGCCATCTCTGCTTGCCGCGGCACGGCAGCGCATGCGTGCAGGATGGCGCTTGGTCGTAGAAATCATCGATTCGTTGCGCGAATAAACCATGCGCACCGGCCGCCGCAAGCGCCACGCCGCGAGTGCGAGAAATGGCTGAACCGACAAATCAAGCTTGGTACCGAACCCGCCGCCGACTGCGGTTGGAATAATGCGCACGGATTCGTCCGGAATTCCCAGAAGTTTCGCGATATCCGCGCGATCCATGTATGGAGACTGCGTGCAGGCTTGAATCTCGATCCGATCGCCTGCGCGCCTTGCAAATCCCGCTTCGGGCTCGATGCAGGCATGCTCGACGAAGCCAGTTTCAAATTCACCTTCGACAACCACATCCGCTTCCGCGAGCGCTTTCTCAACATCGCCTCGCACCACGCGCCCGCGAGTCAGCACATTGTCCGGCCGATGCGGATGGACGAGTGGAGCGCCGGATGCGAGAGCTTCATCAATGGTTTTCAACGCCGGCAATTCCTCCCAGCTCACCGGGAAGGTCGCTGGATCAAAATTTTCGATCGCCTCCGACTCGCCGACAATCGCCGCAACGGCTTCACCCCGATACCGGGCTTCGTCATGAGCAAAAACCGGCTGGTCGGCAAAGCGCGGAATCACACCGTAACAATCTTCCCCCGGAACGTCTTTCGAGGTCAGAACCGCTTCCACGCCGGGATGACTTGCGACGAACCCTTCCAGATCACCGAAGCGAAACGCGGCCCGGTCAACTGGACAGCGGATGACACGCAGCGCAAGCGCTCCTGCTGGTATTTCATCTGCACCGTAAATCTCCGTGCCTTCAACCTTGGGCTTACCATCCAGCCGCACCAGTCGCTGACCAACTGAGGTTCCTGCTGCGGGACAAGACGTTTCCACGCAATTCGCATCGGCGTTCCCAAGCCCTGCATCGAGAACGGCAGCGATGATCTTCCGGTACCCGGTGCAGCGGCACAGCACGCCACCCAGCGCATCCATTACGTCGGACTCGGAAGGGGAAGCGTTCCGCTCGAGCAGCGCCGTAGCCGAGACCAGCATGCCTGGCGTGCACGCTCCACATTGTGCAGCTCCGTGATGAAGAAAGGCTTCTTGAATGCGATCAAACAACGGAGGCCTGGATTTCAGTCCTTCAACGGTTGTGATCGCGTGGTTTTCAACTTGACCGACTGCCACCAGGCAAGCGCAAACCGGTTCTCCATCCAGCAAGACCGTGCATGCGCCACAATCTCCGGCGTCGCATCCAACTTTTGTTCCTGTCAGTCCGAGCTGTTCCCGCAAAATTCGCGAAAGCCTTTGCGCAGGAGGAGCCGCGACCGAAACCTTGTGGTCATTCACCACCAGCTTAAGCAGGCATTTGGTTTCAGAAGTGGGAGCGATGCTCGCCATCATGAACTCTCCGCGCACGCATCCAGAGCGCGCTGGACCAATCGCAAAGCTGCGTCTCGCCGGTAAGCAGCCGTGGCCCGAACGTCGCCGATGGGAGACAGAAGCTTGAGATGATCCGCTGTGGCCAGTGAGCCTAAGCCAACGGTTAACGGCGCGCCTATCAGAGCGTCTTCAAGCTCCGAGAGCCGCCGGGCCACTGCTGAACACGAACCGACGGCCACACGCGCGTCTGCCACACGACCGCCAGAGTCCTTCTGGATGAGCACAGCAACCATCGCAATGGAGATCACCAGATAACGCCGAGCTCCGAGCTTAAGGAACATTGACGCCGCATTCTCCACCGTACGCGGCACGAATATCCGCGAGAGGATTTCGCCCGGCTGCCGCAACGTCTTCCGATTCCCCACGATAAAGTCGGCGAGCAGGATGCGGCGCGTCCCCGTCTGCGAAGCCAGTTCCACTTCAGCATCGAGTGCGAGCAGGGGCGGAACGCTATCGGCGGCGGGAGACGCGTTGCAAAGATTTCCCGCGACGGTCGCACGATTCTGAATCTGAATCCCGCCGATCTCCCGCGCCGCAGCCTTCAATCCATCGAAGCACAGCGGCAGCGGCGCCCTGGCAATTTCGGTCCAGGTAGTCAGCCCGCCGATCCGCATATAGTTCGCTTCCTGAACCACGCCTTTCAGTTCGCCAAGGCCCGAAATGTCCACCACAGTTCCCGTAACCGGACGGTCCCCAAGAGCAGGGAAGAAGTCGGTGCCACCCGCCAGGATTTGCCCGCCGGAACTAGCCAGCACGTGAACTGCTTCGTCGAGCGTGTCGGGCCTCAAGAACAAGACAATGACCTCGAAAGATGAAGTCGCAAACTGCGGCTGGGCGTAATTCTTATACAAGCGACGGGGTTTGTACAGCATTTGCCGGCAGTTGAGAAAGACTCGCAGTTGCACAGGCCAGTGGCACTCCCAACCAAAGGCTCTCTCGGTTTTCAAATAAAAACTTATCAACCGTGATCAGTTGGAGGAAAATGAGTGGGACTGACCCAGCTGCCTTCCACTGGAGATGACCTTGAACAAAACGGACTTTCGGATGGCTGTCCTCGCGATGACCGTTTTAATGGGGGCTTGCCGAGAAAGCAACCAATCTGTCGCCGGGCCTTCAGGCACCGGGACAAGCAATTCAGCGCCCAACCCAACTACGGCACCCGTGTCGGCGAACACTTCCACCCAGAAATGGCTGGGGCAATGGAATGGGCCCGAAGGAACCTATCTCCTTCTCTCGCAGAAGAACGACCAGTACGTCGTCAAAATCCGGTCTCTCGATAGCCTGGAATCCTATGAAGGAGTTCCCGCCGGAGATCACATCGAGTTCCTGCGCAACGGCAAGACAGAATCCATCCACGCGGGCAACGGCGAGGATACCGGAATGAAATGGCTATTGGACAAGAAGAATTGCCTGATCATCAAATATGGCGAGGGATTCTGCCGGGATTAGCCCGCGACCGCGAGCGACACTCTTTTCTCCCCTGAGGAAAAAACCGAGAACCGAGAACAGGCAACTGACAACTGGTTTTGTGTTCCCGTCTTCTTTATGGTTCCCCGATTCCTCCCCGCCGTTGCCGGCCCCAGCCGGGTTTTTGGGCTTGACTCCGTTTCTCCAACTAGATAATCTATCCCTATAAAACATTATCTACTGGATAATGGTCGATCTTGACAATCAACCGCGCAGTCGCACAGCGGCTTGGCCCAGGGTCACACCGGAACGAAGCGCGAAACGGCTCTCCGTGCTAGCCGTAACTCCTATGTTCTCTAGATTTTGCGTGTAACTCCTCAAAGATCTAGCACATAGTCGTAAATTAGATCGTTTGTTTTCTATATTGTGCAGGCGATCGGGGGAGGGGGGGTACCCGGTACTAGACAGTAAACTCCTCCCAATATGGGAAAAGCGGGCCGCGGCTTCGGCAATAAACCAGCAAGCGGGAGTTTTCAGTGCCGCGCTAGGCTCCGCTCCGCGCCACCCACTCGGCATCATAGCGGGCGCGATCATAGAACGATTTCTGAGTGCCCACCCCGGTGGTCGAAAGTCCAGCATAGAGATTGGCACGGCGGACGGCTTCGCGCTCGGGCGGGCCTTCCCCGAGGAACACCGCAAAGCTGCCAATGAATGCGTCGCCCGCACCGGTGCTGTCGACACTTTTCACGCTGAACGCAGGAATGTGCTCCATACCTTCGCTACCTGCCAGCAACGAGCCATTCGCTCCCAGCGTCAGGATGACTCGCTTGACGCCGCCGGCGATCAGTTTCTCCGCGCACTTTTTCGCATCGTCAAGGTTCCGCACCGACATTCCGGTGATGGTCTCGGCTTCACTCTCGTTGGGAACGAAATAGTCGAGTCCAGCTAAAGCATTCAAATCTACCGGCTGCGCGGGAGCAGGATTGACGATGCAGCGAATGCCGTTCTTACGCGCAAAGCTGACGCTGTAGTAAACGGTTTCGAGAGGAATTTCGAACTGCAGGACCACGCAATCGACAGTCTTGAGCAAGTCAGCCGCAGCATCAACGTCCGCCGGCTTCAGCCGATCGTTCGCGCCTTTCACCACGAAGATGCGATTCTGTCCGTTGGGCTCAACGAAAATCGGCGCCACACCGCTGGAGACTCCTTCGATCTGCTTCACATGAGTAGCATCGATCCCCAGCTTCTTGAAGTTTTCAATCGTCGCCGGACCGAACAGATCGCTGCCCACCCTTGCGACCATGAAGACCTCAGCCCCGCAAAGCCGGGCAGCCACCGCCTGATTCGCTCCCTTGCCGCCAAAGCCGAGATCGAACTGCTGGCCAAAGATCGTTTCTCCGGCTTTGGGAAAACGATCGGCAAAGGTAGTCAAATCAATATTCGCACTGCCAATCACCGCGATGCGAGGACGTTTCGCCATAAGAATGCCGAGTCTAGTCAGCGCTCCCGATCGTTGTCAATGAATTTCACGGCAAAGATGTGCTCACTCGCCGTAAGGAACCCAGATGTTCTTAACTTGCGTGGCATGTTGCAGAAACCATCGGCCTTCGCCTTGCTTCACATCGAACCAGTCAATTGCGCGGCCTTCGTTCGTGAAGACCTGCTTCAAGTTTCCCGTGGAGAATGATTTCGCCGCAGACGCGCCGGCTTCATCCATGAAGCACCAGATAGCATCCACGTCGTCGTGTTCGGCAAGAACTTTAAGCAGTTGCGAGGCGTATCCCGTCACGATATTCACCGCACCGCCTGGCAGATCGCTGGTGTCGAAGAGTTGATACAGGTCTCCGGTGATGAGCGGATAAGTTTCGGAAGGAACAACGATTGCGGTATTGCCCATGGCAATCACGGGCATGACCAGAGACAGGAAGCCAAGCAGCGGTGCTTCCTTCGGGCAGACGATGCCCACGGTTCCAATCGGCTCATTCATCGCGATGGCGATACTGCGAAACGGCGGATTGTGCACTGCGCCATCGAACTTGTCTGCCCACGCAGCATAAGAAAAGATGCGCTCAATGCCGGAATTCACTTCAGCGGTAGCTTGCGCGTCTCCTACAGCGGCTGCGAGCCGATGAGCAATCTCGTCGCGGCGCTGTGACAGGTTCTCGGCCATGTAATAAAGAACCTGGGCGCGATTGTGCGCGGTCGTCTTCGCCCAGCCTGCGGCTTTTCGCGCGGCCTCGACGGCGTTGCGAATGTCTTTGCGGTTGCCCAGCCCTACTTCGCCCAGCAGTTGACCATTCTTACTCCGGACTTCCATGCTGTAGCCGGAATCAGGCCTCGCCTGCTTGCCGCCAATATAGAGCTTCACCGTGCGGTCGATGTCATTGGCGGAAGTAACCGGATCCTTGTCGTCCTCTGAACTCTCCGCTGGCGTTGGCTTCGCCGCAGGCAGAGCTGGCGCGCTCTTGAACCACGCCGGCTCCAGATATTCCAGCAAGCCTTCCTTGCCGCCCTCTCGGCCGTATCCGCTTTCGCGGTAGCCGCCGAAACCGCACGAGGCGTCAAACAAGTTCGTGCAATTCACCCACACCACGCCCGCTTTGAGCTGCGCAGAGACGTGAAGGGCAACATTGATGCTCTCGCTCCACACGCAAGCAGCGAGACCGTACACAGTGTTATTGGCAAGCTCGACCGCTTCACTGGGAGTGCGGAAAGTCATCGCCGCCAGCACAGGACCGAAAATCTCCTGCTGCGCGACGATTGAAGTGGGGTGAACGTTGCTGAGCAAGGTCGGCGGGAAGTAAAGCCCGCGCGCCGGCATTTCCATTGGAGGTTGCCAGCAGGTCGCGCCGTCGGCTACGCCTTGATCGACCAACCGCTGAATGCGATCCAGTTGGACGCGGGCAACAATTGCGCCAATGTCGATAGCCTTGTCGAGCGGCGGTCCAACACGCAGCGTGCTCATGCGATCGCGTATTTTTGCCATCAGCGGCTCGGCAATACTCTCCTGCATGAGGAGGCGCGAGCCTGCGCAACAAACCTGGCCTTGATTGAGCCAGATTCCGTCCACCAGGCCTTCGACGGCGCTGTCCAGATCGGCATCTTCAAAAACGACGAACGGAGACTTGCCACCGAGTTCGAGCGAAAGCCGCTTGTGACTTTTCGCAGTGGCGCTGCGAATGGCGCGACCCACTTCGGTTGAACCTGTGAATGCAATCTTATCTACATCGGGATGTTTGACTAGCGCTTCGCCGGTGGAACCATCGCCGGTCACAATGTTCACCACGCCCGCGGGCAGTCCGATTTCATGGCAGATTTCCGCAAATGCAAGCGCAGTCAACGGGGTGAACTCGGCGGGTTTCAGAACGACCGTGTTTCCCGTGGCCAGTGCAGGCGCGATCTTCCAGGCCAACATGAGCAACGGAAAGTTCCAGGGAATGATCTGCCCGACGACTCCGCAAGCCGTGTAGCCGGGAAACTCCTGCTGCAGGAGTTGTGCCCAGCCAGCGTGATGATAAAAGTGCCGCGCGACCAACGGAATATCAAGATCGCGGCTCTCGCGAATCGTTTTTCCGTTATCCATGGTTTCGAGCACGGCCAGGCGGCGAGAGTGCTTTTGCACCTGTCTCGCCAGGGCATACAAGTAACGGGCCCGTGCGTGCGGAGTAAGAGATTGCCACTTGGGTAACGCTGCGCGAGCGGCTTTGACTGCGGCATCGACATCCGCGGGTGATCCCTGCGCGACGCTTGCGAGTTTTTCTCCAGTCGAAGGATCGGTTGTGTCGAAGTACTCTCCGGGCTGTCGCCACGTCCCATTAATGAAGTGGCCGAAGCGACGTCCGTGCTGGTCGAGCCAGGCGAGCGCTTCTTTCGATTCTTCTGGCGCCGGACCGTATTCCATAGCAACGAACTTTTCAGCAATGCTCATAAATGTAGGCGCGGGCGTCCTCGCCCGTGCGGGACAGCCAGAAATTAAGCAACGGGATGTCGATAATCCGCCGAATAGCGTCCGGTCGCGTGATGCTCGAGTTGCCGCTCAACATCATTTAACAGCCCGCTCGCGCCAAGGCGGAGCAGTTCTGCCTTCATCCAGGGGAGGCCGAGTTCCTCTTTCATCAACGCTAGCCATTCCATGGATTGCTTAGCGGTTCGAATGCCGCCCGCGGCTTTGAAACCGACAGCCATGCCAGTTTCCTGCGCGTACTCGCGGATGGCTCGGGTCATGACAAGGCCAACCGGCAACGTGGCATTGGTCGGCTCTTTGCCGGTCGAAGTCTTAATGAAGTCGGCGCCCGCCATCATAGCTACGAAGCTGGCGCGGGCGACATTGCGAAGTGTCAGCAGATCCCCCGTCGCGAGGATGACTTTCATGTGTATGGGACCGCACGCTTGTTTGAAGGCGGCGATCTCGTCATAGAGTTCCTGCCACCGTGCGCCGAAAACGAGGGCACGGGTGATGACAACATCAATTTCTTGAGCCCCAGCCTCGATGGAGCGTCGGATTTCTGCGATGCGCTCAGACAATGGAGACAGTCCCGCCGGAAACCCAGTAGCAACAGCGGCGACTCGCACGCTACTGCCTTCGAGCGCCCTGCGCGCGGTTTCGACGAACCGGTGATACACGCAGATAGCTGCAACCTGAATATTAAGATCTTCGATTCCGAGCTGTTTTACCAGATCTTGCTGAATCGGTTGCCGGCCCTTGGCGCACAAGCGGCGGACGCGCTCGTCGGTATCGTCCCCGGAAAGAGTCGTGAGATCCATGCAAGTAACTGCGCGCAATAGCCAGGCCGCTTGCCAGTCCTTTTTCACAGTGCGGCGCGTGACGTGGGTTTGCGCCCGGCGTTCTACCGCGCTGGTATTCGATCGAACCTGATTCACCCAATCCAGATTGAGTGGTATGCCTCGATTGGATAGAAGGGGGCGGCCATTCAGCGTTGCCAACGGTGAGGTTCGCAGGGCACCCTCAGCAGCGACATTGCTGGCTTTATCGACGATCCCTGAAAGCTTGCTCTTCTCCACCGACATTTGGATGTTCTCCGCCAGCCGTACGATTCGCCCGTTCGAGGACTGACGTTCGCGAGGCCATTGTACGGCAGAACGTGGAAAAAGCCAGCGCAGGGTGCTCAGGAGGCGCATTTCGGTTTCATAGTGAAGGCGCATTGTTGCGCCCGCACGGGCGGGGACGCCCGCGCCTATATTTGCACTTTGATCTTGACACTCACAAATGTCGAGGCTAGGCTTCGCTAATCTTTTCCACGAACAAATGAAGACTTCTGAATTTGTTAAAACCTCGAGCTCCAGACGCTTCGCTTCCTTTATTTCCGCAGTTTTTGCGATGGTTTTGGCGGCGGCATTTGCGGTGCCGGTAGCGGCGGCGAAGAAAATTATCATCGACACTGATCCGGGTACGGATGACGCACTGGCGCTGATGCTGGCGCTGAACTCGCCCGAGTTGGATGTGCGCGCGATCACCGTGGTGCCCGGGAACGTCACGGCGGCGATGGGCTTGGAGAACGCACTGCGCATGGTCTCGCTGGCGAACCGGTGCGACATTCCGGTGGCTGCCGGCGCGCAGCATCCCCTGTTTCAGAAGCTGGTGACGGCCGAATTCTGGCACGGCAAGAATGGATTAGCCAACATTGAATTGCCCGCGAGCAAATGCAAGGTCGATCCCCGCTTTGGGCCTGACCTCATTATTCAATTGGTGCACGCTTCACCGCATGAGATCACGCTGGTTCCAGTTGGCCCACTGACCAATATCGCCTTGGCGATCGAAAAAGATCCATCCATTGTTCCTCTGGTGAAGGAAGTCATTCTGATGGGAGGTTCGATCAGCGGAGGCAATGTCAATGCGGCTGCGGAAGCCAACATCTATAACGATCCCGAGGCTGCGCAAATCGTTTTCCAGGCGGGATGGCCGTTGACCATGGTGGGCCTTGAAGTCGGTGACAAGGCGCTTTTCACGCACAAGTACCTTGACGAGCTCGGGCAGACTCGCGGACCGATCAACGATTTCATCGTCTCGATTCTGAAATTTCTGGTGAAACTCTCGGAGTCGTTTGGGTCCCCCGGATCACCGATGTACGATCCGTCCGCGGTCGCGGTGGCGATCGATTCGACTCTGGTCAAAACGCGGGAGATGCACGTCGATGTCGAGACTCGCGGAGACTTCACGCGCGGGGAAACAGTGGCGAACCGCCGCGGAGCAGTGGAGCGCAATGTTCTTCACGGAGACCACTATGTGATCGAAGGCGTCGATGTGATCACGCCAAATACGAAAGTTTGCGTCGACGTGGACTCCGACCGCTTCTTGCAGCTTTTTGTGTCCAGAATTGGCGGTAAGTAAGTTCAAGGCGATCGTCAGGAGAAACGATGTTTACACCGCATAGCTTGGGCATCGCGCTAGTGATGATGATTACCAGCGCCATCTGCTGGGGTTCGTGGGCCAATACCTACAAAGGCGTCAAGAATTACCGCTTCGAACTGTTTTACTGGGACTACGCCGTCGGGATTTTTCTCATTTCGCTGATTCTCGCCTTCACCATGGGAAGCACGTCGAACGATGCCAACAGCTTCCTCAACAACGTTCATTCCGCGGACGCGTCGAATATCTTTTCCACCATGGTGGGCGGAGCGATTTTCAATCTGGCTAACCTCTTGCTGGTGGCCGCGATTGATATGGCTGGCCTGGCGATTGCCTTTCCGGTTGCCATCGGGATTGCTCTGGTGGTGGGCGTGGTTTTGAGCTACATTCTGCAGCCTAGGGGCGATGGCATGCTGCTGGCCGCGGGAGTGGTTTGCGCGGTCATCGCTGTGATCATGGACGGCAAAGCCTACGGGAGTCTGGCGAGCGCAGGCCGCTCCACCTCAAAGAAAAGCATTATTGTCTGCATCGTTTCCGGAGTCCTAATGGGGCTCTGGGCGCCGTTCGTGGCGCATGCGATGACCCAGGGCCACACACTTGGCCCCTATAGCGTCGCCGTGTTCTTGACTCTCGGCGCGCTGCTCTCTTGTTCCATCTGGAACGTTTATTTCATGAAAAAGCCGCTGGTCGGAGAGCCGGTGAATTTCAGCGGATTCTTTCGAGGCCCAGCTTCCGGACACCTGCTCGGAGTGCTCGGCGGCGTGATCTGGGGCACCGGGATGGTTTTTAATCTGGTGGCGGCGAGCTTCACCGGTGTGGCGATTTCCTATGCGATCGGCCAGTCCGCGCCAATGGTGGCGGCGTTGTGGGGCGTGTTGGCGTGGAAAGAATTCGAAGGTGCAGGAGGTAAAGCCAAGTTATACCTGGGCCTCATGTTTGTTTTTTATTGTTTCGCAATTTTGCTGGTGGCAAGGGCAAACGGATAAAGCGTCCGAACACGAGAGGCCGAGGAAGAACCGGAGTCCGTTACTAGCTGGCAACGGTCTTGATTTTGAGAATCGGATTCACATCGGTGTGGATTCGCGTTGAATTCAACTCTTCGCATCGCTCACAAGCACACTTGAAGCTCGTACCGTCTGCAAGAGACACGTGGCCACACTTCTCGCAGATGAATCGTCCGTCCAGATGAGGTGCCATGGGTCTGAACTGAACGCCCAGAACGCAATAGGGACAACGGACAACTGTTTGCGTCATAGAATTCTTGAATCAGACGGCGAGAGCAAAAAGACCAGAGTTCAGTCAAGAACTTTGTCACCGCAGCTCTCGCCGCCCGTTTGGGAATAAATCTATCTTCGAGTGTGGTTCGTTGGTAATGGCCCATCGGTGCCTTGTGCTGGCACGAGAGTGCCACAACCGGCTCGTTCCCCGGGCCGGGGGACAGCGGTTCGGCGCCGAGATCCGGCCTTAGTTGTGAGGGAAGCAAGGCCAATGGCTATGCTGATAGTCAGGGCTGGGGTACGGTGAGCTTCGTGTTTCTAACCGGCTCACGCTTGCTGCAAGCGGTCAGTAAAATAACTTCAGTCACCAGCCGGATCGTACGTCGGAACGTCCCAGCAGTAGCCTTCCTCGCCATGCTGTGAAAGATCCAATCCCTGGATCTCGTGTTCTTCTTCGACTCTAAGCCCGATGGTTGCATCGACAATCTTGAGCGCACCCAAAGTGCCCACGATCGCGAGCGCCCAAGCTACTCCAACCCCGACCAGTTGGTTGATCAACTGATGGGCATTGCCTTCGAGGAGCCCTGAAGGCAGTGGGTTTCCTTGCGCGCCCTTGAAGATTGGGTTGATAGCGCTGGACGCGAAGACTCCGGTCAGCACCGCGCCAAGTGTGCCCCCAGCGCCGTGGACACCGAAAGCGTCCAGGGAATCATCGTAGCCAAACCACAGCTTCACGGTTGCGACCATGTGGTAGCAGACCACGCCAGCAATGAGTCCGATCACGAGAGCTGGCATGGGTCCGACGAAGCCCGCCGCAGGCGTAATTGCTACCAGTCCCGCGACGCATCCTGAAATGGCGCCCAAGGCGCTCGGTTTTCCATTGCGCAGCCATTCCGCGCCGCCCCATCCCAGCACGCCTGCCGCGGCGGCAAAGTGTGTAGCCACAAAGGCGCTGGTCGCTAAACTGCCTGAAGCCAGCGCGCTGCCCGCGTTGAAGCCAAACCATCCAACCCACAACAAGCACGCTCCGATGAAACTGAGCACGACACTATGCGGTGGCATCGGCTCTTTGGGATAGCCCACACGGCGGCCCAAATACAATGCGCAGACCAAGGCCGAGACTCCCGAAGTGATGTGCACGACGGTTCCGCCGGCGAAATCGAGCGTGGGGAAACGTCCGCCGAGCGCGGCATTCAGAAGGCCGCCCTTGCCCCAAACCATGTGGGCCATGGGATCGTAGACGACAACCGACCATAAAACCATGAACAGCGCCATGGAACTGAACTTCATCCGTTCCGCGAAAGCGCCGGTGATGAGGGCAGGGGTGATGATGGCAAACATCAACTGGTAAATCATGAAAGTCTGTTGCGGAATCGTTGGAGCGTAGTCGACGTCCGGCTGAGCCCCTACGCCGCGCAGAAATACATTGTGCAAATGGCCCACGAAACTGCCGCCGCCGCCGAACGACAGGCTATAGCCGACTAGCGCCCACAGAACCGTAACGATGGCCATCATCGCGAAGCTTTGCATCATGGTGCTCAGTACGTTCTTCTTTCGAACCAGGCCCCCATAGAACAGCGCCAGGCCCGGGCCGGTCATCATCAGGACCAGCGCCGAACTAGTTAACATCCAGGCGTTGTCGGCGGAACCTTTGGCGTCCGCGACTTGCTGCTCCAGTTTTGCCAGCTGGGCAGCTTCGGGAACGCCGCTGGAAGTGCCGGCAGCTTGAGCGAGCACAAAAGGCGCACCGATCAATAGTACGAGCACGAAAAGACCGAGCCAGACAAAACGCGGTTTCGCAGTAAGCATCTGTAACCCTCGCAGCCGATAATTGCACATCACTTTAGCTGGGAGAACGGGCTCACAGAAATTGAAAGAATTTATGAGATCTATCGGAATTTGTTATGGGTGATCCGGTTCAGGGGTCGTGACTATTTGGAGCGTTCGGGCGGTTTGGCAGCTCGGACCTGACTCTACTTGTTTCTGGCAGCTACTTCCAGACGCGTTTCCGCTCGCTTCAAGTCGCCTGCTGCTCGCTTGAAGTCTTCCTCGGTATTGCAGGTCGTGAGATGCGATTCCGCACGCTGTTTGGCCTCCTGGGCGCGTCTCGCATCGATCTCTTCGGCACGCTCCGCAGTCTCGGCCAGAATGGTTACTTTGTCCGGAAGAACTTCCGCGAATCCCCAGGCTACCGAGAGGTGATGCGTGTAATTGTCTTTGCGATAGGTGATCTCCCCCACCGCAAGTTCGGTGATCAGCGGGGCGTGTCCCGGCAGGATGCCCAGATACCCGTCCTTGCCGGGGATCTGCATCTCTTCCGCCACGTCCCGGACGACCATCTTCTCCGGCGTGACGATCTCGAGTTGGAAAGTGTCGGACATAAAATCAGCTGACGGCTGATAGCGCCTTATGCTACCGCCTTCAATTTCTCTGCTGCTTCCAGCACTTCGTCGATCTGGCCTTTCATGTAGAAAGCCTGCTCTGGAATATCGTCGTACTTGCCTTCGTTGATTTCCTTGAAGCCTTTCACCGTGTCGGCGACTTTCACGTAGCGGCCGGGTGCGCCGGTGAACTGCTCGGCTACGTGGAATGGCTGCGATAGGAAGCGTTGAATCTTGCGGGCTCGCGCCACCGTTACTTTCTGATCTTCACTCAACTCGTCGATGCCCAGAATTGCAATGATGTCCTGCAGGTCTTTGTAGCTTTGCAGCGTCTTCTTGACCGCTTGCGCCACATCGTAATGTTCCTGGCCCACGATGCGAGGATCAAGAATGCGCGAGGTCGACGCCAGCGGGTCGACCGCGGGGTAAATGCCAATCTCGGTCAAGGCGCGTGAGAGCACGGTGGTCGCGTCCAGGTGGGCAAACGTAGTAGCTGGCGCCGGATCGGTCAGGTCGTCGGCGGGGACGTAAATCGCCTGCACCGAGGTGACGGATCCCTTCTTGGTGGAAGTAATTCGCTCCTGCAGTTCCCCCATCTCCGTTGCGAGATTAGGCTGGTAACCTACTGCGCTCGGCATTCGTCCAAGCAGAGCCGACACTTCGGAGCCTGCCTGGGTGAAGCGGAAGATGTTGTCGATGAACAACAGCGTGTCGGCGCCTTCGACGTCGCGGAAATATTCGGCGACTGTGAGCCCGGTCAGAGCTACACGCAGACGGGCTCCGGGTGGCTCGGTCATCTGGCCATAGATGAGGGCGGCCTTGGAATGCTCGGGATCGCCCGGCTTGATGACGCCTGACTCGGTCATTTCCAGCCACAGGTCGTTGCCCTCGCGGGTGCGTTCGCCGACTCCGGCAAAAACCGAGAATCCGCCGTGCTGTTTGGCGACGTTGTTGATGAGCTCCATAATGACAACGGTTTTGCCTACGCCCGCACCGCCGAACAAACCGATTTTGCCGCCTTTCAAGAAAGGCTGAATGAGGTCGATAACTTTCACTCCGGTTTCGAACATCTCGGCGGTTGTGGCTTGTTCGTCGAACAGCGGCGCGGGGCGGTGGATCGGCATCGTCTGAGTGTGTGCGATAGGGCCGAGTTGGTCGACGGGTTGGCCGATCACGTTCATGACGCGCCCGAGCGTGCCGCGGCCCACGGGCACGGAAATCGGTCCACCCTGGTCAATGGCTTTCATGCCGCGCACCATACCCTCGGTAGCTTCCATGGCAACGCAACGGACCCGGCCTTCGCCCAGGTGCTGTTGCACCTCGACGATGACATTGATCGGTGACGGAACGGTAAAGCCGTCGCTTACAATGCGTAGCGCCTCATAGATCGGCGGCATGGTGGCTTCGGCAAACTGTACGTCCACTGCGGGGCCGGCGATTTGAATCACGTGTCCAATGTTTTCTGGCATAGATGTTTTCTTTCTGAGCGAAAGCTTCGTTCCTTGGCAATCAGCACTTTGCATTTAGCCCATCAAGTGCATAAATGATGCCAAATGCTAATTGCCAAGTGCTGTCTTAACCTGCTGCTGCGGCTCCGCTTACGATCTCGATAATCTCTTTCGTAATCTTCGCTTGACGGGCGCGGTTCATGGCCAGCGTCAGTGAATCGATCATGTCGGTTGCGTTGATGGTTGCCGCGTCCATCGCGGTCATGCGGGCCGCGTGCTCCGCTGCCACCGATTCGAGCAGCGCGCGAAATACCTGGATGACCACGTACTTCGGCAACAGGGACTTGAACAACTCTTCGGCGGGCTGTTCGTAGATATAGTCGACTGGAGCAGCGGCGAACTTCGCTGCGGCAACGTCGATCTCTCGCGTATCTGGCGGTCGAATCCCGACGCCAGCTTCTTTCGCCGCTTCGAGAGCCCGCTCTTTTTCCTTCTGGCTCATCTCCTCAGCTTGGGCGACACTGATTTCGCCGACCTGCTCGATCGGCAACACCCTTTCCACGATCAGCCGCTGCGAAATCACCGACTTGAATTCATTAAAGACGACATAAACCGAATCAATTTCACCTCTGGAATACCGATCGATAGCGCGTCCCGCCATTTCGGAGACCATCGGATACTCAACTTTACTCAACACTCCAATGTGCTCGCCCACCAGCGTGGTCCGCGACGACTCCTGGGACTCCACCGTTCTCGGAGGAGCAACCGGATATCGGCGGCGCAGGAAGTCGCGGCCTTTGCGCCCGATGGCTTCGATTTCGATATTCTTGCCCGCCTTCGAGTCCAGGAAACGCGATGCTGCTTTCAGAATATTGGTATTGAAAGCGCCAGCGAGACCCTTGTCACCCGTCACCACGATCAGCAGGATGTTGTTTTCCTGGCGCTGGGCCAGCAGGGGATGCTTCGGCTCGCCCGTATCGGGATCGTAAATTTCTGCTCGCGACACCAGCGACTTCAGCACGTTGGTCAACATCTGCGCATACGGACGTGCTGACAGGGCGCGCTCTTGGGCGCGACGCAGCTTCGCTGCCGAGACCATTTTCATGGCCTTGGTGATCTGCCGCGTGTTGGTCACGCTGCGGATACGGCGTCGAATATCGAGAATGTTGGCCATAAATCAGCTAGGAGCTAGGAGTTACTTCGCCACTGCTTGTCTCTCCACTACAAACGTCTCTTTGCACTCCTTGATCGTCTTGGTCATCTCGGCTTTCAGGTTGTCGTCGAGAATCTTTTTCTCCATGATTGTGCGCAGGAGGCCAGGATTGGTGGCGTCTACGAACTTGTACAGCTCGCCTTCGAAGTCCCGTACCTGGTCTACCGGGAGATCGTCGAGGAAGCCGCTGGTGCCGGCGTAGATGATCAGAATCTGTTTGGAGAACGGCAGCGGTGAGAATTGCTTTTGCTTGAGGACTTCGACCAGACGCTGTCCGCGATTGAGCTGGTTCTGCGTGGCTTTGTCGAGATCGCTGCCGAACTGCGCAAAGGCCGCGAGTTCTCGATATTGCGCGAGCTCGAGCTTCATGCTTCCTGCGACTTGCCGCATAGCTTTGATTTGGGCACTGCCGCCCACGCGGCTTACCGAAATTCCCACGTTCACAGCCGGCCGCACGCCACTGTTGAACAGATCCGTTTCGAGGAAGATCTGGCCATCCGTGATCGAAATGACGTTGGTCGGAATGTAAGCCGACACGTCACCCGCCTGGGTTTCGATGATTGGCAGCGCAGTGAGTGAACCTCCGCCATTCTTGTCGCTCAGTTTCGACGCGCGCTCCAGCAACCGCGAGTGAAGATAGAAAACGTCACCGGGGTAAGCCTCGCGGCCCGGCGGACGACGCAACAATAGCGAGATTTCACGATACGACGCTGCGTGCTTCGAGAGGTCGTCATAAATCACCAGGGCATGCTTTCCGTTATCCCGGAAATACTCGCCCATCGCACAGGCCGCATAAGGCGAGATATATTGCATGGGCGCGGGTTCGGAAGCGGACGCCGCCACGACAATGGTGTAATCCATTGCTCCGTAGTCGGTGAGAATCTTTACCACCTGCGCAATCGAAGACCGCTTCTGTCCGACGGCGTTGTAAATACAAATCAGGTTGTTGCCCTTGTTGTTGATGATGGTATCGAGCGCCACTGCGGTCTTGCCGGTTTGACGGTCGCCAATGATCAACTCGCGCTGGCCTCGGCCAATCGGAATCATGCTGTCGATGGCCTTCAGTCCAGTGGCCATGGGCTCGCGAACCGGCTGCCGGTCAATGACTCCGGGCGCCAGACGTTCCAACGCGATGAATTTGTCGGTGGCGATGGGCCCTTTGTCGTCGATGGGCTGGCCCAGTGAATTCACCACCCGGCCGATTAGGGCGTCACCGACCGGCACGCTCATGATGCGTCCCGTACGCTTGACCTCATCGCCTTCCTTGATCTCGGTGTACTCACCCAGGAGCACGACGCCGACCTGATCTTCTTCCAGGTTCATGGCGATGCCGGCCACGTTGTGAGGGAAGGCAAGCAGCTCTCCGGCCATAACTTTATCGAGGCCGTAGACACGGGCAATGCCGTCGCCCAAGGTGACGACCGTACCGACTTCATCCACGGCAATCTTGGATTCGTAGTTCTCGATTTGCTGCCGGATCAGCTGTGTGATCTCGTTTGCTTTGATTTGTGCCATAAATTTTGTTTCGAGTTCTCGAGTTTGCGACTGGCGTTTAGCACTTGGCAATTGGCACTTAGCCCGTTTAGTTCTCACGTGGCTAAATGCTGAGTGCTAAGTGCTAAGTGCTTGTTTTATCCTCTCCAACTGTCCCTTCACCGAGCCGTCGTAAATTGTGCTGCCGATCTTTACGATGGCACCGCCGAGCAGAGATTCATCGCGCGAGTAGCGTGCGCGCACTTTTTTCCCGGTCAACTTTTCCATCTGGACTTCGAGCGTTTGCCGGTCGCTTTGGTTTAGTTCGCGGGCACTGCTGATTTCTGCTTCAGTGAATCCCAAGCGCTGATTCAGTTCCTGCTCAAATTGTTTTACGATCGGTCCCAGGAAGCTTATACGCCGATGGTCGATCAGCACGGCTACGAAGTTCCGGACCGTGAGTGAGATTCCCTGGCGCGCCACAATCGCATCCAGCACAGCCCGCTTCTGCTCGGCGGTGATTGACGGTGTCTGCCAGACTGCCCGCAGTTCGTTGCTTCCGGCCACCAATTCGGCCACAGCTTGTGCCTCACGCAGGGTCTTGTCGGGATCGTGATGGCCACTAAAGACGGCGTCGGCAAAGGCACGCGCGTAGGTGTTGGTCACCGAAGCCATGTCTATTGGCCGCCTTTTCGTGTCTCGCCACCGTTGGCCGAGAGTTGGTGCGCGAAGTTGCGTAACAGCGCTTGGTCAGTAGCGGTATCCACATGGATCTGCTTTTTCGCGAGCGATACGGCGAGATCAGCCGCATACGCGGTCAATTCGCGCCGCGCCGCCTTGGCTGCCGCTGCGATTTCCTGCTCTGCCGACTCTACAATCTTGCGTGCATCCTCGGCCGCGGCAGCTTTAATCCTCTGTTCTTCGGCTGCGGCTTCCTGCTCCGCGGCTGCGCGCATTCCATTGATCTCTATATCCAGTCTGGAAAGCCGCGCTTCAATTTCTGCCAGCCGCCGGTTAGCGTCTTCACTGGTTTTGCGGGCTTCTTCCATCGCCTTTTGAATAGACGCGGTGCGGTTACGGAACAGTCCCGGGAGATTTTTCTTCGAGAGCCAGAAAATGGCGGCGGCAATCGCCACAAAGTTCAGTAGCACGCAAACCCAGTAAGCATGTTCCAGCTCCAACCCCGTGAGTTTGGCTACAAACTGGACCGAGGGGGAGTGTTTGAATTGTGCTTCATCGTCTTCGCCGGCGGCCTTACGCGATTCTTTCACCAGTTGCTGGCTCAGGGAACGCTTTCCGCTGGGAGAATCGCTCGACTGCTGGTAGGACATCGTCGAGAAGGACGCCTTCATCGTGCCCGCCCGTCCCGCCATCGCGAACCCAGTCAAAAGCAGAAAAATCGCTGAGGCAGAAAACAGCAGGAACTTTCGGCTACGGGTGGCGGTCCGCAGATTTCTCTGAGTGCGCAATCGCCTCATCGGCCACCACCCACTGGAGTTTGCGCTGTTCCCGGCCGCAAAACAATCCGGATGATTTCAGCGGCTAGCTTCCCGCTTTCAGCCTCCAGCCCAGCTTGCGCCGCAACTTTGTCTTTCTCGATGGCTGCTCGCGCCTGTTCGATCTGGGCTTGCGCCCTGTTTCTCGCTTCAGCCACGGCTGCGGCTCGTGCCTGCAAGGCCTGCTGGCGAAGCCCTTCCTGGTTCTTGAAAACCATCATTCGAGCTTCGCGCAGGCGCTGTTCGTATTCCGCAGTGCGCGCCTCGGCAGCGGCAATATCGGCGCGTGCCCTCTCGATCGCGCCTTCGGTTTTCCTGCGGCGCTCGGCTAGCACCTTCACCAATGGCTTGTGGACCAGCGCGGTGTAGATCCCATACAACAAAACCATGAAGATGATGGTCGGTATGGATCCGAGCAGTAATTCCCCTACTTGTCTGAGCGTCTCGTCCATGTCCTAGGCTAGAAAAAAATCTCGATCGAAAGAGGGCTTAAGAAACCATTAAACCTAACATCCTACAAGGCTTAGTGTCAATCGCGCGCTGTCCCGGAGAGGGACACGCCTCGGCTCGCAGAAACTACTTTCCGAGGATTGTCAAGCCCTTCGGCGGGATTAGGGAAAGAACACTTGACTTCCTGGATAAGGGGTCTAGCATGGAAATATCACCTCCGATCCAATTCAGGATCGAGTGGGCCGATAGCCAAGGACTGTCACCGCTTCTTGGTTGCCGGCCCATTTAAATTTTCAAGCCCTTGGCTTCGGCATTGAGTGCTCAAGGGCCAATTGCTAATTGCTGGGTTCTTCCACTACCCACTCCCGGACGCGTCTCACCACCGACTCCGGGGCTTCTGCTTCCAACTCCACTAGCCCATCTTTATACTGTCGGGAATAAATCCGTGCTTGCGCCTCCAATAGGGCCAGGGTCTTTCCTTCTTTTTGCGGCACGCGCAAATGGACGCGGCTCAGAGCGTCTCCCTTCAGCATCTGGTCAATCCGGTCCAGAAGCGTGCTCATGCCTACGCCTTTTGCGGCTGAAACGTGAACTGAGTTGGCGTCGTCCCGCAAGCTATCGCGCTGCCGGGGAGGGAGCAGGTCAATCTTATTCATCACTTTCAAGCGCGGCTTCGCTTCCGCTTCCAGTTCCTTCAGGACCTTTTCCACTTGCGCATCCTGCTCGACGGAAAGCGGGCTGCTGGCATCAGAAATTTGCAAAACCAGTGCGGCGCGCTGCACTTCTTCCAGCGTAGCTCGGAAGGCGGAAACCAGGGTGTGCGGCAGGTTCCGAATAAATCCTACTGTATCGGACAGCAGCACTTGGCGACGCGAAGGCAACGTAACCCCTCGAATCGTCGGATCTAAAGTGGCGAACATTTTCGGCGATTCGAGCACGGCCGCTTGAGTCAGCGCATTGAACAATGTGGACTTCCCCGCGTTGGTATAGCCCACCAATGCGATCAGCGCTACAGGAACCGATTCGCGCCGCTGGCGCTGTTGTGTACGAATACGCCGGACGTTTTCTATTTGCTCCTTGACGTGCCGAATGCGGCGGTAGATTTTCCGGCGATCGGTTTCGAGTTGGGTTTCACCCGGGCCGCGTGTACCAATTCCGCCGCCCAGTTGCGACATCTCGATTCCGCGCCCCCCGAGTCGCGGCAACATGTACTCGAGCTGCGCCAACTCCACCTGCAACTGGCCTTCACGCGTCCGTGCGTGCTTGGCAAAAATATCAAGGATGAGCTGGGTACGATCGATTACGCGTGTGTCGACGACCTTTTCGATATTGCGTTGCTGCGATGCGGTCAGGTCGTGATCAAACAGAATAAGATCCGCGGAGACCGAGGCAGCGGCGCCTGCGATCTCCTCCAGCTTGCCCTTGCCAATCAGAGTGGCCGGATCGGGCTGATCGCGATGTTGCAGGAATTCACCGGCAATTTGTGCGCCGGCGCTGGTTGCCAGAGAGCGCAATTCGTCCAGCGATTCTTGCGCGCTGAATTCCGGGATGCGGGGCGCCTTCGACGCTCCGGGCGCACTGCTGGCGCTGTCTCGCGCCGCCAGCGCGCCAGTGGTCAGCGAGCCTTTCGCGGTCTTAGCGACCGATCCCGCCCGCGCCCGGACGCGGTAGTCGATTCCGACCAGGAAGGCGCGCTCCGTCGGAGCGCGATCGGCAGCCGTAGAAATCATGGCCCGTCGCGAGCGCTCTGTCTTGCTTGCCACTCTGGACTCTGAACTGCGCAAAGATGGAGTACCTTATCCGTCCGTACCGGACGCGCTGGGTGGTCCAGTGTCGGTAGCGGGGCCTGCTGGGGGTGGAACCATGGCGGGCTTGTCGCTATGGCTGTGAATCGCCCTCCCCATCGCCACCGTCGAGATAGCATGTTTGAAAATTAACTGTTCCTGATTGTTGGTTTCGAGCACGACGGAATACTTGTCAAAGGAGCGGATGCGCCCTGTCAGCTTGACGCCGCTCAACAGGTAGATGGTGATATTCAGTCTTTCCTTGCGGGCGGTGTTGAGGAAGGTGTCCTGAATGTTTTGTGCCGGCTTGTTGTCCATGCCGATCTCCTTAGCTTTCTCAACTGCGAAAGCTTTCTAAACTGCACATGGTCAGCTCCTCAGGCCGCAGCGAGCACGGCACTCAGGAGTAGGGGGAAAGCTCGGAATGCTCAAGCGCCCATCCGCTCCGCCTGCGCACCCAAAGCAACTCTCGTACAATACGGCCTCGCTCGCTACTTTTCAAGCCAGTGGTTCCTTATCATCATCGCCGCGGCGGTTGACATCAGCACAGCAAAATGCAAACATTCCTGCGCTGCAAGTCAACGGGAACGAGTAGGCGATTTTCAACGGGTTGAATCGGGGTCTCCGGACGAGCCAGCAGTCGTGAATATTCTCCGAGCGCCGATCAAGTCCGGTGCGCCGGGAGCTTCGCACTTCACGGATGGCGGAGGAATATGTCGATGCAACATATGATTGCTTTCGCAGCCTCATGGGTCATGCCTACCCACACTGGGACAGAAGCCCTGGCGCTGATTCTGCGCTGGTTTCACTTTATCGCCGGTATCACCTGGATCGGATTGCTTTACTTTTTCAATCTCGTCAACGTGCCCTTCATGAAGCAGGTGGACGCGGCCATGAAGCCGAAGGTGTTTCAGTATCTGACCCTGCCGGCTCTGAACTGGTTTCGCTGGAGCGCGCTGGTCACGGTCTTCGTCGGCTTCTGGTACTGGGCGCAAATCTACGTTGGACCAGACGCCGACCGCATGGGCGTCAGCCCCTTGAGCACTATTGGCCTGTTTCTGCTCGTCTGGATTGGGGCTTGGGCAATTCTCAACTTCGTGATCAAGAAAGCCCCCAGCGGATACGTTCTCGGCGTGGTCGTTGCTGTAGTCGTCATCCTCGCGGCTTGGCTGTTTCTGACCTACACACCGGTGGGCCAGGACGATAATCATGTACTCTCCATCGGAGTCGGTGGCGGTTTTGGCTTCATCATGTTGTTCAACGTTTGGGGAATCATCTGGCCCAACCAAAAGAAGATTATTCGAGGGACTCTGGCTGGGACTCCGCCGGCTAACGCTGCGGCTCTGGCCCGCGAGGCATTTCTGGCGTCACGAACGAACTTCTTTCTGTCGGTGCCCTTGCTTTTCTTCATGGCGACCAGTTATCACTACGTGATCTTCGGTCGGTAGGGTTCTCGCTTGTGCTTTCGAAACCTCGCGCTTTTGTCGCGAGGTTTTTGATTGAGAGGAAGACAGACTGTTGCGATGTAGCTTTGCGTTTGTACTCTTTCCCACAACCCGTGCCAGAATAAGGAGTGGATTCCGAGCAGTATCTCCGTGGCATCAACCTGTTCAACAACGCCGAGTTCTTCGACGCCCACGAGGCCCTCGAAGACATCTGGCGCGCCGCGCCGCCTGAGAACAAGAAGTTTCTTCAAGGGTTGGTGCAGGTGGCCGTAGCCTTCCACCACTACTCCACCGGAAACCGCGTGGGCATGCGATCGGTGCTGGAACGCGCCATCAGGAATCTTGCCGAGCCGCCGGGGAGCTTTGGGCAATTCGAGTTGCCAGTCCTGCTGGAATCGCTTACTCAATGGCGAGAAGCCCTCGACAACAATTCATCGCTTCCGGCCTTGCCACGCATCCACGAGACTCGTTAGTTTCCGCGAAACTCGCAGTCAGGTAACTTGCTGAGAGCTCGTGATCGATAGCTGACGGCTGAGTGTTAGAATCGCTTCTTCCGTGACCCAGTCTTCTATCGCAAAATCGCGCAAGCGGCAATCCCCGGATAAGTTCGATCCCATTCCGTTGCTGGACTTGCATCGCCAATATCAGCAAGTTCGCGAAGAAGTGCTGGCTGCGGTGGAGCGCGTATGTTCGTCGCAGCAATTCGTGTTGGGGGCGGAGGTGGAAGCGCTGGAGCGGGAAATGGCAGCATTCACCGGCGCCAGCGCCGCCGTGGGTTGCGCCTCGGGTACAGACGCGCTCTGGCTGGCGTTGCTGGCTGCTGGAGTTCACGCTGGAGATGCGGTCGTCACCACTGCTTTCAGTTTCTTCGCCTCGGCTAGCGCCATCGCACGCGCCGGGGCGAGGCCGGTGCTGGTCGACGTGGATCCTGGCACGTTGAATCTGGATCCGGAGTGCGTTAGCGCTCGGCTCCGGGCAGGAGGGTCGTATAAAATCCGCGCTTTGCTGCCGGTCCATCTTTACGGCCAGTGTGCCGACATGGATAGGTTGCAGCAAATCGCGGATGAATTCCGTCTGCCCGTCATCGAAGATGCGGCGCAAGCCATCGGGGCAAAGTGGCGAGGCCGCAACGCTGGATCGCTGGGCGTGGTGGCGGCGTTTAGTTTTTATCCCACCAAGAACTTGAGCGCCTATGGAGATGCAGGACTTGTAACCACTCCCGACTTGAATTTAGCTGAGCATATGCGAAACCTGCGCAACCACGGCAGCCCGCGGCGCTACTACCACGAAGAACTTGGCTGGAATTGCCGCATGGACTCGATCCAAGCCGCTATCCTCCGCGTAAAGTTGACGCACATCGAAAGCTGGAACCAGCAACGCCGGCAACGGGCGGCAACCTACGATCGTTTGCTGGCCGATGCGGGGTTGGTGTCGAAAGCGAGCGACTCACGAGTCAGGACGCTGCAGACTTCTCCGCATGCATTTCACGTCTTTCATCAATACGTGATCCGGGCCCACCGCCGCGACGAACTGCGCAAGTTTCTTGGCGACCGGAAAATCGGGACTGAGATTTACTATCCCATCCCGCTGCATTTGCAACCCTGCTTTGCTTATCTCGGATATTGCGAAGGGGATCTGCCGGAGTCCGAGCGCGCCGCCCGTGAAGTACTGGCGCTCCCCATGTTTCCGGAATTGACGGAAGCCGAGCAGAAATGCGTCGTCGAGAGTATTGCGGATTTCTACTCGTAGGCTTTAGGCGCAGGCTTCGGCAGCGGCTACTCTTTGAACTGCCCAAATCTCTGAAATGGACTTTTCACGACGGCCCGGGCTTTCTTTCGAACCTAGCCTGGATGCGCCGGTACGTGGTCGCGGGCTTCTCAGTTTTCTTGTGTCGAGTCACCACGTTTGGTGAGCGTTGTCACAGCCCTTCCCTATACGCAGAGTCGATAATCGCAATGTGAGTTCACACTTGCCGTCGCATAACGGTACAGAATGGCAAACGCTTTCTTGAGCATCTTTACCCGGAATCTCCATGCTCACCGCGATCAAACTTTTGCATACAGCCATTTGGGCTTTCTTCGCCGGATGCATTCTGGTGCTGCCTGTAGCAGGACTTATGCATCGGTTCGATTGGGCTGTTATTTTGACCGTGCTTGTCCTCCTCGAGTGTGGCGTACTGGCCCTGAACAAGGGCAGTTGCCCGCTGACAACCTGGGCAGGCCGCTTCACCGATGAGCGGGGAGATAACTTTGACATCTTTCTGCCCGAGTGGCTGGCGCGACAAAATAAAGCCATCTTCGGTATGCTGTTCGTCGTCAACGAGTTCATCGTGCTCTGCTGTCGATTGACGTGAGAGCTTTTGTGAATCAAGACCGGGGTCAGGAACGGTCTATATCCGCGGCTCCGGCTATTTGCCACCATGCCGCTCTCGCGGGCCAATGAAGTCTGGTTCCGTGCTTTCTTGAGATCGGCAACGTTCTAGTGATGGCGCGTCTTTTTTCTCGGCGCGGAGGATTGCTTTACTTCTCCCGGGGCCAGGACGCGGCGGACAATTGGCGAGTTCATCTTGTACTTTCGCGGGGTCAGGTTGCCGTTGTCATCTTTCACCTGCAGGACGAATACCGGCAGGGTTCCTTCTTTGTCGAAGTTTTCCTGCGAAACCGTCACTGGCAACACTCCATTCAGATTGTGTTCGCGATAGGCGGTTTCATAGCGATGGTGTTTCACATTCCAGGTGAAGACGCGGACCTGGTTATAGTCGAAGGGTAGACCATCCTTGGGCTCGCTGAGCGCCACCAGATATTGCGAAACTTTCTTGTCTCCGTCGGCCACCTGGTCCAGCACAAAAAAGGCCGCAAGCCGCTGACCTTCGGCGTACTGTGCAATTTCAAGCGGCACATCCAGATCCACCATGCGCGCCAGCACCCAGCCTACGCGGCCGTCGGGGTCGCGGATGAGCCACCAGTCCTCCATCGCGGGCGTCACTGGCTTGGCTGATTCGTTCTTGTTTACACTCGCGGGCTTCGCGGCCGGGCCAGGCACAGTTTTCTCGGCCGTGGCACGCTTCAGGATGGCAACTTTAGATCCCTGGTTCAGTTGATAGAGATGCTCGGTTTCACGGCCGGGGTCAACGTGAATGTTGGTATCATTACGCGTCGTGCCCGTGGCTTGAACCGGGGCGTTCTGCTCCTGCTGTGCCAGCTTCTGAAATCCGTCGTAGATCTGCTGCGAAACCAGGGAGCGCTGCTCCATCCAGCCTTCCACGCCGCTGGCGGTGCGCACTCGGGCAAAGCGTCGTTCGCGCTCGAGTACCTGGACGCGATCTCCGTTTTTCACTACGCCCGTCTTGCTGAAAACCGCAGATACGCGGTCGCGAAGAACAACCTGCGGTGCGGAAACGTAGGCGATCTCCTGCACCCGGCTCCGCCCGCGACAACCGGAGAGCAGGAGGGGCAGTACTAGCCAGAGCAGGAACCACAGGGATCGCCATTTGGTTCTCAATGAGACCACCAAACACTATAGCGCAGGGCTTGCGTCAAAATCTTAAAGCGCAGAATACGTTAGGACATACCGAAGAGAGCGCGAACGAGCGCAGCCGGTAAACGATCTCTCAATCTCCGAAGCTGATCCCGATCGCGCGGGCGGTGTTCACGATCTGTCCGTGAGGGTTCACCGTCTTCAATTGGCCAATGGCGTCGGCAATACTGACCGCTTCAATCTGGGTCTTGTGCAGGCAAACCATTTTGCCGAATCCTCCCTCAGCGATCAGATCCACCGCGGCCACGCCGAAACGAGTGGCCAGGATGCGGTCGAACGGCGTCGGCGAACCGCCGCGCTGGATGTGTCCCAACACACTAACCCGCACGTCTTTTTTCGTGCCCCGGGCAACCGAGTCCCCGATCCGATTGCCGACTGTGCCGGTTCGGCGATGTTCCTGCCACTCCGGAGGCAGCTTGATACCTTCCGCCACCACGATAATCGTAAAACGTTTCCCGTAGGATTCGCGCAAGGCTACGTGCTCACAGATTTTGTGAATGGTGAACGGAATCTCAGGAATCAGGATGACGTGCGCACCGCCGGCGATCCCGGCCTCCAGCGCGATCCAGCCTGCGTCTCGCCCCATGACCTCGACCACCATGATGCGGTGGTGCGACTCGGCTGTGGTGTGAATCTTGTCCACCGCGTCGGTCGCCGTCACCAGCGCGGTGTCGAAACCGAATGTGACTTCAGTGGCGGAAAGATCATTATCGATGGTCTTGGGCACACCCACGATCTTCATGCCCTTGTGGAAGAGTTCCAGAGCGATCTTCTGCGAGCCATCGCCGCCAATGCTGATCACGGCATCGATTCCGAGTTTGCGCGAATTGGCGATGACCTCGTCGGAAATATCGCGAACGACTTCCACGCCGTTCTCGATGGTGCAATAGTGGAAGGGATTGCCGCGATTCGTGGTTCCAAGAATGGTGCCACCTCGCGGGAGGATACCGCTGACGTCCTTGAGCGTAAGCGAACGCGATTTTTCCGGCCAGATCAGGCCATCGAAGCCGTCGGGAATGCCGATGACCTGCCAGTGGTACTTGAGAATGGCAGATTTGACGGCGGCGCGGATGACCGCATTCAGGCCAGGAGCATCTCCGCCTCCGGTACAAATGCCGATACAGCGGATGTCAGACATGTGGCGAGTTACTGAGTCACTGTGAGTGTGGCCGTGGCGTTCAAGGTGTTGGTGCTGGCATAAGTTGCCGTAACTGTGACCCGCTCGCCGGGGGGAGCGGCAGCCCCCGCTGTGATCGTCACCGGGTCTCCCAGAGTTATTGTGAAATTGTTAGGATCGCTTACTACCCAGGTTGCGGTGGAGGAGACATCAACCGGCGTGCTCTGTCCAGCCACGGTGGCAAGCGCGGTGAAATTTTGGATTCCATTCACCACTATGCTGGCGGTAGTAGGGGAGATCTTGAGGGCGGTCACGTTTCCGAGGTTGACTGTGACACTCGAAGTGCCGCTCGTTGCCTGGAAGCCAGCAGTGATCGTTGCGCTGCCCGGAGCATTGCCAGTTACCAGTCCCGCATTGCTTACGCTGGCCGTGGTGGAGTCACTGCTGCTCCACTGCACACCCGAACTGAGCGTTTTTGTCGATCCGTCGTTGTAGGTCCCAATGGCGCTCTCCTGCACCGTACCTCCCTGATTGATGGTCGCCGTGGGGCCCACTGTGATGGAAGTCAACACTGGGTCGACGAAAAACCCGTTGCAACCAACCACCGCGGCGAACAAAAAGAGGGTCGCAAACGCGGCCACGATTTGGAGTTTCTTCTTACTGCTCAGCATTTTAGGAAAGCCCCGGGGAAAACCGCCTATCGCGGCAGCCCACAAGCGGCGTCAATAAATTGTAGCAGAGAAGATTCCCCGCCAGCGCACACACAGGTGCACGGCAGTACCTGTCCTGTTACGACGCGCCAAAGTAAAGAACGCCAATGCCCCGCAAGAGTTGCGGACTAAATTTGACGAAGTGAGGGAAGAGGTTAGCATTCAGTATTTCAGCATTCAGCATTTCAGCACTCAGCCAGCACAAGGCGTGAGCGGGCATTGGCAAAAGTCCTGGATGGCTAAGTGCTAATTGCTAAGCGCTGAATGCTGGGTTATGTCAGCGGTCCGCGTAGTATCCATCTCGGGTTTGCACCACCAGGTCCTTCGGTTTCGCCATCAAGCTGATCTTGTGATAGCCACCTTCAGCATTGCCTTTCTCCGGTCTGTAGCCCAGGTTGTATTGCGTCCGCAATTCCTCGGCGATGGTGTCGTAGATTTGATCGATGGCCTGCTTTTTGGAGACTTCATAGAGACGGCCACCGGTTTCTTTTGAAATCTGATCCAGGATTTTCTTGCCATCCGGGCGAGCCTCCTGCGGATACCGACTGCGGCCTCCACCACCGCCACCTCCCGGCCAGACTCCGCCCGGAAAGCCACCACCGTGCCGGCCCATTCCACCGCCCTGGTGACCAAAGCCGTTGCTGTCCTGATGGTTGTCGGCGAACAGGATGGAGTAAACCACAGTGTCGGCGCGTTGAGCCGCCTCGATGGCGCTTTGCAAAGACTCCTTGCTGCCCCGGTCGTCTCCGTCGGAAAGAACAATCAGCGCTTTGCGGCCCTGCTGCTTTTTCATCAGTTCGTTGGAGGCCAGGAAGATGGCATCGTAGAGCAGAGTCCCAGATCCCCTGTGCGTCTGGGGTTGTCCCGCCCCGGAACCGGGGGAAGATGGAGGATCGGAGGATTGAGGGTCGGAAGATCCGCCGCCGTTGCGATCGAGCTGCGGGGTATGCAGCAATTCAAGTCCGGCCTGCAGCTTGTCACGAGACGAGGTGAGGTCCTGCAGGAGTTCGACCTCCCGGTCGAAATGGATGAGGAATGCCTTGTCCTTGGCGTCCGTCAGCATTTGGTCCAGAAAAACCTTGCTGGCATTTCTCTCCTGGTCCAGAACATTTCGCTGACTCAAGCTGGTGTCAACGAGCAAGCCGAGAGTAAGAGGAAGGTTGGTGTCCTGCGTAAAATACTTGATCACTTGCGGGCGGCCATCTTCTTGGAGCACGAAATCGTCCTTGGTCAGATTGCGGACGATTTGGCCGTGTTTGTCCCTAACGGTGACGGGCAGGGCGACCACCTTGACGTCAACCGACATGGTGGTTACACCTTGCGCAGCTTGACCATTTGACGGCGAATTCATCAAGAGCAGGGACATGAGCGCGAGGTTCGGCCAGTAAGTCCGGCGGCCATATTGTTGCCTGACTGGCATTGGGGTCATTGAGAAAGATTCACGATAGTTCTGCTCTATGTATGGTAGCCACCGGGAATCCAATCCCAGGTAAAGAATCCGTAAAGGAAGGTAAAACCTTGTAAACTCGACACGCTTCCTCTCATGAGAAAACCATTCGCTCTGCGGCTCTTGCCGATCGTTCTCTTCGCATTGCTGGCGCCAATAGCAGTCGCGCAGGCTGCCGCGACGTCTTCCGACCGCAAGCCGCGGCTTGCACCCGTCAAGCACCGAGTTGCGCCTAAGATTTGCGAGCGATGCATTCGTGCCCATGAAGAATTCCTGGCCTCGGACGCATTGCAGGGACGGGGCGGCGGCACGCACGATGAACTGGTGGCCGCGACTTATGTGGGGTCGCAGTTACGGCAGTATGGGATTGAGCCAGCCGGTGACGGCGGCAGCTACATTCAACGTGTGCCCACCCTTCAGGGGAAGATCACCGCACCACCTCAATTGAGGATCACATCCCCGGGGGGCAGCCCTTCCGCTGAGCCAATCACTTGGGACTACGGCAAGGAGTTCCTAGTGGCGGCTCTGACGCAAACGGAATTTTCCGGACCGTTGCGGAAGCTGGACGTCGACGAGCTAGGTGATGTGGAGAATCCAAGAATCGAATCGGGTGCCGTCGTCCTCATCATGGGTTCGGATCCGGGCAAAGTCAGGGATGCAGCTTTCTCGCTAGATTCTGCAGGCGCTGCTGCAACGCTCATGCTCGCGACCGACAGCCGAATCAAGAAGTTCGAGGAGGGCGGCGAGCAACTGCCCAAGTTGCCCGACCGTTTGGAGTCAAACTCGGCAAACGACCTGAACTTCAATGTACTGGAACTGAAACAGGGTGCTTTCCATGCGCTGGAGCAGATGCCGGAAGGCGCGACTGTACACTTCGAGGCAACGTCGACGGACAAACGGGGATCCACTTGGAACGCGGTGGGCATGGTCCGCGGCAGCGATCCGGCACTGCAACACGCTGCGATTTTGTTTTCAGCGCACCTGGATCACCTTGGAATTGGCCCACCGGTCAATGGCGACGATATCTACAACGGCGCGGACGATGACGCTTCGGGCGACACAGCCGTATTGGAAATCGCGCGGGTGCTGGGCCACGGACCGCGTCCGCGACGAACCGTGATCTTCGCCGTGTTTGGCAGAGAAGAGGTAGGCGAGTTGGGATCGACCTATTTCAGCGAGCATCCTCCGCTGCCGCTCAAAGAGATTGCTGCCAACCTGGAATTTGAAATGATCGGCAGGCCCGATCCGGCGTTGAAAGACGATGGTCTCTGGCTCACCGGATGGGAGCGGTCGAATCTCGGTCCGGCCATGGCGGCGCACGGTGCGCGGCTGGTAGCTGATCCGCATCCCGGTGAGACCTTTTTTGAGCGCTCCGATAATTTCGTGCTGGCAAAGAAGGGGGTCGTTGCCCAGACGATTTCAAGCTATGGCCTGCACCGGGATTATCACCAACCCAGCGACGATCTGGCTCACCTGGATTTCAAGCACATGGACGCGGCAATCGGATCGTTGTTGGCGCCGGTGGAGTGGCTAGTGAATTCGAATTTCCGGCCGAAGTGGAATGAGGGAGGGAAGCCGTGAGAGCAGCACTTTGGCATTTAGACCTCAGCCAATGCAGGGTTGGGGCAATAGCAAAATCGTCATTGGCTAAATGCTGAGTGCTGAGTGCTTCTTTCAGTTCGCTTTCTTCGCTTTGCTGATTTTCTCGTCAATGGGCTTTCGGCCGGCGAAGCCCTCAGTGGTGTCGTGCCAGTGGGTGATCCCATTCTCTCCCAGCTTCCAGCAGAGCAGCACGATGTGGCCGTCAACTTTGCAAGGAAAGTCGAGCAGTCCGATATCGAGATCCTTCACCTGGACGCCGGTGGCGTCGATCTCCGCCAGTGCGTCTTTCACGCGCGGGATAGCCTTTTCGCGCTCCGCCTTCCGGCGAGCCATGTGGACCACGTTGACCAACAGGCCGCCCTGCAGAAAGACGCGGTGAGCGAGTTCCTGGAGCTCAGTGTCCACGACCTCGATCAGTTTCTTACCGTCAATTGCGGTGCGTAGCAGCGACTCCAGCACAGGCAGGAGAGATTGCGCTTCTTCAAGGGTGAAAGTTCGTTCGGCCATAGAGGTATGCATCTATTCTAATTCATCCGAGCGGCGGGTTGTTAGTCGTTGGTCGGTGGTCCCTGGCCGTCGGCCAGATCCTGCAGGATGCGAGGCGAGAGGCTTGGGTTTCGATTGCCTTGAACCGAATCATCGGATCGCTGCCGAGCTAGGATCGGCCGGACAGCCGAGGGCGGTCGTTCCCAGGTGGTTCTTGCCAACGACCACCGACTAGCAGCCAACGACCCTATTGAATCTCCAGCATTCTGTCCAAAGCCACTCGCGCCCAGTGCTTCACGTCATCTTTCACTTTGATCTGGTTCACGATGTTGTCTTCGACCAGATTCTCCAGCACCCAGCACAGATGCTGCGGCGAGATGCGGAACATGGTCGTGCACAGGCATCCAGAGTCGTCGAGCGTGATCACCTTTTTTCCTTCCGCGGCAAATTCTTTGCCCATGCGATTGACCAGGTGGATTTCCGTGCCCACTGCAAACATGGTTCCGGGCGCTGAGTCACGAATCATCTTCAACAGGCCTTCAGTCGAGCCAATGCCATCGGCTTTCTGGCAGACCTCCCAGCGACACTCGGGGTGCGCAATCACGCGTATTCCGGGATATTTGGCGCGAACGTTGTCCACATGTTCGGGGAGAAAGCGCTGGTGCACGGAGCAGTGACCCTTCCACAGAATCACTTTCGCTGCCCGCAACCGCTCGGGCGTCAGGCCGCCGTTAATCAGGTAAGGATCCCAGACCACCATTTGGTTCAAAGGAATGCCCAGGTTGAAGCCAGTGTTGCGACCCAAGTGCTGATCGGGAAGGAACAAGAGCCTGGGAGTCTTCGCCAAACCCCACTGGAATGCGCCCGGCGCATTGGAGGATGTGCAAACCACGCCGCCGCGCTCTCCGCAGAAGGCTTTGATTGCGGCGGTGGAATTCATGTAGGTAATGGGCGTGATGCCCTCGCCGGCGTCGGAGGTCAATCCAGAGGCAATGAGTTGCTCCCAGCAATTCTCCACCTGGGTAATTTCCGCCATATCGGCCATGGAGCAGCCCGCGTTTAGATCAGGCAGGATCGTCACCTGGCCCGGGCGGCTCAAGACGTCTGCGCTTTCCGCCATGAAATGCACGCCGCAGAAGACGATGTATTTGCCTCCGGCATGCGCGGCCTCTTGCGACAGTTTGTAGGAGTCGCCGCGAAAATCAGCAAAGCGAATGACTTCGTCGCGCTGGTAGTGATGTCCCAGAATCACACACTCGCGGCCCAGAGCGTTGCGGGCGGCGGCGATGCGGTCGTCCATAGTGTTGTCGGGCAGGACGAGGTAATTTTCTAGACTGCAAACTGGTGCTGCGGTTGCCATTGTCATGTCTCGCCTTCAGCTCCGGATGCGAATGCAATTGCGGCTATTCCGCAAAAGGCGAACGCTGGATCCGGAACGGGGATGTTGAAAGCTTCCAGCGGCTCCAGCCGATTCACTACGCGACGTTTGAAACTACGGCGCGCCCAACCGGCGGGGATGTTGAAGCCACTAACTCTTCACAATAGTTAAGATGCTCAGTGGCGGCGGAAAGTGTCGCTTTTTTCAGGCGACGAAAGTAACCTCCGCAAGTAACTGAGGATCTAGGGTATTGTGCACTGTTTGAGGGGCAGAGTGCAAATTGAGGCTCATTACAGCACGGCGCTTGCAATCGCCGATACTTCCTCGCGCCTGGTCCAGAAGTAAAGGGCGCAGGCACCCACAGTCAGCACCATTCCTGCTCCAAACTCGGTCGTGATGTACAGCGTCCTGCCCACAGGCGCCGTGATCCGGTCAAAAATTGCCTGAATAAAAAGATTGTGGCTGGCATGAAGCACGGTCGCCGTCCACAAACTGCCCGACTTCAGCCTGAGCCAGCCCAGGATATAACTATCCGCGATCACCATGAGAGTGAAACAAGTCAAAGCAAAAGCTGGCTGCGTTCCAGAGTTATAGTCGGCAAACAACAGCGCCGGGTAGTGCCATACCGCCCAGATACAGCCGCTTAACAGGCATCCCCACGTAAAGCCTGTTTGCTGAACCAGCCGTGGAAGCAGGAACCCCCGCCAACCAATTTCTTCGCCCAGCGCGCGTGCCATGCTGCTGATAACCCCTACAATCGCATAACACGGCAACGCCAACAGCAGCGTCACCGCGCGCGGCGATTGCGGAAATCCGAAAGCTTGTCCCAGAGAGGCGGCGAACGCCGAGAATGCGAACGAACCGGGAATCAGTGCCCACGTCGCAACGTACACCGGCAACGCATAGAAAATCGGGATGAAGTAAGCCCACACTTCATATTTCGCCGGTCGCCAATTCCATCCCAGGGTTGCGAGATCAATCCGAAAGAGCCAGCATGTGGCCAGCGCGGCAAACGCCGGACACCACATCACCAGCGACACTGCCAAGCCGTTTCCGGCACCGATGTGCCCGGCGTGGATCATCACGTACTCCGGCAGACTGCTGAAGGTGAATACCAGTGCGAGATAGGTGAGGATCTGCTTGGGAAGCGGGTGCATGGTGCGGAATCTTATCACCGCTGCTGGTTTCCGAACCGGGACTTCAGCGAGTCCGGCCGTGGGAGGGATCCGCCGTCGTCGCCGTATTAACGTCGATATGCAAGTGTTGTGCGACGCTGATTTCCGGCGGATAGCAGTTTCCGTCCGGGTTGTAGTTTGCCGGACAACTTGCCGCCACCTCAGGTCTCTTCGGCGATTGGGCGAATTGCCAGATGTCGGCAAAACCAATGTCGCTGTCGGTGGGATTCGGTGCGCGTTTGGGAAAGGCGCACCCTGGCGAAGGCGGGCAGGCATCGTTCGTGACCCAGTACACGATCTTTCTACCACCGGCACTCTGGCGAATATCGTCCGCGGTAACGACGTCTTCGCCACCTTCCTTCGCAGCCGAAATGCCGGAGCAATAAATTCCGGCGCGGAAGCCTCGTGCAGTCACTCCGTCCACCCACGCATAGATGTGGGCTTTCTGTTCCGGCAGCATGCGGCCGCCTTGCTCCTGATCGAGGAAAATCACGGTTTTCGGCGGGAAGCCCTCGCGGCGTGCCGCCGCCGCTGCTGCCTGAGCATCGGACTTGCCGAGTTTGCTCGCGTGCGGAACCGACTTCAGTTCGTTATACAGCCTACCGTTAAACAGCACGAGGAATCCGAATCCTGCCGATTGCAGGGTCTTCCGCTTGCCACTCCATGTGTTGGTTCTTGCGCTGGGTGGATGATTGAGCCAGAAACCCGTATAGGAAAACGTGTGGCGAAGAACCTTCAGGTTCTGGTCGCCGGGATAATTATTGCGATCGAAGCCGAGGTAGACAGCGTTATCGGCTGAATGGGACGGAGTACCCGATTGCTCGGTTCGGGCGGGAACCGTCGCAATTGCTGCGAAGGTCATCAGTAGCGCGGCAATTCGTTTCACCTTGAACTTATATCACTTTGATGCGCTGGGTGAGACGAAGCAGTTCGACGTTACCGGCCAAAATGCATTAACCACAAAGGACACAAACGTACACAAAGGAAACGCGCCGCTTGTTTTCTTCGTGTACCTTCGTGTTCTTTGTGGTTCACGGTTTTGAAGATCGATGGTTTAGCCGCCGATGTGCACCATCGTCCTGGACGCTGGCACGAAATCTGCCTCGCCGATGTGGTGGCGCTCTTCCTTCCTCTGTACCACGCCACGGATGAACTCGACTATATCTTCGTCAGAAGCGCCACGGCGCATGAGTTCGTGCAGGTCGTGGTCCCATACCGAAAACAGGCAGGTTCGAATTTTGCCATCGGAGGTAATGCGGATACGACTGCAGTGTCCGCAGAAAGGATGCGATACAGGAGCGATGATTCCTATCTCACCGATGCCATCATCGAAATGATAGCGGCGCGCGGTTTCGCTGCGTGCATGCGGGATTTCGATCAGCGGACGGTACTCCGCCATGCGCTGCACAATTTCTTCCAGCGTAACCACAGTCGCCGGTGACCACCTTCGATCTTCTTCCAACGGCATGAATTCGATGAAGCGGACGATGACGCCTTCTTCGCGGGCAAACATGCCGAAAGGGATGATCTGGTCTTCATTGAAGCCGCGCATTAGCACGCAATTGACCTTGACCGGCCACAGTCCCGCCCGACGGGAGGCCCGGATTCCCGCCAGGACGTGGTCATATCCATTGGCCACGCGCGTGATGCGAGTGAAGCGATCGGGATCGACCGCATCCATGCTGACGGTGATGCGATTCAGGCCAGCATCCTTGAGTGGCTGCGCCATCTCCGCCAACAAATGGCCGTTGGTAGTCATCGCAAGATCGAGTTCTTCACCTTCAATGGAGCGCAGCTTTGCGAGTTGGCGGACGAAATCAACCACGCCGTTGCGTAGCAGCGGTTCTCCCCCGGTGAGTCGGATTTTCTTGATCCCCAGCCCCGTCAATATCCGGGCCATGCGCAGGTAGTCGGCAAAAGGCAGGTCGCCATACAGCGCGCCTTCGTTGCCGGTGCGGCAATACACACACTTGTAGTTACAGCGATCCGTAATCGAGATCCGGAGATCGGTGATGGGACGGCCGAATTTGTCGGAGAAAACCAGCTTTTGGCTCCTAGCTCTTACATTCCGAGCCGTCCGCAGCCGAAGGCGAGGACCAGCGAGGAATCTGCAGTCCACAACATCGACACCTTCGTTGAGGCGATGGAAAAGGCACGCAGGCAGAATTCATCCGGCAGGCGCTTCCTTTCCAATGGCTTCTCGCGAAGCACGGGAGGCGCTAGCGTTTCCACCAGCACCCTTGGGAGACGTGTGGTGCGGGCGCCCTCGCCCGCGTGCAGTCTCCCTCGCCACCCCAGCCAGGGTATGCCCAAAGGCCGGGACGGTCGGAAACTGTCTTTCATTATAGATGCAGACAGGCGATCAGAGGCACAGCTAAGGTTTCGCAGACGGCGCCAGCGCTTGTTCGATGGCCGCCCGGGCTAGCGGCGCCATCACCTTGTAACCGGCCACATTGGGATGCAGGCCGTCGTCGGCGAGATCTCGCTTTAGCAAACCCTTGTCGTCCACCATGGCGCTGAAATAATCGAGATATACGTACGCGTTCGCCGCGCAATAGGCTTTCAACCAGCGATTCAGCTCCAGAATCTTCTCCGGGGAACGCTGAGCAAACAAATCCTGCGACTGTGGAGTGTAGTTGTGCACTGGCAGGATGGAAGAAAACACTACCTGGATGTGGTGCGCGTGCGCCAACTCCGCCAGCGAAGCATAGTTGGCTTGGATGTCTTCCAGGCGCATAGGCCCGGTGTTGCCGGCAATGTCATTGGTGCCCGCCAAAATGACAACCACCTTGGGTTGCAGATCGATTACATCTTGGCGGAAGCGCACCAGCATTTGCGGAGTAGTCTGTCCACCGATGCCGCGGTTGATGTAGGGTTTGCCGGAAAAATACTCTTCCAGCTTCCACATGTCGGTGATGGAATCGCCGAAGAATACCACGCGGTTCTCGCCTGCCGCGGGTGGCTTCAAGCTGGAATCAGCGTCGCGGTAGCGGGCGAGTTGGCCGAAGTCATCGGTGAAAATCGCAATGCGCGAGGCGCGGTATTGGTCCAGACCCTGGAAGCCGGTGGGTGGGATGGTCGTTTGTTGCGCTTGGGCCGATAGACAAAGCAGTGCGACCGACAGGAACTGCACGGCGTTGTGGGATCGTCTCAGCGTCATGCTTTGCTTCTTCGCCAGAGTCTTCGGAGCTTATCGTCGGAATCGCTGCCGTCACATCCCATCGTAATTCGGCCCGCCGCCGCCTTCCGGCGGAACCCAGGTGATGATCTGATAGGGATCGGCGATGTCGCAGGTCTTGCAGTGTACACAGTTCGAGGGATTCAGGCTGATGCGCTTGCCATTAGGCTGGTCGGCGTCGTCGACCATTTCGTAAACGTTGGCGGGACAGAAATTCTGGCACGGACTGCCAAATTCTTTCACGCATCGCGTGTTGCAAATGTTGGTGTCGTCAATGACCAGGTGCGCTGGCTGGTCTTCTTCATGTTTGGTGCCTGAGTGATATAGGTCGGTGAGCTTATCGAAAGTGAGCTTGCCGTCGCCTTTCGCGGGACCGAGCAGATGAGCTTCGCTGCCGCCGTCGGCGGGTAGCTCAGCGAGCTTCTTCATCTGCTGATAGCCCGCAGTTCCAGGATAGCGATTGCGCAATCCACGACCTCCGGTGAATTGCTGTATTCCTGCGTGGAACAAACCAGCGAAGAATCCGTGTTCAAATCCCTGATGGAAGTTGCGGACCTTCCATAGCTCTTCTTTGATCCAACTGGATTCGACCTTCTTCCGGAAGCCGCTCAGCACAGCGGCGGATGAATCGTCTTTCAGCAGCGCCTCGAATGCAGTTTCAGCCGCCAGCATGCCGCTCTTGATCGCCAGATGAATTCCCTTGAGGCGCTGCGAATTGAGGAAACCGGCCGAGTCGCCGAGGATCATCCAGCCATCTCCCGCCACCGGCGGAATCGCCCACCACCCGCCATACGGCAGCGACTTCGCGCCGTAGCGGATCATCTTGCCGCCTTCGAGCAACTTCGCGACAAACGGATGCTGCTTAAAATCCTGCAACACGCGCTGCGGATCAAGGCGTGGATCGGGATAATCGAGCCCAGTGACGAAGCCGAGCGAAACGACGTTGTCCTTTCCACCATAGATCCAGGCGCCGCCATACTCTTTCGTGGTCAGCGGCCAGCCCATCGTGTAGATGACTTCACCCGGCGCGATTCGTCCCGAAGGCACCTCCCACAATTCTTTTATTCCCTGGCCGTAAGTCTGTGGATTGCTATCCTTCGCAAGATCGAATTTGGCGATCAGTTGTTTGGTCAACGACCCGCGCGTGCCTTCCGCGAGGATGACAACTTTGGCCTGCAGATCGTAGCCGGGCTCGAAGTTCGACTTGGGCTGGCCCTCTTTGTCCACACCCTTGTCGTCCGTGCGGACCCCGGTGACGCGATCGCCGTCAAACAGCAACTCTGATCCTGCGAAGCCGGTGAAGATTGTAATCCCGGTCTCTTCAACCTTGCTGCCGAGCCACTTCACAAATCGATTAAGCGAGATGACGTAATTGCCGTGGTCACGCAGTGGAGGAGGCGTGATGGGAAACTTGAATTTACTTTTCTCGGTGAGAAAGTAAACTGCTTCCTTCGTAACCTCGGCGTCGAGCGGAGCTTCTTTCTCGAAGCCAGGAAGCAGTTCGCGAATCGATCGCGGGTCAAGCAGCGCGCCCGACAGACAGTGCTGGCCGACTTCGCGCGCCTTTTCGAGTACGTAAATGTTTTCTTTGCTGAGCTGAGAGTCCGGATTCTTCGAATTGTGCGCGTCGATCAACTGAGAGAGGCGCAGAGCGCAGGCCATACCTGCAGGCCCACCACCGACGATGACAACGTCAGCCGGCATCTGCGGACGTTCGATATTCTCGATCGGCTTCCGAAAGATCAACATTTAGCAATTAACCTTATCTTTATCTTTGTCTTTCGCTCACCGAAGCGGATCGGGGACTCCAAGCTGCTTGCAAATTCGGATTGCAGTTGGGTTCTTAACCTCGCGATGCCTCGGAACTGTGCTTGTGCGTTGTGCGGCGGGATTATGGTAGATGCTATGGTTAGCACCTTCGCGAAGCAGCAGGCATCCATGCGATTCCAAGTGGCGAATCAAATCAGTGCGCTTCACAAATCACGCCACGGGAACGGTTATCTTTTCCCGTGCAACTTTTTTTCCACGATGCGACTTGCTGGCTAGCTCGCGATTAGCCTCAAGCAGAAGCTCGATGGCATCACGCAGATTTTCGCGAGCCTCTTCCAGCGTGTCGCCTTCTGAGATCGCTCCCGGCAGTTCCTCCGTGTAGGCAACGTAACCGCCGCCTTCGGCCTCGGGGACTTCCTCGTAGATCGCACTGAAAGTCAGATTCATGAGAACATTTTACCCGGAAATCAAGAAATTTGACGTGAGGTTCGACCGGTGTTCAGCTCCCCGCCTTTGCCTTCTTCACTTCCTCAATCAGCGGCGGGACGATGTCAAACAAATTTCCCACCACCGCGTAGTCAGCGATTTCGAAGATGGGTGCCTCTGAATCCTTGTTAATCGCGATGATTGTTTTCGCCCCTTTCATGCCGACAATATGCTGAATCGCGCCACTGATGCCGAGCGCCAGATACAGCTTGGGCGCGACCGTCTGACCCGAGGATCCAATTTGCCGATCCATGGGCAACCAGCCGGAATCGCAAATGGGACGTGAAGCCGCTAGCTCTCCGCCCAGAGCCTCGGCGAGTTGCTTGGCCAGTTCGATATTCTTTTGCTCCTTGATTCCGCGGCCGACCGAAACGATAATTTCGGCCTGCGTAAGGTCAACCGCCTGCTTGGCTTCTTTGAAAACTTCTTGCGGCTTGTTGCGAATAACGCCGTCGGTAATTTGCACATTCACCGCCTCGACCGGAGCAGCGCTGGCCCCGGCTTCGACTTTATCTCCGCGAAAAGCTCCGTTCTGGAAAGTGACGAACCACGGTGCGTCACAGGTGAAGCTCACATCCGCAGCCAGCTTGCCCTGAAACATTTGACGGGTAAAGGCCAGCTTGCCGCCTTCTTTCTTGAAGCCGATGCAGTCACTGATCGCGGTGCGTCCCATGGCCGTGGCAAGTTTGGGGATAAAATCGCGCACCTGATACGTATGCGGCATCAGCACCAGCTTCGGCTGCTTCAATTCGATGAATTGCTTGAGCGCAGCCGAGAAGGCATCCGGAGTGTACGGCTCGAGCTTGGGAGACTCAACGGCGTAGACCTTCGCGACCTTCTTGGCAGCGATTTCGTTGGCAAAATTTGTGACGCCGCTGCCGACCACGGCGGCTTCGAGTGTCCATCCGTTCTCAGCCGCAAGCGCCTGCCCCGCGGTGAGTGTCTCCCAGGAGACGCGGTTTAGTTTGCCTTCGCGTTGTTCGACTACCACTAAAATTGTGTCAGACATAAATGCAAGCTCTTCCGATAATCACGTGGGGACAGCCGCCCTCGGCTGTCCGGCCGAGCAAGGCTCGGCTTTTGTGGCTTGATACGGTCACTAAAGCACCCGCACTTCGTTGCGAAGCTTGTCCACCAATTTCTTGGCAACTTCGCCCGCTGAGCCTTCCAGAAATTCCGTGTTCTTGGTTTTCTGGGGTACGTACAGCCGCTCAATTTTCTGCAGATTTCCGCTCACCGCCGACTGCACATCCGCCATTGAGACTTTGCGCAGCGGCTTGTTCTTGGCCTGCTTGATGCCGATCAGCGTGGCATAACGCAGCTTGTTGATGCCGGACTGGATGGTCAGCACCGCGGGCAGCGGCATATCCACGAACTGGAAGTAGCCAGCCTCAAGTTCTCGCTTCACTCGAATTCCACTATCGCTTTTCTCGATCTGCATAATGATGGTGGCGTGCGGCCATCCCAGCAGCTCCGCGAGCACGACTCCGGTCTGTGCGTAACCGTAATCGTCGGACTGCAAGCCAGTAAAGATCAAATCGAATGTCTCGTCTTTTATGGCAGAAGCAAAAGCGCGCGCCGTATTCAAAGCATCCAGCCCGACAAATGCATTGTCATCGAGATGGATAGCGCGATCGGCGCCCTTCGCCAGAGCTTCCCGCAAGACTTGCTGAGCGCGGGCCGGGCCTGAGGTAATCACTACGACTTCTCCTCCGTGCTTCTCTTTCTGTCGCAACGCTTCCTCTAACGCATAAGCGTCGGGCTCGTTGACTTCATAGGAAACATCTTCGCGAATCCAGGTGCCAGACTCATTGAGCTTGAGGGGGGCATCCTTCTGCGGCACCTGTTTCATGCACACTAAAATCTTCAAGCGAAAGCTCCTTGTGTCCGGCTTGTCGGATCAACTTGTCAGACGCTGCAAGCAACGTCTCTACAGAAGTGGTGGTCTCAGGCAGACCAACAAGTATAAATGAGTGCTGGTGGGAGAGGAAATCGGACCGCGCGCAGCGGGACAAGAATGCAGGAGCTAATCGGTAAACACGACCGACTGTACGCCTGAGATCTCAAAGCGCTTGCGGCAGCGCATATTCTTGCAGGCCATCATGTCATCGCGGCGAAGCATGTAGGATTTGGCTTTGGCGAAACGGGCACGGTCGCGTTCATCGGCGCGGCCGGGCAGTTGATTCTTTTTTGTCCGCACCAGCCAGCTGATTTCGTACTCCGCAGCCTGCTGGCAATGAGGACAATTCAGCGTCGCCATCTTTTTTTCCGGCCGTTCATCAAAAAACTCGCGCTCTTCCATAGGGTCGTTGGCGATTCGTCGTTGGTCGTTGGCCCACCAGCGCCAACTCCACTCTACGCGATTGCCTTGTATTATTGCACGTCACCGCGGGATGGGCTATGGCAAGATGAAAGCGATGGCGAAGAAGAAGAAGCCGAAGCGGTTCACCGCGGTCGAAGCTGTAAAGACGATGGCCCGGGAGCAGATTGGAGCGCCGCCCCCGTCCCGGGTGGTTCCCAACCGCAAGAAAAAAGAAACCGAGAAGCACAAGCCGACGCTGGAGAAATTGGTGGACGAGACAGAGTGAACCGCGCTCTATGGCGCCGCCGAGGGGCAACCGGGATTCGTTCCGTTAACCGTTACGCTCATCGTGCCCGTGATTACGTTCCCTGTGGGATCGTTCGTTGTCAGGCTCGCTGTGATGGTGGACACGCCGCAGTTCGAACTCGGACTCACCTTGCCGCTACTTGTAACCTGCGCAACCTGAACTATGCTCGACGCCCACGTGACTTGGTTAGAGATGTCCTTCGTTGCGGGCGGATGGGTGTAACTGCCAGTCGCGGTCAGTTGCGCGAAGAGCGATGGGTCTGCTCCGCCGAAGACAACTGTCGCAGGTGTTACCTGGATTCCCACCAGCCTCTGACCGGTTCCGCAACTGGGGATGACCAAAGTAGCGGAGCAAATCAGAAGCGCTTTAAGGCAGTTTCGATTCATCCCATCTCCCGGAGAGACAAGCCTTCCTAACTTTCGGAGAAGGCGTCAATTTAGTAGAAGAACACCCAAAAATCAATAGCCGTCTAGGCACTCCGTATCGCCGATGGACTTTAGTTTCTGATCACGGCGGCTACGAACTTGGCGAATTGCTTCACATCCTGTTCAGTAGTGTCGAACGAGCACATCCAGCGCACCACCGATCGGCTCTCATCCCACACATAAAAGAAGTAGCGCTTTTGCAGCTTGGCGATGGCGGGCCGCGGAATTTGCGCAAACACTCCGTTGGCTTCGACCTTGTAGACAATCTTCACTCTCGGGATTCTGCTGATTTCTCTTTGCAGCAATTCTGCCATCCGGTTGGCGTGCTTGGCGTTTTTCCGCCACAGGTCACTCGTTAGCAATGCCTCGAATTGAGCCGAGATGAAGCGCATTTTCGACGCCAACTGCATCCCTTGCTTCCGCAGGTAAAGGAAGTCGCGGCTGAATTTCCTGTTGAAGAAGACCACGGCTTCGGCGCCCATGGCCCCGTTCTTGGTTCCACCGAAGGACAGAACGTCGACGCCCAAGTCCCGCGTCGCTTCACGCAGGGTCAGGCCCAGGCTTACGGCCGCATTGGCAATGCGGGCGCCGTCCATGTGCAGGAACATGTTGTGCTCATGGGCGAAGCGGGCCAGATCGCGTATCTCTCGCGGCGTGTAAACCGTGCCCATTTCAGTGACTTGAGTAATAGAGATCACACGTGGCTGCACATGATGCTGGTCGCCAATGCCGTGGTAGGCATGCCGGACGGCCTCGACGGTGAGCTTGCCGTCGGCGGTGGGGATAGGAATGAGCTTGCAGCCAGTGAATTTCTCTGGCGCGCCACATTCATCGGTATAGATGTGGGCAGCCTCGGCGCAGATCACGGCTTGATAGGACTCCGTCAGCGCCTTCAGGCTTAGGCAGTTCGCGGCGGTGCCGTTGAACACGATGAAAACTTCAATATCGGGGCCGAAGTGTTGTTTGAATTTGCCGACGGCAGCGTCGGTATAGCGGTCGTCCCCGTACCCCACCACATGCCCCCGGTTGGCGGCGGCCATGGCTTGCAATACCTTGGGATGGACGCCGGCATTGTTATCGCTGGCAAAACTGCGGACGGGCTTCATGGCATGAACAATGTAGCAGAGGCGCAGTCTCGGTTCACACTCGCGCAGCCCAGGCAGGGCGCGTTTGGAGAATCATTGCCAACGCTGCGCGCTGCCAGCCGCCATCATCGCGATAACTTTTCCTGCGTTTTCGAGTCTAACGGTGACTGTGTGGAATTTAATGTTTTCGAGGCTTCACCAGTGCGTAAGTCTTTGCCGATCTGAAGCTTACTTGTTAGGCTAGTGGGAGCAGGATCAGGAAACAGGACCTCGGAATGAGAAGGGTTCTCAGTGCGGATGGTCGCGAAGGTCTGACGCCGCACCTGGCCCCAGCCATTGCGCTGCCATTGGCTTTGTTGCTTGCTGCGCTCGGCACGGCATGCAGCGGGAGTTCCGTGAAGGGAGCTCAACCCCAGGCAGATCCGGCCATTCCAGTCAAGATTCAAGTGGCGCAGTCGATGGCGATCAGCGACACCACGGAATACGTCGCCACTTTGAAATCGCGGGACTCGGCCGTCATCATGCCCCAGGTCGAGGGCCAGATCACCGATATTTATGTGCACTCAGGTGATCGTGTTTCGCCCGGCAACGTCCTGATGCAGATCGATCCCACCAAGCAGCAGGCCACAGTCAACAGTCAGGAACATGGCCGCGCGGCTCAAGAAGCTAACCTGGCCTATGCTCAGCAACAGTACGACCGAATTAGCGCCCTGGCTGCGGCCGGTGTGGTTTCCAGGCAGGATCTTGATCAGGCAAGATCGGCGCTCGACACCGCCCGGGCGCAACTGAAATCGCTGGACGCACAAGTGCAGGAGCAGCAGGTGCAGCTCCACTATTACCGCGTGACTGCGCCGTCGACCGGAATCGTGGGCGACATTCCGGTGCACGTCGGCGACCGCGTCACCACGACCACCATGCTGACCAGTGTCGACAAACCCGGCAGCCTGGAGGCCTACGTATACATTCCGGTGGAGCGTTCGTCTCAACTCAAGATGAATATGCAAGTGCAAATCGTGGACGGGAGCGGCCAGGTAATCGCGGACAGCCGTATCACTTTCATATCGCCGCAAGTGGACAATACTACGCAGACGGTGCTGATCAAGTCGCGCATTGCCAACAATGAGGATCGACTTCGCAATTTGCAGTTCATCCGCGCCCGAGTGATCTGGGGAACGCATCAGGGACCGGTCGTCCCCGTAGTAGCGGTATCGCGGGTTGGCGGACAGTACTTCGCTTTCGTAGCGGAGAATCAGAACGGCAAATTGGTGGCCCACCAGAAAGCGCTTCGCATCGGTGAAATGACTGGGAATGATTATGTGGTGCTCGATGGCATCAAGCCGGGAGACAAAATAATCGTCTCAGGAGTCCAGTTCCTGGTAGATGGGGCGACCGTAGCGCCGCAGGGGTAGCGTGCCAGGCGTCAGGTATCAGGCTTCAAGCTTCGAAGTCAGGGTAAGGGTCATTTGGCTTTGCCGCCTGAAGCCTGGAGCCTCAAGCCTTATTGTGGTTTCTCATGTTCGTTGACTTCTTCATACGCCGACCGGTATTTGCAACCGTCTGCGCACTGCTGATCATTCTGGCGGGCGCCGTCGTAATTCCCACCTTACCGATCGCGCAATTCCCCAACCTCGCGCCGCCACAAGTCTCCGTGAGCAGCGGGTATGTTGGCGCCAGCGCACAGACGGTGGAGTCGGCGGTGACCATTCCGTTGGAGCAACAGATTAACGGTGCGCAGGGAATGAAGTACATGACGTCCGACAGTGGCAACGACGGTTCCAGCAACATTGTTGCCAGCTTCGAACTCGATCGCGATCCCGATCTGGCCGCCGTGGACATTCAGAACCGGGTGAACACGGCCCAGGGCCGTCTTCCGAACGCCGTCAAAGCCACCGGCATCACCATTACCAAGTCGTCGAGCAACTTCGTTTTCGGCGCCGGCGTGTACTCCGCGGACGACCGCTACGATCCGCTCTTCATGAGCAACTACCTGGACGTGTACGTGAAAGATACGTTGAAGCGAGTGCCCGGAGTGGCCGACGTGGTCATCTTCGGCGAACGCAAGTACTCGATGCGTTTATGGCTGGATCCCGTTCGGATGGCGAGTCGCGGCCTCACTGCCAGCGACATGGTGAACGCTCTGCAAGAGCAAAATGTGGAAGTCGCTGCCGGCCAGGTGGGACAGCCTCCAATCAAGGCAGGACAGCAGTTTCAAATCAGCGTACGCGCCATCGGCCGCCTCAGTGAGCCGGCGCAGTTCGAAAATATTATTCTCAAGGCGAATGCTGACGGAACCTTGGTCCGGCTCAAGGATGTGGGCCGGGCCGATCTGGGAGCGGAGGACTACAGCTCTGACCTGATTTATAACGGGCATCCCGCAGTGGGTATCGCGATCCTGCAACTCTCGAATGCGAATGCGCTTGATGTGGATCGCCGGGCGCTGGCGGAATTGGATCGGCTCTCGAAACGATTTCCGCCCGGAATGAAATACGAGAACGCTTTCGACACGACGGAAGCCGTGGGTGAATCGATCCGAGACGTTCTTGTCACTCTGATCGAAGCCATCGTTCTTGTCATTTTGGTGATCTTCGTATTTCTCGAAGACTGGCGCAGCACAATTATTCCCGCAGTCACGATTCCGGTCTCGCTGATTGGGACCTTCGCCTTCGTGAAGCTGTTGGGATTCTCCATCAACACGCTGACTCTGTTCGGCATAACACTGGCCACCGGGTTGGTCGTGGACGACGCAATTGTCGTCATCGAAAACATCGAACGCCACCTGCAGGAAGGCGAACGGGACCCCCATAAAGCAGCCTCGGTTGCCATGGGAGAAGTCGCCGGCGCCGTCATCGCCACTTCGTTAGTGCTGGTTGCCGTGTTCGTGCCAGTCGCGTTTTTCCCCGGAACCACCGGCATTCTGTTCCGGCAATTCGCGCTGACCATTGCCTTCTCGATTTCCATTTCCGCGTTCAATGCGCTCACTCTCACGCCCTCGCTTTCGGCACTTCTGCTCGGCCGCGTGCACGGGAAGAAGGGCTGGTTCTTCCGCCACGTGGATAGCGTCATCAGCGCCATCACCGAGGGATATCGGCGCTCTCTGCATGCGTTCCTTCGCTTCCGTCTGGTCGCGGTGGTGCTGTTTCTCGCGGGATTGGGGCTCACCTTCCTGATTTTCCAGCGTGTGCCCACCGGCTTCGTCCCGGACGAGGATCAAGGTTATTTCCCGGTCGTCATCCAGGCCCCGCCCGGGGCGTCTGCGGATTACGTCCGACACATCGAGGACCAGGTCAGCGCCATCATGCGCCAGATGCCGGAAGTCGAAAACCTTTTTGCCATCACCGGCAACGGCGCGCCCAACCGCGGAATCATCTACGCCGGACTGACCGACTACTCGCAGCGAAAAGGTGCTGAGCATTCCGCGAACGCCGTCGTGAACCGGTTGCGTGGCTCTGTTTCCGGAATCACCGGAGCATTGGTACTTTGCTTCTTGCCCCCTGCGGTTCAAGGTCTGGGCCAGTTCGGCGGCTTCCAGTTCGAAGTGCAGGACCAGGGTTCGCACTCGCTGGAAGAGTTGGCGAAAGTTACGCAGGACATGGTTCGCCAAGGCAACTCGCGCAAAGACTTGACTGGCTTGTTCAGCAGTTACACCGCAAGCGATCCGCAGTTCCTGGTCACCATTGACCGCGAGAAAGCCAAGAGCCTGCACGTGCCGCTGCAGCAGGTCACGGATACTCTCGGCGTGTACATGGGTTCTGCGTACGTCAACGACTTCGATTTCAACAATCGTTCGTACCGTGTTTATGTCCAGGCCGATAAGCAGTTCCGCTCACAAGCTAAAGATTTGAAACAGTACTATGTGCGTTCGGATAGTGGCGCGATGATTCCGCTGGAGAACCTGGCCAGCATCACGCAGACTACGACGCCACAGGTCATCAGCCACTACAACCTGTTTCGCTCGGCGGAAATTGACGGCTCGCCGGGTCCGGGTTTTAGTTCCGGGCAAGCCATCGCCGCCATGGACGATTTGAGCAAGAAAGTTTTGCCCCAGGGCTTCACCTACGAATGGACAGGGCTCTCGCTCGAAGAACTGGCGTCGGGCAGAACGACGATCATCTTGTTCGGCCTGGGAGTTTTGGTCGTGTATCTGACCCTCTCTGCCCAATACGAGAGCTTCGTGCTGCCTTTCATCGTGCTGCTCGCCGTACCAATGGCGCTGCTGGGAGCGCTGGGCGCACAAGCGCTGCGTGGCTTGCAAAACGATGTCTACTGCCAGATTGGACTCGTGATGCTGATCGGATTGTCGAGCAAGAACGCAATTTTGATCGTGGAATTCGCCGAACAGCTGCGGGTACGCGGACTGCCGCTGGTGGAAGCCACTGTAGAAGCTGCCAGAATTCGTCTGCGCCCCATCCTCATGACGTCGTTTGCATTCATCCTGGGCGTGGTGCCGCTAATGGTGGCCCATGGCGCTGGCCAGGAAGGGCGTCATTCTGTCGGAACCACGGTCTTCGGTGGCATGATCATGTCGACCGTTCTCAATCTCTTCTTCATTCCCGTGCTGTACCTGATCATCGAAGGATGGCGTGAGCGTGGTAAAGCACACGTCCCGCAACCCGCGCCCGCGCCCGCCGACTGAACCGTTGCAGCAAACGCCCCTATTCGCAAACCAGTAGCGCCGGCATCTTGCCAGCTGTCCCGAAGCCATTCTGCCCTCGGATGCAGGCGAGTCATCAGCCGCCGGTCCAAGCCCCGAAGCGAGTATCATGGAAATCGCCGCAACCACCATGCTCCCCTTCAAGCTGGTTTATAGCGACGACTATTACCTCCCCATCGGAGCGCACGTCTTTCCCGCTGAGAAGTATCGACGTATTCATGACCGGCTGCTTGAGACCGGGGTCGCTGAAGTCTCGGACTTCGTAACTCCGCAGCTTGCATCCGATCAGGACGTGCTCCTTGTTCACACCCCCCAGTACGTCAACAAATTGAAGACGGGAACGCTCTCCGCCCAAGAAGAGCTGGAGATGGAAATTCCCTATTCACCCGAACTGGTCCGAGCTTTCTGGTTGGCGGCTGGCGGTTCAATCCTCGCGGCTGATTATGCTCTGAAGAATCGCATCGCGTTCAACATCGGCGGCGGATTTCATCATGCCTTTCCCGACCACGGCGAAGGCTTCTGCATGATTCACGACGTAGCTGTCGCCATCCGCCGCATGCAGCGCGATGACAGAATCACTCGCGCCATGACCGTGGACTGCGATGTCCACCAGGGCAACGGGACCGCTGCGATTTTTGCCGGCGTACGCATTCCGACGGGGCCGCTGCCTTCGACCTCTGCTTCCACTCTGACTCCTGCCGCCCCCGCAAACGTGCGCAACGCGCATGCAGGGAACGTCTTCACCATCTCGCTCCACCAGGAGAATAATTATCCGATGTGGAAACCACCATCGTCGATCGACGTAGATCTTCCCGACGAGATTGGCGACGACGATTATCTGGCATGGCTCGACAATGCCCTCAGCTCCGGCCTGCGTCAATTCGAACCGGAGTTGATCTGCTACATCGCAGGCGCCGACCCCTACCGCGAGGATCAGCTCGGAGGTCTCTCGCTGACCATCGACGGACTCAAGCGTCGTGACGAATTGGTTTTTCGGGTGGCGCGAGCCCGAGATATCCCCGTGATGGTGACGTTCGCAGGCGGATATGCCCGAAAGGTAGAGGATACCGTGACGATTCACTGCAACACAGTCATCGCCGCGAAAGAAACCCTTGTCACCTACTGAGGTTTGTCGGTGGTAGCTTCTGGTTCAGCTTCGACTGTGACATCGACCTTGGCGCCTTGCTTCAGGCGCACTTCATTCCCGTTCTCGTCAGTCAGATTATTTTCGATACGCAGTTCTTTGTACAGGTCATCGGCCCCTTCCACAGCAATCTGCGCCTTTTCCGGTTCGCTGGGGTGAGGAGACTTGATGATCTTCTCGACAGTTCCGGGCAGGGTAGCACTCGGCTTCTGGGTCATGCGCCTGTCCTTTGAGGTGAGAAAATGTTGTAAGCATAGTTTAGCACGCAAGTCGAGGCTCTTCCGCCGGTCATTCGGCCTTTCGTCGTTTCCGCGAATGTTTTCGTGACATGGACTGTTAGAATAAATGCTTCGACTTCCGCTTCGTAGATCCTTATGTTTGAGAATCTTTCAGAAAAACTTCAACGTGCGTTCAAGACCCTGCGCGGCCAGGCCGTCCTCAATGAAGAGAATATTCAAGAGGCGTTGCGAGAGATCCGTCTCGCCCTGCTCGAAGCTGACGTCAACTTCAAAGTCGTAAAACAGCTCATCGACCACATTCAGGAAAAAGCGGTCGGCCAGCAGGTCGCAACTGCGCTTTCGCCGGGTGAACAGGTCATCAAAATTCTGCGCGACGAGCTGATCGAAACCCTCGGCCGCGATACGGCTCGATTAAAGTTCGCCTCACAACCGCCAACCGTAGTGCTCATGGCGGGATTGCAGGGATCCGGCAAGACCACGACCTCCGGCAAACTCGCGAACTGGCTCAAGAATGGCGGGCATCGGCCGCTGCTGGTCTCGGTGGACGTTTACCGCCCCGCCGCTCGGGAACAACTGAAAGTAGTGGCGCAAGCGATCAAGGCGAACATCTACGAAGGCGCGGACGTCGAAGCCAACACTGCGACGGTCGAGCGCCTCGCCAAAGAAGCGCGCCGCGAGGCCATCAATACGGGCTGCGATGTGTTGATCGTGGACACCGCCGGACGCCTTCACATCGACGACCAACTGATGGAGGAGATGCAATCACTCAAGCGGTTGCTCAATCCGCAGGAGATCTTGTTCGTCGCCGACGCCATGACCGGACAGGACGCGGTCAACTCTGCTGACGAGTTCCACAAGAAGCTCTCGCTGACCGGAGTGGTGCTAACCAAAATGGACGGCGACGCCCGCGGTGGCGCCGCGCTCTCCATCCGTCAAGTCACCGGCCAGCCCATCAAGTTCATTGGCGTCGGAGAAAAGTATGACGCGCTCGAGCCCTTCCATCCTGATCGCATCGTGTCGCGCATCCTGGGCATGGGCGACATTCTTTCGCTGATCGAAAAGGCCGAGCAGAATGTCGACAAGAAAAAGGCTCAGGAGATGGCCAGCCGCGCCCTCTCCGGCGATGGCTTCTCGCTCGAAGACTTCCGCGATCAATTGCGCCAGGTGAAAAAGATGGGATCGTTGCAGAGCATCATGGGCATGTTGCCCAGCATCGGGCCTTTCGCCGGATTGCAAAAGCACGCCGACAAGATTGACGAGAAGCAAATCAACCGGGTCGAGGCCATCATCAACTCGATGACCGTCCACGAACGCATGCACCATGAGGTCATCAACGGCAGCCGGCGCAAGCGCATCTCGCGAGGCTCAGGCACCAGCGTACAAGAAGTCAATAATCTGCTGCGCCAATATGCCCAGATGCGCAAAATGTTTAAGCAGATGGGCAAGGCCAGCTTCGGCCGCAAACTGGCCGGGATGAAGTTCCCAGGCATGTGATGCTGATCCCACGGGCTGAAAGCTGCTTATGAAATGGCGTTCCCTCGACGAAGCGGCTCCCGCTGAAGACACCCGCTTGCTTCGCGACCAGTTTGCCGAACGAAAAGAACTGATCGCCAAGTACGTTCCGGCGGAAACTCAGGCCATTCACACCCGCGTCATCGCGGAACTCAAAGAGCACGGGATCGACAGCCGCGCTCTTTCCGAGGGCGCAAAGGCTCCTGAGTTCGTCTTGAACGACCACAACGGCAAGCCCGTTTCTTCGGCAGAACTTTTGACTCGAAGGCGGTCTCGTCATCTGCTTTTTTCGCGGACGCTGGTGTCCGTTCTGCGTGGGTCAACTGGAGTCCATGAACGTGATCCTGCCGCGCATACGACAGGCCGGGGCTTCGCTCATTGCTGTTTCGCCGCAGACCGTGCAGCAGTCGTTCTTCATGGCCGATCAGCACAAGCTTCGCTTTCCGCTGCTCAGCGATCCTGGAAACCGTGTGGCCAGACAGTTTGGACTGGTGTACCGCGTGCCCGATGATCAGCAGGTGTTGTATCGCCGGGTATTCATCAACCTGCCTTTCGCCAACGGGGATGCAACCTGGGAACTTCCTATTCCTGCGACCTACATCCTTGATCGCAACGGCTACGTAGTTTATGCCTCGGTCAATGCGGATTACACCGAGCGTCCTGAGCCCTCCGAGATTCTTCGGCGACTCACCACGGACTAGTTCTGGATTTTCTCGGATGCAAGGTCTACTTCAGGCCTTCCACCAGATAGAGGTCTCCGAGGGTGCGATGGAAACCGTAGACGTAGGTCTTGCCGTCCGGCGTCACCAGGATCGGTCCGATGGTGGAGACGCCGGTGGGATCGACTGGAACAATCTGCTTCCAGAGAGTTTTCTTTCCCGTGGCTAATTCCAACTGGTAAACCTTGGCGGGTACTTCGCCGGTCCGGTAAAGATAGATGGAGCGGCCATCCTGATTCCAACGGATGGGTATATCTCCCGGCTCCAGACCATTCACTACGCGAGGCTCGCCTCCAGCCGAGGGGTAGAAGTATCCTTTTTGATCGGGGCCAATCCCCAGCGACCGACTGGCCGTCCGGCGAAACCGCAAACGCCACGGCATCGACTCCTTCCGGAGAAATCGCCTTCGGTTTTCCTCCGGAAACATCTTGCGCATAGAGCCGAACCCCGCTCCCCGGTTCGTTGCCCGAGAAGACAAAACGCTTGCCATCCGGGAACCAGCGTGCCCACTGATGGTTAATCGAATCGTTGGTAAGCGGCTGGGTCTCACCTGCTCCGGTTGGTAACAGGCGGAGTTGTTCAGGCGAGCCCGGAGTCTGCACGATGACCCATTTCTGATCGGGGGAAAGGGCATTGGCAGCCCCTTCGCCGAGCCGAATCGCCGGGGAACCATCGGTGTTGCGTATGTAAACTGCGTAAGTCAGCTCTTGCGCGTTGCCGTATTGCACGCCGCCGCCAACTCCCTCCTCGTCAAAGAGAACGGTTTTGCCATCGGCGGAAAGGTCCGCAGGATAGGAGTAGTCGAGCCAGGACAGATCTCGTTCTTTCGTCGCGCCCTCGGAGAGAGTCATGACTTCGCGACGCCGCCCGGCGCGGGCCAACAGCACCCGCCCATCGCGCCAGATGTCGAACACGACCAGCGTCCCGGGTATCCGCGTCACCAACCGCTCTTTTCCATCAATGTTGATAGCAGAGAGATAGTGATCCACACCCAATTCGCTAGCGGTAAACCAGATTTCTCCGGCAGGCGACCAGGCAAGACCCTGTGTACCGTACCAGTCGCGAGTCAGCCTTTTCTTCTTGCCAGACGTATCCACCACGGCCACAGCCCCGCCGTCGTCTCCCTGGTTGGGATGGTCGATGAATGCAACGTAATCGCCCTTCGGAGAAACTCGCGGATAACTGATCCAGCCACCGCTGGTCTCGTAAAGAACTTTGCCGATGGGAAATTCCAGCCGGTCGCGCCCACCGACGTTGCGTACCACGGCGAGGCTGTTTCCATCCGGGGACCAATCCGCCCATTCCACATTCTCGAGTACGGGGCGGGGTGCCCCACCCGCCAACGGCGCTCTGGCAAGCGTGCCCATGTTCACCCAGGTTCCAACCGGACGGCTGTCCAGCGAAAGCGCCATCTCACCCGTCGACGAAACCGCGAGCAGCTCGGCATGGCCCAGCCCGAGAGAACGAGATTCGACGGTGCCCTGGCGCGCGGCAAATATTTCCCCGGGGTTGCCCTGCCATGCAGCGCTGTACAGGATCGTCTGTCCGTCGGGTGCGAATCGAGCCGAGCGGATTTCGCCGCGGCGGAAAGTAATCTCGTGATAGAGCGGCGCGCTGGTTGCCGAGGATCCCCACAGATGCTTGCCCGCGATTAATCCCAGCGCGAGAGCCATCAGAAAACCCAGGCAGACGATCACGAGCAGAAGAGGGCTCCGACTTTGGGACTGGGTCGAAACTCCTTTTTCCGCGCTCGGTTGTCCGCTATCGGCCGCTGCCGTGGGAACAGCTTTCACCCCAGCGCGAGAAGAATCCGTATCACGTTTGAGGCGCTTCAGGTCGGCGCGAATTTCAGCCGCGCTCTGGCAGCGCAACTCCCGGTCTTTTTCCAGCGCCTTGTTCAGGATGATTTCCATCTGCACCGGCAATCCGGGATTCAACTGGATCGGCGGTGCAGGAACCTTGTTCAGAATGGCTTCGAAGATAATGGCCGAGGTGGCTCCGGAGAACGGCTGCTTGCCGGTTGCCATTTCGTAGAGCACGACGCCGAAGGAAAACAGATCGGTGCGATGGTCCAGAGTCTCGCCGCGCGCCTGCTCGGGGGACATGTAGCCGATGGTCCCCATCGCCGTCCCCGGAGTGGTGAGTTGGTCGGCGCTGACGGCAGTCGCCTCTCCTACGGTGGGGACCGAGCCATCGACGACATTGGTACCTTGCGGAGTGAGTTTCGCCAAGCCAAAATCGAGGATCTTGGCCTGACCTCTTGGGCTGACAAAGATGTTGGCAGGCTTGATGTCGCGGTGCACAATTCCGCCGGAGTGAGCCGCGTCAAGAGCATCAGAGATCTGGATTCCCAGTTCGAGCAGTTGTGCAATCTTGAGCGGGCGACCCTCGATCATATGTTTCAGGGTCTTGCCCTCCAAATACTCCATGGCGATGAAAGCTTGCCCATTCTCCTGGCCGATGTCGTAAATGGTGCAAATGTTCGGATGATTAAGGGCGGAAGCCGCCTGGGCCTCACGTTGAAAACGGCTGAGGGCTTGAGGATCTCTGGCGACGTCGTGGGGCAGGAACTTGAGGGCGACAAAACGGTGCAGCCGGATGTCCTCAGCCTTGTAGACAACGCCCATGCCACCACCGCCCACCTTCTCAATCACGCGGTAGTGCGATATGGTCTGGCCGATCAATAAGAGGGCTCGCTCCCTGCGCGACTATCTTAGGAGGCGAGCTACGGCAAGTCAATGTTGGCGCCGTGGGGTCTTCGACTCGCGCAACGTGGCAGGTTCGTTCAGGATGACTTTCTTCCTGATGATCTTCTGGCTCGTAATTTTCTTTCTTTTCTTCGTGCTGACGATGTTCTTGCCGTTGACTTCCTTGCTGGCCCTGAGCTTTGTGGTGGCCCCTCTCTTGCCTATTGGAAGAATTCCCTGATGCGGGGTTGGCGCTGCTGGCGGCGTGGGGGTCTTTCGAGTCGCGCTTGTGCGCTCGCTCAGGATGACTTTCTTTTTGGTGGTTGTTTTTCTTGGGGGCTGCGAGCTGGGGTTGCGTGGGATCGGTGCTGGTTGGGGGTGGGTTGAGAGACTCGGTTTCAAGGCTTGCATTTTCGCGGGCTTGATTTTCAAGGCTGAGTTCCTGGCTTGATCCTGCCGAGCTGCGCTCGGCTGCCCGGACGGGGGTGTCCGGGGCTACGTGGGCGTTGGGTACGCGAGCGTTGTTGGGTAGGTGGGGGTTGGGTTCTGGTGGGTTGAGTTCGGGGTGTTCGGTTAGGTATTGCTGGGCGTAGTTGGGTACTTCGCGGACCATGTCGTCCTCGCGGAGGCGGAAGTAGACGTTGCGGGAATTTCTTACGGCGATGTAAAGGGCTTTGAGAACGATGTTGGCACGCTTGTTGTCGATGGTGCCTTTGAGGACGGCGTCGATGGTGTGCATGATCGCGGCCTGGATGGCTTCGGCATTTTCGATCAGGGCCATAGGGTGGATTTGCGAGTCCACGCGGGTTTGCACGCCCTTGATCATGCGGGTGTGGAAGTAGCAGAAGTATTCCTGCTTGAGCGCGGGGGATCCGCAGCGGTGTCCGGTGATCTGGATGTGGGTGCAGCGACGGACGTTCGGATGTAGGGGCATGGGTATATACCGCGAAAATCGCGTTTTTCTCCTAAATCTATGAATTGATTGGGTTAGGAAAAGAGATACCCTGCTAAAATATCTCTTTTAAAGGACTTAGCTGGGGGATATCTGCGTGGCGGCGAGCGCAGGATGCGCTCGCGACAGCCGGCGAGACGCCGGCGCTACCAGATTATTTTATCCCTTAGATCTATGATAGCTGATGGAATAGGGTAAGTATGACATGTTTGCAATAAATATATTTGCTTTGGGAAGAGCGAGTTACGAGAAATTGGGTGGCCCAGGGGGCTTGACAAGATTTTGGCGGGTGGGGCGACATTGCTTTCCCGCAACGACAAGACTGCCGGTTCCGGTGGATACTGAGGTCAATTCTTACAGAATCATGAGGTAAACAGATGTCAGTATCCTACCACCCGCAAGGCCAGCTAACCCTGGCAAATCTTTTGCAACCGATGCAGTTCAAAACGGTACTCCTGGTGGCATGCGGCCTGAAGAACTCTCAGATCGCTGAGTTCCTTGGCAGCACGGAGCAGGTCATCACGAACGTGCTCAGAGATGTTTATGATCGCACAGGGTGCGGGGACAGCAGCGAACTAGTGCGCCGGTACTTCCGTGAAGTCGCAAGCGGCCTTCTGGAACTTGGCCGGCTGCAGCGGGAATTGGCAGAACTTGAGGCTCGCGCCGGACAGAGTCTTCATGCCCGTCCGCAAGATCGGCCTCAGCACGTCAACTGATCGCGTGATCCTAATTCGGGCGCTTCCCGGTCAATGCCTGTAATCGCGATTTTGCAACAGTTGCGGCGACCGTCGACTACTCTTCATAACCATCGCGGATATCCTGCCGCGAGTGCAATTTGAACCACGTGGTCGATAAACCCACTCTTGGCGTTCGCGTACGATTCGCGAGACGAAGGGTCCGCTTCGTTGACCAGAGCAGCTAGGTGTTTCTTGAGAGCAACATATTCTCGTGCAACCTCGCGGTGGTCGCGCAAGAAATCGCGGAATGCGAGAGTACGTCGTTCTTCTTGCCCGCCAGACTGCACAACGTGAACATGGTGCGTGTGCGGCCATTTCCTTGGCCGATGGAAGAATGGACAGACGGCATCGTCAACGTGCGGCATGTGAACATAGCCCAGAGTGGAAAGCGGCCTTGCGTAAGCGTGGATAGGTTGCAGTTGTTTCACCGAAACCTGGATGTCGATGATCGGCTTCGCTTCCAATTCCGGAACCGACGTTGAGCCATTGTGATCGATGCGGCACGCTAGTTTACCAAGCGTTTGCACAATACGATCACGCTCCGACTCAAATTTCAAAACCCAACCTGGATCGTAGGGCGCGATCTGCAGTGGTGTGGCCATCGCTATCGGGACTCTACAAGCTTGCTCAGCCTGAGGGCAATCCGTCGCGAGTAACTTCGTGCATTGGACGGATCCACTCTGCTTCAGCGTACCCGGTCATGAGATCGCGGTAGGGACACCAGTTACCTGGTGCCCCCCGCACAGACCCGGACGGGCGCTGTTAGCGGATCCGGTTCTTATCTCGGATAAGTAGCGGCCAAGCGAACAGCTTGTCCGTACACTCGCCCACCCGTGAGACACGCGCAGGCCCACTCTGTGTCGGGTACGTGCAAGATGAAAGAGCGTTCTCCTTGATCAGCAGTCTTCCCTCCTCACTCTCCGCCGACGAGCGTGCCGTCCTTGTTCGAGTGATTCATCGGTACTATGCCGCTGTGTGACTCCTCGCAGACGTATACGCGGGCCGTGCGGCCTGAGCCTTCTCCCGCCGTCCTGCGACTGACTTTTGCTGCAGGCGTCTGCGAGGTCTCCCGGTTCTCGTGCATGAAGTTTCTAGGCGTGTCTGGGGTCTTCGACTACGCCGGACTGAACAGGAACTCGCGCTAGCGCTTCCGTTCATGTTGCCTTCCGCGCATTACAAAGACGTCGGCGTCCGGATTGCATCTTTTCGAAACTCAATCGCCCACCCAGCCTATCCCCTCTCCAGAAACTCCCCTTCACGCCACTCCGATTTCAACGACTTCGAAGCCTAGGGTTGCAGCTTTCTTCTTGAGCAAGCGAAGTTGTTGTTCATGATGTTTTTGCTCGTAATACTGAGTGCCCTTGTCGACGTACTCTTGACCGTATTTCAGCATGCGGAATACCAACCGGGCGAGCCGGTGAGCCATCGCGGTGATCGCCTTCGGCGCTCCCAGCTTGGTTCGCAAGCGACGATATTGCGCGCCCAGGTAACTCTGGCTTTTGATCAATGTGGTGGCGGCCATTCGCAACGCCGTCGCCGCACGGTTGATTACGTGGCGCGTGCCTCTCGCTAGCACTTTGTCTCCGCTGATGCGATTGTCTGGACACAATCCCAGCCAAGAAGCGAAGTGCGCCTCGGTTTTCCAGCGGGTCATATCTAGTCCCACTTCGCTGATAATCGTCTGCGCCACGATCGCGTTGACGCCATCGATTCTGCTAAGGTCCACTCCGGTGATTCGATGCAATTCGCTGGTGAGGTTGAAACCAGGCGCATTCCTTTGGATCCGCTTCGTCTTCTTGGCGTTGGGTATCTTTGGTTGCTCCGTCGATGCCCGCTCAGGTGCGGCAAACTGCTTCAACGTCGCTTCCAGTTCCCGGTCGCATTCGGCGATTTTGTGCTGATAGGTGTCATACATCTCCATTTCCTGCTTCAGCACAAACAGTAGTTCGGAGCGCCAGTTGCCCTCCAGGCTCTTGGCAATCTGTTCTCGCCCCGCCAGAATCCGGGGATGGCTCAGTTCCGCCAGTTTCCTCGGATCGCGCTCGCCCGCCAGAATCGCGCGCACGATGGCTTGTCCGGTCAGTCCACTCAGATCGCTGATCACGTTCGCCAATTGCACATTCATCTGAGTCAACACCTTCTGTATGCGCTGGATGCAGGTCGACGCACCGCGCACATGTTCTCCCCGTTGCCGCCAATACGTCCGCACCACCCGGATCTCCGCCGTAGGCTGGAACGAGTTGTTGAGCAGGCCATGGGTGTGAAGCTTTAACAGCCATTGGCTCTCTTGCACGTCGCTCTTGCGCCCAGGTAGATTCTTAGTGTGTCGTGCGTTTACCAAGTAGACCTCGAAGCCACGTTGTTCCAGGATCTCGTACAGTGGAATCCAATAGACACCCGTCGACTGCATCGCCACTGTTTTGACTTCGCATGCCTCTAACCAATCCGCCATTCGATGCAAGTCCGCTGTGAAGCACTCGAACCTACGGACTGGCTCGGCATCTTGTTCCGGGCGTACTGCCACGTAATGCGCGCCATTGCCCACATCAATCCCTGCGGCGCGCGGATGCACCACCTCCAGACCGGGGTTCGCCGATTGTAATCGCCGTCCCAACTCCTTCCTCTGCTTTCGGTTCATCTTGCCTGCTCCCATCTTCGCTCTCCTTCCTGGAAAATGGACCAGGCTCGGCCCGGCTGCGATTGGTTTAAGAATCTCTCCAACGGGGTCGGCCCATCGTTCAGGACAACGGGCTGCCACCATGCCAGTGATCGCAATGACCGGAGCCATGCTGTCTATCGGGCACTCAGCACCAATGGGGAATCGGCTTTAGCTTGCCGAACCTCGTCCAACAGCAGGCTCTCAAATCCGCCGCCTCCCGCCAAGTTTCTGTTCCCGGTGACCGCACCCAGGGCGCGGTCGAATGCTGTCTACGCTTCGCTGGGTCCCTCGCGGTAGCAACGCAAGACTCGGGCCAGGTGGTTCGCTACTCCTTTCTTGTAAGACTCTTTCATTCTCTACTTCATGCCGGTTTAGCCCGGCGCACTGTAATCACGATGTTTCACCAACTATGGTTGGGGTCACCGGAAGGATACCGAACTCGCAGTTTATTGTGTTTAAGGTTGATAAATCTGCGCGTTGTTAAGCACTGTTCCCGCAACGTTCGATCCACCGAAACAGAAAAGTTGTCCCCCGCTCACCGACGACGCGGCGCCGACAGTAGCCTGGGGCAACGGCAAGAGCATAGTCCAGGTGTCCTTTGACGGGTTAAACGACTCATTCACGGTGAGCGCATTTCCGGTGCGATTCACTCCGCCAGCCACGTAAAGCGTCGTGCCGACAGCTCCACCGCAAGGATTGTTGCGCACCTTGGTATCGGGCCTGAGCGCAGTCCACTTATTTGTACTCAGGCTGAACGATTCTGTGTCTCCTGTGTCGGCGTTTTGCTCCGCGCCACCCGAGATCACGATGTTGCCGGAGATCAGGCCTCCCACCTCGCCCGACTGCGCGGTCAGCAACGATGTACCGGCCGACCAGCTATCGCTGACAGGATTGTAAATCTCCACCGTCGCCAGCCGGTTGCCGTTGTAGCCCCCAATGACATATACGAGATTATTCGCGACTACGGCAGCGATGTCCTGGCGGGCTGTCGGCATGGCACTCTTCGCGGACCATACCTTCGTGGTCGGGTTGTAGGCGGACACTGCTTTGGTCTGCGTGCTACCGCCGTTGGTTGTTCCGCCGAACTCATAAATCGCGCCGCTTACTGCGGCACATGCCTGGTTGGAAACCCCGGTGGCCAATGCGGTGCCCGCGCTCCACTTGTTCGTTGCGGGGTTGTAGACCTGAACATTTGTCAGCGGCGCCGAGTTGTATCCGCCCACGACATAAATCTGGCCGTTCAGCACGGCACTGCAAGCGGCCACGGCCTTGACCGGCATTGCAGCTCCAGCACCCCACGAATTATGCACCGTGAATTTCTGCGAACTATTCAGCGTTACCGATCCCGTCGTTACCGTCACGAAACCATCGTTCGCTCCCGTGGGAACTGTCGCCACTAGGAACGTCGATCCGGTGCGTGTCACTTTAGTCGCGGTTACGCCGTTGAACTTCACCACGCTGGCGGAAGTGAATCCCTGACCGAGAATGCCGACCTTCGACCCAACCTTGCCCGCCGCGGGAAGTAACGTCACGAATGCCGGCAAGCCCAAGTCCACGCTGTAGAACGTTCCATCGCCGTGTGCGCCCCCGGCGTTGGTAACACCATAGAGCTTGCCATCGGTGCGCTGCGTCAACATCGAAGCCGGATTGCATCCAGTCGTGCTCGCAAAGTTGAAGAGCACGCTGAACGCCCCCGCAGGCGTGACTTTGAACAGCGTTCCGCAATTGTTGGCTCCGCCATTGACCATCACGCCATATAAGTTGCCGTCGCTGGCAACCGTCAGCGTTAGCGGATTGGCGCCGTCGCTCGTCGAGGTGAAGTTTCGCAGCACGGTGTACTTGCCTGCTGAAGTGACTTTGTACAATACCCCGAACCCGTTGGTTCCCCCACCGTAGGTCGTGCCCAGCAATGTTCCATTGGGAGCTTGCGCCATTCCTCCTGCCGCGTTCGCCCCATCACTGCCTCCGATGGCAAAGGTGTGAAGCAACGTCACTTTGCCGCTCGCCGTAGCTTTGAACAGCGTCCCCCAGCCATTGCCGCCCTGGTTCAACCCGCCGTAAAAATTGCCGTCGCTCCCTTGAATCAGCTGCCCGCCCTGCCAGCCTTCCGCGTTGGTAAAAGTGTGCAGCGTGGTCAGTACGCCTGCCGAGGTTACGCGATAAAACGTTTCCGGGTTCGAGTTGGTCAGCCCGTAAAAATTGCCATCCACCGCGAGAACCAGCGCGTTGACGGGGCCGTATCCATCACCGGTATTGGTGAAATTGTGCAATGAAGTGTAGGCGCCGGTGGTCGTGATCTTGAACGTCGCTCCGTTGTTTCCGGTGACGCCCTCCTGCGCATCGCCATAGAGTTGGCCCTCGGTGCCCAGGGTCAAGCCGCCGGTCGGAAACACACCATTGCTGCCGTTGAAGCTGAACACCGTCTTCATCACGCCCAGCGGAGAGAATGACGCTACGCCACCCAGGTTGTCGGCCCCGCCCGACTGCACCTCGAGATACAAATTCCCGTCGCGCGCTTGCGCCAATACACCCGAGTTGAAGTTGTGCATATCGCCGCTGTTCGCGTTGACATCATGCAGGTCGGTAAATGTAACCGCGGGAGCCTGCGCCAGTCCACTCGTGGCCACTCCGATCATGATCGCAAGCACGCACATCATTCTTGTCCGCAAACGCATACACCTCTCCTCGTCACTTTTTATTTTTCGTGAAGATCTTTTGTGCGGGGCCGGTGTCGTTCAGAAACTGCTGGCCGCCGCGCTGCCGGACTGGGGATGTCCAGCTTGTTGCACGTCAGAATCCGCTCAAACTACGGTTAACAATCTACACCCAAAACGCCCGCCCACCAAGCGTTTTTCGCGTTTTGGTACTGGGTCAGTTTGAAAGGCAAGCGCTATCGCGATGTTACGCCAACCATGGTCTTGGCACGAGACGAAGGGTTGACGTGTCGTACCGCTCCGACGAGAATTGTGGCCTATGCAAACGCTCCAATATGTATTGCTGTTCGGTATGCACTTTGCAGTTGGCGGCAGACGATGCCCCAAGGTGGGGTACGTCGTTGCTCGTCGGGTGATAAGAAATCGGCTGACTCCGGTTTTTTCGAACCCTTGCGTCTCCCAGCCAGTTGTAAGTCTGAGCTGTGGAGAAACAGTAAGAGTGCTGAGCCGCGAGGGCCCCTGGCTTAAGGTTGCATCAGCCGACGGTGGCGAACGCTACATTGGAGTGACTGCGGTATCACAAAAAAAAGACCGGTTGGTGGCGCTCAATCTTCCAGTTCCGTCCGGACCGTACATTCAAGATTGTAGTGCGTTCCGACCCAAGACCGGCAAGTTGATGGCTGTACCTATACAAACCTGACCCCGAATACACGCAACAGGCTCGAAGGTCCGGCATTCAGGGTACTGTGACATTGGCTTTAATTGTCGGTACCGACGGGCGTGCCCATGACATTAAGGTGTTAAAACCACTTGGGCATGGCTTGGACGAGAAAGCCGTGGAGGCGGTTGAGTCTTGGAAGTGGGAGCCTGCATTAGACGAAGGAAGGCCAATTGAATCAAAGATGAATGTAGATGTCTCCTTCCGATTTTCTCCGCCGCCTGCCACTGCCTCGCCCAGTCGAGCACGAACTATGGTTGATCGTGTGCGCGGCCTCCCAGTACACCATTGTGTCGTACATCCTGCGTCCGTTGAGATAGGTGCCGAATGGCGACGCAAGCTGGTTGATGTAGGAGTGCACCTCTTCGTCTTCGGAAGCGCCCCAGCCAAAGTGGCCGTGCTCGTCTTCGTGTGACCGTCGAGTGACGTGAGCATTTGAGTAGATCAACTTTGCCATGCGTCTCGCTCGCTTTCCATGCACATCAAGCAGCTGTTCCGTGCTTTGGCATGTCAAAATCTATATTTGCCATTTCCGACACTGTCAATGGTCGAGAACCGGCCGTAGCGCTCAAGACCCCGTTCGGCTGGCGAGAACTTCGTTGTATCCTCGTTGATAGCCAGCGGTGAAGGAGGCACGGTCTTCCGCCGTTGACCATCGACCGATGGCAATGTAGGGCGCGGTTCCAGCCTCAGCTGCGATTCGTCCCAGAAAGAATCCATCGCGAAACGCTGCGTCGTTGTTCTGAGCGACGGTCGCGCTCGAACCGGTGAAATGATTGGGGTGATCGGTGCGCAGCATGGAGGCTGTTCCCATGCCAAGCGCGGTCCCTACTGCCAGCAAAAAGAGTGTCTTCATTGTGTTGTCCTCGATTCTTTCGCTGAGCACAGTCAGATTGACCGAATGTTCAGCGTCTTAGGTGAGTCTAAGGGGCGGTAACCAGTTACGTTGTCATTGTGTGGTCAGCGGCGCGTCAAATGGTTGTCATCTTTATTGTCGCGATTACGGGGCTGGTCCGGCCTACGTCGCCGGAATTTGGCCAAGGAGGTGGCGCGTGCAAGCTTAAATGCTAGCTGGGGCTTGGCAGGAATTCCTAAAGTAGCAAGAACAGCCGTCAGTGGAGCTCCACCGACGGCTGATGATTGATGGCTGATGGCTGATAGCTACACCTGACAGTTCTTACCGCGCTGCCTTTGCCGCCTCGATCGCCTCGTGCAGTTCGTGCTCTGCTACTCGCAGATGTTCTTCCGCCTTGGCGCCATGTCCAGCCATATCGTAATGGTTGGCGGCGCGGGCATTTTCCAGTTCGTGGATTGATTCTTGCACCTGGCTATGCACCGCTTCCAGGTCGTGCCAGTCACGAACCCTCTCGGCAACGGCGATTCCGGCAACAAACGACAGACACACAGAAAGAACAACAACTGCAATCGCTTTCTTCATAATTTTTCTCCCAAGGTTGCGGATTAATTTCGGACCCACGGATACTTGCCATCCTCCCCGACCACAGACCTTCTGTCAAAATGAAACAAGTGCATGTACTTCTGTAACTTCGCCTGAGTTGCACGGACGAGTTTTCAGAATTTCCGGACCGGGCCTCGAAAATTGATGGGTCGGGGTTGTTGGTATAAACGCGATATTAAGCCAATTGCGAAGGATGAGCCAACAGTCCCTTCCTTATCCTTCGCCGCACTCTTCAACCTCAGAAGGTTCGAGGGGGCTGTTCCTCATTATCTTTCAGGACGCGGTAGAGTTGTTGCATCAGGTACGTGAGCTTTTCTGGGTCCTCTTCTTGAATGACGGCTTGAGCGAAGTACTGCCATGTTTTCCGGGGGTCACGGACCATAGTGGCTGCTGCTTTCAGGGTATTCGAGTGGGTGACACTTCTTCACCGCTCAGACCATCCATACCCGCATGAATGATCTGAACGGTTATAACTCCGGAAGCCAACCGGGATTCAAGCACAGCGTTTCATCATGTCCGATACTTCCCGTTTGATCTCCAACAAACGTCCCTTTCGTAAGGCGAAAGCGGATCTCTCCAGTGCGGTGTGCTGGTCCTTGCTCCAATAGCGAGCAGTCGTGACTCTGAGATCGCTTATTTCTTGTCTCATGCTGCCGAGACGTTCCGAAATGTAATTCGCATCCATCATCAGCGTGTCCTCCAGTTGATTTCAAGCGTGCTAGGTCTTGAGAGGCATTTTTCGCGTTTGGCCTGCACTTCAACGCGCTCCGCAGGGCGTGCAAGGCATTCATGGCCTCATCTACAGCCTGCTCTTCTTCGATATTGTCTCCTGCTGAGTGAAACAGTTCGCGCGCACGTGCCACCAGTGCTGTTTCCGCTTCAGCAATTCGGTGTGAAACTTTGTTGGCGTCCAACTCAAAGAGCGCAGCCTTGTAAAGTTGTGCCCAAACTCTCTTGTACGGTGATCCTATGTGTGCCAGTGTTCATAACCACTCCCGGACAAGTAACGTCGAAATTACTAGAAGGGGGACGCAATGTAAGCCGCCTCCCACTTTCTCCGGCGCCTGTTGGTCTTACGCGGCCTTGCTGGCAGCCTTGGCTTCGAGGATCTTCTCGCCGCCAACATTGACCTTGATCTGCTTGGGCTTGGCTTCGGCCTTCTTGCCGAGCTTGATGTTCAGCACGCCCTTGGCATAATCGGCGCTCACTTGCCCCGGGTCCACAGAGCTGGGCAGGGTGAACGAGCGAGTAAAGATTCCATATTGCCGTTCTACGCGACGGGAGTTCTCCTCTTTCTCTCCCTTCTCGAACTTGCGTTCGCCGTGGACGGTGAGGGTGTTGTTCTCGATGCGGACGTCGATGTCCTTTTCGTCGATGCCCGGGACTTCAAGCTTCAGAGTGATGGTGTGCTCGTCTTCATAGATGTCCACCGGCGGTGCCAAACCAGTGGTCGTCAACGCCTCCTCCGGGCCTTCGGGGCTGTACGACTCACGGAAAAGACGATTCATGCGGTTCATGCGGTCTTGCATGGCGGAAAACTCACGGACAGGCTCCCAACGGGTCAATATTGTCATGACGTAATTCCTCCTTCAGAGGGAACCTAAGAGGAAAAATTTCAGATGGGCTGACTTAGTTCAGGGGACCTGAAAGAGTAAGAAGAGGTAGCTTGCTCAATCACAATGCTAGGCTTATGTCCTACGGTTGTCAAAGGTCGCAGTGCGCAGGTTGGATCGACGAATCCGAACCCTTGGTGGTGTCTTGGGCTACTTCTTTAGAAGCTCGCCCTCGAAATGACTTTCAACTTCATTACGACTAAGCGGGGTTTTTGCATTGGTCAATACGATCGAATAGACGACTTTGTTGCCTTCGACCTGAGCGGTGATGAACGCCCCCTCGTCCGGCAGTTCTTGGCTGGTGAATTTCACTCTTCTGCCATCTGCAAGTGTCTTAATCCACTCGTCGCTTGGCATTCCCAGTTCCTCCACCGGCTAGAGCACTAATGCCGCTTGACCTTTCGCTTGGGTAGAAGAACGCGTTTCACAGCAGCGGGCATTTTGTTGCCGGTGACTTCGCGGTAGATGCGCTCAATGGTCGTTTCTTTGCGGCGAGCCATGCACCACCCTAACCGCAGGATCTTACACCTAAGCAGGAGGACGCACGAAACGTGACAATGCACTGCTGGGTACACTTTAGTTTCTGCCGGTCCAGCATTGTTCGTTCGGGACTAAGTTGGGGTAAAGCGATAGATGACGTAATCAGACAGTACGCTCACAACCGCGAATGAATCCTGCCCAAGGGTAGTTTCGAGGGGTATAGTGCTCAGGCTGGATGCCCGATTTTTCGTGATCTTTGCGAAAGTGGGGCCTTCATACTTCGAAGCCGACGAGCTTTCATCGGGTTCAAAGCGGGTGTACCGTTCCCGCTTTTCACACGGAATGCGAAAAATGGGGCACCCGCGGGGTCTCGTCTTAGGTCTCGGTCCGGTGGCCTCGTCAGCTCAACGCTGATGCGGGCCGCCCTATATCCAGAGATCCTTCGTGGGCAGGCCTTCGTTTTGCGGAGGCCTGCGCTTCCTCAGGATCAAAGCGGGGGTTTGCTGACTTTAATCGCGCCGAACAGTCCGTGACGCTCCTGCTTCGAGCCAGCTGTGAAGTAGAGAGTGTTCGGGTTGCCTGTGCCGCGCGCGCCGAATGTCAGTGCCCACAGGCCGGGATTGGTGATGGCTTTGCCCGCCCCGTTCTTGAGTTGGCCACGGAACTTGCCGGTGGCGGCGTCGAAGGCGTTGATGGTTCCGTCGCCAAAGTTGCCGATCAGGATATCGTTGCTGAACTTGCCGAAGTGGGGGCTGGCCTGGACGACTCCCCAAGGCGAATTCAGACGCCCGTGCGAGGCGAAGCGCCTTACGAAATTGCCCTCCAGGTCGAAGATGCTGACGATGCCGTTTCCGGGCGCGGAAACCGGGTCGTGTTTAGCGCGGTCCTGCAGGGCGTAGGTCACGAATACCTGTTTTCCAATGGCCTGAATGCCGAATGGCGCATAGCCAGCTGGCAGGTCCGGATCGGTGAACGATCCCGGCGGAGCCAACGGAACGAAGAAGTTGGTGTAGGGCTCGACGAGTCCGCTGTTGAAATTCGTGACCGCCAGGTAGGGTGCGCAACAGTCTGGTGTAAGGATCGTAAGCCCCTTGTAGACCGCACCCTGCGAGGAATTATCGACCGCCAGGATGGCGACTTCCAGAAAATTGCCATCGACGCAGCACCAACCGGAGATGGTGCCGTCCTCGGTGGCGAAAATGAATTGGGCGGAAGTTCCTGCCACCAGAAAACTGGAGGTGAAGTCGAACCCTGCCCCGGTGGGCGTGGCCCGAGACTGATCGCGGGGGGGAGTGGGGATGGTGAAAGCGACGGGTAGCTGCGAGGATCCGGAAGCGTCATATGCGGTGGCCACTCCGCTTTTATTGTCGGCCACGATGAATGGGAAGCCCGGTTTAAATGCGATGCCCCATGGGTTTATCAAGAACCGGTCGGTGTGATGCGCTCTTCCTTGCACATCCGCCACGAGGTTGGTCTGCTGGTAAATGGCCTGTGCTTGTGCCAGGTCAGTAACCAGGAAAATTCCGATTAGAAAAAGCGAGCAGAAATATAGAGCAGTCGTGGGTTTCACTATCTTGCCGCCTCCTTGGAGTGTCCAGAAGGCAGCGTATGCGGAAGCGTCTGAACGGTTGTCTACGGGGAGTAAACAAATGGTCAAATGAATGTAGTGCTGCGGCGCGGTCGTACCTTATTGCTTTCCGGCGGATCTGTAGCGAGAGTAAGATTGCACGCCACCCCAAATGGTGAGGCCGAGGCTTGGCCAAAGAGTGAGTCCGGCCAAAATGCCAAAGCCCACCGGGTTCGGATTCGGATCTTTTGTAAGGCCCAGGGCGGCCAACAAAATAATAACGAGCAAGGGGCCAGTACCGACGGCCAGCGAGATGAGCCCTATCCAGCACAAGCGAGAAAGGTGGAATTTCGGCGGATGCGATGGACCGAGTTCAGTCATGTGTGGCGATGAACGCCTAGCTCTTGTTCTGGGATGGGAACCGCTTTTCCGGCCTAGTATACGAGAAGAAGAAGACGGAGAGCCGCCGTCGGAAGGAGAGCCGATGACATTGGTAATCTGCAGGGTTTGTTTTCGATAGCGGGCGATTTGGGTTGGCTGTAGTGTTTTTGCATAGCAGGCGCACGTCGGCGTGCGCACACACGGTGTAACCGCAATGATCAAATCCACCCTATGCTTTTTTCTGCTGACGCTGGGGGCGTTCGGGCAGACGGTTAAAGACGATTCGCAATCGACCAGGTTGGTGGTGCTCGAGCGTCTCTGGAACGATGCCCAGGTGAATCGCGACGAACGTGCGTTGGAGGGCATGATCGCCGACACTTTCGTGGACACGGAATGGGACGGCGAGCTCAGCGAGCGCGGGAAGTTTCTGGCGGACATCAAAGACCCGCAATTCAAGCCCAGCCTGATGACCATCCAGGACGTGAAAGTGAACCTGTATCGCAACACCGGAGTGGTGACCGGGATTTATCACACCAAAGGCTCCTACAACGGCAGGGCCTACGATCATCTGGGACGCTTCACCGATACCTGGATTCTTGAAGATGGTAAGTGGGAGTGCGTGGCCAGCCATACCAGCCTGCTGAAGAAATAGAGCGGCATTCCTGATTGGATGATGCGGTGGTTGGTCTTGATGGGACTGCTACGCCCAGCGGAACACCCGGCAAAATTCGGCCATGGAACGTCCACAGCGGCCGGCCGGCTGACGATGTCTTTTTCTATTCCACCCATGTTTTCGGCGTGCGCGAAGCGGTAGAATTGGCGCGCGCCATGAACTGCTTGCCGCAAACCCTGCTGATCTACGGTATTGAAGGCAAGCAGTTTTGCTTTGGTACGTCACCTTCCCCCGAAGTTGAACAGGGCGTAGAATCAGTGGCGCAGCAACTGCTTGAACTGGCCCGGACGACGATGGGTCCCGCCCATAAGACGATGAGTCTGTGAAGACACTGAACGAACTGTATTCATCACTCTCTGCCCAGCGCCGTTACGAAGTCTGGTTTATTCGTCTCGGCCTGGCGGACGGTCGCGGGGCGTGGTGGTTTCGATATTTGCTGATGAATCCTGGCCGAGGTGGTTGCGCCGGCAGATCCACGGGGAATGCCGGTGCAGGTATGGGCTACATGGTTTCCGCGGGATGGAAAACCGCAAAGCTTCATTCAAGGATTTCCCTTGGAGGGTCTGGATCTCAGCGCCAGAAGGCAAAATCCATTCCACTTCCGAATCGGCAACAATGGAATCGACGAGAGCTCCTGCCAGAGGAGCGTTGGAAGTTGACGGACACGCGATTTCATGGGACTCTGCATTATCGTTCCACGTTTCGCGTCACGCTGAGCAACAAGGGCTGGATTGGATTCTCGCGAACCCCGCATTCCGACGCGCTTTTTTCCGGCCGGATCACGCTGGATGGCCGGAGTTTTGAGGGGAACCCTTTGGGGTTCGGAGTTCAAGGACACAACTGTGGATACCGGCATCGCAACTTCTGGACTTGGACGCATGCATATTTTCCCCGCTCCGATGCGGGCGCCAGCACGTTGGAAGCATTGGTCTACGAAATGCCATTCGGGCTGGTCTTTCGCAAAGCCGTGCTCTGGCATGAAGGGAGAGAAGCACGAACTTCGGAATCTGCAGGAGATCAGAAGAGACCCAGATAAATTTGCATGGAATTTCCGTTGTTCCACGAAGGAGTGGGTGCCGGCTGGAAGCGAGCTATCGATGGCGCGGGGTCGAGCATCCATCGTCTTCCCTACATGAAGACCGATTGCACGGGCAGCTTTGAAGTCGCGAACAACAGCCTGGCGGCGAGCGGTGCTCCGCCTGGAGCGGCCGGGCAAACCGGTGGAAACACTGGAGACGGGTAGCGGAGCGGTATTGGAGATGGTCGGAAGCTAGACTCAGTCGGAAGATTGCGCCATCGCCAGGCGCTCGGCGACGATCGTGTACGCCGAAGGATTAAAGGCCATTCCGATGTGCGTGCCCGGGACTTCAAAGTCGACTTCGGGGTTCCTGGTCATGCAATAGCGCCAGTCCACGATGCCGTCATCGCGCGTGTAAATCGCGGTCTCGACCATCGAGTCTGGAATATCGCGCTTCAACGAGTCAATAAAATTGCAGGTGCAGCGCCCGGTGTAGCAGTCGGGAAGCACTCCCTGGCCATGCTCCTGCAGGATTCGCTGGCGAATGGCTTCGGTGGCGTGGAGAATAGTGCGACTGGTCACGGTGCCGCGAATGGGCGCGGCCAGCGTGATGACGGAAGCGACATCTCGTGGCCTCTGGCCCGCCACCGAGCGTGCGATCACTCCTCCCAGGCTGTGACCGATCAAGTGAATTTTCCGGCCCGGTCTCGGCCAGGGCTCTTTCGATGGTCTCGTTCAGATGGCGCTGGATCAGGAGGTTCGGGCATTCGGCGTTGATGCCGATGCCGGAAAAATACGGCCGGTAGCCAATGCGCCCCAGCCAGGCGTGGAGTTCCATCAGATAAAGATCGGTGCCCAGAAAACCGGGAATGATGACCACGGCGGAGTCATCGCCGCGAGGTACGCCGAAGCCGTAATAGACGGGAGTCGCGTGCAGCAACAGAATCTCAGCCGCAAACAGCGCTTCTGTCCACGGGGAGATGTCGGCTTGCAAATGGCCTATGGGCGCTGCTTCCGGCCCTCCGCCTTTGATGAACCCGTGGTCTTTTTCTGTTTGCGCCGCAATTTCGTCCCGAGTCTATCCAGCATTTACGCACATTGTGCTAAGCACGCGCAGCGGGCGGAAGCTTGCCCACTGCGGATTATACCCTTGCTCTTGCGCTTCCGGCGTGAGCCTTGTTTCTCTAGTGCCGGTTTTTCCAGCCTGGCCTCCAGTTCCGCTACTCGCTTGCGCAGGGCATCGAGTTCCGGTTCGGTCTGGGCTGGCGGCGGGGATGGCCGCCGGCGCGCCCAGGAACCTCTTCATCATGTCCACCGGCGACAGAATGGCGGACTGGACCTCGCCCAGCCGGTTCTGCACCGCGTCCTGCACCTTCTGATAGGTGTCAAAGGCCGATTTCAGGTACCACATCACGAATTCCTGCCGCACCTCGTCGGAGGCGACGATGAGCTGGCGCAGCAGTTCGAGCGGCAGGCCGGTCGGCTTTTCCTTGGCATCCTCGGTGATGATCTGGGTCAGGGTGACGCGGGTCAGGTCCTGGCCGGTCTTGGCGTCCACCACCTTGACATCCTTGCCTTCGCGAATGAACCCGGCAATGTCGTCGAGATTCACGTAGCTGCTGTCCGCGGAGTCGTACAACCTGCGATTCCCGTATTTCTTGATGATGACGGCGACGTCGGCTTCACTAGATCCTGCCCATGCTGCTGTGCACACAAGACAAATATATCTTGACACAAATACCCATAGATCGTATAGTTTAATTCGATGCTGCAATGCAGCAAATTGGAGGTATCAAATGCCAACAACCGTAAAGTCCGAATCCCCCGAACTCATCCTCGGGAGTCATCCTTTGTTTCTCTTCTGTCGGGCTGGGCGCAGCAGGGCGTCCAGAGCTTCTTTGCCACGCAGCGGATCCTGTTGGATCTCGCCATGCGGCAGAATGCAAGCTTAATGCACTCTGTGCGGCAACAATTGACCGATCCCAATCATTCCCCGACCGCCATTCTGAGCGAAGTGACTGCCGAGGGTATGTCGAACTTCATTGAAGGGCAGAAGAGTCCTTCTTGAACTGGGGCAAAAGCAGAACGAAATCCTGATGAACGGCGTGAAGGAGCGCGTCGGAGAATGGCCTGCGGCGCAGGCGGTTACCGACCTGCTGCGGCGCAGCGTGGAGACTTTTATCCACATGCAGCAGGAGTTCCTGAAGATTGCCGGCAAGCAAACTCATACCTGGATGGAGGCAGCCAAGGCCGGGAAGCCGTACGAGAGCGAGCATGTGGTGGAACTGGCCCGCGAGGCGATGGAAAACTTTGTGAAGGCGCAGAAGCACTTCATGGACGTCATCGCCGAGGAGACCGCCAAGGCCACCGGCGGCAAGCACACCAATGGCGCCAAGAAGATGAAGAAGACCGAGTTGTCCCAGTTGGCGCGGCAGGCCACGGAGTCGTTCATCGATGCGCAACGGAAGCTGGTTGACGTAGCCGGCCGGCAGATGAACGCCAACGTGAAGACCGCAGGCAAGACTCTGGAACTGTTGCGGCCATTTCCCTTCCTGCCGTTGGCAGAGTTGACGCGGGAAGGCGTGAAGAGCTACGTCGATGCCCAAAAGGAGTTGATGGACGTCATGGTAAAGCCGAATGGCGCTCACAAACGCGCGCACAAGACAGAACATCGCGCGAAGCGGCGCCGAAGAAAGCGGCTGCGGCAGCTGCCTGACAGGGAACGACGTCGAGCTGTCATCCTGAGCGGAGTATGGCCCGCACGAGGGCGCGGGCCATACGGAGTCGAAGGACCCCGCACGGCCGAGCGCTTCAGACCGCGTGAGGGCGTTCTGCGAACAAGCTTGCCTTCGCGCGTGTGAACCAGCACGCGAGAATCTCCCGCGAGGCTGGCGCTAGGTTCGCACCCACGGGTCCTTCGGCTCCGCTGCAGGATGACGAAGCCAGCTGTCAATTGACCATCCAAGCTGAGTATTGCGCTGGCGGGTTCCTGCCAGCGGATACTTGTCATCCATCGGGAGGCGCAGATGAAAATTCCACTAACTCCCATTCGTTTCCTGCGCTACGCGCGTGAGCAGTTTCCGAACAAGGTCGGAGTGGTGTGCGGCGATCAGCGGTTCACGTATGCGCAATTCGCCGAGCGCGCAGCGCGCCTGGCAGGCGCCCTCATCGCCGCAGGGGCAAAGCCTGGCGATCGCATCGCCTTTCTCAGCACCAACTGTCATCGGCTGCTGGAGGCCTATTACGGGGTCCTGGAAGCCGGCTGCGTTTTGGTGCCGCTAAACATTCGCCTGGGCCCGCAGGAGCTTGCTTTCGTTTTGAATGATGCGCAGGCAAGGTTCTTGTTCGTCGAACCGGCCTTCTTGCCGCTGGTGGAGTCGTTTCGGACGGCCGTCCGTTCGATCGAGACCTCTTTCCTTCTGGATGGTCAACCGCAAGCGAACTGGCTGGCGCCGAGGAACTACGACGACGTTCTGTCAGTTTCTCCTCCGTTCCAGTGTGACTTTACGCAGATCGATGAGGACTCGGTCGCCGAACTCTTCTACACCAGCGGCAGCAGCGACCGCCCGAAAGGCGTGATGCTCACTCATCGCAACGTGTATCTGCACGCCTTGTCAGTGATCGCTGCAGGACAGACCTCCGCCAGCACGCTCGGAGAAATGTCGTGCAAGGCGGTGTTGCTGCACACCATTCCGCTTTTTCACGCGAACGGCTGGGGCATCGCCCACACCATCACGGTGGTCGGCGGCACGCACGTGATGATTCACCACTTCAATCCGGTGGAGGTGTTCCGCCTGATCGAGCGGGAGCGCGTAAGCAGTTGCGCCGTGGTGCCGACGATGGCAACAGCGCTGGTGAATTCTCCCGCGAGAGCAAAATACGACTTAAGCAGCCTGCAGATCATCAGCATTGGCGGAGCAGCTTCATCTCCCACTCTGGTGAAGGAAGTTGAGGAGAAGCTGGGTTGCACCTGCATCTCCGGGTACGGTCTGACCGAGACTTGTCCCACGCTCGCCAAATCACCAATGAAATCAGGCCTCCCATTCGAAGGGGAACAACGCTATGCCCGCCAGGCCATGACCGGGTTTGCAATTCCCGGAGTGGAGCTTCGAGTGGTCGGCCCCGACGGAAAGGATGTACCGCACGATGGCACTGTCGATGGGCGAAATCGTGGCACGAGGCGACGGCGTGATGGAGGGTTACTGGCGTCAAGAAGAGGCCACGGCGGCCGCGATGGAGGACGGCTGGTTTCACACCGGCGATGTCGCCACCGTGGATCGATACAACTACCTTCAGATTGTTGACCGCAAGAAAGAGATCATCGTGAGCGGGGGCGAGAACATTTCTTCACTGGAAGTGGAAAAGGTGCTGCTTGCCCACCCGGATGTGTACGAGGCGGTCGTGATTCCGGTTCCTCACGAGAAGTGGGGCGAGGTGCCGAAGGCGCTCGTGACCTTGAAGCCGGGATCACAGGCCAGGGAACACGACCTCTTGGAGTTCTGCCGCTCGCGACTTGTCGCATTACAAGTGTCCGCGCTCGGTCGAATTTCTCGAAAGCCTTGCCCAAGACCGGATCCGGCAAGGTTTTGAAACGAGAGCTGCGGCAAAAGTATGGGACGGCTGAGAAAAGCACTGTTCCTTAACGTTCGAACAAGATTCAATCGAGGTGAAATATGGCCACGTTTACTGCACCAAACGCTACCAAGATTTCCGGCGGCAGTTTCCTGATCGAGGACCGGACGCCCGACGAAGTATTCACTCCAGAAGATTTCACCGAGCAGCACTTGCTGATTGCGCAAACCGCGGAAGAATTCGCGATCAAGGAAATCGTCCCCAATGCCGAAAAAATGGAACACAAGGATTTCGCGGTCACCCGCGAACTGGTGAGGAAGGCGGGCGAACTCGGACTGAGCGGAGTGGATGTTCCCGAACAGTACGGCGGCATGCAGACTGGATAAGGTCACGTCGGCCATTGTTGCCGACCGTCTGGCGAAATACGGCGGCTTCAGCACGACCTGGGGCGCTCACGCCTGCATCGGGACCCTGCCCATCGTTTACTTCGGCACGGAGGAGCAAAAGAAGAAATATCTGCCCGGGCTGGCTAGCGGTACAACGGTGGGCGCCTATGCGCTTTCAGAATCGTCTTCGGATCCGACGCGCTCAATTGCCGCACCCGGGCCACGCTCTCTGCCGACGGCAAACACTACCTGCTGAACGGCGAGAAAATGTGGATCACCAACGCCGGGTTCGCTGACCTGTTCATCGTGTTCGCCAAAGTGGATGGAGAGAAGTTCACCGCGTTCATCGTCGAGCGGAACTTCCCTGGCTTTGCGGTGGGCGCCGAAGAACACAAGATGGGCATCCGCGGATCGTCTACTTGTCCACTCATTCTCAATGACTGCAAGGTGCCGGTCGAGAACGTCCTTGGAGAAATTGGCAAAGGGCATCACATCGCCTTTAACGTTCTGAACGTGGGCCGCTTCAAGCTGGGCGCAGGCACCATCGGCGCGGCCCGCAATTCCCTGGAGAGCGCCATCGCCTACGCCAAGCAACGCAAGGCATTCGGCAAAGTCATTGCCGATTTCGGACTGGTGCGCGAGAAGCTGGCCAACATGGCTGCCGGCATTTTCACCGGCGAGGCCATGGCCTATCGCACAGTCGGCATGATTGACGCGGCCATCGAGCAACTCGGCGATGCCCACAACGACGCGGCCCAGGCTCGCAAGGTATTTGACGAGTACGCGGTCGAGTGCTCCATCCTCAAGGTGTGGGGGTCGGAGTTTCTCGATTACGTCGTCGATGAGACAGTGCAGATCTACGGCGGATACGGCTTCGTGGAGGAATACCCCGCCGAGCGCGCTTACCGCGATTCCCGCATCAACCGGATTTTCGAAGGCACAAACGAAATCAACCGCTTGGTCATTACCGGCTTCCTGCTGAAACGGGCGATGTCCGGGCAGCTTCCGTTGATGGCGGCGATCAAGAAGCTGATGGATGAGGTGCTGTCCGGAACAAGAGATGACGGCCCCGAAGGTCCGCTCGCGGAAGAGCGGAAACTGGTGTCGGCGGCCAAGAAGATCGGGCTGTTTGCCGCCGGAGTTGCCACCCAGAAATACATGCAGGCGATCCAGGACCAGCAGGAGATCATGGGAGCGATCGCCAACATGACGATTGAAACTTATGCCATGGAGTCAGCCGTGCTGCGCGCCCAGAAACTGGCCACGCGGAATGGCGAGGCGGGCGCAGCCAATGCCATTGCCATGACTCGCGTTTACATGGCCGGCGCACTGGACAGAATCGAAAGTGCGGCAAGAATGGTGATTGCGGCCACCAGCGAAGGCGACATGCTGCGTTCGCAGATGGCCATCCTGCGCCGCTTGTGCAAGTACGAACCGTTTAATACTGTGGCCCTGCGGCAGACGATTGCACAGAGAGTCATCGAGGCCGGCAAATACATGCTGGCATAGCATCGTACAGGAGGAAAGGAACCCACATCGTGGGCGAACGGATCGGTCTCTCGACTTCGTCTGGGTTGCCCACGTGTGAGGACTACGAGAGGCGAGACTCTACCCTTGGCAGCAGCCCAAGAGGGCCTGCAGGAATCGCGGCTGTATCAAAGCGATTGCTGGCCGAGCCTTCTTTTGACAGGCACGGCGCAGGAGCCTAGACTGATTGGTGAGCGAGTACGTCTTCACTCTTTCAGATCCCCTGAACTAAGTCAGCCCATCTGAAGTCTTCCCACCTTAGTTAACAAACGACTTTAAAAGGATTACGTGGGCTGGCCTTCGTGTGCCAGTCCATCTCGCGAACGTTCCGAACTGTGACGCCGCTCACAACGAGACGTGATCGGTACCACCGACTAGCTCGGCGCTGAGTGATGTAGTGATCTTGGTACTCCTGATCTGGGACCGCGAGGAATCCGATGGATCTACGTAAATGGTCGAAGTCGAATGCTGATTATGGCCGAGAGCTCTTGAATTCCGGAATTGAGGGAGCGCGTTCTGGCCGAGAAGCATTTCTCAACGGAGAATCTCTGACTCCGTTTCTTAGCGAGTCGGTTCGAGGCGCCTTGAAGCCCGCTGTTCTTGGAGCGTGCGTCGGTGTTTTGGGCAGTTATCCGGGGTCCCGGAAGAAATCCATAATTAGAACGTTGGTCTACGGTTTGCTGGGCGGCGCGATCGGCTTTGGAGCGGGCGTCATTTGGGAAAGCCGTCGATTTAACCGCGAGTGCCGCGGGGGTGCTTTGGAGAAAATCGGCAGGGTGCGCGATGAGCATTGGCTGACCAATCATCCCATCGACTACGCATAGAAACAACGGTGTAACAGCGATCAGGCCGGTCCTGATAGCCGCAAGAGTTCCAGGAACTCGAAAAAAGTGAGCGTACTCCTCGCAGGCAGTGCACTCCGACAGATTAGGTAGAGGGGGCAGTAATGAACACGAGTGAAGCAGTGCTGGAGCGGGTTCAGATCCCGGTTGTCACAGAAACACTCAGCGAAGAACGAATTGCCTACCTGGAGAGACTTGTCAGTCAAGCCAGAACCGCGGCCGCCGTCTTTACCCAATTCACCCAAGAGGATGTTGATCGCATCGTCAAGGCGATGGTCCTGGCTGGCCTGGAACAAGCTCAACCTCTCGCCCGTCTGGCGGTTGAGGAAACCAAGCTCGGAGTTATGGAAGACAAAGTCCTCAAGAACATGGTGCGCCACGGAGTTCACCTACAACTACATCAAGGATAAACGTACGGTCGGCGTCATTCGCGAGTTTCCGGAGCGCAATCTGGTGGAGATGGCGGAACCGATCGGCGTCATCTTAGCGCTCACGCCGATTACGAACCCCACTTCCACGGTGCTCTTCAAGTGCATCATGGCCATCAAGACGCGCAACGCAGTTATTTTCAGTCCCCATCCCAAAGCCTGGCGTTGTTGCTCTGAGGCCGTGAGGATCATGTATGAGAGCGCGCTGAAGCATGGCGCGCCCGAAGGGGTTTTTTCCTGCCTGGAATCGCACACGCTGCAGGATAACGCCTACCTGATGCGGCACAAAAGCATTGGTCTGATTGACGCCACCGGTGGGCCGGGTGCCGTCAAAGCCGCTTATAGCTCTGGCAAACCGGCCCTGGGTGTAGGCCCGGGAAACACGCCGGTTTATCTGGAAAAAACCGCGGACCTGAGTACGGCCGTGGTGGACATCATTCTCTCCAAAACCTTCGACAACGGAACCATCTGTGCTTCAGAGCAAACCGTGGTGATCGACGATGAGGTCTATGACCTGGTGCTGAAGAAATTTGCGGAGCTGGGCACGCACATCTGCAATGAGAAAGAGACGGAACTGCTGGCGCGTACCGTCATCGATCCTGAGACTGGATTTATGCAACCCGCGGCAATTGGGCAGAAGGCCACGGATATCGCACGCCTTATCGGACTTTCCGTGAAACCGGACACCAAACTCCTGATTGCGCCGATTCAAGGCGTGGGCCGGAAATATCCCCTGTCGGTGGAAAAGCTGTTCCCATTGCTCGCGGTCTATCGAGCGAAATCCGTCGATGAGGCGCTCAAGGTGTGCGTCGACGTAAATCATGCCGGTGGGCTTGGACACACAGCGGTTATTTTCTCGCGCAACGAGGAAATCATTCGCAGGTTCGGTGAGGTGATCAACGCGGGACGGATCATTGTGAACTGTCCGGGCTCAGTTGGGGCGCTGGGCGCGGTTTACAACGATCTGGTGCCCACATTCTCCTTTGGATGTGGCACCGGCGGCGGCAACAGCACAACCGATAACGTCAATATCTATCACTACCTCAATATCAAGCGTGTGGCTCGGAGGACACAAGCCCATATGTGGTTCCGAGTTCCCAACCAGATTTATTTCAATCTGAACGCGGTGGAGAATGTGCGCCAGTTCCCGTCCCGGTCCACCGTCATCGTTACGAATCCGTCTTTAGAGCAAATGGGCCACGTCGATATTGTGCGGCGCTACATTCCGGAAGGTACACGCGTTCACGTCTCGGTCATTCCCGATGCGGAGCCCGAGGTCAAGGTGATTATGCAAGGTGTGGAGGCGCTCAATTTCTACAAGGCGGACCAAATCATTGCTCTGGGCGGCGGGTCGGTGATTGATGCAGCCAAGATCATGAAACTCAAGTACGAGTCGCCAGATGCTGATCTGGAAGAACTGGCCGCACCGTTTCTGGATCTGCGCAAGCGTGTGGTCCAGTACCCGACCGAGAAAGTTAATCGGGCGCGGCTAGTTGCGATCGCGACCACGAGCGGAACGGGAAGCGAGGTCACTCCTTTCGCCGTCCTGACCGACAAAGAGCGCGGGCGCAAGGTAACTTTGGCCGACTACTCGCTGACCCCGGATGTGGCCATCGTTGATCCGCAATTTGTTATGTCGATGCCTAAAGGCCTTACCGCCGATACCGGCATCGACTGTCTAACCCACGGGCTGGAAGCTGTAGTTTCCAGCTACGGTTCGGCCTACACCGACTGCAACGCCATGCAGGCGATCCGGATGGCGTTCAAATACCTGCCCATCGCTTATGAACATCCCGGCGATGAAGAGGCCCGTACCATGATGCACAACGCGTCGTGCATTGCGGCGATGGCATTCTCCAACGCGTCGGTCGGCGTGAATCACGCGCTGGCGCATGCTTTTGGGGCTCGCTTTCACGTGGCCCACGGCCGGGCCAATGCGCTCATGCTGCCGCACGTGATTGCGTATAACGCATCCGTGCCCACCAAGTTCGTGCCGTCGCCGTATCAGAAAGGGTATCTCGCCCACAAGAAGTACGCGACGGTCGCGGATTTGCTCGGTCTGGGCGGCCACACGGTTGAGGAAAAGGTGAGGAACCTGATCGTGGCGACGGAACAGTTACTCGATCAATTGGGGTTCCCGCGTTCGATCGCCGACCTGGGAATCTCGAAGGAAGAGTTCGAGCGGGCCATGCCCGAGCTGACCAAGCTTGCATTCGACGATCCGTCCTGGCGGTCGAACCCTCGGATGCCACTAATGAGCGAATTGGCCGACCTGTTTTGGAAGGCTTATCACGGGCGAGGCCTGGAGAAGGTGGGAAGTGCATCTCTGCAACAGACCGCATAGCGGAGGGTGGTTGTTATGGCAATGATGGCTGTCTGGCTCAAGATTGATGAAGAGCGCGTTGTTCAAGGGTTGCAAGAGGCTGGGGAAAAACTGGACAGCGCCGAGGACGAAGTGATAGTGGATTTCTCCTCCGTGCTCCGGATCGACGCGAGTGGGCTCAAGGCGATGGAGGAGTTTGCGGGCACAGCTGACGACAAAGGCGTGAAGGTTGCATTTCGTGGCGTTCACGTCGGTGTTTACAAAGTGCTCAAGCTGGTGAAGCTAGCATCGCGATTTTCTTTCGTGAACTGAGATACGCGATGGTTTTGGCAACTGAAGTTCGGCAACTGAAATAGGAGAGCTGCGATGCAAAGCCAACCACAAGGTGACCGCCTTTCCTGGGGAGACACAGTTTTCCTCCACCTCGAACGCGAGGGCATGCCCCTCAACGTGGCCTGTGTTTGCGTCTTTGAAGGCGAGATCCCTTTCGAAGCTTGTGTCCAGTTCGTCGAGTCGAAGTTGCCGCTTATCCCCCGCTACCTCAAACGTGTGATGCCGCCGCTCTTTAATATTGGCCTTCCCAGCTGGGAATTTGACCCAACCTTCGACATCCGCAACCACATGCGCGACGCGACGCTCAAGCACGGTTCCGACGCGGAGTTGAAGACGCTTGCGGGAAAGATTTTGAGCACGGTGATGGATCGGCAGCACCCGCTCTGGGACATGACGCTGGTGCATGGGCTGAAAGGTAATCGCAGCGGGCTCATCTTCCGCCTGCACCACTGCCTCGCCGATGGCATCGGCGGGGTTGGGATCATGAACGTGGTCATGGACGCGAGCCCGGTGACGCCTCCTGTGTCCAAACGCAAGCTTCGACTGCGAGTCCCGCCCCCTCGTGACCCCTTGGCTTCGATAGCCACCGGCTGCATCGACTCCTATTCTGAATTGGTCAAACGAATTCTGGCCGCGCTCACGGATGTATCGAGCATGGCTGAGCGCGCCGCCGCGAATGGCGGAAAGCTGGGTATGGATGAGTTCGCCCTGCTTCCAGAACTCACCGCGTCCACCGAGCGGCTCCGCTTCAACGTTTTCTACCGCGGACCGCAGAGATTTGCCTGGGCCGGAATTCCGTTGGCAGATGTCAAGGCCATACGACAATCCTGCGGAACCAGCGTGAACGATGTCATTCTCGCCCTGGTGACGGCGACCATCCGGCGCTACCTCGAACTGCATGGCGACCGTGTTAAAGGGCGGACGATCCGCATAATGGTTCCGGTCAATCTGCGCGGCGGCGATAGCGCGGGCGACCTGGGGAACCGCATCTCCCTGGTTCCGGTCACCCTTCCGCTGGATATTCGCAACCCTCGGAAACTGCTGGCTGCCGTCAACAAAAGAACCGACCTTCTCAAACGCGCGCATACCGCCGAATTAGTGAGTTTGGCGGGCGGTCTGCTCGGCATGTTCCCGACTTCAGCGCAAGCGGTGGCCGGCCACATTATCAGCCGGTTGCCGTTCACGCCTTTCAACATGGTTTGTACCAACGTGCCCGGACCGCAACAGCCGCTCTATCTGCTGGGCCACAAGATGCTGCATTGCTATCCCTATGTCCCGGTCGGCGGGGAGATGGCACTCAACTGCGCCATTTTGACCTACGACGGCATGGCGTATTTCGGGTTTAGCGGATGTACGCACGCCGCGCCGGATCTGCGGCGTTTGGAAGCGTTCCTGAAGTTGAGTTTCACGGAGCTGCGGGAAGCCGCTGGGGCCAAACCGCCACAAAAGGAAAAGAAAAATAAGGAGGAGCAGGCACGCGCGAAGCCGAAGGTTGCATCCACCCCGGCACGCGCACCGGCGTCAGTTCGTGCATCGATTTCCCGTCGGCCGCTCGCTCCAATCGAAACAGCAACAGCACCAGCACCAGGGCCAATAGTCAAAGAGGAGAAAATCTTGACGCGATTGATCGCCTAGTGATCGCCAGGCGGGAGAGTAAGAAATATGGAAGGCATCCAGTCAGCTGCGCAAATAACGTCTTGGTTGGTCACCGGCCGAACCCTGTTCATACTCATTCATATTCTGGGTGTCGCGGGTTTCGGCTACATCGTGGCGAAGCGCCTGGTACCTCTCCTTCGCGCAGAACGTGATTTTCGTTTTGACCAGCCACTGGCGCGGATGGGCAAGGTCCTGAAATTCTGGCTGGGTCAGTGGAAGCAGCCACGCTACCGGACCGCCGGAATCCTTCACATTTTCATTTTCGCCGGTTTCATCCTCCTGGCGATGCGTGCCTTCACGACGCTGATTGTCGGCGTCTCCGAGAATTTCGTCATGCCCGGACTTTCAGGAAGAGCCGGCCCTATCTACAACACAATCACGGATTATGCCGCCACCATTGTTTTCCTCTGCATGGTGATCGCGGTGATTCGCCGCCTGGTTTTTAGACCTGCACGATACGCTGTGCCGGCAAGATACGGCAAGGCTCACACCGCCGACGCCATCTTCCTTTTATCGCTGATCGCAACCCTGATGGTGGCCGACAGCCTCTTTGCAGCCGCCAAGGCCGCCGCCCAGGCGCAGCAAGGCCAACCGCTTGAAGTGTTGGCCGTATTTTCGCTGCCGTGGATGTTGCAAAGCGTTTTCGCCTCAACTGCATTGCCCACTCTCGGAAGACTCTACTTCGGCGCTTACCTTCTGCACGAAGTGACCTTTTACTTCTTGCTCTGCTACCGGCCCTTTGGAATCCAGTTCCACGTGGAAACCTCTCTCTTCAATATTTATTTCGCAAAGCTGGACCGGGAAATTCTAAAGCCGGTGCGATGGGGCGTCAGCGATGAGCATCTCGATCAGGTGAAGTCCTTCGGCGTAAAAACGTTCGAAGACTTCACCTGGAAGCACATGCTCGATTTCTATTCCTGCGCTGACTGCGGCCGGTGTTCCGACAATTGCCCGGCCAATGCCGTGGGAAGGCCGCTGTCGCCACGATTCATCACCACCAAAGCGAGAGATTACAGCTTCCGGCACTATCCGGTTTTTGGTACCTCGAACAACGGGACGCCATTGATCGGCAACCTCTATTCCGAGGATGAAATCTGGTCCTGCACGACCTGCGGCGCCTGCGAAGAAGAATGCCCGCTGTTGGTCGAGTACATCGACAAGATCGTGGATTTGCGGCGCGGCATGATCGATGACGGGAACGTGCCCCAGTCCCTGCAGAAACCTCTGAAGGCTCTCGAGAGCCGCGGCAATCCCTACGGCAAGATGGAAAAGAAGAAGGGCGACTGGACGAAAGCTCAAAGAGTTCCAGCAAGCCTGCGACGTCAAAGTCCTCGACGGGAAAAACGGCGCGGACACTCTGTATTTTGTCGACAGCATCACTTCCTACGATGACCGGATGCAGTCGATTGGGCGAGCCACGGCGAAGATCCTCGACCACGTCGGAGAGAATTTCGGAATTCTCGGCGCCGCCGAAAGAGACAGCGGCCATGAAGTCCGGCGGTTCGGCGAGGAGACGCTTTTCATGGCCTTGCGAGACCACAACGTGGATGCCATCAAAGCCTCAGGAGTCAAGCGGATCGTGACTGCTGACCCGCACGCCTACAACGCGCTGAAACACGACTACAAGGATGTGCCGCCGGTGGAGCATATCAGCCAGGTGATCGCCAGAGAAGTGAAAGCCGGCAAGATCAAGTTCAATCCTGTAGAAAACGCAAACGATGTCTACACCTATCACGATCCCTGCTATCTGGGGCGGCACAACCAGATTTACGACGACCCGCGCGATGTGCTGGATGCGATTCCCGGTTTGAAGAGAGTCGAAATGAGCCGCTCCCGAGACCGTTCGTTCTGCTGCGGTGGTGGCGGACTGATGCTGTTCTACGAGCCGAAAGAAGATCAGCGAATGGGCGTGAAGCGAGTCCAGATGGCCGCTGAAGCCGGGGCCAATGTGATTGTGACCGCGTGCCCGTTCTGCATGGTGAATATCGAAGATGCGATCAAGGTCGCAGGCATGGAAGGAAAGATGACCGCCATCGATCTGGCGGAACTGGTGGATCAACAGATCGCACATGAAAGTCCGAAAGTGGCGTGAACGATTTTGGAGGATGAATATGGAGATTCTAGTTTGCGTACGAAGAGTGCCTGACACTTCGGAAAACGAGATTGAGCTCAACAGCGCAGGAAACGACATCGAGCGCGACGAGTTGGTCTATTCGGTCAATGAAGCAGACAACTACGCGGTCGAAGAGGCGCTTCAGATCGTCGCTCGAGTGGGTGGAAACGTCACGGTCGCCACGGTCGGTGGCGAAGATGACGAGGAGATCCTGCGCCGGGAGATGGCCATGGGCGCAAACCACGGCGTGATGATCGCCGACGAAGCCTTCAGCGGATCGGACGGCAGGGGCATCGCCACCATCCTGAAAGCCTTCGTCCAGAAGGGAAGTTACGACCTGATTCTGACCGGGGTCCAGGCCGAGGACGGTGGCGCTCAGGTCGGCGGAATGCTGGCGGCCATGCTCGACTATCCGTTTGCTTCGCTGGTCAATTCCATTGAGGTCCTGGACGGCAAGAAGCTGAAGATCAGCCGGGAAATTGAAGGCGGCAACAAAGAGATGAGCGAGATCGATCTGCCCTGTGTGCTTTCAATTCAGACCGGTATCAATGAGCCTCGCTATGTCGGCATGAAAGGCATCCGGCAAGTGGCCTCTATCCCAATCCCGACTTTCGACGCCTCCAACCTTGGGCTGGATCCGAGTGCTGTCGGGCAAGCTGCCGCGAAAGTGAAGAGGGTGGACTACTTCGTCCCCGCGCTGGGCAAAGGCGCCGAAATTCTACACGGCAGCAGGGAAGAGAACATCGACAAAGTTCTGGAGTTAGTAGCAGCCAAAGGAGGGTTGAAATAATGGCTCGAATCTTCGCTTACATCGTACATAAAGGTGGCGTGGTCGACGATTCCGCGTTCGAACTGGCGGCTGCGGCCCGAAAGATCGATCCCGCTGCGTCGCCGACAGCCATTCTTGCCGGTTGCGGAGCGGACCTTGATGCCGTCTGCAAAGCCCTTCACGGTTCCTACGCTGAGATCTGGAAGATCGGTAACGACGCTCTTGCCTATCCCAATGCTGAACTGATTCGGAAAGCTCTGGTCAAGGTGCTGCCGGGCAACAGCATCGTGTTGGTTGCCCATGAGCATTTCGGAATCGATCTGGCGCCAGGTCTTTCCATCAAGCTGAATTCAGCTTTCGTCTCCGACGTGTTGGACATCGCGGGAGTTGAAGGCACCGGCCTCAAAGTAGTTCGCCAGGAATTCGGCGGACAGGTGAGCGCTCACGTTCGCTGTGACATTTCATCGGGCGCGGTGATCACGATACGTCCGGGCGCGTTCAAACCGCAAGAAGGCGCTCCCACCAGCGCGGCTGTCGTCGACAAGTCCGCTGATGTCGGCGCGCTTACGGCGGGACGACGCTATCTGGAGACGGTCGTCGCCGAGGCGGGTGATGTCGATATCACCAAGCACAACATTCTGGTTTCCATCGGCCGCGGCATTCAGGAAAAAGACAATGTGGCCATCGCGCAGGAACTGGCCGACGCCATGGGTGCGGCGGTGAGCTGCTCGAGACCCGTGGTCGACGCCAAGTGGATGGAGAAGTCGCGTCAGGTGGGCTCATCCGGAAAGACCGTCAAGCCCAAGGTCTACCTGGCATGCGGCATCAGTGGCGCATTCCAGCATCTGGCTGGCATTAAGGGTAATCCCGTTCCTGATCGCCATCAACAAGAACCCCAAGGCTCCGATCTTTCAGGTGGCAGATGTCGGAATTGTCGATGACATGCTGGAGTTCTTGCCGGAATTGACCAACAAAGTTCGCGAACTGCGCAGCGCAGCATAGCAAAGAGAGGAACCACCCATGATCACGAGTAAAACGCTGAAGTTAAGTTTGAAGTCGCTCAAGGACTTCGCCAAGAAACGTCTGCCCGACGAAGTACTCCGGGAACTCGATGACAAGGATGAATGCCCGCTGGAAATCGTTCGTCATATGTGCAGCCCGGACAAGCTGGGCATTCAACTCCTGTTCATTCCCGAAGAGTTCGGCGGCATGGGCGGCGGCACCTTCGATGTGTATTGCGTCTGCGAAGAGATGGCGCGCATCGATCTGGGCGTCGCCACGGCCGTGCTGGCCACGTTCCTGGGCAGCGATCCGATCACGGTCGGCGCCACTCCAGAGCAGAAAAAGCTCTGGCTGACGCGTATCGCAGAAGAAGGGTTGCTGTTCGCCTACGGCGCCACGGAGCCGGAAGCCGGCAGCGATCTGGGAGCGCTCCGCACCACCGCGGACCGGGTCATCGAGAACGGCCACGTCGTCGGCTACAAAATCACCGGCAACAAGCAGTGGATCAGCAACGGCGGAATCGCCGATGCCTACACGATTCTGGCCAGCACGCCCGGCGGTCCGAGCTGGTTCGTCGTGGAAAAGGGCGCGAAGGGTTTCACCCACGACGAGCCCGAAGACAAGCACGGCATCCGCCTCAGCAACACCGCAGCTCTGGCGTTAGACAACGTTTATGTCGATGCCGACCGGCTGCTCGGCGGCGTGGAAGGTCAGGGACTCAATCAGGCGCAGGCCGTGTTTGGCTACACGCGCCTGATGGTCGCAGCGTTTGGACTTGGCGGCGGATGGGCCGCGCTCGACCGCGCCATTCCTTATTCCACCAAGCGCATTCAAGCTGGAGCACCACTCTCGGAAAAGCAGGGATACACCCACAAGCTGATCGTGCCCAACGTGGCGCGACTGGAAGCGGCCCGCTCCTACATCGAGGAAACCGCGGAGCGCATCGACGCCGGCGTCGAAGGCAGCCTGAACACCGAGGGCGCCATCGCCAAGTACATGGCGACGGAGGCCGGGAATGCAGCCGCCGAGGCCAGCATCCAGGCGCTCGGTGGTTACGGTTACACGCACGAATACATGGTGGAGAAGATCAGCCGCGACGTTCGCATCACCACGATTTACGAAGGCACCTCCGAGATTATGGAGATGACCATCAGCCGCGACCGCTGGCAGTCTCACCTCAAAACGCGCGGGCAGCACTATCACGAGCAAGCGCGAGAATTCGAAGCGCTGCACGCCCGCCATCCGAACGTGGGCGCTGATATTGCAGCGCTGGCTTTGCACGCACTGGCCGAGGTCATGGAAAAAGCGCGGGTTGCGCGTCTGACCCGCTATCAACATATTCTTCTGCGCCTGGGCGAGTTGATCGCCTACGCCGAGTGCGCGGGCAGTTTGTCCCGTCGCGCCGCGCTTTTGGCGGATGGCAAGCTGAACGAAAAAGCTAACCGGCGCTTCGACGCGGCGGGGCTGGCAGCGATCAGCCGAGTCTTTGCCCGCGAGGCCGCGCTCAAGGTGGCCGAAGAAGGTTTGCGCTGGGTCATCGGAGCCGGGGGCGTTAGCGATACCGAGATCCCCGCGTTTGAAACCAGTTTGGGATTGCCCGCCATTCACCGCGCGCAGTCCGGCCTTATTTCGGACATGGATTACATAGCAGACGTACTGTACGGCCGCGCGGCCAAGCGTTTGGAAGCGGCCGCGTAGCGATTGATTTTTATAGGAGTTCAGTCATGGAAAGCACTTCTCATCGCGCCATCGCAATTGTGGGAGCAGGAGCCATTCTGCCCGACGCCCCGAACGTATCGGCGTTCTGGGAAAACGTGAAGAACGGGCGTTACAGCATCACTGAGGTTGACCGCGACCGCTGGGACCCGGCGCTCTACTACGATGCCGACCATAGTGCGCCGGACAAGACGTATTCCACCATTGGCGGCTGGGTGCGCGACTACGTGTGGGACCCGATGAAGTGGCGTCTGGCGTCCCGCCGCGCGTCATCGCTGCCATGGATGAGTCGCAAAAATGGGCGATCGCCTGCACCCGCGAAGCGCTGGAAGATTACGGCTATCCCAAGCGGCCGCTGAACACCGATCGCACAGCAGTGATCCTCGGCAATGCCATGGCGGGTGAAAAACATTATTTCACCGCGTTGCGCCTGTACTTTCCGGAATATGCCCATGAGTTGGCCGAGAGTACCAGCTTCGCCGGCTTGCCGGAAGCGCTGCGCCGCGACATTACCCGGGAATTGCACGACCGGATGGCCGACCGCATCCAGGACGTTACAGAAGACACCATGCCGGGCGAATTGGCCAACTGCATTGCCGGCCGCATCGCGAACATTTTCAACTTTCACGGACCCAATTACGTTGTGGACGCTGCGTGCGCATCCGCGATGGCGGCCATCAGTTCGGCTGCTGAGGGATTGGTTGCGAACGATTTTGACCTTGCGGTTACCGGCGGCATCGATCGCAACATGGGCGTCTCGACCTACATCAAGTTCTGCAAGATCGGTGCGCTCTCCGCGACTGGCACTCGTCCCTATGCCGAAGGGGCTGACGGCTTCGTCATGGGCGAAGGCACCGCAATCTTTCTGCTTAAGCGTCTGGCCGATGCTGAGCGGGACGGCGACAAGATCTACGCCGTGCTGCGCGGCATCGGCGGAGCGAGCGACGGCAAGGGAAAGGGCATCACCGCGCCCAACCCGGTCGGCCAAAAATTGGCCATCGAGCGCGCCTGGCAGAATGCCGGACTGTCGCCAGCTACTGTCACGTTGATCGAGGGCCATGGCACATCCACCGCCGTGGGCGACGTCGTCGAAGTGCAAAGCATGATCGACGTGCTCAGCAGTTCTCATCTCCCCCCGCACTCAGTGGCGCTTGGTTCGGTCAAATCGAATCTTGGGCATCTCAAAGGAGCAGCCGGCGCAGCCGGATTGCTGAAAGCCGCCCTGGCGCTTCGGGACAAGGTACTGCCGCCCAGCGTGCATTGCGAGCATCGCAATCCGAACATCGATTTTGCCCACTCTCCCCTCTACGTCAATACCGAACTGAAACCATGGACGATGCCAGCCGATGGCGTGCGCCGGGCCGGCCTGAGCGCTTTTGGTTTTGGCGGCACCAACTTCCACGCCGTACTCGAAGAATACATTCCCCACAGGTTGAACGGAAACGGAAACGGCAAGCGGTCAGTGGCGGTCAGTGAGCCGCCGACGACAGTGAAAGAGTCAATTATGAATACGCAAGATGTTTCCCGCACTTCTAATGCTTCTTCTTATAAAGCTCCGTTACGCGGAGCTCTGGTAATCGGCGCCGCAACTGAAGCTGCTCTCATCGAGCGTGTACGGGCAGTGGAGAAGGATGCCAAGGCAGGCAAGGCACCCGCGCCATCAGCCCCGTCTGAATCCGACCTGCGCGCGCCCGAGCGCGTGGCCATCGACTACGCCAACGCTACCGAACTGGCGGACAAAGCTGGCAATGCACTCAAAGCGCTGTCAGCTAATCAACCAGCGGTATGGAAGGCGCTGCGTGCGCAAGGCATCTTCCGCGGTCATGGTCCAGCTCCCAAGGTGGCGTTCCTCTATACCGGTCAGGGCTCGCAGTACGCGAACATGCTCAAGCTGCTCCGAGCGACAGAGCCGATTGTGGCCGAAACCTTTGCCGAAGCCGATCGCATAATGACACCCTTGCTCGGCAAGCCGCTCAGCAAATTCATCTTCGTTGACCACGACGATGCCGACGCGGTTGCCAAGGCCGAAGAGGATCTGCGCCAGACCGAGATTACTCAGCCGGCCGTGCTGGCCATCGATCTTGCGTTGACCCGGCTTCTGGCCGCTTACGGCATCGAACCCGACTTCACGATGGGACACAGCCTGGGCGAATACGGAGCTTTGGTCGCGGCAGGTGGCCTACCCTTTACTGACTCGCTGGAGGCGGTCAGCGCTCGCGGCCGCGGAATGACTCAGGTAGCGATGAACGACAACGGCCGCATGGCCGCGGTGTTTGCTCCGCTTGAAGAAGTCGAGCGCATCCTGAAGACGATTGACGGCTACGTGGTCATCGCCAACTTCAACAGCAGCCGCCAGGCGGTTATCGGCGGCGCCAGCAAGCCAGTCGAGCAGGCCATGGAAGCCTTCCAAAAAGCTGGCTATGACGTGGCTGCGTTACCCGTCAGCCACGCCTTCCACACATCGATTGTGGCTGGAGCCAGCAAGCCTCTACGGCAAGTTCTGGAGCGGCTGCATCTTCAATCGCCCCGTTTGCCAATCGTCGCCAACACCAACGGCGAGTTTTATCCCACGGGCCCCGACGTCGTGCCACAGATGCTGGACATTCTCACCCAGCAGGTTGCTTCTCCAGTGCAGTTTATTAAGGGGTTGCGCACGCTGTACGATGCCGGCGCTCGCGTGTTTGTTGAAGTTGGCCCGAAGAAGGCGTTGCAAGGATTTGCCGAAGATGTGCTCGGCGGCCACAGCGATGTGGTTTCGTTGTTCACCAATCACCCGAAGGTCGGTGACATCGTCGCCTTCAACCAGGCGCTGTGCGGCCTTTATGCGGCGGGATTGGGCCGTGGAACCGGGGAAGCCTTGCGCGAGCCTGCGGTGACGTGACGACCGTTTCCTCGCCGGTGGAAATCCCTAAACCAATTCCTGTGGCGGCATCTGCGACAAGTTCCTCAACTACGCCAGTGACGCCATCAAACGGCGATCGCTACAACGAACTCGGACATTTGTTCGCCGATGTTCTCGATCGCGGCTACGAGATCTATCGCGGCCAGAAGAACGTCTCTGCGAACGTTCCAGTGGTCATCACGGGAGCGGCGCTGGGCTTGCCCGGCACCGAGCATATTTTCGATGATGCCAACATCGGCCGCATCTTGCGGGGCGATCAGTTCATCAACCCGATTCCCGCGCACTTCCGGCAAGCGCCATGCTCGACAAACACATCACACGCCTGGTGAAGAGTGAGAGCGGAGAAGCCAGGTTTGAGACCCTCACAGATGTCGCGGACGTCATCAAGCTGGCGGGCCGCGGAGGCGCTTTTAATCTGGAAGAGGAATTCGGAATTTCCTCCGAACGCGTGGCCGCGCTCGACGTTGTCACCCAACTGGCGATCGCTGCGGGAATCGACGCGTTACGCGATGCCGGCATCCCGCTGGTCATGCGCTATAAGACCACGACCAAAGGCACGCAATTGCCGGACCGCTGGGGATTGCCAGACGCATTACGTGACGACACCGGTGTGATCTTCGCTTCCGCTTTCCCCGGGTACGACTCGTTCGCCGATGAGATGGCGCGCTACTACGCGGACCACGAACGCCGTGAGCAGTTGGCCACGCTCGAAAGCCTGCTCGCCGGTGCGGTTGAAGGGAACGGCCATTCCACCCTGGTGCAAGAACTAAAGCGGCGTATCGACGAACTGCGCGTCGCCATCGACAAAGAACCGTACGTATTCGACCGGCGCTTCTTGCTCCGAGTCCTGTCCATGGGACATTCGCAGTTCGCCGAATTCATCGGCGCCCGCGGTCCCAACACTCAACTCAACGCTGCCTGCGCCAGTACCACGCAGGCGGTATCGCTGGCGCAGGACTGGATCCACGCCGGGCGATGCAACCGGGTGATTGTCGTCTCGGCCGACGACGTTACCTCCGACCATCTGATCGAGTGGATGGGCGCGGGCTTCCTGGCCACTGGAGCCGCCGCCACTGACGAAGTGGTTGCAGATGCCGCCATTCCCTTCGACCGCCGACGCCACGGCATGCTTATCGGCATGGGCGCCGCGGCTCTGGTGGTAGAAAGCGCCGACGCCGCGCGTGAACGCGGAATACAACCGATCTGCGAGGTGCTGTCCACCACGACGAACAATAGCGCCTTCCACGGCACTCGTCTCGATGTCCAGCACATCGGCCAAGTGATGGAGACCCTGGTGGCAAGAGCCGAAGCGCACAGCGGCATTTCGCGTCGCCAGATCGCGCCGCAGACAGTTTTCGTTTCTCATGAAACCTACACACCGGCGCGGGGCGGCAGCGCCTCTGCCGAGATCCACGCGCTCCGCCGCGTATTCGGCGACGTCGCGGACAGTATCGTGATCGCCAACACCAAGGGCTTTACCGGTCACGCAATGGGCACTGGCATCGAAGATGTCGTTGCGGTCAAAGCGCTCGAAACCGGCTGCGTGCCCCCGGTCGCCAACTTCAAGGAAGTTGATCCGGAGTTAGGGCAGTTGAACCTGTCCAAAGGTGGTTCCTATCCGGTCGAGTACGCGATACATCTGGGAGCGGGTTTCGGTTCGCAGATCAGCATGATGCTGCTGCACTGGGTGAAGACAAAGGACGGCATCCGTCGCAGCCCAAACGCTCTGGGCTATGCCTACCGCATCGCCGACGCCACCGCCTGGAATGCATGGCTGAGTCGAATCGCGGGCCGTCCGGCCGCAGACCTGGAAGTAGTCCACCGCACGCTGCGGGTGCGGGATCAAGGGTTGGCAGCGCGGGTCGCCGAAGTCGCTCAGGCGAAGCACCCGGCGCAGGCCCCCATGCCCGTTGTTCAAGCACCGTCCCCAGCCACCCCGGTCCTCTCTGTGAAGCCGGAGCCAAAGCCCGTGCTGAACAAGGTGACCCAACCAACAGTGGAAATTCCAGTTGCCGTGGTCGTTCCTTCCGCACCCGCAAAATCGGTGGCGAAAGGAGATCCGGTGAAAGAGAAAGTACTGGCTTTGGTGTCTGAGAAAACTGGTTATCCGGTTGACATGCTCGATCTGGATCTCGATCTCGAAGCTGACCTGGGCGTCGACACCGTTAAGCAGGCGGAAGTCATTGCCTCAATCCGCGAGGCTTACAGCATCCCGCGCGACGAGAACCGCAAGCTGCGCGACTATCCAACGTTGGCACACGTCATCCGTTTCGTGTATGAGCAACGCCCGGACCTCCTTGCAACACCGGCGGCAACGAAAGAAGAAGCTAAACCCACAACGCCGAAAATCTCTGTCATCGCTGATAAACCAGCGCCCGCTGTCGCATCTGCGCAAGCCGCCGCTGGCGAGGCCGTCAAGGAACGGGTTCTCGCACTGGTGGTAGAGAAAACTGGGTATCCGAAAGACATGCTGGACTTGGATCTTGACCTCGAAGCGGACCTCGGCGTCGACACCGTGAAACAAGCAGAGATGTTCGCGGCCATTCGTGAGATATACAGCATCCCGCGCGACGAGAACCGTAAGTTGCGCGACTATCCCACGTTAGCTCACGTAATCCGCTTCGTGTATGACAGTCGTCCCGACCTGGCCACTGCGAGCCCGTCGGTAGCGAAGGAAGAAATCAAACTCACAACGCCGACAACCACTGTGGTGGTTGAGAAACCGGCACTCCCTGCGACATCCGCGCCAGTCGTCGTTGGCGATGCCGTCAGGGAACGGGTTCTCACGCTGGTGGTAGAGAAGACCGGCTATCCGAAAGATATGCTGGATCTGGATTTGGATCTCGAAGCTGACCTCGGCGTCGACACCGTGAAACAAGCCGAAATGTTCGCGGCAATTCGCGAGATCTACAGCATTCCGCGCGATGAGAACCGTAAGTTGCGAGACTATCCCACATTAGCCCACGTCATCCGGTTCGTCTTTGAGAACCGCCCCGACCTGGCGGGCACGGCTCCAGCCTCGGTCCCGCCGGTGGCTAAGGAAGAGATCAAGCCTACGGCATCTGCATCTGCAGTGCTTCCTCCGAAACAGGATGCGGGCGATTCCGTCAGGGAACGCGTTCTCGCGCTGGTCGTAGAAAAGACAGGGTACCCGAAGGACATGCTGGATTTGGATCTCGATCTCGAAGCAGATCTCGGGGTAGACACCGTCAAACATGCCATTGCCGCTCAAGGTGATGCCGCCGAAGTTGCCGCCGTTGCCTGGATAGTTGCCGCCGGCATTGTAGATGAAGACATTGTGGCCGCTGATGCTGGCATTGCCACTGACCGTGAGCCCGCCCCCCTCGATGACGTAGGTGCCAGGCAGAAGCGTGAGGCTGGCATTACCGGAGACCCTGATCTGGCTGTAAACCCCCTGACTGATCGAAAGAGTACCGTTGCTCAAGTTCACAGCCACCGGCGTGCCGCTGGCGCCGGACCGCCGAGCGACGCGAGCGGGTCGTCGACCGAGACGCCCGTCGTCGGCGCGGGACTGATGGTTGCATTGCCGGTTTTCTGAAACCCTCCGGCGAGGCACGTCAATGGCCGCGGCATTGAGCCTGGAGTTGCCGCTGACGCTCAATGCCGTCGACGAGCTCGAATTGACAACGACCTCGCCGGGGACGTTGATGCTGGCATTGCCCGAAAGCGTGAGAGCACCGCTGGCGGTCGGATTGAGCACGAAGATGGAAGGAGCCACGACGATCGACTGTGTAACGACTCCGTTTCCGCCGATGACGTCGGTGACCGTGAGCGTCACCAGGTAGGATCCGTTGACGTTGAGCGTGAACGTGAACACTGGGCCCGAGCCGGAGCCGAACGGGTTCCCATTCTGGGTGACGCTCCACGAGTAGATGAACGAGCCGCCCGCACCGGGCCGGTGACAGCGGCCATGAGATCGATGGGATTCCCCGGCAGTGGGAACGGCGGCGCCCACTGATGGCGACGCGATCCACGGCGAGGGTCAAGTTGCTGAGGCTCAAAACGGCGTCGAGGAACAGCCCGTTCGACAGGCTCGTGCCGCTATATTGTTGAAGTTGCCGGCCGAGGATCCAAAGGTCATGACCTGGAACGTATTGCCGAAAGCGGGTGCAAAGCTGCCGAGCGTGGCGATATCAAGTGTGCCGCCGAGCGAGGCCGCACCCGAGACAGCGAGCAAATCGCTGGCCCCGAACCCCGTGCCGCCGAGCTCAATGTTCAGGCTGCCGGTCGCGGTCTGCGTATAATTCCCGTTGATTGTCAGAAGGCCAGTTGTTCCTTCGCCTCCTGGGATCACCTGGCCGTCGCTGGTGACCGAAGTGTTGATCGTGCCGGTGCCAGTGAGGACGCCGCCGTCGATGTCGAGGGCGCCGCCGGTGATGGTTCCCCCGCTGAGTACCGTGGAGCCCCCGGTTTGGGTGTAGCTGCCGACGCCGAGCGTGGTCCCGGAAGCGACCATGACCGTGCCGGTATTGGTCGCGTCGACAGGTTCAATCCACCCTGTTCGACGAGGACCGAACCGCTGTTGTTGAACAGCCCGCCGAAGATCATGAAGACGGCGGTGCCGCTGTCGCCGGACTGACAAAGAAGCCATAGTTGTTGAACGCGGAGTTGGCCGTGTGTACCGAGAAGTAGCACGGTATGGCGGCGGTGAGACGTCGAACGAGCCAAAGTTGTTGAAGATAGCATCGTCTTCGAGTGCCACCCCGCCGCCGGTGAGCGAGGCGGAGACACCGGTGTGTGTAGGATCGCCGTTATTGAGGGTGCGGCCATCCAGGACCAGCGGATGCGTGCTGGCGGCGTCCGGGCCCTCGTCCAGAGCGATGCCACCCAGGCGCGTCAAGCTGGTGCCGGAGGGGCCGGCCAGGGTGCCGTCGGTCCAGTTGAACGCCCCGGTCACGACGAAGCTGTCGGCGCCGGTAAGTGTGGCCCGATCGGTGAGCGTGAGGCTGGAGAGAGTCAGGGTTGCGGGGCCGCTCGAGAGGCTGAAGTCGGCGATGCCGCCGCCCCGGCCCTCGTTGTCGGGAACGAAGGTGAGGCTGCCCACGCTGGAGACGGTGCCGGTGAACTCCTCGGCACCGCCGAAGCCAAAGTGGATCACGGTGGCGGTCTGGGCACTGTAACTACCGGCGACTGTATCCCCATCGCTGAAGGAGACGGTATCGCCGGTGATGCTCGATGTCGTGGTGAAGGACTGGCCGCTGAAGCTGAGCGAGGTGCCGGCGTTGCCGGTGAATGAGCCGGAGCTGGTGCCGCCGCTGAGGTCCAGGCCGCCGTTGTCGACAAGGACGGAGCCGCTGTTGTTGAACAGCCCGCCGAAGATCATGAAGACGGCGGTGCCGCTGTCGCCGGACTTGACGAAGGAGCCATAGTTGTTGAACGCGGAGTTGGCCGTCTGTACCGAGAAGTAGCCGGTGTTGGCGGCGGTGACGACGTCGAACGAGCCAAAGTTGTTGAAGATAGCATCGTCTTCGATGCCCCACCCCGCCGCCGGTGAGCGAGGCGGAGACACCGGTGTGTGTAGGATCGCCGTTATCGAGGGTGCGGCCATCCAGGACCAGCGGATGCGTGCTGGCGGCGTCCGGGCCCTGGTCCAGAGCGATGCCACCCAGCGCCGTCAAGCTGGTGCCGGAGGGGCCGGCCAGGGTGCCGTCGGTCCAGTTGAACGCCCCGGTCACGACGAAGCTGTCGGCGCCGGGGAGCGTGGCCCGATCAGTGAGCGTCAGGCTGGAGAGAGTGAGGGTTGCGGGGCCGCTCGAGAGGCTGAAGTCGGCGATGCCGCCGCCCCGGCCCTCGTTGTCGGGAACGAAGGTGAGGCTGCCCACGCTGGAGACGGTGCCGGTGAACTCCTCGGGGGGCAGAAGCGAGAGTGGATCACGGTGGCGGTCTGGGCACTGTAACTACCGGCGACTCGTATCCCCATCGCTGAAGGAGACGGTATCGCCGGTGATGCTCGATGTCGTGGTGAAGGACTGGCCGCTGAAGCTGAGCGAGGTGCCGGCGTTGCCGGTGAATGAGCCGGAGCTGGTGCCGCCGCTGAGGTCCAGGCCGCCGTTGTCGACAAGGACGGAGCCGCTGTTGTTGAACAGCCCGCCGAAGATCATGAAGACGGCGGTGCCGCTGTCGCCGGACTTGACGAAGGAGCCATAGTTGTTGAACGCGGAGTTGGCCGTCTGTACCGAGAAGTAGCCGGTGTTGGCGGCGGTGACGACGTCGAACGAGCCAAAGTTGTTGAAGATAGCATCGTCTTCGAGTGCCACCCCGCCGCCGGTGAGCGAGGCGGAGACACCGGTGTGTGTATCGCCGTTATTGAGGGTGCGGCCATCCAGGACCAGCGGATGCGTGCTGGCGGCGTCCGGGCCCTCGTCCAGAGCGATGCCACCCAGCGCCGTCAAGCTGGTGCCGGAGGGGCCGGCCAGGGTGCCGTCGGTCCAGTTCGACGCCCCGGTCACGACGAAGCTGTCGGCGCCGGTAAGTGTGGCCCGATCAGTGAGCGTCAGGCTGGAGAGAGTCAGGGTTGCGGGGCCGCTCGAGAGGCTGAAGTCGGCGATGCCGCCGCCCCGGCCCTCGTTGTCGGGAACGAAGGTGAGGCTGCCCACGCTGGAGACGGTGCCGGTGAACTCCTCGGTGCGCCGAAGCCAAAGTGGATCACGGTGGCGGTCTGGGGGAACCGCAACTACCGGCGACTGTATCCCCATCGCTGAAGGAGACGGTATCGCCGGTGATGCTCGATGTCGTGGTGAAGGACTGGCCGCTGAAGCTGAGCGAGGTGCCGGCGTTGCCGGTGAATGAGCCGGAGCTGGTGCCGCCGCTGAGGTCCAGGCCGCCGTTGTCGACAAGGACGGAGCCGCTGTTGTTGAACAGCCCGCCGAAGATCATGAAGACGGGCGGTGCCGCTGTCGCCGGACTTGACGAAGGAGCCATAGTTGTTGAACGCGGGAGTCGGCCGTCTGTACCGAGAAGTAGCCGGTGTTGGCGGCGGTGACGACGTCGAACGAGCCGAAGTTGTTGAAGATAGCATCGTCTTCGATGCCACCCCGCCGCCGGTGAGCGAGGCGGAGACACCGGTGTGTGTAGGATCGCCGTTATTGAGGGTGCGGCCATCCAGGACCAGGCGGATGCGTGCTGGCAGCGTCGGGATTCTCGTCCAGAGAGATGCCGCCGAGCGCTGTCGAGCTCAGTGCCCGTTGGCCCGGATAGCGTGCCATCAGTCCAGGTAAACTGCCCCGAGACCGTGAGATCGCCCGTTCCTGTCAAATTGGCGTCGCCGCCAAGGCAGAGCGTGTTGGCGATGTTCGACGTGCTCGCCAGCGACACCAGGTGCCACCCGCAACGACCACTGCAGCCTGGCTGGTCAGGCTATTAACCGAATCAGACTCGGACGAAGCATGCGTTACGGTGATGTCAGCGAAGGCGATGACGGCATCATCGCCCGCTCGGTCCTGGCACCCCGCGCCGCCGGCCCACATCGCCGGGTCGTCCCAGTCACCGCTTGCGTCCTGGCCCAGGGACCGTCGAAAGCATAATGCGTTCTTCCAGCCGACCCAGCGCGGGCCGAAAGGCACTTCGACGAGCTGAACGGCGACGCGTTGCGAGGTTCAATGAACGGATCGAATCGGGGCCGGCTGCGGAACGTCCGGTGCATGCTGTCTTCTCCTGGGTCAAGTCAAGTCGCAAGAGTCAAACGGGAAAAACATCGACACAGGCGCGCACGACGACAGCCTGATCCATCGGGATCACCTGTTTGCGTAGCAATGGAGATATAATTCCGGTGCTCGATGCAACGCGGCTGAGAAGTGCGTCACGTCTGAGCGGGCTTGTGCAAAGTTAGTGCAGTTCCTGGTGCGTGTGGCGAGTGCGCGTCCCAGATCCTCGCCGTGAAGTCCACACTGCCGGTAGCCAGGCGTCGGCCGGTCGGGTCAAAATCAACACATAAAATGGAGCAGTTATGGCCTCCCAGCGTCGTGAGCTCATCGCCGGTCGCGGCGTCCCAGATGCGAACGCTCCGGTCGGAGCTCGCGGTGGCGATCCGGAGGCCGTCTGTTGAATACGCGACGCCGTTCACGTTTTGGGTGTGGCCGCGAAGGACCAGCAGCACATTCCCCGTGGCAACGTCCCAGACTCGCACCTCGCCCGGCACCTCGCCGACCCGGTAGGGGCAGACGACCCGTCGGCTGTCGGGGCTAAACGCCACCTGCCGGCCTTGCGAGCCAAAACCGTCGTAATCCGCGGCGGGTATGTCTCGGACCAAGCTCAGGTTGGCGGCGTCCCAGAGGCGGAGCCACCCGCTGGCCCCTGCCGAGCCAAGCAGCTTTCCGTCAGGTGAGTAAACCACGCTGTATACGAAACGGGCGTCTGCTCGTTGCACCTTGATCGCGGCTCCGCTCTTCGCGTCCCACGTTCGGAGGGTTCCATCCATATCGACGGACGCGATCGTCCGGCCGTCCGGCGCGAACGCGACGCTCTGGATGAAGTTACTGTGACCCCGGAGGACATGAAGCCTGGCGCCGGACTTCAAGTCCCAAAGCTTGACGAGTTTGTCGTAGCCGCCGAGACGAGAGTCTGGTCGTCGGGGGCAAACGCGATGCCGTGGACTGCGTCGACGAGCCCATGCGCGAGGCGGCCACGGTGTAGAAGAGTCAGCGAAGTGCGACCGTTCGCTGCGTCGAAAACGCGCACGAACCCATCGCGCGAGGCCGTGGCAACCCGGGTACCATCGTGGCTGAACGCGACGCAGGTCACCCACTCGCCGTGCTTCAGGACCGGGCCCATCGGCGAGGCTGTCGCGTCCCAGAGTTTGACCGTTTTGTCGTGGCTGGCTGAGGCCAGCGTCTTGCCGTCAGGAGAGTAAGCCACATCGATCACTGAGTTTGTGTGGCCGTAGAGCGTCGACACCTCTCGGCCGTGCGCAAGATCCCAGATCTTGATGCTGTTGTCCTCGGCGCCTGAGGCCAGATGAACACCGTCAGGGCTGAAGGCCACACCGCGTACGAACGACTGGTGTCCGCCGAGGACCAGGAGCGGTTTCCATGTGGCGGTCTCCCAGGTGCGCACCGTGCCGTCCCACTCGCCCGAGGCGATCATTTCGCCCGTATGCGAGAACGCCAATGCGAATAACCTGTTTGTGGGTCCGTGCAGCGTTTGTATCCGCTGGAAGGACCGCACGTCCCAGATTTCGACAGATGCTGCCGGACTCGCAAATGCGACCGTTTTGCCGTCGGGACTCATCGCGAAGGCGTGTAGCGCACCCGGGGCGGTGACCGCGGATTGCTCACGGTGCTCGCCGGTTCGCATGTCCCAGACCTCCAGGTTGCAAGGATCGCGTAACAAGACCACGCTCGCACCGTCGCGAGAACACGCTACGTGCCAACCGCCGCGCCTCCGCGTGCCGATCGCCTGAGCGACATTTCCCGTCGTAATGTCGTAGAAGGTAACGACTCCTCCGTTGCCTGCGACGGCGACCAGCCCGCTGGCTGTGAATGCAACGCAATTGAGATGCGGACCCGGTCGTGCAAGGACCAATCGGCCGGTCGCAGCCTCCCGCACCAATAACTCACTCGGATGATGTTTGCTGCCATCCAGGTCACTTGACACCGAAGCAACCAGGCGGCCGCGTGGATCGAACGCAACGCTCCGCACAGCCTGTGTATGGCCGCGCAGTGTATTCAGGTCGGTGTGACAGAGTTTTCTCGTGAAGTACCACTCCCATCCACGCCTTTCGATGGGGCATGCATGAGCGAGACGATCGGCGAGAGCGACGTTGCCATCGGACCGCTCAGCCGTCGCACGGTTGACGAGATTGACGTTGAGATCTCGCTCGAGCGATTCCGCTTTCTCGAGGGTCTCGCGCGTCTTGGCCTGCGCGATGTCGCGCTGCTGCTGTGTTCGCGACTGCTCCCGCGAAGCGAAGAACGAGTGCCCAACGCGAGCCCAACCGTCGTCAGAACCAGCAGTATTCCGGCCGTCGCGACGACCATCCGATGGCGCCGCGTCCACTTGGCGAGCCGTTCGTGCCAGGCCGGCCGTTTGGCCTTGATCGGCCTGTCTTCCAGAAACCGCCGCAAGTCAGCGGCCAGGTCCTGTGCCGTCGCGTACCGCGATTTCGGGCTCTTTCTCGTTGCCTTGAGCAGGATGGTCTCGAGCTCGCGCGGGATCATGGGATTGATTCGTCGCGGTGGGTCGGCTCGTCCTGGGCGATCTTGCGGAGGACTTCCTGGCGGTCTTGCCCATCGACGGCCGGCTGCAACGTCACCAGTTCGTAGAGCGTCACGCCCAGCGAGTAGATGTCGGTGCGATGGTCGAGGTAGCCCCGCCTGGCCAGCGCCTGCTCGGGGCTCATGTAGCGGAGCGTTCCCAGCAGGTCGCCGGTGATCGTCAGGCCGGCGTCATCCTGAAGCCGTGCCAGGCCGAAATCCGTGATCCACGCTTGCCCTCAATGTCCAGCAACAGATTCGCCGGCTTGACGTCGCGGTGAGAGAAGCCGATCTTGTGCGCGTGGTCGAGTCCCTCGGCGGCCTGAATGCCCAGCTCGGCGACCGTTCGGAAGTACTCGCGGGTGCGGGAGGATGACGATGGAGGCGATGGGCCGGTCGCGCTGCGTGGCGGCGGGGCGTCGACCGCGCTCTGGAGACGTTCGGTCGTTGGACTCGGCGGGGCCAGGAGATCCGCGCCGAACTGCAGGCGGCGCCGGCGTCCCTCCAGCTCGCTTCTGCTCGGCAATCGCCTGCGCCAGCGTCTGTCCCTCGATGAACTGCATGGCGTAGTAATGGACGCCCCGCTCGCATCCTACCGAATAAACCGGCACGATGTGCGTATGATGGAGCTGGGCGGCGGCCAGGGCTTCGGTCTGAAACCGCCGCAGTTGCGTCGGGTCCATGGCGGCCGCGAACGGAAGCACCTTGAGCGCGACGCGGCGATTGAGCGACGCTGCACCGCCTCGTACACCACACCCATGCCCGCCCCGGCCAATCTCGGCGACGAGCCGAAAGTCGCCGAGCTCTCCGATTCCTGGCCTCGCTGTCACTTGTTTCAACCGACTGTGAATCGAGGTCAAGCCGGTGGCCCGGTCAGCGACGCCCGCCCAATAAATTCAAGGCTCGCCAGACACGCCTCCAGATCCTCGGCCAGCTCGGGATGATCGGCCAGCAGCTCATCTTTCGTCGGTGCATGCCCCTCCTGCGCGGCGGCCATGTACGCGTCCAGTACCTCGACCAGCCGGGCCTCGTTCGCCGTCGTCGGCTTGCGCTGAGTGAGTTTGCTTGCGGTCATAGCCGTGACTCGATCAACGGACGCAACTTCTTGAGTGCCCGCGCCCACAGCAGGCGCACTGCGCTGGGCTCCGGCCCATCGCGCGAGCGACTTCTTCCCAATCGCGGCCCTCCAGGGTTCTGAGCACGACGACCTCGCGGTGGTCAGCGGCCAGCTCGGCCAGGGCATCCGCCAGGATGATGCTCAGCTCGCGCCGCTGGGCCGACTGGCTGGGTGAATGACCATTCGGAGCGACCAGTTCCATCAACGCCCGCGACGACGCGCCGATCGTGTCGTCCAGCGACCGTTCGCGGGCGACCGTCCGCGCACCCGCGGCTTTGAAACGACGCACGAGGTCAGCCAGGTTCCGCGTCAGGATCTGACGCAGCCAGGCGACCAGCTCCGTTTCGGTCTGGCCTCGGAACTGGTCGAAGTGCTGATGGGCCTTCAGCAGGGTTTCCTGGACCAGGTCAGACGGATCGGCCTTGCCACGCAGCGATGCGTCAATACCCGTGCGGGCCAGAAGCCTCAAGTAGTTGCGATACGATTCCAGCAACCGGTCCAGAATGCCCGGCGACTGCCGCCGCGCCTCGTCAATCAGCCGGCCGATGATCGCGTCACCATTGACCATGCGCGGCCCCTCCTCGGACCAGCCAACCTCGCCGCGACCGAGCTTGACAGCTAGCACAACACGACGCTTATATCATGCGATAGTAGAGAAGACGCATGGTTTTTCCAAAACGCACGAAGAAAATCCGATTTTCTCGAATTTGAATCCCGCGCTGATCGGAGGGCCGCTCGGTCTAATGGCTAGATGGAGATCAATTCGTTGACTCCGTAAATGCGTTCGACCAAGATGGAGTATGCTTGGAGGCTAGTAAACCCAGATCCAAGTCCAGCCCGAGCCAGATCGCTCGCTTCGCAGGTCGAAAGTCCGGCTCACCTCGGGCAGGGGTTCAAGCCACAGGGTCGCCGCTATTTCGAGGGGCAGCCGTTCGGGGCTGATTCAGTCTGATGGCTACGCAGGTCCATTACCCGCACCTGACGATCGACACCGACGGTACAGCACGGATCGAACGCACCAGGTACAAGGTGATCCATCTGGCTGGCGAACATTATCACTTCGGCTGGTCGGCGGAAGAGATTCTGCATCAGCATCCCGATCTTCGGCCGGAGCAGGTCTATTCGCGCTCACCTACTTCTACGACCACCACGATCAGCTCGTCGAGCAGATGCGAGTTTCCGCGGAAGCAGTCGAAGCCGAAAGACTCAAGCAACCACTTACACGAGCCGCTCTCGTGAAGCGGCGCTCCGCGGGAAAGCCCTGACGATGCCCCTCTCGGACTACATGGACGTCCATATCCCGTTCGCAATCAGCGAAGGATTGCGACGGCGAAACTTCGATGTGCTCAGGAGTCAGGACGACGGGACGACAGAGCTAGATGACGAACCCCTTCTCGCTCGGGCCACCGAGCTCGGTCGCATGTTTTTCACACAAGACGAGGATTTCCTGAAGATCGCTTCTCGCTGGCAGAAATCTGGTAGCCATTTCGCCGGGATCTTATTCGCCCACCAGCAAGGAGCCAGCCTGGGACGTCTCGTCGATGACATCGAGCTTATCGCTACGTGTTGCAACCCGCAGGAGCTTTCGAATCGCGTAACATACTTGCCCCTGAAGTGATTCCCCACGATTATGTCGCTGACCGGAGAGTCTCGTGCGTCCGACCGAAGAAAACCCTGGGCCGCTAACGGTCGTCAAAAGCGTCTGCCCCCTCGACTGCCCAGACACCTGCAGCATGCTCGTGACGGTCAAGGGCGGCGTGGCAGTCGATCTTCGCGGCGATCCAAACCATCGCTTCACGCGAGGCTTCCTGTGCCAGAAGATGGCCCGCTACCTCGAGCGGGTCTACAGCCCCGATCGCTTGCTTCAGCCGCTGCGAAGAATCGGTCGCAAGGGCGAGGGCCGGTTCGAGCCGACTTCGTGGGACGACGCGTTGTCAGAAATTGCGCAGCGATTCGCAGCCATCGCGAAATCCGCGGACGGCCCACAGGCCATTCTGCCTTATAGCTACTGCGGCACGATGGGCAAGCTTCAGTCCAGCAGCCTCGATCGGCGGTTTCTTCCACCGCCTGGGTGCATCAAATCTTGACCGGACGATCTGCGCGTCGGCGGGCGCAGCCGGCTATGAATACACCCTGGGGCGAGGCCGGCTGGGGGCCGATCCCATGGGCGTTCCGAAATGCAAGTTCATCGTGAACTGGGGCTCGAACACCGTCAACACGAATAGCCACCTCTGGAGCTTGATGATCGAGGCCCGCAAGGCCGGCGCGACCGATCTGCACGATTGACCCCTACCGCAGCCCCACCGCGAGCCGGTCCGACTGGCATATCCAGCCGCGCCCCGGCACCGACGCCGCACTGGCGCTGGGCGTGCTTCATGTCGTGTGGCGCGATGGCCTTCAGGATGACGATTATCTCGAGCGGGCGACCGTCGGCGCCGAGAAGCTTCGAGAGCGCGTCACGAGTGAGTACGCTCCCGAAATGGTCGCAGCCATCACGGGCGTGGACGTCGGAACGATCGAAAAGCTGGCTCATCGCTTGGCACGCGAGCAACCCTCCCTGATCCGGCTGAACTACGGCATGCAGCGCCATCACGGCGGAGGCATGGCGGTCCGCACGATCGCCTGCATTCCGGCGGTCATCGGCTCCTGGCGCCATCACGGCGGGGGCGCTTTGCTCACGACCAGCGGCACGTACGACTTTGCGATGGACAAGCTCACGCGCCCCGATCTGTCGCCGCCCGGCACGCGCCTGGTCAACATGAACCAGCTTGGCGAGGCACTCCTCGGTGAGCTGCCGGGCCCGAGTGTCCGAGCGCTGTACGTCTACAACAGCAACCCCGCCGCCGTGGCCCCGAACCAGGCGAAGGTCATTGAGGGGCTCAAGCGCGACGACCTGTTCGTCGTCGTCCACGAGCTCTATGCCACGGATACCGTCGACTACGCCGATATCGTATTGCCCGCGACCTCGCAGCTTGAGCAAGTCGACATCCACGGGTCGTACGGCCATCACGACGTGATGTTGAATCTCCCGGCGATTCCGCCGCGCGGCGAGTGCCGGTCGAACAACGACGTCTTTCGCGAGCTGGCCCGCCGGCTCGGCTTCGAGCCCGAGCTGTTTCCGGACGACGAGACTTTGATCCGCGGAAGTCTTGAGCAGTCGCGGCACTCTCAATGGAATCACGCTCGAGGCGCTTGCGTGAAGAAGGATCAGTCCGCTTGAGTATCCCGGAGGAATTCACGCCGTTCGCCGCGGGCATTTTCCCGACGCCGTCGGGGAAGTGCGAGCTTTATTCCGAGCGGATGAAGGCCGACGGATTCGACCCACTGCCGGCATATACACCGCCGCTCGAAGATCCGCTCACCTGCCCCGACCTGGCCGCGCGGTATCCATTGCAGATGGTCTGCCCTCCGCGGCCGCAGTTCCTGAATTCGACGTTCGCCAACTCACCCCGCCATCGAACTTCAGCCGGAGATCCGGAAATTGAGCTATCCTTCGAAGACGCCGAAGCCCGCGGCCTACTTGGCGGCCAGTGGGCCGAAGTGTTCAACGATCGGGGCCGTTTCCTCGCCCGAGTGAGCACCCGCGGCAGCGTCCGCCCGGGCGTGGCCGTCGCCACCGGCATCTACTGGAACAAGCTCACGCGTGGCGGCACGAACGTGAATGGAACGACGTCGTCGGCCTTGACCGACATGGGTGGCGGGGCAACGTTTTTTGATAATCTGGTCGAAGTGAAGGCGGCGGCCACGTAGGTCAGGCTTTTAGCCTGACGATTTCCGAGGACCATTTTGCGTCAACAAACTCGAAGGCGCGAGCACAAATCGAAACGAGCCTAACGAAGATGAGCCAAACACCCGATTGCCCGAACTGCAAGGTAACCCTCCGCAGCCTCGGCCAGCTCCCAATCCGTGTTGGCGGAGCCAACCCCGGCTGGCATTTTTTCCTGGGCGAGCTGGCCGATCTTGGCGAAACGGTCAAGCCGCTCGACCTCTATCGCTGCGAGAAATGCGGCCGGCTCGAATTCTACGATCATGATTTCAGCCTGCCCAAGCGTTGAACCGACCTGGAGGCGGCGATGAATACACTTCTGCGGCGACTCTTGCGGCGCCCTCACACGCAACGAACCGCCCATCTTGCGTTCACAGTCTATTCGCGCACGGCTGCACCTGTTGCGACAAGGCATTGAACGTGCTCAAGGATGCCCAGCGCCGGTTCGGATTCACCATCGCCGAGGTGGACATCGACCGGGAACCGGATCTCGTAGCCAAATACAACACCGAGGTCCCCGTCGTGACCGTTAACGGCAAGGTTCGCTTTCGCGGAGTTGTGAACCCGGCTTTGCTCGAGCGATTGCTCGTGGCCGAAAGCAAGCAGTCGCCTTCCAGTGGAGTATCGACGGTCGCATGATACGGCCGGGCGTCTACTTCCCCCGCTTCTTGGCCCAACGGTCGGCCACGGCGAGCAATCGCTTGAGCTCGAGCACAAAGCCGGGCAGCAAGGGCGTCTCGTAGGTCTTCTCCGCCGGAATGTGCAGCTCTTCGTCCTTCTCGCCGCCGAATCGATACACGGTCAAGCTGCGCCTGAATCGATCGATCACCCAGTATTCCCGCAGGCCGATCTCCCGGAATTCAGCGCAGCTTGGCGATGTAGTCCCGTTCCTGATTGACCTTTCCTTTCGAAACAAATTCGACCGCGATCGTCGGAGCCTCGCCTTCCTCCGGAACGCGCCCGAGCCCCGGCCCAGATTGCGCGATCCACCCGCCGCCGGTTTTGCTTTGTCTCGATCTCCTCTTCGGGCAAAGTCGCATCGAGCGCAGACCCTTGGGGGTGGCTCTCTTGATAGTTCTCAAGCCATCGCCCCAGTGTCTGGTTGGGACCGCGTTCCTGGCGTGAAGGAGTCGGAGACACGATGAGAACTCCATTGATCAACTCGTAACGCCAGCCCTTCTGAGCGAGGGCGTGATCGAATTCCTTCAAGGTAAGCAAAAGCCCCGCCGAGCGCGGGCCGAGCCGGAGTCGTTGGGTCTTCGGAGCAGCCGTGGCCATGTGGGAACCTCTCTCGGGTGCGCGCGGTTTGGTTTCGTTCTAGAGCTTCAACTGCAAATGCAGCGACAGCGCCCGAAGTCGTCGGACTAGCCTGCTTTTGCGGCCGTGGCGGTCGCCGGCTGCGTTAAGTAGTCCAGTACCTCGCGCTGCATGCGTTCCACTTCCGCCCTGTAACCACTTGAGACAAGAGCCCTCTCTTCCGGTCGACTGGTGACCCTCAGCCGAGCCAGCAGGTCGAGCAATTCCGAAACACGTTCTCTTGTGACTCTTAGTTCTTCGTCGTTGTGTATCACGGCGTGATCTCCACGATTCCTCTTCGTTGGCCATCGCGCTTGGTTTGCCAGAATGCCAGGAACTGCTCAACAGGCTCCCCGAGCAGCATTTCGGGGCGTAGCCAGAAAATGCTCGCTCCCAACTTGTCATTCGCGCGAGCATGGTCGAACAGAACGGACGATTCGATCGGGCATTCCTCGGACCTGAAGTCGTTTCGCATCAACAGCACCACGTCGACGTCATTAGGCTCGTCCACATCCGAAACATAGCTCCCAAACACGATGAGCCGGTCAAGATGATTGGTTGCCAAGGCCAAAGCGTGGATCCGGCGGAGACGGCGCGTAATCTCTACCCGTCGCGGCGTCTCCGAACCGAACCGAATGACCACCTCGGCGATGGATGCCGGGTGAATCCCTTCGGGAAGGTCACCGACCTCGTTGAATTCCGGTAGCGGCACCGACTCAGGCCCCCAAGTGATTGGTGACCAAGTCGATTGTCCCACGAGTTGCCGAGACAGTAAACCTCGAATGTGTGAAACACCGCGGTGAAGCGTGGTGCGAATGTCTCAAAACGCAATCGCCTTCTTCAGCCGCCGGCGCACGGTGACAAACTGGCCCGAATGCATGATCGGGTGAAGCGCAGCCATGTTCAACATATCGCCAACCGTCGGCGCCCATTCCGGCAGCTTGCCGCCGCGCGTGTCTTCGAGCTCCGCGTCGGTGACACCTGCAAGCGCCTTCTTGGTGGCCGCTCGCTGCGCGTCCCACAGCTTGACATACTCCTCCTTCGACGCCAGCTTCCGATCCTTCACTTCGGCCTTGAAGCTGTGGGCGTCGTCAAAGCCGGCCGGCAGCTCGGGTGAGGACCCGGGGCTCACGAACTCGACGAACATCCGCTCGCCGGAGATCAAGTGCCCGAGCTGCAGCGCAATCGAATTCATGCCCGACACGCCCTCCAGACGCAAATCGGCGTCGGAAAGATGAGCAATACGTGTACACGTTCGTTCATGCTAACAAAAGAAGTTCGAGAAAAGTGCAGCAACTCGGAACCTGTAATTTTTTAATTTCCATCCATCTTTGTCTCAGTTCTCCAATATACTTCACATCCTGAAATGCTTGGATAATTGAAGTGAAATCTATGGTTATATTTAGCGAAGGCTCTGGGAGCAAAATTCAATTAATGATATTAAGATTATCTTTGTCTCTTATTTTTCTGAGGATGCTGATTGAGTAATTTGTGGTTGCATGAGTTCAATTGCACCGCTCACTACATGACTTGTCCCTGGGATAGGAACTGTATGAGCAACAGCGACTTGTATTGCTGTTTCTGCTGCTGATTTTATTCCATTTTTTACGGCTAAATTTACTATTTCTTTAGTATCCAACCCTTCTTGTCTAATAATATTTGTCCCAACATCAAATAAGAAAGAGATGTTTTCCTCAGTTGTAAGTACTTCTTCTACCATATCCTGTAATGTGTTTCCTAGAACAGAGTCCATAAGTAAAAGGAAGTGTAATGTAAGTGGTCTGAAAAGTCAATAAAAAGTCATTTTTACAAAAGTCGCTACAGTCAATAATTTTCTAACTCCCTTTATTTCTTGGAGCTATGGTAGCTCAAAATTTATTCACGCCCCAAGTAGATTCTAACCACAATTTACTTTTCATATATACGAAACAGAAGTAGATAAAGGTGACTATACCATCAAAGCAGGTACCTGTCATCCCCGACCTGATCGGGGATCTAGATTCCCGCTTTCGCGGGAATGACACCTGTCGTGAGGGGATAAGTACCTAGATAAACTATTGACAAACAACATTTGACAAAATATGATAGAAACCACATGCCAACTGCAAAAGAGTTAAGCCTAGGAGAAGGAGAATTGGTGATTGACGCTCCAAACCCATCTATGGGAACCAAAATTTCTGGGCAAAGGAGAGAGTTTCCTTGGGATACAATGACTCAGGAAGTTGCTAAAGGTGCAAGTGGAACAATTTACCTTGCAGAAGTCGAGTAGGGTTTACCGAGATGGACATATTTGTCTAAACGTTATTGACACAGCGTATATCGGTATGGATGGAAGAGATATGTCAGTAGTAGCATTAGCTGTACCACCAGAATATGATCATTTACATAGAGTTCCTGAAATGGTTGAGCAGTCTGATGGAACGAGAATTGCTCAAATGCAACTAGGTCCACTAGATGTGTCTGTAAGACAAGAAGGAGAAACAATAGAAGATGCCAGACTACATGTAGTCTTAAGAAGACATACGTCATAAGATCAATAAATACGCATACCTTTTTTGAGCAAAACCCAGCTTAAATAATTTCAAACTTCCTCCATTCTTCTGGGTTCACTAAATAGCATATGCTAAAATAGCTTGAAGTATGACAGACAGTGAAAAACCTGAAGGATGTGGTTATATTTGTAAAGGTGCCCTTCTTTCTTCACAAAACGGTCAATATGCATCTATTGAATGGAGCGAATCGTGTAATGCATGTACTTGTCCAAACAGACACTATTTGCAGAAAAGGTATATTCGTCGTCTTCATGCATCAGAGCTTCCTTTAACTGATGCCCGCAGATCAACAATTGAGGAAGGAATGGTAAACAATGGAGAGGCTGTAACATCAGCTGGCAGAAAACTTTGTGATGCTGGTTACAGAGGATCTATGCTATGATATGTTTTTAAGACTGAAAACTTAGTAAAATATTTTCTTTGTAGTATTATTGCAAATAATTAAACGTCTTTTTCCTAGGTTACAGAAAAACCTCAATGTATGTCTATTGTGAGATTCTCATTTATTATTTTGCATGTTCCTATAGATTTCAAACTCAACGATAGCCAACGCACGTTCTGGCGTTAGAAGCATTGCTCGTCCTCCAGACTTATCCTCATCTCCCTCGGGAATCCTTCCTTTTCTTTGTGGTGGAAGTGGAAATTTTCTCCATAGTAAAGGGTTATCGGGCTTACGTAGATCACTCATAAGTTACTTTCTTTTGATATGCTGCTTATTATATCAAGCTTTAGGTTACACTTCCATATCAAATCGTTACATAGTTTCATCCAAAGGGATAAGGTATCCTAAAAAATTATTTTTTACTTCACGTAGGTTTCGTACGATTTCATGAGTTGATCTCCTTCACCAGTAACTTTCTGGTTGTTAATCAAAAGATACGGTGGGAATTGACCAAAATCTGTTGTGGTAAAAATAGCCGATCCTGCAATGTTATCTTTTACCATCTCATTGTACATGAGTTGAACATATGTATGAAGAAATGCTGATGATGCATTTGGTGGCTTGTTGCTTCCTGCATAATTCCACTCTGAGATAAACATTGGAGGCACTTTGTCTCCATTTGCTTGAATTGCTGCTTTTACTTGTTTCACTTCATTGCCTAAAATAGCAATTTTACTCTTGAGGGTTGCTGTTGAATAATATGATTGTCCGACATAAAAATGCCAACTGATAAAATCAGGTTTGGGATTGGCATGATGGACAAAATACGCGATATATTTTGTGTCAAGCAAAAGTGTATCATTGGTATAAAGTGTTGGGCCTCCAAATTTTCCATTTATTGCCATTTTTTTCAGTTGTGGGATCATGGAATTCCATTTACTGACATACCCAGATGAGGTTTCTGGAGTATACGTTAGGAATATTTGGTTCATTGCCATATTCATAGTACACTACTTGATTACTATACGTTGCATTTCCCAACTGAACAGTTGCTTTTGCGCGGGTTGTTGACGCACTCAGTTGGATAAGTGCATACATTGTCATACAATGAGCTTTTGCATTCTGGAAGGTTTCTGTTTCATATATACTAGGCGTGTTATCGATGAGTCCAAATCTCACCATGCTTTCATGAATACCTTGCATAATATTCCAGGTATTTGGATATTTGATAAATTCCCTATTGGATTTTCCTTGACTTAAATTGCCTCCAAAAAGGGAGAGGATTACCAGAGGTTATTGTCGGACATGAAGGAGTACTCGTAGGGGTTGGTGTTGCTGAAGGCGCTATTGTTGGCGTTACACGAGGAGTGGGAGTAATTGTGGGAACTTTGGTGGGCGTAACGGTAACCAAAGGAGAAGGATTTGTCGGTTCTTGATCTCCAGCATGTCCTCGTTGGCTTACATATTCGCGAAGGAAAATATTATAGTCAATCCCATCGACAACGCCATCATCATTCAAATCTGCTCCCTGGGGATTAAGACAAGTTGAGCTATTTTGTCTTGATCCGAAACAAGAGTAGATCATATTATAATCGAGAATACTTAATGTGTTTTGTGACAAAATGTCTCCATTGACTAAATAAATTGTGGAAAGTGTTGTGGTTTGTTGTGAGGCGAGCGTCACGCGTGATAGTTCTTTTTTAAGAAAACCAGGAGTTATAACAAAAAGTGAATAGGTTCCGGATGAGAGTTTCCCCAAATCAAATTCCCCCTGGAAAAGTCCTGAGGTGGTATCAAATGTTACTGTTCCTGCTACATTTGCTACATGACTAGGAGTGCTATTATACACATGAAGCGTAACGTTTCGCATTGTATGTATTGGATTTGAATTACCAGGTCCACTAGGATTAAGATTATCTCCCACGCTACCTATTCCATGAAGTCCCAAAGTAAGGCTCACATTCGTATCACTCGGTGATGAAGTAGGAATTGTCGTAGGGGTTATAGAAAACGTAACAGGTGGAATTGGAGTTAATGAAGATGCATACGACATTTTAGGTATAAAAAGAAACAGCACTGTAGTAAAAATGAAAACTATTTTGATAAATGGAAAAACGTGCAAAAATGATAGGAGAAATTCTTTACATGACTTTTTTTTTAATTTTACATGTAAAGAGGCCATACTATGAGAGTAGAGGTTGCAGCCTGAAAAGTCAAAGCATTGCGGTATCGTTTTCCAGAAATGAAGCTTCTTGACATTTTTCATGAAATTATTCATTCTAGATATATGAAGCAAGGAAAAAAGAAAATAAAGAAACACGGTCACTATTTTTGCGTAACATATGTAAGAACATTACTGATTGTGTGTGTATTGGGACTATTTCTATTATTGGGAATATTTATTACCAATAATAGCTCTGCTACGGTACTTGGTGCAAATACATCTACGTATTCTCAAACAGTATCAAATAGTGGACTTATCTTTCAAATATCTCGACTATTTTCAGGATGGTATACGATATATAGTACGCCAAAACCTTACCTTGTTGTCCTCCTTGTAAAACAGGACATGTTTGCTCACAATTTGCATGCGTCCATAAGTCCACATGTCCAACATCCACTATTACTCCTACAATAACACCAAAAATATCTTGTATTCCTCATCCATCATGTCCTGCGAATCATAGGCTGGGTATTGCCTGTAGATTTTCATGTAATTAATGCTATCCATTTTTCTCCATATCCTACCAGTCAGTAGATAAAAATACTATGGAAAATGAATCAAGACAAAATAATTTTGATTTTTTACGCTTTATTGCAGCATCGATAGTTATTATTTCCCATTCATTCACACTTCTCAAATTCGATCAGGTAGATTTTTTAGGTTCAATTGGAGTTGATATATTTTTTCTTATTAGTGGCTATCTAATTACCCAGAGTTGGTTGTATACACAAGACACAGGAAAATTTCTTACCAAAAGATTACTGCGAATACTTCCGGCACTTACATTTTGTATCCTCATCACTATTTTTATCATAGGACCATTGAATACGCGTTTGCCCCTTGTACAATACTTTACCAGTTTTCATACCTGGTCATATCTTAAAAACATATTGCTCTATCCATTACAATTTACTCTCCCGGGAGTTTTTGAAAAAAATGTAAGTTCTTTTCTTGTGAACCATTCTTTGTGGACGCTTCCTCTTGAGTTTACTGCCTACTTATTTATTGCATTGTTTGGCATATTTCGTGTGTTAAAAAAACAATTTATTTTGATAGGAGTATTTGTTTTGATTACAGCAAATATCGTTCTCCCCAGATTTTCTTTTTACACAGGTGTGTCCTTTTATGATTTTGGACTCACTATGATACTTCCATATTTTATTTATTTTTTCATTGGCGCAGCTATGTATTTATTTAAAGTAAAAATTCGATTTCATCTCATTCTTTTTTCTGTAGCACTTTTTCTTTATGTTCTTGGGGTATTTTATCCTGTAGGGAACTTTAGTAATTTTTTTGCACTTACGTATATGGTATTTGCTATTGCATTTTTGTCCAAAAAAATTTCTCTTTTTGGCAAAACAGATCCCTCATATGGTATGTATTTATTCTCTATCCGCCAATCCAACAAACGTTTATTCATTTTTTCCCAGGTGTTGTCTCCTATACCTTTGTGTTGCACAAGTTTTCTGTGGTTCATTTCTGATCGCATGTATATCTTGGCGTTTTATTGAATCCAGAGACGTTCTCTTGTTTAGAGCGTATATAGAGGTTTATTTATCTGTCAAAAACTGTGTTGCTTCTTCTTCGTGATAAGCCTCAAATTTTGTTATATTTCCTTTCTTAAAAAAATATGCTACATACTATTAAAGAAAGGGGGTGAAGATAAAATGCAAAAACTTATTCTTTTTTTCATTTTTACTCGTAGGAATTACTCGTAGTAACATTTTTTTCAGTAGGAGTTACTCGCAGCAATGCATCTGTTTGCAAATTTGGCGTTTCAAATAGTTGCCCACGTTGTATGCCAGGGCATGCTGTCGATTGTAAAAAAATACGCATTCTTCTTCCGTGGAGGATTGAGAGTTTATCCAAGCGAAATCATACACAATGATGTATAATGCCGTCTATATGCTAGAGGTGTTAAAAGCGGAAAATTGGATGCAGTAAAAGGAAGATGGGATACTGCAGGAAAAGCGGTTCCTTCTTGGAGGTTTCTAGAGAGATATCTTGTGGGAGACGATGTTTTACGCTTCGAAGAACAAGCGAGACATTATCCACCCACAGCCGAAACACCACATCTTGCGCCTCGAGCTGATCAAACACCACCTCAGCCTACTGGTGGAATATATTTCATGTTCTCATCGATCAGTGATTTGGAAAAAACTCAAAAAACAGATGTATCTACTTAATTCTTGTGCATAACCTTTCTACAGTCTTTTTGTTGACAGAAAACACTTTCACCGATCTTTCCATTCTTCAAAACCTCCAAGCCACATTCTTGAGGAGAAAGTACAGGTACTTCTTCGGGAAGAGATGGTGGTTGCGGGTTCAATAGAATTGTGCTGGATTCATCGAGAGAAAATACAGTAAAACTTGGTGGAGTACTTTTCCGGACATGTTTCAGACATATTTATTATGGAATAGGAATTAAGTATAAGCAGTAAAAGGAATGAGTAAGAAAACTATAATAAAATCTCAGAAAGTCTATATCAATACTGTAGGGAGCAAAATTAGGTGGACTTTTTCGTATCTACGTGAGTAATCGTGACATATCCTACCAAAATAAAATAAAGAAGGGTGAGAACAATGCTTGTTCTGCCTGTCCCTAGTCCAATTCCTCCCAAATCTGGTGTCCTGCCAAACCAATCTGCAAACGAAAGGATGCACCAAGTGGACGAGTCATAATGTCCTCCAAACCAAAAGGTTACGATGCTGTTAGTTTAAAAACTTATACCCAAAGGCAGGAAGAATAAATAAGCACGCGCAGAAAAAGAGCGCAGCAAGAGATAACCCCACCCAAATGTTGCAGCAGTCATATCTCCTGCAGCAGTACCAAGTGCAAAAGTGGTAATCACTGTTAGCCAATAAAATAATTCTCTCCGACGCGTAGTAATACTATGAATGGAAAGTGTTTTTTCTATCTGTACCAAGAAAAAAGATGATACTTAATGCACTTGCAAAAGAAATAGTTGAAATGATATAGGGAACTCCCAAAACTATATGAACCACATCTGCAGCCATTGTGCCAAAAATTGCAACCATCGTGACTGCCAACCAATACACCCGGGAATATATTTTTTCACCCAAAATTGGAGAAAAATTGCAATAAAAAATCCTATACCACCGAGTGCTACCGCAATAATAGGATCTATGTGTTTGACCAAATAATCAGATGTGGATTCTCCCATGGCAGTTGTGAAAAGTTTGATTACCCAAAAAAAAAGAGTGATTTCCGGAACTTTTCTCAGTGATGATAAAACTTTCTGCATACTTATTTTCCTAACCCAATAATAACTGCCCCTGCAGTCATCAAGATTGCACCAATGGCAAGGGAAGCAGTTAATTTTTCTTTTAAAATAACAATAGCCAAGATAATTGTTATCACAAGACTTAATTTATCTATTGGAGAAACTTTTGCTGCCTCACCCAGTTGTAGTGCACGGAAATAAAATAACCAAGAAAGCCCAGTTGCAATGCCGGATAAA
>CAWGBX010000007.1:0-178001 GCA_963820925.1 uncultured Acidobacteriota bacterium
TGCGAGATTGAGATTTTGCAAGCGGCCAAACTAATCCCAATGCCTCATCGCGACCAAGAAATTTTACAAGCACGCTGGCTTCTGCATCTGTAATCGGCTTCTGTAACGATGAGTTTCTCGTATTTGCAATAACGGCCTGAATGCTCCCGAATGATCCTCTCCGACGGAAGCAAGGGCCCCAACTTGCCGAGTTCAATGACTGCTTGGCGCATAACAGTGATCCCGAGGCGATTGTAACTGACGAAAACAGCGATAGCGCTCATTGAGAATTGGCCGATCCCGGTCAATGGCCCATTCTCTCAGTCACGTTCGACGTGTTCTACATCAGCCACTTGTTCACAGGCTCCTGCTTCATCAGCTCGTTGACGACCTGGGGCGCCCAAGGCATTCTAAACACGAGGCCGGCATCAAATCGATACCGAGCTTGAATGGCGGTTGTGATGATGAGGGTGATGGGTCTTTTGCTTACTGTGCTGCTTATTATGGTGCTGCTTGTGGGATACGGCTGATTTGGGTATGGCTACAACTGGGGTTGAGGTTGCGGTTTGCGCATAAAGGGTCAAGGTCGAGAACAACAGTGCTGTGGCGGCGGTAAGAATCAGTTGCTTCATGCGTCCTAAGATTTCATGCAGGATTTCTCTCATCCATTGGAAAAACCCATGCCAAGTTGGGAAGTTTCGGAGTAGGCTAATTATAGGCATGATTTGCTGCCAGATCAGGGAGAATTTATTGTGACTATTACAAAGGATCAAGACCGCTCAAAAGGTGCGGTGGAGCAGGACGAGAGGGATCCATCCGACAACACTTCGATGCAGGGCCAACTCGGACACCGGGACCAGGATCCGCTGCTGAAGTCCGCCGACTCGGACTTCCCCGAACCGGGTGGAAGCCCTGAGCACTCGGGCGAACCCGAGGATGGACAGAAACGCGGTCGGAGCGACGCCGCGTGATGGAAATCTTAGAACCTGCGCCTAGAGTGTCAGCGGATTAGCTCGCTCCTGCCACCAATTCGACTTTCAGGTTTCAAGGAGACTCCGCCGCTGTTTCCGGCGACGCCGTTCTGAAGTAGCTCGGGCACATTTGCTCCTCAGTTCTTCCATCAGCAGAGTCGAATTTCGGTCGTGCTCTTCCGATTCCGCCAAACTGTTTTCGAGCATCCGCCGAGGTCTAGCACGGTCTACGCGAGCATTCCTCGAAGCCGCCGTTACCGGTTTCCCGCAGATGCCTGTTGTAAAATGCAAATCAACTATGCAGACGAAGACTCCTGTGGGAATCCTGGGCGCGACCGGAATGGTTGGGCAGCGATTTGTGCAAATGCTGGAACACCATCCCTGGTTCGAGGTCGCCTGGCTGGCGGCTTCTGACCGTTCGGAAGGCCGCTTGTACGGCGAAGCGGCGCGCTGGAAGATGAAGACGCCTTTGCCTGCGCGGGTGGCGGAAATGCGCGTGTCTCCGGCTACGGCGGAGGGCGCTCCGAAAATCATTTTTGCCGCGCTGGATGCATCGGTTGCGGCCGAAATGGAACCCCGGTTCGCCGCTGCCGGTTGCGCCGTGGTCACAAATTCCAGTGCGCTCAGGATGCAACGCGACGTGCCGCTGGTGATTCCGGAAGTCAATCCCGATCACATTCAGATGATCGAGTGTCAGAGCTGGCGCAAGACGTCGGGCGGGTTTGTGGTGACCAATCCGAACTGCTCGGCGATTGGGCTAGTCATGGCTCTGAAACCTTTGCAGGATTTATTTGGGCTGGAAACGGTGATGGCCGTCACGATGCAAGCGGTGAGTGGCGCGGGATACCCGGGCGTGGCTTCGCTGGATATTCTAGGCAACGTGATTCCTTATATTTCGAAGGAAGAAGAAAAAATGGAGGAGGAGACGCGCAAGCTCTTGGGCCGGCTGAATGGCTCCGGTGTCGTTCCGGCCGCATTCGGGATGAGTGCGCATTGCAACCGCGTTGCCGTGGAAGATGGGCATACGGAATCAGTCTCGGTAAAGTTGAAAAAGAAGCCGCGGCCGGAGGAAATCATCAAGGCGTGGAACGAATTTCGCAGCGTGCCCCAGGAACTGGAGCTGCCCAGCGCTCCCGAACAGCCGGTTCGCTATACCGCGTCGGCGGACCGGCCGCAACCCAGATTCGACGTTGAGGCGGGTAACGGGATGACGGCAACCGTCGGCCGTTTACGACCGTGCGGCGTGCTGGACTGGAAGTTTACAGTTCTTTCCCACAATACGATTCGAGGTGCGGCGGGCGCAGCCCTGCTGAACGCTGAACTGCTCAAAGTGCGGGGTTATTTGGGGTGAAGAGCCGCACGTGTCCATGCAGTAGAGCAGGTGCGCGTGACCGCGAGAATCCGCGTCCGAGGTATCTCCGCCAATGATCGTCATGAAATTTGGCGGGACCTCGGTGCAGGACGCCAATGCTATCGAGCGCGCCGCCGCTATCGTCAAAGGGCGGCTCGCGCAGAAGCCGGTGGTCGTGGTCAGCGCCATGTCGAAGGTCACCGACCAGTTGCTGGCAATGGCGCGCGCGGCCGGAAGCGGCGATCGCAAGACCGCGCTCAGTCTTTCCCGCGCCCTTCGCGAACGGCATTACAACACTGCGGGCGAACTTTTGGGTACGGCGCTGTTTACGGAATTTCATGGCGATCTGGGAGTTTATTTCGAAGCGCTGGATGAGCTATTGCGCGGCATCGCTGCCGTTGGCGAGTTGACCCCGCGTACTACCGATCATGTGGCCGCATTCGGTGAAATTCTCTCCAGCAGGATTGTCACCGCCGCGTTTTCCGCACAGGGGGTCCACTCTACGATGGTGGATTCGCGTGAGTGTGTGGTCACCGACAATGAGCACATGCGGGCTGCTCCTTTGATGGAAGAGACGAACCAGCGGCTGCGGGCGAAAGTGCAGCCTGTGCTGGACAAGGGCCGAGTGCCGGTCATGGGCGGGTTTATCGGCGCTACCAAAGCGGGGATCACTACCACCATCGGGCGCGGCGGATCCGATTATTCCGCAGCCATTGTCGGCGCCGGGCTGGGGGCTGAGCGCATCGAAATCTGGACCGATGTGGACGGAATGATGACGACCGATCCAAACCTTTGCCCGGATGCGAGGCGGATTAAAGTTATAAGCTTTGATGAAGCCGCGGAGTTGGCATACTTCGGCGCCAAGGTGCTGCATCCGGCGACCGTGCTACCCGCGATTCAACGGAATATTCCGGTTTACGTGTTGAACTCGAAGAATCCTGATTGCGAAGGAACCCGCATCTCGGCTCGCGTGCCCCACTGCAGGAATTCTTTCAAGGCTATTGCCGCCAAGAAGCGCATTACCATCATCGACGTCGCGGCTCCACGGATGCTGTTGGCCCATGGTTTCCTGCGGGCGATTTTCGAAGCTTTTGACCGGCATCGAGTGCCCGTGGACGTGGTCTCTACTTCGGAGGTGAGTGTTTCGCTGACTGTGGATTCCAATGAGTCGATCCCGGCGCTGGCGGCCGATCTGGCGAAACTGGCGGACGTAAAATATGAAGGTCGCAAGGCCATCGTCTGCTTAGTGGGAGAAAATCTCCGGGAGACGCCGGGAATTGCTGCGCGGGTGTTCGGCGAACTCTCCGACGTGAAGATCCGCATGATTTCGCAGGGCGCGTCGGAGATTAACCTGACTTTTGTGATCGAAGAGGATGAGGTGCCGCAAGTCATCCGGCGGTTGCACAAGACATTTTTTTCGGACTTGGATCCTGAGGTGTTTGCTTGATGAGGACCTTGGTCGCAGAGAGCGCTGAGAACCGCCGCAGCGTACACGGAGAGGTTTTGGCTTTATGAATATTCTGATCTTAGGCCGGGGCAAGACCGGGTCGATCGTGGCGGAAGTGGCACGCCAGCGCGGCCATCAGGTGAATGTGCTTGGCGCTAGCGACAATCCAAAGGCCTCCGCCCTGACGGCCGCGAAGCTGGCCGCGGTCGACATGATCATCGATTTCACTACCCCGCCTGCGGTACTTGAGAACATTGAGGCTTGCCTCCGTGCCGGAAAAAGCATGGTGGTGGGAACCACCGGCTGGTATGGCGACCTGCCGCGAATTCGGGAAATAGTAGAGAAGAGTGGATGCGGAAGCGGTTTCCTGTATGCGGCAAATTTTTCGGTCGGTGTGAATCTGTTTCTTGATGTTGCCCGAAGCGCTGCAGCCGCTCTGCAGCGTCAGTATTTCGGACAGATCTTCGAGCGCCATCATGCGCAGAAGAAAGACGCGCCTTCGGGGACAGCCGCCGCGCTACAAAGAATCGTTCAGGATGCCTCGGGAACCGAGCTTGAAATCACCTCGTTCCGTGAAGGCGACGTTGTCGGTATGCACGAACTGGTACTCGACTCACCCAACGACACGATCTATGTTTGCCACGATGCCAAGTCACGCCGTGGATTCGCCGAAGGCGCAGTGCGCGCCGCCGAGTGGCTGTCCGGGAAAAAGGGTTGTTTTGAGTTCAAGGATGTGTGGCGAGAGCTCTAGGTCTGCAAACGCCAACCTCCCACTTTGCTACCGAAGTCCGAACAAAATACGTCAAATACACGTATCCTTAGACTATGCGGATGCTTGTGGACATTTTCGCGCAAATCTTCCGCACCCTCTGGGCGCACAAGCTGCGCTCATTCCTCACCATGTTTGGCATTGCGTGGGGAGTGGGCTCTTTACTTCTCCTTGTGGGCCTCGGGGAGGGCTTCCGCTCGGGCAATAAGCGTGAGATGGCGCAGTACGGCAAGGACATTATGTTCATCTTTCCGGGGCGAGCCCCCGTGGTGCAGGGCAGCATGAACTCCGCCCGCAACTATCTGCTCACCTACCAGGACTATGCCGATATCCGCAAGGAAGCCCCGCACGTGCGCAATGCTTCTCCCGTGCTCATTCGCACCGATGTGCGAGCGGTGAGCGAGTTCGCCAGCGCCAGTGGAGAGATTGCAGGGGTCGAACCACAGTTCGCCGAGATCCGTTATCTTCCCCTCAATCAGGGGCGCTGGCTCAATGGCCTGGACGAAACCCAGAGACGCAACGTCATCGTTCTGGGCGATGAACTGGTCAAGAACCTTTTTCCCGGGCGCCCCGCCGTCGGAGCCACCATCATTCTGAACGACATCACCTTCGAGGTCATCGGCACCGTGAAGCGCGTCGGCCGCGGTGACGATAACTCCACCAACATGCGTGGCTACATACCGTTCCAAGTGATGGCAACTTTGTTCCCGCTCAAGGGCGAGAATCACGAGAACTCCATCTCCTTCATTAATTATCAGCCGCGCGTGACTGACGAACACCTGATTGCGCAGGATGAAGTTCGCAAGCTGGTTGCTCGCAATCATGGTTTTGATTATCGCGACAAGAATGCCTTCGAAGGGTGGGACACCATTCAGAATTCCAAAGCCGTTGGCCTCATCTTCGATGCCATGAACATGTTTCTGGGCGCTGTAGGACTGGTGACGCTGGCGCTGGGCGGGATCGGCGTGATCAATATTATGCTGGTGACGGTGAGTGAGCGTACCCGGGAGATCGGATTGCGTAAGGCACTGGGCGCCACCAACCGCAGTATCCTGCTTCAATTTTTCCTGGAGGGAATACTGCTCACACTACTCAGCGGATTGATTGGCATGGGATTCGCGGCTGGCCTGATGGCGGTTCTGGGCACGCAGCAAGGACCGGGAGGGTTCGATCCTCCGAAAATTGTGCCCACGTCGGCAATCCTCGCGATTGCCAGTCTTACGCTTGCAGGCGTAATTGCCGGGCTTTATCCCGCGCGCAAGGCCGCGATGCTGCAGCCGGTCGAAGCGCTGCGTCAGGAGTAAGAAATGTTTCGGGATCTGTTTCACGAGGCCTACGGCGCCATGCGGCACAACCGCCGCCGCACCGCCCTCACCATGCTTGGCATGGCGTGGGGCATCGCCACGGTGGTCATGCTGCTCGCTTACGGCGACGGCTTTGGCCGGGCCTGCTCCAACATCTTCGCCAACTTCGGCACCAAGCTGATGATTGTAGTCCCGGGCCGCACTTCCATGCAGGCAGGCGGGCAAAAGGCGGGTGTTCCGATCCGTTTCACCATGGACGATGTGGATTCGCTGACTACCAATCTTCCGCAGATCACACACATCACTCCCGAAGTGAGCAAGCAGTCCAAGATCCAGTTCGACACGCGAACCTTTGACTTCAACGTTACGGGGAATTATCCCAACGTCGATTCCGTGCGCGCGCTCAAACTGGGCCAGGGACGCTTCTACAACATGCAGGATGAAATGCAGCGCGCCCGGGTCGCGGTCATCGGCTCCGAGGCCAAGGAGAAACTCTTCTCTGGACGAAATGCCTTGGGCGAGAGCATTCGCATTGATGGCCTCAGTTTTGAGATCGTCGGCATCCTGAGCGCCAAGATGCAGGAAGGCGACGACGACATCAACCGCGCCATCTACGTCCCCTTCACCACCATGAGCGACCTTAAGGACACTCACTACCTCGATTCCATCTGGTTCAATTACGAGACCCCGGAGTACCACAGGTTGGAACAGGCGGCTCGCGACGTGCTGGCGGTTCAGCACAAATTCAGTCCAACCGATCGCCGTGCGGTGCGCGTATTTAACCTCATGGAACAGGTTCACCAGTTCGAAGTCATCACCATCGGCCTGAAAATTCTACTGGGCTTCATTGGCACGCTGACCCTGGGCATTGGCGGCGTCGGCCTGATGAACATCATGCTGGTCTCGGTGACGCAGCGGACGCGAGAGATCGGAGTAGAGAAGGCGCTGGGGGCGCGCCGCGGACACATTCTGCTGCAGTTCCTCGCTGAAGCTCTCACTATTACTTTCATTGGCGGAGCGCTGGGAATCATGTTGGCATACGTGGTCTCGCTCTCGGTTGGCAGACTCACCCTGTACAGCGCAATGGCGAAAAATGCCGAGGGCGGCGACATCCGCCTGCTCATCGCGCCCGGCACACTGCTCGTCGCCACGCTCATCCTGACCGCGGTGGGACTCATCAGCGGCATGGTTCCCGCAGTTCGCGCCTCTCGCCTCGATCCCATCGAGGCTCTGCGATACGAATAACGTGGCCGGGCGAACGAGGAATAACAGTTAGGGCAGTGCTTGTCGGTTCCACTTTGGTAAGGCAGTTTGTCGGCTTCGGTTTGTCTCCAGTGGCAGCGCGTTGATCGGTAGTAGTCTGGAGGCAGACTATGCGCGCCGGTCAAGCTATCCGAAGAGTCATGCATGGTTTCCTGTTGGCAGTCCTGCTCGCGTCCACTGCATGGGCGATCCCACCGGGCTCGGACAACACTCCAGTCACGTCCACCTTACGCTGGGAAGAAGGTCAGCCGGGTTGCACTTTCAGCCGGGATGACGACGGCAAATACCGTTACGGTCTCTGGACCGACGAGTTCGGAATTGTCCTCGCGGTGGATTCCCAGGAGTTGGAGAAAGTGCGTCGCCGCGCCCAGCCGATACTCGGCCTGCAGTTGGCCGTGCACTATCGCGGCAAAGATTCGCTTGCAGTAGCGCCCGGCAAAATCACGCTGGAATTCACCAAGCACTATCACGACGTACACGATGCGCTCGACCCCGACAACCTGGCAACCAGGGAACAGGGCTATGCCAACACTTTGGAAGAAGAAACCGAGCGCGAGATCCGCAAACATCCAGAGAAGAAGGAAGTTAAAGAAGCCATGCTGGCGGCCCGTCAGAAGGATGTCGCGGATATGATCGAGTTCCTGAAAACCCGCAGCCTGCGGACCGTGACACTTGACACGGGCCATCCCGAAGCCATTGGATGGGCTCTGTTTAGCACCAAAAGCAAATGGATCGGTGAGTTGCAAAAGCAGGAGGAATTCGTGCTGCGGATTCCCCTCGGAAACCGGGTCGTCGAGTTCCCGTTTGCATTGCCTCCGAGTGAGGGCGATCTGATTCTGCGCCAGCGATCGGAGAACTAGCGACTTTGTTCACCTTCGTATCCTTGTGGTTCTGGCATTTGCAATTCATTAACCACAGAGGACACGAAGGCACACAAAGGAAGCCTGTGCGAAACTGAGTAAAGGGACGGTTAAATCTAGTTCGGAACCTTCTCACCTGTACCTATTCGCAGGACTTGCACGGTAATGTTATCCGGGCCGCCTCGGTCTTTGGTCAGGTTGATGAGAGCCCGGCATGCCTGGTGTGGTTCAAGGCTTGTGACGATGCCCTGAATCTCGTTCTCAGCCAGCAAACCCCATAAACCGTCGGTGCAAAGAACCAGTACATCGCCCTCCTGCAACGTAATCGGATGCTGCGGCGTTTCGGGCGAGATCTCTGCACCCGCCCCGAGAGCGGCGGTGAGGATGTGTCTTTGCGGATGGGTTTCCGCCTCCTCCGCGCTGATCACTCCATTCTGGACCAGGCGGCCTACGTAGGAATGGTCGTGGGTCACACGGGAGATGTTCGTTCCCCGCACCAGATACAACCGGCTGTCACCGACGTGCGCGTAGTAGAGTTGGTCGTTCAGAAGAACAATCGCGGTAGCGGTAGTCCCCATACCGTGCAGTTCGGGATGTCCAACAGCGTATTCCAGGATGCGTTCGTGTGCGATCTGGAATCCGGTAAGCAGCAGCGATTGCAGATCACCGTCGGCAGTTTCGGCGAGAACTTCCTGGATTGCCTCGACCGCGATGCGGCTGGCTTCCTGCCCGCCTTCGTGACCACCCATGCCGTCCGCCACAATCGCCAGTCTGCCTTTGCGTGCGAATTCCTCGTCGTCGGCGGGCTCCCAGTAAGCATACTGGTCCTCGTTATTTTCCCGCTGGCAGCCAATGTCGCTCATGCTGGCCAGCTCAACTCCGGGCCGTATTCGCATCACACCTCGCACGCCGTCGTCGACCGACTTGAGAACCGCTCCTCTATCACGTGAACCCAAAGCGAAATCCAATCTAAAGCGGATCGGTAAGAGCACTCAGACCGCAGCCAAGTCGAACTGTAGGCGGCAATTGCGGAGAGCGGTTTATGCCGATCTCTAACGAACTTGGGATTATATCGAACCTTGGAGCTTTATTTGTCCAAGCTGTAAGCTTGTTACGCGATCCGAACAAACGCCCCAGGGATGACTTGCGTCAACCAGTTGATGATGATCTCCACTGGCGGGTTGCATTTGATTCCCCGATGATGCGTTCACTGGCGCCAAGATGACACGGTCTACAAGGGCTCCGGAGGGGGAACCGCCGAGCGCTGGCCAACGGCGATCGCCTCGCTAGTAGTAGGCATGGCGTTTTTCGCGCTGTGGTTCTGGCTGCTACCGCCATGGCTAGGTTTCCGCGTGGAAATGGCAGGTGCGGCACATTGGCGATGGCTGGCGGCGCTTCCGTCGGTGCTCGGATTCTCCATAGCTCTGCGCTGCATTTGGGACTTCGGGTGGACGGGGCGCGGCACCCCTGCCCCAGTCGCTCCGCCGCAGCGACTGGTAATCGTGGGTTTTTATCGCTACGTTCGGAACCCCATGTATGTGGGCTTCGCAGTGGGCTGGATCGGGCTGTGGGTTGTGTTCGGACAAGCCGCCCCGGTAGTGATCGCTTCGGTATTAGCCGTTGCCATCGGCGTACACTTATTCGTGATCTTCTACGAAGAACCAACCCTACGCAAGAAATTCGGGAAAGATTACGAAGAGTATTGCCGCAACGTGCGTCGCTGGTGGCCACGTGCACGAGCCTGGGACAAGCCGCAATAGCCGCGGGCCGGAAGTTCCCACACACTTTTCTCCACGTGTACTCGCTCCCGACCGTTCCCTTCCTGTGGGATGATCTACGACCTGTTTGGCCTGGTGCGGGCGTTTTGGGATGACATTTGTCACGACCAGTTGATGATGATCTCCACTGGCGGGTTGCGTTCGATTCCCTGATGATGAGTTCACTTGCTGGATCGATCTAGATCTGGGAAGCGAGGCAATCGAATGACCGCGGCACTGCAGGAAACCCAAGAACATCAGAAGAAAGATGCTGGTAACGGAGTGGTGATTGCAAGCCTGCACCGCGCCAGCAAGAACTTCGGCGAGGTCCAAGCTTTGCGCCAGGTAAATTTCGCTGTCAGAGCCGGCGAACTGGTGGCGCTGCTGGGGCCGAACGGCGCCGGCAAAACTACCGCCGTCAAACTGTTTCTTGGCTTGGCCAAGCCTACGGCTGGCACGGTCAGTGTGTTTGGCGGGGACCCGATCCATGCGGAGGTTCGGACTCGCATCGGAGCCATGTTGCAGGTGGCGAAGGTGCCGGAAACGTTGCGGGTTAGAGAGCACATCGATCTGTTTTCTTCTTACTATCCGAACCCCTTGCCCCTGGACGAGACTCTGGCGGTGGCGGGATTGCAAGAGATCCGAGACCGGGTGTTCGGAGAACTCTCCGGCGGACAGCGGCAGCGAGTGCTGTTTGCACTGGCTCTCTGTGGCGACCCCGACATTTTGTTTCTGGATGAGCCCACGGTCGGCCTCGACGTGGAATCCCGGCGGTTGCTGTGGGAAGAGATTCGCAAGCTGATCGCGCGAGGCAAGACGGTGCTGCTCACGACGCATTATCTGGAAGAGGCGGATGCGCTTGCCGACCGCGTGGTGGTCATCAATCGCGGAGAGATCATTGCAGAGGGGACGCCGGCTGAGATCAAAGCCAGCAACGCCGGGCGACGGATTCGCTGTGTGAGTTCCCTGGATATTGAGATCGTGCGCAATTTGCCCGGTGTGATTGAGGTCCGCAGCGATCGCGACGCGCTGGAAATTCGTACGGCTTCGGCTGAGCCCATTCTTCGCGAATTGTTGACGCGCGATGCGGGACTCTCCGCTATCGAGGTCACGAGCGCCGGACTGGAAGAGGCGTTTCTGGCGCTAACTCTGGATCACAGCAACGCTTGAGAGACGACCCGGCGCCGCCGAGGACCACGGCGCTGTATTCCGATGAGGTGATGAAATGGCAACTGCTTCGACAACATTCGCACACGGCACATTGGAACGTCCGCTGAGCCGGACGCTTGCGATTTATCTCAAGGAAGCGAAATACGAGTTTCTGACACGCCTTCGTCTTCGGGCCTACTCGATTTCTACAATTTCGTTCCCACTGATGTTCTACGTGTTGTTCGGCCTGGTGCTGAATCCCAAGGACGCGCCCGTCGGGGGCGTCGCGATCGCGACCTACCTGATACCGACCTACGGCACGTTCGGAGTCATGGGGGCGTCGTTGTTTGGCACGGCTTCGGGACTGGCCGCAGAGCGCGGCCTGGGATGGTTGCAAGTCAAACGCGCGAGTCCCATGCCTCCATTTGCCTACTTCCTGGCGAAGGTTGCGCTGGGCATGATCTTTAGCGCCGTGGTCGTGCTGCTCCTTTTGTTGCTGGGAGTCACGTTCGGGGGAGTGCATCTGCCCTTGCTGGATGCTGCGAAGCTGTTTGCAATCCTGGTCGCTGGTTCCCTTCCCTTCTGCGCCATGGGGTTGGCCATCGGCTACTTCGTCGGGTCCGAACTCGGCAGTTGCGACCATTAACCTGATTTACCTTCCACTGTCCTTTTGTTCCGGGCTCTGGGTTCCGTTCATATTCTTGCCCAAGCTGTTGCGGCAGATTGCTCATTTTCTGCCACCGTATCACCTTGCCCAACTCGCGCTGGGGGTGGTAGGAGCAGGGCAACACGAATCGAACTGGATCCACTGGGAAGCGCTGATCGGATTCACGCTGATCTGTCTGGGCGTGGCACGCCTCGGATTTCAGCGTGACGAAGGAAAGATGTACGGATAACGGCATACCGAAACAACTTGCAAAGGAGAACAATATGAACGCAGGCTGGATCCTGGTTCTCGGGTCAATTCTACTGCTGGTCACTCTGGGCAAGGTCGACTTGCTCGTGATCCTGCTTCCTGTAGCGCTTCTGTTGGCTATCGGAATCGGGTGCTTCGGGCACGGCAAAAGCGGGCTGACGAACGGCCTCAAAAGGGGTAGCCTAGAGCTGCACAAATGAAAGTGGCCACAAAATCGGAGCATGGCTGGGCTTTCTACATCCCGCTGGCTTACTTCGTATTCTTTTTTCTGCAGCCGATCCTCGATCATGCGGGCTGGAAAGAATGGTTGCTCACGGGCCTGGGCACCGTAATTTTTCTGGTTCTGTACCTTGGTATTCTTGTGGATCGAACGAAAGCCATGGCCACTGGTCGGCCTGGGCGCAATGCTTCTTGTCGGAACCCTCTATGCGCCGTTCAATCAGGGGGCATCCTGCTTCTTCATTTTTGCCGCCGCCTTGCTTCCTTACGTCGTTGAAACGGAACTTGCCGCGGTCAAATTGATGGCGGTCATTCTGGCGGTGGTGGGGCTTGAATCGTGGGTGCTGCACTTGTCCGGCTGGTTCGCCTTCTATGCGGGCGGGCTCTCCGTTGTAGTAGGTGGCACCAACATTTATTTTGCGCAGCGAACCCGGATGTATTCACAAGCTGAAAGCGGCGAACGCGGAAATCGAGCATCTGGCCAAAGTCGCGGAGCGCGAACGGATCGCGCGCGATCTGCACGATGTGCTGGGCCATACACTTTCGGTGATCATCTTGAAGTCGGAACTGGCCGGCAAATTGATCGACCGCGATCCGGCACGCGCGCAAAGCGGAGATCGCCGACGTGGAACAGACTTCCCGTGCGGCTCTGGCGGAGGTTCGCAGCACCATTCGCGGATATCGCGCTCACAGCCTCGAAGCCGAACTCAAAGCAGGCCAAGGCTACGCTGGAAACGGCCGGCGTGAGAGTAAAGTCTGAGTCCGCGGAGGTTCGCCTGACGCCCGCGCAGGAGAGCGTGGTCGCCCTGGTGGTGCGGGAAGCCGTCACCAACGTGGTCCGCCACGCCCGCGCCCGCAATTGTCATTTGCGGCTGACGCCGGTCAACGGAAATTGCCGGATCGAAATTCAGGACGATGGCCGCGGCGGCGGAGCAGGTCGAAGGCAACGGCCTGCGCGGCATGCGCGAGCGAATCGAGGCGCTGGGCGGCACGCTTGCGCGCGAGACCAGCGCGGGAACCCGGCTCACTATCGAGTTTCCTTTGACGCCGAGAAGCTAAAGTCGATCATTGAATCCTTCACCCAAAAACGGACGCAAGACGATTCGCGTTGTCATCGCCGAAGATCAGGGCATGGTGCTGGGCGCGCTCGCCGCCCTGCTCGAGATCGAAGGCGACATTTCCGTCGTCGCCCGCTCGCGCAACGGTAAAGAAGCTCTGCAAGCGGTGCTCGAGCACAAGCCCGATGTTTTCATCACCGACATCGAAATGCCGGAGATGACCGGCCTCGACGTGGCCGCCGAACTCAAACGCCGGCGAACTGGAACCCGCGTCATTATCCTGACCACCTTCGCACGCGCCGGCTATTTGCGCCGGGCCCTCGAGGCCGGAGCTTCGGGATATTTGCTCAAGGACATGCGCGCGGAAGAACTCGCCGAAGCCGTGCGCCGGGTGCAGCAGGGCTTGCGGGTGATCGATCCCGAACTGGCAACCGAGGCCTGGGCGGAACCCGATCCGCTCACCGATCGCGAGCGACAGGTGCTGCGGCTTGCTGGCGACGGTATGACCAGCGGCGACATCGCGGCTGAACTCAGCCTCTCCGAGGGCACGGTTCGTAACTATCTCTCCGAAGCCATCAGCAAGCTCGGCGCGGGCAACCGCGTGGAGGCGGCGCGGATTGCGCGGACCAAAGGCTGGCTGTAAAGGGGTATATACCCCGAAATTTGCGTTTTCCTCCTAAATCTATGAATCGATTGGGCTGGTAAAAGAGATACCCTCGTAAAATATCCCTTTTAAAGGACTTACTAGAGGGGATATCTCGACATACACCGTCTCATAATGCCTGTGCTTCATGCTAAGTAATTGAATCTATTGGGCCAGCAACAGAGACCCCCTCCGTAAAGCTGGCTGCCAGTATGTAGATACTTGCAAAATATCTCTTCTAAAGGACTTAGCAGAGTGATCTTTTGAATCTATCGGCAGGATGGCTGCTGTTGTTAAAGCCTCTACTTTTATGATAACTGATTGCATAGGGTAAACATGACACGTTTTCGAAAAATATATTTCCTTCAAGGAGAATGGGTTACGAGAAATTGGGTGGTCCAGGGGGCTTGACAAGAATTTTGAGGCTAGCGGTGCTGTTAGGCCGGGAATTGCGGGTCTTGCATATCCAATGGGAGATTCCTAAACTGGAAGCAATCTCGGGGCGACTCTGGTTGCGGTCAGGAATGCAGTATGAAGAATGCGTTTGCCGCTCTGCCTGTTCTGTTCGCTCTGCTCGCTGCAGCCCAAGTGAGCGTTCCGGCGCCTTCGCGGGGGCGAATCTCGGGGATTCTCGTTTATCCGAATGGAACGCCGGTGGTCAAGGGTAAGGTTGTTTTGACGGGAGCGCGGCTCAACGAAAATCCCAGTGAGGTGAGCGTCGAGGCCGATCAAGAGGGTAGATTCGAATTCGGACATCTGAGGCTTACAAGCTACTGGTTCCATCCTTCCAAAGAAGACGAAGCGTACGGGGATGGGGTGGTGGTTTCGGTGCGAGGCGGAGTCAGGCTCACGAATCCGATCGGAGTCGAACTCACTTCTGCCGAGCCCATCGCTCATGTGGTGCTGAAGCTGGGGCCCAAGTGGGGAATGGTGACCGGTTTGGTTGACGATCGGACAACTCACGGGCCGGTAGAGGCGCGTTTGAGGTTTGCAGAACGAGTGGGCGCAAGCACCAACAACGAACCCAGCTACCTTCATGGCTTCTTTGAGAGAGATGCGTCGGGCAGTTTTCGGGTGCTCATTCCCCCGCAGATGGATCTGTTTCTGCAAGTGGACGCCGATGGTTATGAGCCCTGGTTCTATCCTGACGGGGTCGGAACAAGTGTGTTTCTTGAAAACCATCTGCTTCAACAGCCGTTGCCTCTACGCCTGCAATCGGGAGAGCAGAAGTCGCTAAACATTGAAATGGAAAGAAGAGAACCGTAGGGGTCGGCTGAAAAAGGCAAACTCTGCTCGTCTTTCGCCCCGCCCGGGGCTTGTCAGCTTCGCACTTTTACCCACGGCTTTCGCGGTGGGCTGCATTCTTACACCGCTGGCGACTGTTAGCGAGCGCACGTTTGGATCCGGATAAAACGCGGGACCGTGTTATTTGTTACGGCACTACGACAGGCGTTGAGCTGAACTCAAGCACGCAATGTGGTGGAGCAGAACCGGCCTCACAGCATGCCGCCGGTTTTTACGGTCAGCAGGCTCAAGGCGGTCTCCAGTTTCGTGATGGCCTCGCCCAGTTCAGGGTGCTCTCCGATTCGTTTTCGCAAGGCATTCAGCAGTTCATGGGCGACTGAAAGATGCTCTACGGCAGGCGCGTGTTCCGGATTGAGCTTTGGCTCGGGGGCGCTTTGTGCTGGCATGGGAACACCTCGGGTCGCTCTGACTGTGCCGCAGCGACACTCCAGTTTGGTTGCGAACTGAGACTCCTGTCAAGCTAACGCGACTGACAAGGTGTAATTTGCGGCACTGCGCGCGAGATCCTTCGGCCCGATGGGCCTCAGGATGACGGCAATTTAAGGTATGAAAGGGGCGGGTTTTCTTTATTCGGAATTAGGGTTTGCCAGTTGCCTGATCGGTCGAGCCAGGCACGGCCGACCAAGCGCGTCCATCGAATGTCCATGTGGTGTCGGGGTAGACCCAATTTTTCTCTAGTGGGCCCTGGCGGCTCTCTCCTCCAAAGAAGAGTGTGACTTTGCGGATGGGGTCGAAGGCCATGGCGAAAAAACCGTTTGGGGTCGGGGTGGGCGAGGTTGTTGGATGAAGTTGCTGCCACTCGTGTTGGAGCGCCCAAGTCTCCATGCGCGTGGTAAGCAGAACCGTCTGGTGATGCAGGCCGTCGAATGCGATTCCACCCCACGTCGCCTTCGGAGGTTGAACGCCTTTCACTTGCATCCAATCGTTTCCATCCCAAAGCCAGGTCTGGGTTCCGGTGCCGCCATCTGCGCCCCATTCGTGCCCGTCCCAACTGAGCAGATCATTTCCGGTGCGGTCTTCTCCCACCAGGACAGTTTTGTGCTGGGCCTCGTCGTACTGGAGCAAGGCGCCGTCGTCGCAACGTAGTGGCTGGTGAGCAGGCTTGATCTGTTGCCAGGTCTTTCCGTCATACTCCCAGGTTTCGGTAGTTCCCTTGGTACGCGCGGCGTAGAGCACAATTCGATTGCGGGGAGCATCGAATACGATCTTGATATCTCCCTGGGCGGAAGCGCCGATGGGAATATCCGATTTTTGAAGCCAGCGGGAGCCGTCGTACTCCCACATCTGATACGTACCTCGCTGGGGAGTTTCACGGCCACAAACCACCACGACGTTTCGTTTGGAATCGAAGGCCATGGAGTGATGGGCAAACTTGGGTGCGCCTTCGGTCTCCCAACGCGTCCAGCTTTGCCCGTCCCATTTCCAGGCTTCCGACATGGGGATCCAACGGGGGGAAGACCAGCCGCCCTGCATCACGACCGCATGCAGGAAAGGGATGTAAGCGATGGCGTAGTCGATTCGCGGGCTGGGAACATCCGCGGCGACCACCGGACAGCTGAAGCGGAGCACGGCAATTAGCGCGATCCTGCACCAACCGTTTGCAGTCATGCTGGTTTGACGGTGGTGATGCCGTTTGTGTAGCAGCGACCGATCAGGTTTCGCTGGTCATGATGAAGAGGGGCTTCATTTCGAAACTGCTGAAATGCGGCCGGAGGCGGGTCGGTGTTGTAGTGTTCCTTCACGTTCACGACTTTCTTCGTGGCGGTCACGGCATCGATCGGCATGTTGTCGTAGCGGCCGTTCTTGAGCACGACCAGCCGGCCGTGGATCTTGTTCAGAATCAGGTCGAGGGCAAGATTGCCGTACGCCATGGGCACGATAGAATCGATGGCATCGGGATCGCCGCCGCGAACCAGGTATCCCAGCTTCTGGTTGATGACGTCGATGACTTTGCCGTTGTTGTACTTCGGGGAGAGCTCTTTCAGTTTCTCCGAAACCAGATCGCCGATGCCGCCCAGCTTTTTGTGGCCGAAGGCGTCGGTGCTTTCGTCCTCGAAGACCATTTCGCCGCCTTCGAACATGGCTCCTTCGGAGACCAGCACGACGGAATAACGGCTTGGGTTCTTGCGGCGGTCGGCCACCAGCAATTCTGTCAACTGCTCGATGTTGAACGATGCTCCGGAATCACGCACCGGTTGGCGGCGCCTGCCATGGTCGGAAGCATGGCGGTGAAGCCGGCATAGCGACCGAAGACCTCGAGAACCAGGAAGCGTTCATGCGAACCGGCGGAGGTCCGCAGGTCGTTAGTCATCTGGATGGTGCGGGTCACCGCGGTGCTGAAGCCGATGCAGTAGTCGGTTCCCGGAACATCGTTGTCCATGGTCTTGGGAATCGCGACCACCTTGACGCCCTCCTGATAGAGGCGTACGCCATAGCTCAGGGTGTCGTCGCCACCGATTGGAATGAGGTAGTCGATCCCGAGCCAGTCGAGGTTCTTCAAGCACTTCCGGCGTCAGATCGTTGACCTCGGCGTGATAGGCGGACTGCAAGTGTTCGGGAACGGCGGATTTCTTGACCTTGCCGGGATTGGTGCGCGAGGTGTGCAGGAAGGTGCCGCCGGTGCGGCCGGCACGATTGACGATCTCTTCGGTGAGGGTCTGAAAGTTGTCGCTATTGTCGTAGTCCTTTTCGCGGACGATGTCGATCAGACCTGCCCATCCGCGCCGCAGGCCGATCACCTGGTAACCCTCGCGCAGCGCCCGGATGGTGACCGCGCGGATCGCCGGGATTCAAGCCCGGCACGTCGCCGCCGCCGGTAAGGATTCCGATTACTCCCTTTTTCGTGTTGATGTTTGCCATTTTGGGTTGTTCTTAAAGTAAAGCAGGAGACCGGGTGGAAGCAAACTCTGTTTGGCTCTCGTGGATTGTGATCTTCGAGGGATGGTTCATGGTCTGCATCTTAAGATCCTATGAATACAAAGCAAGAGGACTACTTTGTCTGGTCGCGGACAGGATGATAGCAAGTACTGCAGCTAGAGCGGTACGAAATTCGCTGCGCGAACCCAAGTTGCACGAACCCAGGTTGCGCGCGAGCCCAAGTTGCGCGAACCCAGGTTGCGTGAACCCAGACTAGGTATGTTGTTAGCAAGTTAAAATGTCCGCTTTTTGTAGCAAGTGAAATGTCCGGTCGTGGATTCAAGGTTGTGGCCTCAGGGAAGCCGTGGGGTTGGTTTTGGGGATGGGGTTGCAGGGGAAGGGGGCAGTTCCCCTTCCTCTGCTCAGCTTCGTAGAAGCTGGAGTGTTGGCAGCGGGAAAGGGCAGGCCGCGGCGATCGTAGCGGCCCACACAGTGCGGCCCGTAATGCAAACTTAGGGTGCCATTGCGATGCTGATGCACCTTGACGGTGCAGCCGGCCAAGGACGCGCGCCAGCGCACCGGCTCGATCTGCAGGTGGAGATGGTCGAAGCTCACGGTGTTGTCGCGATTCACGGTGCGCTGCCATTGCAGAGAGAAAATGCTGTCCAGATCGGCGCTTCGGCAGGGCACAAAGGCGCTCCCCGCTTGCTCGGGCTGCACCTGAAAACGGCGGTTAAACTCGGCCATGTAGTGCTCGCGCAGAAAACGATTGGCCGCTTCCAGGGTGGTGCACCCCGCCAGCCGCAACTCCTGCGGCAGCCGCCCTTGCCAGGTCGAGAAGTTGCGTTCACTGCGTCCGCGGGCCTGCGGGGAGTAGGCGGGAATCATCTCGATCCCCAGTTCGCGCAACGCCCGTCCCACCTGGGTCAAACGGTTGTGATCCACGGCCTCGCCCGCTTTCGGTGTCAGCCAGAAATGGCTGCCGCGATCGCTGTACAAGGCGCAGAAAATGCCTTTCCGCTCGATCACTTCCTGCAGCCCAGCCAGCACCGTGGTGCTGGATTCTTCTTCCACCAGTTGGGCATAGTAGATCTCGCTGCTGGCATCGTCCAGAATGACCAGCAGGTCATACCAGCGCTCATCCTGAAACCAGCGGTGCTCACTGCCGTCGATGTGCAGCAGCATGCCCGGCAAAGGCCGCCGCGGTCGCCGCTTGCGATGCTGTCCGCGCTTGCGCCCACGCGCCATCAGCCCCGCCCCTTGCAGCACTCCCTTGACCCAGCTATAACTCAGCTCGATCTGATGCTCGCCCCTCAGCTTCTCGTGAAAGTGCCGCACGTTCAGATCGAAGTAGCGCTCGCGATACAACTCCAACACCCGTTCCAGCGTGGCCACCGGCACCCGCTTGGGCGACGGCTTCCCCCGCCGCCGGTCAAACAATCCGCGGAAGCCAAACTCCTCGTACCGGGCTCGCCAGCGCCGCATCTGCCGGTCACTGATGCCGATTATCTCCGCTGCTTGCCACCACGTGATCCGCTTGGCTATGGCTCGCAAAATCACTTCTTGTACTTTCATCGCCCGCTCCATCGCGGCCTTCGTGTAAAAGATCATGCTGCGCATGATCTCCTACCTTCACCGCCTGCAAAGCGGACACTTCACTTGCTATTCCACCCGGACATATCATGTGCTAACGACAGAACCCAGACTAGGTATGGAGCATGCCGGGAAATTGTGCTACTCTGTTGCGCAAAAGAGCCCACCTTGAACGATAGAGGCTCAATGGGCACGTTTCTATTTCGCCGCCCGCTTTCTTCCGCTTGGGAAGAACGGGGTGAGCATTCGCTCGAACGGACCATCCCTCTCATAAGACCAGATGGCGCAGCCAGCCACATCCACGGGAACCAGATGACTTCAGAGCAGCAGTTAGTGACGCAGCTTCTGCGGCAATGGGGCAGCGGGAATAAAGCAGCTCTTGACGAGCTGATGCCAGTTGTCTACGCGCAGCTTCGAAAGCTTGCATCACGCTGTTTGCGCGCCGAACGTCCCGACCACACCCTGCGGGCCACGGCTTTGGTCAATGAGGCGTACCTGCGCCTAGTCGATGCCGATGTGGCCTGGCAGGACCGGGTTCATTTCTTTGCGGTCTCCGCCCGCCTCTTGCGCCGTATCCTGGTCGACCATGCGAAGGCTCATAATCGCGACAAGCGTGGGGGTGGCGCGGAGAAGATTTCGTTGGATGAGGCCATATTGGTTGGTCCGCAGGCAACGGGAGGAATTGTGGAGTTGGACGAGGCGTTGCAGCGCCTGGCGACGCACGACCAACGCAAAAGCGAACTCATCGAGTTGCTTTTCTTCGGCGGGCTTACTTACGATGAAACCGCGGCCGCCCTCAAGATTTCTCCGGCCACGGTGCATCGCGAGCTGAAAATGGCCAAAGCCTGGCTGCATCGCGAACTCACCCGAAACGTCGCCTAGGAACGAGTAGTGATGGCCTCTTCCAGTTCTGACAGTCCTGACCGCTGGCGCCGGCTGGAGGCCTTGTTTTATGAGGCTCTCGAGCTGAATCCAGAAGCGCGCACGGAGTTTCTCGACAAGAGCTGCGACGGCGACGCGGAGCTGCGTAAAGAAGTGGAGACCCTTCTGGCTTCGGCCGAGAAACCCATGGATTTCCTGGAAAAGCCGGTGCTTGAGGCGGCGCAGCGGATGGTTGGGGACGCTTCTCCGGCGAACATTGTTCCGGGCGCCCGCTTGGCTCATTACGAAATTATTTCCCTGATCGGGGCGGGTGGAATGGGCGAGGTCTACCTGGCTGAGGACATACGTCTCAGACGCAAGGTCGCACTCAAGATGCTCGCGCCGGAGCTGACTCGGGATGAACGAGGGTTACGCCGTTTCGAGCACGAAGCGCACGCGGCTTCGGCGCTCAATCATCCCAACATTCTGACCATTCATGAATTCGGGCAGGCCGATGGGCTCCACTTTATCGCTTCCGAGTTCATTGAGGGCGTAACTCTTCGCCAGCGTCTGGTGAACGGCAGACTCGAGTTGAATGTTGCCATTGAAATTGGAATCCAGATTGCCGGCGCTCTGGCGGCTGCGCATGCTTGCGGAATTGTTCACCGTGACATCAAGCCGGACAACGTAATTGTGCGAACCGATGGAATTGTGAAAGTCCTCGATTTCGGAATCGCTAAGCTGAGTGAGAGGCGGGTCGGAGAGACAATTCGTCGCAGAGCAGCGGGCGTGGCATCCTCGACCAGCGAACCTGGAATGGTATTGGGCACGGCGAAGTACATGTCCCCGGAGCAAGCGCGAGGGATTGAAGTTGATGCGCGCAGCGACATTTTCAGCCTCGGAGCGGTGATCTATGAACTGGTAACCGGACGATCGGCATTTGAAGGGGATACGGCCAGCGATATAATCGCCGAAATTCTGAAGGTCGACCCTCCGCCGCCAGTGGAGTTTGCACCGGACGTGCCGCACGAACTCGAGCGCATGATCAGCAAGGCGCTGCGCAAGAATCGCGAGAGCCGGTACCAAACGGCGAGGGACTTGCTTATTGACCTTCAGGATTTCCAGAAGGAGACAGAATTTCAAGCGCAACTCCAACGGTCAGTACGTCCGGGCAAACGACCCAGCGGTGCCGCAAACAGTGCGGTTGGTCGGGTGGGGCCGGAAGGTTCAAAGACAGGCTCGGGCGGCCGTAGGCTAATTGGCGCGGATCATCAGTCTCTGGACTCGGGTCTGCCCTCCTTGCGTGCAATCCTGCTGGCGCTCGCAGCGGTGTTGTGCGCAGCGTTGGTCATCGGGTATTTCGCTGTGCGGAAATCGAATACGTCCTCCACGTCGGCACGGCCACGAAGCCTGGCAGTTCTTCCCTTTCGAAATCTGAAGCAGGATTCCGAAACCGATTTCCTGGGATTTTCACTGGCGGACGCTGTTATCACCAAACTCGGGTACATCAACGCGCTTACGGTTCGACCATCCTCTTCGGTCGACAAGTATCGCAATCAGATCATCGACCCTAAGAAAGTCGCCGCAGATTTGAATGTCGACACGCTGCTCACCGGCAGCTTCATCAAAGATGGCGATGACCTGAGGATCACTACTCAATTGGTTGACGTGAAGCTGGATAAGATGCTCTGGGAGGATGCGATCGATCTAAAGTACGACAAACTGTTAACCGTCCAGGACCACGTTGCGCAGCAGATCATCAAAGGATTGGAGTTGAACCTCTCGCCCGCGGAGGCTGCGAATCTCAAGCCTGAAGGCGCTATCAATTCACAGGCTTACGAATACTACCTGCGTGGAGTCGACCTTTACTCGCTGAATGAGTTTGCCACGGCGATCCAGATGTTGGAAAAATCTGCCGCCATCGAGCCCAACTATGCGCTCTCCTGGGCACACCTCGGAAGGGCATACACGACCAACGCGTCGCTGCGGTTCGGCGGGCGTGAGGACTATGCCAAAGCTCAGGCTGCTTACGAGAAGGCGATCGCGCTGAATCCCGCATTGGTTGAGCCACGAATTTATATGGCCAATCTGCTGACCGACACGGGAAGAGTGGAGGAGGCCGTGCCCTTGCTGCGATCAGCTCTGCAGATCAGTCCCAATAACGCAGACGCGCACTGGGAACTTGGCTACGCCTACCGGTTTGGCGGGATGCTTGAGGAATCGGTGGCGGAGTGCGAAAAAGCGCGTCAGAACAATCCGCAGGTCAAGATCAACAGCTCCGCACTGAACAGCTATCTCTATCTGGGCGAATATCAAAAGTTCTTGCAGAGCTTGCCGGTCAATGATTCGATTTACATCCTCTTTTACCACGGTCTTGCAGAGTACTATCTGAATAACTTTGCGCAGGCGGCCAAGGATTTTGATCGTGCCTTCGACGGGGAACCTTCCTTGCTTCCTGCAAATGTGGGAAAGGTGCTGAGTGACTCGATCAAGCATGAAGATGCGCGTGGCCTGAAACTTCTGCATGAAACGGAAGACAGGATCGAAGAGCAAGGAGTGACCGACGCTGAGGGCATCTACAAAGTCGCTCAGGCGTATGCCGTTTTAGGTGATAAGGCTTCCGCCCTGCACATGCTGCGGCATAGCATTGGGGGTGGCTTCTTTTGTTATCCCTATTTCGTACGCGACCCTCTGTTGCAAAATCTTCGTAACGAACCTGAATTTCAGATTCTGATGAACCAGGCGCGTCAGAGACACGAGGAATTCAAGGCCAGATTTTTCTGATAGCGCCACTCCGGCGGAACCATCAGGGCATCAATGGCGCTCGGAGAAACGTCTTTTCTCACCATCAGCAACACGTAGGATGGGATAGCTGAGAGCGATCAGGATTAGCGTAAACAGAGGATCCTGAGGTCGCCAACTTCTTGGCGAATTCCGCCGCGCATTATATTCCCGTTATGTCCTCATGGATTGAGTCGTCGCGCCGATAGAGCAATTGTGAACGGTAATGCTCACGGTTCACGGCCCACTCGGACCGGTGTTTCCCAGCGCATACCGACAACTTAACTGAACTGGACGCGGCAACGACTCTCTTGCCTCGGTGGCTCGCAAGATTTGTGTCTGTGGACCGCCCGGCGTAAGAACTTCACATCCCTAGGAACCGACATGAGAGTGGAACGATGAAGCGACTACTCGCAATCTGCATGATTCTGAGCTCCTGCTTGGGTTTCGGCTTTGCGCAGGGGATTCAAGGCAAAGTGAAACTCACTGGCAAGGCGACTGTCATCACTACCGGGCATTTGGTCAGTCTCAGCTGGAATGCCAGTCAGGGCGCCACGAGTTATGGCATGTACCGCGGGACTACACACGGTGGCCCATACGCAAAAATAGCCTCGGGGATCATAGCGACAAGCTACAGCGATGTCCAAGTAACTCATAATCGAACGCTCTACTACGTAACTACAGCGCTTAGCGGCAGCAACGAAAGCGGCTACAGCAACGAGCTTGTAGTTGTAATCCCTTAGATATCCGGAGATGAAATGAAGAATTGTTTATTGGTCGTCATGCTGAGTCTGCTGTCTGGAATCTCGTCGGCACAATGCACCACTGGCACTCCGGGCACGAATTGTAGTGGACCGTTAAGCGTGCAGCCGCAGACGGGGAACAACACGCAATCAGCGATTACTTTGGTGGATGTTGGCCTACCCGCGCTGGCGCCCGCAGCAGGCCAGTACACGCTGTCGATTGCCAGCGGCATGCTCGTAGAATCGGACAATGGAAACAGCTATCACTCCCTGGTAGGACCGCAAGGACTACAAGGACCGACCGGACCAACCGGCGCTCAGGGAACGACGGGAGCGACTGGAACGGTTGGCCCACAAGGAGCGATCGGACCGATTGGTCCGCAAGGCGCTGCAGGCACGGCGGGAACGACGGGAGTCATCGGACCCATTGGTCCGGCAGGAGCGATCGGACCACCTGGAACGACGGGGGCGACTGGAACGACGGGAGCGACTGGAACGACAGGCGCGATAGGATCAGTTGGTCCGGCAGGAGCGGTCGGGCCGGTTGGCGCGACAGGAACGGCGGGCGCGACTGGAACGACAGGCGCGACAGGAACAACCGGCGCGATAGGATCAGTTGGTCCGGCAGGAGCGATCGGACCCGTCGGAGCGACAGGAACGGCGGGCGCGACAGGAACGGCGGGGGCGACAGGAACGGCGGGCGCGATAGGACCACTTGGTCCGGCAGGAGCGATCGGACCCGTCGGAGCGACAGGAACGGCGGGCGCGACAGGACCACTTGGTCCGCCAGGACCGGTCGGAGCTGCGGGAGCTGTTGGAGTGCAGGGTCCGGCGGGTCCACAGGGGCCACCCGGGACTACAGCCGCTCCGTCCGATTACAGTTTCTATTATGGGACCGGGTATAAAGCGGGTGTGGGCGGAATTGAAGTCGGAGGCTCATTCGATCGCGATCAGATTGATATGTCCAATGCGACATCAGTTCGTTTCGTCCTCACGATGGGGGCAGGGGCTCTGCCGAGCGGAAGCTACGCTCAAGCCGAATACACGCCTGACGGAACGAACTGGTACACGCTCTCGGGAGAAGTACCTGTGACAACGCCCAAGGGAATCTACTCGAGTGGCTGGCAGGGCATGCCGACCGGAGCAAACGGCGATTACGTGGTACGCATTGTCGTATTCAATGCCGGAACTGTCGCTGATCAGATTGGACTCCGCCAGCTGCATGTACAGTTCAAATAGGGTGTGAGCTTGGCAGCCAATCGCAATTCGTCATTGCCTTTCGCGCTTACATCTTGGTGACATGGCGGGTGTCGTTCCCGGCGCGGACAGATCTTGTGTGCGGCTTTTTGCGATGCACAACGGGGGGGTGGATCACAGCCCTCACGTGGCGCTCGGCTTTCGTGGGATCCTCATCATAATCGGGATCGAACATCGCGATCACGGCGACCGCGCGGCTGGTATAGCGTCTCGCCCAGTCACTCTGGATCAGTGTGGTTTGCACCGCTCTCCAGTGCTCGGCCTCTCTTTCTGGATTGCTCTCGAGTTGCGCTGCATCGCGGTAGCTGGAATCATTGACGGCGACGAGAAACTGAGTGAATTCCTCAAGATTCACGCCCATCTGAAACACAAGTTGGCTAACAGCCATTTGCTGGTACGCGGTTAGCTGATCGAACTCGCGGCAATACGCCCTGGCGTTGTGGACTGCCAGCACAACTGAAATATGCAATAGCTTGGCAGCCTCTTCGTCGGTCAGTTCCGGTGCCAGTTGATGAGTCCTGATCTTCCTGCGAAAGTTCTTCTTCTTCCAAGCCTTCAGATCGCGATCGAACTGGTCAAGGATGATCTGCAGCCTTCCCGGATCAAGTCCTGCCGCCTGCCACAGTTGAGCACTTGAGGGCTCGATGAATGTATGCGGGTTGAGAGGGTCGCTCTGTAAGTGCTCGGTCCCCCTGACATCGAGATTGAATCCGGCGCCTATAAGCGGCCGGCTGGTTTGGGGATCGGGATAGGCTGCTAACACCCAGCTTTCATGCCTGCTGTCACGAAGGATATCCATCAAGGTGTCCAGGTTGAACTTAATGTTGGAATCCATGAAGGTGAACAACCCAGAGGGCGCAAATGAAATCTCGGGCGCCATCCTGAGAAGGGATGGATCCGCGTTTTCCAGAGGTAGATCCTGAAGCGCAAGGAACGCAGTTGGCGATACGCTCGCCTGCGTTGCGGTGGATCGCTGCCGGGTTGCGGATGGCGTTGTCTGCCCCGGAGCTTCTCGACCATGGACTGCCATCGCTATTGCAAGTGCCACAGTTACAACACGCTGTTCTGTAGGCGTCATCTTCCTTCGCGGCGGCTGACTTATTGGAACTAGAAAGATTGTTCTCTCTGGTGGGGCGGTTTGACTACTGTCACTTTTTACAGTGATGGAGTAAAGCAACTCAGGGTTCTCTGAGGAGGACCACCGGTAAACCAGTTCCTTGACCTTATGTCTTCTCCACCAAGAAAGTGAGGACTTAGCTCGACCAAGTGCTTTAGCCGTGGCTCGGATATCCCATGCCTGCCAGGACGCCTCGCATATAAGCAAAGCTGCTGATTACGCCCGGCATCGGATCGTCGGGATGAACCTCATATTCGAGATCGACGAAGCCCTTGTACTTCGTCGCGATGAGGGCTTCAAACATCCTGCGGACCGGCATGATACCGTCCCCCACCGCGACCTGACTCTCCTTGCTGTCGAAGTTCGTAAGGTCCTTCATGTGTATGTTGAACAGCCTCGGGCCTGCTTCGTGGATCGCCTGAACCACATCCGTGCCGGCACGAACCGTATGCCCGACATCGATGCAGCAACCCGATGCGCGGATCCATACCCTTCACTGCCTTCAATACATCCAGCGGCGAAGGCCACAGCTTATCCTCGGGTCCGTGATTGTGGATCGCGATGCGAATGTCGTACTCCTTTACGAACTTCTCAATTCGCGGCAGAGTTTCCGGTGCGGGGTCGCCGGCGACAATAACGGCAATCCCGGCTCGCTTGCAGTATTCGAACTTGGCACGGATGTCCGCATCTTCGTCTTTCGGGAAATAGATGGCCCCGGCAGCATGGAGCTTGATGCCCGCCGCGGCGTAGTCCGCCAGCGCAGCCGACTCCTCCTGCGGATCCATCGGGAGATGATCTTTGACGTCCTTCGCGTTCAACGCGAACACATTGAGCTGCTTCATGAAATCGATCAGCTGCGCGCGACTGAAGTTGCGGAACGTGTAGCTGGCCAGGCCCAAACGAATCGGTGATCGTCGACCGCTGGTGGCCATCCTGGGCCAGTGGGAAGACATTGCCAGGAACAGCGAACGCTGCCGCCACGAGTGCGCCGGAGCGGACGAAATCGCGCCGAGAGACAGTGTTCTTCTTAGACATGCGGCGCCCAGCCTTGCTCGTACTCGCGCCCCCACATCTTCATCGCTTCCGGGTCGCCCTGGATGCGTCCGTCTTTCGTGTCGAGATGCAGGTCACGGTTGACTTCCCATGCGATGTTGGAAAGCTGCAGCATCGTAACCGCGACGTTGCCCACAGAGACAGGAGCGTTGAGCTTCTCGCCCTTGCGGATTCCCGCGATGAAGTTCGCAAAGTGAGCGTCGGTCATGGAATCGCGGCCGATGAGGTCCGAAGACGAAGTCGTGCTGCCAGCTCTTGAATTCGCTGGTCTTATTCCCTTTGAGATCGTAGATCTCGTAGCCATCGCGATCGACCAGCACCGTGCCGGTTGTTCCCATGATCGTCGAACCGCGATCGCGGCCATAAAACTTCATTCCCTGGCAGCTCTTCCCTTCCCATGAAATCATCTTGTCTTCGTACTCGAAGCTCGTCACCAGCGTGTCGTAAAACTGCCAGTCGTCCTTGAAAGTGATATCGGCCGCCTGACGACGTGACTCGCTTCGGATAGTCGACGCCAAGCGCCCAGCGGCAGACATCGACTTCGTGCGTGCCGTTGTTCAGCGTTTCGCCGGTGCCATAGAGTTTGAACCAGTGCCAGTTATAGGGCTGCACGTTGTCCTTATAGGGACGACGCGGCGCCGGTCCCTGCCACAGGTCCCAATCAAGCTGCGGCGGCACCGGCACTTCTTTGCCGGTGCCAATCGACTTCCTCACATTGCTGTACCAGGCTTTTGCGAAGTACGGCCTGCCGATAATGCCTTCGTGGATCTTTTCGACGACTTCTATGGTGTGGGGTGAAGAGCGCTGCTGCGTGCCCATCTGCACCAGCTTGCGATATTTCTGCTGCGCCTGCACCAGCATCTCTCCCTCGGCCGGATTGTGGCTGCATGGCTTTTCCACGTAAACGTGCTTGCCCTGCCTGCAACCCGGCAATGGCCATAGGTGCATGCCAATGTTCGGGAGTGGCAATGGTGATGGCGTCGACTTCTTTCTGCTCGAGAATCTTGACGAAAGTCTTTCTCCGTCGACTGGCGCTTCGCCCATTTCCCGCTGCACAGTGTCGGCGAACTTCTTGAGAATATTGCTGTCGACGTCGCAGACATGCGAGATGCGGGCAGCGCTCCGGTTTGCCTTGAGCGACGACGAGATGAGCGTAGCCGCGGCCATTCAGACCAATAACGGCAAAGTTGAGGCGATCGTTGGAACCGAGGATCTGGCCATAGCTCTTCGCTGAAGTTGCGATGGCCAGTCCCGCCGCGCCTACTCCAAGTGCATCGAGAAACTCACGTCGTGTAACCGTCATTTTCTTCCTCACAACGAGCGCTATTCCCGCTCTGTCGCCCGCTGACAAGATCTAGATCAGCAGGAAATTCCAGCTTTCGTCAGCGCCTTCTTGAGTCCATCCATGCTAATCCGCGTGGATGCTTCGGGCGTGCCTGCGCCGCGCCAGTGAGTTTCGAGGCTCAGCCCGTAGTGGAAGCCGTCGCGCCGCAAAGCCTGAAGTTGGCCAACCCAGTCCACGTTGCCGCCACCGACCGGAGCCCAATCGTATTTGTGGTCCGGCTTGCTCACCACGTCTTTGCAGTGACAATGCCCGATGCGGTCTTTGGGCAGCACCTCATATCCGGCCGGATAAGGCACGCTTCCGAGGGCGGCGGCATTGCCCGGGTCCCAGTTCAGCATGAAGTTCTTGTTTGGAATCGCCTTCAACACGGCCGCCGACTCTTCGCCCGTTGCTGTGTTGCAGGACATCTCGTTTTCGAGCAGCAGGACAATGTTGTCTTTTGCGCAACGTTCCGCCGCATTCTGCAGTTTCGCGTTGATTGCCGCACGATACGGCTTCTGATCATCCAGGCGCCAGTAGTCGAAACAGCGAATCCTGTCTGTATCGAAAGATTTGGCAAGTGAGATGCACCGCTCGAGCAGCTTATCCTGAGCGCTGGCATCGAAGTCCGCATGGAACTGGTCGCGCGTTGCGCTCTGCGAGGACCGCGGAGCCCCGGGCCAGTCCGTCTTGAACAGTGGGCTTGCGATATCCGTGACTCGCAGTTTGTGTTGTTCGAGGATCTTCCGCGCATCCTCAACTTCTTTCGTGTCGAGTTCGGTCACGTTCTTGTTCCACATGGAGCGCAGTTCGATCCAACGCAGCCCGAAATCGCCGGACACGATCTGACATGCCTTCTCGAAATCCTGCGTGATCTCGTCATTGATCACCGCCAGCCGGAACGGGCAGGTACCAGCGTTCCCTTCCACCGGCGTCAACGATTCCATCAGCGAGGACGCTACGGCTTTCTTAACCAGAGGCGACATCGCCGCCTCGAGTCCTGCCAGTCCTAAGCCCGCGAGCACCCTGCGTCGTGTGTACCCCATCCACCACCCTCCCGCGATCCAGCTGATTCTCCACTTCACGCTCCATCATCCGCTCGTCTATCGGCGGCACATCGTTTGCGTACCTTCGTGTCCTTTGTGGTTGTAGCATTGGCGCTTCATTAACCACAAAGGACAGAAAGGAAGACTGTCGGGGAAATGTACACGTGGAGGCTCGGCCACGCAATCAGAGGAAAACTTAGTGCAGGTTTGGCGTTAGGACAGTCAGATCGCCGACTTTTTCTGTGCGCAGCGGCCCCCGAAGATGGCTCGCATGATCGATCATCCACAGCTCGGGAAGGATTTCACCAACCAGTTTGCCATGACAGAACAGTCGAACCACGGAACTCTCCGAGACCACGATCCCGACGGCATTGGTTGCAGCACTCATGTTGGCGACAGCGATATGACGGCTGCCAAGTCCCAACGGCACATCCGCGCCCGAAACCACCGCGTCAAGATAACGGCACGCAGAAAGAAAGATTCCGCTGCGACTGACCACGAAACCTCCATCCAGTTGCGCCAGCTCCTTGATCGTTCCACGAAGATTGAGATCAGTCACGTGACGAGACAACTCCGGATGTCCCATCAGCGGATCGAGAATTAACGGTCTCGACCGTGCGAGGACTGCCCCCTCGTCTCCAAGGGTGAACAGGGTACCGATGCGTCTGCCCTCCCGCCCTTCGCGAGCGATCTCAACCGCGAGCTCGATGAGGGAATTAAGAACGTCGGGATCGTATTGCGTCACCTGGCAGACAATGCTCTCAAACATGGATCACGTCTCTCCGAAACCTCAATTGCAGAAAAGATGCTCGCCGCGCCCCGAAGGATTCAATGTGTACCCGTGGATGTGCAACATGAATCGCTCGTATGACGTCCAAACTGGAGAAGTCCATCAGGGCGCGCAGCGTGTGACCTCAAATTGTCCGAGCTTGGGTAACAGTGCAAAACGCGAACGGGAAGGCCACCAGCTAGGAGACAATCTGTACAGAACGACTCGAAGTATCTACGGAGGCATTGCCGTTTTTGCTTGTTCTGAGAGGCACGCGAGCGCGGATCGTCGTGCCGTGGTTCGGCTGCGACTCGATTGAAATCTCCCCCTTCACCAGGTGGAGTCGCTCCCGCATGCTGATGAGGCCGAGTCCCTCGCCATTCATTGCCGATTTGGACTCAAACCCGACCCCGGAGTCGCTCACGGTTAATTGAATCTCATCCGACAATCCGCGAAGGTCCACTCGAAAGTTCCGCACACCACTGTGCTTGACGCCATTCTGCAAGGCTTGCTGCAAAACTCGGAAAAGACAAAGTGAGACTTCCTGGGGCAGAGCGGGTGGGATGTTGGCGTGGCGGAAGTCAATCTCCACTTTTTGGTACTCTGACAACTCTTTGCAGAAGCCAGCAATCGCTGGCACGATGCCGAGATATTCCAACTTCGAGGAATGGAGGCGGTGCGCTATGGCCTGAATATCGTTTCCGATATCCGAGACGCTCTTCCCCACTTCCTGGATACGCCTGCGAACTTTACTGGCGGAATCAGGAAGCTCTTGTTTCAATACGTCCAACTCGATCGCCAACAAAGCGATCCGCTGATTCACGTCATCGTGCAACTCTCTGGCGATTCGAGTACGCTCCCGCTCCTGCGCCCCAATCAACTTGCGGCTTACGTTGGAAAGAGCTTCTTCCGCGAGCTTGTGCTCGGTCACATCGATGCACGAGCCGATATACCCGGCAAACGACCGATTGGCGTTAAATCGCGGCACCCCGGTGTCCGAAACCCAGCGATATTCTCCATCCTGCCGGCGGAGCCGATACTGCATGGTGAATTCCTCCCGCCGATCGAATGCCTTCGTGTATGTATCCAGGCACGTCTTCGGTCGTCAGGGTGAACGCCTTCTGTCCAACCGTTTCCAAGCTCGGCCTCAAACGCACGTCCAGTGAAATCCAGCCACGGTTGATTGAAGTAGTTGCAGAGCTTATCAGGACCGCTCATCCAGATCAGCACGGGAGCCGTATTGGCGACCAGGCGGAAGCGCCCCTCGCTTTCTCGTAGTGCCTCCTCAGCCCGCTTCCGCTCGGAAATATCCCTCGCGATCTTGGAAGTACCGACGATCTCACCTTCGGAATCTCTTACTGGAGAGATCATCAATGAGACATCGACTTCCTTCCCCCCCTTAGCGACACGGACGGTTTCGTAGTGTTCAATGCGTTCGCCTGATTTCAACCGTTGCTGAACTTTGTTGTCTTCATCCCGCAGTTTGGGCGGGATCAGGATTGCAATCGGCTGTCCAACCGCTTCTGCCTCGGTGTATCCGAAGATACGCTGTGCACCTGCGTTCCAACTCGTGATGATCCCCGCAAGGTTCTTCGAAATGATCGCATCGTCAGAAGATTCCACAATAACGGTATGTCTGAACCGGGCCTCTTCCGCATTTTTGCGCGCGGTGATATCGGCTACCACGCCGATCATCCGCAGCATTCTGCCGTTCTCGTCGAAGAATGCTCGCGCGCTCTTCTCCACCCAAATCACGCTGCCATCAAGACGTAATGCGCGATAGCTGACCTGACAGTTAGGATTCTGGGGAGTTGGTCTCAAGCAGCAGGCTGCTACCCTCTCGCGGTCATCCGGGTGAACCTGGGCCATCAGTTCCTTGCGAGTAGTTTGCGTTGGCTCACCCTTTCCGAGAAGATCAACACACTCCGCAGACCGCACCACCGCGTCGGTGGCAACGTCCCACTCGTACGCGTACATTTTTCCCGCCTGGACCGCCAGACGTAAGCGCTCCTCCCCTTCCCGCAAGGCTTTTTCTGCCTGTTTCCGCTCGGTAAGGTCAATGAGCGTGACCAGATTTGTGTCTCCCATGCAGGCAAGGTGGGCCTCGATATGGCGGGTTGAACCATCCTTGCACCTTACGGTTGCTTCCATTGGTTCAATGTCGGTGCCATTCCTCATGGCATTTTCCATCCGGGCTTGCCATTCGGTTCTGACGGCCTCTCTGTAAGCTTCATCTGGATAGGCAAGTCGCCACCAGTGGTCGACATCAGGAACATCGTCAATCGTGTACCCAAACAGCGCCGTAAACCGGTCGTTCGTCAGTTCGTTCTTTTCCTCCAACCCGCGTGTGACAACCATGGCCACACTGGAGCTTTGCACCAGCCGCCGGCTGCGCTCCTCGCTCGCCTGCAACTTCTCCTCCGCCTGCTTCCGCTCCGTGATGTCCACCGAAACGCATACTAATTCGCTGGGCTGGCCGTTTCCGCCAATGACGTTGACAATGTTACGCAGCCAAACGGTTCGGCCATCCGCGGCAATCATCCGGCACTCGAACTCGTGTTTGCGGTTCTCTTCAGTAGCTTTGGCTACAAAGGCGAACACCCAGTCCCGATCTTCGGGATGAATGTGATCTTTCCAAAAGTCTGCCTCTCTTACCCAACGTTCGGAAGGGTAACCGAGAAGCTCTTTCGCCTGCTTGCTGGTGTAAGTAATGCGGAATGTCGGAACCTCGGCCCGCCACACGATGGCCCGAACCGTCTCGACGAGTTCTCCGTAACGAGCTTCTATCTTCTTAACATCCGTGATGTCCTTAAAGCAGATGACGACTCCACCATCGCGAGTGCGAAGCGGGGTTGCCGTCGCCGCAAACCAGCGTGACTGAACGGGCAAATCATACCGATAGTCGTAGCGTAGACGCTGAACGCGCCCGTTCATCACAGTTTGAATAACGGCGAGCACTTCTTGCGCATCCGGCCATTGATCGGCCGAGCGGCGCAAGATTTCCACGTAGCTGGTTCCGACCGCAGCCGACCACGAGGGACTGCCGACTTCATGCAGGTTGCGCTTCCATGCATCATTTACATCGATGATGATTCCGTCCTTATTAAGGACAGCAATCAGGTTCTCGAGAGAAGACAGGATAGAACCCTTTAAAGCTTCACTCTCGCTTAGCGCTGCTTCGGACAGCCGCTGTTGCAGGTGGCCGACTCGAACGTCAGCTACCAGTTCGCGCTGGGTGAGGTGTTCCTTCAGGAAAACACAGGTAGCGAGAAGAACAATCGAAAGCAGTACGACAACCAGGCGAAATATATGTATGCCCGTCTGTTGCTCCGGGCGGAATACTTCCCAAACGCCGATGAGGGGAATGGAAATCACCGCCAACATTGCCAACCGCGAAGTAAAGTCTGCACGGCCTGCATCGGAATGGGCGGGGAGTACTTCCGCGTGCGGCAGTTGCCGGGCCCGCAGCGGCACCCAGGCAAACCAGCACACCGCGGCGGTTTGCGCGAGAGAGTAGATGCTTCCGTTGTACTGCCGTCCGGTGTCGATGGCTAAGTTAGCAAGCGTCGAACTTAAGGCGTACAGAGCCGACGCTCCGAACAGGTGCAGGTAAATCGATCTCCATTTGCCCTGCGCGCGAGCGGTCGCGACACCTGCCGCAACAACCAGCGTAATATTTTCAAGCGCGTAGAGGATGTCGAATCGAACGCTGTACTCGTCAGAGTTCCAAAGGTACTGATGAGGAAAGAGTACGTATGCATAGAGAAAAACCCAGAAGAAAAGCAAGAGAAAGAAGTTCAAACTGGCCCGCGAGGGACTCTGGTTCGATCGATTCAGATGTGGCTGGATCGCAAGGGCGGCCATGAAAGGCACGACGTGCATAAACAGCACCGGATCGGCGATTGAGCTATCGGGCACATCCGTATGCAATCCAAGTACGTAATAGATGTAAATCCACTGGTCCAACGCCCACAGCCCATAACCAGACGCCATCAACGCCCAGAAGAGGCGATTCCCGTCAGTCTGCTTGACGGCATTCCGAATGGCGAAAACAGCGCCAAGCAGTAGCACCGGGAAGTAGACGATCGCACCGAACCAGGCTGAGCCGATATTCGCGTTCTGGGTGAGAGAAAGAGCCCCTTTGATGACCAGCAGTACGACGAACGCGGTCGGCCATGAGTAGAGCCGGATGCCAAGTTCAGAGAGGGTGAACGATTTGTGGGCTCTAATGTTCATCTTAAGAGGCTGCCTAAAATACAGTAACCTATATGGTCCCGGGCGGATGCTGCAGATACGCCGCGTGGGATGGAGGAGACCGCACGGGCCGGCTGACAGCAGAGTCCAGGTCGATATGAGTCGGCGAGGCCTTGCTCAACACAGCCTCTATTCTTGGTCGAATGTCTTAGAAAAGTACGGACGAGGGGTGTGCGCCTCAACTGCTGCTTCCCTTCAGTCCTCAGAACGCGATATTGTACACCTTCCCCAGACCGCGCTGGCCTCCGCATTTTCTTTCCGCTTAAGTGATGGTCAAGACCAGGGCGCTGCTGGTTCCACCGCTGGTACAGCCAAGATCGCCCGAGTTCCCGCTCGGAGTGTTAACCTTCACGCTGGCCGTGCCGGCGGCCGAGATTACCGCCGTCGTGATCATGGCCTGCAACTGCTGGCTGCTCGTGGCCAGGGTGCTCAGCGCCGTTCCGTTGACGACCACGATCGATGACGAAACAAAATGACTACCACTTACCGTCAGCAAGAAGCCTTTCTGTACCTGCGCCAACGTGACTGTGCTCGGAGAGAGTGATCCGATAACCGGTGCCGGCCGGGAGCTTCCGCACAAGGGATTGAGGGCATTGCATCCCGGAAGCACCAGCATCGTAAGCAGAAGCGCGCTGAGAGACCGCAAGCAGGGACTGTTGTATTTCATACCGTATCGTACACCCCGGTTGCCTCGCTTTAGAGCCGAATCCGGCAGCTGGGGTTCCCTCTCGTATTCCCCGCTCGCTTCAAAACGACAGCTCAAGTCCCGCGACCGCGCCCTTCTGGGTCAAGCGAACACCGATGCGGTCGGAGCTTGCGTTGTTGGTCACCACAAGACGCGACCCCAACTGGTAACCCGCGTTGACACTGAGGTGCTTGGTTAGAGACCACCCAACCGTGTCCACCGTGGAAACAAAATTACCATAACCGCCGAAATACATTCCGTAGACATTTCCTTCGACAAAAAGCTTAGGTGAGTTGGTTAAGTAAAGTCGGAATTCCGGGCCAGCCACGGGGATTGGGGCCAGCAGGGATCCGCTCGCCGATACCGACCGTCCGCCGTTCGCGGTTTGGGCCACCGCGCTTATCTTGGCCGAGGCATCAAACAGGTCGATCTGCACCGCGAGTCCGAAATGCCCGCGCTTTCGCCGGATAATGTCGTACTGATAGCCGGGAGCATACAGATTCGACTGGAGGCTGCTGTGGGTTGTTGAGCCAACGGTGAACGTTTGCCCCTGGAACACGATGGTTCGAGTCAACACTGTCTGATGGGATGTGTCGAACGGGTTGACAACAAAGTACAAATGATTCTTGTGGGTAAACTTCCAGTCGATCTTGGCGACACCTGTCGAGTAGCTGTTGAATCCCAAATCCTTTTGCAGATCAACCGTCCCGTTATCGGCGGAGCCTTGCACACTTCCGGAAGGATTTGAGTAAGCCCAGAACCCGTCAATGCGGATCTTATAGGAGTCGAACTCTTCGGATTGAGCCATGGCGGGAACAGCCAGGACAAGAGCCAGCGCTGCTACTCCGGCCAACAGCCTCGCCACTCTAAGGCTAGCTCTCACCGCTTGAAACCTCTTCGTGCGACTCAGTGATTCCATATCTTGTGATCCCTTTCAATAGTCATTGATGGCAGCCTCATCCGACTTATCTGACGCTCGGAACTCAGTGGTCTTGCTAGCGCAAAAAGACGTGGAGCCCCCATTCGGCGTTCGGCAGATTCATTAGTGGTCTCGCCATGCGGCCGGTTGGCCAGAGGCGAATAATTTTGCGGGAAGGCTCAGCGGTGGACTGCGTAAACTCGATCTTCTCGATGTAGGCGCTTGCTCCATTCCAATGGGACTTCAGTTTATACCAGACCTTGCGATGATCTGGATTATTTTGCAGAAAATACTTAGTTTGTACAGTTCTTACGCCGATAGGATAAAGTCTCTACGATGCCAAGACACGCACCGTTCACAGTCTCTTGCATTGTTCTACTCTCGCTTTTGTCTTCGGCGGCTTGCGCCCTCGCCCAGACTTCTGTCCAACCCTGGATGAACCCTCGTCTCTCACCCGACGAGCGCGCCGATATGGTTGTGAAGCAGATGACTCTGGACGAAAAAATTCAACTCGTCCACGGCAGCATGGCCATGCTCGGCCGAAAGATTCCTGGAGCCCTCGGCGGAGACGGATTCGTCCCCGGAATTCCTCACTTGGGAATCCCTGACCTTAACCTGATCGGTGCTGGCGTCGGGGTCACTAACCTCGGGAAGCGCACAAACGGCCAAGCCACGGCGCTGCCAGCGTCGCTGGCCGAAACTGCAACTTGGGACCCGAAGCTGGCGTATGAATTCGGAGCGGTCATTGGCAGGGAGACGCGTGACCAGGGTTTCAACGTCTCGCTGGGCGGCGGCGTTGACATCATGCGCGAGGCGCGCAATGGACGCAATTTCGAGTACCACGGCGAAGACCCAATTCTGGCGGGTAAGATTGTTGGCCAAGAGTTGAAGGCCATTCAGGACCAGGGCGTTATTGCCGACATCAAACACTATGCGATCAACGGCCAAGAGACTGATCGCATGGGGGTCAGCTCAAATCTTGACCTGCGTTCCATGCGCGAACTTGATCTGCTGGCGTTCGAAATCGGCATCAGGGATTCCGGGGTTGGCACGGTGATGTGCGCCTACAACCGGGTCAATGAGGTTTACTCCTGCGAGAGCGACTACCTCTTGAACCAGGTGCTCAAGAAGGATTGGGGCTTCAAGGGCTGGGTAATGTCAGACTGGGGCGCGACCCACAGCACAGTGAAGGCTGCATTGGCGGGTCTGGATCAGGAATTTTACGAGAACAAGTACTTTTCCGCTCCGCTTAAGAAAGCTGTAGAGAGCGGCGAAGTTCCCATGTCACGTCTCGATGACATGGTCCATCGCATCCTGCGCACGATGTTTGCCTTCGGCGTAATCGATAATCCTCCGGTAGTCAGGCCAATCGATGCCGAGGCGGGCGCGGCGGTGGCGCTTCGGGTGGAGGAGCAAGGCGCTGTCCTGCTGAAAAACGCGGCCAATGAATTGCCGCTGAAGGCGTCGAGTCTTCATTCGATCGCGGTCATCGGATCGCACGCCGATTCGGGCGTCCTCTCGGGCGGGGGCTCGGCCCAAGTGGAACCAGTCGGAGGAAATACGGTTCCTCCCAAGGAAATCCCTCCCGGCCCTAACGGCATCCTGGCGGTGCAAGTATGGGATCCCTCTTCACCGCTGCGCGCCATCCGCGCCAAGGCCGTGAATACCAAGGTCGAATATGCCGACGGGACGGATTCCGCATCCGCTGCCCGCCTGGCCCATGCTTCCGACATCGGGATCGTGTTCGTCCACCAACACACGCACGAAGACGCTGACTTGCCGAATCTGTCATTGCCGGACAATCAGGATGAATTGATCAACCAAGTTGCGGCCGCGAATGCTCATACCGTCGTCGTGCTCGAGAACGGCGACCCCGTTCTGATGCCCTGGCTCAACCACGTGCAGGCAGTTTTGGAATCCTGGTATCCCGGCCAGCGGGGCGGCGAAGCCATTGCCAATATTCTTTTCGGCGATGTAAACCCGTCGGGGAAGCTGCCGATTTCGTTTCCAAAGAGCGAGGCCGATTTGCCACATCGGACGATCCCGACTCCTCCCCCTTCGACGGCGCCGCCGAGTTCCGACCTGTTGCCGACCCCGGTCTTCATCGACGCCGACTACACCGAGGGACTGAAGGTTGGTTATCGATGGTATGACGCCGAGAACAAAGAACCGCTCTTCCCATTCGGCTTCGGACTGTCGTATACCAGCTTTTCGTATGCCGAACTCAAGGTGACATCGGGCAAATCAGTGGAAGTGTCCTTCTCGGTTAAGAACACCGGTTTGCGTGCCGGAGCTGAAGTGGCACAGGTCTATCTCGGTCTGCCGGCAAGCGCAGGCGAACCACCGAAGCGGCTGGTAGCTTGGGAGAAAGTGCAACTGGAGCCGGGCCAGAGCCGCATTGTCACTCTTTCGCTCGAGCCCCAATTTATGTCCGTGTTCAACGTCGAAAAGGACGCATGGGAGCTGCTTCCGGGTGATTATCTTGTTTCTGTGGGCGGATCCTCCCGCCAGACACCTCTGACTGCTCCGTTGCACATTCCTGGGCAGAGTCGATGAAAACCACGGGGTTTTACGATCCCGATTAGTTCCGCAATTGTCCGCTTCCAATGACCTCATATTTTGTTGAGGTCAACTCGGCGAGAGCAAAAGGGCCGCGGCAGTGAAGCTTTTGGGTGCTGATCCCCATCTCGGCGCCGAAGCCAAATTCGGCGCCATCCGAAAAACGAGTCGAGGCATTCCAGTAAACGGCAGCGGAATCGACATAGCGCAGGAAACGAAGGGCGTTCTCTTCGTTGCGGGTCACGATCGCTTCCGAATGCCTGGTGGAGTGGCGGTTGATGTGACCGATTGCCTGGTCCAGGTCAGCAACCACGCCGATTGCGATGCAGAGCCGCAGATATTCCTCGTCCCAATCCTGGGGCTCCGCTGGGCGCACATTCAGACCCGCAGCATATTGTCGAGTCTGCTCGTCACCCCGCACTTCTACCCCCTGTTCTAACAGTAACCTCACGATTCGCGGGATATAGTGCCGTGCGATCTTCTGGTGCACCAGAAGTTTCTCCGCAGCGTTGCAGACTGACGGGCGTTGGGTTTTGGCATTGATCACGATGCGGTCGGCCATCTCGAGGTCGGCGGACTCGTCAACGAAGATGTGACAGTTGCCGGCGCCAGTTTCGATCACGGGCACGGTGGCGTTCTGTGCCACATACGAAATCAACTCGGAACCGCCACGGGGGATCAGCACGTCAACCAACCCCCGGGCCTTGATCAGTTCCTGCACTGACTCCCGCGTGCTCGAGTCGAGCAACTCAATCGCTCCCTCTGGCACTCCTTGGACTCCGTTCAGGATTTCCACCAGGCATTGATTGCTGCGTGCAGCTTCCCTGCCGCCCCGCAGCACGATTGCATTGCCGGTCTTCAGCGTCAGCGCGACCGAGTCCGCGGTGACGTTGGGTCGTGATTCGTAAATGATCCCGACCACGCCGATGGGAACACGAATCTTGCGGATGCGCAGGCCGTTGGGGCGAGTCCACTCCGCCACGACTTCATAGACCGGATCCGGCAACTTCGCCACTTCACGCATGCCCCGGGATATGGAACTGATTCTTTCGGCATTCAGCAGCAGGCGGTCGCGCATGGCACCGGACAAGCCGCTGGATTCAAGGTCGGCACGATTGGCTTTCAGAATGCGTTCTACATTTTTTTCGACTGCGTTCGCCATCGCCACCAGGATTGAGTTCTTGTCCGCGGTAGAAAGCTGCGCCAGACGGGGGACCGCATCACGGGCCCGAAGCAGTTTCTCCGGCGTCGAAAGGACCGGTCTGACTGAAGATGCCATGTCTAGCGGCCTCCGCGCTGTGGTGGAAAGTAGGTGCCAATTTTGCGCTGCAGCGCCCACGCGATGGCGTGAGGATGTCGCCCATTGACGATGGCAACGTGCACACCCGCCTCACTGGCGAATCTGGCGGCGCGCAGCTTCGAGCGCATGCCGCCTGTGCCCAGCTTGCCATGGCCGTTGCACAGAGATTCCATCGCCGGCGTAAGCTTCCGAACCGTGCGCAACAGTCGGGGACGCTTGCTGCCATTATTCACGTAGAAACCATCCACATCGGTGAGCAACAGGAGCCAGTCCGCCCCGACCGCTTTGGCAACCAGGGCGCTTAGCTCGTCATTGTCTCCGAATGCGCCCACCAGTTCGTCGAACAGATATGCTGTCGTTCTCATTGATGATCGGAACCACACCCAGACCGAGCAGTTCACGCAAGGCATTTTGCAAATTCTTATAACGCAGCGGCGAGGTGAAGTCATCGCTCGAAAGCAACAGCTGTCCTACTATTTTCTTGCCAAAGAAGAGTTGCTCGTAGGTGTGCATCAAAAGACTCTGCCCTACCGCCGCACACGCCTGCATCAGTGGGATATTCGCGGGACGCTCAGTCATAGCCAGATTCGACATCCCCGAGCCAATCGCGCCTGAACTGACAATCAGAAACTCGTGGCGTGAAAGATCAAGCTGGTCGACCAGAGCCCGCAAGCGGCCGGTATCGATGCGTCCTCCGGGAGCGACAAGACTGGTGCCGATTTTAACCACAAGACGCATAAATCCAACCGGTTCTTATTCAACCTTATGATGATCACTATTTTCGCATGTTTTCGAATTGTCGAATCCGAAAGGCATGGCAAGTTGTGGATCCTTACGTACCCCAAACAGCCGTGGTCAATGGCGTTCAGCTTTCGTCAAGTTTGGCCTGATGATTTCACTCTTCTTAATATTTCTGGTTTGGACATAGAGGGTGGCCCACCTATTACACATGCAAACCTTACTTACACAAAGAACGCGGGTGCCCCACTCTTCCGCGTCCTTTGCGGAGGGTGGGAGGCGAGGATGCGAGCGGCACGCGCTTGAAGGCGCTTCGACTTCGGCCTCTTCTCCCATGGCTTATCGAATCCTGGCAGCCTCCAGCAGACGACAGTGTCGCAAAACCACACCCTTCAGCCCGCGACCAGCAAATCTTGCTTGCCGCCTGCCGAACAATTGCGCCATACATCCCGCTCTTCCCAAAAACCTTGTCAAGCCCCCCAGAGCCCCCAATTCCCCGCAACCATCTCATTCCACTCCGAAAATAAAGTTCCAAATCATGTCATATTTACCCCCTTGAACCTGTCATACTGGTATTAGAGAGCTAAGCGAATTCAGCTAGCCCCGTGCTCATCCTCAGCTGTGCGAATGACGCTAAGTCCTTTCAAAGGGATATTTTAGATATCAATCCCGTCTGCCGCGACCCATTTTCATAGATTTACGGGGAAAGCAGACTCGAAAGCAGAGATATCCCTCCTCCGTAAGTCCTTTAGAAGGGATATTTTACGAGGGTATCTCGTTTCCTCACCTAATCAATTCATAGATTTAGGAGGAAAACGCATTTTTCAGGGTATATACCCGATGCGGATTGAAGAACGGACTGAAGCTCAGAGAGTGAATTGCTGGCACGAACCACGGAAAACGCCCGGGGGTGGCCCACCCAAGCCCGTTCTTGGCTTGAGCGTGGCAGTCCAGGCAAGGCCGAGAAGGACGAAGTTAAGATTACATTGACGGAGATTATTATTCCGATATCAACGCCCGGCCCGGTGAATCTACTGATTTGTAGCTCAACGATGCCACCTTCGGGTTCAACCACCGCCTCCTGAGACCGACTGATCGCAGAGAGAGCGGCCTACATTAACAGGCTGCCCCAACTTTGGTGCTACGCCTATGGCACGTTCTGGCGTTGACCCGACAGGTTACTGTTGGTTACTGTTGAGCTCGTTCTTCTCCCCCCAAAGTAATCTCAATGGGGATTCTCGAAAAAGTTCCGACATTTCTAACCGTAGGCGTGCTGGTCATCATTTTTGTCTGTCTGAAGCGCCAAGCACGCAGTGCTCGCCTAACCCTCTGGACGGTTGGGTGGGCGTGGGTGTTCACGCACTTCCTGGCGCAACTGCTGGAACCGGATCACGGCCACGTCAGTTCCCTTCTTTTGGCCATCGATTCCGCGGCGCTGCAGGCTGCAGCCGTCAGTTTTCTGGTCTCGGTGTGCTCGATAGTTGAAGACTATGCGAAGCGGACTCTCTTGCTGCTCGTGCTGGGTGTGCCTTCGGTCGCGTACGTGGCATGCACCTCCTATGATGTGCACGCGCGCTGGCCTTATGTCGTTTCGCTCATAGCCTGCTTTGGCGGAGCATTGTTCTTTTTCGTCCAGGTAAACCGGAAATTGTCTTTGTACCTGTCGGCCACAACCTGCCTGTGCTCGCTTGCCGGGGTGTGGGCCACTCGTGCCGCTCTCCGCGGTTCGTTTGACGAAGGCACGGTCGCACTGCTTGGAATCGGTTTTGGATTGCCGGGGGTGTTCATTTACCGGAACCGCCGGAGAACGTCGCCTGCCATGCTGACCATTGCTGGCGGATTCTTCTGCTGGGGAGCGGTGTTTCCAATCGGATTGCTGATCGATCGTCTCGCTCCGAACCTGATGATTCCGGGAGAACTATGGAACGCCCCCAAGTTCTTCGTTGCTTTCGGAATGATTCTGGCCGTCGTGGAAGACAAGTCAGAATCGATCGCCGGCATGCAACATAAGGCAGAAATACTCAACCGCCAGTTGGAGCGGTTCTCCGTGATCACTTCCCGGCTGTTGGGCGGCGCCAGACCGGATACCTTCTGCCCCGCAATCGCTTCCGCGATCACCGAGGTCAGTAACTTTAGTGTGGCCGTGGTTCAACTCGAAGATGCAGAGCGCAGGCTATGGGTAGCGGGCGCCAGTGGACTGTCGGCAGAGTCTTTGCGAAATCTGCGGGCTCAAACCCAAGACTGGACGGTCGATCACATTAAGAGTCTGGGTTCGCGGGCGCGGCTCGTTGGAAAGAGGTCGTACTTACTGCCGGCGTATGAGGCAATCCCGTTTGCGCCGAGCGCGGACCGTATTACACTCCTGGGCAACGACCTATTGATTCCGCTTTGCTCCCCTGGAGGCGCAACCGTCGGGTGCATCCGATTGGCAGCGCCACGACGCCCGAATACGATCGATGAACTTGAATTGTCTCGCATTGAAATGCTCGCGGCCGACCTTGCCGTAGCGGTAGAACTGAAAGCTTTGCACACCCAGCTGGTGTGGTCGGAAAAGCTGGCTGCCCTTGGGCAGCTGCTAGCGGGAGTCGCGCATGAGCTCAATAATCCGCTGACGGTGATTATGGGATACGGCGAACTGATCAGCGACGCCATCGCTGCGCCCCATACTCGCGATCAACTCATGAAGCTGGTGGATGAAGCCCGCCGCATGAAACGGATTATTGGCAACCTGCTTCGGTTTTCGCGGCAAAGTGCACGCGACACGCAGACTGTGCAGCTATCTCCGCTGGTGCAGGACGTGCTCGCTCTTCGCGAACACTACACACGGACACGCAATGTTCGAGTTGAACTCGACATCGCGCCGGACTTGCCGTCCCTGGCGGTCAATGAAGACGAAATCAAACAGATCCTGCTGAACCTGTTCAACAATTCCAGCGATGCTCTGGAGGAAACCGCCGGCAGCAAGCAGATCCGCATTCGTGCCTATGAGGCCGGTCGACGCGTCGCAATCGAAGTAGAAGACACTGGCCCGGGATTTGGCAATCTGAACCGCGCGCTTGACCCGTTCTATACCACGAAACCCGTCGGCAAAGGAACGGGTCTCGGGTTGAGCGTCTGTTACGGGATCGTCAAGGAGCGTGGTGGAGATCTCAGAATAGAAAACGTCAAGCCGCACGGTGCGCGTGTGACCATCGAGTTGCCAGTCGCGGACGAGACGACAGTCCACCCATTGGTAACTGCCGTGGCCCACGCCTAAGTTGGTAATACTGCTAAAGCACATGATCCATCAACGCACGAGAGCGATATGGGGCAGTGACTCTCTATAGTGTGATCCGAGTCACAGCGCAGGAACCGCGCGGGAAGCATAATTAACTTGGAATCAACTCCGCCCGGTACAAGCCTCCTGTATGGCGGCTTCGGGTTGGGTTTGCGAGGAGGGTACCATGAAGCAAAGTATTCTTTTGTTTCTCTTAATCTGTGCCGCACCACTTTTCGGGCAGGACAAGTCTCCAGTAACCGTGAAAGACTCCAGTGTGAACCATGGGGTGGTCATCGTGAACATTCACGAGTCGGGGAAGCCATTTGAGCTGCAATGCACCGAATCGGCTCCGCGTTGCACGGCTCCGCCGGCAGGAACTTATTGGATGGTCCGGCTCGCCAAGAACCACGGGTTCTACGATTGCGCCAACGTTGATTTATATTCGCAGTCTGGAACTTCCGGAAGCGAGGATCAGATTCTCGGGGAGTACTGCATAAACGAGAAGTAGAGCGGAGGAGCGGAAGCCGAGGCTATAGCTCTCGAGGGCGTCGATTCACTCTTCGGTTTGTATTTGGCGATCACGGTGACGTTGGTGGCTTCCATTTTGCTTCCTCGTCATCTGATCAGAGGACCGCACTAAAGCCATGCCGCTGGTAGTCTGTCAATGTGTGCTTGAGGTTTTGATCTCGACGCACGTTTGGAACCTTTAGGTCCCCCTTACTACTCACTATTAACCTGTGTTAGCATCCGGAGTTGCTTTAGCCGCGGAGCCGAATCCCGTCGCTGAACAATGGAATTTATCGGCCATTTTCGCAGGCTCACCCCGGTACAGCGGAATACATTCATCGCCTGCTTTCTAGGCTGGGCGCTCGACGCCTTTGATTTTTTCATCCTCATCTTTTGCGTCAATGCCCTCGCCGCCCAGTTTCAGACCAAAGTCTCGGTCATCACGGAGGCAATTTTTCTTACATTGGCGATGCGCCCGGTGGGCGCATTCCTGTTCGGGTTGATGGCCGACCGGTTCGGCCGACGTCCCACTCTGATGGTCGACATCGTCGCGTATTCGGTGTTCGAACTGGCCTCGGCCTTCGCTCCTTCATTGAAGTTCTTTCTGATCATGCGGGCATTCTTTGGAATCGCGATGGGAGGAGAGTGGGGAGTCGGTGCGGCATTGGCCTTTGAAACGCTGCCCTCGGAAGGCCGTGGTTTCTTCTCCGGGCTATTGCAGGAAGGCTACGTAGTGGGTTATCTGATTGCCGCTCTAGTGTACGGCACGTTGTTCCCCATGATCGGCTGGCGCGGCATGTTCGTGATTGGAGCCCTGCCCGCATTCCTGGTGATCTATATCCGCACCCAGGTCGATGAATCCCCGGCATGGCTGCAGGGACGCGTGTCGCGCCACGCCGAAAGTCGCCTGGGAAAGGATATTCTGTCTCACCTGGGCAGTTTTCTTTTTTTGGTCGTCCTGATGTTCGCCTTCAACTCTCTCAGCCATGGTACGCAAGATCTCTATCCGACTTTTCTTCAGAGGAACCATCAGTTTTCTCCGCAAACGGTGGGGCTGGTTGCGATTATTTACAACCTCGGTGCCCTCTTGGGCGGAGTTTTGTTTGGCACGTGGTCGGAGCGAATCGGCCGCCGCCGTGCTATCGTCATCGCCGCCGTGCTCGCCGTTCCAGTGATCCCGCTCTGGGCTTATTCGCACACCGTTCTCATGCTGGCGCTTGGTGGCTTCCTGATGCAATTCATGGTGCAGGGCGCGTGGGGCGTGATTCCAGCCCATTTGAACGAGCTCTCTCCACCTTCCGTTCGCGCCACATTTCCTGGCTTCGCCTATCAGTTAGGCAATCTTCTCTCGTCGCGGAACGCAGTGATTCAGGCTAAGCTGGTCGAACACCGCTACGGGGGAAGTTATCCGCCAGTGCTGGCATGGACGGTCGTGATTGTCGCGTCGCTGGTTGCCATTGTCACCTGGAGCGGGCGGGAAAAAAGAGGCGCAGACCTCTCGAATACGAGCTAGAAGATCGTGCCGTTTCCCCCGAGTGCCGATCTGGGACGGGAGCCGCCGATCTCTTCAGACCGCAACCGGCTTTTCCGCCAGAATCTTCGGGTCAAGTTCGACGGCGCAGGAAAGCGAACGTGTCACCAGACATGCCTTTTCTGCCTTCTCCAGAAGTCGCTGGGTGCGCTCGCGTTCTTGTTCCGCAAAGACAATAGCTACCGGCTTCACCCTGATTTTCGTGAAGCGGAAACCGCCGCTCTCTTTTTCGATCATGCCATCGACGGCGACTTCGATTCCCTGGAAATCCAGTTTCGACGCATTGGCTACGGCTCGGAATGTCGCGACAAAACAGCTGGCCACGGCAGCCAGCAAGAAGTGTTCGGGCGTCCAGAAACCGGGTTCACCACCGAACTCAGGTGGAGCGGAAAAATTGATAAGGCGGGGCGCGCCGTGCTCCAATTCGACGAAACCGCGATCGTGCTGATGCCACTGCGCGCTGGCATGATAGCTATAGTTCGTTTCCATGATTGTCTCCCTTTTCATCAGCCTAACAATCTCTGAGCGCGGAGGATGTGAGGTCCGTCACGTGGTCCGGTGACCTGGTAGCGAGCTTCTCAAAATACTGTTGCGTCAAATTGACTGCTCCGTTCAGAGTCAAATGGAGTAGCATTATCTAGAGGGTTCTTGCCCCAGGCGAACGCTTTGGGCGGAGTGAATTGGAATGAAGAGATCCACTCTCTTAAGACTTGTTTTCGCAGTAGTCGCATCTGTCGCGCTCAGCTGTGCGTCGACCTTGGCTTTTGCCCAGCACGGAGGCCACGGTGGCGGAGGCGGGTTTGGGTTTCACGGCGGAGGCGGGTTTTACGGCGGCGGTGGTGGTGGGTTTCACGGCGGAGGCGGGTTTTACGGTGGCGGTGGCCACTATGCTTACGGTGGCGGCGGACACTTCTACGGCGGATATCACGGCGGTGGCTATGGTTGGCGCGGAGGTTACAACGGCTGGCATGGCGGCTATTGGGGCTACCCCGGCTACGGTTACGGGTGGGGACTGAGTATTGGCTTTGGCTGGGGTTCCTATTGGCCCGCATATTCTTACGGGTATAGCCCGTGGTGGGGCGCTCCGTACTATTATCCCTATTCTTACCCTTACTATGTTCCTTCCGGCTATCCGTATCCTTATCCGTACAACGGGAGCAGCAACGCTTCCCCGCCAGCTTCTGGCTGGAACTCTTACGACAACTCCCCGACGAGACCCTCGAGGGCTCCCGCGCCAGTGAGATCTCCTAACACGAACTCCATGGTTACTAACGTCGCGGCCTCGAGGCCGACGCTTCCGAATTACACTACCAACACAACTACGGGCACGGCGAGCCACTTCCGGCTCGCCTCCACGCAACAAGTTCTGCCGGATCGCCGGGAAGTGCAAAATGTGATTCGAGCTCTACGTGCGATGCCGCCAGATGCTCGCCAGCGGCAAATCGACTCTGGTCGCTACAGTAATTTTTCCCCCGAGGAACGCGAGCTTCTGCTTAGTACCTCCAGCTTCCAGTAGCCTGGTAAGAGCCACGCAGAGCGCGACGCAGGAATGTCACCAAACAGGGTGGGCCATGTCGTGCGACAGAAACCGTAAACCTTCATAACCACGGGAGCAGATTTTTTCTGGTCGCAGAACGGCCACCTTAATCCATGCCGATTTCAACGTAAAGATGCAGCGGCAGGGCGCAGAGCTTCATCCAATCCTGTATCAGTGTGGTTGTGCAAGCCATCAGCAACGAATGATGGAGGGAAGTGGTGAGACTCGTTGCCCGCTCGTATTTTTTCGCCGCAATAGTATCTGCTAATCCCTGGATCTTTCCCGTATCGAGGCTGGACCGCATGGGCGTCTCTGGGATCGTGGTCAAGGGCGAAGTGTTTGAGACAAGCGGATTGCGTACGCTGGCGGTCGATGGTCTGGTGTCGTGAATGTTGGCGTGGAAAAGTTTGAAGGAAAAAACTTAGGAGGGTCAATCGTGAACCAGAAAGAAATCTCTGCAAGTCTCGCCGGAAGTGTTTCTCTCGGCGGTAAAGTTTCTGTCCATCGTCTCGGCTACGGGGCGATGCGCCTGACCGGCGCAGGCATCTGGGGCCCGCCAAAGGATCGGCAGGGGGCGTTGGCGGTTCTTCGGCGTGCTGTAGAGCTGGGGGTCAATTTCATCGACACAGCCGATTCATATGGCCCGAATGTCAGCGAAGAGCTGATCGCCGAGGCGTTGTTTCCTTATCCGAAGGATCTGGTTATTGCCACGAAGGGTGGATGGAATCGTCCCGGATCTGGTCAATGGACCCACGACGCGAGTCCCGCACATCTTCGTAAGGCGGTTGATGGCAGTCTCAAGCGACTGCGCCTGGATCGCATTGAAGTTTATCAACTGCATATTCCCGATCCTGCGGTCTCTTTCGACGCCTCGGTCGAGACTCTGGCTGAGCTGCAAAACGCGGGTAAGATTCGTTCAGTAGGGCTGTCGAACGTCACCCGGGAACACATTGAGCGGGCCCGCAAGATTGTGCCCATCGTCTCGGTGCAGAACCGCTACAGTTTTGCCGATCGTGAATGGGACTATGTCGTCGATTATTGTGAGCAAAATGGAATTGTCTTCATCCCATGGTTCCCTCTGGGGGCAGGCAAGGTGGCCGGTGAGATTCTCAATCGGGTCGCGAAAGCACACCAGGCAACTCTGCTGCAAATTGCCCTGGCCTGGTTGCTGCAGCGCTCGCCATTCATGTTGCCGATCCCGGGGACGTCATCGGTTGTCCATCTCGAAGAGAACATCCCGGCAGCTGGGTTGCGCATAACCCATGAGGAATACCAGGATCTTGCTGCCGTCGGCGAGCTGGCCAGGGCCGGATGATGTGTCATGTCGCGATATGTTTCACACTCCGTTCAAGGACGAACTGGATGGTAGCGGTCGCATTCATTGCGGTGAACGCGGGTTGACGAGATCCGCGGCGCCCTGACTCTGTTACCGGATGACGAACTTATCTGGCCGTTACCTCGAGCTCGGCATGCAGGGGGGCGGTCGAGTCTTCTCCGGCCCAGACATCGAAGGTTCCCGGTTCCACGTCCCAAGCCTTGGCCTGTGGACTCCAGAAACTCAGTTCATCGGGGCCCAGCGGAAACGTAAGGGTCTGGGTCTGACCTGGCGCCAGCACCACCCGCTGGAATCCCTTCAACTGCCGCACCGGCCGCGAGGCCGATCCGGCGCGCTGATGGATGTAGACCTGCACGACCGCATCACCCGCGGTTTGGCCGGTATTGGTGACTTCGACCGACACCTTGGTTGTTTCCCCGGGTTTGATTTGCGTCTTGCTCAAGCGTAGCTGAGCAAAACGGAAGCTGGTGTAACTCAGCCCGTATCCGAACGGATAGAGCGCCTTGCTGGAGAGATCCGAGTAGCGCGATGTAAACTTCGGACGGTCCTCAGGTTCATGGGTCAGGTTATGATTGTAGTAAATCGGCTCCTGGCCCGCCGCTCGAGGCCAGCTCACCGGCAGCTTGCCACCCGGATTTACGTCGCCGAAGAGCACATCAGCAACCGCATCGCCACCCACCGTGCCCGGGAACCACGCCTCTAGAATTGCCGGCACGTGCTCCGACGCCCAGCGGATATCCAGCGGCCTGCCGTTCACCAGCACCAGCACGACCGGTTTTCCAGTGGCCACCACCGCCTCTAACATCTGCTCCTGATTTCCCGGGAGGTCGAGCGTTGCTCTGGAAGCCGCTTCCCCGCTCATGTCGGAGGCTTCGCCCATCACGGCGATCACGACATCCGATTGTTTGGCGGCCTCTACGGCGCGGTGCAGCGACTCCTCCACTTCGGCTGGCGTGGGCACGGGGTTCGGCTTCTTGCCCAGCAGGTCGTCAATCGCTGATGGAAAGTCACGCCGCAGCCCCGGCCCGCTGACCACCGTGATCTGGGCATCGGCGCCCAACTTGCTCCTGAGGCCCTCCTCCACGGTCACCACGTGGCTCTTCGGACCGCCGCCAAACAAACCTTCCACCGTCCAGCCGCCTTCCAGATCCGTGAGCGAATTGGCCAACGGGCCGATCAACGCCACCTTTTTCAGGCCCCTGGTTAGCGGGAGAGAGTGGTTCTCATTGCGCAAGAGCACCATCGATCGTGCCGCCAGCTTTCGCTCCAAATCCCGGCTGCTCTGCCGGTTCAACGTCGCGTCCACTTTGGTTTCGTCCACGAATGGATTTTCGAAGAGTCCCAGCCGGATCTTCATCTCGAGAATCGGCCGCACGGCTTCATCGAGTTGAACAGGCGTGATCTTGCCGGAAGCGACCAGCTTCGGCACATTCTCGATGAGCGTATCGCTTGCCATATCCATGTTCAGTCCAGCCGTAAACGCGCGATAGGCGGCGTCCTCGGCATTAGAGGCAAAGCCGTGGGTCACAAGGTTGCCCACGGCTTGCGCATCTGAAACCACAAAGCCGGTGAAGCCCCACTCCTCCCGCAGAACGTCGTGCAGCAGCCATCGGTTCCCGCTAGCGGGCACGTCGTTCAGGTCCATGTATGCGCTCATCAGGCTGCCCACACCCTGCTTCACCGCCGCGTGGAAGGGGAGCAGGTAGACGTTCCGCAGCAACTCCTCGGGAACATAGGATGAGTCGTAGTCGCGGCCGCCGTCGGCCGCACCATAGCCCGCGAAGTGTTTGGCGCAAGCCAGCAGGCTTGTAGGACTGAGTTCTGTTCCCTGAAATCCGAGCACTTGGGCCCGCGCCATAGCCGCGCCCAGGTAAGGATCTTCGCCCGCGCCTTCCACAATGCGGCCCCAGCGTGCATCCCGCGCAATATCTACCATAGGCGCGAACGTCCACTGGATGCCGGCGGCGCGCGCATCCTCCGCAGCTACCCTTTGTGCCTGCTCCTCCACCGATGGGTCCCACGAGGAAGCCATCGCCAGCGGCACGGGAAAGACGGTCCGGTAGCCGTGGATTACGTCAAAGCCCACCAGCAACGGAATGTGCAGGCGCGAGCGGTCGACAGCCACGTGCTGAAGCCGGTTGATCTCCTTCACATCCACCAACCAGAGAATCGACCCGACTTGTCCCTTTACGATGGCGTCATCCGAGACCTCCTTCATGGCGTCCGCGACGGTTACTCCCGAAGCCTGGTTCAGCTGGCCCGCTTTCTCCTCCACCGTCATCTGCCGGAGAAGCGCGTCGGCGCGTTCACGGACGCTCTGACCGGTTAGCTGGGACGACTGGGCTCTGCCAGCACTCGGCACCAACCAGACAACGGACATTACCGCCAGGTACGAGGCTCCGATTCGGATTCTCACGCGCGTCTGCTCCTTCGGTCGCTGAGTCCGGAACATTCTCGCTCAGCCATGGAATGTTTGACAATCCACGTTCGGTTCTTCTTTTTGAATGGATCGATCGGCGAAAGCGGAGGGGTATGCCCACGCCACCAAACCCGCTTGAAAGAACTGGCCGCAATGCATGCGGCTCGGGTATCCACGGTTCACAGTGATATTGGTCCGCGAACGGGTTACCGATTCCCGGCATCACTCGACCGCGTTACGCGAAATAACCTCGCGGTACCACGCCGCGCTCAGCTTCGGTGTGCGTGTCTGGGTTTTGAAGTCAACGTAGTGAAGGCCGAATCGCTTGCTATAACCGTCTGCCCACTCGTAATTGTCGAGCAGGCTCCAAAGGAAGTAACCCTTGATGGGGTAGCCCTCCGAAGCTGCGCGATGCAGATGCGTGAGGTGATTGCGCAGATACATCACGCGGTCGGTATCCTCGATACGTCCGCCAGCGGTTACCACGTCGTCCGCCGAGCAACCATTCTCCGTGATATACAGAGCCCTCGGCTTCCAGATGTCGCTGACGTTGCGAACCGCCCAATAGATCACCTCCGGGCCAACGTACAGCCAGTCTGAAGCCATGCGCGGAAAGGACGCCTGCCGCTTCTCCACGATGTAGCCGGGCGATGACGCGTCCGCGCGCACATACTCCGGTGTGTACACGTTGAGGCCAACGAAATCGAGCGGACTGCCGATGATTTTCATGTCTCCGGCTTCCACCTTGGGAGCGTTCGCGCCCTCACGCTGGAGATAGCCGTCGGTGTACTTGCCTTCCATGACCGCTGTGAGGAACGGCGCGTTCTCCTCGCGAGTCGCGCGCCGCGCAGCCTCGATTTGCTCATGATCCTCGATCACTGGCACATAGACCGTGGCATTTTCGGCCAAGCCGATCTGCGTTCCGGACTTGGCGTTGGCGCGGATGGCCTGCACCGCCAGGCCGTGCGCCAGAACGGCATGGTGGCGAATCTGATTCACCTGCGCGTCCGGCAACTTCAAGCCGGGCGCGAACTTCCCGGTTTTGTAGCTCAGGTCGGTAAAGCACGTGAACTCATTGATGGTGAAAAAGTGGCCGACGCGATCCGACAGCTTGCTGGAAACATAGCCTGCGTAGTCGGCGAACGCTTTGGACGTATCGCGTGACTGCCAACCGCCCGGCAAAGCCTGCGGCAGGTCCCAGTGGAAGAGCGTGATGTACGGGGCAATATTGTTCTTGAGGAGTTCGTCTACGACGCGCTGATAATACGCGAGGCCTTTCTCGTTCGCTTGGCCCGTCCCATCGGGGAAGATGCGTGACCACGAAATGGAGAAGCGGTAGCCGTTCACACCCAGGTTCTTTAGCAGCTTCACATCTTCTTTGTAGAGATGGTAGGAATCATCGGCGACATCGCCGGTTTCTCCCTGAAAAGTCTTGCCCGGTGTGTGTGAAAAAGTGTCCCACACGGACGGCTTGCGTCCGTCTTCATTCACCGCGCCCTCAACCTGATAGGCAGCGGTAGAGCACCCCCAGACAAAGTTGGGCGGAAATCGCAGCAAGCCTGCCGTGACCATTTGTCCGAGTGCAATCCGCGGGAAAGAGGCGCTGACAATTGCAGCCGCGGCGGTGCCGGCCATCGCTTTGCCGAATCGGCGACGAGTGAAATTTTTCATGGGTCCAAGAAGATTATCACCAGCGCAGCCTCAAAATGAAGTTAAGTGTCAAGGGACACGGTCATGCAGTTTGGATTCCGACGCTCCACGTCCTCATCCGCGTCATCTGGGGGCAGCACGGTTCCGAACCAGGTACGGCCCCTTCCCTTCTAATGCCTGATCTCGAACGCGCCTGTCTCTTCCCAGTCATCGGGCGGCAACGGTACTCCCCAAATGTTTCGGGGCTCCGTAAGTTCGATCCCGCATTGCAGCGGGTTCTCAGGATCGATATAAACCACCCGAGCCGCGGCACGCTTGTCCGTCAGGTAGACACGAATCGAGATTCTCATTCCGCTGCTCAACTCAATTGCGGTTGCAATCAACGCTCCGTGAAGGTTGACGACCACGGTCTCGCCCTCGCAGGTCCGACTTTCTGCACCATCCTCGATGGCGATTACCACCTTTAGAGGGACGCGCGTACTTCGTCGCGATTCGCGAAACGTCAATGTGGAAACCATGAGTGAGAGGATACATCCGGCGTAGGGCCGACGAAAGCCTGAACGTTTGAGACTCCTCTGGGCATCTACGGTCGTGGACACTTCGCCCTAAACGGGGCTTTCTCAAATGGGAGGCGGGAACGGTGCGCTAATACCATGCCGGAGCGCAAACTGCTCCGTCATTATTGCCCGATCGAACTAGCGGTCTGAGAAAAAACGTTGTTTGCGCTCCCGCCAATCAATCGGAGCGTCCCAACCACCAATACCAAAATGACGGCAAGCATGACCGCATACTCAGCGATATCCTGGCCCTCTTCTTGCGACCAGAGCTTGCGAAGAAAATCAGCCATGTTCGCACCTCCGTGCAACCTACGTAAATTCTATACCTCAATGTGCCTCGGCGCTCATAGAAGGAACAGATGCGAGTCTGGATCCTGTGCTACGAGATTCCATGAAAGCAACGTGTCCACGGTTGATCCGATGTGCCGTTTGCCGACGAATTCGCGCACTCAAATTTTGTAAGCCCCTGAAGACAAGATACATAAACAGGTCTCACTTTCGTTGGCCAGGGCGGGTTACAGTGCCGATGCTGGCTACCTGCAAAAGAGCAATCGACCTATTCGAATCAAGGACTCTTCCCAAGACGATCTGCTCCGATCGCTCGCGGACGCTGGTTCATTACTAGAAAGATTACCGTGGTTATCTTCTGCTGAGATAGGGAGCAGCTTATCTTCATCTCATGAGTTCTGGATGGAGGCGGCCAGCAGCATTGGTTCTATGCGCTTTGGCATCCTGCCTCGCCATCGCGCAGGAAACAGAAGGCAGTCGCCAAGTAGTAACCCGCGTCACTCCCCAGTATCCCCGTCTCGCTCGTGGCATGAAGCTACAAGGGAACGTGAAAGTGGAAGCAGTGGTTGCGCCGGACGGCTCCGCAAAGACGGTCGCAATCAAGGGCGGCCATCCGCTACTAGCACAAGCAGCTCACGATGCGGTTCAGAAATGGAAGTGGGCACCCGCGCCGAGAGAGACCCGTGAGCTGATTGAGGTCAAGTTCAATCCCTAGTCACACATTCGCACCGTAGGAACTGGTGTGATCCACACATATCCTCCGAACCAATCTCGAAAGAAAGACGCCACAAGCCAGTCAGCGCCTAACCGTGGAAAATCAATTTACTCTCAACTCCTCAAACCTTGGGTAAGCCATCAATACATTTCCCAAGACCTGGTCCTGACGGCGAATTGCCTCGGCTTGCAACTTTATGATTTGGGTCTGGTCACGGATCGTCTTCCACGCCGCCGCGAGGTCGTCACGGGTTGGCTGCTTCTTAACCGGCTTCATTGCACCCCCCTTGAAACCCTTTGATACGCGGGCCCATCCTGCTGTTGCCTCAATAGTGGGTTGTTTTGCCAATGAGCCTGCCACGCGCAAAGAGAAAGCGCCCGCGACTCATCGAGTCAAGGACGCTCTCCCTAGCAGCTCTCCCCCAGAACTGCTCACCGACACAATAGATTCTCCGCTGAAAGTCGTAAATGGCACGGATGAGGTAAGGTCACCCGCCACAAACAGGCTAAGGCATATTTGATGCTGCGCCCGCGCCGCACTGTTCGATAGCGAACATTCCTCGACAATATAAAACCTCGAGCAGAGGGCGTTGTCGCCGACTTCAATTTAGAATTTGGATGTCACAAACGCGCCACGCGCCTAATGGAGATAAGGAATGCCCGATCTATGGCGAATATGGCTCACCCTCCTGTTCATCTTTCCCTTCTCACCGGCACAAGAAACGCACAGCCACAGCGCACCCGAGAAACTGGGGAAAGTACGGTTTGCGGTTTCCTGTACACCGGCCGTGCAGGAGCAGTTCGACCGAGGCGTAGCTCTGCTTCACTCCTTTGCTTACAGCGCCGCTCAAGATGCATTTCAGGGCGTGGCCGACCTGGATCCGCAGTGTGCCATGGCACATTGGGGACTCGCCATGGCGTACTTTCACCAGCTTTGGGACCCGCCCATTGTGTCCGCGACAGTTTCGATTGCCCAAAAGGAAATCCAGCAGGCGCGGCAGATCGGGGCAGGCTCCGAACGCGAGCGCCAGTTCATCAATGCACTGGGGTTGATATATCAGGACGCTGAAACCGTTCCGTACCGCACGCGAGCGTTGAACTACGAGCACGCGATGAGCAATCTCGCTTCGGAGAACAGGGAAGTTGTCGAAGCACAGGTGTTTTACGCACTCGCACTCCTGGCGAATGCATCTCCTGCCGACAAGACTCATGCGAAGCAGAAACAGGCGGCCGATCTGCTTGAGCCGCTTGATCGCGCTTATCCGCAGCACCCCGGAATCCCTCACTACCTCATCCACGCTTACGACAATGCGGAACTCGCACCAAAAGGCCTCGCGGCGGCAAGAGCCTACTCCCAGATTGCACCCTCAGCGCCCCACGCGTTGCACATGCCATCACACATATTCACGCGACTCGGCCTATGGGAAGACTCCATCACTTCCAATCTTGCGGCAAGGGACGCTGCCCACGATCAGGGGGATACGGGAGAAGAGCTGCACGCCATGGATTATCTGGTGTATGCCTATGTGCAGAGTGGACGCGACAAAGAAGCGGGTCAGATCATTCAGCAACTTAAGAGTATGCCGCAGCTGAACGCAGGCGAGTTCAAGGCAGCCTACGCTTCTACCGCGATGCCAGTTCGCTACGCGGTTGAGCGAGGTCAATGGGCCGAGGCTGCGGGCATCGTTTCTCCCACTGGGGGCCCGCCTCAAGTTGTCGCGATTGCAGTCTGGGCCCGCGGGCTCGGGTTCGCCCGCAGAGGACGCGTTGCCGAGGCGCGCTCGGAAATTGATAGATTGCGGCAGATCGAAGAGCAGCTTCGCATGTCAGGCGACGACTATTGGGCTAACCAGGTGAGGATTCTGACACGCGAAGTTATGGCTTGGTCAGGGGCAGACAGCAAGGGGGATGAAGCCGTAGCTTTGATGCGCGCTTCAGCCGATGAGGAGGACGCAATCGAGAAGCTTCCGGTGACACCGGGGCCAATTGTTCCAGCACGCGAACAGCTGGGCTACTTGCTTCTGGAGCAGAATCGCCCGGGTCCAGCTCTGAAAGAATTTGAGAGAGCACTCGCAAATGCCCCCGGGCGGCGCGGCGCACTCCAGGGCGCGGCGCATGCCGATGCCGAACTCTCCGGCCAGAGATAACTCTACTATGGTGTTTGCTGACGACCCTTCAAAGCGATGATCAGTGAATTTCAGCGAGTGTTGCAGAAGCGCCTGCAATCTCGCGCCATTTCGGGCTGTGCTGGCTGCGGATGTCAGACCGTCGGGACTGCTCCCGATGAAAATCGTTGATAGGTATCGCGAACAGGCCAGACGGGTGTACCATAGTGCCGCTTTCCAAATAAAAACGGAAATTCCGATGTACAACCAGGACAGTTCCGGACACGACGGGCTCCATTCTATCGGAAAGGACATTACATTGACACACGGTAAGGATTCCAAGTTCACAATTCGCAAGTTCGGTTACGGCGGTCTTCTACTCGTTACCCTGCTCCTGACAGCCGTCACCCTCGCCAATTCCCAGGACGAAAGGAAAATAGAGACGATTGACGCAACCGCAATGGGAACCAGCACACAGTTGGGCAAGACGGTCGGCGTCAAGGTGATCATCTACCAGTTCTCAACGGAGGAAGACCGAGCAGTCCTGGTCGATGCCTTTAAGAAGGGCCAGAATCAGGGCCTGGTTGACGCGCTGGCGAAGATGAAGCCCGCTGGCCGCATTGCGATCACCGGCACGGTTGGTTCTGACCTCGCTTACGTTCGCCTGATCCGCACCGACACTGGCCGCAAGATTCGCTTCGCCACGAACCGTCTGATTCGATTCGGTGAAGCTTATAACAACTCCAGAACCATCGCTTACAACCTGACTGCCGGCGAATTCGACTTAAACGATTCCGACAAGAACAAGAGCGCGGGGGTTCTCTACCCAGCTTCGCAGCTGATCATCAACAAGGATGGCCAGCTTGAGTTCCAGCTCAACAAGAACCCCTGGAAGCTCGTCAACATCATCGACTGGAATCAGGCCGGTTCCAAGGAGTAGCCACTCGCGTCAACAAGGCTTGTTGATACAGCACGACTATTTCAATGCGTCCACTAAGGTCCAACCTAAACCGTAAGTCCGCGTTTGTACCGTCGCGTCAGTAAGGTTATACGCAACGCCCGTGGCACAGGTCTCAGGCGTAGCGCTCGGACCTGAGCGCACGCTGTTGTACATCTACCGTCTGCCTTTGGAACGTTTAACACCTTCGGCGTGGTCGCCTCAGATCGCGGCCAGACGATGGGGGGGCCTTGCGCCACTACGCACCCTTCTTCTGGCTAAGTTTCTCGGCGATGACCACCCCGCCCACTACGGCACCGGCCACCAGCAGACCGACGCCGATATACTCCAGCACGGTGACCCAGTTGGAACTGGAGATGTTCACACCGGTGCCGGAAACATCGAACTCATGCGCCGTCGCCGAATCGGTGGCAGTGATCTTAAACTCAGCCTTCGCATCTCCATTACTGGTGGGATGGTACTTGATGGTGACATCGCTCTCGGCTCCCGCCGCAATCGTAAGCGGCAACGTCGGCGCCGGATCGAGCGAGAAATCCGAGCTACCTGTGCGGTCGATGGCCGTTATTTGCAGGTCCGCGGTGCCGACGTTGAAGATCTGCAGAGTGAGGCTTCGGTCGGCCGAGGCCGCGCCAAAGCTGGTTTTGTTCGCCGGATTCGTAGCCAGTCTGGGCTTTCCCGGCGCAACGCCGCGGCCCGACACGCTCACGACCGCCGGCGAGGACGGATCATTGCTGATGATGTTTAGCTGGGCCGTATCGTCTGCCACCGCTGTGGGCGTGTACACCAGGGTGACAGTCTGCGTTTTTCCGGGATCAATGGTGATTGGGAAAGTCGGCGCAGGGTTCAGGGCAAAGTTCGTCGATGAGATGACGTTGATTGCGGTGACCGTGAGCGGCGCGCTGCCACAGTTGTAAAGATAGATTGGCAGTGTGCCCTTGCCACCGGGTGTGGGAACGACACCGAAGCCGAGAGAAGGACTTACATACAAGCTCGCACCGGCGGGACGCGACGCCTCAAAGCAGCTGCGGCCGTAGGTCCCCACGCGCAGTAGCGGCGGATTTGGAATGTTGTCGATTGCCAGCGAGTTACTGCAGACGGTGGGCAGCCCAACCCCATAGAGTTTCCAGGTCGCGGTGACATTACCACCGGTGACGGAAATGTCGATTGAGCGCATTACGCCCGCGTCGCTGGCCACAATCAAGGCTGGGGGACTGGCTGATTTGTCGAAGACCACCGAGTGCATGGGCAAATCAGGAAGGTTGCCGATTGGACCATTGCCATCCGTACCGCTGACGTCGTTCCACGTGGCACCACTGTCGGTGGTCAAAAACACGCGCTGGGTGCGAAACTTGGAATGAATTCCGGAACTGCCGCTGTACACGACCGCAACCCGGTTTGGTGTGACGGGGTCGATGGCAATTCCAGTAACCATGCCGGTTCCGCCCGGCTTCGTCTGGAACGAACCCTGGTCCCAGGTGGTGCCAGCATCGGCTGAGTAGTGGACCGTGCCATCGTTTACACCCACCCATACTCGATTGGAATCCGCGGCAGTCGTTGCAATCGCAAGAATATGGTAGGTGCTGTTGGGTCCAACATTGAAAATGCTCGTGCCAAACGTGACTCCGGAATCAGTGCTCTTATAGAGATTATTAAGTATTCCGACGTAGACGATACGGTGAGCAGTGTCGACGCCATTCTGCTCCAGCGCGATAGCGCGGACCATGCTGGCTGTGGGTGGAGGGATCGGCAGATTGATGCCAACGGGCGGTGGCACAGCGTCGCCATTCGTAGCCCAAGTAGCTCCGCCGTTGGTGGACTTGATGAACAGCCAATCATCGAAGCCATACACAAATTGGGGATTCACGGGATCAACCGCAACCAGGTAGCCGTCGCCGTCGATTCCCGCATGCCATTGCGTAGCGCCATCCGCGGGGCGGTGTCCGGCGGTGCCGGTGTCCTGCATACCTCCGTAGGTATACGCATTATTGGCGACGCTGCCGCGGCCAATATCGATTCCACGAAACAGGTTAGAGCCGATGTTGCCGTTGATCGGCGTCCACGTAGTCCCGCCGTCGGCGCTTTTGGCGATACCGCCATCGCTCCCTATATATATCGGCGTGGGCTTTGCCGCCGGACGATTTCCCGGTGGGCTGAAGCATAGAACGTGGTTGTCCCAATGCACCTGGTTGGCGGTGCACGCAATCCCCTGAAAGTTCTGGCCGCCGTCGTTGGAGCGCCAGAGCTCCTGAAAACCGACGTAGATGAGACCGGCATTGGGGGCGTTGGTGACGGCTACCTGCGGATCTATGCCCAGCGTCATATCGTAAGCTGTTTGGCCGAAACCGTCTGTGCCGGCAACCCCAATAATGTTGGCCAGCAGAGCCCAGTTTTGCCCGCCATTCATAGATTGGTAAAGGCCGCGCAAGACGTCTGGATTAGGAGAGCCGGGCGAGTACTGCACAATAGCGTACAGAACCTGAACATTCTTTTCCGACTGTGCCAGTTGGATATTGTTGAAAGTGGCCCCGAGCGCTGGGGTGGCCGGGCCTAATAATATGGTGGGGAAAGTCTTCCCGCCGTCGATGGACTTCATGACCCCAACTGTGCTGACGCAGGCAAATACAACATGGGCAGGATCGGCCGCGTCTGGAAGAATGCAAGTGATCAACCCGGGCAACACGGGTTGCCGATTGTCGAAGGCGGGATCGTTGGAGCCGAAATTCTGCCCGCCATCCACGGAGCGGAACAGGCCTTTATCAGTGGCAACCAGCAAAGTGTCAGCGGCAATCACCTCGATGTCGTTAATGGAGAGCCCAGCAAAAACGGTGGCAAATGGGCCGCCGTCCACGATGCTCCAGCTGCTTCCGTCGTCTGGCGAACGATAGATGCCGATACCTTTGTTGAAGGCATTTCCACCGTCATACATATTGCCGGTGCCGGCGTAGATGACGCGTTGAATCGCCGGACTGAAAACGTCGATGGCGACCGCTCCCATAGAGAGCGAAAGCAGATCGTCCATCTTTTGCGACCATGACGAACCGCCATCCGCCGTCTTCCAGATGCCGCCATCGTTGGTGGAGATATAAATGACATTGTCGGCACTGCCATTTGGGTCAATCGCGATGTCGGTCACTTCCCCAGAGTTCGGACCAATGCCCTGCCAGTTCTGTTGCGCGTCGATCAGCAGCGGCGCAGGACCGATGGGAATCCACAAAACGGAAGCGTCCACATCCAACTGGGCAAAGTCGAGCATGCCTTGCCGCCACAGGTCGGAGCTGGGCACACCGCTGGGACCGCTGTGCGTTTTGCAGGTACTGCACCAGCCATTTTGCGTGACCCTCCTCATCGTGAAATGGCATAGGTCTCCTAGCTGGTCCCCGATCCGCTGCCGCTGGTCACAGGTTTGAGGCGCAGCCATCCTTCGGTGGCACCAATTGGATCGGGACTGAGTTGTGCGTCCTGGGTCGCATTCACCACCGGATCCTCAGCCCAGTCGGTGATGCTGGAGCGATGATCCCAGCTCCAGTTGCCCTTGAATACCGCCGGTCGGCACCGGCATGCGGATCTTCTGCGGATCGACCAATACCGGGCCGAAGCGGAAGGTCGGCGAGAGCACCGCCAGCGCCGCGGCCACCCAGTTGCGCCGCATGCCGATGTCTTTCGACGGCAGCAGGCCGGCCGTCGCGTGCACCACGGTTTGCGGTTCGACTAGCAGGGTCAGCGCGATCTCCTGGTTGGGTTGAATCGCGAGCACGCCCGATGTGTCAACATAAGGATGCGTGACCGGACTGTCGCCTTCGGTCACGTGTCGCGCCCAAATCGTTGGAAAACGTCTGATAGAAATCGGGGACAAGGTTGGCCTGCTGCAGGAAGCCTCGTCCCGGCCCGACCTGCGCGGGCAAATCCCGCGATCGCGCGCATCGGCGCAATACAAGCGCGTGTAGTCGTCGTTGACGAAGTAGCCGAGCAGGCCATCCTGGAAATCAGGAACCGCTCCCAGCCGGATCGCCAACCGAAATTGTGTTCAGCAACTCGGGATGGATCGGCTCGTTCACTTCGAGCCGCAGGCGACAGCGCATCACGGCGACAGGATGGCCGATGAGCAGCGAAAGGTGTTCGTCGCCAGTGTGCCCGAACGGATCGACGGCCCACAGCGTCGAATCGATAATGCGCAGCATGAGCGCTCAGACGCGTCTTCGTGCAAGGCGTCTTGCGTGGCGTCCGCCAAGCCCCAGCGCAACAGTCCTTGCGCAATGCCTGCGGCAAAAGCTGTTCGGAATAGCGCGCTCGGGAGATTGGCCCACCGTCGACGGCTGGCCGGGCGCTTCTTCCCAGACGATTCCGGCCTCCGGATCGGGACGCACCACGCCGAGGTTCGTGCCCGCAGCGTCGAAGAATTCCAGATCGCCGTCGAGATGATTCGGCACCAGAAATCCGCAGACCGGCGAAACCGTGTCGTTGGCTTCCGTCTTCGGTGCCGTCGGCCGACATGTAGCGAAACCACAGCCGGCTGGGCGAAGTGAAGCGTGGCGGCAGCGCAACGATGCCGGGATTCTGCGGCTACCTGCACAGGTCTCGGACTCGATCAGTTGCGAGAGATCGATGTTCGAGCTGTCGCTCGATCCCGCCAGGTCGAGAAATTGGCCGAAGCAATCCACCAGGCGCAGTCGCAGGATGCGAACGAATCCCGCACGCAGCGCGACGAAAGGCGTGGGTATCGAATCGTCGGCAGGTTTCGACTTGTCCGTCCGGATCGTACCCACCGCGCAGCCCCTGGGTGAAACTGTCGAGAGCGCCGCTCAGAACGTCCATGCTGGACAAGCGTGGTCAGAATGTCCTGCAGCGGGGCGCGATCGACCGGCGGAATCTCCCCGCGTGGCTGGCGGGTCAGCATTGGTGATCGTCGCCTTCAAGCTCGCCGGCATCGCGGCGTACTCTAAGCAGAGAGGTCTGCGCCAGGATCGAATGAAAGCGCGAGACCAGGTTCGGCTGGAGATTCGCCGGCGCCGCCGGCGGCCAAGGCCTGATCCATGGCGCGACGCAGACTGGCTGCGGCGGTCGCTGCCGATCCTCCGGTCAGGTGCGCGCGTCCCTGCAAAACGATGCCAGGCTTCCGTCGTTGCCATTGCTCATCGCGGGCAAGGCATCGGAATTAGGACGCGTAATCGATCTCTCCCAGCGTCCAATCTTTTACCGAGTTGGTGGAGGGAATGTATTCCAGCTTCCAGTCCAGATGCAGCGGGTTCCATGGCTTCACGGGCGGCGACACGGCGATGGCGGCGGGTAGCGTACCGGCGATGCCACTCATCGCGGTCAGCGGCGCGTGATCGAAGTTCGGATCGCGCGTCGCCCACCACACCGTCTGCTCCACGGTGAAGTTGCGCGCCACCTGCGATGTAAGCCAGCAGCCGCTGTTGGCTACGGTTGCGAGGCCTGTGCCAGCACCACCGCCGATCCCGGATCGAGCAGCACGGTCTCGCGCAGCAAGTCCTCGCACTCGGGAGGAACGCTGCCGTTCTCGATGCCACGGTCCAGCACATCCTGTCCCTGAATCGACGGGCGGTTCGGCTGACCGGTGATCGGCATTGCAACTGAGTTCCGTTACGACGAATCCCGTGAGGCGGCAGGTGAGCGTGTTGTCCTGGGAGAAGCGGTCGTCGCTGCCATGCTTGAAGCTGCGCGCCGCGCCTTCGATCAGGATCACCGGTTCGCTGGGAAAGTAGTAGCGCGGCAATGCGCGCCGCACGGTCTCGTAGTGTCCGGGAATCGGCGGCTTCTGAACCGTCGGCGTGGTCACACCGGACATCGCGGCGATCAGGCCGCCGGCAAGGAAGTTGCTCTCCAGAATAGTCTTGCTTCGCGACAAAAGTCTGCGCCTTGGCCTTGCCCGGCGGCTGCACGAAGGTTGCGGTGAACGCCCCGCTCTGAAATGCCTGCTCCTGGTACGCCGACTTTGGCCTGATGAGGAAACACTCCGGGATTCGGCGTCACCGGCTTCGGCAGCGGTGGCGGCGTGTCTGGCATCTGCGGAATCCACAGCTGCTCGGTGGTAAAGCCGCCGTCCAGCGAAGCGAACGAATTGGCATGCAGCGCGGCATCGACAGTGGCGCGGCCGTTGGCTTCGTTCAGCTGCGGCAGTACGCCGAGCAGAAATGCTTCCAGAATGCGCGCTTCGTCCGGCGACTGATTCTTCTGCGCGACCAGGGCCGCCAGGGCTTCCGGAATCGTGTTGCCGACGGCGACCGCAATTGCTCGACGCTGCCGGCGGACCGCCTTGCTCGCCCGAAAGCAGGCCGCTTTCGTTGCCGGGCCAGCCCAGTTGCGGCCAGCCGATCGCAACGACCGAGCCGTGAAACAGCGTCGCGTCCGGCCACCATGAGCCGTCGGTCGTGTACGGCCCAAGCGCTTCCCCGCCCGGATCGACCGGAGGAAAGCTGGGTGGCGCATCGGAGGCGACATAGCTTGACGGTGTTCGCGTTCGACGCAACCACATCGCTGGCCAGCGACACTCTCGGCCTGCACCATCGTGAGGCCTAGTTTCGATGCACCGAGAATGTACTTCCGCGAATGATTGACGGCCTCGTTCAGCTCTCCGGCGCAAGCTGCCACTGCAACTGCGCCATCTTGTTGTTGAAGTCGGTCAGCGATTTCACATCTGGTGTCTCCGAGCGGATCCTGCGCCGGGTTGGAATACCATCCGCAAACCAGGTACGCGAGCGGCCCGCTGCGAATGCCGGAGAGATCGTCGTAGAACGCGAGCCGGTTGACGACGTTGTCGTAGTAGGCCGCCCACGCGACATCGCCCTGCCCCAGCACGGTGAGCGGGTTGTCGATCGGCGTCCTGCGACGGCGCGCCATCGGTGAAGCTATCGAGGTCAATGGGCACGGGACTCGCGTCGCCCGAGCGCAGGACCCAGCCGCGCACCGCACGCCGTTGCTGACCGTCGGTGGAAGGCGACATGCGCATCACCAGCCAGCGATCCGGAGCCGCTGGAAAGCTGGCCGTGTCGCCCTCGGTCGATCCTCGCGTCAGCGCATCGGGCAATGCCCAGTGCAGATAGACGCCGCCGGTCCGCGGCGTCTGCAGCTCAGCAAACGGCGTCGGCAGAAGATCGCGACGGGTGACACGCCGAGGTGCCGGGATGCGGCTTCAAGCGCGCAATCCGCCCATTGCGTCGCAGCTTGTCCCGGGCGGATCACCAGCGCATCCACTTGCACCGGCACCAGCACTCGCGGCGTGCGCAGCAGATAAGGGTTCCACGTGTTGACCACGCGCTGCGTGATCCCGTAGGCCGCCGCCGCCGAGAAGGCAGCGACCTGATCGGTAAACGACAGCTTGCTATTTACCGCCATTTTTCACCACCAGGTTCTGGAATGCTGTAACGGTCTCGGTGCTCAGCACGCGCTGCGACGAGGTTGAGATTGGCGACAAAGCCGCCGGACAGATTCTGCGTGCCGGCGTTGATCGACCGAGCCTTCGAAGCGCTGCCGCCACGGTGGATTGAGCACCGAGATGGCAAATGCTGCGCTGCCCGTCTGCTTGATGGCGGCGGCATTGCCCAACTGCGCCGCGTACAGACGCCGTCGTAGTTCCGCGACATGTACCACGCGATTGTTGGCCGCGCGAAACGGCACCGCGACATTGATCTGATTGTTGTGGCTGTCCAACACTTGCGTTCCGGTCGGGCTGCGCAGATAGACGGCGTCGCTGCCGTTCACATGAATGCCGAATTGCACGCCGTGATGCGGCTCTTCCAGAATCAGCAACTGCGGCACGCCCTGGAACAGCGCGATCATCACGCTGGGCGAAAGCAGTTCCAGGCGCAGCGTCTTGCAATTGCAGCGCCTGAACTTTGGGATCGGCGGCCGTCGAGCGGCTCCGCGATGTCGCGACTGTAGGCCCGAACCTCCATCGACGGCCAGCCGCTGACCGCCTGCGAACGCAGGAGGAAGCCCGTGATCACGTCGGCCGGCGCCGGGTCTCTGATCGTTGTTCGACTTTAAGCGTGGCGAAGTCGGCGATGCGCGCGCTGCAAGTTGCGCACGATGCGCTCGGTCTGGTCGAGCTGCTGATTGACCGACGGCGCGTGCGCCTGATGATGCGCCTGCTCGCGTGTGCCGATTTTTCCCACCGCGATCGCGCCATCCACCAGGCGATCGGTCCAGGAGCGGTCGATATAAAAGAAACGAATCGACTCGTCAGGAAGCAGCCGCTCATCGGGCACCAGGTAGTCGAAGGGCACGCCCACCAGCAAGCGCAGGTGCGCCAGGAACGACTCCATGTACGGCGGCATTTCCGCTTCCGGCTGCGTGGGCGGCACCTGCTGCGGCATGATCATGCGTTCGCGCAACGCTTCCGGCGAGGCAATCCAGGCGGTCCTCATCACACGTTCTCCAGTTGGATTTTGGTATTGGCGACAACGCGAGCGCGCGCATTCGCTCAGGTTCTGCAGGCCCGCAGTATCGGCGGCTACTTCCGCCAGCGTGGTTGCGGCGCGGGCAGTTTGCGCCGGCGCCGCAACCGTCTGCACCGGTTGCACCTGCATCCGCACCCAGAATCGCGGCACGCATCATTCACCGACGATAGATTCCACGCCTGCTGCAACTGCGGCAGGATTCAAGTCCGGCCACGTTGCTCACGCTCGCCAGTCCGTAGCGATCGCCGAGCTTGCGTAATGCCGTTCACGATGCTCTGCGCGGCGTTGACTGCAACCGTAGTCGCCGCTGGCGCGTGCAAATCCAGAGGCTGCGCCAGCGACATCGCCTTCTGGATCGCGGTCAGGCAATCGACGCGCGCCGACTGCCGAAAGGCTTCGCGCCGCCAGCGCATCAACTCCTGCGCCAGCCGCGCATCAGCCGCGGCCAGCAATCGTCCCGCTTCGAAGGCCGCCGCGTATGAAACATCTTCCGCGCCGGTCTCCGGCGAGACCCGGCGGCACTGATCCGCGCTGTGATAGGTGAGCGGATCGCGCGTAAGAGGAAACGCCACCAGCGGACCGCGATACCACACGTCTTCGTCCACGCCTGCGCGGTCGGCCAGCGTCATCGTGATGTGTCCGGTGTCGCTGACATTGGGATGGCCGGGATCTTCCGCCGTGCCGGCCATGGAGACGTTGACCCGCTGCATGTAGTCGCGGAAGGTGCCCACGCCGGTGCATTCAAACTGCCAGCTGTAAAGCAACACCAGCTGAACGGTCGCGAACAGGTATTGGAAGTAGGGTGCCTGCACCTGCATCGCCGCGGGCGTGATGCGGCGCATGTCGGGACTGGTTAGCAAGGTCGTAGTCGCGCCCTCGGGATGCACCTCGATACCCGGCGCTGCCGAAACTGGCGATCGACCAGTCGCCCGGTTAGCGAACTGACCCGCAAAATATCTGCGCAACTTCGGGCGGATTGGCTTTCACCAGGTCCGTGCGCTCTTCCAGCGAGACCAGACATGCGCGATACTTCCCTCCCGGCGCGGGCAAGCGATTCGACATCACCACCGAAAACCATCCGTCGCTCGATCCGGAGTTCAGCTCGCGATCCTCAACGTTGACCTGCCGCACGTGGGCCAGCAGCGTCAACTCCTCCAGCGACGGCAGCAGTGAATTCACGAGGCTGAGCGAGGCCTGCACCGTGTCGCAAGTAATGCCGGCAGGCGGATCGAGCCGCTTGTACACGTCCGCGGGAACGGCATTCTGCAGCGGCACATTGTGGTTGAGCTGATACTCACCATCCTCGAACAGAAGCAGCGCCAGCCACGGCGCCGGGCCGTACGTCGTGGCCATCCTGCGGCGGACTCGGATTCGGGGGCGGGGATCGCCCGCAGCGCGAGTCGGCGTGCCGATCAACGCAGGCTGTGATGTCAGCACGCGTTCCCACGGCAGGGTGCGGCGCAGGAGCGCGATGTGCGGTATGGCTTCGTCGAAGCCTCCGTGGCCGTTGTTGGGAGGAAACACCGCGCCGACCTCGGTCGCCGACAAGCGAGAAGCGTGGGCCATCGATGTCGAAGAAGCCGGTCGCCGGCTGCAATGCCTGCTGTGTGCCGTCGAAGGTCACGTTGGTCACTACCGACAATTGATAGCTGTTGTCAAGCAGCGGTGGGGTGATGTCGTCGTAAAGATACATGGAACCGACAGGCGGTGAACTCATGAATTACCTCCAGATGCTGCGACCAGCGAACGTGCACGCTGCCGTTCGGCGTCAGCGGACCATCAGGCACAGTTGTTCAGGAATCTTACCGTTGAAGCGCACGCCCCATTCCTGCGCCTTGCCGCTGAGGCCGATCACGCCGGCGAACCGCCATCCGGCGAGGCTTGCCGCAGCGACGGTGATGTGATCGCACGTTCCAGCGGTCAACTTGTTGAACGTCGTACAGCAGCGCGCGACGGCGTCCGCCGAGGATTCGAATTGGCGATGTACTGAGCGTGGCTCCGTCCACTGCCAGCGCCAGATCGCCATCGGCGGCTGCGGACGGATCCTGCTGATCGAGCAGAATCATGACGACGTCCGACGGAGATCGGCAGCCAGGTCTCGACAGCAGGTTGCGTGGCGAGCGCAGCGGACACGGCCACCATCGCGCTGCTGACCGCCTGCTTCTTGCGTGCCGGCGTGTGCGACTGCGGGAACACCAGGCATGCGCCGCGTGCCGAGAACGGTGATTGGGCCGACTTGCGGCAACAGGTTGTGCAGTTCCCATCCCGCGAGCAGCCATTTGTCCGGCGGGAGCGGCCGCAAACTCACAGCGCCGAACGCCGGCGTAAGCTTGGCGAACGTGCCCGGCGGAACTCCAAGGCAGGTAATCGGCGACCATGCCGCAACGCGCGGGAATCGCAATCGCCGTGCCGCTCCCAGCAGCGTATTCCCGATCGCTGATGACGCTACCGCCGCGCGTCAGGAACGTAATGCGGAACGCAGCGCTTCCACTGACGGCGAATTGTTTTATCGAACCGGCTGGAACATCCCACAAGTGCGTGGTGCCCGCGGGCAAAGAGACGCCTGACATGCCGAGGTCTTGCTCGGCAGTGCTCAACTGTTCCTGGTGGGAGATGCCGGAGGTCCATGCCAGCTCCGGCGAACGCACAATGCGGGCCGGCGTTGCCAGCTTGGTCGCACGTGGCGCGTTCGGCGCGGCGACGCGCTGCAGGCGTGAAGCCAGGGTAGTGACCTGCGGCGCAGTCATGCGAGCCACGTTCGCAGCCGCGGCAACGTTGGTCACGCTGGTTCGCAAGGCCGGTGGCGTGTCAGCGACAGGCTGCGGACGCGATTGCAACACGGCACGTAGTCGCGGCGATTGCAGCGGCACGGGCAGTACCGGCGGAACGTCGGCAATTGCCGGCGGACTGGGCAGTCCCACCGGTTTCATGGTGAGTCCAGTGCTGAGCGGCGTGAGCAGCGGTGGCGCCGAGCGATTGACATTGAGCGCCCGCACCGCCAGCGCCTGCAGCCCATCCTGCGGCAACCCGGACGCCAGGCGCATCTGCGAGAAGAACCCGTTTCCCGCAAGCACCTGGCTGGCCACCGACAGAGTTGTGCCCGAGGTAAGCTGCGAGCCCAGCACGGCCAGCGAGTCAGCTCCCACACCGTAGGACTTGAAGGTGGTGATGTCCCAAGCCACCGCGAAGGGCAGCGGCCGCGAATTGCCGTAGTCAATCAGCTTGGCGATGGGAATGAGCTGGCTCTGTCCTTCGGTAACCGCGAAGCCCACAATCTGCACATTGGTGATCGCCGGGAGCGTATTGGCCGCGGCCGGCATGTTGGTGGGATCGTTCCAGTGCCAGGTCGCCTCGGAAACCTTGCCAATGCTAGGCGTGATCTGCCAATGCAGCTTGTCCACGTTGAAGCGCACATCGGAATTGCCTATCGTGACCGGTGTCCAGGCGCTGCCGTTCTTACCCTGCAAGGTGATTACGGTGCGCGAGTCTACCGACTCCTTATACATAGGAGCGACGTCAATGCTGTGCACGTTCGCGCTCTCATCCTGGTCTCCGAAAACGAAGTCAGTGGAGATGGTGGCCGGCATCTTGGTATCGCATTGGAAAGAGAATTCGCTAGTCAGCTTCCACGGTTTGTCTTGTGTGCCGGGGGCAGGCTGACCTCCGGAAGGCTCCGGCGGGACCAGCCCGGCGAGGACATTCACCGCGAAGGCGCTGCCGTTGGGGTCGCCGCCGTACAGATACTTGGTGGCGAATGTTCCCCAGTCGGTGATGTAAGGCGGCTGCGGATTGGCGTCAGGACCGAAGGAAACAGTCAGGCTGCACACGTCGAGGTCGAGCGTCGCGGTACCGTGAAGCGGCGGCCCTTCGATGGTAAGCGTGGCGCCAATCGAGATCGAGATGCCGATAGTGACGCAGCCGAAGAAGCAGATGGTGATGGACAGCGACGCGCCCACCGAGATGCCAATGTCGATGTTGTAGTAGAACGGGTCCCACGAGATGAGGAAGTCGGCATAGGCGGTGAACCAGACATAGGCGCAGGAGGCACCCCAGGTGAGATCGAGCCGTGCGCCCGCCATGATGCAGGTATTGGTGAGCGCGAAATACGACTGTCCCTTGATGGTAGCGCCGATCGGCAATCCCCAGTTGAAGCCCAGGCGTGGCACGTTGGGGAACTGCGTCGGCACCTGGAAATGGGGATTGTAGCCGCCCAGGGTGAGAACGAACTGCCCCTCGGGAAACCACATGAAATAAGCGAAGCCCCCGGTAAGCTGACAGTCGGGCGCGAGCAAATAGGAGTTGTCAGTGAGTTGCGCCTGGATGGACAGCGTGCCTTCGGCACTGCTGTAGCGGGCTTTCAGCGCCAGCTCCACGCTCACCAGCGCAGTGTCGTCAGAGGGGATGGCCATGCGCGCCACGCCGATCAAGCCAATCTCCACTCCGTTGTCGAGGGCCACATACACGACCGCCGTGACGTGCACGATGACGAAAGTGGTGCCGTGTAGCCCGACCGCCAGCCAGAAGCTTCCACGCTTGGCTGGCATGCTGGTGCTGATCTGCATCAGCTCGCCCATGGGATCGTTGGCCATGGCGCCTCCGTCGTCGAGCGCCGCCACCAGCACGAACGACGGAACCTTATTAATGTCGTCGGGCACAATCAGTTCACGGTTGTACCCCACGCCCAGTCCGAGGGCATCAATCTCGATCACCGGCGGAATGCCGATGATGATGAAAACTCCGGCGAAGATGAAGATGCTGGTATACCCGCCCTGCGCATCGGTCGGTTTGGAGTAGGCCCCGACGGCTACGATGCCGAACTCAGTCACCTGCACTAGCAGCATGCCGTCATACTCGACCGCCGGTCCGCTGTCGTTCTTTAGCAGCGCTCCGGCGATGGTGATCTCCGGGCCCTGGAAACTGAGAGCGATGCCTTTGAGGTCCAGCGTCCAATCGCCCGGCGTCGTCAGCGACTTGAATGGAATGGTGACGCCCAGCTCATCCACTTCGCCCGTAAGCCCGTCGATCTTCACCGAGGCGTCAAGCACAAGCGAGACCGACGTGTTGCCGTTCGGCACCAGTCCAATCTGGTCTATGTAAATCGGTCCGAACTGCGCATGCACGCCGATCCAGATGGGCTGGTTGTTGTCCTGGAAGAGAACGTGGAAAGTGGCATCGCCCATGGGAGCAGACCAATACCAGGCCGCAACGTCGACTGCGGGATTCACGCTCTGCGTATCGCCTGTGTTGTTGTCGCCACCATTGGATTGCAACAGGCTGGCGGCGACGGGATTATTGCCGCCAACATTTCCGCCCGTGGCTTGGCCAAGGGGCAGGCCCAGCGCGTCAAGCTCAACCCCGCCGCCGAGCGAGTCAAAGACAAATCCGTTGCCGAACTCGCGTGGAAGAAGGAATAGAGACGCACGCCGCCCAGGCGGAAGCCCGAAGTCTTAATCAGAGGCGCGTCGTCCTGCCCGGTGAGTCCCAGCCCGAGTCCCGCAACCACCAGGCCGGGATTGAAGGTGAAGTTTCCGCCGGACGAGTTGAACAGGTACACGGTTGCGCCGGAATCGAAATCCGCGCCCCAAGTGGAGGGCGCGCCGAACAGAAGACTGAGCGAATAGTCGCCAACGTCGAATGCCTGCGAACCTGACAGCCGGACCCCCAGGCGCCCACCGTCATTGGCCAGCGCAAGATTGAGGGTGCTGCTGATGGCTACGCTGACGCCGGTCGCGAGGGTGCTAACGAGGCCGGTAACGATGGAGGTGATGTCGGGGATCGCCGGATTGACGACGATGCCGCCGCCCCCCAACTGCGCAATGTGCGCGCCGATCAGCACGTTCTGCAGCGTCGGGCCGCCGCTCCACAACGGAGAGCTCAGGCTGCTCTTCGTGGCCGTGAATAGCATGTCAGCGACCAATGGAATGAGCCACTGATTGACGATGCCAAGCGCTCCGCCGGCACCCATGTGCACCGCGGGCGGGAGAAGATCGATGGTGATGGGACCGTTGACGCCACCGTTGGCCAGCGGATAGAACTCCAGCTGGAATTTGCCGGCAGTTTCGGAAATCGCCAGCGTCGGGGTCAGTGCAATGCCAATGGCATTCTGCAGATGAAGCGCGAAGGCCGTAGAAACTGCGACATTGCCATCGGAATAGCCGGCGGCAGCATCGATCGCCAGCGCTCCATCGCCCAGCTTGACCGCGTTCAAGCCGATCAGCACCGTCGGTCCGGAAGAATCCCAGCCGAGCGACAGCGCGAGGTTACCGCTGTCGCCGCCGCTCAGCGGTAGCGCCCAGTGCACCGCGCCTGCGGAGGCGGTCACAGTTCCGGGCAAGACACCCGCGAGCGGCGAACCTCCACTGAACAGCGCGGCTATCGCATTTGCGGCGGCAGTCTGCTCGGCGGAATTAAATCCCGCCAGCCAATTAGTTTTGAGCAACGCCTTCAGCTCGTCGCTGTGCGCCTTGAAGCCGCCGACTGTGTCGTAGATGTTGAAAGCGCTGGCGACGTCCAGCACCAGGGTCATGACGGTGGACCCGCCGATCGCGGTCACGATCGCGTCTAGCGCCTGCGGCAGCAACGCCTCAACTGCACCCGCGAGCGTCCCCAAGCCGCTGAATGTTGGAAGGATCTGGATGGATGCAACGCCCGAAACCTGCGGCGCTAGCACCAGGCTCACCCCTGCTTCGCTCGCGCCAAAAGTAATGACGAGGCCCGTCCATCCTGTGCCGGGCAGCGGTATCGTCAGACTGATGCTGCCGCTGGGCGTGACGTGCATCAGGCTGTCGAACGAAACTCCAGCGGTGATACCGACAACGCCACCGATTGCTGCTGTCGTCGCCAACTGCAACTTGGTCGGATCGGCATCTGTACCGACGCCGGAAGCCGTCAGCTGCAAACCGCCGGGCAGGCTGAGACCCGGACCGGGCAGGAACCCGGCTGCGGTATTGATTGCCTGCAGGAGTTGCGTGATGCGCGCGGAGCTGAGTCCGCTACCGCTGCTGTTTCCCAACGCCGAAGGCTGCGACATGGACTTCGAGGTCGAAGTGAAGAACATGTCGAGCGGTGGCACCTTGAAGGTGGGACCCATGAGCGATTCGAAAATCGCCGAGGCTGCCGAGGAGAAGAGCAGACGTGGCAAGGCATCGTTCAGCGCAGTCTGCAAAGTTGCGGAGCTCGGCGGCGGAATCAGCGTGAGCGGCTTCAGCCAGGGGTCGGCATCGGCTGTGAGCTGGCTGGTCGAGCTGGACCAAATCAGCGACAGCGCGCCGATCAGGAAACCTGCATCCAGGTTGGGCAGGAAATTCGGCAGAGTTACACTGCCATCGAAGACAATTCCCGCGTTGCCGCCGAGAGTGTATGCGACACCGGTTGTTGTGCGCAGACCAACAGTCCACGGATTCTGCGAAAGATACACTTCCACGGGAAAGCTGCCGAGCGGAAAGCTCCACGGGCCGCCGGCCGGTCCGGAGAATCCGGGCAGTCCGGCATTGAACGCGCTGGCCAGCTTCGAGCCCAGATAGCCGGCTGCGTCACTTTGAATTGCGGCGAAAGCGTCGGCGGAAATTCCAATGCCGCCGTGCGGATCGGGCACAGCGATTCCCAGGTTGGTGAGTGTGGTTAGCAACAGGCCTACGTTCGAGCCGGGCAGCGGCGTTGGGTTCGATATGGTCTGGAACACCGCTCCCAGCAAGGCTTGTGCGTTGACGTCGCTCCATGCCGCGCTTGCTGTGACCGGACCGTGAAAGGAAACCTGGTGCAGCGCGAGTTGCGGCGTCACGGTCATGCCGCCAGCACCTGTGGCAATGTCCACGCCCAACTCCATCCACTTCACGCGAACATCCACGGGTGGCAGTCCCGTTCCTGCGAAGCCGCTGGATTCGCCCACCAGCCAGCCGCTGGCATTCGTGACCTGCGCGCGCACCGCGAGCGCGTGCGCCGGCCGGGCCGGATTGGCCGCACCTTTCTGCAAGGCCACGCGGAATGCGTCGGCGCGCAGGGATACATCCACGGCGTACTGGCCGGTGGTGTTGCCGGAGAAGTCGAGATGAGTGCGCGCGCCAAACGCCAGATGCGTGGGGGCCGGAGGAGGCGCTCCTGGATTCGCCGCTGTTGTCGCCAGCGCCGAGATCGTGGTCTTCAGAAAATCGAACAGCGCTCCCTGCAGTTGGCTGCCCAGCGCCAGTGCAGGCCGGCCTCCCGTGTCTATGCTGCCCGGGTTCGCGAAGGAGCCGACCGGATAGGGCGCTGCCTTCGGTAGTTGCGCTTGCGTTGCCGGAGAAAGGTATCCGTCGAGCGCCTGCACCACGTGGTCAAGGGCATCGCGCATGCTGCCAGCCGGCATAGCGGAGCGCATTGCCTGCGCCGTGCGAATTGTATCGGCTTGAAAAGGATCGTCGAAGTAAGGCAGATCGGCGCCGAGGTGCGGCGAACCGAGCGTGATCAACCCCGCGACCAGTGTGGGACTCGCGGCGGTGAAGGCGCGTGCAGCAACACCTGCTGTCGAATGCCCAACCAGCGTGACCTGCGACGCGCCTGTCAACTGCTGAATGCGGGCGACCACGCGGCCGATCTGCGCCGTGAGCGAAGTGAGATTCCCGGTGCCATCGTCGCTGAGATCGGAGGTGTAGTAGTTCACATTGGCAGTGACGCCAGTCAAATCCACCGCTGAAGGATCCAATCCCGGCACACGCAGGTTGAAGTTCGCACTCGCGTCGGTTGTGCCGTGAAGGTTGGCGTTGCTTAAAAGCATCTGCCAGGCGGTGTGGTCGGTGAACGCCGGTCCCAGCAGCAAGACTGTGCGCGGCGAGCCAACTCCGCCAGCCCAGGCGTCAATCTGCGTGAGGACCTGCTGAATGGCGGCAGGATCAGCGGGCTGCGCTGGATGGGCGCTGCTCAGCGTGGTCCCGGTTGTCCACGAGCCTCCGGTCGGCACTTGCGAGACCAGTGGCACAACGCCATCGCTGCTGGAAAAGTAATCTGCGATCCCGCTCAGCGAAGCCGAGATCAGCCCGACGTCAGTGTTGCGGAAGGTTGCGCCCAGAGCCGGCAGGAACGCTCCGACCGACTGCGCGACGGAGAGCAGCGTGGGCATGTCGCTGGCCGAAGTCGCAGCGTTAATCAACGGGGTGGCCCATCCTGGCGGGGACCGGCAGGTTCAAGCCACACCAGTGCATCGAGTGCCGATGCGGCATCGGTTGTGAGAGGAAGTGCCCACGGATCGTCGTACGTGCCCGAGCCGGAGATCGGCGAGCCGAAGCTCGGCAACCCGGAGGCGGGCGACGCTGGCAACGCTCCACTGAGGAATGTCCGCAGCCACGCGAGTGCAACCGGCAGGAAGGCACTGCCGTCTGCGCCGACGTTGACTGCAATTGCCGCCAACCAATTGCGCAGAGCTGTGAAGGGATCGCTGAGCAGCGATCCGGGCGAAGCCGGGTCGAGCAGCGTCGGCCAGTCGCTGGACATGCCTGGCAATCCCGCGTGTACGCCGAGCAGACCGGCAAGTGCGAAGCCCTGCATTCCGCCCCACGAGTAGGCGGCGCGCGCCAGCATCAATCGCACGAGCGTCTCGAGGTCGCTGACGCTGACGCCGAGCGCGGCCGCGATCGAACTGGGATTGCTGACGTCGAAGGCGGCAGCGGACGGGAACTTCAGCGAAGCAACAGTGACCGAGCTTCCGGCAAACGAGACGTGAATATTGTCCAGCCCGGCGTTCCACTGCATGGACTGGCCCGGAGTCCAGCTCATGTCGGCACTGAAATCGGCGACACTCATGGAAAGGCCGGCGACATCAGGAATCGTCGGGATCGGCTGGATTTCGATGTGCGCTTCCTGGCCTGCCATGAGCGAAACCGTGCCCGACCCGGTCTGCGGCAAATCGAATGCCAGCAACTCGCTCAGCCACCAGAACGTGAGCGACCCTTCCGCCACCGAGGCGCGCAAACCAAGCCGCAATTTCTGCGGATCGGTTGCCGCTCCGCTGGTCTGCGCATTCCATGCCGCCAGATCGATATTGATTATGCTGGGAGCAGCCAGACTCACACGCCAAGGATCCCCGCGTGTGCCAGTACCGCTCACGGCTCCTGTGATCCCCGCGATCGCCGTGATTTCCTGCAGCAGGAAGGACCAGTTGTGCGTGGCGTCGAGCAGCACGGCGCGATGCACGGCGGCGATGGCCTGTGCAGGATTGGCCACCATCGCTCCGAGGTCAATCTGGTGCGGTGATGTGGGATCGTTCGCGGGAGCAAGGATGCCCGCCAGCGCTGCGAGATGAGCGCCCGGACCGGTGCTGCCGATGGCCGTCATCAAGGCAGCCTTGACCGCAGCCGAGGCCGCGGCGGCAACGCTGTCGGTGTTCGTGAGGTCGAGTTTGTCGTAGTGAGTGCCCAGCAGGGTTACGTTCTCCAGCTCTAACAATGGCTGCAAGCGCGCTGCCATTCCACTGAAAGCCGGCTTCTGCCGAGGCTACTGTGATATTGGCATTGGTAACGAGGTTCCCGCTGGCGGGATCACCGGGCGCGATCGCCGTGAGAAAAGCCGCCGGCAAGATGGATGCGGAGCCGACGCCGACGATTGGTATCGCGGCAATTGTTGCGCCCGCTTCGATGCGCAACGGCGGATTGGCTCCTCCGGGAACGATGCGCACGCGCAGGCCGGCAAGCAACGATGTGGTGGACGAAATCGTTTGCGTCGCCAGTGTGAAGCTGACACCAGATCCAGCGACGCTGCCAATCGGCAGTAACATTACGCTCCAGGGATCGGACGCCGTGCCGCTTCCGCTGACGGCTGTGGTGCTCGCTCCCAGCAAGCCCGCCAAATGACCGAGCCATGCCACGATGGGCGGGGTGCCCTGCGTCTGCAGCAATGAATCGAACCAGGTATTGAGCGCACCGGGATCGCCTAACTGGGCGAAGGGAAATTGCGGAATGCCGTCGCCGCCCAGGCCCAGCAGCGGCAGCAGATGGTTCACCAGGGACGCGGCTTCGCCCGTCGGCCCAGCCAGGCGGGTCAGCTTCTCGTGCAGCAAGCCGGTGATCAATTGCACCGCTTCCGAGCTCAGATTGTTGGGATCGAGCACGACATCTTTCGCGCCCGAGCTGTCGAGTTGGAGCTGTTCCAGCGTGATCTGCAGAGTTGCTGACGCGCTGCCGGGCGGTAGTGGCGCGAGCATCGCATCCACTACCACGGAATCGAGGCCGAGCGCGTCGGTGCCAAATTTCCATCCCAGATGCAGGCGAAGGCTCAACTCCAATGGACCTTCGGCGGTACCGGCAACGGCGGTCACTGTGGCGCCATTGAAGGTGACAATCGGCAGATGAGCGCGCAGGCTCGCGAAAGGCGGCGGCCCATCGCTGCTCTGGAAAAGCCCCGCGAAGCCGAAGGTCACCGCGCCATTGCTCGCGACCGTGAGGTAGGCATTGCCGCGAGGCTGATCACCCAGCAGCGGATGCCACGACTCTCCCGCGGGAACATCCTGCACCTGAGCGGCAGGAAGAAAGCTGTCGAGCAAGCTGAGAAACGCGGCTCGCTGCGAGCTGTTACTAAGAAGCGATTCGATGCTCGTCAGAGGATTGTCAAACCATGAAGTCTGCAGGTTGCCACTGTCATCGAACAGGCCGATGGCCTTGCCGAGATCCAGCAATTCGCTCGCGAGATCGTTGCCGCTGATCATGCAGCGCCTTTCACTGCCGAGGTGAGCGCAATCGCCGGGCCGGCTGAGAGACTCAACTTGCCGGCGGTCGCAACCAGGCCGCGCGGCGAAAGATCGCGTTCATCCGCGTGATCGTTGGCCAGCGAAAGTATGCTCGACCACACTGCCTGCTGGAGTTGCTGGCCCCAACATGATGCCAACAGGCCATCGCCGCGCGGATATTCGTCCGTGGTGGCGACCAAGCCGGTGGCGTCAGCTGAAGCGCTGAGCGCAAAGGAGCAGATCAGCGGCGTGCGCCCCGTCTGGTCGGTCTCGAGATCAACCGATACCAGCAGCATTCCGTCGAGAATGCGCACCTGGGTGCTGTCGAGATGCACCAGAACTTCGTTGCTGCCGTTGACCCAGATGACTGCTGATTGCGCGCCTGATGGTGCCCGGGATGGCACACCGTTGGCGGGTGTGCCCATCAGACGAACGGTCAACGCGCCGGGAAGTTCGGTCTCGCCAAAACTGTCCGGCACCTTATACGTGGGAGGTGGCGGCGGTGGTGGAGGCGGGGTGGAGGGTGGTGCTTCCCGCGGAGCAGCAGCCATGCGAGCAGCAGAATAAAGAGCAGCCCTGACAGAATCAAAAGTATGAAAACGATCAGAAGCAGCATTCTGGAGTCCCCCGAAACCCTCGCCCGGAGCTAACAAGCTAATGTTGGTAAGACGAGACCAGAGGTTACGCAAACTCCATGGGTTCGACCGCGGCGCGCATGTGGACGAAGCCTGGACGTGGCGAAGACGTACCGGGAGACTATAGCGCGGGCCCTGACTTGGGGCAACCGAAATGAGAGCGGCGCGAAGAAATTTTGTGGAAATTGTGACGTCCCGAACGTGCCATAACAAATTGTAGTTGCGACCAAGTTGGCACGCCCAGTGCTTCCGAAGTTTTCGATTGAATTTGCAGTAAGTGAGGAATATGCTCTGTGCCGCGCCTGTTCCGACGATTCGCAGGTAGCTGCCACTTCCAGCATTCACAAGGCCACTCGCATCGCATAGGGAAGCTATTGCCTGAGCCTCAGGGTTTGAGTTTCACGTAGCGAAATAACCGCGGTGTAATGGGTGACCGACGCTCGCGGCCGCGTGCGTCAGTTGTCAGAGAGGGGGAGGACTTGCATTTTCTGGAAACACTGTTGGGAATTTTTCCCGACAACGGAAGCGGACAGACAGAATGCCTGCTCTTGCTGGCTCCGCTGATTGCCCTGGTCCTTCTGCGTGGGTGCATCTGGCGGACGAGGGATAGCGCGTACTCCCCGCTTTTGGGGCGCACAGATAAGTGGAGCAGATTTCGCTTCTGACTGCGTCCGCTGCGATCCAGTCCGACGTGCTGGGAAACTCCGCCGCATCGCCCTCGGAATAACTGACGGCTGCCCTTTCACAGTATTCCTCCCTGGACAAAGACACATTAGTTGCGTCCGTGTGAGGTAATCTGCAGGAATGCGCCGCGGGCTGGTTCACTTCGTCTCCGCCGTTTTGATCTCAGGCAGTCTGCCTGCATTTGCTCAAAGCGAGCGCCCCGCCGGCTCTGAGATCTCTCCGTACTTGGTGCGGGTTCAGCACACGACACCTGGAAATACTGCTTGTGTCCTCTTACGCCACGACGGCCAGTTTCACTTGGAGACGTCCCACGGAGACCGCACCAAGGTATTGGAGGGTTTCCTGCCGAGTTCCGAATTGCTGAAAGTTCAGCGGATGCTTGACAGCGACGGCCTTCCACGGCTTTCTCAAGACAACCCCGGCTCGCCGAAGACCACCAGTGTTTCCGAGATACTGCAGATCAGTATCTTCCGCACTGATCATTGGCAGAATCTAGTCTTCATGGATGATAACGGCAGCTCGTCCATTCCACGGTCGTTGGGTCCGCTTCTGAGTTGGTTCGGCTCATTGCATACGCAACCCCACCAGCAACTGAATGAGGATGAAGGCAAGAATAATTGCCAGTCGCCCAAGAAAATTGAGCTCAAAAAGCGGCCCTGACTTTTCCACGATTCCCCAAACGAAATTCTTCCAGCAGCCAGATCCAAATCGGGGCGATGCTCCGCAGTTCCTCCCGGCTTATGCCACGTTTCCAGCCGGCCTCGCAGACCGAACCTGGTCCCTACTGGGTTCGACTACGTTTCCTTCAGCGAGGCCGGTGTCTATGCGGGTTACAAGCATTTGCGACTCAGTTTAGAAGTCTACCTGGTCACCAGCATCATTCGCCGGGTCAGTGAACTGTAGGTGCTTGAGCACTTTATAACGAGTTGCTAATCTCATGTAGTTCGCCTCGTGTTACTCCCCACCAAAATAGTCCGGAGGGTGCTTATTTCCTCTAGTTTTCGGATCGATGTGGCGGAGGAAGCTCATCGGGTGCAATGGTCGAAGGTTTGCGGACGCTACCCTCATGTGTCGGACGATCCACAAAGTACAAGCCTTGTTAGTGAAAATATCGTCGCCTAAATGAACTTCACGACGACGTTCAACAATTTGTCCAAGTTGCCAACCAGGCTGGCCACGTCACTGAGCGTTTGAGCTGCGTTCTTCAAAGCCGCCACCGAATTCGCAAGCTCAGCATTCAGGGCCTTGAGCTGACCATTGGCATCCAAAACGGCTTGTGTACCATCATCGAATTGAGCTGATAGAAGATTCAGCAATAAGCCACGCAATCGCTTGCCGTCCGCGAGCAATATCGCCTGCTGGCCAGGAGATAATCGACCGTCGGATGAATAGGCAAAGCACTGGTTGATGATGTCTGCGAGGGTCGTGTTGTCAACCTTGATCATGTGGGATCTATTTCTTAATGAATCAGAGGCCTTATTTCAGTGGAAAGGGACTGTATCTGAGTCGTCCATTGCTCCAAAGCCCCATTCAGCGCGGCTAGGTTGTTAATTCTTGATCTGGGCGGAGAGGTGGCCTCTTGAATCAACGCTCGATGGGCCTCCATCATCGCGGTCACCACACCGGCAGGAGCCGATCCGACACTCGCTGCGACTTCATCGGCCGCTGCTCGGATTTCAGCAAGTCTCGCCGTCCGTTGTTCAAAGTCCAGCCTCGTGCGGTCGTTGTTGTAGGCAGCAATCAATATCGCCAATTTCTCGTTCGTCCCTGTCACAACCTCCAAAGAGAAGACCTTGCTCATATCATCCCGCACTTGCGAAAGAATCAGCTGGACTTGTGGGGCACCGTCAGTGACCGCCTTGGTGACAAGTGCATCGCGTTTCTGATCCAGAAACATCTGGCCAACGGTTCCGATAAGGCTGCTAATTGGGCCAATGTATTTATCGGCGGTTGGGTCGGATGCGCCCTGAAGAGTCTGAAACGTCTTATCGAGGGAAGACAAGTTTTGTCCGAGCGCGGTCGCGGCGCTTTGAAACCTGGCGGGTGCAGCCGAGTTGGCTAAATCGTACAGCCTGTTCGCGTAAACTCCCACAAGATTCATGGCGTCGAGACGCGCCTTGATAGAGGCTGGGGAAAATACCGGCTTTCCGAGAGGAGTAGGTACCCCGTTTGAATCGGTTGTTTGGATCGGAAGGCTGCTGTCGGCCGCAACACTCTGCAAATAGAGTTCGATCTCATATGAATTCCGCGAGGAATAAAAACTAGTTAACACATTGATCGTTTGCTGGGTGTTATCGCGGAAACTGCTGGCGGGAGCCTCGTAGCGGTTTGCCGTGCATCCCGACAAAACGACAACCAAGGCCAACAAGGCCGACGTGTATCGCGAGCTCAATCTGGGCTGAGTATACACTTTTCAAACACCAGGGATCGCGGAAAGAAGGTCAATGGTTCGCTACTTTTGACCGTTTCTAGGTGATGTGCTTAGGGCGAGTCGATGCGGATCCGTTCTCAGATGGCGTTGTTTCAACGCCGAAATCAAACCGTCTCCTTACAGGTGTTGCCCGTCACCCGGCATATCGCCCGTTGCTAACATCGTGGAGCAAGGTTAGTGTGAGCATATGATCTCGATTCGGGCTGCAAGCGAGCACGATGCTGTCGCAATTTCGCACGTGCATGTGCACAGCTGGCGGACGACATATGCTGGCATCGTCCCTGATGAATACCTGGCCACTTTACGCGAGGCGGAGCATGTGTCCCTGTGGCAAGAATGGCTCACCCGTGATCTGCAGGTCTATATCGCCGATAGGGACGGAGAAGTTGTGGGGTTTGTCAGCGGAGGACCAATCCGTGAGCCAGTCCAGACATACGATGCTGAGTTATTTGCAACCTACCTGTTAGAGCAGGCCCAACGGCATGGCATCGGAACAGCTCTTCTCAGAAAACTTGCAGGATCGCTGTTGAACAAAGGTTTCACAAGCATGATCGTTTGGGTGCTTGAGAAAAATCCCTCGAAACACTTCTACGCGAAGTCAGGCGCGCAGCTGGTAACGTCCAAAGACATCGAAATCGGGGGTGTGACGCTATCCGAAGTCGCCTATGGGTGGCCCGACCTAACGGCGATCAGATCGCCCGAATAACTACCTTGTCCTGCAACTCGAGGAGATGTCGAATTCGACCTCTCCTCATTCATCGTTGCCCATTCGCGGAGAAGAGCACCAGAGTTTTCGGTAGTTGCAAAAGCCCTGTTTCAAAGTCAACGCCCGGATCCGAATAGGCTCCCACCGTCCACACATCCGCGCTTCCAGGCACGGCGAATGCACCGTTCAGTTGCTGCGCCATCCCCTTTGTCGGGCTGGCTACGATGCTCCATTTTTTCCCATCGAAATGCTCCACCATGGTCTCATCCTGGCCGTTGGTAGCGGTATCCCCGAAAAATCCGACGGCGTATAAGTCGGTCGCGGAAACTGCGGTCACGCTGGTTAACGCATTCAGAGATCCCGGAACGTTGCTCTGATTAGGACTCGGAACCACAGACCACTTTTTCCCGTTCCAGTGTTCGACCAGCGTCAACTCTCTCTGTTGTCCCGCATCCCGAAGGAGGCCTACGGCAGTCACGTCATTCGCCGATACCGCATGCACACTGCTTAGCACGTTCTGGTTCAGAAAAGCCTTGGACAACGGGTTTGGGCTGGGGACAACCCGCCACCGCGCGCCGTCGAAATGTTCCACCAGGGTTTGGACGGAAGTCGTCGGCTGATCTACCGACACGCCGACCGCCCAGATGTCGGTCGGAGAGTTTGCTGACACCGCTGAAAGTAAATTGCCGGTCGCGCTGCGATTGGGGCTGGGAACTACGGTCCATTTTTTCCCATCCCAGTGCTCGATCAGCGTCAACACAGCTCCGTTAGCGGCTGGTTGATATCCTACGGCGTAAATGTTGTTCGCCGCCAGTGCGACCAGTCCATTTAAGGAGGAATTGCCATTGGTTCCCAGAGCAGGTGTGCGAACCACCTTCCATCCCTGACCATCCCAATGGATCATCATGGGCTCCAGGTCGACGGTTGTGCACGTGAACGAGAAACCTGCCGCCCAAACATCGTTCGCGGCAACTGCGGCCAAGCTGGTGAGGTCGTTACCAGTATTAGCGTTCCGGCAAGATGGAGGGGATCCCGGATTTGGGCTTTGTACAGTCTCGCCAGCTGACTCCGTCCCAATGCACGATCAAGGTACGAGAGTCATTAATATTATTGTCATTCTGAAAGCCCACGGCCCAAGCATCCGACTTCGAGAGTGCAGCAACCGCGTTGAGGGTGTTGCCTTGAACATTTCGGCTGGGACTCTTCTGAATCCTAAAGGTGGAAGTTTGGGCAGATGAAGGAAGCGCGAAGCTGGCCGCCATTAATACGCAAACGAGCGTCCAGCCTGAATGGTGGACGCGAGAAAACTTCGTAACTGTAAACCGATTCATTGTGGCCTCGGGAGAACATACTAGCGAAGCGGAATAGCACACTTGTCAAACAGATGTAAATAAATCGTCATCTTCGACTTTTGCAAAGCTTGCGGAGACGTAACAAAGGTTGTGCAATGGAGTTGGGTGTAGCATGCAAAGAATAAGTTTAGTTTTCGTCTGTGCTTTGGTTCACTATGGTTTGAGGCCGCAGACTCGACGGCTGGAACCGATGTATTTCCTTCACGTTCTTATCTCCTTCGAGAATAGTGCGTTTTGCAGAGCATTGGTGGCCTAAACAGGGTCTAGGTCCAGTTTTCTTGTGAGCCTCTGATGATCGGAATTCTTGCTCGGTTAACGGTAATGGCACCGGGATTTTGGGTGGTCGCGGAATGTAACGAAGGTGTAAAAACATTCAACGATCAGCAGAAGGGGTGGCCCAGCCTTGTGCGAGGGAGAAATGTACGCTGCGCGCCTTCGAAAAAATCTTCCGTCACTCGCGCGTACTCGTGGGGATGGACAATCGGGCCGCCGGTGCCGACTATCCCTCCACTCGCCTTCCGGATGGTTCCGAGAAAGCGCGAGGTTTTGGCCCGAGCTTTTTATTTTTCTGGCTGATACGATCTCTCGGAAGCATCCAGTGGATCGCGGATTCTCAGACTAAGAATCAGCCCTGCGGCCGCTACATAGACGAGCGCAATGAACCCGAAACTGGCCGAAAGCGAGTGGGTTCGATCGTTGAGAAAACCAATCCCGTAATTTCCCGCAAATCCGCCGAGCTGACCTATCGAGTTGATTAAACCAAAGGTGGCTGCGGCCGCCGATTCACTCAGCATCAATGTCGGTATCGCCCAGAAAGTGGGATAGTAGGCATACAGGGACCCACTCCCCAGCAGTAAGAACAAAATCGCGAACGGAACATCGTGGCGGGCGAGGATCGAGAGACCGAACATCAATCCCGCAACACCGAGTGGAATCGCAGTATGCCAACGCCGCTCAGCCGTTTTATCGGAGTGCCAACCGTTTAGGAGCATCCCGGCGATACCCATCAGAGCTGGCACCAATAGCAGCGAAGTCACTGTCCGGTCGGACAACGCTGAAAGGCGCTTAACGAAGGTGGGTATCCAGTAGACAGTTCCAAGAGCCCCGGTCAAAGCCAAGAAAAAAGCAGCAATCAAACACAGAATTCGCGGTTCGCAGAACGCTTCCATGATCGTGTAGTTTCGAATCTTGTTTTTCGCGTCTAACTCTGCCTGCAATTCATTGACTAGCCAGTCTCGTTCGTCCTGCGGGAGCCAGCGTGCCCGCGCAGGCCAGTCCGTCAAATAAAAGACAGTGATGACGCCAACAACGACGGCAGGAATTCCTTCCAGAATGAATAGCCAGCGCCATCCGGCCAGCCGCCACCAATGAACGCCAAGCAACCACCCGGCGACGGGTGCGCCGATCAAAGCAGCGGCGGGAACTGCAGCGTACAAGCAAGCAATGGCCTGGCTACGCTCGCGCTGGCGGAACCAGTGCGTTAAATAAACGATCATTCCGGGGAAAAAACTGGATTCGGCGACACCTAGACAAAAGCGGGCGGCATAGAACTGTCCGGCGCTATGCACAAAACCGGTCAAAATCGTAATCAGTCCCCACGACACCATGATTCGCGCAATCCATTTCCTTGCGCTCCAGCGTTCGACGATGACGGCTCCGGGTATCTCAAACAAGACATAACTCACGTAGAAAATGGCTACCCCGAGACCATAAACCCGGTCACTGAAGCCTAGATCGGCGCTCATCCGAAGGTTGGCAAAGGAAACGTTGACGCGATCGATGTAGTTAACGATGTAGATAAGAAAGACAAAAGGAAGCAGCCGGTAAGCCACTCGACGTCTGGCTCGCTGGCCCACGTCGCGTAGTTCAGCCTTTATTGCACCTTCACTTTCCACGCGGAGGTTCCTCCCGCTTTTGCTTCACGAAGCTTAGAATCAGGTCAGCTTCTTCGCAACATAGACGAAGCGAGAAAGGCGACCCTCGAGAGCCACACGAGCGGCAACAGCCAGGAATTCCTGCTGGTCGTCATACGCCTGACCGCCTTCGATCGTACGCAGGGCAGTACTTCTCGACGCGCGGGCTGCGCGTCGTGCCTCGGCAACCTTGGCCGTGTTTGCAGTTACATCTTCACACACCAGCAAGCGCAATCCGCACTGCGTAAGAACGCGTTCGTCATAGCCGTGGGGAACGAACAGATAGAAACCTGCCGAACTGCGGACCGAGATTTCCGCATTCGTCAGCGCTCCGGTCACGGTGATGGGATCAGTGAACAGCAGCAGTCCGCTCGGCTTCAGCAATCGGGCCCACTCCGCGATGACGCGTGGCCGGTCGGGGAAATGGTTGATGGCGTCAACACAGGTGACGACGTCGAAGCTAGCGTCCAAGAATGGCAATGGCCCGCGAGCATCCCCAACCCGAAATTTGGCGCGCTCGGCTAAGCCTCGCTGACCTGCAAGAAAACTCGCAGTCTTAACTGCCTCTTCGTGCACATCGATGCCGACAACAGAACAGCCGGTGCTAGCCGCGATGCGCAACGCTGGGCCTCCTGCTCCACAAGCAACATCGAGCAGGGTCTTCCCCGAAGAGAGGTCGAGCCACTGCAGAAACCGGTCCTGCTCATTTGAGGTCAGCCAACTATTTTGTCCAATATCCTCGCCGAAAGCTTCATGGCGGATCTGCGCGTACAGCTCCGTTTGAAAATGTCCGTAATTGGCGTTGTAGTGACCAGCGGAAGGAAGTGAGTTTGATTTTCCCATTGGGACCTCCCAAACCGACGCACAAAACCCTTGTTCTCTCGTAATTTCAGGGACGCGTAGAATTGTATCCGTTCTGCTCGGCGCGTAACCGGGGTACACGTGGCGAAGGTTTCGCTTTTCGCCAGCGCGTACCCGATATGCCCTTCTTGAGGGTTTGTCGCCAGCCCTTCCCTAACGGAATACGGAAGGCCGCCTATCTAGGAACAATCCGAAGAGATTCAATCGGTTTCGAAACAGCATCACTTCCCTAATGACTGAGGATGAACAAGAACCCAAATCGATCACTCAGATCACCGTCACCGCAGCTTCTCATCCTGTTTCCGATGTCTTTGCCGCGTCGGCCCCTCGCCCGAGCGTTCCAAACCCGACAAAATGCGACGCAGCAGGGAGATCAGAAGGGAGCGCTCCTGTCTTGAGAGATGCCGCAGCATCCTGCACTCATTCTCAACATGGGCGGTCACAGCTTCATTGATCTTCGCTAGCCCTGAGTCGGTGAGCTTTACACGGATGCCGCGACGATCGTCTGGATCGGGTTTGCGTTGTACCAAACCCGCCTTCACCAATTGGTCACTTCGGTGCGTGATCGCGCCTGAAGTAAGCATCAGGCTGCTGAAAAGCTGCGTCGGCGTGAGCTCGTAGGGATATCCGGAACGGCGTAATGTTGCTAGGACGTCAAAACTCCACCGCTCCAGGCCGAATTTCCGGAAAACGGATGAGAGGCGAGGATTGACCTTCCTTTCGATCCGCGAAATTCTGCCGATTATCGCCATTGACGACGTGTCGAGATCGGGGCGCTCACGGGCCCACTGCCGAAGAATTTCATCCACGCCGTCGGCAGCCGCGAACTTCTTTGTTTTGAGCGTCCTTCCCTTTGCCATAAAAGGCTGTTCACCAGACCACAAATTATATAGCAACATTAAGTATCTTAATGTTAAGATACATCATCTATAGAGCCTGGCAAAACCAAATCGCTGAAACGCCGTTTCGAGCGAGAAGGAGGCTGAATGAAACGCCGCAATTTCATTCAGGCAGTTGCAAGCACCGCTGTGGCTGCCAGTTTAGGAGGTATAACCCGCCGCCCTATGTCAACTACAAGTCCGAATCTGCCTGTCATCGAATTGCGAGTCGCACTGACTACCGAGGCCTTTGACCGATTGGCGAGTTTCTATCGCGAGGGGCTCGGGCTTGAGCCTTCCCAAGTGTGGCCTGAAGATCAAGGTCGAGCGCTGGTTCTTGACCTGGGCAAGGCTACCCTCGAGGTCTTTAACGAAAAGCAGGCCCAGACTATCGACCAGATTGAGGTCGGCCGCCGAATTAGCGGGCAGATCCGGTTCGCACTGCGGGTACCCGACCTCAATGCCTCAATGAAGCGGTTGCTGGCACATGGAGCGACTCTCGTTCATGCCCCGGTCATTACTCCATGGGGAGATAAAACTGTACGATTCCAAGACCCTGATGGCATGCAAATTACGCTCTATCAGACACTTGGTCAATCCTGAATAGCGTCGCTAATTCTTAGCTTAGGGGTTATTTCAAAGTTGGCCGTCATCCCACGAGCCACTGACAATGCTATCGCGCTCCTGTGCGATGAGAGTGATTACATATTGCTGGGCCGCGGAAATTAGCCACATGACGGTGCCATCATAGGAAAATGAAAAAAACAAAGTGTGACGCTCCGGTCGCATTTTGATCTATCCTTAGTGACAATCGACTGTTCGCTGGATGCGCTTGATTGTCAGTGAAGCAGGGGCGAACAGAACTCGGTATCCTTGTAAGCATCTCTTTTGTCACGGTTGCAGGTTCGCGGATGAAACAATTCCAATCATTCCGCTTGGACACGGCGAATCACTGCCTGTGGCGCGCGGATAACCGCGTCTCTCTCACACCCAAGGCCTTCGATGTACTACGTTACCTGGTCGAGAATGCCGGACGGGTTGTGACCCAGGGTGAGATTCTTGAGTCGGTGTGGCCCGACACCTACGTGAATTCCGAGGTGATTAAGAAATACATTCTTGGAATCCGGAAGGTTCTAGGCGATCGATCTGACCGGCCCGTATTCATTGAGACCTTCCCCAAGCGGGGATACCAGTTCGTAGCTCCACTGAGCGACGAGAGCCCTGCCGAATTTTCGGAGTTGCCGTCGGACTCAAAGAAGATGGTGGGCCGGGATATTGCCCTCACCACGCTGAACAGTCATCTGGATAAAGCGCTGAGAGGCCAGCGCCAGTTGATGTTCGTGACGGGTGAGGCGGGCATCGGCAAAACGACGCTGGTTGATGTGTTTCATCAACAGGCATCGCGCCGCCCGAATCTGCGAGTGGCTCGTGGGCAGTGCGTCGAGGGCTTCGGGGGCAAGGAAGCGTATTACCCGATGCTCGAAGCTCTCGGGCAGTTAATTCGCGATAGCGATAGCAATCCTGTCGCACAGATGCTGGCGAAGCGAGCGCCGACTTGGTGGATTCAGTTTCCCTCCCTTGTGAAAGCGGAAAAAAAAGAAGCTCTGCAGCGTGAAACCCTCGGGGCCACGCGCGAGCGGATGGTACGGGAGATCTGCGAGACGCTGGAAGCGATCACGGCGGACAATCCATTGGTCCTGATCTTTGAAGATCTCCACTGGGTGGATGATTCGACGCTCGATCTCATCTCCGCATTGGCCCGCCGCCGGGAGCCAGCCAAGCTCATGCTGCTCGGGACCTATCGGCCGGCCGACGTTGTTCTTTCCAAGACGCCGTTGAAGGGTCTCAAACAAGACTTGCAAGTTCATCATTTGTGCACGGAGATTGCGCTCGAGCGCCTGGAAGAACCTGCGATTGCCGAGTATCTGGCGTCGGAGTTTCCGAACGGTAGCTTGCCGGCGGGTCTGGCTAAACTCATCTATCGTCACTCGGGTGGAAACGCCCTGTTTATGGTCGCGATTGTGCAGGATATTGTGAAGAAAGGTTTGCTAGCACAGGCGCGGGGAGCATGGATGCTGACCAAGCCTCTGAAAGACATCGACCCTGGTGTACCGGAGACGTTGCAACAAATGCTGGATCTCCAGTTCTCTCAGCTTAGCGCCGATGAACAGCGGATTTTGAACAGTGGAAGTGTTGTGGGGGAGCGATTTTCCGTCTGGGCGGTGCGTCCGACTCTCGATATTGAGGCAGATCGTATCGAGGACTTGCTCGAGGGGTTAGCCGAAAAGCAACAGTTCGTCCGGTCCGCAGGGCTTCAGGATCTTCCAGATGGCTCGGTGTCGGCCCACTATGAATTTAAACATTCCTTGTTCCGGCAGGTTCTCTACCGCCGTCTGTCTAGCGTAAGCCGATCCAAGCTGCATCGACGAATTGGAGAGCAACTCAGGCTGCTTTATACCCAAGACAGGCCGGAAGTTGCCTCGGAACTGGCATTGCATTTTGAAGAAGGGCACGAGTATGAGCAGGCCATTCGTTACTTGCTGCTCAGCGCAGAGAATGCGCAGCACCGTTTCGCTCACGGAGATGCGATACCGGTGCTGCACCATGCTCTTGAACTCGTGCACAAAATTCCTTTCAACATTCGGGTGGAAGTGGAGATCCAGATCCTAAAATGCATCGGCGATGCGCACTATGCCCTCGGACAAGTGATCGAGGCTGCCCAGGCCTATCAGACCGAAGCGGATCGAGCCGCTCAGGCCGGCCTCGCCAAAGAACAGGTGAGCGCGCTGAGCCGACTGGCTTACACATCATCGCCAATTGACTCGCGGCGTGGAATCGCCACGAGCGAGCGGGCAGTGGAGATGAGCAAAAGCCTGGGTGATCCAACGTTACTGGCTCGGACCCAGGTCCTGGCGGCCGCCTTTCGCCTCCTCCATGACCGGTGGCGAAAAGAGGATGCCGAAATTTGCACAACAACCATGCCGATCATTGAACAATTGAGCGCCAAAGACGTTCAGGTCGCCCACGAAATCCTGTACCTGGCGCAGGCTCAGATCCTCCAGGGCCAGTACAGCTTAGCGGTCAACGCAGAAACTAAACTTCGAAATGTGACCGGTAGTAGCGCGCTGATCGGATATTTAGGCGCCTGGGGTAAGTCGCTTGCCCTTGTGCACACGGGTCAGCTTGGCGAAGTTCTTGTGACATTGCGCGCTCAAATCGATACCGCCGCGAAAAATGGGAACAAGCTGTGGTTTTGCGCTTTCAACGGGCTGGAGGCATGGTTGCGGATAATTGCCTTTGATTTTCAGGGGGCACGGAAGTTGTGCGACACGGTCCTGCCCATGTGCACCGGCAACCCGGGTCGAACACCGAGAGCGCTCACTCTCCTCAGCAGTGGCCGCGCGGAACTTGGGTTGGGAAACCATCAAGAAGCAGCACGTTGCTTCACTGAAGTTGAGATGATGACCAACGAACAGTTTTATTTATATTGGTGGTGGCGAATGCAAGCCCAGTTGGGGCTGGCAAGAACCTGGCTTGCATTGGGGAACATTGCCAATGCCGGCATCGAGGCGGATAGGTTTCTGGAGTGTGCTCTGTCCACGGCAGACCCGAATGTGCAGGTGCTCGCGTGGGAGATAAAGACGCGGATTGCGATTGCTGAAGAAGATTGGATGGTTGCCGGCCAGTCGATCCGGGCGGCCCTGGCGATTTTGGAGGAGCATCCGGTACCAATCTCCGCCTGGCGTGTGCACGGCGCAGCGCGGGATTTCTATCGGCTTCAGAAGGACGATGAATCAGCCGAACGGCATCGCGCACAGGCGGAGGCGGGAATCCAGGCGCTCGTACGTTCGTTTCCGGAACAGGAACCCCTTCGGGCAATATTTCTTGCTGCCGATCCTGTTAGTCGGATTCTCAGCGCAGCAGTTGCCAGAAAATGAACCAGGCGCCAGAGGCACAAAACGTAGCCCAAATTCTCTTCGATCATGCGTCCGAGCACATTATGAACTTCTTCTATGGTCAAGATTCTACAGTCCTTAGAAGAACACTAAGGAGCGCGAGCCGCGCGAATGGACTGAGGACTCTGGAAGAGTAAGTGCGTTTCGCCCCTGCCATGCGTCCCGTTCGGCACCAAATCTGGACCAAAACGACACCGGGACGGCCACCCCTCGGCTTCTCCTTTCTCGTACTCTGGCACCGTTATGCGAGGTGCTTTCGTAGTTCGACTTGGGCCAGAAACAAGACCGAAGCAGGGATTGTTCGAAGGATGGGTCGAAGAAGTGGATTCCTGCAACGAATTGAGGTTCCGTTCGACCGACGAACTACTCGAGTTTCTTGGTGAACGCTACCAGGCGGCCTTCGGATCAAACCCCGTAAAACGGGACACGCGTACGAGTCGCCCTGGTGACGGAGACGAGCTGTGAGCCCGACCATCAGTCTCCCCGGTTCCTGGGGGAGAGACCTATGCCTAACGCTACAAATTCCTGTCGTGAAGTCTTGAATAAGGAAGGAGCAATTGCGATGGAGTTCAAACTTTCACCCCTTCTTGACGACCAGATGGAATCAGGCGTCAAGGGAATCCCGGGCATTGCACTCAGAAAGTGCGACAGCCAGGAACTGTCTTCCGCTTTGGCACTTTTAGAAAACACCATTTTGCCACTTGGCGGTGGTGACATCCCGCTTCCGCTTAGGCTGGCTGAATGGCATGAGTCGGACGACTATCAAGTGGCGCTTGTCCCTCTTGGAAACAAGGCAGACCGAGCAGGCAGGAACTCTCCAGCGCCTCTCAAGATGAAGCCCGTCCTCATGTTGCCTTTGACTTGGACAGAAGTCATGGTGCGTCTGTGCGCGGGTGTTGGCCCTTCGGGCTCCGCCCGGATAAGCGGCGTGGTTCGCTTTGGCGAGGTGTTCGCTGATTTCTCCAGCATGGAGGTGACTCGCTCTGGGGAAGACATCACCCTCACGACCATGGAGTTCAAGTTGCTCAGATTTCTGGTGCAGAATGCCGGCCGAGTCGTCTCGCGAGACGAAATGCTGAATGAGGTTTGGGGGTACGAGCACTACCCGACCACCCGCACGGTCGATAACCATATTTTGAGACTGCGTCAGAAACTGGAACCGGATCCGGCCCATCCCGTCCACTTCCACACCGTGCATGGTATGGGTTACAAGTTCGTTCTCGAAGCCAGCCGGGACGTGGCTGAGCACAAAATGTGAGGTAGGGCCTGTGGGTATCTGTGTCATGGAACCTCCCGCACAATGCGAAAAAGCTGGTGCCGCAGAGGACGACCTGACTCTCGTTCGCGCAACAACGAGAGGGCATGCTTCAGCCTTCGAGAAGCTGGTAAGCAAGTACGACCGCAAACTGCTGCGAATTGCACAAAGTATCACGCATAACCGCGAGGAGACCGAAGCCGCGGTTCAAGAGGCTTTCTGCAAGGCCTATCAGAGACTGGATCAGTTTCACGAAAGCGCGAAGTTTTCCACCTGGTTGATTCGCATCATGCTGAACGAAGTGCTCGCAAAGCTAGGAAGGCCGCGCACGTCCAAGGAAGAGTCGTTGGAAGGTGACCCTGAGAGTGACAGCGATATTCTCATGGACGTAACTGATTGGTCCCTCAATCCCAAGGAACTGTACAGCGCAGCGGCCTTCCGAGAGATTTTGATCAAGTGCTTGCTCGGACTAGACCCAGCACTGAGAATCGTTTTCGTTCTCCGTGACATGGAAGAACTCTCTATCGATGAAACAGGCGAAGCGTTAGACCTGAGCCCGGTCGCGGTCAAAGCGCGACTGCTCCGCGCACGACTACAGCTTCGGAAAAGTTTGAGCGGACACTTCAAGACACATGATGAAGAGTTGCCGGCGGCCGAGTAATCGGACAAAAGTCACTCTTCATGATGATTGGTAATCGAACGAAGAATAAAACCGTATTCGAACTGTTTACACCGCCAGGCATTGGAAATTCGAACCCTTTTCCAGAAAATGGCGCCCAGGTCGAAGTCCGGGCACTGCGGTGGCGATACGGTTCAGATAGGCATCGGTCATGGCGTTTCCGCACGCGGCAGTTTTTGGACCACTAACAGTTCGGTGATCCCGAAAAAAAAGAGACGAGAATCGATGACGGAAAATCCCTTTTCCAGGAAAATATTTCGCAAGTGATGGCGGTCGGGGAAGCGCTGGAGGCTTTCGGCTATGTAGCTATAGACTTCATGATTGCGGTGCAGAAGCACACCCCACAGTCCTGTCCATATCTTCAGACCCCAGTATTCCATTTTCTGTGCGATGTTTGCTCCCGGCTTGGAGAAATCCAGAAAGGCTGCCACGCCGCGCGGTTTCAATACGCGGCTGATTTCGTCAATAGCTACTCCGAGGTCCGGTGCATTCCGCAGGGCGTATCCACCGGTGACGATGTCCACGGATTCGGAAACAATTTCAAGCGATCCCATATCCTGGTTGACGAAACTGATATTGGGATGAGTATTGCGATGACGGGCGATATTCAGCATCGGCTCGGTGATGTCCAGTCCGGCGATGCGGCCACGCGGGTATTTGCCGGCAAGCAAAAACGCGATGTTGCCGGTGCCGCAGGCGAGATCAACGCAAACAGGGCATTGATGAGAGGGAAGCAATGAAACCAGCTTGCGCTTCCATGCCGCGTCGCGTCCGAAGGAAAGTACTCTGGCAATGAAATCGTACCGGGGCGCGACCTCGGAAAAAAGCTTTTCGTTATAGTATTTCTTCTTCTCGGCATCCTCGAGATGATCGCCGATTTTCAACACAAAGCGACCGCTCATACTCGGACTCCAATTTCACCACCGGCGTTGAGAATCCGGACAGGTCCTCGACGCGCATCCCTGCTCGACTGCACGGACAAGCATCGATACTCTTGTGCGAGTACTGCTTGTTGCATCTTCTCATATCACGAGTTCACACGCCTGGCCGAAGCACCACATCTTCCGGAGTCCGAATCCGCTCGTAACCATAACAGTGAACGTGGTCTGCCCGGAGCGTGTCGATCGTCACCAAGGACACGTCCGGCGGCCTCGTGGGCGCTGCCTGGCCTGCCGCAAAGTTCATCATGGCCAACCCGCACACTGTCAGGATCGAAAACGCCTCATGTGCCTCAGACTAGCATGAGCGCTGCGAATGCGCTTCCCGATATACGGCGTTTTCTATGAAAATTGTCCCGTTGGCCATCCTGATCAGCGGGGCGATACACCTCTGACATTACCTCTCTGAGGATCTGTTGTCGTGTTGCTCGCTGTTTTTTCATAGCTTTTGGTTGTGCAACGGGCTGCGGGTTTGGTTTCAACTTCGGTGCGTAGTCGGTCCCTGGCAACTGACGGGCGGGTGTGGCAGTCTGTGGGTGATGCCAGCTCTACATCTACAGCGGTTTCCCGCTACGCTTCGTGTAGCAAACACGACATTGCTGCTGAGCAACGACGGGGGCCGTCACATATGTCATCTTAGGTCATCGCTTTAGCCCTGCCCGGTCAGTGACTTCAGCTTTGAACCTCGACCTGGCGGAGGCTGGTCGCACTTGCTACAAGTTCGCACACCCTCGCGGTGGGATAATTCCGCATCTTCTCGATGTCATGTCTGCTGGATGCTGGAGCAAAAACCCGCTTAGATTAGGAGTTCAATATGCAGCCCTCAAAATCGGGTTCGGCTATGCCCGCCCGCGATCTCTACGGAACCCGTACCCCCAGCCCACGCCAGCACCAGGTCATCGAGCTCGTCGCCCAGGGACTCAAGAATAGCGAGGTCGCCGAAATCATCGGCACCACTGAGTACGTCGTGAAAAACCATCTTCGGGTGATCTTTGACAAACTTGGACTCTGGAATCGAGTCGAGCTCGCGCTCTGGTACGAAGCCCGCAAGCACAAAAGCCTCACCTATGGCCAGCGCAATCGAGTGATGGCCTAATGCGGCACTCATCCAGTTTGATTGTTTAGCGACACGAGGAAAAAACTGCATCTTACTTGATGGTCGCGGTAAAGCGTCTGCAAACAGAACGGGGAGACTGAGCGGGATACTCAACCACAACGGTGGTCGTCAATAGTACATCCGATTAAAGATTAAAAGTGCTCAAAACGTACGCTCCGTTGCCTGCTTGTGATGACCTTCAGATGCGCGGCAGCTCTGAACGTCGCTCGAGCTGACCGGAACGTTGATGGGCTTTCCATCCCGGGTGGCTCTGCCCCCGCCCTTTACGACCGGGTCGAAGCAATCTCTCCAGAGACCATTATCTTCTTTCCATTGCCCCTGAATGAACCCCAGTCTTTTGCATTCGCTGATTATTCTCTGGCAAGCCGGGTTATGTTCAGCGGCGGCATGATTCTGCGCGGCCTTGGAGGATTGAGTTTGCTGGGTGGTACCGTTGGTTGATGGGTGCTCCACAATCTGCGCTGTAACATCCGCCCCGATCATGACCGATATGAGAAATGTGCATGACATTAAAATCCGACTGGTTGTCCGCCTGACCATAGTGGTTCCCCCGGTTAGAAGTTAAAGATTATTTTAACCCAGCATGTACCTTTACCTGTCAAGCCCACCCATTTTCTCCAAAACAATCGTTGCAGTTTCGCCTGGTAGCGCAAGCCCGAGGGCTCGCGCTTTTCATGATCTTCTTGCGACGAAAAAGCCAGGATGACAAGATTTTTCCTTCGTCCCACAGGGACGGACGAGGCGCCCGTCCCCATACTTGTCGAGCCATGCGGTTAGTGCATGATCTCAAACACCATTACCGATCCCTGGGCTCCGCCTGCTTGGGTGGTTCCGTAAATATTGCCGGCTGAGTCGAGGATCAGATCGCCGGTGGGATGGTATCCGTCCGTGCCCTGTCCGAAGACGTGAACCTGACCTCCGCGGCGGTCAAAGCAACGTACAGCGCAGTTGCTCATTCTCTCCTTCACCCCCGAATCCAAATAGGTCCCGAGAGTACATGCGGACTCTTCCGGGCCGGCGGGTTTATGACTCGGGATCCACAACCGATTGGTTAGTTCTCGCCCTTCCTCGGCCGCCCGCGCTTCGCATGCACCGGGTCTCCGTTCCGCGCCGTTCCCTTGCGACTGCTGCTCGGAACTGTGCTTATGACTGAGGGGTCTCTGGGCGAGACCGCCGGGCAATTATTCCGATACTGATGGTGGAGTGAGATTCTAATGTTCGCGTCTCGTAAACCACTGTCCTTCTTGGCACTACGCCGAGATGTACTATCGAGACCTTCCGCCACAACGCATTGACCCGCAGAATCTGCGAATGTTGTTTCTCCCCCAATGCATCTCTCGGACACTTTTCTCTCTAGCAGTTTGCGTTTCTACCATCTTTGCGCCGCGGGCACTCGCGCTCGCGGAGAATCAGCCAGTAGGCGCACCGGTTTCTCATACTGCGCGGACTCAGTTGAGGTGCGCTGTCACAAGGCTGCAGCTTGGTGAAGTCGCCGTCGGGCAGACAGGCGACAAACTCATGACGATTACCAATAGCGGTAGAACGCGACTCGTCGTTCTTTCGGCCGCTTCAACCGGCACAGAGTTTGGTCTGAACGAACTGGACTTGCCCTTGACCTTGGCCGCGGGTGAAAGCTTTACGTTCCGTGTGACTTTTGCTCCGCAGACGAGCGGTCCTGCCGACGGAAGCATCTCCATTGTTTCTGGAGCACCAAGACAGACTTTAACGATACACCTCGCTGGAACCGGCAGAGCCGCCGGGCGACTGGAAGTCAACCCGCGGGCAATCGATTTCGGAGATGCGAGCGTGGGATCGGCCGCAACTCAAACGGGTCAACTTACCGCCAGCGGTGCCAGTGTAACCGTCTCATCTGCAGCAATCAGCGGTGAAGGCTTCCAATTAGGCGGGTTATCGCTTCCTGTCACGATAACAGCAGGCCACAGCGTGCCCTTCACCGTCACGTTTGTTCCACGGGACAGCAGTAGTTCATCTGCGATCCTTTCGTTTGCCAGCGATGCCACGAACTCCCCCAGCGAGCAAGATGTGACACTCCGCGTTGTCAGCCCGGCTCAGCACAAGGTTCAGCTGTCGTGGAAGGCGAGTACTTCTAAACATATCCTCGGATACAACGTATATCGTGGCAACCGATCAGGCGGGCCTTACAAAAAGATCAATGGCGTCTTGGATACAAATACGAGATTCACGGACCTTACGGTGGCCGCAGGCCATAAATACTATTACGTGGCGACAGCAGTCAATTCGAGGAAAAGAGAAAGTATCCACTCGAAGCAGATACGGGTTGTAATTCCGTGATCACCACTCTGGCTCCAATTCCTACGGTCATCGCTCCGCGGTGCCGGGAGTGTGCTCATCCTGGGAAGCAGGGACCAGCGCGTGTTTCAGAGTCACACCATTGATTGGTAGATCGCTGATCGTTACATGCATTGCTGGCTACTTCTGCGCTGGGCAATATCTGCCAGCCAACAATGAGCGGACTAGGTTTAGTGTATGTGGTGACCCACTAACAGCGCCCTCTTTTTTTATTGACACGACGCAGCCCCCGAATTAATCTGTCGCTGCTTGTTCAGGTTCCCCTTTTTGCAGCAGCCTCGCTGCAGGACCTTGCAGTTTTCCTTCCCCCTGATGACGTGGGATAGATATCCATCGGCTCGCGGATGCACTGATGTCCCAAAATTCAAGGAGTACGGTAAGGCCATGCCCTCGAAGTGCGCAGGATCGTTCCTGGTTCTTCTGCCTGTTTTGGTGTTTGCTCAATTGCAGCTTCCTTCTTCCGGCTCTCACGCCGCTCAGGGAGCGCTTCCTCTGTCGCATCTTGGACCACTTGATCCGTCCGGCCAGTTGCGAAGTTTGCCATTCTCGCCGTGGGACAAAACAAGGACGAGAGAGAGGTTTGGCCATCCGCGAATTGGATGGAAAAACCGCTCTAATCCGATTTTCCTAACCGCGCCAACCTACGGCTCTGGCGGATATTTTGCCGAATCCGTGGCGGTGAAGGATGTGAACGGGGACGGCAAGCCCGATCTCGTGGTGGCAAACGAGTGCTCGGATACCGCATGTATGAAGCACGGTTTTGTTGGCGTAGTGTTGGGGAACGGCGATGGGACGTTTCAGCCGGCGGTGACCTACGACTCGGGCGGGTACAGTGCCTTCTCCGTGGCGGTGGCGGACGTGAACGGGGACGGCAAGCCCGATCTCGTGGTGGCGAACGAGTGTGCCAGCAGCAACTGCACGAACGGGGGCGTGGGCGTTCTGTTGGGAAAGGGCGATGGTACCTTCCAGGCGGCGGTCAGCTACGACTCTGGCGGACACGATGCTTTCTCCGTGGCGGTGGACGATGTGAGCGGCGACGGTAAGCCGGACTTGCTGGTCGCCAACTTTTGTGCCGACAGTAACTGCTTGACCGATGGCAGCGTTGCCGTGTTGTTGGGCAAGGGCGACGGTACCTTCCGTGCGGCAGTGACATACGACTCGGGCGCATATCATGCCGTTTCGGTGGCGGTGGGGGATGTGAACGGGGACGACAAGCCGGACCTGCTGGTCGCCAACTTTTGTGCCGATACCAACTGCGCGACCGGCAGCGTGGGCGTGCTGCTGGGCAATGGGAATGGGACGTTCCGGACGGCGACGACCTACGGCACGGGCGGAGAGGAACCCGGCTCCGTCGCACTGGCGGATGTAAACGGCGATGGCAACTCGGACTTGCTGGTGGCGAACGCAATTTGCGTCCCAACGGCTGTGCGAACGGCAGTGTGGGTGTGTTGTTGGGTAACGGCGACGGTACCTTCGAGCCTGCTCGAGCATACGCCTCGGGCGGATTTGGCGCCAGTCTGTTGCGGTCTGGACGTAAACGCGGACGGAAAGAGGACGTCGTAGTGGCTAATACATGCGTAACCGCCGGTGCCTTCAACTGCGTGAATGGCTCGGTGGGAGTGCTGTTTGGAAATGGAGACGGAACATTCCAGACGGCGATGAGCTATAACTCGGACGGAACTGGTGCGTCTGCGGTGGCGGTAGGGGATGTGAACGGAGATGGCAAGCTGGACTTGTTAGTCGCGAACGCGTGTGGCAGTAACGGTAACTACGGTTGCATGATTGGCTCGGTGGGCGTGCTGCTGGGAATGGGAATGGGACGTTCCGAGCGGCGGTGAACTACACCTCTGGCGGATATCGAACCCGATTCGGTGTCAGTAGGGGATGTGAACGGGGATGGCAATCCGGACTTGTTAGTGGCAAACCAATGCGACAATAGCGGCAATTGCAATGGCGTTGTTGGGGTTCGGCTGGGCAACGGCGATGGAACGTTCCAGCCGGTGGTGACCTACGATTCGGGGGATACGAGGCGCAGTCCGTAGCGGTGGCGGATGTGAACGGAGACAACAAGTTCGATCTCGTGGTGGCCAACGTTTGTGCTGACAGCAACTGTACGAATGGGGGCGTCGTGGGCGTTCTGTTGGGCAACGGCGACGGGACCTTCCAGGAGGCGATGAGCTACGGCTCTGGCGGAACCAGATGCCGAGTCCGTGGCGGTCGCGGATGTGGACAGGGACGGCAAGCTTGATCTCGTAGTGGCAAACGGGGACGGAAGTGTGGGCGTTCTGTCGGGCAACGGCGACGGGAGCTTCCGGACGGCGATGACCTACGGCTCTGGCGGGCTCTAGGGCGAGTTCAGTGTCGGTGCGGGATCTGAATGGCGATGGCAAGCTCGATCTCGTGGTGGCAAATTATTGTGCCAGCAGCGACTGCGCGAGTGGCTCGGTCGGCAGTGCTGCTTGGCAACGGGGATGGAACATTCCAGGCGGCGGTCAGTTACAACTCGGGCGCGCTGTATACTCGTGCCGTTGTACTGGGGGATTTGAACAGGGATGGCAAGCTGGACTTGGTGGTGGCGAACGAATATGCGAGCAGTTCCGTAACGAATGGCTCCGTGGGAGTGCTGCTTGGCCATGGGGATGGAACATTCCAGTCGGCGGTAGATACTTCTACACCCACTCCGCTCCAGGGTAACCGGTCACTCGTTCTGGCAGACTTCGACGGCGACGGAAAGCTGGATTTGGCCTTGGGTGCTGGCAACTTTCTGCTGCTCGGTAACGGTGATGGGACATTCCAAACGCCGATGGTGTTGGGTGCTGGCGGTCCGGGCATCGCCGTCGGCGATTTCAACGGTGACGGGAGGCCAGATCTTGCGGTCGGCGGCGTTACCGTCCTGCTGAATATTTCCGCCTCCCCAACCAGGACCACAATAACGTCTTCGTTGAATCCCTCCATCTTTGGACAATCCGTAACGTTCTCCGCCACGGTTACTCCCAAAGGCTCCGGCACGCCAACCGGCACGGTCACCTTCCGCGAGGGCTCGACGATTCTCGGTACGTCTCCGGTCACCGGGGGCACAGCGCAATTCTCGACCGCGAGGCTCGCGGTCGGCCGCCATTGCATCAGAGCGACTTATTCCGGGGACACGAACTTCGCGGCCAGCACTTCACCGGCGCTGCACCAAGTGGTGCACCGAGCCACCACCACGACCATGCTGGTTTCGTCCCTGAATCCCCCAACAGGCGGGCTGTCTGTAACCTTCACGGCAACCGTAGTGCCGCAGTACAGTGGTACACCCACGGGCACGGTCACGTTTAAGAACGGAACCACGACCATGGGCAAGGTTCAGCTCACAGGCGGACGGGCGATCTTCACCAAAGTTTTCAAATCAGCGGGAACGAAATCCATCACCGCCTCTTACAGCGGCAATGCGAGCTTCACGCCCAGCTCAGCCGAACTGAGCGAGACGTTTGATTGACGCAGTTGTTCTTGCCACAGATTGCTAAAAGGATACTCGTTCTAAACCGTGCCCATGTTTCCGAGGGGACTATGAAAGACCCTCATACGGTTTTGCGGGAGAAAGAGCGGGATCTCGCGCGGATTCGCGAGAACCTGGGCGCCGGCGAGGGACTTGGCCTGCTGCAGTAGAGCGGATCCCAAGCGGGGTGCTCAACCTTGTCTCATGCCGACGTGATCGCGACCGGCGCGGATCTTGCGCCCGGGATGCATGGCATCGCCGTCCAAAAAGTAGATGTGGCGCAGTGGGTGGATGGGGCTGTCTGTCCTGTAAACAAATATACGGCTGCGCCACCAGAGGAACAAAACGACCGTTTGGCCGCACGGTTCCTTCACATCTCCTTTACCAATTATGACAGTGGAATACCTGGTGACTGCTCAAGATTGCTCAGATTTCGGAATATAAAGAGCGATAGGCAGCGACCCTGATAGCTGTCGAGGTCGTTAGATGAACTGGTGAAATATTCCCAATTGCAACGGGGTGCCCGCCTGGTGAGATAACCGTGCCGGCTCCTTGCGGCCGAGTAGACTTGGAGGCGCCAAGCGACCAAGGCTCGGAGGCAAGGATTAACAAGCTTGAGACGGGCCGCCCTTGTCAGAGAACTTCTTGCAGCGTAACCCTCGCTATTTCTTCACCACCACCGCTATGCAGTTGATTTCCACTAGCGAATTTCCCGGTAGCGCGGCGACGGCGACGGTAGTGCGGGCCGGACCGCCGTTAGGGAAGTAGGTCTTGAACACCTTGTTCATTCCGTCGTAGTACTTGATGTCGGCGAGAAAGACGGTGAGCTGCAGAATACTGTCCACGGTGCCGCCACCGGCCTCGACCAGTTTCTTCACATTGTCCATCACGATGGTGGTGTGGTGTCCAATTTCGAATTGCTCGGCGGGACCGGGATCGTGTGCCCCTTGCCCGGCCACGTAGATCAGGCCATTGTGAACCACAATTGGCGTGATCATCTGTTTTCCATCGGCGGCTTTGCCGTCGTCGCCGAGCTTGCGGATGCCCTCATCCGTCGTGCCTTCAGCGCTGCCCGCAAGCGCCGCTCCGGTAAGACCGACGCCGGAAAGGACTGCAGCCAACCGCCCAGCAAAATTCCTGCGAGTGAGTGTTCCGAAATTCATGGTCCCTCCTGTTTGAAGTTGTCGGAGTTTAAGACAGGGGCGACATCCCGGTCAATGCCCTCTGGTTGGTTCGGTGTACCTCACGCAGCCGAATTGAAGCGCATACCCTTCCGCCTCAGCCACCGACACATCCTTAAAGCGCTCGGTCGATTCCCGGACAATGTTGAGAAGGGCGCTTTGCCTGCCCGCCTGGTCCGGCGTTAGTTCGTGTTGTTGCGGCGATTTGCCTGTCACTCGCGCGAAAGCATAGTTCAACCTCTGCGCCGCCCGTGCTTGCGACGCGGGGATCAAAGGCCGATCATAGGTCTAAAGGAAATTGAGGCACGTGGGACGCGACTTTTGGCTCTCAGGGTTTCCATTGCCCACTGCAACTTCTACCAGTTCCCAGCACAGCACGCGTCCTATAGGTTTCAGTTTCCACGCTTGGGGCCAATTTTCTTGAGAGCTTCAGGATCGATGAAGAACACAGCCGCACCGACTGGTAGGGTGTACATCGGACGCAAATTTCCTGTACCTGGGGGATATCGAAATGTCGAAGGTTAGACCAACCATCGGAACCGATGGACTTGCGCTCCCAATCCTGCCGCCAGAACGCGATGCGCGGGTTTGGGCCCGACTGGTTCGCGTGATGTTCTACATTCCCGGGTTCATGGCGCTGCTGCTACTCAAGGCCGGAGAACCGACGAGTTTTGGCATCACCGTGGAGCTGTTGATGCTGGCTAGCGCGTCAGCCATCGTCGGCGGATTGTACATCGGCACGCAATCATCGGATACGGGCGCCGATCATTCGTCAAAAATCGGGACTTGGAGCGGCGCGCTTGTACTTGAGTTGCTCGCCGTGGTGCCCTTGTTGTGCGCGATGCCATCGCTGTTCCATGAACTGGCCCACAGCAGGCTGCTGCATGCAGTGGATGCCGGCGCGGTCGACGTTTCGCTGGGTGCCTCCGAGCTGATGCCGATGGTAGCGATATTGCCCTTTATGCTCTATCAGCTCGCCGGCTTCGGCACCCTGCACTTTGTTGTTCCCAAGCCTGCGAACTGGGTGATCAACATCGGCATTCTCTGCCTGATTACGGCCAGCTATGTTGCCAACCGCGAGGGCGCGTACTTTTGGGAAAGAAGATTTGCCGGGATTCTGGTTGTGGCCATGGCGATCACCGTCTTCTACGGCGTGCTGAAACTCAGGCAGATGCAAACCAAATACGACGCACATTGCCCACCAAAAGCTCCGAAATAGACGTTCTGGGCGCTCGGTGCGAGGGTCAATCCTTTACCGTGACGATCTCGGACTCGAACTTCCATCGGCCCCCTTCGACGCGGTGCTTACTTGCATCGAAACCAAGCGGGCGACCAGCACCGCCAAATAGAGCTGCCCCGCCACTGCCTCTCCGGAGCCAAGAGTATGCGCAACCGGATGGACCGGGAGGATTCCCTGATAGCCGACCGTTGTCAGCATCCCAAAACTATAGTTGACCCAACTGCTCACAACTGAAATATCGCTCCCTGCTGTGTTGAAAGCGCCGTGATCCAATAATGCTGCGATGTGGTAAGCATGTGCCCAGATGAAACCAAGGCACAGATAAGCCGCAAGCGCACCTTGAACGCGCATCGCGGTGACCGGCCCCGGGCGAAACACCTGCCAAAGCAATACAGCCGTAATCATAAGGATAGCTGCCAACCCCGTCGATGCTCGCCAGAGCATGAGCCCGTCCGTCGGCTCCCACCACGTGACCCACCGAACGACGATCGCCACGATCGACACCAGCGATGTCAGCACGAACAGTGTTCGCTCGCCCCAGGCGATCGCAGCCCCAACGACCAAAACGACGGAAAACACGATGTCTCCGTAGAGTAGCAAATTGTTTTTCTCGAAGCCTAACGAAGGAAGCACGAACGTCACTACGACAAGAAGGAACAAGAACAAAGAGAGGTTGGCCTGCGACTGCCAGGAGAGAGTCAAGAGATCACGAGTTCTTGCCCGCATGAGCGGCTCCTCCAAGGCTTCGTGATAGGTCCGGCGGACGACCGCATAACCCCTCATCTGAGAAACTTCTCCAACCATTTTCGCAGAGCTTGCGCCTGCGATGAGCTGCTTTCTGCAGCTAAGGCACCAGCGACGGCAACAGCGTACTCATGTCGCCAGCCTGCTCGGTTTCCTTCCCCATCAGACGAAATAGCGGGTGTGAGGTCGGGATAAAAGCCGAGGCAGATAACCAGACTTGGCACTGGCCGGATTCTTCACTTCCAGTGGTCTTTGGTTCATGGGCGGCTGTTACTGCGTGGAGAAGGCTTAACTTTGCTGGCGCAGCTTGTGAATCTGTTTCACGTGATGACGTCCGTGCACCCAATGGAACTTTCGCCACTGACGCGCGGTCAAAGGACCGAGGATGGGGTGGTCGAGCACTCGGGTGCGCTTGCCGAAGCGGGTTTCGCATTGCCCGATCAGGTCGTCCATGGCTGAGATCCGTGGCCCGATTTCGCGTACGACTTCTTCAACCGCGATCCCGCGAGGTTGGGCATGCTTCGGCGCTTTTCGTCCCTCGGGTAAGTGTCCGAGTCCAGTGACCACAAATGCGCGCACGCGATCCATCAGCATCGGCGTTCGCGCCAGTGGCTTGCCTTCGTGCAGGCAACGCTCGAGAGCTTTCGCGGTTCCGGTGTAAGTCGAGATAGAGATGCTCCAGCACTTCCGCGGTGCTCCACTTGCCCTCCGGATGACGGTGCAGGTCTTTGGCGATCATGCCTTGTGTAGCTGAGGCGATGGCCTTCTGTAACCTTTGTAGATACGCATCCAAGGACGAAACTCCTTACAGTGCTTCTAGTAGAATCAATTTCGGCATTCACGGTTGCAAAATTTCACGCCCAACGGATGATGCTATGAAAAAGTTGCTGATGGCCATGTTGGCACTGGCAGTCTTGACGATGGCAGGCTGTTCGTCGCAGCCCTCCACTCCCGCGCAGACCGAGAAACCGCAGCCTAAAGCTACGGAGTTGCAGACCGGCCGCTATGCCTTTCAAAAGCTTTACGTCTCGGCTCGCGGCTGGGCGCGGGATGCGCAACCGTACCGGCTGGAATCGCAGCTCACGACTGACTCCAAAGGGTAAAGACGGCAAGTCGGACGTGTGGCACGCCTCTTTCGCTTCTCCTGGCGGGCATGCAGCGCGAAGACCTTACGTGTGGTCCGGCACCGATGCCCCGGACGCTCCCGCGCGCGGAATCACCCCGGGCACGGAAGACAGTTACAGTCCCACGAACTCGTCAACTCAGGTTTTTGATACCGGCTTTCTGAAGGTGGACTCCGATAAGGCTCTTGAAGTCGCGCAGCAACATGGTGGGAGACAAAGTTGCTGGAGAAGGCTCCGGACACTCCTGTCCTCTATGCGCTCGACTGGAGTCACGCTACCAACTCGCTGATGTGGCACGTGATTTACGGGACCAGCCGCGATGTTGCCAAGTTGACTGTCGAGGTGAACGGAACGACGGGAGAATTCGTCCGGCTGGAGAAGTAGCTCGGGGTCGGCTACTAGGTCTTCTCCGAGGCTTCGTTCTTCGCTTCGGCATCCTTTAGTTTCTGCAGGGCCTTGTGCGCCTCTTTGGCATATGGACCATCGGGCAGAATCTTCAGATACTCCTGATAGTGTGGGACTGCCTGATCAGGCTGGTCCAGTTTCTCGTAGCATTGCGCGATGCGGAAATTAGCGACCGCGTCTTTCTCCTTCCAAAGCAGGGCGTCCTGATAGCGGGCGAGCGCGGCCCGGTAACTTCTTCTGTTTAAAGTAGTAGTCGCCGACTTCATCATCCTTCGTCGCCCGGTAGGGATTCCAGGGATGCATTTCCTGCACGTCGGGTGAAGACTCATCCTCGGGTTCGGGGTCAGACGCCGGAACCGCTGTTGGGATGATTCTTGACGTCGTCTTCCGGGGGACTGAGGTCGACCCGGGTGTCGCGGCTGGAGCTTCCTCCCGTTCGGCTCTCCGGCTGATCCGACCGCGGAGGCGCCTGATTCTGTCCTGGCTGGTCGGGATCAGACTGCGATTGCTGCTGAGCAAGGGCTTGTCCTCCCAGAGCTACCGCGAAAAGCAAAATGGCACACCACAACCGCATAATCGTATTTTATCGCGTTTAGGGGGCGAAAATCGAGGGCTGAAATGCTTTAACCAGCCCTTCGACTTCCACAAAAAATCAGGCCACTCCGGGGGATGGAGCGGCCTGTGTTGGCGAAGTCCTCCGGGGAGGAGGGAAAGCTGTTTACAGGGACGGCCCGGTCGCCGGTTCGTCGCCGACGCCGGCGCTGTTCTGTCGTGTTCGTCATGAGCCGCACATCGACGCGGCGATTCTTGGCCCGGCCTTCGCGGGTCTTGTTCGAATCGACCGGCTTGTCCTTGCCCAGACCGATTAAGTAAATCTTGTGCGCCGGAATGTTGTGCTCGGCGAGCAAGATACTGAATCACGGCATCGGCGCGGCGCTGGCTCAGTCCGTAGTTGTATTCGGAGTCGCCGGTCGAATCGGTCGCGCCCTCGACGGTAAGGATGTAGCCCTTGGTATTGGACACATCGGTGACGAGTTGATCCAATGCGGCTTTAGCGTCCGCGGTGAGGTTGTCTTTGTTGAAGGCAAAGTGCACCGAGGTCTCGGTGACAACCCTGTAGTTGTCCAGGTTGGCCACGGTGTTCTGCAAGGAATCCACACGGTGGACCGCGTTGTTGGCTTGGGTCTGAGCCTGATCGGCCTGCTGACCGGCTGCCTGGGCCTTCTGGTCGACTTCGGCAGTCTTGGCTTGCACCTGCTGGATTCCGGCCTGAGCGCGCGTGTCTACGTCCTTGATGTCCTTCGAATTCTTGGCGGTCAGGTCGTCCAGTTCGTTGGTCTTGTTGATCAGCGGCGTGGTCTCTTGGCGAACATAGTTCTTGCTGGCGCATCCGACCGAGGCCGCCATGCTCATTGCCAGTAGAACAGTTAACGAAGTGCGATTCATGTTTAGGAAGCTCCTTTTGTCTCGTCTTCAGCCGGAACTCCTGGGTCTAGACTCATCCTGGGTTACAGATATATACGGATACGGAATCAACCTGCAATTGCCGGCGTTATATCCGTGCTCCCGGGTCAATCTACCGGCATCCGCCTGTATTGAGCACGAGCGCTGCCAACCTGACTGAAAAGCAGGCTACGACGCTAAGTTGTTGCTATGACGACGATTATACACTTTTCGCGGAACCATAATGAGGGATCGAGACAGGCAAAGGCAATATGGCAACTGAGGAAATTTTATACGGTGAAAGTCCAGAAGGTCCACCGGCTCAGGCCCTGGGTGGGCAGAGTATGGGGATAGTCTCGCGTTTGTTGCGCCGGAAGACGCGGAATTCGTTTTCGTCGACCGTGATCACTGTATATCGCGGGTAGAGCTCACTCATGCGAATAACGCACAGATCGGCGAGATCAGGCCTCCGATCCGCAATCGCTTGGCCAGTTCTGCAACTGCTCCAAGTGCGAGTAAGGTCGAAACCCAGGCGAAACATATCATTTCGCAACAGGGACAATACGTAGGAACTCGAGCCCAAGTGAAAGGCGGCCTCCGCCAGCACCGCTTCACACGTGATTAGGGGCTCGGTGATGTTTTTGGCAATGTCCACCGCCCATGCGTGGTGATAGTCTCCCTGGCTACCAAAGGCAACGATGAAGCCGGTGTCGGCAATGGCCTTCATCGGCGGGAGAAGCCTTTCCGGGAGGACAAATCAGGTGCTCCGTTGATCTTCCCCGCGAGACGAAGGAAGCGTTGATTTCCCATCTCCCCCTTGGCGCTTTCAAGCTGCTGGCGAATGATGCGTCCGACGGGCAGACCGGTTCGCCAGACATTTCGTTAAGCCAGGCCAGCAGTTCGTCTGTAAGACGAATTGTCAGTGTATGACTCATATGGCAGTATTGTAACACATTTCGCTTGGTCCGCAAAGGCACCGTCAGACTCTAATAAGAAGGAAACACAGCAATGGATCTTCAGCAGAAAATTCGCACCTTGCCCGCCTCCGCCGGCGTGTATCTGTACAAGAATGCCGAGGGCGAAGTCATTTATGTGGGCAAGGCCAACAACCTGCGCAGCCGGGTTAGTTCCTACTTTCGCGAAGGCCGTCTCGAAGACGCCAAAACCGACACCCTGGTGCGCGAGGCGGTAGATGTTGATTACATCGTCGTGGCCAACAACAAAGAGGCGCTCGCACTTGAGAACCACCTCATCAAACAGAAGCAGCCACGCTTCAACATCCTGCTGCGCGATGACAAGACGTATCCCGTACGTGAAACTGACGTTAGGCGAGCGTTTTCCGAGAGTTTACGTCACGCGACGCCTGCGAAAAGACGGCAGCGGCTATTACGGACCGTACTTTCCTGCGAACCTCGCCTACCGCATTGTGGACTTGATTCATCGCCATTTTCTGATTCCATCGTGCAAGGTCGACCTGGGACATTTTCATCCTCGCGCCTGCCTGCAGTACTACATCGGTCGCTGCCTCGGCCCTTGCGTGGAGGGACTCACTACGCCCGAGGCATATCTGGAAGCAGTACGCGATGTGAAGCTGTTTCTCGAAGGGCGTCCCACCGATCTCTCGCGGTCGTTGCATGAACGCATGGCGAAAGCAGCCGCAGGCCGAGGAGTACGAGCGGGCGGCCAAGTATCGGGATCTGATTTCAACCGTCGAGCAGTTGCAGGAAAAACAACGGATCGCGGCGGTTGAAGGCGATGACGCCGATGTCTTCGGCTACCACTTCCGAAAATGACATGATGGCCGTGAATCTGTTCCACATGCGCGGCGGCCGCGTGCTGGACCGCCGGGAATTTTTCTGGGAAGAACTGCCGGAGTTTGGAACGACCCGGTAGAGACGACGCTCGCGACGCATCCCGGCCGAAAACGTTGCCAGGGACGCTTCTACGGAACAATTTCATCCCGGAGAATTCTTCTCCGCCCTGCTGACGCAGCTCTACATCGGACAGCCTTACGTTCCTCGAAACATCTACGTACCGGTCGAGTTCGAAGATCGCGAAACTCTGGAGGAAGTGTTATCAGAGCAGATTGCCGGCTCCAGGTTCCCATCAGGCGCGAGTCCACATACTGGTCCCGCAGCGCGGCGAGAAGCGTTCACTTCTGGACCTGGCGGGCAACAATGCCAAACAATCCTACGACCAGCGTTTCCGCGTAATGAAGCCGAACACAAAAGTGATTCAGGAGGCCCTGCAGGACGCGTTGGGCATGCCGGAACTGCCGCGCCGCATCGAGTGCTTCGACATTTCGCATATTCAAGGCGCCGAGACGGTGGCATCCATGGTGGTCTGGGAAGACGGCCGTATGAAGAAATCCGACTACCGCAAGTTCATCATCCGCAGCGTCACCGGGGTGGATGACTTCGCCTCCATGCGGGAGGTGGTCACGCGCCGCTACAAACGGCTACAGGAAGAAAAGAAACCGATGCCGAGCCTGGTGCTGATCGACGGCGGCCTGGGGCAGTTGCACGCCGCTGCCGAGGCGCTCGCCGCCCTTGAGATCATCAATCAGCCACTGGCCGCGATTGCCAAGCGGGAAGAAATCATTTACGTCTACGGGCAGGAGAGTGAACCGGTCGTGCTCGACCACCATTCCCCGGTGCTGCACCTGATTCAATTGATTCGCGACGAAGCTCACCGTTTTGCGGTGACTTTCCATCGTAAACGCCGTCAGATGCGCGATCGTTCCACAGAATTGTTGGACATCCCGGGTGTGGGTGCGCGCACCACGCGCCGATTGCTGGAGCATTTCGGAAGCGTGCAGGCAGTGAAGCAGGCCGAAGCCGCGGCTTTGTCGTCTGTGGTCACGCGGGCTCAGGCTGAGGCGATCCTTGAACATTTTCGGAAGTAGAGCCTCAAAACGCACGGATCTTGGCGAGATCCGGAAACGTGCTTGCGAACTCTGCCTTCTAAGGTTTTGGGGCAGGTGAGGAATTCCCCATGTCCATCACCACTTTCCAAGTCCCATCCGATTGCTTTTTCCAGATGCTGGCGTATTTGCCATAACTCACAGTGGGCTTACCATCGTTGTCCTTAGAGCGGAATTCGTAAGTTCCGTAGGTGTAGCCCAAGTCGCCGGAGGCGGCCATATCGGCATGAACCGGCGTCCACGTCAGATGATTGTCTTTCTGATCCAGGAAGCCCATGGTCTTGGCGATATTATCTTTACCATGAAGTATTTCTTCTCCGTTGGACAGTTCGGCAGCGTCATTCGCGTAGTAGGACATGTAACCTTGCGAGCCGCGCTCGGCCGTGGCTTTCATGAAGTCGGCTTCGAGTTGAAGCAAGGTGTTGGTACCAGCTTTGGCGGCAGCGACAGATGGATGTGCGTTTAGGAAGACGACGATTGCGACTACAAATGCGGTGGCAAAAACCATCAAGCGCGAGTTCATGAATCCTCCGTCGACAAACTCGGACTATTTTACCTGCTGCGAGGGCAACGCTCCTCAAAGGAGAACTGCCGGCAGGTTCCTGCTAAACTAACCGTCGCCCCATGAAACTAACGTTGCTGTATCCTCTTCATCCTGCAGCGGCGCGTATGTGCAGCTGTACGCTGCCGAGCCCGGACGCAGCGCGGTCGCCGCCCAACCTGGCCATGCCGCAGGAGAAACATCTCGGCAATGTTCGTCAGTTGACGTTCGGTGGACAGAATGCCGAAGCTTACTTCTCCGGCGACGGCAAAAAGATAATCTTCCAATCCACGCGGGACAAGCTCGCAATGCGATCAGATCTTCACCATGAACGTGGACGGATCCGATGTTCGCATGGTGTCGAATGGCAAGGGACGCACCACCTGTGGATACTTCTATCCGAATGGCAAAACGATTCTGTACTCCTCCACGTATTTGACGGACGCGCAGTGTCCGCCGCGGCCGGACTTCTCCAAGGGATACACCTGGGCAGTGTATCCGGGGTTCGATATCTTCGCCGCCAATCCAGATGGTTCTGGCCTCATGCAGCTTGACCACACACCGGGTTACGATGCCGAGGCCACGATGTCGAGGACGGCAAGAAGATTGTCTTCACCTCCATGCGCAATGGCGATCTCGATATCTACACCATGGATGCCGACGGCCGACATGTGAAACAGCTTACCCACGAATTGGGATACGATGGCGGTCCAGTCTTCTCGCCGGATCGGAAATCAATCGTCTATCGCGCGTATCACCCGAAAGGCGAAAAAGAAATTACCGAATACAAAGATCTGCTGAGCCAGAACCTGATTCGCCCGACCTCGCTAGAGATCTGGACCATGAAGGCGAACGGAAGCCACAAGCGCCAGATCACCAGTCTGGGCGCGGCCAGTTTTGGTCCAGCGTTCTTTCCAGCATGGGCAAACGGATCATTTTCTCGTCGAACCAGGGCTCGACCGGCGGGATGGGGAACTTCGAACTCTATGCCATCGATGTAAACGGCAGGAACCTGGAACAGATCACCTTCAGCCCCGGCTTCGACGGGTTTCCGATGTTCAGCCGGGATGGCAAGAAGCTGGTGTGGGCCTCGAATCGCAACGCCAAAGTGCCGCACGAAACCAACATTTTTATCGCGGACTGGGTTCCGTAGCCGGGCACGTTGACAGGCGACTGATCCCAATCGTTTACCGCGGAAGTTCTCGCCCTTCCGATTATCGTCTAAAGCCCGAAGCGAGTTACGCGCGCCGTATAATGTCCTCTGCAATGGAATCGTTTCTGAAATCCGGCCAGCGGTGGGTGCGCTGGCACTTCTGCTGCTGGTTCTGGCTGCCGTTGTCGGATCGATCCTGACCGGCGATTGGCGGGCGTCCGAGCCGGCGCAGAATTCGCACTCTCGCCGGCCTCCGCTGGTGGACGAACGTCCGCTGCAGACCGCCCGCGCCGCGGCCAAACTGGCCACCAGTTGGGACGAGCGGCGGTTCGCCGATCAAGTGGTGCGACTGGCGGACAATGCGGTTGACCTCGCCTTCGAAGATGCGCTGCGCGATGCCGCAAACCACCCCGTCCCCGCCACACCGGAGACCCGCGAGCTCTATGCCCACGTGAGTCAGGCGGAAGCGGACGTCAAAGCCGATTCAGATCAGCTCAACCAACTGAAGAAGCAGCTGGCCGTCGCCAGCGGCGCTCATCAGGACACTCTACAGGAGCAGTTTGATGTGGCTCAGGCTCAACTGGGCCTGGACCAGGATGAGCTGGACGACGCAAAAGAAGACTTGGCCAGGTCAGGTGCCGATCCCATCAGCCGGATCCAGCGTCAACTCAAGCGGCATGACGACGCCGAGCACGGAACTGACGCGAAGCCGTCGTCCGCGCCCGCAGCCGCGGCGGACAATTCTTCTCAGAGCGCTAGTTTGCTCGCCCAATTCATACGATGGCAAGCCCTGCGCGGCCGAGCCACCCGTTGCAGCAAGCTACGACGAGATCACCCAGTCAGCGACCGCACTCACCCAGACCCATGACGCGCTGGAGAAACAGGTCAACGCGGAGAAGGCTACGAAACGTGAAGCTCCCGCGCCAGGCGCGGCCCATAGTCAGGCTTCGGGCGGCTCCGTCAACTCGCAATTGCACCCACCGCCATCACGTCCATACATCGCCTTTCCGACAATCAGAAAAATCTCTCCGACCTGGACAAGCGAATTCAGGATGAGCAGGAATTGGCGAACTGCCTACGGTAATTGGATCGCACTGGTCCAGTCCCACCAGCGCTCCGCATTGCATGGCATGATCCAGTCGGTGCTCTGGATCCTCCTCATCGTCCTGATTGTGTATCTCGCCGACCGTGCGATTGATCACTACCTTACCGAGTAATGTCTCGGAACGCACTCGGCTGCATACTCTCCGTGTGGTGATTCGTTCCTCGTGCAGGCCCTCGGCGTGCTATTGGCCATGCTGGTCATATTCGGCACTCCCAGCCAGATGCCAACCATGCTTGGCCTGGCCGGCGCTGGACTCACGGTGGCGCTGAAGGATTTTATCGTCGCCTTCTTTGGCTGGTTCGTGCTGATGGGAAAAAATGGACTTCGTGTAGGCGACTGGGTCGAGATCAACGGCGTGGCGGGCGAGGTAGTGGAGATCAATTTGCTGCGCACCGTCTTGCTGGAAACCGGCAATTGGACCGACACCGGCCATCCCACTGGCCGCAAGGTCGCTTTCGTAAACAGTTACGCCATCGAGGGCCACTTCTTCAACTTCACTACCAGTGGCCAATGGATGTGGGACGAACTGCCTGATCACGGTACCACCGAATCAGGATCCTTACCCGTTGCTCGATGCCATCCAGAAGACCGTAGCGAAGGAGACTGAAGCCAACGCCAAAGCCGCCGAAGAAGAGTGGAAGAACACCACGAGCAGGTACAAAGTGCGCTCGGTCTCGGCCGCGCCAGACAGTAACTTGCGGCCAACCGCCGCCGGCGTGGAAGTCCATGTCCGCTATATCGCTCGCGCACAGGAGCGCTCCGCGATCCGCACCCGTTTGAATCAGGCGTTGGTAGAATTGCTGCATCACCGGGACGCCGACGAAAAAAGAAAGCATCCGCGGCGAAATAGAGCGCCATGCCACGTAGGGACGGGCGCCCTCGCCCGTCCAGGCGGAGCAAAGCTCCGCAGCCCTATGCACCCACGGAGGCAAAGGATCGGCGCGGTCAGACACCCTACGAATCAAACCCCTTTGCGCGCCAGTTCCAAAGCGCCCCTAGACCGGATCAACCCAAGCTCGCACGGGCAAAACTTGCGGATGCCAGTCTCGCAAGCCCGTCGTAGAATACCTCCCGCGTCAACAGTGTGCAATTGCAAAAGACTCCTCCCGACACAGCCACCGGCATGGTTTCAGCCTTCAAAATTCGCCCAATGACGATCTTCGCCCAAGCTTGCCAGCTCCACACCATGCTTGGGTCAAAATACTTCGAGCCGTTGCATCGCCCGCATCCAGCGCGGACGACACAGCCGGCAACAAGGCCGCGAAGTCAGGAGGCGGAGACCCATTTGCAACCACGACCACCCGTTCGCGCGTGCTTCACCGACCAGAATTTCATGATGCGTTCGACCAACGCGCCCCCGCTCTCGACTCCCACCTCGTCGTAAGCACGCATACATGCCGCCACGGCGGACCGTCCTATCCAGTGGCCCGGAGCCTTCGTCCGAAATCGCAAATCCCCAGCCACCAGCTCGCGCCGTCTCGACCCGCGGAATTCCTTCCATACGCAATGGACCCGGTGCCGGCAATGACGATTACGCCCGGGCCGCCGCCAAACGCCGCTTCCATCGCGATGACCATGTCGCCCACAACTGCGACTTCGCCAGCAACAAACTCAGAGAGCAACTGGCGCACTACCGCTGCAATTTCCGGGAGGGCTCCACCCGCAATTCCCACGCAGGTTCGTTCGATTTGCGTTGGAGCAATCGTTGGCCGCGCACAGGCCTGTCGTAAGGCAGCCACCAGCGACTCACGCGCCCGCCGCTCTCCAACCCGAATCACATTGCTGCCGGCGGAGTCCCTGTCCCCAGCACCGATGTCTCATCGCCTATGAGGCACGAGGTCTTGCTGCCACCGCCGTCGATGCCCAGGAAGAAGCTCACCAGCGTACTTGTATCACAGGGTGAACGGTCTGGATGCGGACACTTACGTCAACGCTGCTTATGAGCTAGTATATCCTGTCATCGGACGGGTTATGACGTGGTCTTTGCGCGCAGAAAGCCAACGCAGCGAAGAAAGCCTGGATGAGTTGCGGCACAATCACATATGGGACTGGACAAACTCGATCTCGCGATCATCGCGCTCTATCTCGTGGGGATCACTCTGTTTGGCCTGCGCTTCCGCAAGCGGCAGCGCACCTTGCGCGACTACTTTCTGGCGGATCGCAACATTCCCTGGTGGGCGATTGCGCTTTCGATCGTCGCCGCCGAGACCAGCACGCTCACCATCATCAGCATTCCCGGCCTCGCCTACGATACGAATCTCACCTTTCTGCAGGTCGTTCTGGGATATCTGGTCGGACGCGTCATTATCAGCTTCGTTCTGCTGCCGCACTACTTTCGCGGCGATCTCTACACCGCTTACGAACTGATCGAGCGCCGCTTTGGCCGCAGGCTTGCGATCGCTGACGGCGGGTCTGTTTCTGGTGACGCGCGCCGCAGCCGAAGGAGTGCGCGTCTATGCCGTTTCCATCGTCGTGGCCATCGCGCTTGGAACCGGCGAAGTCGCGTCGATCGCCATCATCACCGTACTGACGTTGATCTACACCTTCGAAGGCGGCCTGGCGGCGGTGATCTGGACGGACGTCGTGCAGACCTTCATTTACGTGGGCGGCACACTGGTCGGGCTGTTCACCATCCTGCATCTGGTTCCCGGAGGATGGGCCGCTATTCACTGCGTGGCCGAGAGTGCAGGCAAATTGCGGGTCTTCGACTTCACACCTGACTTCTGGAAGCCCTACACATTCTGGGCAGGACTTGTCGGCGGAGCCTTCCTGACCACAGCCAGTCACGGCACCGATCAACTGATCGTGCAGCGATTGCTGGCGGCGCGCAGCCAGCGGCAATCCGTGACTGCCCTGCTCTCGAGCGGGATCGCCATCCTGTTCCAATTTGCTCTGTTCCTGATGGTCGGCGTGATGCTGTTTGTGTATTACCACGTTCCTTCGGCGAGCTTCGGCACAGCGGACCGAATCTATCCCAAGTTTATTGTCAGCCAGATGCCGCACGGAATCTCCGGACTGCTGATTGCCGCAATCCTGGCGGCGGCGATGTCGAACTTGAGCGCCGCGCTCAATTCGCTGTCGTCGACTTCGATCATTGACTTTTACCTTGCAGCGCAAGCCGACAGGCCGACGAGCGCCGCAAAGTGCAGCTCTCGCGCATAGCAACGTTCGTGTGGGCGCTGGTGTTGTTCGCACTGGCGGTGCTGTCGCTGCACAAAGTAGGCCGCGTGATCGAAGTGGGATTGCAGATCGCGTCCGTCGCTTACGGAGCGTTGCTTGGCGTGTTCCTGCTCGGAGTGCTGACTCGGCGAGCCAATCAGAGCGGGGCGATGTTTGGCATGCTGTGCGGCTTCGTCACCGAACTCTAATTTGGCTCGGAACGCGCGTGCCTTGGACGTGGTACGTCGCGATTGGGACCATGGTGACATTCGTTGTGGGATATGCGCGAGCGCCGTGCTTCAGCGGCAGCAAAATCTTGAATCGCAGAGGACGCGGAGAACAGCCGCAACGATCGCAGAGGGCATTGCTCGGCGGTCTCTGCGAAGTCTCCGCGACCTCTGCGTTTTAGAGGTTTTCGCTTATACTTTCCACTCTCCGAATGCAGGCCGACGTCCAAAACCCCGTCCAGAACTCGCTCGCGATCTGGGAGTAAGTCACGCGGGAGCGATCGTCGTCGGCACCATCATCGGCAGCGGAATATTTCTCGTTCCCGCCGAGATGATGCAGGCAGTCGGCTCGGCCAAGCTGGTCTATCTGGCGTGGCTGGTCGGCGGACTGCTCTCGTTTTTCGGCGCGCTCACCTACGCCGAACTGGGCGCGATGAAGCCACAAGCCGGCGGCGAATATGTCTATGTCCGCGATGGTTACGGTCCGCTCGCCGGATTTCTCTACGCCTGGACCTGGTTTCTCATCGCCAAGCCGGCGTCGATCGCCACATCACGACCGGACTGGTTCGCATCCTGGGAACTTTTCCGGTCTTTGCATTCTTCTCCGACTCCGCAATCAGCCAGCCCTTCGTCATCACTTACGGACAACTCGTCGCCATCGCCGCCACGATTCTGATCTCTTTGCTCAACTATGTCGGCATCAAGCGAGCAGGCGAATTCCAGCTGGTTTTCACTTTGCTGAAAGTGGCGATCATCCTGGGCATCGTCTTCATCGGCTTCAGCTACAGCGGCTGGAAGTTGGAGCCACTTCGCCGGCAACTACGCCGCGGCCAAGGGTGGACTCGCGGGATTCATGGCCGCACTGGTGGCTGCCCTGTGGGCTTACGACGGATGGAACGATCTCAACATGGTCGCTGGAGAAGTTCGCCAACCGGAGCGCAATATCCCGATCGCGTTGATCGCAGGTGTAGCCACGGTGGGCGCGCTGTACATGCTGGTGAATGCAGCGGTGCAGTTCGTTCTGCCGGCCGATGCGATTGCGATGTCGCCGCGGCCGGCCTCTGAGGCTATCGGTCTGGTGTGGGGCACCCTTGGCGCCAGCGTGGTTTCAGCCGCCATGGCAGTTTCCATGCTGGTTACGTTGAATGGCACCATCATGAGCGGGGCGCGCGTTCCCTTCGCCGTGGCTCGCGACCGCTATTTTTTCTCTGCCTTGGCCGAGGTTCATCCTCGCTTCCACACGCCTTCGGTCGCCTCGTGGTGCAGGCGGCTCTCGCGATCGTCTTGCTGCTTCTGGAGGAAGTTTCCGGCAATTCTTTTCGCTGGCGATTTTTGCGGAGTGGCTGTTTTACATGATCGCCGGGAGCACGGTGTTCGTCTTTCGGCGACGCGATCCGCAGGCCGCTCGGCCCTATCGGGTCTGGGGATATCCCGTGGTTCCCAGCCCTGTTTGTGCTGTCTTCCGCCCTGCTTCTTTACTACACGTTTACCGATAACCTGCGGAATTCGACCCTCGGCTGCCTGGTCATTCTGGCTGGCATACCGGTTTTTTATGCTTTTGCCCGGCGGCGATCAGGCGAGAACCGGTAGTTGGACCGTTCCTGCATGGGGATAGTTTTTGTCGGCTACCGACTCAGCTCCGCAGCGTGCTTTATCAGACGCGAGAAAGGGTGGGCATGATTTCTGCCGCCGACCTTCCCTGGTTGGTTGTTCCCGTGGCGCCCCTGCGGGGCCTTTATTGCCTGGACCAGGACTGCCCTGTCTATATCAATCACCCCTTCCGGGCTGGATCGTGGCGGGCATGAGGGTGGTTCTTCGCGCTATAACCGTCTTAGCGGCCTTTGCACGAGCGATGGCGCTCGCGCCTACTTACTAGAAACATTCTCAAGTAAAAGCCTTGCAGGTACACAGGGAGATTCTCCTCAAAAACTCGGGAATTGCGTAGAATAAGCGGGCATCGCAACTTTGTGGGTTTTCATGGGTTCAAGCAGCGAGCAATCCACCTTTCAGGAGGGTACAGATGCGACAGAAAAACGCGTTCTTGGGAAGCTTAATGGCCATTGGCTTGTTGTTCGGGAGTCTGGCCTACGCGCAAAATAATGGAATGAAGCCGCCGCCGGAAAATATCAGTGGGAAAAAGCACCCCAACCTGGCTGCGGCGCAACACCATCTCGACATGGCCTTCGAAAAAATCCAAGCTGCCCAGTCGGCCAATGAGTGGGACCTGGCAGGACACGCCGCTAAAGCCAAAGAGTTGATAGACCAAGCCGACCGCGAACTCAAGCTAGCGGCTGAAACCGCCAACAAAGAACACAAATAGCGCAGTCGTCCTCTCTCTGAAACCGGGAAGCTCAGCTGCCGAGACCGGTTGCGCGGCCGAGCTTCCTTGTCTTTTTGTAACGAATGGGTCATCTGTCACATTCTTTCCTGGTATCCGCAGCCTAGAATCGCGCCGTGCCCGAAGTTCCCCGGCAGGCCGCTTTCGCCAGCTGTTCTTCCGTTTTGGGCTAACCCCGTTTTGGGCGCCGGTCCATTACCTTAGTACAGGTGCCGGAGGCACGTTTACCCCCCGCCCGCTCTCCCGTAAGTTAGAACCTCTACCCGCGCACTCTCCCCATGGCTCGGGTTCCCTCTTTTGGAGTGTGTGGATGGCTACGCCTGACAAGCTTGAATTCGGTCTTCTGCCGGAACGGCAAATAAGCTGGCGCACGTTAGCGACCAGCTACGGCATCGAGGTCTTTTTTATCTTGCTGTTGCTGGGCGCTGGCTTCTTCTTTCCCGACACCTTGCGGCTCAAGCAGAGACTTACGGTCACGGAACTGGTTCCGCGCCCCGACTTGAAGCCGCAACCGGCGCCGCCAAAAGTCAAGCTTCGGCGTCCGGTGGTCGTCCCCAAGCTGCCGCCTCCGGTAAGTTTCCCGACGGCGAAATTGTTTGTGCCCAGGGATCTCCGCATCAAGAAGAAGAAAGAGGACGAGGAGAAAGCTCCCAAGCTCGAAGCCAAGTTCAAGGCACCCGAGCTGGCACCGCCGCCGAACGCGCTTCCCGCGAAGATCGTGTACACCGGCGCCTTCGGCAGCTCAGCCCCCGCCACTGTCGTCGCCCCCATACAAAAGGTACAAACCGGAGGATTCGGCGATCCGAACGGCCTGAAAGGACAGGGCAAGGACAATGCCCATCTGACGGCCACCCAGCTGGGATCGTTTGATTTGCCCCCAGGCCAAGGCAACGGAAACGGAGCCGGCGGAGCGAAGGGGATCAAGGGTACCATCGCCAGCGCGGGCTTCGGAAACGGGGTCGCGCAGGGCGACAATCGAAATCGAGGCGCCTCCGTGCAGACTGCTGGATTCGGCGCGCAGGAACTTTCTCACGGCGGACCCAAGGTTGTACAGGCGGATAGCGGCCCGGCCACCACACAAGTCGAAATCATCTCCAAACCCAGCCCCGTTTATACACAGGAAGCCCGCCAGCTCAAGCTGGAGGGAGAAGTTTTGCTTGAGGTGCTGTTTGGCGCGAATGGACAATTGCACGTCAATCGCGTGGTACGCGGCTTGGGTCATGGACTTGATGAAGCGGCCGTCACCGCTGCCAGCCAGATGCGGTTCAAGCCGGCCCAGCGCCTTGGCACACCCGTGGATTCCACGGCCGTCGTACATGTGGTTTTCCAGTTGGCGTACTGAGTTTTGCAGAGACAGAGACAGATTTGCTGAGACTAGAGAGGAACAGAGTTATGCGTACTTGGAAATGGATGCTCACCGCTTTGTTGCTGATCACGCTGAGCGCGATGGCACAGCAAACCACGGATCAACCGTCGACACCGAACCCTGGGCAAGCGAGCGCCGCCGCGTCGCAACCCGCGACCACGCCAGCGCCGACAGCTCAACCGGCTGCATCGCAGCCCGCCAACCCGGCTTCGGGACAATCCGCAGCGGCCGCGGCAGCTGCAATGGCTCCGCCCACGACCATGGATCAAGTGGTGGATCGCACCATCGTACGCGAGCATGCGCTGATGGACATGCTGAAGACGCGGACGCCGCTGGTCGAAACCTATCTGCAGAATCTGAAGGCCGATCAGAAACTGGGCCCTGTGCCCAGTGAAGATCACTACTTCCTCGGCCGTCTCGACCTGAGCGACAGCGTTGACCGGCGCGACTATCTTTCCAAGGACGAGAGCTTCCAGAAGAATCTGCTAGGCGGGGTCAGCAAGCTGTTCAAGTTCGAATACAAGCCCATGGGCTTTTCCTGGATGATCTTTGCCGATCGGGACGACTTCGATCGCGACCATTACAGTTTCAAGTACGTGCGCCGCGAGTTCCTGGGCGACGTCCGCTGCCTGGTCTTTGACGTTACTCCCAAGAAGGATGCCGGCAAAGGCCGCTTCCTCGGCCGTCTCTGGGTGGAAGACCAGGATTACAACATCGTGCGGCTGAACGGCACCTACGCGCCTCGGCCGAGAAACGCCATGTACTTCCACATGGATAGCTGGCGACTGAACTTGATCCCCGGCTACTGGGTTCCCGCGTACATCTATAGCGAAGAAGGCGACTTCAGCTACGGCGCCAAGGACAAAATGGCTTTCAAGGCGCAGAGCCGAATTTGGGGCTATGACCTGAAGAAGGGCGCGAAGGAAGACGAACTCACTTCACTGAGAGTTGACTCGGTAAAGGACGAGACGCCCGCGACGACGGATGCATCGCCGCTCGAGGCTCAACGTCAATGGCAACAACAGGCTGAGGACAACGTGATCGAGCGCCTGGAAGAATCCGGGTTGGTCGCTCCCGAAGGCGAAGTCGACAAAGTTCTGCAAACCGTAGTCAACAACCTGATCGTCACCAACAACATCGACTTGCCGCGTCCGGTGCGGACTCGGGTGATGATTACTTCTCCGCTGGAAACCTTCAGCGTTGGCAACACCATCGTAGTCAGCCGTGGCCTGATCGATGTGCTTCCTGACGAAGCCAGCCTTGCGATGGTGCTCTCACACGAACTGGCGCACATCGTTCTGGGACACAACCTGGGCAGCAAGTTCGCCTTCAACGACCGCATGCTATTTTCCGACGAATCGACTTACAACAACTTCGGCTTCCGGCACAATCCTGACGAAGAAACTGCAGCCGACGCCAAGGCGATGGAACTGCTGAAGAGCTCGCCCTACGCGCAAAAACTGGACGTGCCTTCGTTGTTCCTGAAAGAGCTTTCCGATCGGGCTCCGTCGCTCTCCGCGCTGTTGACGGCCCATTTGGGCAACAGCTTTACCAACGACAAAGGCCAACTGGTACGGCTCTCGGCCCTCGAGACTACCGGGCCGGCTCTCGATCCCAGCAAACTGGATCAGATTGCCGCGCTTCCCATGGGTGGACGCGTGAAACTGAATGCCTGGACGGACCGCGTGGAACTCACCAAGTCCGCCCCAGTGGCGATTACTTCGGCACGCGACAAAATGCCATTCGAAGTAACGCCGTTCTTCCCACGATTAAGCCGCCTCACCACCGACGCTAATACGGGCAACGCGACGGCGGCATCCAATACCACGCCGAGTAACTAAACCAAATGGAGGACGGGCGTCCCGCCCGTCCTCCGAGCCAGGATTTCAAACAAGTTGATGGAAGCGCAGGCCGGGACCGGAAGTAATTCCGGAGTTCCGGCCTTCGTCTTTGTTGGCTGGTTTGGCTGCTAGGCTTCTCCGCGTGCTCTGCGGCTGTTCTATGCGACCATTACGATTTAGGAATTCTTTTTCGCAGCCGATCCTGAAGATCAAAATCACAAACGCGGAGTGCGCCGAGAACAGCCGCAAAGGGCGCAGAGAAATCGTTTCTGAGGAATCGCACGTCTAATTCTTGAGCGGTGCGATTATTACATGCAATGGAGAACATATGGGCGTTGAACGGTGCACGGTGGATCTGACCGCTTATCCGAATCTGGTTGTCATTTATCTGGGAATGAAAGTCAATGCGCTAACCGGGCTCAAAACCGTATTTGGTTTTGGACCGAAGATTGCAAACTCAGTGGCAGCCATGCCCGACGGCTTGTTGCGGCATGAGTCCATAGTTTATTCCCTTCTGCCTCCGCATGTGGGAATGCGGCAATACTGGCGCGACTTTGCATCGCTGGAGAGGTGGGCACGCTCGGAGCCGCATATGCAATGGTGGAAGAATTTCCTGCGGGATTCCGGGGGCACGGGATTCTGGCATGAAACCTATTTCCTAAGCGGCGGTGTCGAAGCGATCTACGACGATATCAAGATTCCGCTGGGGTTGTCGGCATTTGCCCCCACAAGCATCGCGAGAGGGCCGATGTTTTCAGCTCGGACGAGGCTGGGGGTTAAGGAAAGCGAGACTGTGCCCCTGCCTGTTAGCGAAGCCAGCCTTTATGGCGAGGCGGATGAGTGATTAGTTGAAGATATCTTACTCGTCAGAGTCGGCGCGCAACTCAGGTGTGAGGCCGGGTGCCACAAACGTGGGCGAATCATCTTCGTCGAAACGGCCAAGCAGGTCATCGAGCAACTGCTGCGTGGATGAGGACCCTTCGACAGCGGGGCTCAGATCGAAATCGACGAGCCGCTGTGCCTGATCGAGGGTCAACACTTGTTCGAGTTCCTCCACGGCGTTCATTGCTGACCCCACTTCCGTCAAACCTCATCTGCCACTCCTTATGATTATCTGGGAAGGTGCTGACTCTCGATAGATTACCAACGGTCGTGGTCTTCTTCTCGTAGACCAACGGGAATGCGCTCCGACTCTTCCTTTATGGACTGGACCCCTCGGCTGAGACAATTAGTTAGGCGACATTCCGCCGTTCGCTGCCGAAGCATTGTCGGGCGAGGTTGATGATGGGCAGTATAGCTCCGGCTGGTGAAGCGGAAGCGGGCTCTGCTGGAGAGCAACCTGCCAGGAATAGCCAGCTGGAGACTCATCCACGGCGATGAGCGGGGGCCCGGTCGCGAGATCGTGCCCTCATCGCATGGATGGATTTCCCCATGCCTTGGAAAACTCATACGGCTCCTGCGCTACGACCGCACCAGCATCGATCGCGACGAATTGCAGGCGTTCGAACTCAGCGGGCGGACAATAGCCCAGAGACGAGTGCAGCCGCTTCTGGTTGTAGATCTCCTCCAGAAACTCGCCGATGCGAGCGCGCGCTTCGGCCAGGTTGCGATACTCGCTGCGATACACTTCTTCGCACTTCAGCGTTTTCATGAACGACTCACAGGTCGCGTTGTCCCAAGGATTGCCCCGGCGCGACATGCTGATCCGGACTTGGTGCGTCTCTAACAGGGTGACATAGTCGTGACTTACAGAGTGCACGCCTTGATCGGAGTGGTGCACCAATCCGGGCGCGGGGCGCCGCCGTTCCAGCGCCACCTCTAACGCCGTCACGGCCAACCGGGCTTCCAGCGTGGCATCCAGAGCCCAGCCGATCGCCCGCCGCGAAAACGCGTCCAGCACTACCGCCAAGTACACGAACTCTTCCAACAGCCGGATATAGGTGATATCGGCCCGCCAGAGCTGGTTGATGCCGCTCACCACCAGCCCCGCCGCCAGGTTCGGATACACTTTCAACCCGTGGGCGGAATCGGTGGTCGTCACAAACTTACGCTTCCGCAAACAGAGCACTTTGTCTTCCCGCATCAGCCGCCGCTGCACCCGTTTGCGGTTGACGGACAGGCCGCCACGGCGCAACTCCGCCGTGATCCGCCGGCTGCCATAGGTGGGCCATTCCAGTGCCACGCGCTGCACTTGATCGCGCAATTCCACGGACGCCGATCGAGGGCTCACGCCGCGCCGGTAAAACCCCGCCCGGCTGACTCTGGTCAGCTTACACATCCGGCGGATGGCGAGTTGCGTTCCGGCCCTTCACTTCGCGTTCGACTTGTTGGTAAACGGTGCGCCCCCACTGGCGGCCCGCAGCTGGCGCTGTTGTTCTACATGCTGCAAGGCTCGTTTTAAAAAATCGATCTCCAGGACCTGCTGCCCGATCTTAGGTTCTAACTCCGCGATCCGCGTCTCCTCCGCCCGTTTCTGCCCAACGCCGGGAAACGCCCGTTCCCCAAACTTGTCCACATCGCGGCTCCAGCGGTACAACTCCTGGCGGCTCACTTCCAGACTGCGCGCCACCAACCCCGCCGACTCCCCCGCACGCAACCGTTGCACCGCATCCAGTTTCAACTCCTTGCTGAACTTCCTTCGAGACCCCATCCCAGTTCTCCCCTTTCGCTGCATTTTAGGGCTTAACTGGTTGTCTCAAATTCGGGGTCCACTCCATACACTGTTCCTCCAGCTTGTTGGTTAGCATCATCGACGGAGTTGGTCGAGTGCGTTGAAAAGACCGCGTACGGCATTCGCTGTATTGCAAAGCGCTGCGCTTCTGCTACATCATCAGTCGTTCAATCATTTCAAATACATGAGCTACGGTCATAACAGTGGCACCTCCCGTGCATGCAGGTTAAAGCAGCTCGATTCAACGGGAACAATGCGCAGTTAAGGCTGTTCTCGGTAAGGAGAAAGATCATGGAGTGGACCGCACCGAAGTTCGAAGAAGTCGCGCTAAACTGTGAGATCAACTCTTACGTCAGCGCCGCGCTGTAATCCTCTCCAGAGAAGCACCAAAATCCTGGGCAGGCCAGGTAGGGCGGTTTCCTGCAGTGGATGAGCCTAATCACAAACCTGGTTCAGGTTAAAAAAGGAGAAGTCCATGAAGACACGCAACGTGTCATTGCCCATGACGGCATCGATCAGCGTCCTTTTGTTAGTGTCGGCACTGACTGCGCAAGGCCAAGCACAATGGCCAATATCCGGTCAGAATCTCAACAACAGCCGCAGCCAGCCGGCAGAGCACTCAATCACTCGCGCCAACGTGCACACCCTGAGCCCAAAGTGGGTGTTTACTACCACCAACGATGTTTCTGCTACTCCTACCGTTTACAATGACGCCGTCTACTTTCCCGATTGGGGTGGCATTCTCTACGCAGTAAACAAGGAGACTGGCAGTCTCATCTGGTCTCACCACATCTCGGACTACGATGGCGTCAAAGGAGCTATCTCTCGCGTTAGTCCTGCCGTCGACATCGATAATAATCAGTTGATTATCGGGGACAACGTCATCAATGGCCGTGGCGGCGCGATTCGCGCCAATCCTGGCATGCTCACCCCCAGCAACCCGATAAAACGGGGGGGCGCGAACGTGATCGCAGTAGACCAGGGAACAGGATTGCTCCGGTGGATTACTAAGGTGGAGAATCATCCGGCAGCAATCATTACGGGATCTCCGGTTGTGTTCGACGGGGTGGTTTACATTGGGGTGACTTCGGGCGAGGAAAGTATTGCTGCAACGGATTTCAAGACATATCCTTGTTGTACATTTCGTGGCAGCGTAGTAGCCCTCGATGCAAAGACCGGTAAGATGCTGTGGCAGACCTTCACTGTGCCGGAAAACGGCGGTGTGCCGTTCGGATACAGCGGCGGAGCGGTTTGGCAACCACCCGCGATTGATAAAAAGCGCGGTTCGCTCTACGTCGGCACCGGTGATAACTACACCGCACCCCTAGATGTGGAAGCCTGCCAAAACAAAATTCCAAACGAAGACTGCACCGCTCTGGACGATTACTTCGACAGCGTTCTTGCATTGGATTTGAAGACCGGGCAGATCAAGTGGGCGAGGAAGGCGCAAGAGTTTGACACTTGGACAGTCGCCTGCCTAACTCAGAAAGATCCAAACAAGAATTGTGAAGTACCTGCCAGCCCAGATTTCGACTTTGGAGGCTCGGGACCCAATCTGGTGGGCGATATTGTCGGTTTTGGCCAGAAGAGCGGCATCTATTGGGCATTAAATCCGGATAGCGGCGACCTCGTTTGGGCCACACCGGTTGGGCCGGGCAGTGACCTAGGAGGCGTCGAGTGGGGCACCGCAACCGATAATAAGAGCATCTATGTCGCTATCTCGGATGCCGACAAGATCGAATATACCTTGGTGCCGTCGGGAAAGAAGATTACCTGGGGATCGTGGAGCGCACTTGACGTCGCCACTGGGAAGATCCTTTGGCAGACGGCAGACCCCACTAAAGGCACCTTCGACATTGGCTCGGTGAGTGTTGCGAATGGCGTCCTGTATGCGCCCTCTTTGTCGGGGCAGATGTATGCGCTGAACACGGTAAGCGGGAAAATCCTCTGGAACTTCGCGAGCGGCGGTTCAGTAATCGATGGGCCATCCATCGTGGACGGCGCCGTCTATTGGGGTTCTGGTTACACTATCGGAACCGGAAATAAGAAAGTGTACGCATTTACTCTGGGCGGCAAGAATTGAGGCAAGCAAGAGTAAGGGCTTGCGTCTGAATGGATCGCTCACGTCGACGATGTCGACGTGACAATATCGGGGCAGTCTGTCATTTATAGCGCTAGCAGGCTGCCCCGCCGGATTAGTCAGGGTGCCCCACCCGTCCGCGTTCTTTGCGGAAGGCTGGCAGGGCTCCGAGGGAATGACGACTGAAACTGCCCCAGCCTTCGCAAAAAACTTCGAAAGGCTGGGCCACCCGCCCGTGGAAGCCACCATCGACTGCTCCAAAGTGACGGGCGATCTGACGATTAACGCCACCACTCAAGAGGTGGTTCTCGATGTGGAAGGCCCGAGCGCGTCCGTCCGCGATTCGCGTGGCAATGAGAAAATCGGTCTCGCTGCCAGCACTCAGATCAGCCGCAAGAAGTTCGGGATCATCTGGAATGAGGCGATGGAATCGGGTGGGGTTGCGGTCGCCGATGAGGTCTCTGTCAGCCTCGATCTTGAGCTAATCAAGGGTACGAACACCGCAGTGACCCCGTAAGAATCCGATTAGTTCGAGGGTATCCGGATTTTCACGGCCTCTATAGCTATCCCCGTCAATGAAAGCCGCGAAGTTGGCCTCGCTTGCACCAACGGATCGGTGTATTGTTGTCTGAGTTTCGATGGAGCACGGGGTGTCCGCGCCCGTGTTTTCGGCAAAGAGCGATGGGCGAGACGCCTGTCGCTTCCATCGAAGATTGTGCTAGCGGGCCTTGCGAAAATGTGCATGCGTAGATTCCTGATCGGGTGGTGGGCTTGTGCTCTGTTAGTGGTCACTCTCTGCCTGGCGGAAACCGGCACTAAGTCGCAAAAGGAAACCCTGACTTTCGGTCCTGAGAGTCGCACTTACTACGTGTTCGCTCCAAGCGGATTGGCCGACCCCTCGCCGTTGTTGATATTGCTTCATGGTTCAGGGCAAGATAGCACGTCTCTCGTCGACGCATGGCAGGAACTCGCCCAGAGAGAAGGAATTATTCTGGTGGCGCCGGATTCGAGCGATCCCGCCGAGTGGGATTATCGCAAGGACAGTCCGGATTTTTTGCACGCGGTGATTACCGAGGTCGAATCCAAACATGCCGTCGACCCTCGGCGAGTATACCTGTTCGGAGATTCAGCCGGTGCTGTGTACGCGCTTTATCTCTCGATTGTGGAATCGGAGTATTTCGCAGCGACCGCGATTCGTGACGGGTTCTTGCCGGAGAGCAATTTCAAACTCATCGACTCCTCGGAGCGTAGAACTCCGATTTCCATCTGGGCGGGCAGGGACGATACGTCGTTTCCTTTTCCGCAAGTGAAAGCCACCCGCGATGCTTTCAACGCTGGCGGTTTCGCCGTGGAACTTCACGAAGTCCCTGAGCAGGATCAGAACTACGATGCTTACGTAGTGAACGGCGCCGCGTGGCAATTTCTGGAAGCAAACAAACTGGGCAAAGATCCCGACTTCCACGCGTTGGCCCAGTTGTTACATCCCTTCTCAAAGGTCGACTCTGGGAGTAAGGTCTCTTCGGACTTGGAGCTGACACCCCAGTCTTTCGACCGGTCCGTGTGGGCGAGCGCAAAGCCGTATCTGGACGATCCCCTGCCGCAGTTGACGGCTGAGATTCCCGAGTTGCACGGATTGGATCCAGCGCCCGACCAACACCTGTTGCCGGAAATTCTCAAAAAGACTGGTGATAAGAGTCTGGACCTGCTGCGAAGAATGCCGAACGTAATTTCTCACGAAAGCGTGGTCACCAAGATCGAGCCGCGAGGACAGACCTGGCACCAGCAGTTCGAGTATCTGGTCTTGCGTCATGAGGGAACTGGCGAGGTCATGCTCGACGAGTATCGAACCGATAAGGCAAAGACTGGCACCGCGCCGCTCTCGCAGGGTACCGCCAACGCCTGGGTGCTGTTCCATCCGGGCAACCTCGTCGAATCGAGGTTTCGTTATTTGGGGCGCCAGCGCATGGATGGACACACCGTGATCGTTCTGGCGTTCGCACAAGTCCCCGACAAAGTGAAATTCCCTGCGGAAGTGGCCCTTCCGGGGACATCGGTTCCCGTGCTTTTTCAGGGAGTCGCGTGGATCGACGCGTCCGATTTCCGCATCCTCCGTCTGCGAAAAGATCTGCTGGCGCCTCGACCCGATATCTACTTGCGAACCCTTACATCGGAAGTTCGCTTCTCTGAAGTTCGCGTGCCCGAAGTGGCGGACCCGCTTTGGTTTCCACTGGAAGCGACGATTACCTGGGATTTCAAGGGGCAGGTGGTGCAACAACTCCACCAGTACTCCGGCTTCCATCTCTACCGCAGCAAGACGAAGATCGTGATGTGAACTCCGGTGCTCCTGCAAAGTGAACGGCGTTGCCGAGCAGCACGGGGTTGGAATCACAGTAAATCAAGCGGCAAGGACTCTGTCCACGCGCTTCCTATAGAGCACTCCGTCTCAAAACAGCGCCCGCGCAGAGTCATCTGCGACTAGCTGGCAGGCCCGGGCAGGCCGTTCATGTCCTCCAGTAGCACTTCCCTACTGTTTGCCGAGAAAGCGAATTCGGGAGGTGAAGGAACGGCGATTGTAGCCGCTGAAAGTCAGAAATTGCGGAGAGTTGACGTCGGCATTGACCACCACTGGATTCGAGTGGCCAGTGATATCGTCGAAGCCACCGCGCAACGCCCAGTAATAGCCGAAGAGGTGGAAACGCTTTTCCAAGTGCAAATTCAAAGTGAAATAGGTCGGAAAACGATAGGAGCCAGGCGATCCGTAGAGGAGTTGCTGATCGGTGAACACGTTGAAGGGGAATCCCGTACGCGCTTCGGCGGAGTAGGCGAGATCCAGCGCATGGATGATCGGAAGGCGGAAGAACGGCAACAGTCCCCAGGAGAGGAAGCGGTTGGGCGCGTCCCAAAGAAAAGGGCCAGGGGCTTGCGGGCTCGTGATGCTAGAGGTTCCCGGAACGACCCGACCGAGGATAGGGTTGTCCACATTGAAATCCAGGACCTGATTGGAGTGCGTGCTAGAGCGGATATATGATCCCATGACCATATAGCGCTGATGGAAGCGGCGACGCAGACTCACCTGAAAAGCGTTGTAGTGGTCGTCACGCGTGTTTTGCAGGATGAAGTTGCCGCCGGGCAAATTGTTGGGCGTGTTGTAAACAAAGTCGTCCGTGCCACGGCGCTGCATGAATTCAGCTTTCATGAAGAGGGATGCCGGAAGTTTCGTCTCGAGTGCAACACTCCAGTTCAAAAAGCGCGGAGCCTCAAGGTTCTGGTGGTTGACCGAGAAGGTGGAGAGAACCGGCGAGGGGAGTGGGACGATCGCGCCGCTGAGATCGGTCGGCTGGCCCGCCGAGTTGAAGAAGTAATCTTGCCGCTCTCCGGCGTAGGGGCGTGCGATCAGGATGAGATCGGTGGCGTCGTAGACGACGCCTATGCCAGCGGAGAGCTTGGTATTGCCGGAGTTGTCCAGGACATAGGTGCCGGCGAGACGAGGAGAGAGCAGCGCGGTGCGCACGATTTCATCCCAGTCGAGACGCAAGCCAGGTTCGAGAAGGAAGCGGTCGGTGATCAGCCACCGATCTTCCGCGTAAGCGCTGGCTTCGAAATTGTAGGTGGCGGAATAGTTGCCACCGGAAAATATGGAGTAACGAGCACAGGGCGAGGGTGTAATGGGGACTCCGCTAACGCTGGTGGGACATGCGCCATTGGGTGTGGTCACGGTCTGCCCGGGCCAATAAGAAATCGGCTGGCGAAGGAAGCTGGCGTCGTAGTCGATCCGGTCGAGGTCGATGCCAAGCTTGATGTCGTGACGGCCATGTGCGTAGTGCGATGGCAAATACAGGTTCGACAGGCCCTGCCATCGCCGAGCGTTAGTTTGCGAGTTGAGATAGTAGTTGCCCCCGGCCGTATCGAGAGTGATGAAGTACGGCTGAGTGCCGAGCGGAGTTAGCGCAAGATTGTACTGTGAAACGTTGAAACCGGTCTCCAGCAGTTCGCCGCTGCTGAAGTAATGCTGGTCCTTGACGGTGCCGACGTAAACGTATTCAACATCGGTGGGAGTGCTCGAGACAGGCTGCAGCGGCGAAAGGCCAGCGTGCTGATCGTGGATATAGTTGAAGAGGAAACTGGTGGTGAGGATGTTGCGCGACGCGAGGTTGGTTTGCACTTTGGCTAGATTCCCGGCGCGCCAGAAGTGGTCGGCGTCGGCATCAGGCGGCAGTTGGGTGACTATGAAGTTGTCGTATTCCCCTTCGACCGCGTCGAAGAACCACGCTTTTCGTGCGCGAATCGGACCGGAGAACGTGACTCGCGGTGTCCACTGGTCGAGGGCAAGGCCGTTCTTGTCTTGAATCGAGGGAATGAAATTGGTCGCGATGACGTGGAAATGATCGTCGCCGATGCCCGTGTTCAGGCTGAGGACGCCACCCGATCCTTTGCCATATTCTGCAGGCTCGCGACTGGGTTCGACCTCGACGGAGCGGAATGCGTCAGTGCTGACGCGGACCAGCAGAAGGCCGTTGGCGGGCTGGGTGACGTTGAAGCCGTCGAGCAAAGTAAGAGTTTGATAGGTTTGGGCGCCGGCAACGTGGGGCTGGCCCGATGAATCCTGCACCACGCCAGGAATGAAATTCAGCACGTTGCGGTAGTCGTGCGTCGCCGGATAAGGAATATCAATGATGTCCAGTCCGGAGATTTGCTCTTTGGAGGAAACCTGAGCGGGATCAATAGCGGGGGGCGACTCGTTGACATTGACCACGGACCGGATTTCCTGAACGTGGGAAAGAGCGACGTCCACGGCCGCTGTGGCTTCCGGCTGCACCGAGACCGGGACTGCCTTATAGAAGCCTTGCTTCTCGACCCTAAGCTGAAACGTGCCCTCGGCCAGGCCGATGAAAGTGCAATGCCCGGCGAAGTCGGTTTCGCAATGCATCGGATTGGTTTGCGAGGCGGTACTGAGCAGCACGCGGGCGGAACTTACGGCAACGCCGGTTTCGTCGGTGACGGTGATCTCGAGTTTATACGAACCACTGGGCGGCTGAAGTTGGGCGAGGCAGGGACCCGCGAGAAGCATTAGCGTGCCGAACCGAAAAACCAGTTTCTCAATGGACACGAAAACACACACAGTGCTACCTGCTCAGAATATATTCTCTCTCGATGCGAGAGGTGCGGATCAATTATTGGGATCGTCCTGTGGGACTTACCAAGTCTGAAACACCTCAATCGAGAGTACCGAAAACTATTCTCGGTGGCGTGCGGTAAGTCCGTTGACACCTGAATGAGCGACCAAGTGCAGTTTTATAGAAGGCATTGCCATAGAGGCGGTCATCGCATTGCTCAACCATGATGGAACGTTGGGTCAGGTTTCCAACGTGGCAAGTGCTGGATAGTGTGCGCACACAGTCAGCGTTCTGGGATTAGCAGAAAACCAGTATCGTCTTGGCCCTTGTAGTCCCCGCGGCCCACGATTTCACCGTGGTCGTTGATGCTGGTTGCAGACTCCAGTGTCCATCCTGAAGCCGACGGGATGCGGGTGTTCAAGTCGCGAAATCCAGCTGATTTGTCCCATATGAAGGCCCGCTCGGCGTCGGCAAATGGCCCGAACGATCCGACGATGACGTCGCAGGTGTTGATCGCACGAGGCTGGCTGGGATATTGCGGGGATAGGTCCAAGTGAGTGAGGTTTCCACCTGCGTAGAGGAAAATCTCGGAAAATGCCTGGACCACCACGTGTCCGTGAGCATTGATTGCGATCGCGGAACTATAACGATCCGGCGGTCCAATAGGCCGCAGACCACGACTCGCGGTCCAGAGAAAAGCTTGATAACGTCCATTCTCGTCGTAGACGTCGCCGATCGCTTCCCCGTCGTTGTTGACACCTTTGCCTGACCCACCGCAACAGCCGCCCAGTGATCGAGTCGTGGTGCCGGTCCACAACACCGGCCCAGTGGTGGTTTTTCCAGGGAGCAGCGATTCTCCAGCAACTTCGTCGGAGTCACTGATGTTATAGGCGCGAGATTGCTCGCCAGGAAGTAAGGTCAGTGTGCCATTCGCGAAGGTAAACGCTCGATGCTGGCTGAAGGCGCGATCGTAAACAACTCCTGTTACGTGACCAGAATTGTTTACCGCAGTAGCTTCGGAGTTGTAGAAATCCCCGGGCAGAGGCAGTTCGCGAAGCCCAGACTGCTCGCTCCACAAGGCCGCGCGATGAGCGGTCGTGGTGCCTGCAACTTGCCTGGCTTCATTGATGTGGGCTGGCCGCAAGGGCAAGGCGACTACTCTGTAGTGGTCCGCAATACAGCTCCCACCATTCGTTTGGCCCAACACAAAGCAACCCGGAGCAACTGCCAGGATTGCAACGACGAACCGCGCGGCCTTCATCTTATACACGAGTTTTGCAAGCCGTCCCACGCCGTTTCGTGTGCTATTGCGGCGTCAGAAGCATACAGTACCCCACTGGTGGCAGATTCGAAAACTGTGCTTTCGGCCGAGCCGGCGAGCACGATGTCGAGCGCTCGCGAATTTTCTTGCCACTCCTCGGGAATCTCAATATCGATGCCTTCAGCTTGCAATTGCCGCAGGTAATCCCGATGCATCGCTTCTTGGGCCCAGCTCAACCAACCAGTTATGGGGTCGCTGGAAATCTATGATATTCCTATTCATGACTAAGATTGCGAGTGAGTCTCGTCCAGTTCGGTGAGTTGTGCAGGGAGTTAGGAAAGGAAAGCACCATGATCCTGCGTTTGCTGCTGGCGCTGTTGATGTGTGGCCCAAACGTAATTGCTTCGGCTGAGCAGGACGCGCCCCAATCGGCGATGCTGCAAGCGGCGCGCACCTTCCTGGGGACGCTCAATCCCGCGGAGAAGTCGCAGGCTATGTTTCCCTTCAACTCCGAAGAGCGGTTTCGCTGGTTCTACACACCGGTTCCGCGCAAGGGCATCTCGCTCAAGGAAATGACCGAGACCCAGAAGAAGGCTGCGCTGAACTTGCTGCGCGCCGGACTGAGCGAGAAGGGATACAGCAAAGCGGAGACCATCCGCAAGCTGGAAGACGTGCTGCGCGAACTCGAGCAAGGTCGGGGGCCCACGCGCGATCCGGAACTGTACTTCTTTACTTTCTTCGGAGAGCCGAGCGAGAACAGCGCTTGGGGTTGGCGCTATGAAGGCCATCATTGCTCCCAGAATTGGACGATGGTGAATGGCAAGTCCATCTCTGGTCTGGCCAACAGCCCGCAGTTTTTTGGCGCCAACCCGGCCGAGGTCCGCAGCGGACCGATGAAGGGCACGCGCGTGCTCGCTGCCGAGGAAGACCTTGGCCGGTCGCTGGTCAAGTCGCTCAACCCGGCGCAGCGCGCGGAAGCGGTGCTGAGCGCGATCGCTCCCGCCGATATCATCACCAACAACCAGCGCAAGGCTGCCATCGAGGAAGACAAGGGCATCGCTTACGCCAAGCTGAGCAAAGAGCAGCAAGGCACGCTGCTGGCCCTCATCGAGGAATATCTGAGCGCGCAACCGGAGGCGACCGCGCGGGTGCATCTGGAGAAAATTCGCAACGCCGGGCTCGACACGATCAAATTCGCGTGGATGGGCGGATTCGCAGACGGCGAAGGCCACTACTACCGGGTGCAGGGTAGCACCTTCCTTATCGAGTTCGACAACACCCAGAACAACGCCAATCATATCCACTGCGTCTGGCGCGACTTCAACGGCGACTGGGGCGCAGACGTGCTCGCCGAACACTATCGCAACTCTCCCCACCATCAGCACAGCGGAGGGCACTAGTGGTCTGTCGCGGTGAGTTCGTTACCGGTCCGCGGAATCCCTCAGGGCCTAAAGCCCGCGTCATTATTAGCTCCGGGCGGCACGGCTGAAGCCGCGCCCGCAACTTTAGTCTGGTCTATTTAAAGGTAACCATCTGCATCACCCAAGGCCCGGAGGAGGTCAGGGGCGCCTTCGCGAAGTAGCTGCCTGTCGCGCTCACCACCTTGTCTTCCGCGATATCCCCGTCCGGCAACGTGATGATGCGCTTCGTGGATCCGCTCCCAGACCGCATGGTCGAAGTGAACACCATGTTTGCTCCGAAGATCAACTCGTTGGCACTCGTGGTCGTCGCCGTGCCACTGTTCGCGGTCGAGCTGTTGCCGGTCCTTGCCGCTGTAACATCTGGTGCACTGACTCCCCGGTACTCCAAAATCCTTACGTCTGGAAATGCAGCCGCTTGGTTGAACGTCACCGTTACCGTGTTCGCTCCTCCCACAATTTTCGGGGTAAAGTAGATTGATTGCCGCAACCCCGTCCCGCTCGTCGGTCCAATCGCCAGGTTGTAGTTGTTTCCCGCCGAGTCACTCACCGTCTGCACCGTCGTTGTGGTGTCGTGCCACCCTATCACCACCACGTTCAGGTCTCCCGCCATCTGTGCTCTTGGATAGGTCACCGGCACCTGCGCCGTCGATGTTTGCGGCGTCGCCGCCGCGACCTGCGCAAACCTGATCGTGTTGTAAGTGTACCCATTGATCAGAGAGCCGCTCCGCCCGCCCACCGTCACTGTCACCGGTACCACGCCGACACCCTGCGCCGGCGTCACCGCCGTAATCGTCGTGCTGTTCACCACGACCACGTTGGTTGCTGCCATCGCTCCGAACGTTACTCCTACACCTGTCGAGAAGTTCGTCCCCCTGATCGTTACCGCCGTGCCGCCCGCCGGCGGTCCGTTATCCGGCTTTACATTGGTCACAGTCGGCGCTGGTGGTCCAACCTGAACCATGTGCGCAATCGAAGGCACACCCGAACTGTTCAGAATGAACAACATGTAATATCCCGGAGGCGCGATGTTCCCATTGGGTGGGGCTGTAACGGTGAGGGATCCGGAGCCGGGCGTGAAAGACATGCCCACGCAGGCGCTGATCCATACCGAGGGTGTGCGTCACGGTCCCGTTGCGCACCAGAACCACCGAGGAAATGCTCGCTGCATCTGGCGTTTGCAATGTGAACCCGTTGCCGTAAGTAATGGAACTCGGTGCGCTGCTGATTGTCGGCCGCGTGGCCATCCCTCCGCCCGAGTTGAACAAGTACGCGGGCTGATAAATTTCCATTGTGTGGTTATAGGTGCCCTCCTGCGGATTGCCTCCCGCAACCCAGACGGTCGCGTCCGGCAACAGCAACGCCACGGAGTGATATAACCGCTCCGTCGCATTTGCCCCAGCAGAGGAGACACTTCCCAAATTTGGAGGCTGGGAATTGAGGTCGACAGTGCTTAGATCGAACAAGTCCGCATTCAAACTAAGACTGCCCGTGTCCTCATCATTTACGGAGCCGCCCAAGGCCAGCACCTTGCCGTTGGGCAGAATCACCGCATTCATCTCAATGCGTCCCTCTGACATGTTCAGGCCATACACCCATTTCGGCGTCGCCGCACCCATGTCAATGATCTCGGTGGTATTGGTGGCCGGGTTGCCCCCGCCCATGATTACGATCATGGGATCGTAATTGTTCTCCGGGGTTAAGGGCAGCAGCACGGCACTCCCATAGGTCCGCCGGGCGTCGTTCATCTGGGCCACATTCAGTGTCCAAGAGGTGGTCGACGGATTAAACAGCGCTGAACTCATACCTCCTGTGTAGAAAACGTTGCCGCTTGGCAGCAGGTGCAGTCGAGGATATGTCGGCGGAATAAAACCCGCCTGATATTCCTGGCCCCATCCCAAACCCACCGTATAAATCTCGACGCTGCTGTTGGTTAAACCAGTCTCGGCAAGCCCGGAGAATGCCATAATCCGACCATCTCCCAGGGTGAGCACGGTTGGGTACCAGCGTCCGTGTGCCATGTTCTGCGCGCCGGTAAACGCGTTGCTCGAAGGCTCGAAAATGGATGAATTTGGTACGCCCTTGAACGGGTGATAATGCAAAGTACCGCCATCGATAAACGCGCGTCCGTCAGGTAGAACCACCATGCCATTGCAGAACATGTCCCAATTCACCGTCAATTGTGTGAAACCACGGCTGCTCGGATCCCAGATTGCAGCGCCGGCACCATTTGCCGGACCATACGGAGGTCCAGAAGGACAAAAAGAGTGCGCCGGGCCACAGGCTCCCGAACCCGCAACGATTAAGATTTTCCCGTTATGGAGCAAGGCCACGTGGATTGGGTTGATAGGCATTAGGTATGGAAGCGTACTCCACTGGCCCTGCACATTCGCCTGCCCCAGCGCCTCAAGCGCAAACGAAGTCAGCAAGATTACTGGCAGAAGGAGAGTGCGGCAACAAAACCCAGGGGTGGCGTGCTTCATGGCTTGCAATCGTAGCTTAATTTGCCCACCGGCCTCAAGAAACCAATCTTCTCCAATTCCTCGCGGTTCCACTGACTCGGCAAATCATTGTATGCGCCCTTCGCGCTACCCGGTTAGGGGTGAGGGTCGCCAGCGTGGCAAGCGCTGGGAGCAGGGATTCTCGGGCAACTTCGTCGGTGTCACTGATGCTATGGGCGCGAGAGGTGCTGCTGCGTTGCTTGGAGACGCCAAGATCAGGTCATGCGGCTGACCGAGGATCGCTTGCGTGCGCGAATCTCTTTCCCTGGCGTTGTTATTCTATTTAGCCGTGGCTGTGCGATCAGTGGGGGCTTCGGCGTTTGACCTCGTCGCGTATTCGTAAGCTCCGATATCCCAAGGCGTCGAACTCGGTCTGGTATTAGCGGTTCGCGCCGGGCAGCTCAGCGTGTGGTGGCGGGTTTTATAACTGCAGCCATAGGTCGCGTCTGCCCGGCAGGCGGCTCCCATCGCAGGATGGATTGCAGAAAGCTGAGTGCAATAGGTGGATCGCATGTTCGTTCCAGCCCGTACGGTCGGAGCGGTCGCAGATGTGGGAGAGAAGGCGTATCTTTGCGAACTGGTGTAGCCATTGCTGTTCGCCGTCGCTACAGTTTCGGCTAAATCCGTCACCTCGGTTTCGCAGGTTCCCTGCCCCGAGCCCAAGCTGCAAACGGCGCCAGACGTGATCCAATGGTTATTCTCCATGTAGACCTGAAACGTCTTGCCGCTATCCGCGCCGCCGATGCAGGTCGTCGTTGAAGTGTCGCTGCCACATTCTGTGGTGTTGTTGAAAAGATAGTAATTGCCATAATCTCCGGCAGGATGGCTGGATATGTCAACGATATTGCTCGAGTTCAAGTCGTACATCACATTGTTGAACCCATAAGCCACGAGACTGGAGTTGGCACTTGTATACCCGTTATACCAAATGTTCACGCAGCCAGCGCATCCTGTCGTGTGCCTGATCACGTTGTTGTACTGATAAATGGCCGTACCACTATAAGGCCCGAAGTTGAAGATTCCGTTCGCGTGGTCACCAGCGTAAGAGTAGATGGGGTACTCCACAACGTTATCGTGAACATAGTTCACATGGGCGAGAACCGCCGACACTACGTAACGAAAATAGTTGTTATAGACTTGCTCGAAACAGGCAAAGATCCCATTCATGCTATCTTTCGCGGTGTCAGAGCCGTCTACCACGTTGTTATGAAAGAGTGTTCCGGGCAATGAGCAGCCTCCTCCGGGATAGACAATCGCATAGATATTCGCGCTTGTACTTACAGGTCCGTGAGACCAGCCGTGGAAGTACATATTCTTGATTTCGACGTTGGGTGCGTACACCACGAAGAAATCATCCGTACCGTAGGTCTTATCATTCTGGTAAATTCCAGTCATTTCGATATTGTCAAAAGTCACGTAACTACCGGACGCCTGAAAGTAGTCGTTGGAATTCCCCGCGCAAGCCGCACCGCCGCAGTTAAAGGTCGGTCGGCACCAGGAAGATCCACACACGCCGGAGCTGTACCATGTTTTATCGACACCGATATAAATCTTGCTGGTAGAGGTCCCACTCCAATGCCAATTCACGCCCAGATCGGAGGCTGCCCAACTGTCGCCGCCATAAAGGATGAAGTGATCACCAGGACTTGGTCTATAAGACGCGCAATTCAATGAACAGCTCACCATTCCTGGAAGGCTCGCCCAAGGAGTGCACGAAACGTTGCCATGGCAGCTTACGGTCGCCTGTGCCAGTGTGTTTTGATTCGAGCCGTGCGATTTCGAGACATATATGGTGTTGGCCCCCCAAAGCGGTGTACCCAGAAACAGAATTGTGAGAACAAAAACACCTCCCACGACCGCTGAGGGAACGCCAATCCGTACTCTACGGTTAGACGACATGTGATCAACTCTCCGGTGTTAGGCAGGTCTGCCGACGATTTGCGGCCCTCTCGTCCAATTCAGCAAAGACTACGGTCGCGAGTGTATCCAGGGGGTTTATGGAAGGACAGATGTCGGAAGGGCAGCCTCGTACACATGGTCGGATGCATTATCGAGATGCAAGGAAGTTAGCAGTAAGCCTTGCGACCCTGGCTTCGCAGCGACACTCAGCGCTACTGGAGTGAGTGGACCATCTTCATACTGACGAAGATCGACGAGACTCTGGATTCTGGCCTGGAAGCACTGGGGCTTGCCGATAAGTGCGTGCCTTCAAAATTTGTAAGCCCCTGAAGACAGGATACATATTGGGTTCGTTTTGACAAAAAAGCTCCTGCAAGCGCTTCCTTCGCGCCTCTAGCGACACAGACTATATATCGTGTCACGATATGCTTTGTGTATCGGATTTAGGAAAAACTGTCTAGGGCGGGTCCCGCAACCACGTCGTATTTACGTCGTGTGTTAGAAAACATCACACTCAAAATGCGTCATTGGTCAGTCGGGGTGACGAGACTGACAAGCTCGAGCAGTCCGCATGCATTTGCAGCGAAAGCTGGCTGAAGAGAATCCTGCTCTGAGGGTTCGATATTCAATGGCTAACTTGCTTTTGGCCCTAGCCGCCACCTTCCCGTAGCGCCAGCGGCCCCTTCACGACAGGTCCACCGCCTTCGTGCCCGGCCAACGGACTCCCAACAACAACGCCGCCTTCTCTTCCGTGGGGGGCGACGTTACGACCAAACGACTCCCGCGCGGCAACCGAGAAACCAGCAATCAAAATCACCGACAGGAACGTTGATGGTTTTTTCATATGGGCTCACAACCTCCGACTCTCAGATATCCCGCCTCCTCAGAGTCCCTCCCTTGCCAAGAATGCCGACGCGTTTTTTGGTTGGATGCTGCGCACCCGGATAAGGCTTCTGTGGAAATATCCACCCCCACACCCAGAGCAGACTGCAACCGCGGGTCGCGACTCTGGATCACCTACCGGACGCTTCTCGTCTCCGGACCGTGTTTTCAGGACACGGGTCTCCCAAAGCCTCGCCCCACATTTCGTTGCCCGCCACGGTAAAATTCACTGATAAGCCGCAGTCTCGGCAATTGTTGTGATAGCCCCGTTCAGCATGCTGCCAATAGTTTGGATTGACCGTGTGCCCTAGCCTCCACAAACGCTTGTTGACTGCGTCAAGTGCCATTAGAGCCTGTCGAAGCATAGCGTGAGCACGTTCGGCCTCTTCCAGCGGATCGGCCCCGCTTCCCCTGGACTCGGCGAGGATCTCCTCGTCCGACATCTCCAGCACTGAATCCGCCAATTGGTTCATGATGATTTTCAGCTGTTCATCGTAGCTCTTATTATTTGCCATGTTCGTCACTTCCCCCTCGATGGTTTCTTGGACCCAACAGCTTCACTCGGATTCGCTTGGTTGCAGCATCGTACTGTTTCGCCGTAAGTTCGTATTCATGCATGATCTCGTTCTTCTTTTTACCTTTCGATAGTCCCTGAAGTGCCAAACTCACTTCTTTGTCGTTCTTGAACATTCTGAACAGTCTTTCGACTTCTTCCTTTGCGATTAATCGTCGTTCTGCTGCTGGTTGAAAACCCTCGGCTACGGCAAAGCGAAGTCGTTCGTCTGGAGTATCGCCTGAGCCCAAGTTGTCGAGGGGAGAAAGAGCTTGTCCATCAGCATCACATTTAACGGCTTCGCACTCGAGGACTTGCCAATCGTCTAATTTGCCCTTGCAGTGACTCGAAATACCCCGCATGGCTCCCGTGAGGTGCATTATGAAATCGACGCGCTTGTTCCAGCGCCTGCCGCTGCCGTTGCCTTGCGCGCCTATAAATGTCGAAAGCAGGGCGTCCTGGAGCAGATCGTGGCCCTTCCTATCACCGGCGGACCGACCGAGACCCCGAACTCGCCACTCCGCAAATCTATGGAGCTTCAGCCACTGTGCGGGCGATAACACCGAGATTGCTTTATCGATTTCTTCTCTTGTCGCCCAATATTGAAATTTTGCAAGCAGGTTGCGAAGGTGCAGCGTGCTGACCAAAACGGGAACTTGCATTAGTTCCGTCGGGCGTGGCACCTCGTCCTCGCGTTGATAATCGAACGCCGCGATGATCATCCCTTGCGTCGGATTAATCTTGCGAACGGCCATTGCAAGGTCGATCCCATCCTTTTGTGGCGCAGAGTAGTCGATCTCGACACCGGCTGTTTGTGGTACGTAGTAGTCGATCAGGACCACGTCAAAGGGTGCAAAAAGATTGAACAGACGGAGTCCCTCTGTACCATCGCGGGCGCTGCGCACCTTGAAGCCCTCACGTTTCAAAAGCTCACTAATTACCGTCAATAGGGATTTGTCATTTTCGACCACAAGCGCTGATCTGCTGCCGGCATTTATGGTTGTCGGCGAGGGTGCAGGCGGCGAGTCAGGCCGCGGCGATGCTTGCAACGAGACAGCTACCTCTGCGCTCGCCGAGGAGCAATTGCCGCGGCTTTTCTTGTCGCCGATATAATCGACGATACTGCAGTCGATACTGGTGGAGTTTGGCGCCGAATTGTCGACAACGGCGCGTATACGGTGGCGTGATGCGAGATGGGGAATGTAGTGTGCTAGAGCTCGGACTTTGTCGTGTGTCGACGGATCGTCTTTGGTTGCCAGGAGCAGCTCATTATAGGCATCGTAGAGTCCATCGAGCGGAAGCTGAGAGTGAGTGTGATCCATATTCTCTTTCTCCACTTAATAACTGCCGTAACGCGGACGTGCTGGGCCCAAAAACGTAATTGATACGGTTACCAAGGTAACTTGGGAGGCTGTCTCTTCAAGAAAGGATGCGGGGGCTTCAAACGGTGAGGGGGAAAATAGCGCCATAGTCTATCTCTGAACTCTAAGTAACTATTGCCCGGCGCCGCCTGTTAATGCTGTTGCTTTCGGGACAACTGGGTTACGTCGGTAATAACGGAAAGGCTCTTCAAATCGCTGGTGGAGCAGCTCCACGACGGGTTATCGACAGCGATGAACGGGAAGAGGTCAAGTTCAGTGGACCGGAGGATTTGGGCTTACCCCTCCTTATATATGTGTGGCGCCGCGCAGTTTCCCCCGTTCTAGCCCTCCCCAGGCTTTGCGCACGGCTTTGTGGCTCTTGAGGCGGGTTTCTGCTTGACCGATGTCTTTTCCGATGCCATAGCTGAAGTCCCCTCCCGCGAAGAATAGGGTCCTGCCATCTGCAGTTCCAACAGCTATCGTTTGATCCCGGAGGATGCCCCTGGCGCGTTCGAGATCAGCTTGAAGTTCATCGATGCTGTGACCGCGATACAAGAACTCATCTCCTTTGTCGTGATACGCTTCCAGTCCTGCCTCGCGCAGAGCCACAGCCTTCGCCTTGAGAAGGGCGTCACCCGCGTCATACCCGTAGTTGTCATTCAAGGCCTTGAGTCCGTCAACGTCGGACATGGCGACGGCAGACGCCTCGCCTGCTTCGTGAAAAGCACGACGATTTGGAAGTCCCGTTACTTCCGAGGTTAGCAGCTCTCGTCGCATCTCCTCCGGTGACAACTCGGCAGTGCGCTGCCGTTTTTTCACATCGACCCGACGGTCGCCGTTCACAGACCTGCCTGCGTCTCTGGGGACAAAGAACCGCTCACGACCCTTCCGATTGGGAACGCTAGGGAAGCGGTTCCGGAGGGCTCCCCACCGAACTGGTGCACGCATGGTTTGCATTCTTTCAAGGTCGCTTATTTCCCAGTCACCCAACCAACTCAACACTCGATGAACAATGTCCGGATGTGTTTCAACACCCACTGTTTGTTCATCGCACGCGGTTCCCGAAATCTGGCCAGAATGACCTACAACATCTTCGAATCCAGCGGGCTCCAAGTCGCGGGTAGCATGTGAAGAATGACGAGGCCGTTCGAAGCCATATCCACGCAGAAATCGGAGCACGAATTCAACCAACGTTTCCCACTTGCATCGATGTTGGCTTGTCCGGTTTGCGGCGGCGCTTGGCGGCTGAGCAGGTTGGGCACCTTGACGCAAGGCCAGCCATTCGGCTGACCCAAAACGAGCGATCTTATCGCCTTCCCTTTTTTGCGCTTCGGCTTGCTCATAGGTCTCGTAACGCATCCACGTCCTCCAAACCCATTGATCCACGAATCTGACCCAAACCATTACCGCATAGCCAGACGGTTCGTAGTGCGGGGCTTCCACTGCTAGCTTGTCGGTTATGCCGGGAAAGCATTGAGGGTTGCTTCTGACTGTGGCAAACCCATCGCCCGTCCATTTCAGGCAAGCCGGGCAGAGTAAGGTTGGCTGGTCGACGCACGTGTGCCCCGGGCAGGCTTCCTCAAATTCTTGCCGGACACCACATGCGCTGAGCACGCCCTTCCCACTAGCAGGTGATCGTTCGGCCTTTATTGCGGGAGGACCGCACAACAATCGGAAGAAGTGACGGCAGTTCATGTCTGAAATCCCCCTTGAATCAGTCGAGTCAACTCCGGCCCCGAAATCCACACGCTCAATCTACGAGGGGAGGACCTCGCGGCGGTATACTGCCGTGCACCACGCATATTGATACCCGCAGATCGAAAAGAATGTATGGCCGCAGAACAGCGGTCTTCTCTCCCAACTGCTAACCTATATGCCCAGTTTTAGGCAGAATCGGATTGGGGTTACCAAAGATTTTCCTCAGCCATCGTGAATGTGGGCACAGGGAAGTAGGAGGCGACAGGACGAACGCTGCGGAGGAGCCAGCGGCAAAAAGAAACCAGGCATCCCACTGTTTCTCCCGCTACAGTCATTCCGAGCGGTTCCGGCGTCGCGATCAGCTGACTAGATGGCAGAGAGGGAGGTATTCAGGCCCGGTGTACCCATCGGGTATGCCGGTTTTCAAGTTCACAGGTGAGTTCTGAACCGTTATGAAAATTCTCTACTCTACATGATTCGTCAACCACTTACCAGCAACTCGATTTGCTCCGTTTTGGTCCAATCTGATGGGTTATGAGCATAGAACTGCTACAGTTTTACTACAGCCCACTCGGGAAGCTCCCCGCAGCGGGGCACGAGACGTTCAGGTTTTGAAGAACACCAGAGATTTAACTTAGAGCCTCTAACAGGCGATGCTCAGCCGGATCGCGCGGATACCCTACGGGGAGCAAGAGTGAACGGCCGAGCCACCAGCCGAATCTATCCACCAGGGGTTAGTGGAAAGGAGACATGTTTGCAAAAGTAATGCTGAATCTGAATCGACCGTGATAGCGCTGATCACCGCCGTTCGAGACGGCTTAAATGAAGCTCGGTTCAGACGACGTTCGGGACACTGAAACAGGTGTACAATATTGCCCTCAGCGTCTTCCAAATCGGCCACTTTGCAATTAGACAACCGTGACGTGAACCCCGGATTTCTTAAGTGCGTTCAGGTCTCCCTTAGGGATCCCGGTATCAGTGATGACATGTTGTAGAGAAGAAGTGGCAGCAATCAACGAGAGGCTGCGTTTCCCGAATTTGCTGGAGTCGCAGACGGCCACCGCCACTTTGGAAATCGGTATCATAGCGCGATTTACTTTCGCTTCCAAAAGATTGGGGGTGCTGAGCCCATACCGAACGTCGAATCCATCGACTCCAAGAAAAAGGATGTCGGCATGCAACTTATGGAGCGTCTCCTCGGCGAGCGGCCCGACCAAAGAAAAAGAGTTTTTCCTCAGACTGCCCCCGGTCAAAATCACTTCTAGCACTGATCCGGAGAGTTCAGCTGCGATATTCACCGCGTTGGTAATGATCGTCAGATTATGAAAATTCCGAAGGGCGCGGGCGATGGCGGTGGTCGTAGTGCCGGAATCGAGGACGACGACTTGCCCTTCCGATACCATTCTCGCTGCAGCCAACGCAATCTGCAGCTTCTCCTTGCGATGCAGCTTCTCTTTTTCTCGCAAAGAGGGATCTTCCAGGGCGCCGTGGCGCGCTGGAAGTGCACCACCATGGGCGCGGTGAATCTCGCCTTTTACATGCAAGGTCTCCAGGTCTTTGCGGATGGTGACTTGGGAAGTGTGGAACTGTCTGGCCAAGTCCACGACCAAGACCCGACCATCCCGACGCAGCAGATCGAGGATTGCTCTTTGCCGCTCTTCGTTTAGCATGTCAGAAACGTTGAGCCGATCTACGACACACTTGCCCATAGAAGATTTTCTCTGCACTTCTCTTTTATCCCGCATAGCATTCCGTTGTCTAGGGAAATGACACGATCTGGTTCTCCCAATCTGGTTCGCAGGGACACACAGGGAAGCGCTCGCTTGCTGCTGAAAATGCGGCACCACTCGGGCAGTGTTATTCGGGTCGAGGAAGCCCTTCGTTCGGGTAGGTAGCGCCGACGATGGCGATGGATGGAGATGTCTTGCGCAAATTGCCGAACTTGCCCGTCAGAAGCAGTCGCTCTGGGGCGCCAAAAGCGTCCGACACACGTTCCCCGCGGTTTGCACTCGGGCGAAGTCACTCCGGCCGCACGAATGACTGTTTCCGATGTTGAAAACGGGGCTTGGATATTGCGGTCTTCCGCCAAACAGCGCGATGACAAGACCCGGGAGGAAGAATATTCTGGTTGACAAGGCGACGAAACGGAAGTAAAAGTAATCGTTCGTAACATTACGAAACTGCACTTCGAAGTGAGAGTTCAGAGCTTCTTGGATGCAACTTAGGGAGGCTTGCCATGCCCGTTTTGTTTCACGCCCGCCAAACTCTTGTGGCGCTGTTTTTCTTGGTAGCCATTGGCTTGGCTACACCGTTATGGGCACAAAAGGATGCCGGGACCATTGTCGGAGTGGTGCGCGATCCGAGCGGTGCGGTGGTTCAGGGCGCCAAGGTCACGGTGGAGGACGTGGATCGGGGCGTCCAGATGACTCTCTCCACCAACGACCAGGGAGAGTATGTCGCGAGTCCACTGCACATCGGACGCTACAAGGTCACGGTGGAGAAGATTGGGTTCAAAAAGGCGGTGTCAGAGGTTGTGGAGTTGAACGTGCAGGGACGCATCGCCATCAACATGACCCTGCAGGTCGGGCAAATATCCGAAGTGGTGGTGGTCACGGGAGCAGCGCCGCTGCTCGAAACCGAAACTTCGGAGTTGGGACAGGTCGTTGATCCGAAGCGGGTGAGCAACCTGCCACTTAATGGGCGAAACTTTGCCCAGTTGGCGCTGCTCAGCCCGGGCACCGCGCCGAGTGAACCGGGCGCACGCGATGAAGGCGGATACGGTTTCAGCTCCAACGGAGCACGGTCGCTACAGAATAATTTCTTGCTTGACGGTGTGGACAACAACTCGAACCTGCCCGACCTGCTCAACGAAACGAACTACGTGATTCAGCCCCCAGTAGAAGCGCTGCAAGAATTCAAGGTACAAACTAACGCCTACGGCGCGGAATTCGGACGCGGCAATGGAGCCATCGTGAATGCGGTCATCAAGTCGGGGACCAACCAATTTCACGGCTCGGCGTGGGAATTTCTTCGCAACAACAAACTGGACGGGCGGAACTATTTTGATGCAGTGGGACCCGTGCCTCAGTACCAGCAGAACCAGTTTGGCGCAACATTCGGCGGGCCGGTGGTGCTGCCGCACTTATACGACGGAAAGAATCGCACGTTCTTCTTTGTCGACTACGAGGGATTCCGCGTGCGCCAGGCACAGACCCAGACCGCATTTGTGCCACCGACGGCGTGGCGGACGGGAGATTTTTCGAGCCTGATTGACTACACGACCGTGACCGGCACGGATTGTAACGGGGTGCCGACTTATGGGGGCGAGATTTTCGACGCCAAACTGGCGCAAGCGAATTGCGGAGTGCCCTTTCAATATGACGGATCGGGGAAACCTCTGAACAAAATCCCAGCGACGCCAGTGGTGGCGGGTGGTGGTTCATTGGATCCATTGGCGCTGAGGCTGGCAGCTTTATATCCGGCGGCGGGCCCGATCAACTCGAGTGGGAACAACTTCCTTGCTAATCCTGTGCGCAAAGAAACGCGCAACAACTTTGACGTTCGGGTGGACCAGAAATTCTCCGACAAGGACAATACCTTCTTCCGCTTCAGTTTCGAAAATCAGCCCAGCTTCATTCCCGGAACCTTCGGCGGGTTGGCCGATGGCGGTGGCTTCTTCAGCGGCGACGAGGATTTCTCCTACCGTAGTTTTGCCGCCAGTTGGACGCACATTTTCAAGCCCGAGTTGGTCAACGAATTCCGGCTGGGCTACAACCGGGTGAATGCCCAACGCCTGCAACTCAACGCGAACACCAACGTATCGGCCGAGCCCAATATCGATTTTCCCGGCGTTCCTTTTTCGCCCGGCATTGGCGGGCTGCCACAACTGACTTTTAGCGACGTCGCCACGTTGGGCAGTCCCACGTTCCTGCCTTCGCAGGAGCTCCAGAATTCCTATACCCTCTCGGAAAACCTGACCTGGGTGCGTGGGCGCAATACCTGGAAGTTTGGCACAGAGATACGCCGCGAAGAATTCACCATCTTTCAACCGGCTGCAGCGCGTGGGACGCTGGGTTTCGACAGCACACTGACGGATAATCCGGCGGCCATCGGGACGGGAGGCACCGGGTTCGCTTCCTTCATGGCAGGGTTTACCAACGGCGGCAGCATCAACAACCTTCACAATGTGGACTATTTTCGCAACACCTACGCGTTTTACGCGCAGGATGACTGGAAGGTGACGCCGACGGTGGTATTGAACCTGGGATTGCGCTACGAATTATTTGGCACCGTGTCGGACCGCTTCAACGAGGTGGGGAACTTTGACCTCAGTGATCCCGCCAATCCCACTGTCTTTGTGCCGAGTGGACAAACGGCGACGCTCACGCCCTACATCGCGCAGTACGTCAAGATCAGCGCCACCGCCAGCCGTGGGCTGATCAACTCGGATCTGAATAACTTCGCGCCGCGCATCGGCATGGCATGGCAGTTAACTCCGAAAACGGTGTTGCGCACGGGCTATGGCATTTTCTACGGCGGCCAGGAGAACGGGCCGTACTCGAATCCCAGTCCCGGATTCAATCCCCCGTTCTTCGTGAACCAATCGTTCGTTGCGCCCTGTAGCGCTCCGACGGCGAACGCTTTGGCGGGAGATTGCCGCGTGACCCAGATTCCGGCTCTAGCTGATGGCTTCCCCGCCAACTCGCTGGTCGACCCCAACACCCCCATTTTTTTCTCGGTCGATAAGAACCTGCGCACGCCCTATATGCAGCAGTGGCACTTGGGAGTTCAACGCGAACTACCCGCGAACAGTGTGTTCACGCTGACCTATGCGGGTTCCAAAGGCACAAAGTTGTATACGTTCTTCAACGGCAACCAGGCATCGCCTGACCCAAATCCGAATGACGCGACTGCGCCACGGCGCCCAGTTTCTGCGCCGCTAATCGGAGCCCCGGGTTCCTGTTCCCTCGCGACATCCCAGTACTGCACGCCGGTTTTCGACACGGGAATTGATTGGTTCCGCTCGACTGGATCCTCCAATTACAACTCGCTGCAGGCAAGTTTCGAAAGGCGCTTCGCGAAAGGTCTGCAGTTTCAGGCATCCTACACTTACGCGCACTCGCTGGATATCGCCTCCAACGCGAACCTTGGTCCTACGCAGAACAACAGCGACTTCCGCTACTTCCGCGATCCGCAAGCAGAATATGGCAATTCTGATTTCGACGTGCGCAACCGCTTCGTGTTGAGTTCGATCTACCAACTACCATTCGGTCACGGCAAACACTTTATGGGGAACGCGTCTGGGTTTACGAACCAGGTGGTCGGAGGCTGGCAGATTGCTAATATCCTGTCGATCTCGAGCGGCAACTGGTACACGGTGCTTGATGCGAACGGCAACTTCGCGAATTCTGACGGCGGCGCCGGTGGGGTGTCGCAACGTCCTGACCAAGTCGGGGATCCGAACCGAGCCGGTATTGTGCCGGGAAATCCCAACTCGCAGTGCCAGATCCTGGTGTCGCAGGGCGGGCTTGCTCCCGACAGAATTCACACCCCAACCGCATGGTTCAACACCTGCGCATTTGCCGATCCTCCTCTGGGATCCTTCGGCAACGTCGGCCGTAACACCATTCAGGCGCCGGGATACATCAACTGGGACTTCTCAGTATTCAAGACCTTCCCGACTTCGGAGAAGACGAATCTGGAGTTTCGCGCGGAGTTTTTCAATCTACCGAACCACACCAACTTCCTGTTCGCGAATACCGGCCCGCAAAATGGAAACAACGCAACCATTCTTGGAACCACACAATTTGGCGCCTTGACGGCGGCTCGCGCACCGCGACAGATACAGTTTGCTCTGAAGTTCTCTTTCTAGTGGGGCCGCCATTGGCGCTCCTAACGAAGGCTGCCGTGTCGGATTGGTATTTGATCACGCGGACAATTCTGCGCTCAGACGGAGCGAACTCATGACCCACGCACGGTGTCTGATCCGAAAAGCGTTTGCAGTCTTGCAATACAGCATGACGAGCGCGACTATTGCTGCCTTGACGATTGGCGCAGTGCCGTGTCGCGCTCAGCAACTGACGAACGACGCTCTGTCCGTGACGGTCAACGGTCAGGACGGATCGTATCAATTTGGACCCATTGGTAGCCAGTCGTCCCTGCAGGCAAGCATAGGCGCCCTCGTCGATCACACGTGGCTGCGTCCCGGGAGCTATCCCTCGCATTCGGTTTCCGAGGCGCCATTCAGCGATTCTCTCGGGTCCGGTCGACAGCTGACGGTGACGTACAGCGGGCTGCGCGACAGTCCTGATCTCATCTTGGTTCTGCAGCTTTACACCCAGAATCCCTACGGCGCGGTTCAAGTGCGGGTCCGGAATAAATCTACCAAGGCGACGTCGGTGCAGGCAATCCGCAGTGTGGAGGCCGTGGGAGACCCAATCCTCAACTTGGGTGGGCATGCAGCGGATGAGCGAATCCTGTCCGACACGTTCAGCGAAGATTGGCCCGACTTAGTGATCTACGATCTCGGGAGTGCTCCCGGCGCAATGCATCGCGGTGTCGGAAGCCAGTTGATCTATAACCAAACGACCAAGCAGAGCTTTTTTTTTGGCGCACTCACATCGGACCGTTTCTTGACTCTTTTGCGGCTCAAGACCGAGGGCAAAGGCACCGGAGCCAGGATCGCGTCGTATACGGTCGAATCTAGCGGGACCACTGAGATTCAGAAGGATTACAGCGAGGCAAAGTCTCTGGAAGCAAAGTCACTGCAGAGCGACCGGATCGAACTAAGTATTCCCCTGAATCCGGGCGAAGAGATGAGCTCTGAACGATTGATGTTCGAGGCCGGGCCCGACTACCTCGGGCAGCTTCGCGCTTATGGTTCCGCCATTCGGCGGCTGCATCACGCTCGTGTTTCGAGTGAGATCCCAATGGGATGGTGGAGCTGGACCGCTTACTATGGCGCGATCAACGAAGGCGAGACGCTGACAACAGCCGATTGGCTGTCGCAGCATTTGAAATCGCTCGGTTACAAATATCTCCAGATCGACGACGGCTATCAGTACGCTCGCGGAGAGTACGCCACCACCAATGCAACCCAATTCCCGGACGGCATGCGGGTTGTGGCTCATCGTATTTTGAGAGATGGCCTCACCGTTGGCCTGTGGACAGCGCCGTTCGAGGTCAGTAGCCGCTCGTGGGTTTACGAACATCACAAGGATTGGTTGGTCCACAATGCTAAGGGCCAGCCGATTCCTCTAGAGGATTTGTGGAAGCAGGGTTTTGACACGCTGTACGCGCTTGATACGACACATCCCGGGGCGCAGGAATACTTGCGCCAGACCTACCAGACGTTGGTCCGGGAATGGGGAGTTCGTTTCATCAAATTGGACTTCATGGATACGACGACAATTGAAGGCTACTACTACCGCCCGGCGACCACTGCGCTCGAAGCCCAGCGTATCGGTTTGCAGGTAATTCGCGACGCCGTCGGCGACGATGTGATCCTGGACAAAGACGGAAGCCCCATGCTCAACCCGGTTGGGTTGGTGGACACCGGCCGCGTCTCTGCGGACACGGGACACAGTTTCCTGAGGTCGAAAACTGCCGCCCCCGGCATCGCGGCCCGCTTCTACATGAACGGCAACTTCTTCATCAATGACCCGGACGCTTTTAACGTCACCGATACATACTTAGTGGAGCACGGAGACGAACGTTCCTCGCATTCGCTAGCGGCAGCACAGGCTTCGATCGCACTCTCTGCGGTCGCAGGTGGCATGTACGAAATCGGCGATGACCTACTGGTGCTCAACAGTGAGAAGGATCGACTAGCGTTGGTGGAAAACCGGGACTTGCTAAACATGGCCCAAGCTGGGCGAGCCTCGACGCCCGTAGATCTGATGACCTACGACCCGGAGGATGGACAACCGAGTCTCTTCTTCCTCCGGCAAAGCCCACGCCAAAGCATCTTGACCGTTTTCAACTGGACCGACCACCGGCGCTCGCGCTCGTTGCGCCTCACAGACCTCGGGCTCCCAGCTAGCTCGACGATGGTGGCGACTGGGGTGTTGGATTCAAACGCCGCCTTCGCGCTCGAAGGTGGCACGATCCGGATTGACAATCAGTTGCCGCAATCAGCGGTCGTAATCAAGCTGGTGGACAGTGCGGTCGCCAAGGCCGCCCCAACCGTCACGGCGCGGATCCCTTCTCAGTCGAAGGTTGGGGAGACGATAAACTTCTCGGCTCAGGCCGACCCTGACGGCGTACCGGCTCTCCACTATCACTGGGACTTCGGCGACGGGACGATCTCGGAAGGGTCCAAGGTTTCTCATTGCTACACCAGAGCCGCCGATTTCATAGTCCGGCTCACAGTCGACGGGCCGGATGACGCGCCCTATGAACAGAGCTTTTCCATCGGAGTAAGCGGTGAATTGATACCGACTCCCGAGCTCCGCGCGAACCGGCGTTTTGAGGAGCCGGCCGACAAATGATGTACGCCCTAAACGGACAGACCGCCGGAGTATCGAATCAATCGTCGAATCGGCTATGGTGTGAGGCCGTCAATGATCTGGAGCTATGAAGATGGCGGCTACCTGGGGCTGATTGTCGGCGGCGCCAACGACGGTATTTCGCGGCATCATCGAATCGGTATGCCTTGACCGCTTTAGCAGCTTTAACACTTGCTGGGATTGGGAGAGCGGAGTGTCGGAATATCGTTTAAAGTCAGACGCGCGTCGTTCTCTCAAGGTCATTAGTGTCCTTTCGCAGGCTTGCCGAGCCGTTTCTCCAGCTGTGCCAGCCGCTGCTCGTGGTCCGCGATCGCCCGCATGGACTTCGGTGATTAACCGTTGCACCATCTCCCGTACAGCAACCGCATTGTCCAACACAGGCAGTGGACAGAGAGGTTCCGCAGCGGCATGGCGATTGCTCCTGCCCCCGATTCCCCCTAGTTCTGATGCTTTGTTGGGATTGGGTTTGGAGACGCGGGATGAACGACGCGGCAATTCGATAATCACTTTCTATCGAATAGCAACGCAGCTGTAACACATGGAGTCGTCGGCCTCTCCGCCGCATTGTTTCGATAATGCGGTCGTGCGAGACAATTGGAGCGAGCTAGGACCTCCATCCCCTCGGCGATGTTAGGAGTTGGCGACGGGCAAGTCAATCCGTGGAGGGGCTTGTGTATACCGACGGCAAAATGCTCCCTTCCCCGTGGCCCGTCATCAAGCCGCGTTCCCGGATCGTGACATTTCCTTCGCTGAGTCGCACAATTGCGCAAGCCCTATGCGCTTGCCTTTCGCCCACCACGGGTCTCTTTCATCCACCTTGAAGTTGATCCCCTTGTCGATCCCGCGAAACAGGTAGAAACTATGTACCCCGGTGTTCTCTTTGTTCAATCTGCATAGCAGAGTGATGTAATCGCGTTCACTAGGAGCCGGAATTATGTTCCAGCCAAGTCCGCCTCCGCGCGTTCGCTCGCTTCGACACATGAGTAGCGAAATGGTTTGAGATTTGTCCAATTGGACCATTACTCGTTGTCTTCCTAGGAGACAAAAGAACTGGACTCTTTGAGTGAAGAGTTCGGAAATATGCGATAGAACCTGAGCACGAAGCTTCCAGGTAACAGCTTTGCCCTCAGTTCTCGCGAAACGGCCTGGAGGCGGGTCATATCCAACCCGCTTGTATATCTCTTGAAAGCGACCCAAGCGGTAAAAACAGGTAGAAAGTGTAGGGGCCTTACGGGCATTTCTTATGATTTTCTCGGTCAATTCCCCTTTGCGGCGAAACAAACGTCGAAGTGCACCCAAAACTTCTTCATCTGTTTTTCTCGCCAACCGTTTCTTCAAAGCGACCTGAACTCGTTCAAAAGTATCTGGGTCGATGACAGGCGGGTAGGCATCTGGCGTAACTATCCATTCCTCGCGAGGGAGATTCTTCGGGCTGCTGTGGAGTTTGCAGGTCATCCGATTCCACGTATTGACTCCTGCATATTTTGGGTTTCTAAGGGTTCTTCCAACCGCAGCACTCGTCCATTGCCTGCCCTCAAGAAACGGGATGCCGTGGCGATTGAGTGTACGCGCAATCTCGCTCATGGTGAGGTTCTTTAGAGCCATGGCATAGATAGCCCGAACGCATTCAACTTCCTTCCTTGGGCCGGGAACCAGAATTATGTGATCGGCGGGGTCCTTGCGTTGGCCTCTATCCAACGGTCGATTGAGCTTGGGATTGTTAGAAACGAGCAACCGTCGAAGGCCGTACCCGGGAGTGCCGCCCATCCTAAAACCAAGTTGCGCCAATCTTTTCTGTGCTCCAAATGTCCCGCCTCAGCTGGAAATGGAGAGAGCGTTCGTCCGTTAAGATAGCGGAGCGAACGTATGAAAAAAGAGCGCAGGCAGTACACTGCAGAGGAGAAGGTGGCCATTCTACGGCGCCATCTTTTAGACAAGGTCCCGGTTTCCGATCTATGTGAAGAACTGGGCCTGCAGCCGACGGTGTTCTACCGTTGGCAAAAAGAGTTTTTCGAGAACGGAGCGGCTACGTTCCAAACGACGGCACATCCTCGCCGCCAGGCAGAGGAGAAACAGAAGCGGATTGAGTTCCTGGAGAAGAAGGTGCAAACCAAGGACGAGGTCTTGGCCGAGCTGATGGCGGAGCACATCGCGTTAAAAAAAAGCCTTGGGGAACTCTGACCACGACCTGGGTGCCGCACGATGTGCGGGATCAGGTGGTGGATTTCGTCCGGCGCTGGTCGGAGAAGACCGAGATCAGCGTCGGCCGATTTATTCATTGGCTGGGGGTGACCGGGAGCAAGTTTTACAATTGGCGGCAGCGCTATGGACGAGTGAATGAGCACAACGGTTGGGTACCGCGAGATTTCTGGTTGGAGTCGTGGGAGAAAGAAGCCATCATCAGCTTCCACCTGAAGAATCCGTTGGAGGGCTATCGTCGGCTAACGTTCATGATGCTGGACGCAGACGTGGTAGCGGTCAGTCCGGCGAGCGTATGGCGAGTGCTGAAACAAGCGGGACTGCTGTCGCGCTGGAAAGGTAAGCCGTCGCGCAAGGGCACCGGCTTCGAACAGCCGCTGCAGCCGCACCAGCACTGGCATGTCGATGTTTCCTATATCAACCTGTCGGGCACGTTCTATTACTTATGCAGCGTGCTGGATGGATGCAGTCGTTTTCTGGTGCACTGGGATTTACGGGAGTCGATGAAGGAAGCGGACATTGAGATGATTCTGGAACGAGCCAAGGAGAAGTACCCGGAGGCCAAGCCGCGGATCATCTCCGACAACGGACCGCAGTTCATGGCGCGGGACTTCAAGGAGTTCATTCGCATCTCGGGGATGACACACGTGCGCACCTCGCCGTTTTACCCGCAGTCAAACGGGAAAATCGAACGCTGGCATAAGTCGCTCAAACGGGAGTGCATCCGGCCTCTGACCCCGTTGACGTTGGACGATGCGCGCCGCTTGATTCAAATCTACGTGGATCACTACAACACGGTGCGACTGCACAGCGCGATCGGCTATGTTACGCCGCAGGATCGGCTGGCTGGGCGGCAGGCCGAGATCCACGCGGCTCGCGATCGCAAGTTAGAAGAAGCTCGCCGGCAGCGGCAACTTCGCCGGCAGCAGACGACATTTGCACACTCTTCCACCTCAGCTACAATGACTTCGCCGGGTGAAACGGAAGCAGGCACTGCAGGGATGCAACCATGCTGAGGGATAACCTGGTGGGGCTCATCGAGCCGATGCTCAGCAGCGCGGGAGCCAATCCTCTCGCGCTCTACACTGCAAGGAAAAAGCCATCGGACGATAGACCCCCATGCCTTGAAAATCCCCGCCCCGAAGGGGCGGAATCTACACTAACGGAGAACGCCTGTTCTCCATTTCACGCTGAGCCAAGACACAAATACCTTGACGCCCAATTCGCGACTGTACTCTGCCGCCATCATTCGTTTCAGAGACTTGAAGATTGAATTAGGTAGCGTTCCGTCGTTTTGAAAGAGTTCGGCACAATAGTGAACCGGAACGCCTGCGTTTTTGCATATGAATTCGTAGTGGGCGGATTCGTCGGAATCTTGAAATCGCCCCCATCTACTCACGTCGTAGACCAGAATTGCCTTGAAGATAGCATTTCCACTCAAGACGTCGGCAAGAAGCTCTTTAAGACCGGCTCGCGATTTGAGTACAACGCCGCTCCTGCCAGCGTCGGTATAGGTTTTCATTACGGCAAATCCATGTTGTAGCGCATATTGCTGGATCGCTGCCTTCTGATTCTCGATTGAATACTGCTGAAGGTCGGTAGACATCCTGACATACTGGGCTGCAAGGATTGACATTTGGCGTCCTTCCGCTGTAGCGCTTTAGAGACCTTCGCTATCAGAGACGCCGATCATACTCCTAACAAGAAAAGTGCCGATGGGCCAGCCGCCCACCGCCAATCTGCGCACTAATTGCCGCAGCGGACTGCGTCTATACGGGCCGCGACTTTGCAAAACGCACTCAAGTCACTGAGGGCCAACCCACGATTCAGCCATAGGTCGTTCAGAGATATATCGATGCAGCGATCAATGTTGGGCAGCATGTGGAAGTCAAGGAATGACTCGTTTCCTTCCGCCAGCCGCGCCAACAAAGTTACGTATCCCCGTTCGTGCTGGACTGCATTAACCCGCCAGCGGACAGTCTTACAGGGTCGGACCGACCGCGCAACGAGTACCGAAACAATCGAACCGTTTGTCAGTCGCAATCGGCTGCGCCATCTTCCTCCCTTGCGAACAATCGACACGTCGTTAGGAAACATCCTAACCATCTGGGCAACAAGTTCTTCGCGCAAGGCTTGTGTTCGACGACGGACATCAATAGGACTAAACTGGCCAGGGCGGCCATATCCAATAAGTTCATAAGCCCGTCGCAGGCTGCCGAAGCGGTGTCGGTAGGTAGACGGTGATGGAACAGCGAGGGAGTTCTGAATCAGTCTGAGAGATAGTCTTCCCTCGGAGGCAAGCAGTTCCCTCAGGCCATTCAGCAATTCCCCGTTCGATTGGTTGATTGTCCGACCTTGGAGGATTTGCTGCGCTTCGGAGTACGTTGCTTGATCGACTATGGGCTCGAAAGCTCCTGGCGTCAGAATCCAGTCCGACTTTGGTAGCTTTACGGTGGGTGTGTAGAGTTTGCAGGATGTTCGATTGAAGATGTGACACCCTGTGTACTTAGGATGGGTGAGCACACCATACACGGCTTGGTAGTCCCAACGGGAATCGCTTGCATACTCAATACCCCTCCGGTTGAGTACGCGGGCGATGGCATGGACAGTTAACTTTTCAGAAATAAGCATCTGGTAGATGTCGCGGACAACCAGCACTTCGTGGGGAGGGCCGGGGATGAGAATTACTCGGTCCGTGGCAATACTCTTTTGCTCGCCAAATCCCAGTCGTTGTTTTGGATACCGATCCGGCGAGACCAACATCCGCCGCAGGCCGTAGCCGGGAACGCCTCCTTGCTTGAAACCCAGGCGTGCTAGCCGCATCTGTCCATCGAGAACCTTCACGCCCAGTTCGCGGCTGTATTCGCCCGCCATGGTTCTCTTCAGTGCCTTCATGATGAGGCTAGGAAGTGTGCCGTCGTTGGCGAATGTCTCGGCGCAGTAGTGCACTGGAACGCCTGCGGACTTGCACAGGAACTCGTAGTGTGCTGACTCGTCGGTATCTTGGAACCGCCCCCATCGGCTCACATCGTAAACAAGGATGGCTCTATAGCCTGAGGTTCCGCTAACAACATCCTGCAGAAGTTGTCGGAGGCCTGCCCTACGCCGAAGGACAAGGCCGCTTCTTGCGGCGTCGGAATAAGTACGGACGATCTCGAAACCATGAATTTCCGCGTACTTCTGGGTCGCGGCGGACTGGTTTTCAAGTGAATACTTCTGGTTTTCAGTGGACATGCGAAGGTATTGAGCTGCGGGAACAATGAGATTAGCGGTCATGGGTTCCTCCTTAAGGAGGGACATCGACTGGCTTCGGGGAAACTTTAGCTGCCGATCCGTCGGCAGCCGTTGACTGAATCTCGGCAGCTCGGCAGGTGTGAACTTCTGAAAATAATGGGTTCGACCATGGTGCCCGTCTTGCAAGCCGTTTTCTTGGTAGGACGGCAACTACTGGTTCGGATGGAGGGAAATGTGTCTGACAACAAGCTAGACGCCCTATTGGCGGAGTTACAAGCAATCGAATTTTGGGATGCAGGAGAGGCACCCGCACACGAGGGTGAAATTGAGGCGCGGCGGATCAGGCGTCTTGAAATCCTCAGTGAAATCAATCTATTAAAGCGAATTGAATCTCTGAGAAGTGCTGAGAAGAATTTGACATCCTAGCAAGGAGGTTTAAGTTTTTGTGCTTGAATTGCACTTGGCAAGCTTCTTAGTTCATCCCTGGATTCGGTTCGATTTGTGACTCATACGTTTTTAGCCAGCGTTCGAATTCAGCATAAGAAATACGCTTCACCGGGATATCGCGAACAAGTTTTCTAATGAAGTTCTTGCGGTCAAATCCGCTCTCGCGAGCCCTCTAAGGAACACCTTGTCAGGGTTCGCCGATTGGCTGGTTCATTACCGTTTGGGGTATCTCGTTGAGGAGCACGACCGGGAAATGATATTCATTGCCTGCCAGGTCTACGATGGAGAGTGTCGCATCAAGCGTTTTTCCGAGCGTTGAGGACAGCGACTCATAAAGCGTTCCGAACAAACGGCCATCTAGATAGTCGCCCCGTCTGAGCAACCGCGTCCTGCGAGTCAGAAGGTCGTCGGAAGACCACACGGTGTGATCTCCGGAACGTTGCCGGAAACAGTAGCGGTTGGGATGCTGATCGCAAGGTCTAATCCAGGAGATGGGCTGCTTAAACCAGTTTGCCCGCAAGTCGAATTGGCAAACCGTCAACGCCGCACAGGCAAGCGCTTTGATGCCGAGAATGATTCCAAAACCGCCAGCGATCGGGATTACATTTGTCCCCTGAACGCCGGCCTGCCGAAAATCTCGCAAGGGACAACGTGGTTGCGGCAAGTGCTCAGGTTCGACTGGGCAACCGGCGGAACGCAGTCGCCGCAACACCTGTAACTGCTCTGGATTCGCTACTCTTTTCAACACTTATTTTTCGCCCGCATCGTGAACTTGATGTACTTGCTGAACGTCATGCACTTGCAATTCTTCTCGGATGACCGTGGGACCTCGGGTTTCGAGACAAAGACGACAATCTGGGACTGGCTCCAGCATCGAAAGTACATGGTGGGCAGCCGCAAGCCGATGGATGCGCCTACGCGTATCTTGGGTGAGAAGCAGTCGGTAGCCGGGGCCGCGCCGTTCCGTCGACAGGCCTAGTTTCTGGCGCAACATCGCACCCACGGCCTTGGGAGTTAGCTCTACGATCTCATGCCTTCCTAAAAGTATTCCGTTAGCCAGTTCGCTGATTTCGCGTACATAGGCTTCTGGCTTATTCTCGTGGCACAGTGCGAGCAGTGCTTCTGACACGACTGCTCCGAGACCGAGGGACTGCTCGGCCTTCGTTTGCTCATCGATGCATTGGAGAATCCCAGAGATTCGATTTTGGAGATCGGTAGATTCTTCAAGCGTGGCCCCAAGAATGCGGGCCAACATTCGGGATTCGGGTGCGAATCCGGGCAAATCAAATTGTGAGTTAGTGACCCGCCGATGTTGGACAAGGCGATGGTCCAGAATCTCGGCATCATGGAAGCGAATACCAGCTACATTCGGGAGATCAAGCGGGTGCTGGGGTGGAAGCGGTAAAGGTCAGGCTCGGGTACGGAGGGAGGAGAACCAATGGCTAACGAAATTGAGCGCAAGTTTCTGTTAAAGAACGATACCTGGCGAGGTCAGGACAAAGGCAAACGCTATCGCCAGGGATATCTCAGCACCGCCAAAGAACGCACCGTTCGTGTGCGAACGGCAGGCGACAAGGGATTCCTCACGGTCAAAGGCATTACGGTTGGCGCAAGCAGGCCGGAATATGAGTATAAGATTCCACTTAAGGACGCCAACGAAATGCTTGACCAGCTCTGCGAACGGCCGCTCATCGAAAAGACTCGCTATCGCATATTGCACGCCGGCTTAGTCTGGGAAGTCGACCAGTTCGAGGGCGACAATCGGGGGTTGGTCGCCGTGGAAGTGGAACTCAAGGATGAACACCAGTCCGTGACGTTGCCCCGACTGGGTCGGTGAGGAAGTGACGGGCGATCCGCGGTATTTCAATGCGAACCTCGTTGCGAAGCCCTTCACCCAGTGGTCACAATGAAGCGTGTGGTCGCATTCACATCCGAAGGTTTGTGGAAGTTAAGAGCTTTGATGACCTCGGCCAAAACCTCGAGCGAGGTCCGCTCTGCGGCGTGAGCTTTGTACGACCAGTCTATCTCTAGCGACGCTGTATACGTTCCGCCGCCCGGTCAATGACGCTGATTACCTCAGCTGCGAACTCTGAAGTCCGAGACTTCTGCAGGCGTCGCTTTGCTTTCGGCACACTGAACCACGTTGGGTCTCGGTACTCCTCCAGTGGTGGAGCTAAGTGCTTAACCTTGCACAAGTGAGCATCAACTAGGATGACTTGTCTGCGCAAGCCCAGTCGTCTGGGTTTGCAATGCCGGTAGCAAACAAAAGGGACGGGGGCCACTGATCCTCTTACGCCAGCTTCTTCGTATGCTTCCCGTGCGGCGGCATCGGCGTTCGTCGCATCTTGGTCCACTCTACCTTTTGGGAAAGTCCAATGGCCGTTCCTGGTGCGCACCAAAAGGAACTCCGGTTCACCGCCGCGTACCCGATAGCACACCGCAGCCACGTGAACGCGCTGTAGATGGGATGAGCGAGAACTTGAGTGGCCGAATCGCGAAGTGTCAGCGTACAGGGACGGCAGAGCGTCCTTGCGAGATAAGAATTGCACCAAAATTCCCATCGTCTTAGTATGCTGTCCTTCACATCCTAAGTAGCATGAATTGTGCGTTAATCGCAGAAACGGTATCAACTGCATTAATAGGCAGCAAGAACTCGATCAGGAGTTGGGCATTATCGATCGGTGTTCGGGCTGACATGTGGCTATTGAATGAGAATAAGCTGGAAACAACATCAGAGCATCGGAGCCAAGGTTTGTAGCTGCGCCGGTTGATTACAGATCGCCAGGGGTGTTCTGAACCGTTATGAAAATTCTCTACTCTACATGATTCGTCAACCGCTTACTAGAACTGAGTTCTGATGCGTTTTGATCGACTCTGACCCGTTCTGAACATGAAACTATCACGTTTTTATCACAGCAGATTTCGAGTCGCTGAGTCTCTGATGATTGTCAGGCGCGGGTTCCGCGCGAAAGGTCCCATCCTTGGCCTCCTTTCGGATGAGATGTTGGGGCGCGCCATGACGCGAATGTCGCAACAAGATAAAGGGACAATCTAGGGCTTGGATTCTTGCAGCAAGACGACGTCGGAATCGGTGTGGCCGCGGAGGATGCCAAGACTCTTGCCATCCGGTGACCAGTGAAACGAGAGGATTCGCTCGGAATTGAAGTGTGTGATCTGATGTCCGAGAGTGCCGTCGATGGGCTGAATCCAGACGTTATCCACACCATTCTCGGCGACTGGGTAGGCGACGGACTTTCCATCTGCCGTAAATTGCACACCTTTGGAAATTCGCGGATTGGCGTCGAACATGCGCGGCGAACTAAGAGTCGCTACGTCCAGCAGGGCGATTTTATCCGTGCTTGTCGGGCCTGCCGTATTTACGATTGCAACCACATACGCGAGGGTCTTTCCATCTGGCGAAATGCCGATGCCCCGCCCTGCCAGAAATGCACCTTCGACACCACTGCCGGGAATCGGCTCCGGTTTGGCAGAGCCGTCTAAAGGAACACGCCAAAGCTGTTTAACCCCAGACCAGTAGTAAACCCAGTTCTGATTGGCCGAGCACACCGGAAACGTGTCGAACCTCTGGTCGGCCAGCTTCATCGGATTGGAGCCGTCTGCATTGACACGCCAGATGCTGACCGAGTTGCTGTTGTCATGAAATGCCCAGGGAAAAACAATGTACTGGGTGCCGCACGGAGACAGGCTGAGAATATTCGCCGACGGGTCGCTGACCAGTTGGCTGGAATTTTGCCCGTTAGCATCCCTGCGCATGAGTTGGGTCAGGTCGGATGTGAGCAGGCCACCATCGGTCCAGTTGAAAAACTGGATGTGGTCGTCGCCTGAAACCAACGGACGGATGTCAGCAGACGTGCTGCCTTCCCCGGGCAAGACATAAAAATTGCTCACCACTTTCTGTTGAACCGTGGCCAAAGTCTTGCCGTCTGCCGAAAGGCTCAAAGTCGCATAGCTATTGGTGTCCCGAGAAATCGAACGCAACTGGCCGTCAGCCAGCGCGACATAGCCGATCTGGCGGCGGTTGTAGTTGGGCCCTTTTTGCTGATAGATGACAAACAGGCCATCCCCACCGGACGACCACGTCATCTCCCAGATTTCCTTGTCGGCAAAGATGAGGGTTTGAATTTTTCCTGTATCCAAACCGAAAAGATTGATTCCACCGAGCGCGTTCCCCGGTTGGACCTCAGGATAGGCGATTTGCTTACCGTTGGGAGACCAGGCCACCCAGCGGGCAAGAAAACCCATGGGCGCGATGTGCAGTACCTTCTCATGGCTGCCATCGAGATTCGCATCGAGCAGGCGATACTTACCCGTTTCCGGACTGTTAGCGCGGATGAAGGCCATCCGCCGGCCATCGGGAGAAAACGTGAATGCGCTATCCACGTCGTGGACCACGGCCTTTGGAGTGCCGCCCAATACCGGGGCGCGATAAACATTGAAATCACTGGCGATAGCATTTTCAGCCTTGCGGAAAAAGATGTAATTTCCGTCCGGCGAGAACGCGACGTTGCCAATGGTGGATGAGGGCGGGACCACTTGTGTGTCACTTGCGGTCGCCACGTTGCGCAGCCAGAGACTGTTCAGCCCTTTGTCGTCCATCACCGTCAGCACGTACTTCCCGTCGGGAGATATAGCGGTAACGATTGCCCGGCTGGAATTGGTGACCTGGGTGATCGCGAAGTTCTGGAATGGGGTTGGCGCTGCGCGATGAAGCAGCAAGTACAAACCCACTCCAGCCGCTGCCAGGATGATGAGCGCCGCCGTAGCGGCTACCCCATATAACCATGGGCGCTGCTGCGCCGCCACCACCACGGTTGCGCTGCCGCTAGTGGGCGTGGGCTGGCCTATCGCTTGCGGCGCGGATGTTTCCTCAGCGCTCACGGCAGAGATATGGCGGCTCGAATCCGTATCGCGCTTGAGGCGTTGCAGTTCTGCCCGCATATCAGAGGCATGCTGGTAGCGCAAATCGCGATCCTTCTCCAGGGCGCGGTTGATAATTCGTTCTAGTTCTGCCGGCACGTCCGGATTGAGGCGAATTGGGGGGATGGGAGCGCGGTTCAGGACGGCCTCAAAGATCGTCCCCGAGGTATCCCCCCGGAACGGCAATGCTCCGGTCGCCATTTCGTACAGCAACACGCCGAACGAGAACAGATCGGTACGCGCATCCAGTTCCTTGCCCCGCACCTGTTCGGGAGACATGTAGGCGACGGTGCCTAACGCCGTTCCCGGGCTGGTGAGATGCGGCCCATCCAGGGTTCCTGTCTGCGTGTAGGTCGCTACAATCTGGCTCGAAGAATTGGTCGCGGCTGTGACCTTGGCCAAACCGAAATCGAGAATCTTAGCGTGCCCGCGCTTGGTGACGAAAACGTTGGCGGGTTTGATGTCACGATGGACGATCCCTTCGCTGTGGGCCGCGTCCAGCGCGTCGGCAATCTCAATCGCCAAACCGAGCAGAACGTCGGTCTCAAGGGGCTTTCCGGCGATCCGATGCTTGAGCGTCAGCCCGTCCAGAAACTCCATCACGATGAATGGCTTACTATCTTGCTGCCCGATTTCATAGATCGTGCAGATATTGGGATGGTTGAGGGCCGAGGCCGCCTGAGCCTCACGCTGGAAGCGGGCCAATGCTTGGGAGTCTTGGGCGACGTCATCGGGCAGAAACTTCAGAGCGACAAACCGGTGCAGGGTTACGTCCTCGGCCTTGTAGACCACGCCCATCCCGCCACCCCCGAGTTTCTCGACGATGCGGTAGTGCGAGATGGTTTGGCCAATCATTCGGGAGACAGCTGTGCTTTCGGGTCGCTTCATATTACGGATGCGGCATCCGCTAGTCAACGAATGACGGCTCTCACGGGAGGATGTCGAAGCCAGAACACTTGCATTGTGACGGTCGACCACGGATGCGGCGATTCTGGGCGGGTGGTCGGCAACCGGAAGTTATGCTGCCGAGTTGAGGAAGCTGAGCCCTGAAGAGTACTAACAACGGCGGATTTTGAGAACACGGCAGGGTCTTGACGCGTTATGAAATTTTCTACTCTATTTGATTCCTCAAGGACTTACAAGTTTGTTGGTGTCGTCCATGGTGCATCCGATTTGATTGGTTCTTATCCTTCCATCATTACAATTTCATTATAGTCGTGACGAATAGGGTGTTGTGGTCGTCCGGCTTGTGGTAGCCCGCAACTGATTAATGGAATTTCTCTACCAGCACAATTTCGGCGGTCGAGTAGCGGATTGATTGTTGATGCAATCAAGGCGTTTACACCCAACCAAAATGTTGCTTCCCGGAAAATCGGAAAGCGAGCAGCTTGACAGTCCCCCCGCATAAGACTAGGGTCGGAATTGAGGTGGTTTCCACCTTCTCCTCATTTCAGGTCTCCTGAACTAAGTCAGCCCATCTGAAGTTTTTTCTTCTTAGTAACCCCAATCATAAGGAGATACTTATGTCAGTTCAAAACCCGAAGGAACTCTTTGTACAGTTGCTTAGCGGTCTCCGCCAAGGCACAGAGAAGAGTACAAAGATGTATCAGGAAATTAGCAAATTCGCCGAGGACCCGGACGTAAAAGAGGCTTTGGAAGCGCGGGCTTTCGTCTCAGAGAAAGTCCTTGCCACCCTAGACCAGTCCTTCAAGCTCATCGGTGAACAGCCTGTTAAGGTCAGCTCCCGCCTCCATGACATCTTTGTGGAGGATTTTCGCAAGGAACTCGCCGAGATACAAAACCCAGCCGCAAAGCACCTGTTCATCTTGGTAAAGGCCATTCACCTGACTCACCTTCGCATTGCAGAGTACGCAGCGTTGGTCGCGGCAGCGGATGTAACCGGCCACTATGGTGTCGGCGTGCTGCTGGAAAGCTGCCTGGCGGACAAACTCGCGTTTGTGGAACGAACGCGGCGCATGATTCGGAAGGTCGTCGAGGTCAAGATGTCCAAGAAGATCGCTGAGAGAGTAGCGGCCTAAGTGTGTACTCTCGTTTACGGGATGATTGAAGTGAATTGAGTCGCGCCGACCTGCGCTGAGCAATCCGTGCGGGTCGGAGCGCAATCCCTAACTCTCAGGTTGAGCACGATTTCGTCGTGGAGATACCCAAATGAAATTTAAGAAGCGAGAAGTTCTTGGCGTCCTGCTCAGCACCGGCCTCTATCTGCTTGATAATCTACGTGAACGTCTGCCGGACAACATGGAAAACATCAAAGGCAAAGCTAGGGAGACGTATGAAACTGCGTCCGACCGCTTGGGGCGTGCCACCGACGCTCTTCGCGGCAAAGAAGAGTCCCAAATACTCAGCAACGTAGGTGCTCTGCTGATCGGAGTGGGCGTTGGCGTAGGAGTCGGCCTGCTAATCGCACCAGCCAGAGGTAAGGAAACGCGAGCCGACATCGCCAAGAAGGTTTCGGACTTCGGTGAAAAGGTCCGTGACCGCGAGCCAAAGCCGGCCAGCGCAACCGGGACTCACGGAACATAAGAACGCTCGGTTGCCGTTCACCTATTGGCGATCCGAAAACGGTCAGCGAACGAATAAGCAAAGAGGCCTTTTTGCTCAAGCCCGGCGAACGCTTGGGATGGGACCCTTCATTTTGGATACGACTTTTCGGCGGCTTGAAACCCGGAGCGTATCGCATCGAGGCGAACTTGTCTGGTTGGACGCAAGAGCAATTTACGGATGCAGAGCTGTCTGAGCTATCGCGACTGGCACATCCGTTCTTGCGCGGAGAAATCCCTGCCTCTGTCCGCAGGAGGTTGACGCAATAATGTGCCGTTGGTCCTCTCTGTCACAGCACTCGACGTAACTATTGAAAACATCGCGATAACGCTCGTTGACCTTTGAAGGGGGTTTTGAGCGCTATACTGATAGCATCAGTTGACATTGACTTCCGAGTTGCCCGTCATCCGCTCAGGCCTGAACGATGACGAAATCCGCGGCGACACATCGCTCCAGCGGTCTGAGAATTACGCCCAACCGAGGTTCTTTAGCGCCAGACCAGCGTTCCATACTTTGCTCATGTGGGCGATCCTGTCGCCGTCGAACTGCATTATGTAGACATAATCCGTGCTGATCTTTCGACCGGTGGGAGGAACGGGCCCACCTTGCCCGGTATGCGTTCCATAGAAAATTCCGTAGGCGGCGACATTGTTCCGAGAGCTGTCCGTCGCGAAGGATTTCACCTCGTACCGGGCGTCCGGCAGGACGGTTAACATGCCTTTCATCCAGTCTGTGTACTGCGCGAGCGTTTTTAGATCCAGCAACGGTTCGGCCTGTGCCGAGAATGTCGCATTGGGCGTGCAATACGCGCGGCAGGCTTCCCATCCCTTGCCTGTCTCGCATGCGTCGAAGAAGGCTTCCGCGACGTCCGTGATCGATGTTGTTCCTGGCATCATGATGGTCTCCTCCGTTTCTGAGTGACACTTCGGACCGGCATGTGTTCTCTGGAGGCTAACACAACTCGCCCGCATCGATTACGAGAAGATGGTCGGCAACCCGGATACCATGTCCTGTTGGTCAATTGGTGTTAAACGATAGCACTCAAAATGCCTTGGGCAGGGGTTTGAGTTTGTATCCGCACATTTCCATGCGGTTCCACTATGCCGCTGTCGCCGTGATAGTCCAACTTCATCCGCCCGCAAGACCAGTAACCGATCCGCCCATTCGGACAATACCCGTTGACATTTGGGCAATTAGACGTCGGTAATAGCCTGTCTCTCGTGGAATCAGGCTATGCTTGGGCGGTTGGACGAAGGAGTCTGCTTTATGACAACCACTACTCGCCGGGCGTATTGGGGTGTTCTCGTCATGGTTTTCGTCCTTGTTTTCAGCATAGGCTTGTTCGCACAATCAGGACTGGCCGCAGTCTCGACTTCACCTTCTCCAGTTGCACGCGACCTGAACACAACCTTGGCTGAGTTGATGCGCACGGCCCCCGCAACAAGCCAGGACCTGACGAACCTGCAGCAACAGGGCGGGAGACTCCACTGGGTTACATTCTGGCAGGGAGACAAAGCCCAGAAGGCCAAGGTGACAGCAGCGTTGCGCCGCAATCTCCAATTTGCTGTGCCCGATTTGATTCACGATTCGCAAGCCTCTGGTGGAAGCATCTCCACGACCTTTAAGCTGTATAAAGACTTGACGGTGGTCTGCGAGTCTCTGGATTCGCTGCTCCCACCCGGTTCGCGCGAAGGTAAAACTGAGCTGACAGCTTTGAGCAACGACCTTTCCGACATGAATCGGCTCAGGGAAGAGTTGTCTTCCTATATTCAGCAGACCGCGGCTTCGATGGAGAGCAAAAATGCTCAGCTAGTGTCTTCGGCTGGCCGATCTCCGAAAAGAGTTATTGTTGACGACAACATCCCGGAGAAGCCCTCGCCCAAGAAACGACGCCCGTCCAATCAATAAAGCAGTTCAGATTTTGCGAACGGGTTGACCGGAACACCTGAGCCTAGTTGATGAAAAATTGCGATTACGCTCAAAACCCGCGTCATAGGTCAATGAGCGCTATGGCTGATTTCATTCAATTGTGCGGCATGGCCTCGTGCTGCGCGACCCCCGCCACGGCACTACATAACAATCCATCCGGCTCACAAAAACCGGGCAGGTCAGGGTACGTCGGTCACTGCCCGGTCAAGAGTCCTCCAAAGCTGAATCTTTGAAAGTACGCCGAAACACGTGTGACACCGATCACATACTTTCACACCGACGGCCCCTAGTCTTCCCCTAGTGAAGGCGCGAGCTTCGGACTATGGCATCATTTTGTGAGTGTTCGAAAGGGCTGGAGCAAGCCCACTTCTTAAGAACTGTAGGGAAGCTTGCCAGAGCAGGTGAACAAGCGGGCTTCAGGATCGAAGAAATGATCGAGATGCTCAATTCAGGGATGAGTGTGGCAGACTTGCTCAATCTGATTACCTGCCGCTTATCTCAGTTATCTCAGCTGCCACAGTAGTGGACTCCTGCGGGCAACAAGGGTTCCAGGAATTGTGTGGCGACTGTTCAGGACAAGTCAAGCCGGGAATCTTGGGGACGGCTCCGATTTCGGAACCGATCCTGAAACCAGGAGTTGGTCATGGATAGCTTCGGTTACGGCAGATGCTCGCAATGCGACGAAGAAAACGTTTTTGCGGATGGCTCAACGTGTGCAGCCTGTCTCGGCCTAGTTTGTGTGCCGATTGACGACGAGGACAACGTGGAAGAGTCATCGAGTATTTCCTTGGACCGCCTAGCAGCAGCGTAGTGTTTCGGTTTAATCCGAGCGGACACTGAGCTTAACCGAGACCGGCTCAGCTTGTGTGGACTGCGCAAGATGCAACCTAGCCGAGTGGGCTTGGCCCGAGGGCGTCAAACAAGGTGCTACAGGAGGCTAGTTTATGCTCTCACCATATGGAATGGAGATTGCCGAAAGCTGTCTTACATGCAAGCTGCGCGCGGATCGCATCTTCTGTGATCTGCCTGCTAACGCGCTGCAAACCCTTGAAAACATCAAGTACGTGGCCGCGTATCCCCAGGGGGCGGTGCTGTTTGTCGAAGGACAGATGCCACGCGGCATCTTTGTGCTCTGCAAAGGCACAGTAAAGCTTTCCATGAACTCACCTGGCGGCACAACGATGATTGTGGAACTTGCCGAACCCGGGGAGGTGCTGGGATTGAGTGCCACGATCTCCGGCAAGCCTTACGAAGTGACGGCGGAGACGATCGATCCCTGCCAGGTCAATTTCGTCAAGCGCGATGACTTCCTTCGCTTCCTGAAGGACGATGTGCAGGCCTGCTTCAAAGTGGCCGAGCAGCTGAGCGAAAAGTATCACGATGCTTGCAATGAGGTGCGCTCGCTGGGATTGTCACACTCCGCCCACGAGAAACTGGCTAACTTGCTTCTGGAATGGAGTTCCAGGAACGGCGAAGGAGCCAAACCGGAACCCCGGTTGAAGCTTCGATTCACTCACCAGGAAATTGCGAATATGATTGGCGTCTCGCGAGAAACGGTTACCCGGCTGCTCGTTGAGATGAAGAAGCGTCAGATCGTGGAGTCGAGAGGCTCGACTCTGGTGATTCGCAATGTGGCAGCGCTGCGCAAGATGGCAAACCACAACTAGCCGCCCCTATGTAACCAACCGGCCAGTGACGGGGATCACACAGAGGTGAGTGAAAGTGCGCACTTCTAGGCGCAACTCGGTTGGGGAGGGTCGGGTAGCCGCATCTCAGGGTCTTAGATCGAATCACCTTTTTGTTTCGGTTAGACGACGTTCACTGAAATCTTGCCCGCCTGAGAAGGGTGGCTATGGACTTGCCTAGGAAGCTGTGAGCGGGGGCAATATATGGCCACACATATCATCAACAATGCGCAGAAACTGACGCCAGCAGTCAAAACCCTTTGCGATTTTCCGCCAGCCGTAGCCGGTGTCTTGGAGCAAGAAGCACTCACCACCACCTATTCCACGGGAGCGGTTTTGTTCTCCGAAGGGCAGACTCCGCGGGGAGTATTCATCGTGCGTCGAGGCCGGGTAAAGCTCTCTATTTGTGGCAGTGACGGCAGAACCCTCATTTTACGCGTGGTTGAGCCCGGTGCCCCATTGGGCGTTGCCGCGGCGGTTTCCGGGCGCCAGTACGAAGCCACGGCTGAAACCCAGGAGCCGTGCGAAATCAGCTTCCTGCGACAATGCGATTTGCTGCGCCTCATGCGCCTGCACGGCGAGCTCGCCCTGTGGGTAACCCAGCACATCAGCCAGGACTACGCCGGCACTTGCCGAGAAATCCGTGACCTGATACTTTCCGCCTCCGCCAGCGAACGGCTTGCTCGACTGCTGGTGGGATGGCTCGACCAGAACACTGAATCCAAGAACTCCAGCCAAATGAAGCTGTCTTCGACTCACGAAGAGATTGGACAGATGATCGGCTCTTCAAGAGAGACCGTCACCCGACTTTTCGCGGATTTCAGGAAGCAGCGTCTCATCCAACAGAACGGCTCTACGCTTGTGATCCCCAACCGCGTTGCCTTGGAGTCCCTGATCACGACATAGCGGAAGCTGCACGAAACCTGGGGCGAGAAAGCGAGTTGTGTGATGACCAAACTCAATAGTTATGTTCCCATGCTGAATGATCCTGTCCTTCTTGAGGATAGCGATAACCGGCTAGTAGTGATCGACGTTGACGCCAGCAAAAGGACGGCTGCTTTGAGAACCATTGCTGCTCCGGCAATTCTTTACGAAAATGTGCCGTGGTTGAAGCTCTCTTACCACGACGAGTGTTAGAGCCCTTATCTTCAGCGGAATTGGCCTGATTTTATCAATTATGCGGCATGGCCTCGTGCAGCGCGACTCCCGGCCCGGCATTACATAACAATCCATCCGGCTTAAAAAAAATCGGGCAGATCAGGGTGTAAGCCAGGTTTAGCGTCTAGTCACACGGTTGTGTGTCGCGGGTCACTGACTCTCGATCTTATGGGGAATAATCTTGCTTGCACCCCGACTCGAAAACTCCCCCGGGCAATGAGGAAGCTTCCGGGTCTCTTACTCCAAGAGGACAGGAGAGTCTTATGTTTGCCCGCATCGTTAAGTGCATTTCCAGGTTGGAGAGGAACGAAGAGTTTCTGAAGAAGTGGCACTTGGCCCCTCGAACGCAACAGGCCGCGGCCGGCAACGGCATGACCCACGACGAGGTGATACTGGAATGGGCACGAGGACTGGCGCTTATCTTATTTCTCGTGTTGATCGTACTCGTGATTTCGATTGCTGGTAGATAGGAGAGGGTGCCGGCTCCCACGAACCCGTTGTCGCATGAAAGCCGGGAAGCCACCTGCCTCTGCGCGGGAACACTTATGGCTAAACACCGGAACATCCGATTGCCGAAACATCGAAATGAGCTAGAACTGAGTTACCGAAACTGCGTCTCGGCTGTCCTAGAGCTCTGGATCCGACTCCACTAGCGCGTGAAGGAGACGTACAACATTGGTAGGGCGGGCGCTACGAGTCGCCTTCTGCTCAATCACTTCTTCGCCGGAGGCCACAATGCCGGGACAAGTTCCGATCCTAGTCTTATTAATTTCAGTGGTCATCTCTGTCTGCGCACAAACTACGCCCGAACGACAACCGCCGATGCGTCCGGTGGACGGGGCCACCATCTTTCGGAATAACTGCGCTGCTTGCCACGGACTTGAAGGACGAGGGAATGGCCCGGTGTCCAAGGCGCTGAAGCGAGACGTTCCTGACCTGACGACACTCTCCCAGCGAAACGGCGGCGCATTTCCGGCCATTCATGTGCGGACTACCATAATGTTTGGCGTAGATGATCTCTTGCCCGCACACGGCTCGAAGACGATGCCGATTTGGGGACCCATTTTTCACGAGATTGAGTTTGATCAGGACTTGGGCAATGTTCGGCTAGAAAATATAACTCAGTATTTAGAGTCCATTCAGCGGAAGTAGCGAACAGACCGTAACGGGCTGGATTTACCTACCGATAGCTGTCGAAAAATCCTCATTTCACTTATTGACCCCTGCGACCGGGGGTTTGAGTGTAATGGCAGAACATCGGGGATTTCGTAATCTAAGTCAGGGCAGGCCGATGCGCTGGAGAAGCTCTTGAAAACGGTGGTCGGAGCGATAGCGGTCAAAGATCGGATCGACAGCGAGGTATCCCATCCAAACGTCGCGATCCTCATACGCTGCTTGCAGCCATTTGAATGTGTCTTCGTTGCTGTTCAACGCTGCGTAGGTCTGAGCCAACCCGTAGGGCGAAACGTAACGCTTCCTCGAGATTGTTTCCAGTTCGTGCGCGATTCGAAGTGCTTCACTCTTCCGCCCTGCCGCTGCAAGCGCAACCGCGACCTGCGCCGTGTAGAGTGGGCTACCCCCTGACAGACTCGCAGCCCTCTTCAGCTCACTAACGCCCTCGCTGTGCAAGCCTGCCTGAACGTAGCCCTCGCCGAGCAGAAGGTGTGCAGCTGCGAAGTTCGAGTCCAGCTCAACAGAGTTTCGAGCCTGCTGGATTGCGCGGGAGAAGTCATGCGCCTGATAGTAGCGCAGTGCCACCCAGGTACTGATCATGAGATTAAGTGGATCGAGTTCCAGTGCGCGGCTGGCTTCGGCAAGTGCCTGGTCATGGCGGCTCTTAATGGAGAGATAGTCTCCATACCAGTGGTGCGCATTTGCATATTGAGGATCCAACTCCAGCGCACGCCTGAACTCGGCCTCGGCTCCAGCCCAATTCCAACCATGGCTGAACACAAGGGCCAGGGAGGCATGGACCTCAGCCGATCGTGGGTCGAGCTCGACCGCCTTGCGAGCGGCCGCGTAAGCCTTCGGAAGCGCGTCGGCCGGGGATTTGAACCCGTGCCACGTAAGTCCGCTGTTGCAATCGGCCAGCCCGGAATATGCCGCGGCGTAGGTTGGATCGCTGTCAATGGCCAGCTGAAAATAATGCTCCGCCTTTTGCAGGCCGTCGGCGGTTCGCTTGTTCCAGTAGTAGCGACCCTTCAAATACGCCTCGTATGCCTCAGGCCTGGTTAGCCGCGGATTTGCTAAACGTGTTTTCTGTTCTTCGGTGAGAGCGATGTGTATTTGGCTTGCGATGCTTTGCACCACGGAGTCCTGCACAGCGAACAGATCTTTGAGTTCGCGGTCGTAACTCTCGGTCCAGAGGTCCGTTTGATTTTGTGCCTGGATGAGTTGAACGGTGATGCGTACACGATCCGACGAGCGACGAACGCTGCCTTGGACAAGATAGTCCGCGTTCAGTTCTTTACCGATCTCCTTCGCGGCCAGATTGGTGCCTTTGTACTTTGCAACCGAACTGCGGGCTACCACGGTGAGTCGATCCCGATTCAGCTTTCCGACCTGGGTGATCATTTCTTCAGTCAGGCCTTCACTGAAGAACTCCTCCTCGGGATCGCGACTCAAGTTCTCGAACGGCAGGACAGCAAGGACTATCTTGCCCTGGGAATTAGTGGGCGGGTTCGATGCTCGTCGCCAGCCCCAAACGGCCAGGAATGACAAAAGGCACGCGACTGAGAGCAAAGCCACTACTCCAACAAAAAGCCACCTGTAGGCCTTCCGATTCCGTTGTCGATGAGCGGTTCCGGCATCCGTCGTCTTTTCCGTCGTACGATCCTGATCTGGCTCCACTAAACGCAGTCTTCGGGCTTGTAACCAGCCATCGAGTTCCGACACAAAATCCCGGTCGCTGGTGGAAACGCCCGATGCCTCTGGTTCGGAAGCTGCGCTTGGTTCTTTGGGAGTGATAACCAGCGCGATGAAGCGATACCCCTGCCCGGTGACGGTTTGTATGAACCGTGGGGTCTCGGCGTCATCCTTCAGGACCTGGCGAAGCTTGCGGACCGCACCCCGGATACTGTTGTCGGTATCCAGGAAGACACCCTGGCCCCAAACCCGGGAAACGATTTGATCCCGGGTAACAATCTCGTCCCGGTGCTCAAGCAGAAGGAGAAGGATCTCGAACGGGATGCGCTCCAGCTTCAGCACATGACTGCCACGGCGCAGCCTCCGAGGACGCAGGTCTAGCTCGTAGCCTTCGCCGAACCGGATCGGTTGCTCCACTCCAGCTGGCTCGGAAGCCATGGCACACCTCATGGAAGCGCAATGATCTTACATTACATCGGAAACACCGACGCAAGTGCAAACCCCGCTTGTGTTTAGAGCGACACAAAGCATAACGCCGCGACACGCTCTCCGATATGGACAACTACGTCCGCTGCTGCAAGGATGCCGACCACACTGACCGAAAGCCAGTGAAGAATCAGGAGGAAGCACAATGAAAAGGATACATGGTGGCACAAAGAAGAGGACGCTCGGGCTATGCATGTTGATGGCGACCCTATTCGCGTCTGCCGTCGCAAAAGCCGATGCCGTATTGGACTGGAACGTGATCGCGGTAAACACAGCGGTCGCGAATAGCCAAAACCCATTCGCCCAGGCACGATCCGCAGCGATCGTACAGCTCGCGGTATTCGAATCCGTGAACGCCATCACCGGCGAGTATCATCCCTATCTTGGAACGATCGTAGCTCCGCCAGGTGCATCTGCCGACGCTGCAGCCATCCAGGCTGCATATCGCGTGCTTAGCACTTATTTTCCAGGCAGCGCCTGGACGCTCGACCCAGAGCGCGCCAACTCGCTGGCATCTATACCAGACGGCCAAGCCAAGACCGACGGCATTGCCACGGGTGAAGCCGCAGCTTTGGCCATGATCGCTCTGCGTGCTGACGACGGATCGTCGCCCCCGCAATTCAAGATACCCGGACCGCCGGTTCCCGGAGAATGGCAGGCCACCCCAAGTTGTCCAATTGTGAATGGAGTCGCGGTCGGAGTCGCGTTTCAATGGCAGAACGTAACTCCGTTCGGCATCCCCAGTGCCGGTGATTTTCTCCTCGATCCGCCACCAGCGCTCGCGAGCAACAAATACGCGAAAACCTACAACGAAGTAATGACGGTGGGAAGCATCGACAGCACAGAGCGACCACAAGATCGCGCGAATGTCGCGCTCTTCTATGCCGCGTCCTCGCCAACTCAGGTCTTCAATCAGGCCGTCCAGCAGGTTGCGCAGGAGCGGTGGCATTCTCTCACGGAAAATGCTCGTGCGCTGGCCGTAGTGAACATGGCGATGAATGACAGCTTGGTAGCGTCATTCCTCAACAAGTATTACTACAATTTCTGGCGACCCGAAACAGCGATCCATGCTGGTGACACAGACGGCAATCCGAAAACCCAGGCTGATCCCAGCTTCGTCCCCTTTGTCACGACTCCATGTTTCCCGAGTTATCCCTCCAACCACGGCAGCGCATCGAATGGCGCAGCCGAGATTCTGAAACGCATATACGGTGAAGGCGGGCATTGCATTACGTTGTCAAATCCCGCCGTGCCCGACATCGTGTTGCAATACACGACGTTCAAGCAGATTACCGACGACATCTCCGACGCGCGCGTTTACGGTGGGATACATTTTCGAACCGATCAGGACGCAGGCGAGCGCCTGGGAAAGGCTATAGGCAAGGCCGTGTACAAGAACAACTTACGTCCCATGCACCACGACGACTGAGCGCTTGGCTCGAGAGCGTCTCGCCATTCGTGTTCCTGCCGTCCGCTGGATGTGCGGCTGTGGTGCACGAATGGCGAGCCCGTGCAGGGCTCGACCGAGGCTCGCCTACCGATCTACACCTTCGGCATTCTGAGCGGATGGAGGACAACACGAAAGTTGGGCTGACTCGGTCACGAACTCGGAAGTAATCCGGGCAGCTTGCGGTTTCGCACTTCCATTTAGAAAACTTAACGAGTGGGTAACTGTTGAAATATCGTCGCGGTTACACTCACTGACCGTGTTCTGAGTGGCAGGTTTCCAGGCAAACGCAGTAGTGTGAAGTGTGGGGGCCAGAAACATCACAAAGGCCCGTGAATGCCTGTTCGCTCACTTATTTGGGTCAGGCTGATGCCCAACAACCAGCCTCCAACGGATCGGACCCTGATTCGGCTGATGTTGGTGGTGATTCTGCGCTGGTAGAGGTTTGTCTTTAATGCAAGTGCCCTCTTTCCCGCAGACTTCGCATCTGTAGATGCCAGAGTAGGGCGTGGTTTGCCCTGGCTCAAACAGCTGATCGAACAGGGTGTGATCGGACTTAATGAGATGCTTGGAGTATCTGTAGTACGCCAATGCGTACTCCCTCCCCCTCGGCTGCGGATTATACGCTCCGAGCTCTCGTATTCACCAAACGTGGTCGGCGGACCGCTGGGCTCTTCCCTTCACCGCGGAGTTGAGCCAGGCGATCGAGCAGGAGGTAGAGAAATGTCCCGAGGCGCGGCGACTGATGACGCATCCCGGAGTCGGTGCCTTAACCGCACTGGCCTTCGTGTTGATCATCGGCAAAGCCGATCGGTTTCGGTGTGGCAAGCAGATCGCGAGCTATCTGGGGCTGGTGCCGTTGGAAGACTCCAGCGGCAATCGACGACGCCTGGGACACATCACCAAACAGGGGAGTTCGATGATGCGCTTCTTGCTGGTGGAAGCGGCGCAGGTGACGGTGTGCAGTGTGCCCGAGTGGCGCAGCAAGTATCTCCACTTGATGATGCGGCGAGGGCGGAAAACCGCCAAGGTCGCCATGGCCCGCAAGCTGGCGGTTCGGCTGTATTGGATGTGGCGTAAGGAATGGGATTACGCGCAGTGGAAAAAGTTCGGGTTCGCACGCGGGACAACCCGGACATCGCGATGGTGTGTAGTAGAACACCGAGTTATTGATTGGGTATCCCGCTCCCCTTTCACGGGGGAGTTCGAAGTAGTAATCATGATCGCGGTTGCGATCCGAAGAGATGCATGGGTCGGACTGAATTGCTGACCTGAAAACGATTACGAGCGAGCCTACGGTTGGAAAAGCAACACCTTCAACTAGAGCGAAATGGCGCTCTTCTCTGAGTGTCGTGCCATGGTGTGCTCGAAAAGGGCTTGACACCGCCGACATTGTCAGAGAGGCGATTTTGCAACAGTTACCCCATAGCCTGAAATGTCCTGATTTGTCCCGTGATGTCCCTTGCCTAGGGGGAAGCAAGGCTGCTAGGATAAGGGCCGCCTGCGGTGTGTGTAAACACTTCAGACAATTCCCCCACTGTCTTTTCCGTGCCGAGGTCGGCGACCAGTTTCCAAGAGTGGATATTTTGCACATTTCCAAGCGAGTCTCAGACTCCCAGGAGATTGCCACGCGCTGGAAAATGAAACTCGAAACGATCCGCGAAACACCTGAAGATTCTTGTGCTCCCAGGAGGCCCTATGAATTGCGTTCGGCGACGAGATAAGCCCTTTCGTATGGTCGCGGCGTTTGTGACCGTGATGGTTGTACTGACCCTCACCGGCGCAGTGATACCTGCCCAAGCCCAAACCTATAAAGACCTGCACGATTTCAATCCCAACAACGGCGACCCGAACGATCTTCTCTACACAGGTCTGTCTCCTCAAGGCTGGGACGGTAAGCTCTACGGCATTGCGCAATTCGGCGGAACTTCGAACGCCGGGACCGTGTATAGCATCACTCTCAATGGGACGCCGGCCATTATTCACAGCTTCGACGGAACGGACGGCTCGAACCCTTACCTCGGCCTGACTCTGGGCAAGGACGGCAAGCTCTATGGGACGGCGGTGCTCGGAGGCGGCGGGGGCGACGGAACTGTCTATAAGATCACACCCACCGGGACGCTCACTGTGCTTCACAACTTTACAAATACGGGCGACGGGGGCTGGCCGCTTCTTCCGCCGGTGGAGGGCAACGACGGGAGCTTTTATGGGGCCACGAGCGGATTCAACGGAACCACGCAGTTCACGAGCACTTTCTCAAAGTCACCCCCTCCGGCACGTTCACCAGGCTGCACACCTTCGCCAGCTCCGAGGGCAACCAATGCGCCAACTTCGCTCTGGGTAGCGACGGCAACTTTTATGGCAGCTGCGCCCTGGCTGGAGCCAGCAATGGCGGCACGCTATTCAAGATTTCGGCTGAGGGTCATCTGACGGTGCTCCACAACCTGATCGCAACCGACGGACAACTTCCGTCCGGCCTGACGCAGGCCAGCGACGGCAACTTTTACGGAACGATGGAACACGGTGGAACGCATAACGGCACGATCTATCGGCTCAAGACCAATGGGATCTACACGGTGCTTTACAACTTCATCGGCGGCGCGGACGGAAGCTTCCCCGTGGCCGGTCCCACTCCAGCCGGATGGCAATCTGTACGGCACAGCCTCAACCGGCGGCAACACTAAGGCGGTGTTCCTCGGGCTGCGGAGTGATCTACAAAATCACGACCGCCGGCGCTTACTCGGTCCTTCATACGTTTGACTCAGCGCACGGCTCCAATCCGATGAGCGCTCTTACTCTGGATACAAACGGCGTGCTCTATGGAAACACTCAGAGTGGCGGCGCGGTCGGCGCCGGTGTGTTCTACAGCTTGAAGGTCGGTTTCTCGCCATTCGTTTCCTTGGTCACTAGTTCCGGCAAGGTTGGCTCGAAGGTCGGCATTCTCGGCCAGGGCTTCAGCAGTTCATCGGTTGTGAAGTTCGGTGGCGGAGTGCAGGCCAAGTCATTCACGCGAAAGGGAACGACTTACATCTCCGCTACAGTGCCTGCGGGAGCGATCGACGGCAAGGTGACCGTGACCACTGGCTCAACCAAGCTGACCAGCGAGCAGACATTTATCGTTCACAACTCCTGGAGCAGCGGCGCAGTTTTGCCGACCGCTCTTCAAGGGCCTGCCACCGGAGTAATCGGCAGCAAAGTATACGTCGTAGGTGGAGCGACGAACAGCGCCGTTGTCGCAATCAATCAGATTTACAACCCCAAGACTAGCAAGTGGACGGCAGGCGCG
>CAWGBX010000008.1:0-246575 GCA_963820925.1 uncultured Acidobacteriota bacterium
GGCAGCCCCAGCTCTGGACCTGGCGGAGCGGGAGTGCGTTGCGCGACGCGAGCGCGACTTCGGACGTTTTCAACTGCTCGCGGGAAATTCAATCGGCGGCTCAAACCGGGATATTTATCGTCCCTCCTCAATATGCTGCCCGAATTGGTCCTCGTGCTGTCGCGATTGGGGACTTCAATGGCGACCTAAGTCTGACCTGGTAGTTTCTCGGGAGGGAGCCGTCCTGGGGTGGCCGCAGGCGACTTCAACGACGACGGCAAGCTGGATGGAGAGGTACTAAGAGGTATTAAGAAGTATTAAACAGTGATTCCATGGCCGTACTTCTGGGGCAATGAAGACGGCGCTCTTCAAGCAACTGGTGGACAACGGGACGGCATGAGGAACGCTAGTCAGCGCTGCTGGAGCAGGGACTCAAGCGCCGTCCCTGCTCCGGACCTCATCCCCGCTGAAAAGGACGACGAAACTTAACCGGAAACTCTCATTCGGATTGGTAGTGCAAATTGGGGCACCTCAGCGGCAATACGCTGGGCTACGACGGCGACATCACGACTTCCCTAATGTTTACGGTGCTGTGAGAATGCCGACAACCAATGCGCTACACTCGACAGCCAGCGAGGGTGCTGCGAGCGGCAGCAATCAGTTCTCTGGTCAGGGCTCTAGAGAGAAACGTGTTAATGTTTCTATTAACATCCCACTATTGAGCCGCCATGTGATTGTGCCCGCCCGCCTCTAGCTTCACTTGGGCAGCAGCCCGAACACGGCGACGCCCGTAGTGGTTCCCACAAACACCTTGCCGTTTACAATCGTCGGCGTGGTGAACTTGGTGCCCCGACCGAACTGATCGCGGTAACCGCTGGCCTGATTGCTGTTGTAGATCTCGTTCAGACTGGTCGGGTCGTAAGCGTGCAGAACGGAACTCCCGGCCAGCTCGACCGCCCACACGATTCCGTTCGCTCGTGCCGTTCGCCGAGATGCTGGGAGTCGTTCCGGGATACATAAAGCTGTTGGCGGTTTGCGCGGTAGGGCTGCTCGACAGCGTCGCGTTGGTGATCGTGAAGGCCCGGATGGGGCTTCCCACCGATCCGTAGTAGACCGTGTTGTTGAAATACGCGGGCGTCGCCCAAACCCCTCCTGGCAACACTCCCTCAAGTTTCTGATAAACGTTGGCGCTGCTCCTCGCGTGAACTTGCCCATGGAGTCGCGATTCACCACGTAAAGGTTAGTGTCTTTGCCGCGCGCCGACTGCCAGATGCATGGTATTGCCCGAGCCATTTCTAAGGTCAGGCAGCAAAATCACGCCTCCTGAGCCCAGGTCGGTGTCGGTGGCGTTCTCCGATGCCTCATTGTCCATCTCGAAGTAGTCCGCCACGGCAAGTCTGCCGGACGTCGAGAGCTTCATGAATGCATTGCCGTAGTCGCCATTGCTAGGAAAGCCTTGGGAGTTCAGGGTGGTATCGAAGACACCGTTGCCATCAGCAAAATAGATGTTACCTGAACTGTCGGCGGCCAACCCTGCTCCGGCCATCCAGATGGCGCCCGCGTAGGCGTTGGGTGTCACGTTCAGCACGCTTGTCTGCGCTAGCGTGGCTGCGCTGTAGCCCATGATCCAGCCAGTGTAGGGCCGGTGCGTCGCAGTGCGAAGCCCAGCCGGTATAGATGACGCCATTCAGCAACAGGAGCGCGGAACGTTCCTTGTACTGCGCAGGATCGAAGACCACCCTTGTGCCGTTGGTGTTGTCGCCCGTCCCCGGATAGGTCGCCTGGATATCGACAGGCCCGCCGAACAACTCTGTCCCGAGCGCGAGATCGAGTGCGTGCAGGCGCTGGTGATAAGTACCGTCGTCCGATTTCGACATAGCCACCAGATAAATTACGCCATTCGGACCGCTCGTGCGGTCGATCACGGGCGTAGAGGTCACGCCGATTTCAGGACCTGGCGTCCCAGCAACCTCGATCGTCCGAGGAGGTCTCGCCAGCTCTCAAGATCGAGACCGCCCAGATCACTGCGCCGGAATCTGCGTCGAAGGTATAGACCGAGCCGTGCTCCGTGGGAATGACCAGCAGATTGTGCTTACCGTTACCCGGGACTGTAACGTTCGAAGCGTAGAGCGGTTCGGCATCAACAACGCCGTCCACATAATACTGGCCCAGCTTGCCAAAATTCGCCGAATTAACATTGCTGGGGGTGAGCGAGGTTTCCGTCAGGTTCTGCCCCGTGCGCGCGACATCGTTGTGGTAGGTCAGGACATCGGTGGGTCCGGGCGCCTTCACCGTGAGTGTAGCCGCTTCACTAGTTACACTTTCTGTAAGGTTGGTGACGACCACGCTATATTTCGAGCCATTATCGAAAGTAGACGCTGGCGGCGTGGTGTAGCTGGCAGAGGTCGCACCCGTTATGGGCGTCTGGTCCTTCTGCCAATGGAACGCTAGAGGAGCCGGTCCCGCCGCCGTAACCGAGAAGATCGCCGTCTGGCCTGCGGTAACGGTCTGGTTCTGGGGTTGGGTCGCAATCGTCGGAGGCGCCCCGCCGCACCCCGTCGCGATTATCATGACTGCAAGCAAAAACGATACAATTGTTAGCCGCTGGAATCTAATTGTGAAACGATCGTTTGCACATTTGCAGACCGGCATCTTGGGTTAAGCCTCCTGAGTCTCGGCGCGATCAAGCTGCGCCGTTTCTGATTTCGGTTTGTGAAATCTGCGATTGGTCCGCGTGCAGCACATGACTTCAAAACGGCAGCCGATACCAGTCGCTACAAAGCCGCGGCAGAAATCCATCATCTGTACGAGCGTGAACGGTAGTGCAAAACTTTTCGTGCGCAATGGATCCTGCTTGCCCGCGTTTCAATGCGCGCGGTTTGGCGGCGGCATCGAAGGATGAAATCATGTCATCAGAGTCGTTCGGCCGGATATTTTTACACGCACCCAAGGAGCTGTCAACAAGTATGATGTGCTGTGCACATGATATGTCCGGTGGGAATAGCAAGTGAAGTGTCCGCGTTGCAAGCGGTGAAGGTAGGAGATCATGCGCAGCATGATCTCTTATACGAAGGCCGCGATGGAGCGGGCAATGAAAGTACAGGAAGTGATTTTGCGGGTCATAGCAAAGAGGATTACGTGGTGGCAGGCAGCAGAGATTATCGGCATCAGCGACCGGCAGATGCGGCGCTAGCCTAGAGCGCTATGAGGAGTTGGGCTTCCGGGCATCGTTTGACCGGCAGCGCGGGAGGCCGTCGCCCAAACGGGTGCCGGTGGCCACGCTGGAACGGGTGCTGGAGCTGTATCGCGATCGCTACTTCGATCTGAACGTGCGGCACTTTCACGAGAAGCTGGTGGGCGAGCACCAGATCGATCTGAGTTACAGCTGGGTCAAGGGAGTACTGCAAGGAGCCGGGCTGATTACTCGTGGGCGCAAGCGCGGACAGCATCGCAAGCGGCGGCCTTTGCCGGGCACGCTGTTGCACATCGATGGCAGTGAACACCGCTGGTTTCAGGACGAGCGCTGGTATGACTTGCTGGTCATTCTGGACGATGCCAGCAGCGAGATCTACTACGCCCAACTGGTGGAAGAAGAGTGCAGCACAATTCTGCTGGCCGGGCTGCGAGAAGTGATCGAGCGGAAAGGCATTTTCCGCGCCTCGTACAGCGATCGCGGCAGCCATTTCTGGCTGACCCCAAGGCGGCGAGGCCGTGGACCCCAATCGTTTGACCCAGGCGGGACGGGCGTTGCGCGAACTGGGGATCCAGATGATTCCCGCCTACTCGCCGCAGGCCCGGGGACGCAGTGAACGCAACTTCTCCACCTGGCAAGGCCGACTGCCGCAGGAGTTGCGGCTGGCGGGGTGCACCACCCTGGAGGCGGCCAATCGCTTTCTGCGCGAGCACTACCCGGCCGAGTTCAATCACCGTTTTCAGGTGAAGCCGGAGCAAGCGGGGAGCACGTTTGTGCCATGCCGGATAGCCGATCTGGACAACGTTTTCTGCCTGCAATGGTAGCGCACAGTGAATCGCGAAATGCCGTGAGCTTTGAGAATCTGCACTGGCCGCTGCGCTGGCGCCACCCTGGCGGGCTGCACGGTGACGGTGCATCAACATCTGGAAGGGACGCTGAGTCTGTACTACGATCGCACTGTGTGGGCCGCTACGATGGCCGCAGCCTGCCGTATCCCGCTACCAACACCCCAGCTTCTACAAACCTAAGCAGAGGAAGGGGAACGGCGCCCCTTTCCCCCGCCCCCCAAAAAACCTCAGGGCGTCGGCGAGGCTACAACCTTGAATCCACCACCGGACATTTCACTTGCTACAAAAAGCGGACATTTTAACTTGCTAACGACACTGTCGTTAGTATGATGTGCTGGAGTGCAGACAACATGATTATGCAGGCTGGACGTGCCACGGATCGATATCAGGCGCTTAGAAATTCATGGCGGAACGGTAGACAGCTATTATGCCACAAAAGGACACATTTGCTCAGCACGGGAAATCATCTTTCACAACTTCAAATTCCGCTGATCATATTGCTGCTAGCGACGTGTGCTTTCGCACAAAACTCGAGATTTGATTCAGTAGCCGTGGGACCAAAGGGGCCAATCTCATTTGCTACTGTGGCAGTCTGCACTCAGCCAGCAATTACCACGACCCAGCCGTGTTCTCCTAAAGCCAACTTGTGTAGCAGTCTTTCCGACGATATCTGTACGAGCCCAAATCCACTTACATCCGACTCGCTTGGGAACTATCACTTCTACATCAAGCAGGCCCAATCGCCGTTCACGGTGCTGATTTATGGTCCCCGAGTGGCGTCACCACTGGTCCTGCCAGATCAAAGTGCAGGCGTAAGCACCGGGAGCATCACTAAGTTTACACACCCTGGAGTATTCGGCGGAACCAATTATCAGTCCTATTTATCTTCAAACATCGGCGGGTTTACTCAATCCTCGTTCAACACGATTAGTTTGCCGAACGAGCTCGATGCAATCTCTGGGGGAGTGGTGATTCCAGTCGGGGCAACCGTGAATTATGGCGCCGAGGGAGTAGGGGCGTACGTAGTTAACAAAGCCGACACTCGCTTCGGGGCGCCGCCGTCTCCGCGTGGTGAACCGGGGGCGCATTCGAACGGGCATCTCGTTCTTTGGCATCGCGCAAGCGTATAACAACTATTCAACAGCGTGGGGAATAAACACTACGAGTGGGGATGCACCAGGCACTAGCAATACGATTCTAGTTGGGGCCGAATTCGATATGAGGCCTCTAGGAAATCCCTATGAAGTGCTTGGGGAGCAGATCACCTTGAATGGGACGACTTGTACAGTTCCCGGAGGTCTGGCTTATGGTGTTGTTATCAACAATAACCGATTGGATGGACGAAAGTTTCAAGCCGGATTTGCGCCGAGCGATAATTGCTGTAGCACTGCGCTTCAGGTTGGACTCTTACGGGATCCAATCCTAGCCCATCGCAATACATAACCTTTTCTCGGTACGGCGGAGGCGGCCGCCATAGCGATGTCACCATGCAGGCCGATTCGCTAGGCAATTTCATTCTAACTCTCCCAAATACTGCAGGCGTTGAGCTTAACGGAAAGCTCTTACTTTCGGCGGCCGCTCCCACCATCGCTGCAGGTTTCGGGGTGTCACCATCGATCCCGAGCAACAATGGAACCACATCATTTACGGTGAACGTTGGGACAGGGGGCGTGGCAACCACCGGGACGATTGGTTTACCAACGGCGTCAACGGCCTGGAATTGCACCTGTACGGACATCAGCACAACTTCTACTACCGTGTTTGTCTGCAAGCAAACCGGGGGAAGCAACGCCTCTCTGTCATTGGGAATTTCAATACCTCGGGCGTGCTGGCGGCATGGACGGCCGACGACATTATTAACGTAAGTTGTTTCGCCAGATAAAGAATATCCTTGAGTAACCATCTCACGGTGTAGCCCTTGCGGGCCCACCTACCAAAGCCCTTTCGCCGAACTTTGACGCCCTGGTAACCATGAATTAGTATCTCAACAAGATTGGGCGTGGGAGCGCCAACTCTGCGCTGGATTACCGCACGGGTTTGGAGCAGGTGGGAACTGTCTTTCCGCGCGCCTAGTCTCGCAGAGTTGCTTTGAGTGCGCATCGAATGTCTTGCCCTCTGGCTTAGGAGTAAGTCCTCAGCTGCGGTGCACATCACCGGGGCATGCAGTTTACAGAGGGTAATCAGATTCTGGCCAGAATCATCACCGGAGTGGCTGCGAAACTCCTTGTGGTGAACCTCAAGGTTGGACATTGTGCCGCAGAGCTGGCATCTCCAACCATCACGACGTAGCACCTCGTGGCGGAGAGCGTCGGGCTGTTCGATAAGCGAGCCTCTGTGCCTCCGGAAACGCCTTTCCACCATGGGGCGAAAAGAAAGAGAACTCTCACGCTGTTGCTTTATCGAAGCTGGGTGCAAAAAGGGCCGAAGATAGAAGGCGCGGTACTTCTCCCCGAGCAGCGACGCGAAATCGCCCCAACGGGCGGCGCGGACGACGTGGGCGTAAACCAAGAAAACCTCCAACTTCCTTTCGTCTCTAACTCCCCACGACGAAGTAAGTCCTATGACTGTATGCGAAGGGCTGTATTGACAACCCCCGTCGGTGAGGACTAAAACAACGTGCAAGGTGTAGACTCCGTTTCCCCCTCCGTAAACGCAATTCCAGGAGATCCGATTTTCCCAAGGAGATACCATTTCATGAAGATCAGCAGCTGCGTATCGACTATCGCACTGGTCGCGCTGAGTAGTCTATTTTCAGTGGGTCAGAATAACTGTAGCGCCGTTCCCAAAACGGGGATTTGCCCTGCAGCGGCGCCGGTCCAAAACTTCTGCGCCTCCGGCGGCAGCGATAAAGGCTCGACTTGCAAAGCACACAACTGGTGGGGGTTCGCGACCGTGGCTCCCGGGTCGGGAACGGCGGGAGCACAATTTGAAGGCATTGATGCCAGCCAAGCGGTCAATCCCGCGCCGAGAGTTGCGTCCAATGGCGGCGTCGGTCCGACCGTGACAGTCGGCTCGCAAACTCAGGGCCAGTATTTCCAATTCGCGGGCAACTACGTGCAGGCGTTCGACAAGGCCACTGGCAATCCGATATTTAGCAACGCCCCCAACGCAGGCCCAGCCGCGCCCCAGTCGTTTGGAACTCTGTTTTCACCCAACGCGCTCAAGTATTGCAAGACACCGATCAACGAAGGCGTCGCGGAATATGATCGGCTAGACTCGGCATTCGTCCTGGGAGATATCGTCTACACTGCCGCCACCAAAACCTATCACTACTGCTTTGGGATCAGCGCGTCGAACGCAAACGGAGCGGTCAGCACCAGCCTGCTAAGCGCGGGCAACGGCAAGAGCTACTGGAATGTTTACGTCTACAACATCACTCCGGCGTTGCCTCGCAAGAGTGCTGGGGCCAGGTATTATCCAGCGCATCCCAGATTCGGAAGTTGGTCGGACGGTTTTTATGTAACGTGGGACCTTCTCGACCCCACGTCCAACGGCACCATCGGATTGGAAGTTTGCAAATTGGATAAGGCTGACATTATTGCCGGAAACAAGAGCAGCGCACCGATCTGCTATACGTACATTCCGAGCTATGCCGTGGGCAAGAAGGGCACAGGTGACAGTCTCGTCCACACCCTCCTGCCAGCCGACTTCGAGGGCAGCAACGCTATTCCCACCAACACCGCTGGAGAATACTTTATGGCGTTGGTCAATCCGAGCAACCCCGGAACCAACAACCCTTGCACCCAAAGTCTTTGCCAGTCTAACCAACTGGCTTTCTGGACTTGGGCCGGAATTGCCACCCAAACGCCGCCGACCATGATCGCAACCGCAAACAATTACACTCCCGGGTGCTACAACCAATTTCAATGTGCGGACAACGACCTGCGTACCGGAGCCCGGTTTCCCCAGCAATGTGACAGACTCGGTGGGAGACCGGCTGATGCATCGCCTGGCATATCGCGTCTTGGCAGGCGTAGAGTATCTGGCAGTCGCCCATACTGTCGAAGAAGATCACACGACGCGGCGCACTGGAGTTCGGTATTACAAGATCCAGGCAGGCAGCACTCCGACGATCGTTGTGCAGTCCGGATCGTCGACGCTTCCTGATATCGAGGATCTTTCGTCGGAAGGATTATACTTTTTTGCCCCCAGTGTCGCCATGGACAATAACGGTGACCTTGGCATCATCTGCACCGCATCAGGACTAAACTTAAATCCGACGCTCACCTGGGAAACGACCAACGTTGCTGGGAAACTCAGCACAGCGATAAACGTCTGCAACGGTGCCGGTGGTTGTACCGCTACCGGGGAAGATCAATCGGATGCGCATTGGGGCCCAATTGTAAGCACAACGACCGATCCGACAGATGATCTGACTTTTTGGGCAACCGATGAGTATTTCTCAGCGAACCAGACGTCCTGCTGCAGCTGGCAAACCCGTATCTTCAACGCCAAGCACTAATCCAGCGCGGTACGGAGTCAGGATAGTGCCCAAAGGGGGGATTGGCGGAACAAGAACTGCATGACTTCGCTAGGAGCGGCGGTGGCGGGGTCCGTTCCATTCGACAACCGAATCTTCATTGATGCGGCCGGCAATTTCTATGCGGCATATGGTGGTGCCCCTCACGGCGCCCGCAAGGTGTTCGAGCCCACGCCGTACGTCCCCAGTGGGCGGTGGCACGCACAGTTACCGTAAACACCAAGCCCACGGACTGATGTTCTGAAGTGAGGTTGCGCGGTTTGTCGTGGACCGGTCCGAATGCGACTTTCCGGTTAAGTGACCCGCCCCACATTTCTGTATCAATCGAAACTAGAGGTGTTGAACAGCTGTAACATCTTCGGCATTGCCTGAGCGTCAGCCGCCGTGCACGCTGGCGTGGCAGGAGGCACACAGGGTAATCAGATTCTGGCTAGAATCATCACCGGAGTGACTGCGAAACTCTTTGTGGTGAGCCTCAAGTGTGGACATTGCGCCGCACGACTGGCATCTCCAGCCATCGCGACGTAGCACTTGGTTGCGCAGCCGTTCGTACAGCTCCGGATCAAGCCTAACGCGTCTCCGTTTCGGTCGACCCCGAGTCATGACGCTTTCTCGGTCACGTGGTGGAGAAATGTCTGTCTCTCTTGTCCCGGAAGGAACTTGAAGAATCGTAACGCCGACTGTAGGAGAACCCCTGGGTTTTCATTCTCCAGATTTGCTCCCGCCAAGAAGTCTGCGCAGATCATCTCCAGGCAATAACCGCGTGATTTGTCCGTTCCAAGCATCAAGGCTGCGGTCTCGATCGCCTGCTCGATCACAGGTAACTGGCTCTTGTAAAGTTTGAAGTACACAATCTCCCACGGTTCCGTTTCCCGGCCCGTCAATTCTTTCTCGACCTCTTGCTTAAACTGCTCCTTGGGCATCTCGCGGGCCTTGTGCAACCAGGTTGCACAATCGAAGTCCTGCCCGTCTCTCCGTGCCAGCTTCGCCAGCTCCAGCCCCTTCGTCCAACCCACTTCGTTCAGCTCCCGTTTTGCCTGCGGGGGCAGGTGCTCATGGATTGACATGAGGTAATAGGCCTTTCTCCTCGACTCCGGGAAACGCCGTTCCAAGAATTCATCGAAGGATTTCAGGGTTCTCCAGTCGCCAGTATTGTCCCGCCCGCACTTCACACAAGTAGCGCCCCAGTTCAACGAACCGTGTATCCCGCTCTGCTTCCTTCTGTCCTTTCCCAAGCCAGAATCTCGTCGATCTTCGTGAGCACGAACATCGCTCGTCGACGATTGAACTTGGGCAGCATGAGCGGATTCCTAGTACGCAAGCTCGTCAAGCCAACCAAGGTTTTCTGCTCCCGGCCTTCGTACGAGGGCAGTGTTGATCAATTCCGGCTTCCCCAGGCAAAGTCCGACATAGGGACAGCTGCTGCAGGGGTTCTGGGGGAAGCGGATGCCGCTGTGAGGCAGAAACTGTGCGGACTCGACCCGACGGATCGTGTCCTCCACTAACTGGCCGAATTCCGCACGTTGTTCATCGGCTGATTGTGGTCCGTAGGTACTGAACTTCGACCGGCGTTTGCGGACGAAGACCACTTGAGCGACTTCGGAAATTCCGGTCATCCAGGAGTAGCAGACGAGTTGCGGATCAGAGACTAGTAGGCCGTCCGGTTCCTCTGAGTACCGACTCGATGTGGTTTTCCACTCGATCAGGCAGCGTTCTCCATCCAGCTTTCCGATGGCATCGACGTAGGCGACGAAGTCATTTGTTCCCGAAACTGGCCTCGTGAACTTGATCTGCAGTTCGCGGCGCGGTTGACGAATACGAATGCGATCGTCCTGGCAGAATCGATCTAATAATTGAATTCCTTGTTGGAGCATCCGATCCCAGGTGTCGCCCTTCGAGTAGCGCAAGGCTTGATTCTGGTAGCGCGACCATTCGCGGAATAGGACAGCTGCAGCGTCCTCATGCAGGAAGTAGGCGGAGAGAGCTTGTTCGAAGGCGCGCCCGAAAAGCATGGCGGCTCGAGTATCTTTTTCTTGCCAGCCATCGAGGTAACGGTGGCGATAGCGGCGCGGGCAGGTTAGGTACTGGCTGATCTGGGTGTAGCTGTAGGTCACTTTGACGCCTCCCATACAGCGAGGCTCGTCGGTGACGCGCCGAAAGTTGCTCCCATTGGCTGGCAGGTGCGAAACCGTCGAGTTGAGCAGGGAGGTGCCGTTCACGACCGTGTGGCTGATCTTGATGACACCGCGGAGCTCCATCAGGCTTTTCTCGTCGATCTCATCTTGCCGAGCAGTTCGGCGTCATAGCCGAAGTCACGCAGAAACCAGTTGAGTTTCCACAGCGCTCTGGGCGTGCAATAGAGGCGTCCGGTAACTGAATGTCCCGTGAGTTCTTTGGGCTCTAGGATTGAGAAGCGGAGGAGATAGAACGGTTTTCGTGAATCCCACCGATGGTGGGCTCGCTCGACGCGAACGAGTAGCAGACCGTCGCGAACTTGAGACGCAGCAGACTGATCGGCCTCGTGCAAGCCTTGGATTCGACGTCTCACGCGGCACCTTCCTTCGCGCCGAGATAGCTGTTGAGTTGGCAGAGCAGGGCATCGCGGTCTTTCTTGGCCCAATCTGCCAAGTGCGCGACGAAGTTTTCGACCTGCTCGCGAGTGGCTTCGCGAAGCGTCTTGACGCCGCAGAAGTCGGTGGCGTACGACTTGACCAGGGTGGCGTCGAGTTGATGCTGGCGAATGATCTGGCAGAGGTGATCACGGACTGTTCGTCCGCCGTAGTTTCCGTTAGCGGGTTGTGGAGGAAGTTTTCTTGATTGGGGAGAGGATGTAGCCGGCTCCGTGAGCGATCCGATCTCCTCGACGGAGCAGATGCCGATTCCGTAGGCTTTGCGCAGGGCGCGGTTGACGGCGCGAGTTTCGGCAACTCGCATTTCGGCGCCCTGGACAAGGAAGGAGACATTGGAAGGGTCGGCATCGCCGTAGCCGACGAAGCTCTGGGATTCCGACTTGAGAACAGTTGCCTTAAACACCCAACGGCCCTCGCTGGGATTGGAAACGTTTTCGACCAGTTGCGTTTTTATGCTGGAACACCTCCGTCTTCGAGCCAGTCGCAGCAAGCCGGAGTGCGTGACGTACCATTTCCGTCGAGCATGAGCAGGTCACCGACTCGTACGGAGAGATGCAGCGTACGGGTCATATCTCGAAGAACTAGCATTTGTGAATTGGTGACGTGGGGATAAAGCTCCTTGACTGTGCGCACGTTGTCACGTATTAGCTTTGTTTTAGGTCCAACCGCGAGAGCCGGCAAGTCGGAAGTCCTCCTTGTGCTATCAAAATGATATCACAAACGATATCATTTCATTCAAGGAGGCGTTACCGGTAAGCAGGGACGGTCAGAGAATGCCAGAGCGTAGTACCGCTTTGCTGCTCAGAATTCGGCAGGGTCTGAAAGATCGGCTTGCCGATCTTGCCAAGCATGAACATAGGTCCCTGAATAAGCAAATAGAGTTCATTCTCGAAAGCTTTCTATCCGATCTGTCCGAGCACCAGCCGGACGAACGACGCCGCAAAGAAGAGCGTGGTTAGGTTCGGGGCTACTGAATACCCTACAGACTGAGTTCTGCTGCGCGTTTTTGTGTCCAATAAGATCGATTTGCGCGGAACGAGCCGGCGGTATCGGTGAAGCGATTTGGGAAGCACAGAGGGAGGGCTGGCTCTGTTTCCCTCATTGTCCTACCGAACTCCACCGAGTCCTGCTTTTCTGCGCCCCAGTAGTGCCTCAGCAACGATGAAAACCACATTAATTGTGGTGGTTACCTACGTAACATGAGAATAAGGATTCACAGCATTCATCTAACTCAAAAATAAAGGATAATGCGACGATGACTGTTATATGTTTCTGGATGGATTCTACCGGGGCTCTCTATAATTTGATCTTGGAGTAGAGAACATGGGAGGAAAGCTAGCTGGATTGCGCAGACGATTGGAGAAGGCTGAGAAGGCTTTGGCGGAGACGGCGGAGCAGGAAAAGTTGGCCAACTGTATCTGCAAAGTTGGGGGCAAGTCGCGCCCTACGATCGTGCGCTCAGACGAGCCAGAGGAGTTCGAGGCGGAAATGAACCAGAAATGTCCCGTTCATGGATTCCGTGATCTGGGTGGCCCCATCCTAGTAATAAGGCTTACCGACCACCCAGGCGAAAGATTCCCGCTTGATGACCTATTAGATGAATATTGGGCCAGGAAATCAGCATACGAGAGAGCCAAGCGAGAACATGACAGCCAAGAAGCCTGATTCTCGGTGCCAAGGTCGAACAAAGAGCGGCAAGCCTTGCCGGGCTGCTGCCACCGCGGGCGGGCTCTGCTTCTTCCACGCCAATCCCAATAAGGCCTCGGAACTGGGCCGAATTGGAGGCAGCAAGAAGGGTCGAGTCGTCCCAAGCTCCGAGCCCCTGCCGACCGTCGACAACGCCATCGCCGTCCGGGACCTGGTAGCGCGGCTAATCGCCGATCTGCATGCGGGCAAGGTTCACCCCAAGATTGCTGCCGGTCTAGCGCCTCTTATGAACCTGCAGCTGCGCGCGATTGAGACCTTGAATCTAGAAGTACAATTAGCGCAGCTAGAGAAACGGTTGATGAAGCTTGAGGCAAGTCGTGAAAAAAAGGGCGATGTGCAACCTATCGCCCGTGAGGCATCGCGCAGCTAATCGTTGGATAGGTAAGCCGTCAAGGCATGCGCCTTAAGATATGGCTATAACCCCAGACAAATAATAGCTTAAGATGCCTCTAACAGTAGAAGGTGACAAAGCCATCCCATCGGATGACTTTTCAAAAACCGCTGCCATCAAGTGTGAGACCTGGTCAATCGACTAGTGGTCAAAGAACGTGCTTGCGCACGGCGGAGTTCGCCAGGTGGTTGGCTTCGGCGTTGTGTTCGCGGCGGACGTGGGAGATGGAGAAGTCGAAGGAGCGGGCCAGCTTGCGGCAGATCCAGTTCAGGGAATAGAGGCGGGGGCTGCGGCAGGTGTATTCCCCTTTCATCTGGCGGACGACCACTTCGGAGTCGGAGTAGACGTGAAGCTTCCGGGCTTTGAGGGTCAACGCACATTGCAGGGCTTCAAGCAGGGCAACGTATTCGGCCACGTTGTTATCCTGGCGTCCAATCCACTTGGCGATTCTGATCTTGCGACCTTCAGAGCCGTCAAGTACCACTCCAATTCCGGACGGCCCCGGATTTCCCAGAGAACCGCCATCCACGTAGGCCACCAGATCTGACATTCTCTTGTCCCCTGCAATCACCATGCGGTACACATCCCTTGGAAGTCAAGACGCTTATGTTGGTTCGTTGCGTTTCTGCTTTGTTGGTTGCGCCTGGCGGCATCAGCGTCGTTGTGCATAATGTCATTGTGCATAATGTTGTGGAAAAACGGGAAATGCGATTTCCACATTTTATAAACACCTTCTCTTCAGCGAGCTGCGCTCTCTGTGGTTAGCGTTATTGCGCACGCAGTTTGCACCAATAATCGGCATTGACAATTATCAACGAACTGTTTACCTTTGCTCCCGTCGACGGCTGAAAGGGTTGGCTAAAATAAACGTTGGCCAGTCCAAAGTAAGCTGGGTGATCAGTTCGGCTGGGGTGACCCAGTGAACGACCAGACCCGAAAAAACCGACTGCTCTGCGAGGGGTAGTTGGGGTTTGGAACTGCGAAAGCAGTGATCGCATCAAGGGCCGTGATGGTGCATACTCCACGCAGTTAGCTCCCTCGCAGGAGCTGGCGGCTAGAGCATAACCAAGATCACGGCCTTTACTTTTTCTGGTCCCCTTTCCTCCCGCCGCGGTTTCCCTGAGACCTGCACGATCTATACTCTCGCTGATGGTGCCTGAAATGTCGGAGAAAGTATTTGGACTCAGCGTTAATGAGGTGATGGCGTATGCGGCCGTCGCCAACGTGCTGCTCGTCGTGGTGCTCACCTCCATCAACATTTACTACGCATGGCATGCCAAGCGGCAGGCGGATGCGAGCAGTGCTCAGGTGAACACGTCAAACCAGCAGAGGGAAATTGCCGCGGAAACACTCTCGATCCTGCGCAAACAGATGGACCAGCAGCGGACCGCGGACCTGGCAACCGTGGCCTTGCAACTGAAGGTTGCGATCCACACCATTGAGGATTGGCTCAAGAGGATCGGTTCGGGCGCTTTCCCGCAACTGCCGGATGAGATCAAAATTCTCCCGACCGACTTCAGCATTGCGACCCAACGAGCGAACGCGATCGATCCAATTGTTGGAGAGAACATGGGGGCGGCGTCGCTCTACGCCGGAGAGGCCGAAACCAACATTCGAATCCTGCGGACCGGGAACCCGGCCAAGCCCGAAAGCTGGAAAGAGATGCAAGACAAAGCCACGAATAATATGAACATCGCGAAGTACAAGCTGAATGTGGCGCGAACGCGGTGGGAATCGACGATCGTCTAGCGGCCACTCGCTACAGCCTAGGTTTAACGGAGAGCTGCTTTTATTTAAAGAGCAAGATTTCTCGCGGACGAAGGTGAAGTCGGCGGGCGTGAGTTACTGCCACTTGCGCAGGTCGACTGACATCGGTAGAATGGCATATACATATGTATATGCCATCGGTGTCGCCTTGGAGGGCGCATGCAGCGAAAAGCAAAAATCTTCATGAACAACCGTAGTCAAGCCGTGCGTTTGCCTAAGGAGTTTCAATTCCAGACTCAGGAGGTGTTTATACGGAAAGAAGGAAGCGCGGTGGTCCTGTCTCCGCGACCGTTTGATTGGACTGCCTACCTCGTTGAGGGCCCGGTTGCCTCGGCGAATTTCATGGAAAATGTCGAAGATCTTCCCGCGCAGGAGCGTGAGCCGTAGTGCCGCGCTACATGCTGGACACGGACACCTGTTCCTATATCATGAAGCGCTCGAATGATGCGGTGCTCAAGCGTCTGAGTGCCGTTCCCGTCAGCGATGTATGCATCTCTGTAATCACGAAGTCAGAACTCTTATTCGGAGTTGAGGTCTCTCCCCGGCGGCGCCAGGATGCCGCCGCGCTAAGCGCCTTTCTGAATTACATCCAGATTCTAGACTTTCCCGACGAAGCATCTCTGCACTACGCCCGCATACGCGCTGACCTCAGAAGGCAGGGCACCATGATTGGAGCGAACGACCTGTTCATCGCGGCTCACGCCCGCAGCCTAGGCTTGACGCTGGTGACCAACAACACGCGAGAGTCTGGGCGGGTCTCCAGGTTGGTCGTCGAAAATTGGACGCAGTAGCGCGCTAGGTCCCGTCGCGCCTTCGGGAAAACCCGCGGCCATCCCGCCTAAGTGAATTTTGGAGATTGCTTCTCCTACTCTAGAACCGCTTCCCGTTGCCGCCCGATTTGTCTCCTCCAACGAGCAATATGGCCTTTTATTCGGGATCGAAAGCAAACGCTATGCGCCAAACTCCGCCGGCCTGCTCTGAATCGCAACTCCTTCATGTTTGTCGTTCTTTCGATCCATCCTGCACGCGACAAACCCGCTGAAAACCTTGACCCACGGGGGTGAGCGGAGGATAATTGCGGACCTGAAGCTCGGTTTCGGGTATGGTCGCGCGGGTAGGCGATCCCGGCCCGGGTGGGCAGCGATCGAATGCACAGTTTGGGCATGTCCTGGCAGGCGAGGAGTTCCGTCCATGAGCGAAGAAACTAACAAGCGGATTGGCGATTACCAGATTCTCAACGAGTTGGGCAGCGGAGGGATGGGCCGGGTTTACCGGGTGCGAAACGTCATTTCGGATCGCATCGAAGCCATGAAAGTTCTTCTGCCTGACCTTGCGGGACGACAGGAGTTAGCCACGCGTTTTCTGCGCGAGATCAAACTCATGGCCAGCCTCAACCATCCGAATATCGCCCAGCTGCGAACCGCGTTCACCGCGGATAACCAGCTGGTGATGATTATGGAATACGTCGAAGGCACCACCCTGGCCGACCGCCTGGAACATGGACCGCTCCCGGCGCCTGAAGCGTTGAATTACATTAGTCAGGTGCTTAATGCGCTGAGTTACGCGCACCACCAGCATGTGATCCATCGCGACATCAAGCCGGCCAACATTATGGTGACGGGCGAGGGAGCGGTGAAGCTCATGGACTTTGGAATTGCGCGCGCCGGTGACGAGCACAGCCTGACGATGACTGGCACCACGTTGGGATCATTGGGCTACATGTCACCGGAGCAGGTGAAGGGAGAAGGCACGGACGCGCGCTCAGACCTTTATTCCGTGGGCGTCTCATTGTACGAAATGGTGACTGGCCAACGGCCATTCCGAGCGGACAGCGACTATTCCCTGATGTCAGCTCATGTGAGAGAGACGCCAAAGCCACCCCTCGAGCTGCAGCCCGGATTATCTCCGGCACTGAACGAAATCATTCTCATGGCCATCGCCAAGGACCCGGCGCAACGGTTCCAGTCAGCCGAAGCGTTCGGAAATGCCCTGAGCACTGTGAGCATGGCTGCCGCCGCTGAGAAGGCTGCTGCACTGGATGCGGCCGAGGCTTCCACTGCGGAGTACACTGTGTCCGCCCCGAGTGTCCCTGCCACCATTCCAAAACAAGTCGTAATGCCGCTTCGCGCGCCGACAGCTGCCAAGCCGGCTGCCGTTTCAGTTCCGACATCCGTTCTTGCCCAGTCGCCTCCGTCACCGGGCGGTCACCGGGGCTTGTACATGGGGCTCGGGGCACTGATTGTGGTGGCCGTGTTGATCGCCGGTGGAGTCTACTTGCCGCGACACAGCAAGATCGAGGCGCGGCAGGGAGATGCCCAGCAGACTCATTCCCCCGCTTCTCCGGCTAATCCGGCAATCTCCAACACTATGCAGCCGGAAACTGCGCCTGCTGCAACTCTTCCCAGTCCGCCGGCTTCGGTTTCGACGCAAACAGCTCCGCCCCCGACCACTCCTGCAGAAGGAATCTCGAATGCGGCACAAAGCGTTCCAGTGCCCGTGCCGACACCTGCACTTCACTCCAGGAAACTCAACCCTCAGGGGATTGCCAGTGGGCAGCAACCTCCCACCCCTCCCCAAAGCGCGAATCAAGGCGCAAGCCCGGACCAGCCGACGCCCTCGATTGATCGCGATGAGGTGGAGCATCAGATCGATCAACTTGCCAACCGGGCCGCCGCGGTGAACAGCAGTCTGGACAGGTTGCAACAGCAGCAGAACAGTGCGGGTTACGGCCTTCGCGGCGACATCGTGGCCAAGCAGGGGAGTATGAAGACAAACTTGTCAAGGGCCGAAAGCGCGGAGGAGCGCGGAGACTTGCCGCAAGCCAAAAAATACGCGGACATGGCCGCGAGTGATGTCGAAGCGCTTGAGCACTTCCTCGGACGCTAATCGATGATCGGAACCCGCAGTGGCGGTCTCGATCAGGGTAAGCCAACGTAAGGGCCGACGTCCGCGTTACTGGGTCACTGTCTTGACCGCATCCCCCGTCTTGAATCCCGATCCGGAAACCGGGGTAGCAACTGATGAAATATCGTCCACATCGGTGACTTTGACGACTCCCACCGGTGTACTCAACCGGCGAAGCACCTGCCCCGTTGAGGGATCCTTGATTTCCTTAGTCACGCGTTCGACGTTGAGCTGATCGCCGACTTTCACGCCCGCTTTGGCTCCCACATTGAGGATGACCTGACTCCCATCCACGGCCGCGACCAACCCCTGCACCACCACGGTGCGGGCCACGAGTTTGTCCTTGTCGGCGATCACTTCCGTGCTGGTCTGCTCCACCGCGGCCTTCACGGCCTCCCCGATGATTGTGCCCTGGAAATCGCTGCTGCCAAAGTCGGCATTTCCGCCGCCAAATCCATGCCAGTTGCTGCCGCCGCCCAGCAGCGAAGTGCTTTCCCGTGCCGATTCTCCCTTGCCTTCGGCCACGGCGAGAATCTCGCCAGTATCGATATCGACCATGCGCGCGGTGAGCGCCACGATGGCTTTTGACTTCTTGTGGCCAAATCCTCCGACGCCGAAGCCTCCCCAGTTGCCGCCCGAGCCGCCCACGTTCGTGTTCTTGGTCTCGTTGCCGAATTGCGTAATGCTGCCCACGATGATCGCATCCACTCCCAGCAACTTCCCAATCTTGGCGGCCGAGTTCGCGTTGGCGCGGTCGCTGTTGGAGAAGTTCTGTTCCGCCAGAATCTTGTCCATCGCCTTCCGTTCAATCACGGAGTAGCTGCCATCCTTGACCAAATAAGTCACCAGGAGATCGGAAATACCTTTGCCGACGTCTACGTCCTGACCAAAAATTGCCGCCACTCCACTGTGCACAGTAGCGTAATCGAAATCGAATATCGCCACGCGTTTCTTGCGGCCTTGCGCCGCCGGTGCCGCTGCCTGCGTCGCCACTGGTGCAGCCGTCTGCGCCGCTCCTGCGGCTTGCGCTGGGCGGGGGGGCGCCGCCATCGTGTTGGTTCCAGAAAGGCAAATGAAAACTGACAACGCCAACAAGGAAACTTTATAGTTCTTCATGCAACCCTTCTCAAAGACCGAATTGATGATCCGTCGGACTTTCGCCCGAGGCTAACTCGGTATGCAATTCTTGTCAACAAAAGGTTTGTCTGATCCGTGCAGCATTATTGATGCACAACCCACTCGGGCTGAGTAAGTAAAAGAATCATCACTGACCGACTCCTCGTACTGTGAACCTGTTGTGTGGTCCGGGTTCGCAGTCACCTCACCCCCCAACTGTGCTACCCGTTACCACCAAGAGGCCATTTACCAAGTCCCCGGGGCAAAGTATTTTGACGGCGAAGGGTTTTTGGGCGGCTGTTCGACAAGCGCGCCGTGACCTGGGAGGTTACGGCGTTCTCGTTTAATGCACAAATGCCTGCCCCTTCGAATCTCCTACGGAGAAATCAAAAATGACAAACAACTCTGACTGTTCATTTGCGATCATTCGATTCAACGAAAAAACCTACTTGTCGGGTGGGGTTGTGGCTGTCGTCAACGGAACCGAGAGCGCCCAACGAGCTCTCAATGATTTCGAATGGTGCCAGAGTCAGGAGGACCGGGGCTCGGGTTGGCGTTACTTTCTGGAAGAGACCGACCTGCAGCCCGGTATAGACGCGGCGAAGGCGACCAGACTTCGGCAACTGCGGCTTGATCTTCAGGAGTCCCAAGCCAAAAGCCTGTGATAGCAGAACCGCAGGACGGACCGGATCGTTGACGCCTCTCCGGCTCAGAACTCCAATTCGGCAGCCACTTTAAGAAGTCTGATGAGTGCAGCGCGCTCCTCTGGTGTCAATCGTTCTCGAAGTTTCTCCTCTGCCGCCTGCCGCTCTCCACAACATGAGTATGTTGCATGCGCAACACCAATAACGGTACGGCTAAGCCGGAAGCCGAGGGCACGGTGCCAACTGTGTCACCGGAAAGCCAGTGGATTCCGAGTACTATGGCGAACAAGCGACTTAACGGGATGACGCGGAATCCAAAGCAATTCCGGCACCCGATGTCGGCGACGGGCTGGCAACTCCTCGGGCTTGAGGTGGACGTGGCAATCCTTCTTGCTGGAAGTGTGAACCGAGCAATTGTTGGATCAATCGGCGAACCGAAGGTGGTTACCGCATGAAACAAGTGTTGCAGCAGGCCAGTACAGGCGACATCGCAGTGTTGGATGTTCCTGCTCCAAGGCTGCTTCCCGGGTGCGTCCTGGTGCGGATGGCGGCGTCGCTGGTTTCAGCCGGCACGGAGCGTGCCTCCTGCGAATTCGCCAGCAAGAACCTGCTGGAGAAAGCGAAGGCCCGCCCTGATTTGGTTCGTGAAGTCATCAACAAAGTTCGGCGAGATGGAGTGTTCTCGGCGGTCGCTGCGGTTCGCAGCCGTCTCGATCGGCCGAACGCTCTCGGTTACAGCAGCTCGGGAACGGTCATTGAGGTTGGCGCCGGCATTACTGATCGCAACGTCGGTGATCGGGTTGCCTGTGCCGGAGCGAGTTACGCCGTGCACGCCGAGTTCGCGTGTATCCCTCGCTTGTTGGCGGCCAGGATTCATCCCGATTCCGCGGTGAGCTTTGAGGAGGCTGCTTTCACCACCCTCGGCGCCGTGGCTATGCACGGCGTTCGCACCGCCGACGTAAAACTAGGCGACATCGTCGCGGTCATCGGCCTCGGGCTTCTCGGTCAACTGACGGTTCAGATACTCAAGGCAGCCGGTTGCCGCGTGCTGGGAATGGATATCGTTCCTGAGCGTGCCGAACTCGCCCTGCGCATGGGTGCGGATGATGTCAGCATCTCGCGCGACGGTTTGCACGATCTATGTTTGCAGCACTCCAGCGGGCATGGTACTGATGCCGTCCTGATCACCGCGGAAACGGCGAGCAGCGAACCGATCGACGTGGCAGGGGAAATAGCACGTGATCGCGGCGTTGTGGTTGCGGTCGGAACCGTGGGCATGGACATCCAACGCAAGCGCTACTTCGAAAAAGAGTTGGATTTCCGGATTTCGCGTTCCTATGGACCGGGCCGTTACGATTCAGTGTATGAGCAGAAGGGCCGCGATTATCCCATCGGCTACGTTCGTTGGACCGAAACCCGAAACATGGAGGCTTTTCTCCATCTTCTGTCGGAAGGAAAGCTCGACGTGAAATCGCTGATTACTCACCGTTTTCCTATTGAACGCGCGCACGGAGCTTACGATTTGATAACAGGAAAGGTGGGCCAGCCATTTCTCGGCGTGTTGATCACGTACCCGGAGCAGGCTGGGGCGAGTCATGAAATCCAACTGGTCGGGAAGGGAACTGTGCCTTCTCAGCCAGAAAAGAAGCCTATGGCGATCGGCGTTCTGGGCGCAGGCAACTTTGCGATGAGTACGCTATTGCCTGCGATCAAGCACATTCGCGGGGTCGAGTTGCTCGGAGTGTGTGCCGCCGGTGGCTCGCACGCCCGTCATGCGGCCGAGAAGTTTGGCTTCCGGTACTGCTCAACCGAGGAGCAGAGAATTCTAGACGACCCGGACGTCAATACGCTTGTGATCGCCACTCGTCATCACTTGCATGCGACCCAGGTATTGGCGGCGCTTGAAGCCGGCAAGAACATTTTCTGTGAGAAGCCCCTTTGTCTGAGTGAAATCGATTTGGCGGAAATTGTTCGTGCATACGCAGGCCGAGACTCTAGCCACAATCCAGTGCTGATGGTTGGTTTCAACCGTCGCTTCGCTCCCATGGCAATCAAGATGAAAGCGTTTCTCAGACAGATCCGCGAACCGTTGGCGTTGCATTATCGCGTCAACGCTGGTTACATTTCGCCTGATCACTGGGTCAACGATCCTGAACAAGGCGGTGGACGAATCCTCGGAGAAGTCTGCCATTTTGTAGACTTGCTAAGCTTTCTGGCCGATGCTCCGCCGGTCGAAGTACAAGCCCGCAGCGTGACCAGTCTGGAACAATACTCCGACGACAATATCGTCATTTCGCTGCGATTTGCGAACGGATCACAAGGTACGATCAGCTATCTGGCGAACGGCGACCGATCCTACTCCAAGGAGCGGGTGGAAGTCTTTGGCGGAGGAGCCGTGGCAATGCTGGAAGATTTTCGGCGGCTCGAACTCGTGCGTCATGGCCGGAAACAAACATTCCGTTCGCGATTCCACCAGGACAAAGGGCATCGCACTGAGTTGTCAGCGTTTGCCGCCGCGGTTTGCGGCGGAGGCGAACTTCCAATTCCGTTCGATCAGATTGTATCGACCACGCTGGCGACCTGCCGCGCCGTTGAGTCCCGCTCTTCAGGACAGCCAGTCGAGGTGGATACTGCCACTTTCATAAGGTCCAATTCACAAGCACCTCGTGCGGCCTCGTGATCCGCTGAACCGTCGGTCCTTGGACAAAGGCGGGACAACTGTAACGGCCTCACCTAAAGGTGACCTCTTTATCGGTGGCGATTTCGCTCCTTATTTCGACTTCCCGTTACAGCTTGGCTGCGCGAGACGCGCTCGTATCTGCTTAACTGACATGGGCTTGCAGGATAGTTGCAAGCGCTTGCGAAGGTTGCAAGAATTATCAGCCTTGACCACGTGTATCTTACAGGCTACATTGCATGCAGTGGTTTAAGGTTGTAGGTGAAACGGGCCCCCTCCTGACAGTCACCGATACCCAGTAAATTCCCCCCACGAAAACGAAGTCGGAATCCAGAAACTTCCCCCAGTTTTGGAACTAGTTACGGAGAAAAAATGATTAACTCAACCCAGAAGTGGTGGGGTGTGGCTGCGCTAGCACTCTTGTGTTTTGCGCCCTGCGCCTTTGCCAATAGCAGTCTGACCATGACGGGTGCGGGAAACAACGTGATGGGCGGAGTGTATGTCGGTCCTTACTATGCCACGGTGAACGGTGTTGCCAATACGGCTGTCATTTGCGACGATTTCGCGGACGACAGCGTTATCGGCCATTCGTGGAATTTCACTGCTAACAACTTTTCGACTCTGGGCAGCGCGTTATGGGGAAATCAAGCCGCAAATTATGAAGCTGCTGCTTGGCTCACCGTCCAGATGCTCTCCTTGAACAGCAAGCCGGACAATGGCATGCAGGTAGGATACCTTTCATACGCCATCTGGTGGCTGTTTGACAAAAACGCCTTCAATGGTCTGAATTCGACTCAGATCGCGGGGGCGAACAGTTGGCTGGGCCAAGTTCCGTCGAATTTGACGCCCGGTCAATTCGCCAACTTTGTCATATTGACGCCACAGGGTTGCAATGGTGGCCCAGGCTCTTGCCCGGGTCAGGAGTTCTTGATGAAGGTGCCCGAGGGCGGCTCTGCCTCGATGTACCTGCTCTTAGCCGGGCTGTCATGCTTTGGCGCCATGCTATTCCGGCGTCGACCAGCATCTGCGGAGGGCTCCAGAATCGCCTGATTCGGAGGCCGAAGCTCAGAGGCCGCACTGGAAGTAACCCCTCCCCCTTCACAAAATGTTCTTTTCCGAAGGCACTATCCAAATCATCGGATACCCACCAGCTTGATAATTGCAGCGCCGATGCCGCCGGCGATGAACGGGCCAACGATCGGCACCAGCGCATATCCCCAGTCTGAATTCCCCTTGTCGCTGATCGGCAGGATAGCGTGGGCCACCCGCGGACCAAAGTCACGAGCGGGGTTCATCGCATATCCGGTCGGTCCGCCGAGACTCAGGCCCAGAGCCCACACCAGCATTCCCCAAAATTCGGGGCCGACGCCGACTGGAAGCGCGCTTGTAGACACTGCTTTGCTGCCGAAACTGAACCCGACGACAATCAAGCATGTGGTGGCAATAATTTCGGTTAGCATGTTAGCGGGCAGGTTGCGGATGGCCGGTACCGTACAGAAAATCGCCAGCTTCGCTTCCGCGTCGGGCGTCACTTTCCAGTGTGGCAGGTAAGTCATCCAGACCAGACTGGCGCCGGCAAAGGCGCCCAGGATTTGGGCTGTCCAGAAGAGAGCCAGGTTCGACCAGTTTCCGGTTAGAAGAGCTACAGTCAAAGTGATCGCTGGATTAATGTGGGCGGCCGGGCTGCCACACGCGATAGCCGTGAGGATGCCCGCAACCACAGCCAATCCCCATGCCGTTGCGATGACGATCCAGCCGGAGTTTTCGCCTTTCGATTTCTTCAAGAGAACATTGGCGACGACGCCGTCACCCAGCAAAATCAGCACCAACGTACCCATAAATTCGCCCAGAAATGGTCCATGCATGACGATCGGACCTCCTCATTGTTTTCGAAATGGAGTGCTGGCGACTCCGTTCCGGGAACGCAAACGCGGCGACCTACGGCGATTCCACCCAATCGAGCGAACGCGTCACGGCCTTTTTCCAAAAGCGATAAATCCGCTCGCGAGATTCTTCCTCCATCCTCGGCTCCCACCGCTGGTCGACCGCCCAGTTAGCCACGAGTTCGTCGGTATCTTTGAAGAAGCCGACTGCGAGGCCGGCAGCATAGGCAGCGCCCAAAGCAGTAGTCTCCTTCACCATGGGACGAACTACCGGCTTGGCCAGAATGTCGGACTGGAATTGCATCAGCAGATCGTTCATAACCATTCCACCGTCTGTCCGCAGGACATCGAGAGTAATACCGGAGTCCTTTGCCATGGCATCAAAGACCTCGCGTACCTGCAACGCTGTCGCCTCCAGCACCGCGCGGGCGATGTGGCCTTTGTTCACGAACCGGGTCAAGCCGGCGATCACGCCGCGTGCGTCATCCTTCCAATGGGGCGCATACAACCCCGAAAACGCGGGAACGAAGTAGACGCCGCCGTTGTCGCTAACGGTTCGGGCCAGCGCCTCAATGTCAGAACTGTTTTCGATGAGCCCGAGATTATCGCGCAGCCATTGCACCAGGGCGCCGGTAATCGCGATACTGCCTTCCAGGGCATAGCATGCCGGTTTCGTCCCGAACTTATACGCCAGCGTAGTCAACAGACCGAAACTCGAAAACACTGGTTTTTCCCCAGTGTTCATCAGGAGAAAGCAGCCGGTGCCGTAGGTGTTCTTTGCTTCACCTGGCTTGAAGCAGGCCTGGCCGACCAGGGCGGCCTGCTGATCGCCAAGATCGCCGGCAATCGCAACTCCCTCAACCGACGGCAGGCGCGCAGTGCCGTACACTTCGCTGCTCGAAACAATCCTCGGCAGCATCTGGACCGGAATGCCAAAATCCTCCAGGATGTCAGGATCCCACTCGAGCGTGTTGAGGTCCATCAGTTGGGTGCGGCTGGCATTGGTCACATCCGTCAAGTGGACGCCTCCGTGCGTTCCACCTGTAAGGTGCCAGATCAGAAAAGTATCGATATTGCCGAATAGCAGATCGCCGGCTTCCGCTTGTGCGCGTGCGCCCGCAACCTCTTCGAGAATCCACCGAATCTTGAGACCACTGAAGTAGGTAGCGAGCGGAAGGCCGGTCCGCGCGCGATAGCGGTCTTGCCCGCCAACCGTGCCGAACTCTGTTACTGCGGGAGCAACCCGCGTATCCTGCCAAACAATCGCGTTGTAAACGGGCTTACCACTTTTCCGGTGCCAGACCACCGCGGTTTCGCGCTGGTTAGTGATTCCGATTGCAGCCAGGTCTTCCGGTCGCAGTCCACGCGCTTCCATTGCTTCCTGGATGACACCGTCCGTGCGGCGCCAAATTTCTTCGGGATCGTGTTCGACCCATCCCGGCTTGGGGTAAATCTGCTCGTGCTCCCTTTGAGCCGCGCTCACGATGCGTCCAGAACGATCGAACACGATGAAGCGTGAGCTCGTCGTTCCCTGATCAATGGCGCCGATGTAACTTGCCATCGTTGGGTTTCCTCCTTGACGCGCGGTTGAGCGGGACAGCGTTTCTGCTGGAAACAGACTGACCCAGATCGAACAGGAGCGCGTTCACTCGCCCTTCGCCTCGCGTTCATATCGTTCGCCACAGCGCAGAATACGGACCGGCTGCCCCAGACGGCGGCACGTATCGACGAACCCATCCGGAGTCGCGGTGTTGAACTCAAACATTTCGAAATGGCAGGGAATCACAAGCTTTGCGCCGATGTCGCGCGCCAACTGGGCGGCTTCCGGTCCCGACAGATTGCCCGCCACGTGGCGTTCCGGAGCGCGGCCGTTAATGGGAAGGAGCGCGACATCCACGGCGAAAGGGCGCAGCTTTTCCGCCATGCCGTCGTAACGCAGCGTGTCGCCACTGTGGTAGAGGCTCCAGTCGCCGAATTGCAGAACGTACCCGAGAGCCTTCACGCTGTCCCTGATCGTCGCGCTCGACGGTTTCATGCGCGGATGCGACACCGGAGAAGCGAATCCCCGAGAGTTCGATCGTGATTCCGTCGTCGAGTCCGATCGGCATCGCGGGTCTGATCTTCAGACGTTCCGCGACGAAGGCCCGGTTGGCTTCCGGGATCACGAGTTTCAGCAACTGGTTGCGTGCCAGGATCGGGCCCAGGGTATCTGCGTCGAGATGATCGGTGTGGTTATGCGAGGAAGTCGCGATATCGACGAACGTGAGCTCTGCCGGATCAATGACCAACTCTGTCATCCGCACATGTGGCTTGTCAGTCTGACTGTATTTTCGCGTCAGCGAGTCTGAAAGATAGGGATCGAGCAACACGTGAGTGCCCTGCCATTGCAGCAGGAATCCGCTCTGTCCCAGCCACCAGAGCCGGAAGCCGCCATCGCGCCGGTCTGTGGCACGGATGTCAGCGAGCAGCGCGGCGTGGGACTGCGCCGGCCGGATCACGCGAGTCCCAGTTCCTTGCGCACGGTGGCTACACCGTCGACCATGTTGATGAGTTTCTGCCGGGCTGCCCAGCGAGCGGTCTGACTGAGACCGCAGTCGGGCGCGAAGGAAAGCCGGTCGGCGGGGGCGTACTTGAGGCACAAGCGCACACGGTCCGCCACGTCGACGGGAGTTTCGACGTAGTAGTTCTTCACGTCGATGATTCCGACCGCGACATCGATGCCGCGCTTCGCGATTTCTCCGATCAGTTCGATCTCCGCGAATTCGCGGCTCGCCATCTCGAGGTGGATTTCGTCCACAGGCAGTTCGAAAAACGCTGGGAAAAGCGGCGCATAGCGGCGGGGGGCGACGGCACGCCCCTTGTAATTGCCGAAACACAGATGAGTGGAGAGCCGGCATCGGCCGACGATGGGCTGGACGGTGTCGGCAAAGATCTTTACGAAGCGGCGAGGGTCCTCGCGATGCCCATAGCAGCTCATGGAAGGCTCGTCGAGAGTGATCTCCTGGCAGCCAGCGTCTACCAGTTGCTCCAACTCAGCGCGGACGATCGGGATCAATGCAGTCGGTGACCTCCCATCGGCTGGGGTAGGCCCCCCCGGGCTCGATGCGGCCGCTCAGAGTGTAGGGCCCGGGCACGCTGGTCTTCAGCACAGGTCCTGGAGGCGCGATCTTCTGCAGGAGCTTGAATTCCGCGACCGCGCCCAGCCCATGTCGCGAAACAATAGCTCCGGTTATGGGATATTTTCCGCGCTGATCGTGGGCTGGCGGGCCGAAGCGGCGCGGTGAAAACGGTGTTGCGCGGATGCCCTCAAGCCGTCCGTAGAACGACAGGTTAAAGTCGTACCGGCTCTGCTCTCCGTCCGTGATCACATCGAGTCCCGCGTGCGATCTGGTCGTGGACGGCGGCGATCACGGCGTCGGTCCGCATCTCCTCGATATCGGCCTCGCCAAATTCGTCGAGGTGCGCCGACGCAAACTCAAGCCATCCTGGAAAAGGGTAGCTGCCTATGACGGTCGTTTGTAGAGGACGGCGTTCTTTCCTGGGCCGCTGAACCACAGCTGCCGTCACTGCTTTTGCTTGAGTCATGCGCTCACCGCCCAGCCCCCGTCCACAGTGATGACCTGGCCCGTGATTGGGCTTGAGTCTCTTCGCAGAAGAAAGTACGCGGCCTTTGCGATGTCCTCCGGTGCAAGCAGTCCTCGGGTCAACGGCTGCTTGCGGGCGATGTATTCCAGAACGCGGGCGTCGCCTTGTGCCCGCGCGCTCATCGGCGTAAGGACCAGGCCGGGTGCAATGACGTTGATACGGATGCCTGCCGGCGCGTAGTAAGCGGCCGCCGAAAGGGTCATGGCCTCGATGGCTCCCTTGCTGGCGGCATAACCGGCGGTGGCGAAGTGCTCGCGCTGCGGGTGCCGCGCCAGGACACTTCCGATGTTGAGAATGACGCCCTGGTGCGAATGTTTCTTCCATGTGCGCAGCACTTCACGGCACATCAGGAAGGTGCCCTTGGCATTCACATCCATGACCGTATCCCAGGCCTCGGTCGAACATTCGTGAAGCGGGCCATCGCCCAGCGAACGCGCGCTGATTCCGGCAACATTGAAGAGCGCATCGATTTTCCCAAATCGTTCGACGCAGGCCGCAACGCTGTTGCGAACGGCATCTTCATCGCGCACATCCGCCGCGTTAAAATCCGCCTCAGGCAGCTCCGCTGTCAGGGACCGGCATTCTTCTTCTTTGACGCCAACAATAAAGACGCTGTCCCGCGCTCCCCAAAGCCGAGCCGTTGCGGCTGCAATTCCGGACGACCCGGTCACCAGGAGGACTTCGCTCACGTGGTCCCTATTCAAAGAGATGTTTGAGGCTCTTGCGATAGGCCTCGTAGAACGCTTCCAGTTGCTCGGCGGCGCTGGCATTTCCGACGAACTGGTGGCTGGGCAACAACACCGGCTTGACGCCGCGCGCCAGCAGCGCTTCGGCGGTAGCGCAACGGATCATGTTGATGATGGTTGCGCCGGTGATGGTGGAAACCGGGCCGGTCCGCCACTCCAGACCCTCCAACTCGATGAGGCAATCACCCGGCGGACACTGGTTGTCGATAATCAGGTCAGCGCAGTCGACGAGCTTCTTACCCGAGGAGTGCGCGGGCTTTGCCTGCTCGCAATGCGCCTTGGACACGATCGCGATCACTGGCAGCCCCCGCCGTTGCGCCCCGGCTGCCATCTCGACAACCACGGGGCGGATGCCGCTGGTGGAAATCACGATGAAGGCGTCGTCCGGTCCGAAATGAAAGCTGCGCAGGATTTGCTCCGCGTACCCTTCGTAGTTCTCGAGGTACAGCGGTGCGCGCAGGCCGTTGGCACCGACGATCGATGCGTGGTTCGAGAGCGCGAGTTCGACGAGCGCGACAAAGCCCGCGTAGCAACCCTGCCGCGGTGTCATTTCCTCGCACATCATTCGGGAGTGCCCGTTACCAAAGAGAAAAATCAGCCCGCCTCGCGAGATTCGTTCCGCGCACAGCTCTGCCGCTCTCTGAATGACGTCGGCTTGTGTGCGTCGCAGATCTTGTAGCAGGACCATCGCCTGGTCGAAGAAAGCCAGGCTGGCCTGCTTCGAACCCACGGTCGGAGGGGGCGCGGACTTCGTGGTCACGGATGAAGTTGACTCCTTTGACCTCGGGAAGCTTGCGGAGGATCGACGTGAGTATAATTCAGAATCATTGTGAGCGAAACTCAACCAGCAGTTCATGCGGAAGCCGCCGTCGCGATCGGTGTCGACATCGGTGCCACCGCGATCAAGGCGGCCCTGGTGGGATTGAACGGAGAACTGCTGGCGAGTTTTCATGAGGACTCACCGCGCTCAACTTCGTCCCTTCGCGATTTTGTCCACTCTGTACGCAAGCAGGCCACGGGTCGGGTGTTGGGGATCGGGATCGGCTGCAAAGGAGTGATCGATGTAACCACCACGCGCGTCAACCGCTTACCCGGCAACCTGAATTTTCTCGAAGGATGCACGTTGCGGGAACTGGCGGGGGTGGATGGCCTGCCAGTCTGTGCCGACAACGACGCTCGCACCGCCCTGGTCGCCGAGGTGCTGTGGGGATCCGCTCGGGGGCGGCGCAACGTAGTTCTCCTGACCCTTGGCACCGGAGTCGGCGGCGCGGCGCTCGTCGATGGTGTGATCGTGCGCGGTGCCTCAGGAGCAGCCTGCCACTTCGGACACGTGACCCTCGATGTCCGCGGCGGGCTCTGCATTTGCGGCAATTACGGATGTCTGGAGACCTGCTTCTCTTCGCGCGCGATCGAGTCGGCTTACTCTGCCCATATCCACCGGGCTTCCCCAACCCGTTTATCGCTTGACGATGCCGGCCGCGTTCCCAGCACCGAGGCTATCTTTCAGGCGGCCGCAGAGGGGGACGCGAGCGCGCGCCGCGTTCTGGATCTCGCCTTCGAGTCTCTCACCGCCGCCCTGGTAAGCTTCCTGCACGTGTTCGATCCCGAACTGCTGATCCTGGGCGGCAACATCGCCGCAGCCGGGCCGCAACTGCTTGCTCCGCTGCATGAAGAGGTCGAGCGCCGCACCAGCGTTCTGCTGGGCAGGAAAGTACCGATTGTTCTTCAAAATACGATCGGGTACGGGGGAGTTGCTGGCGCTGCGGGGCTGGTCTTCCTGCAACGGCGGCTTCTGACAATTTGAAAGCCAGAGTCCGCCCGATCGAAAGGGAGCATCCGAAATCGAGATGAATCCGACTAACACGCGGCAAATCGTCCGCGCGCCGGATGGATCGGCACGTTACCTTTATTTGCCTGCGGCAGTCGCCGCGATCGGCGGGTTGCTATTTGGTTTCGATACGGCGGTCATTAACGGCGCCATTGTGTTTTTGAAGCGCCAGTTTGCGCTAAGCGATTCACAAACCGAGTTCGGTGCCAGCAGCCTGCTTTTGGGATGCGTTTTCGGGGCGAGCCTGGCTGCTTTCACGAGCGACCGTTTCGGCAGGAAAAAGTTATTGCTGGCGGCAGCAGGGCTGTTTACGATTTCGTCGATCGGGACCGCGCTTGCTCTCAACCTCACCGAGTTCGTGCTCGCGCGCCTCCTTGGCGGCCTCGCCATAGGGCTAGCTTCCACGCTTTCGCCGCTCTACATCGCAGAAATTTCTCCGGCGCGCATCCGCGGACTGCTGGTGAGCGTCAACCAGTTGGCCATTGTCACGGGTATTCTGCTGTCCTATAGCGTGAATTATGGTCTCACCGGAGCTGGCCCGTCGAACTGGCGCTGGATGTTTGCCTCGGCTGCGCTGCCCTCGGTACTTTTCCTGGTGGCGCTGTTGTTTGTTTCTGAAAGCCCGCGTTGGCTCGTGCAAAACGGCCGCGAGGCTGAGGCCGAGCGCTTCCTGGCGCGCATCAATGGCCGGGATGTAGCGCAAGCCGAAATCCAAGCCATCCGTTCTGCTGTCGCCGAAGAGAGCGGGAACATCCTGGACCCAGCCTTTCGCAAGCCGTTGCTAGTAGCCATACTGATCGGGCTGTTCAGCCAGTTCACCGGTATCAACACCATTATTTATTACGGCTCTCTGGTTTTCCTCGAACATGTGCCGAAGCAGACGGCCAGCACGGCGCTGTTTGCCAACGTCATGATCGGGGGCATCAACTTCGTGGCCACGATTCTCGGGATGTACCTGATCGATCGCGCCGGGCGGAAGCCGCTGATGACCTCCGCATTCGTCGGCATGGCAGTTTCCTTGATAGGGGTGGCAGCGGCGATTCACGTCCAGGCCCCAGCCTTCGCGGTTTTGTTGCTGGTCCTGATGTACGTCGCCTGCTTTGCCATCGGCATCGGCACGGGAACGTGGGTGTTGATGTCAGAAATCTGCCCCACCCGGGTACGGGGACGCGCGATGTCGATCGCGACCGTCTTTCTCTGGTGCGGAACCCTGGTCGTTACCCTCACTTTCCTTTCACTGGTGCGAGTGTTAACGGCGCCGGGCGCCTTTCTGCTGTATGCAGTCATCTGTATAGCGGCGTTCCTGTTTGTAAAGCTGGTAGTTCCTGAAACCAAGGGACGCAGCCTGGAGGAAATCGAACGTTGGTGGTTGAACGCGCGATGAGAGAGCCGCGCGTTTGCTTAGCCCAAACCGGCCGCACGCGGTAACCATGGGCGGTGGCAGCGGTAGAATGGAACAACTCTGGGAGAGAGTAAGGAGACAGAATGCATCCTTTGACACGCCGCAAATTCATGCGAATCGGAGCGGGCTCAGCGGCTGCCGGAGCTGCGGCGAAAATCACTCTGCTGGAACCGGCCGCATTGTGGGGGGCTGGTCAGGTTGTGGCGCCTAGCGATCGCGTACGATTTGCCGTGATCGGTACGGGCACGCGCGGTTGTGAGCTGCTGACCGCATCGCTCACTGTGCCCGGCATAGAGTGCGTTGCGGTGTGTGACCTCTATGATAGCCGGCACGAGGCGGCTCAAGAGGCGGTGCAAAAGCCGGTTCCGGCGACGCGCAATTATCAGGAGATCTTGGACCGCAAGGATGTGGACGCAGTGATTGTAGCCGTCATGGACCACCAGCATCGCCGGATCGTAGTGGATGCCTGTGCAGCGGGCAAAGACGTGTACTGCGAAAAGCCGATGTCGCATACGGTGGAAGACGGTTTCGCCATGGTGGACGCGGTGCGCAAGGGAAATCGCATCATGCAGGTGGGTAGCCAGCGCGTCAGTTCGATCGTCTACGAGAAGGCGCGCGAACTCTACGCATCTGGCGCGTTGGGAGATGTCTTTTTCATCGAAGGCTCGTCCGACCGCAACTCGCCCAGCGGCGCCTGGGTTTATCCGATTCCGCCTGACGCCAGCGAGCAAACCATCGACTGGAATGCATTCCTGGTCGGTGCGCCTAAGCGGCCGTTTGACGCAACGCGCTTCTTCCGCTGGCGCTGCTTCTCCGACTATGGCGAAGGGCTGGCTGGCGATCTGTTCGTCCACTTGCTCTCGGGGATTTTCTTCATCTCGGGAACGAACGAGGCGCCGAAGCGGGCGCAAACGAGCGGCGGACTATTTCGCTGGAAGGACGGACGCGACTTCCCGGATGTCATCGAAACACTCTATGACTTCCCGAAATTTCGTGTGGTGTTGCGTTGCAATCTGAACAACGCGGGCGGGGAACCGATTAAATTCCACGGCACCAAAGGCACCATGGAGATCGTCGGGCAAAGCCTGACCTTCATACCGCAGGACGTCAGCCCGAAGCCCGAAACCTATTCGACAAAGGGTTGGCCGGAACGGCTGCGCAAGGAATATCTGGTCAAGTGGGCGGTGGAACATCCGCAACCCGGGCCGCTCGATTACCAGGTCGTCGAGGCGGAGACTTTTACGGCGCCGCCGGAGTACAGCGATGTGTCGGCACACGAGGCAAACTTTTTCAACGCGGTTCGAACCCGCAAGCCAACCGTGGAGAACGAAGAGTTTGGCAACCATGCAGCCATCGGTTGCCATTTGGCCAACTACGCCTATTTCAAGAACACGATTGCAACCTGGGACGTGGGCGCAAAGACAATCCGGGGATAGACGGGGTTCCTGGCCGATTTGTAGCAGACTCAGAATTCGGGGGATGGAATATGCGTCGGATTTCGAGAAGGATTTTTTTGAAGACCGCCTCCGCCTCGGCCGCCTGCGCGGCGGTATGGAACAGCGCACCTTGGCTGATGGCGAATGCGATGGGCCTCCCGCTCGGATTACAGCTCTACTCCGTGCGGGACATACTGCCTAAGGACTATGAAGGAACGCTGCGGCAGTTGTCTGCGATCGGCTATCGCGAGGTGGAGGCTGCGGGCTTCTTCGGCCACAGCCCGAGCGAGGTGAAGCAAGCGATGGATCACGCAGGCCTGTTCTGTGTGAGCGCTCACTATCCCATGAAAGACCTGCTGCCCAAGGTGGACGAGACAATTCAGTTCGGTAAGGATCTGGGTCTCAAGTACATCGTCTGCGCATCGCCGATGCTGAAGGATCCGTCGCGCGTGAAGGACCCCGGGTCTCGCGCGGCCAGGGAGGCGATGACGCTCGACGACTGGCGCTGGAATGCGGAGCAGTTCAATCGCATCGGAGAGCACGTGAATGCCGCAGGCATCCGCTTCGCATACCACAACCACATGACGGAATTCCGTACGGAAAATGGCGTTGTGTTCTACGACGAGCTGTTACGTTTGACCGATCCAACAAAAGTGACAATGGAGCTGGATTGCGGTTGGATGGTGCTGGGTGGCAAGAACCCGGTGGATTACCTCACGCGCTACCCCACGCGCTTTTCCATGCTGCACGTGAAAGACTTTAAACTGAGCGGTACGCCGGGAGCTGAGCCGCCACCTTCAACAGAGTTGGGGCGCGGCAGTATCGACTATCGTCCCATCTTCGCGGCGGCAAAGAAGGCCGGCATCGAGCACGCCTTCGTGGAGCAGGAGGAGTTCGACATGCCCCCGATGGAGGCGCTGAAGATCGACGCGGATTACATGCGCACGTTCACGGGATAAGAAGTGAGTTTACCGGCGTCCACGCGCATCTCCTTATTGTTCTTCCTTCGTGTCCTTTGTGGTTCTAGCCTTTGTACTTCCTCAATCACAAAGAACGCAAAGGATGCCGTGACAAGCTAGCGGAGCGCGTTCTGGATCGCGAGGTCCAAACCTACCATTAACACGGCCGAAGCGGGGATCACCAGCAGAGCCTTCTTCAGCCGCCGAGGATCTCCGCCGGCGATGACGCCGATGATGCGTGAACTTACGGCGAGGCCGATCCATCCACAAGTAATGACGAACCCGATGGCCGTGCTGGTCATACGCGGGAAGGCATCGCCGACGATGGCCAGCGTAGTGGGGAAGACCGGTGCCATCGAGAGACCGCTAAGAAACACCAGTACGAACGCCGTTGCTGGCTTGTTCGTCCGCAGCATCAGGAAGGTCGTAACCGCCATCGCGACGGATGCGAACAAGGTTACTGTCACGGCGGGCACGCGAATGAGAATGGCCGAAATGCCGAGGCGCCCGATCAGCAGGCCGAGCGCGAATCCCAGCGAAAGAATGTTGAGCGCGCGTGATTCGGGAATCCCCTGCGCAATCAGGTGGCGGGGCAGCCAGTTCCATACGCCCACTTCACAGCCGATGTAGAAAAACAGGAAGAGTCCGACTAGAAAGAGCAGCGGGCGTCCGAGCACGGGAGCTGCATCCGCGAGCACGAAGCCCGCGGCGCTCGTCGGCGCAGGCATTTTGGTGAATATCTGAATCCCCAGCGTGACCACGGTAAGTGACGCGATGGTGTAGCAAAGCCGCACCCAGTTCCGCCCAAAAAGATTGGCAGCAATAAACGGCGTGGTGAGTCCACCCAGGCCGAAAAAGAGATTGACCAGGTTCAGCGCCGCTCCACGATGGGATTCACCGACATCGCTGACTAGCGAATTCGCGGCGGTCACGACGATGCCGCCGCCCACTCCAAGCACGAACAGCAGAAGCACGACGCTGCGGAAGGTTGCCGAGCGAGGCAGGGCAAAGAGCGCGATGGAGATGAAGGCGAGGCCGAGGATGAGGCCGATTTTTTTGCCTTCGGTATCGAGCAGTGGTCCGACGCCGAGCGACGCAAGGATGAGCCCTAGCGCCTGCGCGGAGGCAATCGTGCCATTCTGGCTGGGTGAGAGGTGAAAGCGATCAGACAGGTCGGGCAGGATGGTGCCCAACATGGCAGCAATCATTCCGTAGATGAAGATGGCGACAATAGCAGCGAGCATCAACACGCGGCAGAGTTCCTTTCAATTACGCCTTTGTGCGGGAACGTCGACCCAGCCTCGCATCCGATGGCTCTCGAGCACGGCGTTGAGGATGGTCAGTTGCCGCAGTCCATCGACGAATTCCGGATACTCAGGCGCGCTTCCTGGTTGCTCCGATGGAGGCATAAAAGCGGCGGAAGATCTGCTTGAATGTGTCGTCGTAGCCTTCGCTGTGCCCGCCAGGAAGGTCAGCGTAGTTGCGCGCCTCGGGCTTGAGCAGAGACGGATCTTTAATGAAGATCTGATTGCCGGCGTCGCGGTGGCCCACCCAAAGCTCGTCAGGACGTTCCTGGCCCCACGCGACGGAAGATCGTGTGCCGTAGATCTCAATGCTGAGCCGGTTCTTGCGTCCTGCGGAAACTTGACTAGCCGTGACGCTGCCGCGCGTGCGCGCACCCATGCGAAAGATGACAGCGCCGAAGTCTTCGGTGTCTACGGCGGTTTCAATGTAGTCCTCCGGGCCGAGCAGTTTATTGGCAAAAGTCTCGACCGAGTGTTTTGGCTGTTTACGCGTGGCGTGGAAGGTCTGAAGGTCCGCGCAGAGAGAGTTAACGCTGAAGTCCTGTCACATGCTCGGCCATATCAAACCAGTGCGAGCCGATGTCGGCCATGCAGCGCGAAGGCCCGCCGGCTTTGGCATCGACGCGCCAGTTCCAGTCCGTGTCGTACAGCAGCCAGTCCTGAAAATACGTGCCCTGGACCACGAGAATTTCACCCAGGTCCCCAGCTTCGCGCATGCCGCGCATCTGCTGCACCATGGGATAGAAGCGTAGATTGTGGCAAACGCAGTTACGCACTCCTTTCTGGATGGCGAGGGAGACGAGTTCTTCGCCCTGATCAACGGTCGTGGCCAAAGGCTTTTCGCAGATCACATGCTTGCCTGCCTGGAGTGCGTCCTTGGTCATGGGAAAGTGCTGCGCGTTGGGCGTGCAAATGTGGACTGCATCGATCGCCGGATCGCGCAGGACATCGCGGTAGTCGGACGCAATCGTAGGCACGGAAAAGCCCGCGCCCAGGCGCCGTGCTGCCTCTTCGTTTCTCCCTGCAATTGCGGCTGCCTCGACGGATTCCAGGCGCCGCACTGCTTCCAGATGTACGCGGCCCATGAAGCCGGTGCCGAAGATTGCTGTTCTGATAGATTTCATTGCTTGTCCCGTCCGCTCTGTTCTAGACCCACCAGGGCGCCGCAGGCTGCTCGCGTATCACGATGCCGTTAAGGAAACGGGCGGCCTTGGTCAGGCCCTCTTCCGGCGAGAGCAGAGTGTCTTCGTGCTCGATGGAAAGCACGGAATCGTAGCCAAACATGCGCAGGGTGGATACAAACTCGCGCCACCACTCGGCACCGTGGCCGTAGCCGCAGGTGCGGAAGATCCAACTGCGTTCGCGCTCCTCAGTGTACAGCTTTGTATCGAGCACGCCAGTGCGTGGCAGGTTGGCAGCGTAGATCTGTGTATCCTTAGCGTGGACGTGGAAAATCGCTCCCTCGAGCACGCGAACCGCGGCAATCGGATCGATGCACTGCCAGAAGAGATGGCTGGGATCGAAGTTGCAACCCACGCTGGGGCCCGCGACGGAGCGCAACCTGAGCATCGTCTCGGGGCTATAGACGACGAACCCGGGATGCATTTCGATCGCGATCTTCACACCGTGATCGGCGGCAAACTTGGCGTGCTCGATCCAATAGGGTGCGACCACTTCGTTCCATTGCCAGTCGAGCACTTTGAGATAGTCCGGAGGCCAGGGGCAGGTGACCCAGTTGGGAGCAGTGGCATGCGGCGAATCGCCCGGACATCCTGAGAAGTCGATGACCACAGAGATCCCGAGTTTTTCGGCGAGCAGGATGGTTTTGCGGCTCACCTCCCGGTCGTGCTGCGCACGGGCCTTTTCAGGATGAAGAGGGTTGCCGTGAGAACTCAAAGCGCTGATAGTGGCGCCGTGATCGGCCAGAACTTTCTGAAATTCGCCGAGGGCGGACGCATCTTCGAGCATCGAGAGTTTGCAATGTGCATCGCCGGGATAGTTGCCGGTGCCGAGTTCGACGGTATCGACCTGGAGCGCCTTGAGTTTCTTGAGAACCGCAGGCAGGGGAAGCTGCGACAGCAGGGGCGTAAAGACTCCAACGCGCATGATGGTTTCCATCTCCTAAATCGAACCGCCGCAGCAAGCGCACAGGCCAACCGTAGCGGTCATCTTATTCCAGCTTATTCGGCCGGTAGCCATTGATTGTGCAAAAAGGCGACCTTGAGATTATCAGGTCAGGGACAGCAGGTGTTCGTGTCTCTCCGGTTTCGCTGTCCCGGAGTCAGGATTTGTGGATCTGGCGCTCTAGCCAACTTTGGCGTCGTGATGAGTTCAGATGATATGGGCGAGGTGTAAGGCGCCATACCAAATCCATGCGCCAACTACCGCCCAGAAAAAGGGCCAAGGATTGAGCTCAAGGTGGACCCGGGAAATCCGAGCACGACTCTCCTCTGAGGTCATTGCTTGTTCTGACATATGCACTTTTTGAATTTTGCTGAGATTGATAAATGAGAATGACACAGGCCAGAAATTCAGTCGCTGCGCGAGGGCAACCTCGTACTTGCTCGGAAGCAATGGAGAAAAAATCTCAAATGCGAGAAGAAACTTGACGGTAGGCGGCAGACTCAGTGGTCGTTTTCGAATTTGAGTGCGCACCTGAGACAGACTGCGGGTATTCGCAATCGCACTGTCCAGCCATTGGACGAGCCGTCTCCTCAGACATTAATCTGATCGGTAACAACAGCGGCAGAATATCTTATAAAGCCTGTATTGTTAGTAACTTGCGCAAAGGTTGCAAGAGCTTGCAACAGGTTGCAAAAATTCTCAGTCTTGACAACATATACGAGGGGTATAGACTCACGCGAGGTAGTTGATTTGTATAGCAGGAGAAGTGCCATGAGTCGTTATTTGAGGTTGGCGAGTGTTAGCGTGATGTTCCTGTTGGCTGTGTCTTTGTCTGCATTCGCTGACTCGAAGGACAGCTTTAGCAATGTAAATCTCGTCGGCATTTCTGGTACTGTGTCCGGTTCCTTCACGTTTAACTCTGCCACCCATACTTTTTCCAATCTCACGCTCTCGTTTGATGGCGGTAAGTTCAATGGAGATAAAGCTTGGAGCGACGGTGGAAAGGCAAAGTGCGCACATGGAGTATGCGAATACTCCTGGAAAGAAAAGTTGGCGGGTGGTGGTTGGGTTTCCGACACCATCCTGTTTAATTTGAAGACTGGTCGGTATGAGGATTTGGGCGGGATTTACAAGGGGAAAAACGGGGGAGACTTTAAGTATATGTCGGTCCCTGAAGGCGGCACTACCCTGTCTTACCTGATGTTATCGGGCTTCGCAATGCTGGCAGGGATTCTGATATCTGGAAAGCGGCGCCGCGCCACACGCGCTGTTCAGGCCTGATCTCACGGTTCCACTAAAGCAGTCCTGGTAGTTTCCTGTTTCCAATTAAAATTGGTTATGTACGCCTACCCGTCCGCCAAGGGAGGAAAGTAGCGCGTCGCGATGGCGGCTCCGCGCAATCTCGCCAGGCGGCCTCACCTTTCTACTTTCATCACATTGTCGTCCGGGTTTCGGTCGATCAGCTTAAGTATGGGATCAATCCCGGCTTGGGCGGGAAGCCTGTCCACCGTAATGGTAAACGTACTTTGCTCTTTCTCTATTTTCTCCTTTTGCAGATATAGAAACTTCCCCTGCGCGTCCTGAACCCCGATATCAATGAAATCGTTCAGGGCCACAGCGTGGTCCTGTCCCTTGGCGTCCGCGCGGAACTTGTGAGCTTCGACGACCAGATCCACCCTGTACTTTCCGTTCGGCAATTGAGAGTACCTGGCTGAACGGGCGCGATTGTCGTAGAGCGTGACGTTTCGCCAAAGATCATCGAACAGATACTGGAACTCGGGTGGAGTGTACTTCTGCAAATAAGACATCAGGTCGAGTGACACCGGATAAGGCGGGCCTTTAAAAGCGAATGCCTTGGTGAACTCGGCAAGAGCTTTATTGACGTTCTCTTCGCCGATGTAGTCCTGCAGTTCGTACATCACCATTGCGCCTTTACCGTAGTGAATGTATCCCTGGTTGACATCGACACGGTAGAGGGGCGGTTCTTCGTTGCGTTCCTGCGCGCGCCCGCGCAGGTAGTTTTCGAGTTCGTAACGCATGAACTTTTTCATGCCGTCGGCCCCGTAACGGTGCTTCATGACCATGAGCGCCGAATACTGGGCAAGCGACTCAACGATCGAAGTCCCGCCTTCAACATTCGCACTCATTACCTGGTGCGCCCACCACTGGTGCGCGGTCTCGTGCGCCGTGACGTAGAAGGGGATATCGGTCTGATCGACGGTTCCGGGATCGACGTAGGTGATGAACCCAATGGCCTCGGAAAACGGAATGGTGTTGGCGAAGGATTCTGCGAAAGTGCCGTAACGCGGAAACTCGATGATCCGCAGCTGGTGAAACTGAAATGGGCTGAAGTTCTGGGTGCAATAGTCCAGAGTGGCTTTCAAACTATCCATCATGCGGTCGAGATTAAATTCGTGTCCCGCGTGGTAGTAGATCTCCAGGTTCACGTCGTGCCAGCGGTCTCGGCGCACGGTATAGCGAGCGGAATTCAATGAGTAAAGATTCAGGATGGGGGCGTCCATTTTGTAATGGAAATAGCGGCGGCCGTTCTCCATCCACTCTTTTTGCAGATAGCCGGGCATAATCGCGATCTGATCGGGGCTGGTGCTAACCGTGGACTCGAGATTGATCCAGTCGGCTTCGCTCGAGATCCCGTTCTCGTTGCGGGCGGCGAGGTCTTCCAGTTTGGGCATGCGCTTGGCCTTTTCCAGGCCGTGTTTGTGGCGCGTGCTGTCGTCAGTCAGTTCGATGTCCGCAGCGTACCCAATGAAAGGCGCGTAACGATCATTGAGGAAGGTTCCGTTGTAAGTGATGTCAAGATTGGGATCGCTGTTCACGAATCCGACGTTCTTGTAGCTGACTGAATAGTCGAGCGCGATGCGCCCGCCCGGGGGCAGGGGCGCGTTCAAGCGGTATACATAGAAACCGAGCGCGTTGTCTTCCAAAAGTGGCGTCTGGCCGCCGGCGAATGTCAGTTTGTGAATCTCGCGATGGGGCGGCGGCGCGGGCGCAAGGTCCACCGGCAGCACCGTGATGGCTACGCGGTCGATCGTGGACGATGTTTTGTTCTCCAGCATCATCGTGCCCCGCATGTTGACGGAACGATTCGCCGGGTCGAGATCGATTTGCGTGTTGATATCGGTGATCTTGGGTTGGGGAAGGTCTTTGTATTGCCGGTATTTCTTTTCGTATTGGGCGCGGCCCTCGTCGATAGTGTAAGTCGTGTAATAAGGATTCAGGACGTTGGTGTTGTAGAAAATGTATCCTCCGACTGCCAGCAGAAGAACCGCACAAACCAGCAGGGAAGCGACCGTCGGACGAGTGAAACGCGTGGCCGCGACTTGCAGACGTGCCCGCAAGTTTTCCCCCGTGCCTCGCACCCACAAAGTGTTGGTGATAATCGCGAGAGCGATAGCAGCAATGCCCCAGTAGAGATGAAACCAAAACAGCGTAACCGCGAACGGTCCATAGCCGTTCATGTCGGAATAGGTGTATGGAGGAGACTGTCCGAAGCGGTAGAGATAATGTTGCAGGCCCATTCCCGGCAGCGCGAGAGTGCTTACAAAATAGAGCACCATCACGAAATGCCCGAGGTACTTCTGGTTCACCAGGGTGTGAATGAAGAAAGCCAGAACGCAGATCATCCAGTACTGGAACAGGCGAACCCCAAACAGATCGGTGAAGTAGAGCCCGAGTTCGAAGCGGTGATAGCCGTGCATGAGTTGCACGATGATTCCGGCCGCCATGATCACCAGTACGAGAATTATTTGAACCAGCAGCAAAGCCGTCAGCTTCGAACTGAAGAGCACCCATCGCTGTACCGGCAATGCGTCCACAATCTGGTTGAGGCCGGCATCTCGCTCCCGCCATACCAACTCACCCGCATAGAAAGTGATAATCGCGAGAGCAAAGACGAACAGACCGCCGGTGGCTCCCTCAAGCATCTGGTAGGTGATGGGATACGTATGGCTGGAGAACGGATTGGTGATTTGATTCGCAGCAAGAATCGCGAACAAGCCTCCGGCCAAAAGCAAGACGAGGAAAAACACGTTCTTGACCGTCTCCGTGAACTGAATTCGGGTCAAGGAAAAGAACTGCCGCCACGATGCGCCGGATGAGAACACCGGATGTGCAATGGGCAGAGCCCGAGTCGAGGGAACGGGTATATCTTCATCGGTCGCAACTAACTGCTTCCGGGCGCGCTGCGAGGGATACGAGAGAGAAAACCTTGCGTAGGTGATGGCCAGGACGATCGCGCCCAGCCCCAGCCACAGAACCCGGTTGAGCAACAGAATCCCGCCGAGTGGAATCAGTTGGGTATTGCGCTGGAACGGGCTCCAATACTGGGTTAGCCGGTCCACGGCAGTGGCGCCGAACGGATCCGCGAGGGCTGTAATCGTATTGACACTCAGGTTCGTGGACAGCTGTGCGGCTGTGAAATACCCAATCAGCAGAAGAACGCTGCCCACGTAAACCGGAAGCATTTTCCTCCAGGAGGCGGCCAGCCCAAAGAAAATTGCGGTCGTCAGCACGAGATTGGGGAGAACCAAAATCAAATAGGGTTGCAAGTAGGCAACGGCGTTGTTTGGTCCCAGCCGGCTCTGGTCAAGCCAGGGGAGGTGCATACCGGCGTAAGCGCCGATGCCTACGCTGGAGAAGATCAAAACCTGCACCACGAGAGCGCCGAGAAACCTTCCAGCCAGATAGTCGAACTTGGTGATAGGCGCGGTGTAGAAGAGGTCGCTGATGTGGCTATCCGTATCCTGGTAGGTCGCTTGTCCGGCGATGGCGCCGGTTACGACGATGCCGAGGAAGGTGATGTACATGGTGATCACGTTCAGCGCGTAAGGAGAATTCAGCCAGATCTTACCGCCCGTGCCGAAGTCCACCGTGGCTCCGGAAATGGCTCCTCCCGCCATGCAGGTGAACAAAATGCTTAAAGCAAGAAAAACGAGGAAGTAGATATAGGTGGAAATTCTTCGCAGGCGCTGGCGAACTTCGAAAGAAGCAATCGTCAGGACCATGCGATCAGTTCACCTGCCCATTCGTGGCCGGGAGTTGCGAATAGCCTCGGATGGTCGCGAAGTACAAATCCTCAAGATCAGGGGTGACCGCTTCGAATCCGTTCTCGGGAGGAGTGTCACTCCAGACGTGAATTAGCGTGCGGCCGGCAAACAAGCGGATCAGGATCACCTTGAAGCGTTCGCGATGAGCGGCAAGCTCAGAAGAATGGATAATCTTCTTCCACACTTTACTCTGCAGACCCGCAACCAGAGCCGCGGGTTCACCGGTGACTATGACCCGTCCCTGGTGAATCACTGCCATCTGGCCACAGAGGTCGCTTACGTCGGAAACAATGTGAGTCGAAAGAATCACGATAATGTTTTCGCCGATCGCGCTCAGCAGGTTATGAAAGCGGACGCGTTCTTCGGGATCGAGGCCAGCCGTGGGTTCGTCCACGATGATCAGCCGGGGATTGCCAAGCAAGGCTTGTGCGATGCCGAAGCGCTGCTTCATGCCGCCAGAGAACCCGCCTAGCGGCTTTTTGCGGTGCTCCCACAGATTTGTTTGTTGCAGAAGGGCCTCGACGACGTCACGGCGCTCTTTCGAGTTTCCGATGCCCTTCAGGGCAGCGAAATGAGAGAGCAGTACCTCGGCGGAGACTTTGGGATAAACCCCAAACTCCTGCGGGAGGTAGCCGAGAACCCGACGGAGCTGGTCCTTGTCTCTCAGGATGTTGATGCCGTCCAACGAAGCGCTTCCGCTATCGGCTTCCTGAAGGGTGGCCAGCGTGCGCATCAGCGTGGATTTTCCGGCCCCGTTCGGACCCAACAGCCCAAACATTCCCTGGGGAATTTGAAGGGAGACGCCTTCCAGAGCTTGTACTCCGTTGGAATAGCGTTTTGAGAGCTTGTCGATGCGTAGTTCCATGCACACCTCGATCCGTGCGTCATATGATACGTGACCGGGTGCCTCAGAGTTTCCGATATTTCTTCAGGGAGGGGTGGTTTCCCGCGATCCAGTCTTCGACGTCGCGGTAAAACTGAGACGCGAGAACGAAGATTTCGTTCGCTTCGGTTTCAGTCGCAACATTCGAGAACGTGTAGTCAATCATGTTTCGCTTTCGCCGACAGATGTCGAAATAGTCGGCGTACTTATCAGCCGACTTACCCAGCAAGCTTCGTGCTTTCGAACGACACTCGACGATGTCCAACCTTGCTTACGATCCGATAGCCTGCGCAAGCGACGGCCATATTCGCTGTCTGGAGTGCAGCATTGTAGGCAGTCGCGAACCTCCGATCCGCCGAAAGCCCTGGAACGGCCGAGTCCGCGAGGTCGCGGGCAATCAGGGCTCGCATGTTGTCCAATTCCTTCCTGGAAGTCTTATGTCTTTGAGCTTCTTTGCTCGCCAACAATTTTGTCCAAGTCACTCTGACTTCCTTTCACAAACTGCTTCCGTCCTCGTAAAACGGAGGCCAGGAAATGGTCATGCGATTCGATCTTTTCTCGTAACTCCTCTGAAGAATATGCCGTGACGTTGACCTCCCTTCCCAGACGTTGCTCCATTTTACGGAGAGCGGGAGAAAGGTCGGAGACACCTCCGCTCCCAATGACCATTAAATCGACGTCACTCGCGGCATGTTCCCGACCCCGAGCTACGGAACCGTAGAGGAATGCACACGAAATCTTGCTCCCAAACGGAACTAGCATTTGTTGCACGGTCGGCACCAGCCCCGCAGTCTTGTCAAAAAGTCCCTGCAGGTCACGGAACACTGGAGAGTTGGTCTCTGCTCTGAAATAGGCCCGCGTACCTTCACGGCGACGTACCAGTATTCCACCTGCCACTAACGACGCCAGTTCCCGCTGAAGGCTTGATGGCCTTGTGCCTAAATGGTCGGCGAGCTCCGAAAGGTACCACCACTTCCCCGGCTGGGTCAGGGTCGCCGCGAGCACGCTCCTCCGGGTACGTGGGAAGAGCGCGCTCAGTACAGAGGTGTTACGCATATTGCGTATATTATTACGCACATTGCGTAAGTATGTCAATCACGAGCTGGCGAGCCGAAAGCAGCGCCTGCGAATTGACGCAACGGACCGGGGTATCATTGACTTGCCCGCTTGGCAGACGTACGATTCTTGCTTCCAGTGATTGGACGAACCATCTCGCACTACCGCATTATCGAGCAACTTGGCAGCGGGGGGATGGGCGTCGTCTATAAAGCTGAGGACACGCGGCTGCATCGCTTCGTCGCCCTCAAGTTCTTGCCGGAGCGGGTTGCTCACGATCCGCATGCACTCGCCCGTTTTCGATTCGAAGCCCAAGCCGCATCCGCGCTGAATCACCCGAATATCTGCACAATTCACGACGTTGGCGAGCAAGACGGTGAAGCGTTCATCGCCATGGAGTTTCTGGACGGGTTGCCCCTGACGCACCGCATTGCGGGGAATCCGCTGGAGATTGAAACCCTGCTGTCGCTCGGAATCGAAATCGCTGACGCTTTGGACGCGGCTCACGCGCACGGCATCATTCACCGCGATATTAACCCGGCAAACATTTTTCTCACCAAGCGCGGCCACGCCAAGATCCTCGACTTCGGTCTGGCGAAGCTTATCCAGGGGCACGAAAGCAGTGTCAGTGGCAACACCTTCGGCGGTGTCACGCAGTCGCCGGAAGATCTTAATCGCGTGGGCTCCGCTGTCGGAACCATCCATTACATGTCGCCGGAGCAGGCATTGGGCCGACCATTGGACTCCCGGACCGACCTGTTCTCTTTCGGGGTCGTGCTCTATGAGATGGCGACCGGAATCCTGCCTTTCCAGGGCCAGACCACGGCCGCGTTTTTCGACTCCCTCATTCATAGTGTGCCGGAGTGGCCTTTGCGATTTAACCCCGCGACGTCTCCCGAACTGGAACGAATCGTGAGGAAAGCGCTGGAGAAAGACGTCGGGCTGCGATATCAAACCGCGGCGGAGATGCGGGCTGATTTGCAGCGCCTGCGCCGGGAACTGGAGTCGGGACAAACTCTGACTGCCCGGTCGGCCCCAAGAACAGTGCCGGATTCGAAGGAGAGAATCCGCGCCATGTTCGCCGCGGCTGAGGAGACCGTTAAGCCTCATCCCAAGGTAAGTATCGCGACCCGGGTGGCGTTGGGTCTGTTAGCAGCCGCAGCCGTGGTTGCCATTGTGTTCATGAGGTCGCCAGAGTCCGCGCCGGCTGTGACCTCGTCGCTGCAGATCACCAACGACGGTGCTTCGAAGCGCTCTCTGGTCACCGACGGATCCCGGCTGTATTTCTCCGAATATTTGAGCGGCCACTCGGTCCTTCGGCAGGTTTCGACTTCTGGCGGAGAGACGGCACCTGTGCCAATCTCATTGGCGAGCGCTGACATCTATGATTTCTACCCGGGCCGCTCTGAGTTGCTAGTAAAAGGTTTGGGGGAGGGTTCGGAGACAGAGTCGTCAGTTTGGGTGTTGCCACTCCCTGCAGGATCACTCCGAGCCGTGGGAAACATCCTCGCACATGCGGCCGCGTGGGCGCCCGACGGCCAGCACATCGTGTACGCCAGGAACTCAAGTTTGTACACGTGCGCTGCGGACGGAACCGATTCGCGGCAGCTTGTCGCCGTCCAGGGAGTTCCTTTTGCCCCTCGATTTTCTCCCGATGGACGCCGTTTGCGCTTCACCATCCGGGACACCAACCAGCGCACGTCGTCCTTGTGGGAGGTATTTGCCGACGGTAAGGATTTGCACCCGGTGTTGCCGGACTGGAACAAACCTGCGCAAGAGTTTGGCGGAGCCTGGACGCCGAATGGAGGTTACTTCCTCTTTGAATCGACTCGCGACCACACTCAGAACATCTGGGCCCTGCGCGAGAATGCGTCCCTGTTTCGCAAGGCCGAGCCTACGCAGGTGACACTGGGGCCGCTTATGTTCAGTAATCCGACGCCGAGCCCGGATGGAAAGAAGCTGTTCGTGATTGGTCAGCAACGCCGGTTCGATCTGATCCGTCTGGATAACAAGTCGCCGCAGTTCTCTGTCTACCTTCCCGGTGTGTCGGCGGGCGAAGCCGATATCCAGCGCAACGGCGAGTGGATTACCTACGTGGCGCATCCGGAACTCACGCTGTGGCGGAGCAAACCGGACGGGAGTTCCCGGACCCAACTCACGTATGCTCCAATGCAGGCGCATATGCCGCGTTGGTCGCCGGATGGAACTCAAATCGCGTTCATGGCGTCGCATCCCGGGAAACCCTGGAAAATTTTCGTCATGCCCGCCGCGGGAGGAGCGTCGCGTGAAGTGACCGCGGGGGGCCACAACCAGGGCGATCCCACCTGGATGCCCGATGGCGAGTCCATCGTGTTCGCGGGCATGCCCTGGCTGGAATTCGGAAGCGCAGCCGGACCCAACATCCACATCGCGGACTTGAAGACTTCGAAGATCTCAGATGTGCCGGAGTCGGAAAATCTGTTTAGTCCCCGCTCTTCGCCGGATGGACGCTATATTGCGGCGCTTTCCGCCGACTCGACCAAGCTGATGCTTTGCGACATGGAGAAGAAGAGTTGGGCGCAACTTGCCGAGTCGCGCTTCGGCTTCGAGAACTGGTCGCACGATGGAAAGTATCTGTATGTGGAAGACTATGCCAACCAAATCGACGACCTGGTTCGAGTGAGTGTGCCGGGTGGCAAAGTGGAACGCCTGCAGAGCATCAAAGAGATTCCGCGCGGGTTCGATCCCTGGGAGTTCTGGATCGGACTTGCTCCCGATGACTCGCTGCTGATGATGAGGGACCGGAGTACGCAGGAGATTTACGGTCTGGATGTGCACTTTCCGTAGTCTTGGCGTCCCGCCATTCGTTCCGGTTCTGCGTATCTGTTTACCAATTCCCAACGGGTATATACCCCGAAAAATGCGTTTTCCTCCTAAATCTATGAATTGATTGGGTGAGAAAACGAGATACCCTCGTAAAATATCCCTTCTAAAGGACTTACCAGGGGATATCCCCACTCGCGAGCCTGTTTTTCTGGCAAATCTATGAAAACAGGTGGTGCCGGTAGAGATTGATACCTAAAATATCCCTTTTAAAGGACTTAGTTGTGGTTGACGGTCCGAGGCGTGGTAGATGGACAGGGTCCCCCACCAAATTAACTCCTAATACCAGTATGACAGGTCCGACGGGTAAGTATGACATGGTTCTGAACTTTATTTATGGAGTGGAATGAGGCGGTTGCGAGGAATTGGGGGCTTCAGAGGGCTTGACAAGATTCTGGGGAGAGCGCGATCTTCAATTGCCCAATTCCGGAAGACGGTACGTAAGCCACGCCGCCGGCGCGCGGCGCAGGGTATGGTTTTCAGGCTCGATTATCCGCCTAGATACTGCCAGGATTTCGACCATGATCGAAGATGCAGGTCAAGATTGGGGCGTCTCCAAACAATTCGTGGCCCTCGCATCCAGGCCTCCCACCCTTCCGCAAAAGGACGCGGAAGAGTGGGGCACCCTCATTCTTTATGTGAGTCAGATTTGCACCTGTAATGGGTGGGCCACCCGCCGACACTAATCGGCGTTTCGCCGGATGTGTAAAGACTTTGGTACGATGCCATCGAGCAGAAGCGGATGTATGCTGACTTCAGAAGTTCTCCGGCATCCAGATGTTGCTGTTGACGGTCCAGTCCAAACAGCGCCAGAATGACGGGCCAGTAGAGAACCGTGTTCTGAGTTGCAAAAGCCTATCTCTTGATTTCGGATTTTGTGACGACAGTCGATTTTGTTGTTGACGACAGGCAAAGGCATACTACGATACTTCCGCGTTTCTTAGATGGTCGGGCAGCGTAGCCCCAAGCTACCGATCGGGACTCCGCAGTTATTCCTCAGAATCTGAAGTTTAGGTCGTAGTTTTTCCGAGACCGAACCCTTGGGAGATAAATCATGAAACGAGCATTGATCGGGATTTCGTTAGTGCTGATCGTTATTGCCGCTTTGAACTTAATATCCAGCCTGGCACAGGAAGCAAGTGTGCCGGAGCAGCCAGCGACCAACAGCGCGACGCCGAACCCGCTTAAAATCGCGCTGCTGAAATGGTACAAGGCGAACCTAACGACTAGCTTCAACGTCGAAGGGCAACCTATGGGCTTGGCGTTCGATGGAGCCGACATCTGGGTAAGCGACAACGGAGGCAACACGGTGACGAAGCTACGCGCGAGCGATGGCGCGAATCTCGGCGCGTTCGTCGTGGGCGAGCAGCCGGTGGGTTTGGCCTTTGACGGAGCCAACATCTGGGTGGCCAACAGCTACCCCAACACGGTGACGAAACTACGTGCCAGCGATGGCAAAATTATGGGCACGTTTGCGGTGGGCCTGGTGCCGTCATATGTAGCCTTTGACGGCGACGCCATTTGGGTGACCAACAGCCAGGGTTTCTCCGTAACCAAGCTGCGTGCCAGCGACGGTAAGGTGCTGGGGACGTTCTCGGATAATGGCGGCCCGATCGACATCATCTGCGACGGCACCTATATGTGGGTTACGAATTTCGACGGCACCGTAACCCGATTCAAGCTGAACGGGAACCCTGCTGGAACATTCAAGGTGTCGCGGGGTGGTCTGCTTGCTCTCGCGTTCGATGGGACGAATATCTGGGTACCGAATAACGGCGGCACGGTGACCAAGCTACTAGCCAGCGACGGAAAAGTGCTAGCCACCTACAACATTGGCACTGACGGATCAGGCATTGCATTCGACGGAGTGAATCTGTGGCTCACTGCCGGGCCCTACATTGTGGAGATCCGGCCCAGCGACGGAAACGAGCTTTTTCAGGCACGACTGAACCAGGGTCTGGAAGGCCTCGCATTCGACGGAGCCAATGTTTGGGCAGCAGGATATGTGGCGGGTTACGTTTTCAAATTGTAGTTGAGGAGGAATTGTGAAAAGACTTCCGGTTACGGATATCATCCACTACTTGGCGGGCATGGCGCTTGTGGCTACGACGTTCGGCCCTACCATGACGCGAGCGCAGTCGACGAACGTTATCACTTGGCACAACAACATTGGTCGGACTGGCCAGAATACCACTGAGCAAATCCTGACCCAATCCAACGTCACCAGAAACAGTTTCGGCAGGCGTTGCTCGGCCGCACTCGACGGCATGGTCTACGCCCAGCCGCTGGTGGTGAGCAACGTCCTATTCCAGGGTCAGACGACGCCCAAAACGATTCGGAAGTACCGTGCCCGAGCGCCGAGTTCCGGTGACTGCGTTAATGGCCTGGCCCACCCTTCCATGCTGGAGATGGGAGAGAGAAGTCGACAAACAGGTGGCAGCACCGGCTGCAACGAGAACACCCAACTTGCACCGAGCGAAGCAATCGCTCATCGAAGAGTGCGGATGGAAGGGTGGCGACAGCATTGGTTTGGGCGCAATTTAGAGCGACTGCCTCCTTTCCTTCCTGGTGGAATGGTGACAGATCGGTCCTCGCCGTCAAGGGTTCGCTGACGCCGCACAGAACGCGCCCTTGACTGCTCCGGGCCGCTCTGAACACCCTCCGCCAGGAACGAAAGGGAGACTTCAGGAAAGGCAAATCAAAATCTACTTGACGTGGACCGGCCTTCTCATGGAAGGGAATTACACTCAGTGAGAATTATTGCTGCGACCCTCGCTTTCGCCAATGCCCTCGTCCCACACGATCCCACACACGCCGTAGCGCCCTGCACACACGTCAACTAATCGCTAAGTAATAGGCATTACACGGAGGGCACGGGTGTCCGGATTTTCACGCCCTCTATAGCTATCCCCTACAACCGCTTAACCCTCGCCGCGCCGGCGGAAGACGATGACGTGGCAGCCATCGCAGTAAGTTTCGGAGTCCTCGGTGATGGTAACAAGGCACTCGAGTACCTCGAGAAGGCGTTCTCGGATGAAGATGATGAACTGATCTTCTGTATCCGCTACCCCGCGCTCGACTCCATCCGTACAGGATCCCCGCTATGCCGACCTGATGAAACGGCTTGGACTGCCAGAGTGACGCGCTCTCTCGGTTCGATCATCACCGGAAACGCCGGCTGGTTTAAGATAAGGCCTGCTGGAAGCGCTGGCGCTTACGGCGCTGGGGAATTCCGAGACTTTGAGGTCAGGGAATGTGCAGGAATATCAAAATTCTTTTCAACTTCGATCCGCCTGTCACCGCCGAGGAGGTTCGAGCTGCTTCGCTTCAGTTTGTGAGAAAAATCACCGGCTTTAACAAACCGTCGAAGGCAAACGAAGCCGCGTTCCTGGCTGCGATCGAGGAAGTAGCCGAGAGCTCGACTCGCCTTCTCCGTTCGCTCGAGACGAATGCGCCGCCGAAGAACCGAGAGGAAGAGGCTGCAAAGGCAAAAGCTCGCGCCGTGGAGAGATTCGGCGCTTGAGTCTTCCAACCACTCCCTTGGGTTGTAAGCAGGGAAAGCCAATTCCATCGTTCATTTGTTACTTACGTCATGTCGATAATCAATAATTTCGATTGGACTCGGTGTGTTTGCGCACGTAGAGTTGCTTCGGGGGTGGTGACAAGCGGGCAGTTCACGCAATTCGACCGCAGACGTGTGCTTGCCCGGCACTGGCGTGAGTGATGGCGAAGTAAATGCTGCAAACGGAATATAGCGGATAAAATATGGAACCAGAGAGCCTGGGATTGGAAGAGAATCAAAGCGAAGTTCAAGAATTGGATCTGACCGGCCACGCGCGAGAAACTCACGTCCTCCCTCTGGAGGAAATCGCCAACCTTGCGGCGGCGGAGGGCCAACCCGCCGAGACTCTGATGAACGTCGTCGCCTTGATCGCCAAGCGATTTGAGACCGACGTTTGCTCGGCGTATCTGCTCGAGCCCGACCGCGCCAATCTGGTGCTGGCGGCGACCGTCGGCCTTCGGCGCGAGTGTATCGGCAATCTACGAATGGCGATTAACGAAGGGCTAGCGGGTCTGGTGGCGGAACAGGTGCGGCCCGTAGCCGTGGAGCAGGCGCAAAGTCACCCGCGCTTCAAGTACTTCAGGGAAGCCGGCGAAGATGCCTACCAGTCGTTCCTGGGGGTCCCACTCATCGACCGAGGGGTTCTGCAGGGCGTTTTGGTGGTTCAAACGGTGGAGCCCCGGGTTTTCGGCGAACATGAAGTTCACATGCTGGCTGGGGCGGCGGCCCAGGTGGCGCCGGTGGTGAGCGAAGCGCGGACCCTGGATCGCTTCATCGCTCCAGCGCAGGAACGACTCTGGGCGCTGGCTCGAAACCTGTGGTGGAGTTGGGACCACGATGCCGCAAGCTTGTTTCGCGATCTTGATCCGGTGCGCTGGAGGCGGTTGAATCAGAATCCGGTTTCGCTGCTGGCGGAGTTTCCGCTGGCGAAACTGGAAAGTCGCGCCGCGGAACTCGTGTTGCACAGCCGCATCAACTACGCCTGCCGCCGCTTGCAGGAATATTTACAGGCGGACCGCACCTGGGGAACCAGGCACGCCGGCGTGCTGCGACCGTCTCCGGTAGCCTACTTCTCGGCGGAATTCGGAATCCACGAATCGCTGCCCGTTTATTCCGGCGGGCTCGGCGTCCTTGCCGGAGACCATATCAAGAGCGCATCTGATCTCGCCATTCCACTGGTCGGCATCGGCTTGTTTTACGGGCAAGGATATTTTCGTCAGCGCCTGGATCACAACGGATGGCAGCAGGAAGAGTATCTGGAGACGGACGTCAATCAATTGCCTTTGGAGGCCGCGATCGGCAAGAACGGAAGGCCGGTCGTGGTGCAAATCGAAACCCGCAGCGGTGCGATTCGTGCCAAAGTCTGGCGGGTGAAAGTGGGACGCTGCGACCTGTTCCTCCTGGATTCGGATGTAGACGGCAACGCTCCGGACGACCGGGAGCTGACCTCCCGCCTCTATGGCGGAGACGCGCGCACTCGAATCCGGCAGGAGTTGGTGCTTGGCGTCGGAGGTTTCCGCGCCCTCAAAGCCATGGGCATCACGGCGGGCGTTCTTCACCTGAACGAAGGGCACAGCGGATTTGCAGTGCTGGAAGCGATTCGCATGCGCATGGAGGAAGAGGGCATCGGCTTCGATGTCGCGGCGCCCCGGGTGTCGCGGGAAGTGGTCTTCACTACTCATACCCCTGTGCCTGCCGGTCACGATCGCTTTGATGCGGAGCTGATCGAAGAGCATCTTGGGCCTCTGCGGGAACTGATGGGGCTTTCCCAGGAAAGCCTGATGGGGCTGGGACGCGAGGATCCAAACAGCCAGCACGAGACGTTTTGCATGACCGTGCTGGGCCTCAGACTGTCGCGCCGCGCCAACGCAGTTTCGGCCCTGCATGGCGAGGTCTCCAGGGCAATGTGGACGGGGCTTTGTCCGGGCAAGCCGGAAGACGATGTTCCCATCGGACACATCACCAATGGGGTTCACGTTCCTTCATGGCTCGCTCCGCAGATGTTTCGGCTTTACGATCGCCATCTGGGCACGAATTGGCACCAGCAGAGCAGCGCGGCACGCACCTGGGAAGGCATTGAGAACGTGGATGACGGCGAGCTGTGGGAGACGCACCTCAGCCTGAAGTCGCAGCTCCTCGAGTTTGTGCGCCGCCGTGCCGTGGAACAAGCTGAGCGCCGCGGCGAATCGCGAGAGGTTTTGCAGAGACTCGGCAAGGTACTCAGTCCAGACGCGCTGACCATCGGATTTGCCCGCCGCTTTGCGACCTACAAAAGAGCCAATCTGATCCTGACGGACATCGAGAACCTGGCGTCTATGGTGAACGATCCCAAACGCCCGGTGCAGTTCGTTTTTGCCGGCAAGGCCCATCCTCACGATGAGCCCGGCAAAAAGGTTCTGCAACAAATTGCCGAATTGATGCGCAATTCGCAGTTCGCGGATAAGTTCGTCTTTGTCGAAGACTATGACATCAACGTCGGGCGTCATTTCGTGCAGGGCGTGGATGTCTGGCTGAACAACCCGCGGCGTCCGCAGGAGGCTTCGGGTACAAGTGGTCAAAAGGTGGTCTTGAATGGAGGGTTGAACCTTTCGATTCTCGATGGCTGGTGGGCTGAAGCCTACGACGGCATGAATGGATTCGCTATCGGGACGGGAAGAACGCACTCCAACATGAGCGTCCATGACACGCGCGACGGAGAGGACTTGCACCGGACACTTCGGGAAGAAGTGATTCCGTTGTACTACCAGCGGGATCGTGACGGTCTGCCGCGTGGTTGGATCAAGCGCATGAAGCGAACCATCCGCACGCTGGGCTGGCGGTTCAATGCTGATCGCATGGTGATGGATTACACCTTGAAATGCTATGTTCCGGCAGCCGGGGGCACATCGAGTGACATGAGATCCGCATGGTGACGCCGCTGCGCGAGCGGTACTCGCGTTTCGTTTACGGGCAAGGAGTTGGCGAATGCGCAATGCGATCGTAATTTTGCAGAACGATCCCGCATGTGCCGAAAATTTGGTCTCCGAGGTTCAGGCCGGTTTCTGAGGCAGTGTTTATTGTGCAGTCGTTGCCCGAACTTCAGAAACTGGCGTCGCAGTTTCCCATCCAAATCGGTGTCCTGGACCTGGGTTTGGTAACCTTTCAGGAAATCATCCGCTTGCGCCGTCAATTGAGCATGGAAATCGTTTGCACTCACCACACGCCGGATGAGGTCATGTGGACCGGGGCGCTGGACGCGGGCGCGCTCGATTGTTGTTTTGACGATGACGGGCCGGCAATCTGCCGCGCGATTCAGCAATCCCTGACGCTGTACAATCGGGCCGCGTCGTAAGAGAAGAACAGATCCAGTCTTCTGCTCATCCCTCACAACATCGGCTTTACCTAAGAGCACAGCTGCCACTTCGTGCGCGTGTATGCGATTCGGAACCCCTTGCGCTCAGCATTGCGTTGGGAATCGCTGCCTGGCACGGCTACCATCATCGCGAGATCGCATCCATGGTCGAAGGCGTAGCGCATCCGCTCGTGAAGGAGCGCTGTTTGCAGCCCACGCCGCCGCAGCTCTGGGACCGTCGCCGAGCCGCCAAACAGTGCAACTCCGCCATGCATACACAGCACGCCAGCGGCGCCGGGCTGACCGTCAAGTCTCGGCGAGGAAGCATAAGCTCTGCTCGCGTGCTGTCGAGATAGCGCCGAGTTGTAAGAGAAAGTCCAGAAGCTCCGGATGCTCGTGCGACCAGCCCTTGGCGCTTATGTCCGTCCAGAGTTGTGCTTCTTCGGGACCGGTCACGCGCACACGAATATCAGCCTGAGTTTGAGCCGCAGGTTGCTCCACCGACCGATAGAGGACGTTGCTGATCTCGACTGGCCTGTAGCTGCGCTTACAAAGCAAGTCCAGCGCAGGCACTCCGGCGAGCGGGCTCACTTCGTGATGTACCTGGGCCCCGCGGTCGAGAAAGAAGCGCTCGATCACATCAAGCGAAACCGGGTTTAGTTCCTCGAATATGCCGAGTCCGAAACTCTGAGTGATGGGAGAGTCGACGCCATCAAAGACTGCGTATGCCCCGGCGCATTCAATCCACGCCGCACCGCTATCGGGAAATAAACGCTGTCGTGCCTCGGCGTATTGAACACATGCGTGCCCTTCCGCGCGTTCTAAACGTTTCGAGAGTGCCAGATCAGAAAACGGCATTTCTTAAGTATGGTTATCCTATACGGCCGGGTGTTGGCAACAAACCTGCGCTGTCTATGGGCGGATTGTGGCCGGTTGACCCGCTACTTTTCTACAATACCTTATAGAAGAGTTACTGACGGCTCGTCACAGGACCCGTCAGTGACTTACAGGCAGTATCTGTTGGGAAGGGAGGTGGAGGGAAGGCGATTCGTCGCCGGCATCTGGATTCTTATGTCGAAGCCCCGTCGCCATACCGTCTTGCCCGGTCTGGACGAGACCCTCTTCGCGCTTAAGCGGCGAAAGCCTGTCCCGCATGAATTCGTACTCGACGCGATCGCTGCGCTCTCGCCCGAGACCCGGTCCATGTTTGGCTGCCTCGCGGTCTACGTTGGGGACAAGATTGTGCTCATCCTCCGCGACAAGCGCGACCAGACTGCAGATAACGGGGTATGGCTGGCCACCACCGAGGAGCACCACCAGAGCCTGCTGCGGGAGTTCCCTAACATGCGATCGATCCAGGTGCTGGGGAGGAAGAAGGTAACAGGCTGGCAGGTCCTTCCGGCCGATTCGCGGGATTTCGAGGAAGCAGCGCTGCGCGCATGCGAGCTCGTTCTCGCAGGCGATCCTCGAATCGGAAAAGTGCCGGGGGCGCGGCGGGCTTCGCGAGCCAAGGCTAAGAAGGCGGCGAAATCCTCGAAGCCAGCGAAGGCGCCTAATGCGTTCAATCCCCGTATTTAACCGAACAGCCATAGGGACGCGTCGCGGGGGTCTCCACCGGCTTTCCCGCCATGGCCTGCTCCAGCGCCAGATTGACGAAATTCTTCGAACCAGGAACATCGTTGAGGTCGGTTGTCGGTTTGTCGTCGATTGCACCATCGTAGATCACGACGCCCTGGGGATTAATGACGACCATCTGCGGAGACGTCTTCGCGTCGTAAAGATGGCCGATCCCGCCGGTCGGGTCGAGCAGTGCGGCAGTGGGTGCGGCCTGCATCTTTGCCATGTAGTCGTTCTCTTGGCTCGCGGTTACGTACCCCTGATTGCCTGGCGCGGAAGACAGAATTGTGAACCACGCCACACCCTGACTCGTCCACTGCTTTTGTAGCCGCTGCATGTTACCGCTGTTGTAGTGCTTGCCCACGTAGGGGCACCCGTTGTTGTGCCACTCGAGGACTACATACTTTCCACGATAGTCCGCGAGGTGAAATTTCTTGCCATTGCTCGCAGTGGCGGTGAAGTCGGGAGCTGCCTCGCCGACTTTCACAGCCGCGATCGAGAGTGGTACTGCGAACAGCACCAGAACAACGAGTTTGTGGTACGAGATTCGAGCGTTTCATATCTGTGATCCTTCTTTTGAGGATTGTGTTGGAATCGCAATATCGTAGCTGCTTTTCGCCGCGCCGGGCTTGCTGACCGGCACATCAATCAAGTAGGCACGATCCGCGGACAGCACGACCAAGCCTTTCAGCCGTTTGATCGGTTTGAGCAGCTGATCGGACTTCTTCAGCGTCAGCCGGAAGCCAGTAGCCACAGGCAGCAACTTCTGCGGCGCCGCGTTTTCAATCTGCGACTCAACAAGTGGGAAGAAAATCGCCTGTGTGACTTGGTGACCGACGCTTGCGGTGAGCACGAAACAGTCGCGCGCGTCAGCCACGCTGAGTCTCCAGTTCCCCGGTGTCGGGCGGGGCAAAGACTTCCGCGCAGCGGCGAACAAATCGGTGGTCCGAGAATCCGGCACGGGCAGCTGGGGCTTGGTGGGCATAGTGATTGAGAGCTGAGCCTTGCCCGGGACGCACATTTCGCGGCTGCATACCAGTAACTTTACCTCGGCACCGAGCCGAGCTGGCAGCTGTGTTGCCAGACTGGCCTCCGCGTGGGTTGGCACGATTAGCATCACAGTGTCCTCGTAGCCAAAATCCACGATGCTGGACGTCTCGAAACGCCGCGGCGTCGGCCATTCCGTTGCTCCAACGGTCAGACCCGTCGGCAATTGCCAGTGCACGAGGGGCGGCTCGCCCGAGTCGCCTGGGTTTACCCAGTAGATGTGCCAACCCTTCTCAAGTTGGAAACGCAAGCCAAGGTAGAGCGTATGCTGCGCTGCGATCCATTGATTCTCAGCGATGAGTTCCAGCGTGCCGTGCGGAATGGGTGTGCCTGCGGCCTGCGCGTGCGCCACGAACAGCAGCAGAGCAACTCCAAGTGTAAGAGCATGAGAAAAACCGGAACTTCGCTTACCCCCTCGCATTGTTGTTTTGATGCACAAATCGCCCAACTGTTCTTTCTTATCTGCCGATGCCGACGAGTCGTTGCTTTCTGGAGCCGTAGGCGAGGGTGAGTTTCCAGAGCCCAACAGCTACTTCAATAAATACTCCTTCACAAACATCACCGTGGCGCAAAACTGGTAATCCTGATTCTTCTTCTTCGCAAAACCGTGGCCTTCATCCTTGGCCATCAGCCACCAGACCGGCGTTCCGTTTTGGCGGACGATGTTGACCATCTGCTCGGACTCGCTCGCCGGCACGCGAGGATCGTTCTTCCCCGCAATCACGAACAAAGGCTTGGTAATATTCTTCGCTTTGTTGTAGGGCGCGATGCTCTCCAGAAATTCGTGCATCGTGGGATCGCGTTCATCGCCGTACTCCACGCGCCGCAGATCCTGCCGGTATCCCGACGTATGCTCGAGAAAGGTTACGAGATTCGATGGGCCCACCACGTCCACCGAACAGCAGATGCGATCGTTGTAGTTCGTCGCCACTGCCAGCGTCATGAAGCCGCCATAGCTGCCGCCGGTCACCAGCACACGGCCGGAATCCAGCTGGGGCTGAGTCTGAATCCAATCGAGCAACGTATTGATGTCCCGATAAGACCCATCCCGCAAGGAACCATTGTCGAGAGCCAGAAACGTCTTCCCGTATCCCGTAGATCCGCGGACGTTGGGCGCGACCATGGCTACGCCGAGTTCGTTCATGTAGTAATCCCAGCGGCCGGGGAAGCTTGGCCTGAACTGGCCTTCGGGTCCCCCGTGAATGTTGATAATCACGGGACGCTTGCCCGTGAACTTCGCGGGTGGCCGGTAGAGAAAGCCGCTGATCGTGCGTCCATCCCAGGATTTCCAGTGAATCAGTTCAGGCTCGGGAAAGTTTGAGGTGTTGAGACCGCCGGTTTCGCTGAAAGTCCAGCGTTCAACTTTGCCGGTCTGCACGTCAACTGAGAAAACGTCGGAACTGGAGCGCGCGGAGGAAAGATTGAAACCCAGATCGCGATTGTTCTTGTGCCAGCTCACGCCCGAGATGACGCCCTTGGGCAGGCCGGGCATGGGTTTTTCTTTGCGCGTCTCGGTGTCGAGCAGATGCAGTGCGCCAAATCCGTCTTCGTTGGCTACGAAGGCGATGGTTTTTCCGTCATCAGAGAGATCGAACTCGTCGACATCCCACGGAATATTGCTGGTGAGATAGGTGTGCTGCTTGGTCGCCAGATCGACATAAGTCAGGCGTTGAAATTCAGAGTCCTTGTCGGTAGTGACGTAGATGCCTTTTCCATCCTTGCTGAAACGGCCGTTGTTGTAGGCGATCTTCTCCGCACCGCCTTTGGGCGTAATCAGCGTCTTGTCGCCACTCTTCGCATCCACGATCCAGAGGTAGGTCTCATTGGCAGAAATACCCTCCATGGCCAGAATACTGCCCCCGTCCCACGACCAGTCGAGTGGCTGCCAGCCACCTCCTTGCAGTTGTGCAAGCAAGTGGTCGCTCTTGGGGTTGGTGGGTTCTATCTTCCAGAGATCAACATCGTTTCCGGTGCGACGAGTTGATCCGTAAACCAACCTGTCGCCAGCATGCGCCCACACAGGATCAACGTTGCGCGATTTGCCATCGGTGAGCAGCGTGACATCGCCAGTCGAAACCTCATAACGATAGAGCTGAAAAAACTCGCCACCGCCCACGTCCTTTGAGAACACAAAAACATCGTCTTTCGTCGGCGAATAACGCGCGTCGGCTACTCGATCCGCATAGAAAGTCAATTGTGTGCGCGCTCCGTCCGGCATCTTCACGAGATGAATCTGACTGGTGTCGGCAAAGCGCGTCGAGATCAGCATCTCCCGCTTTACGGGGTCCCAACTGTCGAGAGTGGCGCCCCGAAAGTTGTTGTAGCGATCCACCGCATCGGCTAGCGTTACGGGAATCTTGGGAATTCCCTCGGTGACCAGGTTCTCGTTGGGAACGACGACATCATTCTGAGGGAAGACTGCCGCGGCCAGCAGGAAAACCACGGCAACGCGCAAGAAAGATTTCATGGATACGCTCCGCATATAACAGACGGTGTGCAAGGCCCCAGGTTAGGTAATTCTGAGTCAGACTCACGCCCCACGAGCCGTAGATTAGTCAAAGGTTGGTTAAGTGTGCAAGTTTTCAGCACCGATCTCTTCCCAGAGACTGATGGGGACTCGATGCCCGTGACACCCCAGCGCCTGACCTGCCCTCTGCGGAGGGCCGCTGAAAACGAACCGCTGGGAACTCCGTCACGCACGAGCTTTGTCGATCATCGCCTCCCAGATGCCTTTGGATTTAAGAATGAGTTCAACCGCTTCGCGGACGGCACCGTGGCCAGCGAGGGCTTTCGTTGTGTAGTGCGCAGCGCGTTTCACTTCCGGAACCGCATCACCTACGGCGACAGCGAGGCCGGCGCGGCGCATCAAGGGAATATCGGGAAGGTCATCGCCGATGTAAGCCACAGCAGAATCGGAGACGCCCGCTTTTTGCAGGATTTCTTCGTAGGCGGGCATTTTCACCGGCTGTTTCATATAGACGAATTCCATTTTCATTTCGTGGGCACGCCGCAGGAGCGCAGCACTTTCGCGACCGGTAATACACCCCGTACGCAGGCCGGCGGTCTGCGCAAGGGTTAGCCCCTGGCCGTCGTGCGCGTCAAAGGTCTTGATTTCCAGGGCGGTAGCCGTCGGGTTGTGAGAGTAGGGTGACGCTGCCGTCCGTCATCGTGCCATCCACGTCCATGAGGACAAGTTTGATTTGCGCAGCACGCTTCTTGAGTGCGGGAGAGATTCTGGAAACACCAGCCAAAAAAACCTCCAGGAAAACAATGAATAGAGAGTCTAAGGCAAAACCTAGTCACGCGGCCATGGGTCTGCCCCGAAAAAGGGAGCGGTCGGCGGGTGGCTGGCCGGGAGCACGCCTGTACTATTTGGGATTCGCCCTCGTATTTCTACTAGTTCCCGATGGACGGTCATTGCTCTGTACTCAAGTGGTCGGGTTCATTCGTCTTTCAGGAGTAGCTCGCCTTTGCTCGAAATATCGATGGGGGATTCAGGTCACACGGACTGATTGAGGAGACAGGCCACAAGAATGTGAAAGTCCAAATAAGTCCAAAGTGGAGTGAAAGGTCATGATCAGAAATAGTAGTGAAAGAATCGCGTTCTTCGCCGCTGTGTTACTAACAGCACTCATGCTGGGCGGTGGCGTTGCTGCCGCACAAAACATCCAGGGAGTCATCAACGGACGAAGCGGCGCCACTATGACGCTGCAAACTCAGGATTCCGGAAACGTGGTGGTGGTCCTCACGCCTGCCACCGAGGTGGACGAAGTTGAGGGATTGCTCCACGCTCGCAAGAAAGAGATGGGCGTCACCGCTCTGGTGCCCGGTCTTCCAGTTCAGGTGCAGGGGTCCTACAATGCGCAGAACCAACTGGTGGCGGACACGGTGAAATTCAAGGGTTCCGATCTGAAGGCCGCCGAGGACATGCAGGCGGGCCTGACTCCGACCGAACAACAAGTCCAGGCAAACCAGCAGCAGATCCAGCAGAGTGAACAGCAAATCCAGGCCCAGAAACAGGCGCTTCAGCAACAGCAGCAACAGCTCCAGGCAGAACAGCAGAAGACTGCCGCGAACGCTGCTGCAATCGCCGCGAACAAGGCGGCGATTGCGGCTGACAACAAGCGCTTCGGAGAACTGGCGGATTACAACATCCTGGGCGAGGCGACAGTCTACTTCGGCAACGGCAGTACGGTGGTGGAGTCCCAGTACAAAACGGAACTGCTGAAGCTGGCGACGCAGGCCAAAGGCATTACTGCCTACATTATTCAGGTGCAAGGCTATGCTTCGAAGGTGGGTAGTGCCGCGCTGAATCAAAGGCTGAGCATGGAGCGTGCAGACCACGTGCTTGAGTTTTTGGAACAGCAGGGCAACATTCCACTGACAAATGTGCTTGCTCCCGGTGCAATGGGCACCAGCACGCAGGTCGCCCCCGACGCAACCGCTGAGGGTCAAGCTGAGAATCGCCGGGTCGTGGTCAGGATCTTGCAAAACAAGGGGATCGCTGGTACGTAAGCCCAATCTGCGATCTGGCGACGTGCGGCTGTGTTGCCCGTTACCGGCTGAGAACCATCTGAACTCCAGCGGGATGGGCCCCTTTTACGATGAGCTCCTGCATTGCCGCGCGGAAAGGATGAAACGCGGCGCCGACAGTTGGTGCCGCGTTCCCAACCCTTGCTGCTTCGATGGACTAAGCCTTCCATGCGCCGAAGTGCCTACTTCGCCGGCTTAGGCTGCTCATTGTGACTCGGGGGTTGCTGCTTTTGCTGCAAGTGCTGTTCCTGCTGGGTGTGTTTTTGCTCCATTTGCTGGGTCTGTTGCTGGTGCCGTTGTTCCACCTGCTGTTTCTTCGCTTCATTTGCGTTCTGTTGCGCTAGACGCTGGTGGTCCTGCTCCTGCTTCTGTTGGAGCTTCTGGTGTTGCTGTTCCTCCTTTTGGTATAGCTTGTCCTGCTGTTGCTGGTATTTCTTGTCCGCATTGGCGTTTCCGGTATTTGGAGGGGCAGGACGTTCGTGAGGTTGAAGATCCTTAGCGTGGCCTGGAGCAGGTGGGCGAGGAACATTGTTCTCCGGGTGACCAGCCTGCTCGTTGTTTCCGGGGCGAGGGACATTGTTCTCTGGACGACCAGCCTGCTCATTGTTTCCTGGACGAGGAGCATTGTTCTCGGGACGACCAGCTTGCTGATTGCCCTGCGGCTCAGCCGGCTTGTAAGGCGCTCCGGCCTCTTTGGCTGGTACGACATCGCGGTTCTTGAATTCTCCCGGCTTGGCGGTAGCCGCGATGGGTGGTTTGCCATGATTCGCGGATGCCCGCAACTCGGGGTTGGAGCGGGCAGCCTCGACGTGTTGAGTCTGAGCCGCGACAGGAGGAAGGTGTCTCTCATTGGCTGCAGCTTCCTCTTCGCGCGTCGGGCGCGCATTTATGCCACCGTTGCCGCCGTTATAGCTCACGCGGTTCACCGTCGTATTGTTGATCACGGTGGTGTTGTAAACATTGTGAATGTTGGTGACATTCACATTGTTCACGGTCCGGTTGTAGAAGAAGCGTCCGTTGTCCCACCGTCCGCCTTCGTAGCCATTGCCGAAGTAGCCGAATCCGTAATTGATTCCGCCGTAGAATCCTACCCGCGGACCCCAGTAGCCCACATGGAAAATGAATGCGGAGCCGCCCCAACCCCACCAGCCTGGAGTCCAGAGGAAACCGGGTTGGGGAGCCAGCACCCAGGTGCCAGGCACCCAGTAGTAACCATCGGGGCCGTAAGCCCAGTATCCGGGGGTCCAGATATATCCCTCGGCGGGACACGGAGGCTGCTCGTACACCGGAAGGGCAGGTGGGCCGATCGTGACCGAGATGCCCACTTGCGCAAAAGATGCTGCGGACATGGCCAGCACTACAAGTGCGAACAATAGAGTACGAATGGAGGGTGCAATTCGCATTATGTTTCCTCTTGCCTGCTCATCCTTCGCTTGCCCGGTGCTGCTTTGCTGCTGCGGGTTGCGTGGATTGAGAGGCGACTTTTCCAGCCCGATACACCTCGTCCAAGTTCTGACATCCTACCGATCTCGTGTACTGGTGCCAACGCTGATTGTTCTTTCTTTCCATGTTTAAAAATGTGTCGTGCTTGAAATGGGATCAAGTCACGACAATACGCCCAAGATAGTAAACCCTGAGTGTCCTAATTCGTCGCGCCAACCACGATGCTTTTTCGCGCTTCCCCCGCGTTGATTTCTCCGGGCCGCGGTTCCAGGGCTGTCGGCTTCACCTGAATCTCGCCTGCGCTGTCCAAGCTGATGTTGCGGTGTCCGTAATTGCTTACGAGTATTTCCGCCTTTCATCAAAGTTTCCTGGGCGTCTCGCGACCGAGCACACCTGAACGGTTGTGTGCAGGGTCGTCAGGTTTGGTTGCGAAACCCCAATACAGGGTTGCTTTGCGGCCTGTTCCCGGAACGCATACTTACGGCTATATAGCTTCCCCGACTCTGTTTGCCTGCCTATCATTGGGCAACCGCTGCCAGGCTTTGCGCAACCAAGTCTTACCGGAAGAAGAGGGCTGCATGGTTACGTCTACCAAAGTCGGCAGGATCAAGGCGCAACCTATCGCTGTGACGTGCCTGGCGTTCGTAGCACTCGTGAGACCGGCATCTTTATTTGCCCAAAGGTCTGCGGGACAGCAAGTCCCCGCAGACGCCAACCAGTTAGTTCGCGCTGTGATCGATAACGAACTAAAACTCGATCAGCAAGACCACAGTCACTGGATGTATCGGGCGCAGAAACAGGACGGCGAGAAATCGACCGTCAAAGAGATAGTTGAAACAAAGGCGTGTGACGTTGATGTTTTGCTTTCCGCAAATGGTCAGCCGCTGAGCGCCGAACAACGTCAAAAGGAGAATGATCGCCTGCAGAAGCTGGTGAGCGACCCGGATGAGCAACGCAAGAAAATGAAGGAGGCGCAGGAAGACGACCAGAAGGCAACGGCAATGTTCAAGATGCTGCCCGATGCGTTTCTCTATCAATACAGCAGCAAAGAGCGTTCCTCGGTCAAACTGACTTTTACGCCGAACCCGAACTTCCATCCGCCTTCTCGAGAGGCGCAAGTCTTCCACGCGATGGAAGGCACGATGATCGTTGATGCCAGGAAAAAACGGTTGGTGGAGTTAGACGGCCACCTCGCGCAAGATGTGCAATTTTTCGGTGGGTTGATCGGGCATCTCGACAAAGGCGGTCGGTTCAGCGTGAAACGAGCTGAGGTAGGACCGGGGCATTGGGAAACAACGCTGATCAATGTGCAGATGAACGGAAAGGTAATCATTTTCAAGACGATCAGCCTCAAGCAGACAGATTCAATGACGCATTTTCGTCAGGTGCCGGAGGACTTGAGCCCGCCCCAAGCGGCAGAAATGCTAGAGAAACAAGACCCCCCAGGAGGCCGCGAAGTTGCGGCTAGCGGCGCTCCTGGCGGAAGAGAGAACTGATCGCGCGCCGGCCAAGAAACACAAATCAACACGCGCCAGAGAAACGAACCTCAGACTCGGTTGGAGTCATGACACGCTTGTCGAACCTTCCGGACCGTGAGAGGCGAAGTGCCGGCTGACTCTAAGTTTTACTCCCCAGGTCGGCGCCAATGGCCTCACCAGACACGATAATCTCAACCCGCCGGTTCTGTTGCCGGCCCGCGGCGGTGTCGTTGCTGGCGACCGGATCAGCCGAGCCCATTCCCATGGAAGTCACCGAGTCCGGACTCAGGCCCTGCTGCACCAGAAACAGACGCACCGCTCCCGCTCGTTGCTCCGAGAGTTTCAGATTTGTTGCATCGCTGCCGGTGCTGTCGGTGTAGCCTTCAATTCGCAGCTTCAATCCCGGATGGGCGAGGATCACGCCGGACAATTTGGCCAGCGCCAGATTCGCTTCTGGAGCGAGTTCATATTTGCCGGTGGCAAACAGTACGTCAGCCATCGTGGCAACCAGTCCTCGCGGCGTATCTCTGGTCTGGAGCACCGCGTTCAGCTGAGCCAGAAGTTGCGCGCGCAGCTGTTTCTGCGCCTCGATTGCCTGGTTCGCTTGTTCGGCCGACTTGCGCGCTTGCGCGTCAGCCTGCGCTTTGGCGGCTTCCGCTTCCGCGCGGGCCTGCGCTTCTCTTGCTGCCATAGCCTGAGCCTCCGCGCTGCGTTGCGCCTCGGCTTCCTGCGCCGCTTTCGCTGCGGCTATTTTCTCGGCTTCCGCCTGCTTGGCCTGCGCGACTCTTTCCGCTGCCTCGGCCTTGACCGCAATCGAACGGGCATCTTCCGCTTGCTGGGTTGCACTCCGCGCTGCTGTCAGGATCGGATTCTTCTGCTTTCTCGCGAGATAGTCCTCCATCTGTGCTTCGCTTGCTTTAGCAGTGCTCCATGCGCTCGCAGCATACTTTTCCGCGCCCTGCAATTGCGCGATCCGCAAAGCGTTCCGCGCTTCATACACAGCCAACGGAACTTTTGGATCCATCGTCATAGGCTGCAGCTGCGATTCGTGATAAGCGCTGCGGCTGAGAAGCTGCGCGACAACTGGTGTGGTCTGACCTTTGGTGTCACTGCTGGGAGCTCCCTGCAATACCACCTCTTCGCTCGGAATCGACACCGCAAAGTAAGGCTCGGCCGTGACAATCATCGCGAAATTCGGAAGGCGCGTGGTCACGCTCAGCTTGCTCTTGTCACCATTCAACTGAAACTCACCCAGATTGCTGGCGCGGCCTTCCGGGGTAATCGCCCACAACACATAGGTGAGGAACTCCGGGCCCAGAGTGTTGGCCGCGGTCATCTTTTGCAGCTCGGCGTCGATGTTGACGATGCCTTTCTTGTTTTCCACCTTGGCTTGTCCCTTGGCGTAGGGCAACAACGGGGTGGGCGTGAAGTCAATCTTGCTCGAGGTGTTGGTGGGATAGCTCACCGCCTGCACCGTTCTCGACACGTTGATATTAATGTTGATCACAGGCGGCTGCGTGGTGCTCTGGTCTTGAGAAAATACGAGCACGCTGCAGCAGCACAAGACGGCAACTACAAATGGTGTTTTCTTCATGAATTTCCTCTCCCTCGCAACGCGTCTCTTCGGACGACAACTCGCTGCTGTCGGCTGATCCGGTTTGAGAGCATACATCCTACCAGAGGAAAGAGCAGTCTTTGCACAGAATAGCCGCCGCGAGATTCTTGCGGAGCAGTTTCGGGAACTGCACCTGAGACCCCTCGTCTCCTGTAAACTTACTCTCGACGAACGCAAGACCATCCAATGCGGCGAAGGTGTCACCATGAAGCGTCTCCCCTGTCTGCTTTCGATTCTCTTCGTAGCTATAGTGAGCGTTGCGCAGGATCAGAGCGGTTCAGTCGCGCCTTACAAGAACCAAGCTCTGCCAGTAGACCAGCGCGTGCAGGATCTGCTCGGCCGCATGACGCTGCAGGAAAAAGTCGCCATGCTGAGCGGCGCGAATTGGATGCAGACCGTCCCCAACGAACGGCTCGGAATTCCCTCGATCAAAATGGCGGATGGCCCTCTCGGCATAAGATCGTGGGCCGGACCTTCCGCCGAGACCGGCGCCGAGGTTGCCAAGAAACAAGTCCCTACGACTGCCTTCCCCGCAGGCGTAGCCATGGCCGCAACCTGGGACACAGAACTGGTGAAAAGTCAGGGGCAGGTGATCGGGCAGGAAGTCAAAGCTCTGGGCCGGGACATGATTCTTGGGCCAACCGTCAACATTAACCGCACTCCGCTCTGGGGAAGAAACTTCGAGGGCTACGGTGAGGATCCCTATCTCACGTCGCGTCTGGCCGTGGCTTACATCGAGGGGGTTCAGAGCGAGGGAGTCATCGCGACCGTCAAACATTTTGCCGCCAACAACCAGGAGTTCGAACGGCATCGAATTAATGCAATCGTTGACGAGCGCGCGTTGCACGAAATCTACTTCCCCGCGTTCAAAGCCGCGGTCAATGAAGGCGACGTCTGGTCCGTCATGTCGGCCTACAACAAACTTAATGGAGTATACTGCGCCGAAAACCCCGCCATATTAAAGGACGTGCTGCAAAAAGAATGGAACTTCAAGGGCTTCGTCGTCTCCGACTGGGGCAGTACCTACAGCACCGTCGATACCGTCAACGCCGGCATGGACCTGGAGATGCCCGGCGGCCCGCCGATGAAAGAATGGCTGGTAAAACCCAAGTCGGTGGCTGCGGGCAACGGTGGCGGCTGGCTGGTTCCAGAGAAAGTGCTTCCGGAAATCTCGTCAGGCAAAATTTCTCCTGCCACCATCGATGACAACGTCGGCCGCATGCTCCGCATCATGTTCGTCAGCGGGCAATTCGACAAGCCCCACGTCGCAACCGGCGAGATCGATACTCCAGCTCAGCGGGCTCTGGCGCGCAAAGCTTCCACCGAGAGCATCGTGCTGTTCAAGAACGCTGGCGATGTACTCCCGATCAATCCCTCGAGAATCCACTCCATCGCTGTCCTTGGACCGAGCGCCGCAGTAGCCAGAACCGGTGGCGGCGGCAGTTCGCTGGTAACTCCCAAATATTCCATAAGCCCGCTGAAGGGCATTCAGGATCTAGCCGGCGACGGCGTGCACGTGAGCTACGCGCTGGGCGTTTCCATGGAGGGCGATGATCCCAGCCAAGACACACCCGAGGCCCAAGAACAACTGAGAAATGAAGCCGTCAGCGTCGCCGCCAAGGCAGACGCCGCGGTCATCGTTGTCGGCAGATCGCCGAAACTCGAGTCCGAAGACTTTGATATCAAATCACTCGACTTGCCCACTGGCCAGGATAAACTCATCGAGGCCGTGGCAAAAGTTAACAAGAACACCATCGTCGTGATCAACGCAGGCGGTCCGGTGATTATGTCCAAGTGGATCGGTGACGTCCCCGCCATTCTGGACTTGTGGTATGGCGGACAGGAAGGTGGAAACGCAATCGCGGACATTCTGTTTGGCGATGCAAATCCATCGGGAAAACTCCCTGTTTCTTTTGTGAAGGAGTGGAAGGATTCTCCGGCTTACGGACACTATCCCGGCGAAAACCTGCAGGTCGAATATGCGGAAGGGATCTACGTAGGCTACAGATATTTCGACAAGCACAAGGTAGAGCCGCTTTTTCCCTTTGGATACGGTCTTTCCTACACGAAGTTCGATTACAGCGATCTGAAGGTCTCGCCGAACAGCATCTCGTCCGGGAAGCCTGTGGAAGTGAGCCTCCGGGTTCACAATGGCGGATCACGCTCAGGAGCGGAAGTGGTCGAGCTCTACGTACACGACGGACACGCAAGCGTGGATCGCCCTGTCCGGGAACTGAAAGGCTTTCGCCGAATTGATCTGGCACCGGGAGAGACCAAGAGTGTCCAGTTCACGCTTGACCGCAGTGCAATGGCGTTCTACAGCACCGCGAAGAAGGACTGGCTAGCGGAGCCGGGCCAGTTCGATGTACTTGTGGGATCTTCGTCGCGTGACATCAAGCTGAAGGGCTCGTTTAATCTGGAACCGTAAGCGGCATAAGAAAGTAAGTCCGGCATCCTGTTTGCGTAGTTGTGGCGGATTGACTCGACCTCGAAACAGATCCTGCTCAAGGCGACATGGTCGGCGTTCGTGGTTGAGAGCTTTGCCTCCCACCCTTTCCGCAAAGAGCGCGGAAAAGCATGGGGCACTCGAATCTTTAGCCGCTCCGCGAAAGGACTGGGCCCCCCCATGGCCTGACTTCGTAAACTATCCGCAAAAAGCAAGTGTGAGGTAGAACGCGAAAGCGTGCGAAATGTGCAGGAAGGAGCCGCCCCCCACCCCGCCAAACGATTGCAAAGGTGGGCGACGGAAAATGAACCTCGGAGAACCAAACTTATCCAGCCCGAAAATCCGATACAACTGCAAGAACTACCAGTTCTTCCATGAAATATAGCTCGCATTCGTGACTGATTGTCTGCCGTCTTACTAGTTCCCGCCAACTCAGGTATCTGCTAAATCTCTCCTAGTCTTCCCGGTTCAAAACTGCTTCCACAATTTGGCTAGCGCTTAACCGAGGCCGAACCATGCGAACGCACCGTTGGTGACAGACAGAATACTGGGACTTTTGCCAGTTGCAAGCCGCGGGCTCGAAGGGCAAGCTAGCCGAACCAACTGCCAGGCTTGCGGCTCGGTAGGACTCAGCACTGTCGCTATTCCGATCGGCGAGAACGAATAAATAAGCAAAGAGGAGGACATTCATGAAGCGCAGCGAAAGAATTGTTGTGGTTGTTGCGACGCTTTTTCTAGGTTTGGGGCTCGCGGCGCCGCCGCCTGCCTCAGCACAGGCGAAGAAACCCAACATCCTCGTAATCATGGGCGATGACGTGGGTTGGTTCAATATCGGCGCCTACCATCGTGGAATCATGTCGGGCAAGACGCCGAACCTCGACAAGCTTGCCGCGGCGGGAATGATGTTTACCGATTACTACGCCGAAGCCAGTTGTACGGCGGGGCGCGCTAACTTCATCACCGGCGAGTTACCCATCCGCACGGGGTTGACCACCGTGGGTCAGGCTGGCGCTGACGTAGGCATGCCGGACCAAGCCGCGACCATCGCTAGCGCTCTCAAGGTCCAAGGCTACGAGACCTTCCAATTCGGCAAGAATCACCTCGGCGATCTCAACAAATACCTGCCGTGCCTGCACGGTTTCGACGAATTCTTCGGCTATCTCTATCACCTCGACGCCATGTCCGATCCATATTGGTTTGATTATCCCCAGGACTGGATCGACAAGACCGGACCGCGCGACATCACCCATTGCTGGGCGACAGACACGAACGATCCCACCGTAATGCCGCGCTGGGGTGCGGTTGGAAAGCAAAAGGTTGAAGATGACGGCCCACTACCCCCGTTCCCGAGCATGGCAGGACGGCAAAACTGGCAAGCCGGCCGCACTGCGAAGTATGACATGGAGACCTTTGACTCCGTGTTGGTTGAGCGCACCAACGGTGCCATGGACAAGGCGAAAAAAGACGGCAAGCCTTTCTTCATTTGGCATAACACCACCCGCATGCACGTCTTCACCTACATCCCGCCACAGTATCAGTCGATGATGAATGCCACCAACAACTACGGTCTCGAAGAGGCTGGCATGGCGCAGATGGACGACAGTATCGGCGGCATTCTGCAGCACCTGGACCAGATCGGTGAAGCCGACAATACGATCGTTATTTTCACAACCGACAACGGCGCCGAAGTGTTCACTTGGCCGGACGGTGGCATGACGCCATTCAAGAATACGAAAGGTACGGTCGGGGAAGGCGGCTTCCGCGTGCCCGCGATCATCCGCTGGCCCGGACACGTCAAGCCCGGCTCGGTTGAGAACGGCATCATCTCCGGACTCGACTGGTTCCCCACCCTGCTGGACGCTGCCGGCAATCCCGACATCACCAATCAACTCCTCAAGGGTGTGAAGCTGGGCGACCGAACCTACAAGAACCACTTGGATGGGTATGACCAGATGGCTCTCTTGACAGGCACCGGACCGTCCGTGCGCCATGAGCTTTTCTACTTCGGTGGGCCCCATCTGGGCGCTATTCGAATCGATGACTTTAAGTTTCAGTTCTTCCAGCAGCCATTTGGCTGGCCCGGAGAGAAAGTCACGACGGATATGCCTACAATCGTAAACATTCGCCAGGACCCGTTCGAGCGCACGCCCTCGATCCGCGGCGAAACTCTCAATAATATGGGCGGTGGTTACATGAACGACTTCTATGCGCGCGAGTTCTGGCGCTTCGTCGTGGTGCAACAAACCGTTGGCAAGCTGGCGATGACGGCGATTGATTTTCCACCGATGCAGGATCCGGCGACCTTTAACCTGGACGCCATCAAGGCCAAAATCCAAGCGGCCATAAAGGAGCACGAAGGCCAATAGTCCAACAGGAGCGGGGTGGGCGGTCAGGGAACGGGGGAATGCGAATTCGCATTTCGCCACGGCTCAATCTCGGATCGTCCACTCACGCATCTCAAAGTTTGCAAGGATGAAAACGATAGGCACACGCAGTCGAATGGCTTGGTTTACAACAACTATCAATTTGCCTCATATCGCATGCCTCTGTGATACACGTCACTCCAGCGGTACGGCCAATTCGCTTAGGTTCACTGGATCGCATCCCGATTCCTAGAACCGTCATCGCTGCGATCGACAACTGATGTCATAGAAAAGGACACTTCATGAAACCAGCTTTGAATCGCTTAAAGTTCGTTGCCTGCGCGGTTGCTGCCACCCTCGCAATCTTGGCAGGAAATGTTCAGGCACAAAAGGCGTCAGCCCCTGCCAGATTCTCATTTGATGTGTACGGCGACTCGCGTTCGATGATGTACCTTCCGTACAAACAGGATCAGGAAGCGGAGGCTCGCCAACTCATGGTGGACATGTTTGAACTCGTGCTTCCGGTGAAGGTCGCGGATGCGGTAGTCCAGAAGGATGTCAAGCTGATCTATGATCAGTCCAACAACGAGTTGGTGCAGGTGATCATGCCGTTCATGACTGCAAGCGAGGTAACCACGCTGACGTTTGACAAGGGCTGGGTCACGGAGGCATCGGTCGAGGATGTAAAGCTGATGCCGGGGGTGCGTCACACGATGTTTCGCCTGCAAGGCGGCGATTGGGTCGCTCGCGAAGTCGTGAAAGATGTCAAAAGCGGGAACGCCGATTTTATTGTCAGCACCGGGGATCTGGTTTGGTGGGGTAAGCAGGGCGGCAAGCCCTCCGACAACCCCTACTGGAAGCTGGTGAATGAGGATGTATTAAAGGAGTTGCCGCATCCTGACAAGCATATGAAGGAAGCTGGTCTCGATGGGCGCGTTTTTCCCGCCGTTGGCAATCACGAAGTGTGGGACGACTCCGACGTGGAGGGTCTGTTGGCCTCGTTCCCGTATCTGAAGAAGTTCGGGGTTTCCGACAAACAACTGATCTACAAGTTCGATTACAACGACGTTCGCTTCATCTTCCTGTGGACTGGCAAATACGATTATCGCGATCCCACCGGCTGGGGTGCGACTCGACCCGCTTACGAAGAACAAATGACTCAGCTTAAGCAGTGGCTGGACGAGGCCAAGGCTAAGGGGACTAAGAAGGTTTTCATCTCCTTTCACGCTCCAGCCTTCTGCCGCTCCGGCATGGGTGCCATTCCTGAAGCTCAAAACCCACACAAGACGATTGCCGCGTATGCGAAAGACCTCGACATCGTCGTCTTCAACGGGCATGTCCATACGACCGAACTCTACGAAGTGGACGGCGTGAAATATCTGGTACTGGGCGGTGGGGGTGCGGAACAAGACCCGATCCTTCCCGGCAGGACGCACATCAAGGTTCCCGAAGGCTACCCGCCAGATCAGTATTGGAAGGGCGAGGCTCCCAAAGAGGATTACAACTTCGTGCATGTCGAAGTGACGCCGGGACAGCCCACAAAGTTCACGCTCAATCGCTTCCGGCCGTGGTCGGCTGAGCCGTTCGCGACGGTGGAGTTGTTCAAATGAAGGCGCATAACGACGGACCGATCCGGCTTCCTTTGCCTGCCTTCGTGTTGCACCCGTTCACGGCGTTGGTCATCGCCTTGGTGCACGTTTATCTTGCCGCTGGGCATCTCTTGAAGCTGTTCGATGGCGAGATTACGTGGACGAACATCTGGAAAGGCTTCGGCGCGTTGGCCGGTGCCTATGTGTTCGCGGCGCTGGCGTCGCGGGGGCTTACCCGACGCCAAAGTCAACGCCTTCATGAGAATTGGGGAGGCTTATCGCGAGGATGACGCCTCAGTTCTCCGCCTATCCTGTCCCGGCAAGTTAGGACACCACGGTTTTTGGCCTTGACCGCATCCTTCAACTAAGATAACCTCGACTGGAGAAGAATTTCTGCGAGATAATCGTCGCTCTTTGACAATCGAACTCCAGGCGCGGCCGGAGAATCTGAGATCCCGGCTCCAAAGTGAAACGGTCTCACCCATAACTCCTATGTTCTCTAGATTTTGCGTGTAACTCCTGCAAACTCAAAGATCTAGCACATGGTCAAAATTTAACTCCCTTGCTTTCTAGATTTTGCAGAGAAAGGGGGGAGGGGGGTACCCGGTACTAAACAGTAAACTCTTCCCATTGTGGGAATCCGCGCAAGAGCCGCATGCTATCATTCGCGCAAATCCCATGAGGCCGGAAACTCAGAAATGGTTAACGCCGACAAGATCGGTACAGGGAAATCTTTGATCGGCACTCGCACGTTGTCCGTGATTCCGGTTGCCATGCTGGGAGCGCTCGCACTGGCGGCATTCTTGACTTGCTCAGCTCGTGCTGAAGAAACCCACAATCCATTGGCGGCAGACCCCAAGGCCGCGAAGGCGGGCGAATTTGAATTCCGCATAAATTGCGCTTTCTGCCACGGCCTCGGCGCACGCGGCGGTGGCCGCGGCCCCGATCTCACCCGCGCCCACAAGCATCACGGAGATTCCGATGCCGACCTCTTTCAAAACATCAGCCAGGGAATTCCCGGCACGGTGATGCCTGCCAACGGAACCAACGGTCAAGGCGTCGGCATGACCGACGATGAGATTTGGCAGATCATCGCGTACTTGCGGAGCGTCCAACTTCAGACAGCGGCAAAGCCCGTCGGCAATGCCGCCCACGGCAAGGAACTCTTTTATGGCGATGCCAACTGTTCTTCCTGTCATATGGTGGAGGGTCACGGAGGACGTCTTGGCCCGGATTTGACCGCGGTAGGTACGGCGCGAACCGTGGAATCGCTGGTCGAGTCCGTTCGCAGCCCCAGCAAGCGGCTGGCTTGGGGACTCACCGAATCAACCAAAGAGTTTGCGCAGGAATATGAAACCGTCACGGTCGTGACTCCGGACGGTCGGGAAATCAAGGGCGTTACTCTGAACGAGGACCAATTCAGCCTGCAAATGATGGACACGGCCGAGCGGATTCACTTATTCGAAAAAGACAAGCTGCGTTCGATGCACAAGAGCCGCGATTCCCTGATGCCCTCCTATAACCCGACCATTTTGAGCGATCAAGATTTGAACGACATCGTCGCCTACCTGCTTAGCGTGGGCACGAAATGAGCGCACCGATGATGAACAAGCTGCATGCCATTTGTGCGTTGTTCCTGATCTTCTGTGCCTCGCCTATCGAAGCGCTTGCCCAAGTCACATTTGAACGGCTAGTCAATGCTTCCAAGGAACCGCAGAACTGGCTTACCTACTCAGGCGACTATGCAGGCCATCGCTTCAGCACGTTAAACCACGTGAACACATCGAATGCTCATTCGCTGATGGCAAAGTGGGTCTATCAAACTGCTGCCACAGGGAAGTTTGAGACAACACCGTTGGTCGTGGACGGGATCCTCTACGCCACCGGCCAGGACGATCGCGCATTTGCACTCGATGGCCGCACTGGCAGGCCAATCTGGCTGTTTCAGCACCAACTGCCATCCGATATTCGACCGTGCTGCGGCCGGGTCAATCGCGGGCTCGCCATTTTAGGGGACAAAGTGTTTCTGGGCACGCTCGATGCCCACGTCATCGCCCTCGACGCCAAAACTGGAAACGTAATTTGGGATGTCGCCGCGGTCGATTACAAACAAGGCTACAGCTTCACTCTGGCGCCGCTGGTGGTGAAGAACCTCGTGATTCTCGGCGTTTCGGGCGGCGAGTACGGCATTCGCGGATTCGTTGATGCCTACGATGCGGATACCGGGCAGCGAAAGTGGCGCTTCTACACCGTCCCAGGTCCCGGTGAGCCGGGTCACGATACCTGGGAAGGCGAGTCCTGGAAAATCGGCGGCGCGCCGGCTTGGAATACGGGCGTTTATGATCCGGGGACTAACCAACTTTTTTGGCCTACAGGTAATCCTTCGCCTTCCAATCGTGGTGAAGGCCGCGCCGGTGACAACCTTTATAGCAACTCTCTGCTGGCTCTCGACGCCGACACCGGAAAACTGAACTGGTATTTTCAATTCACCAAGCATGACGAGCATGATTGGGACGCGACCCAAGTGCCGATCATCCTCGATTCCGCAGGCAAACACCTGATCGCGCAGGCCAACCGCAACGGCTTCTTCTATGTGCTAGATCGCGCCACCGGCAAGCTCCTCTCAGCCAGTGCCTATGGCCGGACCACCTGGAGTGACAGCAAGGATGCGGAGGGCCGACCGGTCGCCAACCAAAACAGCTCGCCAACACCGGAGGGACGAACGGTGTGCCCTGGGGCTCTCGGTACTACGAACTGGATGGCTCCAAGCTTCGATTCGCGGACCGGTCTGTTTTATGTGACCTCGCGGGAGGAGTGCGACATCTTCAGCACTGCTCCGCAGCCCTACGACATGGGCCACGCTTATTACGGCAGCGCGTATTTTCCTTCCGATAAGGCGGAGCCTTATTGGGGCGCGCTTCGTGCCATTGATCCTGCAAGTGGTCAGGTAAAGTGGGAGTTTCGCCATCTCTCTCCCACGTGGTCCGGTGTGCTTTCGACTGCTGGTGGAGTCTTGTTCACCGGCGATGCGGAAGGAAATTTCATCGCACTGGATGCGGCGTCGGGTAAGCCCCTCTGGCACTTTCAGATGGGTGGGGCAGTCTACGCCTCACCCATGGCTTTCGCGGTAGACGGGAAAGAGTACGTCGCTATCTCTGCTGGCAGTTCACTGTACGCGTTTGGTCTTCCCTAGTTTTTTCTCACGTTGCCACAAGCGGCTGCATAGACACGCAGGACGCCCCGGATGTGCTCCTGAATCATGTCTTCGGCTTTCAGGTGAAGCCGTCCTGAGCGAATTGCTTCGTACTGCATTGGCAAGTATTGGCTCACCAACGTGAGAGGCGGAGGAGAAGCATCAAGATTGTCGCGAAGTCGGGCTAATTCTTTCTGAACGGTTGCATCGCCCCAATAGTAGCGGCAGCGGTCGCTGTAACTGTAGACACGGGCCAGACGGATCTCGTCTGCACTTCCGTGGTAATAGGAATTCCAATAAGCCGGATTGCGCAGCATGGCAGCGTCGAGCGCTTCTCTGACTTGCGAGAGGCGAACTCCGTTGCGATGTGCCAGCCACTCCCGCTCGACCGCGCTCAAGGCGAAGACCGCCTCCCGGAATGCGAATGTCAGCCACGGCCCGACTTTCAAGATGGCGAAATGATCTTCAACCATCTCTGCAAGACCTGCGGGCTTCTGGTAGTCGGTGGAATGCGCCTCGTAAACAAGAATAGGATCTTCCGGCAAGGCGGACGAGAGTGCCGCCGTTTTTTGCCGGTCGTAATCGAAAATCACATTCTCCCCGAACTCGACTCCGGGCTGCACGACCATACCAATCACTCGGTCCCACGCAGCAGTGACGTTCTGCTCAGCAAAGGCAACGCGGAAGAGTTCCAAGGTGTGAGGGACCTGGTTGGCCGGGGACACGAGTGGCGGCGCTCCCGGAAGCGATTCACCCCCCGGAGCAGGAACCTCGGTCCCGATTACATAAAGGAGCTGCGAAGAACCGGGCGGCAAGTCTTCGAATGCATTTTCGGCAGCGCGACACAGGATGGCGGCGCGTTTCGCGATGGTGCGCTCGTCCGGACCGCTCTTGTTGTCGTCGGCGCACGCCATGCTTGCGTCGAGATGAATCTTGTTGTATCCAGCGAGAACGCAGGCACGAACCAGTTCACAAGCGTTGCGCATCGCCAAAGCCGAGGGCTGTTCTCGCCAGGGGTACGGACCCAAGTGGTCTCCACCCAGCAGCACGCGATCCCGGGGAAGTCCAGCACTTTGTGATAGAGAGTGAACAAACTCGGCAAACTGTGACGGAGTTTGTCCGGTGTAACCGCCCAATTGATTCACCTGGCTCGATGTGGATTCGACGTGCAGAACGGATTCATCTTCGATCGCCTGCTGGATGCCTCCCGCGATGACGCTGGGGTGAGCGGAGCAGACGGCGTAAACACCCACTTTCTCGGAGCGTCGATTGCGACGGATGATCTCCTGCAATCGCTCGCTTGCGCTTTTGGGTTGGGGTTCCACGGTTGGCGGGCTACTCGGGCTGAGCCTCGAGGAGCAGGTCTTTGTTGAATTGAACAGGAATCGTGGCCTTAGGGCCGTGGACGCTTCCGAGATCTTTATTGTTTACATAATCCACGATGCGATAAGTGCGGTCCTGCAACCCCCGCAACTCAATCAGCCCGCTCCAGTGGCGGGCGAAGAACGCATAGTACATTTCCCCGCCTTTGCGGATCACGTGAGCCTCGGGGAGATCGAAGCCGATGTCGTAAAGGTCGCCGAGATACTCTCCCCGCGAGAGCATTTTGTCCTTGTAGATCTGTAGCCATTTCTCAAATATCTTCTGACGTTCTGGCGTCAGATCCGACGTGCTATGCTTCGTAACGAGGTTCGGAAGCACGAATTGGGTGCCGACGACTCCGCCGACGCCCACTGTAGAAGCGAAATCAATTGCCCCGTCGCTCAACTCGACGTGGTCGCCAAAGTACGGAACGTTGTCGCCCATGAGCGCTTTCAGTGTCTTCCCCTTGGAGCGGATCTGAAACGAACTTTCTGGATCGGAGGCGACCGACATATTGAAATGCGGCATGGTGAAAAAGGAGTAGGCCGTACCGCATGGGCAAAATTCCACCAAGGCCTCCGGCTTCACGCTGCGTGCCGTTTCGTACAACTCACGGAAGAAATCGGGCAGCGCTTCAACCGAGTCCTCTGGTTGTTTGTGGTGATGGGCGGGATTGTAGCAAGGCGGAACAGCGTTCATGTGCTGGCCGTCAAGTTTGAGGCCGTCGAATCCCCACTCACCGAGAATCTTCCGAACCAGCGCTTTGTGATATTCCACAACCGCCCGGTCGGCTGGACAAAGATAGAACGAATTCCACCAGGAGATTTTTCGCTTCGAGCCATCGCGATTCAGTAGCAGGAACTCAGGGTGCTCTTTAAGCACTTGAGAATCCGGGACGGCGCTTAGCGGCGACCACCAAAGTTGCGCTTTGAAACCCTCTTGGTGGATGTGATCGACAAGGGCCTTCATGTCGGCATCGCCATGCGGAAATTTCTTGGGGTCAACGGCCCAATCGCCGTAGTTGTTTTGCCAACCATCGTCCAAAGTGACCCAGGAAAAGCCCATTTTCTTAACCGTCGGCAGCGTGTCGTACACCTGCTTGAGCTTCACCGAACGTCCGTAGCCCCAGGCACACCAGATCGGGCCAAAAGCGCTGTCGGGCGCCGAAGCCATTTGAAATCCCTGCCGTACCATGAGGCGTCGATATTCTGTGAGCGTGCGAAAGTAGTCTCCCTGATGCACCGAGACAAATGTGCGAAGAGTATGGAAGCTCTCTCCCGGCTCCAGCGTTCGTTCGCGAGTCGAGTGGACGGCCACCCGAGCATGTCGCGCGTCCGGCATGGAAACGGGGAGCCATATAAGTCGCGGTCCAGGTTCGACGTGACCTATCGCGAGACCAACGTCCTTGCGCCACACGTCGACAATGGGAGTGCCTCCTCCGTAGTCGCTGGCGTTCATGCCAAGGTAATTTTCCTGCTGGAAGCCGGGTCGCAACGGAAGCACCCAATTCGGCCGCTTCTCGTAGGAGCCGCTTTGATATGACCAGAACGCGGGTCCATGTGCCTGTGGGAGTGAAGTCAGCGAGTATTGATGGTTGGTCCAGCCGTGAATTGCGAGTGGAGTCGCGCCTTGATTCGAGTACTCCACCTCAAAGATGGCGAGAGTAGGGAAGTCGCTGTATATCGTGACTGAGATGTTCTTACGCAGGTCTCCCGACGTGCCAGTTAGCGACAGCCGTTCTCCCGCGCCAAAAGAGTCCGACACTTGCTCCCGATGGGCCGAAGTCAGCGTGAAGTCCTCCCATGTGCGGCCGATGCCAGCGACCGTTTCCGATGGCGACAGCGGAGTCAGGACGTTTGGACTCGGGCCGAACAACGCAACTATCCGGCTGTGCAGGTTGCGGTCGAATTCAATCCGCAGGACTGAACTCTGAATCTGGAGATCAGTTGAGGCGGTGCCAACGCTTGCTGGAGCCGACGTTTGGGGCGAATTATTTTGCCCAGAGTTCCAACCCAGCAACACAAGTCCGAGCAGAACACAGCAGGTTAGCGCGATGGTCCGCCTGCGTTTCATCATCGAAGGGTACCACCGATCGTGTTCTTGACCGATCTTCGGCGTCTCGATCCGGCACCGTTCATCTGGAATATATTGGCTAAGAACACTGTTTGCGATATATTGCGATCAATTACTTTTACTTTCGTTTAATTGGCATTGTCAAGAGCCGAGTCGTGCTGATTGGAGGCTGAACCCGATGTCGATCAAAATTACTGTGCCTATTTTCTTGCTGTTCAGCGTGCTGCCATGGTCAGCGGCGCAAACGCAGGATCAACCCCAAGGGCAGATTGGGTACCACTCCGCCGCCGATGCCGATCAGAAGAAAACCCTTCTGCTTAAAGACTTTCAGCCTGTTCCCATGTTGCACGCCTCGGCGCACAACGTGGACCGTGCCAAATACTACGTGATCGACGTTCACAATCACGTCAACGACGCCATGCGCATCGACGAGCACATGCCACCCGAGCGCGTGCTCGAGGTCATGAACAACACTAACGTGAAGACCGTCGTAATCCTGACCGGCATGTGGGGCGACAAATTGCAGCAGGTAATCGACGAGATGGTTAAGCCGTATCCGGGACGATTCATGGTCTTTAGCCAAATCGACTGGAGCAAGGTTGACGATCCAAACTTCAGCCAGGAGATGGTGGCGCAACTCGACGATGCAGTCGCGCGAGGCGCCCGCGGACTGAAACAATTGAAGGACCTCGGCCTTACTGTGCGCGACAAATCGGGAAAACTAATTGCGGTGGATGACCCGCGACTCGACCCCATCTGGGAAGAATGCGGACGGCTCGGCATCCCGGTGTCCATTCACGTTACTGATCCCGAAGCCTTCTTCCACCCACTGGACAACACCAATGAGCGCTATGAGGAACTGATCGAACATCCGGACTGGAGTTTCTATGGTCCTCAGTTCCCCAGCAAAGAATCGATCCTGGCCGCGCGCGATCGGATGTTTGCCAAGCATCCGCACACAACCTTTATCGCACTCCACGTGGCCAACTGGCCGGAGAATCTCGACTACGTTTCACATCTTCTGGATACACTTCCCAACGTCATGGTCGAATTCGGAGCGCGCGAAGCCGAGCTAGGCCGGCAACCTCGCCGTGCCCGCGAATTCTTTCTCAAATATCAGGACCGCATTATGTTCGGGACCGATAACGGCATGGACGAAGCCATGTATCGCAACCATTTTCGCTGGCTGGAAACCGGCGACGAGTACTTCGACTACTGGGGATATCCGGGGCAGGGCCGCTGGAAGATTTATGGCATGGATCTTCCGGACCCTGTGTTGGAAAAGGTCTACCACAAGAACGCGGAGCGGATCTTTGGACAATTCCGGGGAGAGGTTGTCAAAAGCAAGTAGAGTTGGCTCCCGGCACTAGACCAGCGTCACCTGGATTCCGGTTTTCTTGAGCGCGGCGAGGTCGGGCTTGGGAATGCCTCGGTCGGTGATCAAGTAGTGCACGGCGGAAAGCGGCGCAATCGAAGACAGGCTGCGCCGTCCGAACTTGCTGGAGTCACATACCGCGACCGCAACCCGGGCAACGTCCATCATTGCGCGGTTGACTTTAGCCTCGAGCAGGTTCGGTGTGCTCAAGCCGTAGTGCACATCGAAGCCATCCACTCCCAGAAAAAGAATGTCGGCGTTCAAGCGCCGCAGCGTCTCTTCCGCAATGGGTCCCACCAGCGAGAATGAATTCTTTCTCAAAGTACCGCCGGTCAGAATAACCTCGAGTGCGGAGCCGGAAAGTTCCGCTGCGATGTTCACCGCGTTGGTGATAATGCTGAGGTGCTCGAACCTGCGCAGTGCCCGTGCGATCGCGGTGGTCGTGGTTCCGGAATCAAGAATCACCACCTGGCCTTCTCTCACCATGTGTGCAGCCGCGGCCGCGATTTGCAGCTTTTCCTTGCGGTGCAGCTTTTCTTTTTCCCGCAAAGTGGGGTCTTCCAGCGCACTTTCCCGCGCCGGCAAGGCGCCGCCATGTGTCCGGTGGATGCGGCCATGGGCCTGAAGAAGGTCCAGATCTTTTCGAATGGTGACCTGGGAAGTGCGGAAATGTTTGGCCAAAGCGCCGACCAATACACGTCCGTCGCGATTCAGTATCTCCACGATCAGCCGGCGTCGTTCTTCGTTCAGCACAGGCGAACTCAAGGTCTCCGTATTTTACACTTGACAGGCAGGGCAAACGAAAGTAAAAGTTCCTAAACGCAAGCATACGAAAGCCTGCGTTCTTGGATCTTCGCGGGAGGCCCTCCATGCGAGTCGCGGATGCTGAGTCTTTGCCGGTTCCCCTTCACTTGGTTTCCACCATTTGCCTTCTTCTACTTATCTCGCCGGCGCTCCTGGGACAAGCGAGCTATCAAGCCCAGATTCGCGGCGTCGTAACCGACGCAACCGGAGCTGTCGTGCCGAACGCTGCGGTCACGATCACCGAAGTCGACACCAACGTTTCACAGACCGCGAAAAGCGGCAGCTCCGGCGACTATATCCTCCGGGCGCTACGGCCCTCCACCTACATCGTGAAAGCATCAGCCCCAGGCTTTCAGCCTGTGGAGCAAAAGGGGGTAGTGCTAGCGGTCGGTCAGGAGACGAGCCTGAACTTCATCCTGCATCCGGCAGGCACATCCACAACGGTCCAAGTGACGGAGGCGGCGCCTCTGATGGATACAGAAAGTTCGGCTCTGGGGACCGATGTTACCAACGAGTACGTGAAAGAGATTCCGCTGCTGAACCGGAATTTCTTCGGCTTGGTCTTTCTGAATGCCGGGGTGAGTGAAGCTGCCGGGTCGGGCACGGCCGACAACTATCCCGCGGGCACGAATTTCGTTTCTAACGGCCAGCGCAACGCTACCGCGGAGATTCGCATGGATGGCGCGCTGATCAGCGCCCCGGAGCAGGGAGAAGGTGGGAACTCGAATGTCTATTACGAACCTTCGGTCGAAGCAGTGCAGGAATTCAAAGTCCAGAGCAATAGCTTCTCCGCGGAGTTCGGCAGCAACGGCGGCACAGTCGTAAACATGGCACTAAAAAGCGGAACCAACGCTTTTCACGGCAGCGCCTGGTGGTTTGGACAGCAGGGTTTCCTGGACGCCAACGACTTTTTCAGTAACCAGGCTGGTCTTCCGCGGCCAGACCACTCCCGTAATCAATACGGATTCTCTCTCGGCGGTCCCATCCGGAAAAACAAGACATTCTTTTTCGTCGATATGGAGCGCGTGCTCGAAACTGATCCGGTAAATATCGTCGCCACAGTACCCACCCAGGCGGAGCGAACGGGAGACTTCTCGCAAACGCTCATCACCGATCCGGACAGTGGAAACGTTGTACAAGACTCTATCTTCAATCCTCTTCAAGTCAGTTGTATTAACCAGCCAGATGGAAGCCCGCAATGTACTCGTGCAGCATTTACCGGCAACAAAATCGATCAGCGGTTTTGGGATCCGATCGGGAAGAACATACTGAATCTTTATCCCCTTCCCAATCAAGCAGGGGGACTCGACGGCACCAACAACTTCCGCACCAATACCAACTCCTTCACTAAATCCCTGCAATTCGATGCGAAAGTTGACCATCAGTTTTCCGACAACATTCATATGGCTGCGCGCTTCAGCCACGCACATTCCTCCAATAACACTCCCACAATCTTTGGCGATGGCGAATTCAACGATGGCGTCAATTTCATCACTAGCGTGGAGAATGGCAGCCTGCAGTACGACCAGACGATCCGACCGACACTCCTGCTCACCGCGCGTTTTGCCATCGACTACGTGTTTGCGCCGGGCTTCAGCGACTATCCTCCCGCGACCTCGGTAGGGTTCCCGGCGCAACTGGACAACGCGAATCCGGGGATCGCGCGCATGCCGGCGATTCTTACCGATTCGCCGTGGACATCCATCTATGACCAGTGCTGTGTTGACACCAAATTTGCTCACACTCTGTATTCGTACTCTGCTGCTCTGAATTGGGTACACGGCAAACACAACTTCAAGTTCGGAGGAGAACAGCGTCTGTTCTACAACAACTTCCAGCAACCGCCTTATCCGACCGGCTACTTTCATTTCTCCCAGGACGTTACCGAGCAGCAGATCGGGGCATTTGATGCTACTCAGGGGAATCCGTTTGCGGACATTTTGGTCGGATACGGCGATTACGGAGGCATTGCGATTTACCCAGCAGTCGAGGACAAATCGAAAGAAACGGGCTTCTACGCCCAGGACGATTGGCGAGTTACGCCCAAGCTGACGCTGAATCTCGGGTTGCGTTATGAATGGAGCACTCCTTACACCGAGCGCAATAACCTGCTCCAGTTCAGTAACTTCACCGGAAACAGCAGCGTCACCGTCCCTGGCCTTCCGTTGATTTCTGGACCGCTGCCAGGGACTACCGTCTTCCCGACTTCCGGCAATCGCCACGTTCCCGTGGATCGAAATAACTGGGCGCCGCGCCTGGGCTTTGCTTATCAATTGAACCCGAACACCGTAGTTCGCGGTGGCGCGGGCATCTATTACGGAATGAACGTTGCCACGAACTACCAGTATCCTGGCACCGCCTTCCGCAAGGATGGGCAGGTATATTTCACTCAGAACAACTTCCAAACCCAGTACGCAACCTTGGAAAATCCCTTTCCCGCAGGACTGCCAGCACCCCAAGGCACCAAGTATGGCGCGTTAGCGGATTGGGGCTTCGCCAACCAGAACGACTTGGGCACCACTCAAGCCCAAAACGCTGACATCTATCAATGGAGTCTTGGCGTGCAACGGATGTTGCCGGGACAGATCGTGATCTCTGCGGATTACTCCGCGAATCACAGCACGCACTTGCCTTGGGGCGGAGCCGGCGGGGTTTGCGGTTGCGGAACCACGACGCGCGATCGTAACTTTATCCCCTCATCCATTCGCCAGCAATACAACACCCAAGACCTCTACAATCAACTTCACAATACGGTTGCCAATCCCTTTCAACCGCTATTCACCGGCCCGGGCGCAATCTTCAACGAGCCCGACTCGTTGTATCTCAACGACCAAATCCCGCTCATCAACCTGTTACGTCCATACCCGCAATTCGACGGCAGCTTTGAAGGGCTTCCGTTGCTCGAAGCGGAATCCTTCTACAATGCGCTGCAAATACGCTTTCAGAAACGAGCCAGCCACTACATCAGCTTTGAAGGTGGATACACGTTTTCGAAGGCCACCGATGATTCTTCCTCTGGCCGCAATGCGTGGGTGGGTTCTCTCGCGTCTGACAATCCGCAGGAGTTGGACAATCTGAAAGCGGAGCACTCGATCAGCGCTAATGACGCAACCAACCGGTTGGCCTTGGCTTTTGTCGCGGACTTGCCTTTTGGAAGAGGACGATGGATCGGCGCGGATATGAATCGGGTATTGGACGGTTTTGTCGGCGGCTGGAATTTCTCCGCCATTCTGACCTTGCAGTCCGGCCAGCCCATCGATATCGGCATGTCGCAACCGACTCTCGACGACGGCAATCAACGGCCCAACGTGATTTGTAACCCAAACAGCGGCATCAGTGCCCACCAGTCCGCGTTGACCGGTGCAAGCACATTCAATTCGAACTGTTTTGCCGATCCAGGATATGAGCAGCCTGGGGACGCTCCACGTTATTTTTCGAATCTCAGAACTGATGGGATCCACGACATTGATGTCGCGATCGAGAAGACGTTCGCCATCAAGGAGGGCATGACTTTGGAAGTTCGTGGCGAATTCTTCAACTTCTTCAACACGCCACGTTTCGCCCCGCCCGACACTCTGTATGGCGATTCGACCTTCGGGCAGATCACCTCAACTCTCCTGGGGAGCACGCCACGCCACGGGCAGCTCGGGGTGCGCTTTGAATTCTAGGCACTGTAGGCGCGGGCGTCCTCGCCCGTGCGATAGCGGGAGAAAGCTCATGCTCGGCCAGTGTTTCCATAGGTAAGCACAGTTCGAATTCGAATGAAGAAAAGCGCTTACAGTGCTATGTTCGTTGTGGTTCTGCTCGCTCCAGTTCTGCGAGCTGCTCCGGATTCCGCAGAACAGAATTGGACCAACCAGAATTGGACCAACTATGTACGTATCGGCGCATACGGCTTGCAGAGCAACAATGCGGACCAGATCGTCCGCAGCGCTCAGGAAGACGGCGTGTTCGGTATCGAGGTGGACAATGACATACCCGGTCGCTATGAAAGCTTCGTAAATCCTGAAGAAAAGCTGAACGCGATTCGTGCTGTGGCGGAGAAGGCGCATGCAGTCGGCAACCGGGCATTCGTTTACATTGCAGGGACGGAGTGCATTACGGCCAACGCAGACAAAACTCCGCATACGCTTGCCAAAGAGCATCCGGACTGGCTGCAACGGAAGATTACGGGAGAGCCTGCGATTTTTGGAGGCGGCACCGCCTTCTGGATCGTGAAGGGTGACGAAGACGTATGGGTCAGCCCGTACTCCCCGGCGTGGCGCAAGACTTACATGGAGCGGGTAAGGCAAATCGCAGCGACAGGCATCGATGGGATCTACGTGGACATTCCCTACTGGATGACGCACTTCGATGGTTGGGAAGATACCTGGGCGAGCTTCGACGACTACACGGTTGCTGCGTTTCAGAAGCAAACCGGGTTGGACGCGAAGAGGGACCTGAAGCTGGGAGATTTTTCCGATCCCAATTTTCGCAAGTGGATTGAATTCAGAATTCAAACCTTCACCGACTTCATGCAAGAGATTGACCGAAACGCAAAGTCACTCAATCCCGACATCAAGACGATCCCCGAAATTTATCCAGGTATTGAGGAAGAAGCGGTTCGCGTCGGCGCAGATGTTTACAGTCTCTACCGGGCAGTGGACGCCATCGGCCATGAATACGAATTCGGCGCTGGGGATCACATGGCATCGTCGAGGACGCCGCTGGATTGGTTCAGTTACCAGGTGGGAATGCAATCCTTTCGTGCCTTCGCACAAGGAAAGGCGACCTGGATCCTGAACTACTCGTGGGATGGCGATAAGAAAGTAGACCGGCGCGAGGCGATGATGAATTTGGCGGTTTCAGAAATCATGGCAGGAGCGAATTTCTGGGATGCGCCCGGGCACTCGATGGCCGGATCGAATGATCCGCCGACCCGAAAAAAATTATTTTCGTGGATCAAGGCCCACGAGAAAACCTTCTACCTGCCACGCACTCCGATCACTCCGATCGGGGTTTACTTCTCTCCCCAAACCCGCAATCTCTTCGCCAAGGAATTTATTGCCTCGTATCGCGGGATTCTCATCCTTCTCATGCAGAAGCACATGGAGTTTCAGATTGTCACTCCCCGCACCCTCTCCGGTTTCCAGGGAAGCACTTTGATTCTGCCTGACGTACGGCTCATGAACGATAGCGAGAAGTCTTCGCTGCGTGAGTACGTCTCGGGAAACAAAGCTCTGCTGATCACGGGAGAGGATGCGACCGGGGTCGGAAACGCTGCAAACGTGATCCGCTTCAGCAACTGCCCCGGAAAAGACTACAGCGCTACCCTGCAAAAAGATTTCGACGCCGCAACACCCGACCAGGAGCACGAATTTTTGCAAAGCCTGAAAGGTGACACAGCAGTCCACGTGCTTGCGTCCTCTTTGCTCGCCACTTCGATTGCCGGAGTAAACGGGAAGCCCCACGTGTTCTTCGCAAACTTCGCCGGGCTGCACGGGGGAGTGAATCCGATCCAGACTCCACAGACGGGCGTACAAGTCGCCATTTCTGGCGCAACCAAAGGCCGCGGCTTCTTTCTGCCGTTTCTCGGTGACGTGCAACCACTGGAAGGTACCGTCAATTCTGCTGGCGTCACCTACAACCTGCCCACGATTCAGAAAGGCGCAGTATTTTGGTATGAGCCATGATGCTGAAGCCGTTTCCAGATGTTGGATCGATGAATCTTCTGGATCGATCGAGGAGTAACCGAAGGTGAATGCCCTTTCTGAATTATTGAGCCTGCCGGAGAGCGCGAAGAAAACTCGGGGGTTGGTTCATACCCCAGCAGAAATCGCCCAGCAGCCCGACACCTGGCAGTCTACGTTCGACCTCTTTAAGACGAGACGAGCCGAGATTAAGGACTTCCTGGTGTCTGCGGGGCTAATTGTGGATCCCCGCATAAGACCAACTGTTTTCCTCGTCGGCGCTGGGACCTCTGACTACATTGGGCAATCTCTTACTTACCTGTTTCGTAGGACGTGGCAGACCGACGTAGTCGCCGTCCCCAGTACGGATCTGTTGACCCACATGGACGAGCTATGCAATCCCGAAAGGAAGTACTTGTGGATTTCCTTTTCCCGGTCGGGCGACAGTCCAGAAGGCGTCGCCGTCTTGGAGAAAGCTTGTAAGCGTCACCCCGACATCTACCACTTCGTGATTTCGTGCAATGCGAACGGGCGAATGATCCGCGCCAACGTGGGCAACCCTCAAGTCCTGAGCATCTGCTTGGACGATGCGGTGAACGACCGTGGATTGGCCATGACCAGCTCCTTCTCCAACATGGTGGTTTTCGGTCAATGTCTGGCTCACTGGGACGACATCGAAAGATACCAGCACGTTCTCTTGCAACTGATTCATGCCGGAAAAAGCTTTCTGCCGATCGCCGCCGATTGCGCCGCAGCTCTCGCAAAAGGGCCATATTCCAAGGCTTGTTTTGTCGGCTCCGGGCCGTTGAGAGCCGTGGCGAAGGAATCCGCCCTCAAGTCACTGGAGCTCACGGCCGGCAAGGTTCTGACCATGTCAGAGTCCGCCTTGGGCCTTCGCCACGGTCCCATGGCTGCCTTGGACCAGAACACCTTGTTCGTGTGTTTTCTTTCGAGCAGCAAGCGCGTTCAGGAATACGAGCGGAATTTACTCGAGGAAATTGGAAATAAGAGGCTGGTCACAACCCGGGTTGTTGTCGCGGGAAGTGGAACGCCAGGGATGAGTTCTCTCGCTGAACACAATCTCGCGCCAGCCGGGCCGTCCCCCGTTCCCGATCACTACCGTGCCCCGGTGGACGTAATCTTCGGACAAGTCCTCGGTTTGTTTTTTTCTTTACGATCGAACCTGCGGCCCGATTGCCCCAGCCCAAACGGCGCCATCAGCCGTGTGGTACAAAATGTGAGCATCCATTCCTGACCGAAGGTCCACATGCCTACAGACTTGCGAAAGGAATGTTCGAATGATTGAAGTCTGTGTCGTCGGAGAGATTAACCTCGATCTCGTCCTTTACGGATTGCCCAAAGACCTGGTGCTCGATCGGGAGCATTTGGCCAGCAATATGGCATTCACCTTGGGCAGTTCGTCGGCGATCTTCGCGCACAACTTGTGCACGCTCGGCACCCAAGTCGGCTTCATATCCAAAACTGGCGGCGATCCTCTGGGGAAGATGGCCGCGGAGCGCCTTTCCGCAGCGGGCGTCGATATCAGCCGGATGAAGCAGGCCCCGGGAAAGACTTCCACTGGACTCACCGTCGTGCTGCCTTACCCCCAGCATCGATACATACTGACCTATCCGGGAACCATGTTTGAGATGCAGTATTCAGACGTGGATGTGAACTATCTCCGGACGGCTCGCCATTTCCATCTTTCCTCTTTTTTCCTGCACCGTGCGCTCCGGCCGCAAATCCTGCACTTGTTTCGACAAGCCAAGGAAGCTGGTCTCACCACCTCGCTTGACACCAATGATGATCCGGAAAATCGGTGGGCGCAAGATCTGCTCGAAGTCTTGAAATACGTCGATGTCTTTCTGCCCAACGATCGCGAGGCGAAAAAGATCGCGCGCACAGACGACCTTTCGCAGGCGCTCAATGTCTTAGCCGGACTCGCCAAGGTCGTCGTCGTGAAACGCGGCTCGGCAGCCGCTATTTGTCGGAAGGGTGACGAGCAGTGGAGCCTGGCGCCGCCGACCGTCAAGATGGTCGATGACATCGGCGCTGGCGATACCTTCGATGCGGGGTTCATTCACTTGTACTTGCTGGGCGCGAAACTGGAGGACTGTCTGGCCTTCGCCAGCATTGCGGCTGCTTACTCGGTCACCAAGGAAGGTGGTACAGAAGCATTTCGAGATCGCAGTGGACTGGTCAGCTTCATTCGCCAGCAATGGAATTTAATGGGAAGAGGACCGTTGCCAGTGAAGGGTTAGTGAACTCCACGCAAATCTTCGCGGATATCGTCAATCGCTCTTACTCTTCCGGAACTTGTCGGCGACGGACTGGGGAAGACTTTCCTCTAACCGGCGTGAGAGCCACTCCTGTAGCGCAGAGGCTTGGTCTGGAGAAAGCGACCTGAACTGCAATCCGAGGTACGTCTCTTTGCGCCAGCAGATGGTGGACTCGACTGCGAACTGCGATTCGAGGCCCGGAAGCGTGAACTGTACCTGCACTTTGACATCGGGTTCAAGTGCAACCGAGCTGGCGACCGCAACCCCACCTTCGCTGATGTTCACGGTCTTGCCATGGATTTCCGGCATGGCGGGCCTGCAAATCTTCGCCGGAATCTCAACCGGGCAGCGGAAGTAGCGGCGGCGCTCCCGCACGATCAGGCCATAGGCCACTTTCAAGCTGCGGTCAATCGCGGTCAGGGAAAGAGGTCTCCTCAGCACAAAGTTGGAGCCTGCCTTGAACGCAGCGGCAGTTTCCGCATCGCTGTTGCTGATGGTGAGCAACACGGCTGTTCGATTCCACGGGGAGTTTCGTATTTTTTCCAGGATCGCGTTGGCGTCAGTTCCGAGTTGGAGGTCAACCACCACAGCATCGAACTTCCGCTGGATCAAGAGACTTAGCGCAGCGGGAAGCTCCGCGCATACCTCCGGGGTCATGGCGAGTTGCTGCATCGATTCGCCGAGTTGCTTGATAGTGACCGCATCGTTGCATACCAGCAGCACACCTCCTACGGATGCAGAAGGTGCCGGTGCGGCTGCGTTCGCGTTACTCATGCCCATGAACCTCTTGGCCGCGGCGTGCGGCGCTCGAGCCTATGCCTGGTAGACTCTCTAACATTTTCTCTGATTTTCCGTGGAATGCCGCATCTTCATTTCGCGGCTTGATTACCTTCGCTTGTCCAAAATTAGGACGAGGCTTGCTGTTTAGTACCGGACCCCACTCCTCCTTTCGCCTGCAAAATCCAGAAAAGAAAGGATCAAATGTATGACTATGTTGCCAGATCTTTGAGTTTACAGGAGTTACACGCAAAATTCAGACAACAGGGGAGTTACAGAAGGCGCGCGTCAAATGCGCGGCCCGTTCTAGAACTTCCGGACTGCAGCTCGCTTCGCGGGGCGGCATTTTGTTACGGGACGCCACTGGCACCCACCCTTTCGCAAAGAACGCGAAAGGATGGGGCACCCGCAACTGGGCAAAAGTTGGCCGCCTTCCATCTTGCACGAAAGGGATCGGGCATCCCGGTTGTTTGCAGCTGCTGTTGCACCTGCAAAGATGTGGCCTGCGAAGGTTGACCGTGGCACAATGTTGGCATTGACGTGGCTGGTCTCGCGTACAATGGACCAACGCTTGGGGTAAATCGTGGCACAGATCTTCCTCAGCCATTCGCATCTCGATCAGGACTTTGCCATTACCCTGACCAGCGGGTTACAGGGTCATGGCTTGGAGGTCTGGATCGACCGCCAGGATATTCAAGCTGGCGATGCCTGGCGGGCGGCCATCAGTCATGCCATTTCCGAGTGCAGCGCCTTCCTCGTAGTCCTTTCGCCCAACTGCGTCGCTTCTAACAACGTGGTGAAGGAACTTTCCATTGCCGAGTCAAAAAACCGCCATATTGTCCCGATCATGTATCAAACTTGCGAAATCCCGGATGCCATGGAATATCAATTGGCGGGGCTGCAATGGATTAACTTTTCGGAGATGGGCTTCGATAATGCGCTGGAGCGCCTGGTAGGGGTTCTGGCAAAGGGGAAACCGGCGCAACCCAGCAAGCCGGGCAGTGCCCAGACTGCTCCTCGCATGCCAAGCAGTCCTTTTCCGTCTCTCCCGGCGCAGCAACCGGTTTCTCAACCTCAGGACTTAGCGAGAATTCTGTGCGGCCGCTGGGACGTGCAGATCGGATCGGCTTATGTGGGTGCGGTTGGGCAGTTAGTGATCGACCTTTATCCGAACGGAGCCTTTAACGGTCAACTGATGACGCCGGCGGGACCCAGCGCGGTTGCCGGCCAATGGATGGTAACGCCGGTTGGCCAATTGATGCTTCAGGGCCAGCAGACCATGGGATGGGCTGTTGGCCCGTATGCCGCCCTCGTCCAATTCTCTCAGGTGACACCAGCGCTGCTGACGGGAACCAGCGCTGCGGGAGAGCAATTGACCTGCACCAGGATCGCGTAGTCGACGCCCCGTTTTTCCTGCAGCAGGCACAAAATGCGAAAAAGGCTGGCCCACCCCAGCCCCGAGTTCATCACTCTTCGGGCGGAGTTTGCAACGCGCTTGCGGTCTGAATGCCGGCGGCGATTTCGGGAATGATGCCCAGGGTTCGATAAATTGGGTGGACGTGCTCTCGGATTGCGCTCATCTGGGAGGCGAACCAGGCAGCGCCCGCGATGCAAATGGTTCCACTGATCATGACGGTTCGCGGTGCGCCGATGCGGTTGGCCAGCGCGCCGGCAAGCAGGCTTCCGAATGGAGCCATTCCCAGGAACGCCATGGAATAGAAGCTCATCACCCGTCCGCGCTTGTCGTCCTGCACGATGGTTTGCAGAATCGTGTTGCTGGCCGCCATCTGAGTCATCATTGCGCCGCCAACGAATAGCATCAGCGCCAGCGAAAGCCACAGGAAGCGAGACAGGCCTAAGGCAATCAGCCCAGCCCCAAAAATAGCGGCCGCCAACGGAACCAGCCGGCCTAAGCCGAGCACGTTTTTTCTGGTCGCCAAAAACATCGCACCGGCTATGGCTCCGACGCCAGACGCGCCCATCAGGAAGCCCAGTGTGTGGGCGCCTCCATGAAGCACCTGTGCGGCAAAAATCGGCATGAGCACCGTGTATTGCATACCGACCAGGCTGATCAAGGCCAGGAGCAGAAGGATTGAACGGATGGGCACGAAATGGGTGACGTAGTTCCAACCTTCTTTCAACTCATGCCAAATCGCCTTTTCCGCGCTTCTGGGCTGGACTGCCGAGATACTCATGGCCAACAGAGAGGCGATAACCGCGAGATAACTGAAACCATCGATCAGGAAGCAATAGCCTTCGCCAACCGCCGCGATGACGACTCCGGCAATCGACGGGCCGAGAAGGCGAGCCACGTTCACCATGGAAGAATTCAGCGCGATGGCGTTGCCCAGGTCGGCGCGATCCTCGACCATCTGAATGACGAACGCCTGGCGGGCGGGCATATCGAAGGCGTTGATGACGCCCTGAGCCAGGCCCAGCCAAATGATTTCGCGGATGGTGATGATTCGGGCCAGGGCCAACCCCGCCAGAGCGAACGACTGCAGCATGGAAAGAATCTGGGTGACGACCAGGGTGCGGTGGCGATCCCAGCGGTCCACCCAGACTCCCGCGAACGGTCCCAGGACAAACGTTGGTATCCGGGATGCAAAGCCGACGATGCCCAGGAGCCATGCCGAACCAGTTAGGCGATAGACCAGCCAACTGGTGGCGATCTGCGTCATCCAAGTACCGATCAGCGATACCGTCTGGCCGGTGAAGAAGAGGCGATAATTCCGGTGGCGAAGCGCGCGAAGAGCGAACTTCCAGTTCCCGCCTGGAGCGCCCGATGCAGCTTTGGAGAGCGAGTTCATTCCCCGATTTCCTGATTCGGGTCTGGCCATTGACGAAGATCCTGATGACCTAGCATAACTGCTATGTTGGCTATGAGAGAATCAACTCCCGCGTACCTATGATCGACTCTAATTATCTTTCGGCGCGAAACTGATGCCTGACAGACCAGTTTCCAGAGAGATTAATCCCTGGCTGATCGCCATTGCAGTCATGTCGAGCACTTTCATGGAGGTGCTCGATACGACCGTGGTCAATGTCTCTTTGCCGCACATCGCGGGCAATCTTTCCGCCAGTACGGACGAAGCCACGTGGACACTCACATCCTATCTTGTCGCCAACGCCATTATTCTGCCAATGACGGGATGGCTCGCCACTACGTTTGGTCGCAAACGCCTGCTCATGTTATCGGTGACCGGCTTTACCACGGCTTCTTTTTTCTGCGGACTCGCGCCGTCGCTGCCGTTTCTGATTTTCTTTCGAGTGATTCAAGGGGCATGCGGCGGCGGGTTGCAGCCACTGTCGCAGGCTATTCTGCTGGAATCGTTTCCTCCGGAAAAGCGCGGCCAGGCAATGGCGTTCTGGGCTCTCGGAATCGTGGTTGCGCCGATGCTGGGGCCGGTAGCCGGGGGCTGGCTCACCGACAACTACAGCTGGCGCTGGGTTTTCTACATCAATATTCCCATCGGCGTTCTTGCCATGTTCCTGACTCAGGCCTATATTTTTGATCCCCCTTATCTGCGAAAGGAGTCGAAGGGAATCGATTATTGGGGCATCGGTCTGCTGGTTCTCGGGATCGGCTCGCTGCAGATCATGCTCGACAAGGGCCAGGAAGACGATTGGTTCAGCTCGCATTTCATTCTCACCCTGGCGGTGCTAGCAGGCGTCGGCCTTACCGGCTTGCTCATCCGCGAACTGAAAGCCGAACATCCGATCATTGATCTCAGCGTCTTCCGCTACCGTTCGTATGCTATTGGCACATTCATTATGACGGTCGTCGGATTCGTGCTCTATGGCAGCACCGTTCTACTTCCGCTTCTCATGCAGGAACTTCTGGGCTACACCGCAACCCATGCGGGCGTTACGAATCTGCCACGCGGAATGGCTTCATTCATGTTCATGCCGCTGGTCGGATATCTCACGGGAAAAGTAGATGCCCGAAAGCTGCTGGCGGCGGGTTTCCTGGCCACGGCTTTTGCGATGTACCGGATTTCAACGTTCAGCCTGGGCGTGGCTTCGTGGAATTTCTGGTTGCCGCTCACGGTGCAGGGTGCCGGGCTGGGCTTGATTTTTGTTCCGTTGACGACGGTTACGAATGATCCCATCCCCAGGGAAAGGATGGGCAACGCTACCAGCATCTTCAACTTGATGCGCAACATCGGCGCCAGCATCGGCATCTCGATTGTGGAGACCATGCAGGTCCGCAGGGCGCAAATGCACATCAATATTTTGGACAAACACATCAATCCTGGGAACCCGATGACGCGTCAGACCATCGACGGGCTGACAGCGCTTTTCATGGCGCAAGGCAAGGATGCGGCAACCGCCAACCACCAGGCGTATGGCGCGGTCTGGGGAATGGTGCAGCAGCAGGCCGCCATGCTCGCCTACAACGACACATTCCGTTTTCTGGCGCTGATGTTCGTTCTGATGTTGCCGCTGATTTTCCTGATGCGCAAGCCGAAGAAGGGTGGCGGCGCCGTGATGGCGCATTAGAGCACCAGGCCCGCAGAGCAAAACAGTTCTGACACATCAATCTTTTGCCACTATTTGATCCTTGATCTTGTCATATTCCTGCTGCGAGAGGACGCGACGGCTGGCCAGTTCGGAAGTGCTGCTGTAAGGCCGCCCCGCGATTACGCGATCCGCACGCTCTGGGGTCATTCCTGGCAGACCCAGCAATTGTTCCTTGCTGGCTTTGTTCACATCCAGGGGCTGGTCGCGACTCCATCCTTCTTTCACGCCCTCGGCTAGCGCCTTCGCGTTGCGCTTGATGTCGGACGTGGCTTGTGCCGTTTTCTCTCTGACCTCATCCGGACTGGGCTTTTGCGAAGTGCATCCGGCCAGCAGAAGCAAAAGGGCTGCGGATGCGGCAATAATTTTCATCACCCTACGATGCAAGCGGAGTCTATGAGGTTGGTCGGATTGGCCGCGAGATCGCGTATTCGCCAGTCAGGACCAAGCTCAATTCAGCGGCCGCGATTGACTGGGCTACTGAAATCGACTTGCAATTGTCCACAATCCAGTCGGCGCCGGCACCTTCGAGTTCCGGTTCCGAAGCCGTGGTTCTGCAGGCGATGACCCGGGCGCCCGCAGCCTTGCCTGCGCGAATTCCCGCTGGGGCGTCTTCTACGACGACGCAATCCTTCGCCGGAATTCCCAGCAGCGCCGCGCCTTTCAGATAGGGCTCAGGATCTGGTTTTCCGTTGTTGACATCGTCGCTGGTCAGCAAGCGCTCGGGAATGGGCAACCCGGCCGCGCGCAGACGGACTTCCGCCAGTGGGCGAGTGCACGAGGTCACGATAGTCCAGCGATCCCGGGGGAGAGCGGCCAGAAGTTCACGCGCTCCCGGCAAAAATACTACGCCCTCCAAATCCTCAATCTCGCCGCGTTCCACTACGCGGTTCTCGGCTTCGTGGTCGGCGTTCGGCAGGTAATCGCGTATGGTCGCAACACTGGGACGCCCGTGCGCTTTGCGTACAACCTCGTCGGGATCGAAGCCGTGCGCGATTGCCCAGCGCGACCAGACCCGGGTAACCGCGGGCGTGGAGTCGATCAGCACACCGTCCAAGTCAAACAGAAGCGCGCCACACTGGATCTGGGTCATGTACCACGATAGCAAAGAGTCGGGGTTCCGAGCCGTTGTTCCTCGTCAGTTCATGGTTTGGCACCCGAATCGATCAGGCCTGATTCGACGTGCATTCGGATTGATATAGCCCGACTGCGATGAGGCGAGCGGCAGGGAACTCCAGCAAAATCGCATATTCGAACTTGACACTGCTTGCACTCTCTGCTGTAGTGTCCGCCAGCAGCAGCATGAATTCGAGCTACGATGACTCACGGCGATGCGGTCCAAGGATGAAAAACTCGCGATGAAAGATTCGACGGTCACGATTCGGGACGTGGCGAAGGAGAGTGGTTTTTCGTCGACCACGGTCTCCATCGTTCTAAACAACGCCCCATTGGCGCGCTATATTCCAGCGGTCACCAAGAAGCGGATTGAACTGGCGGCTAAGAAGCTGGGCTATCGGCCCAACCTGTTTGCCCGCTCGCTTCGCAGCAAGCGCAGTCACACGGTTGGCGTCATGGTATTCGACATGACCGATCCCTACTGCACCTTGGTGCTCCGCGGCATCGAGAATACTTTGTATCAGTCTTCTTATCTTCCGATTCTCACAGACGTGCACAACGAGCGCAGCCGGTTCGAGCGTTATCTGGAGATGTTGCTGGACCGGCGGGTGGAAGCGCTCATCGTGCTGGCGAACTGGCTGTTCGTGGATATCGACGTTCTGGCGGATTTGGAAAAGAGCAGCATTCCGACTGCGATGATCGGACGCGAGTTGCGAACCGACTCCGTTAGTTCTGTGATTGTCGACAACGAACTCGGGGCGCACGCCGCTCTTGAGCATCTGCATTCGCTGGGACACCGCAAGATAGCCTTCATCCGCGGCCCCAAGACTCTGGCCGACAGTGCTCCGCGCTGGAAGGGAATCCGAACCTTCGCTAAATCCAGCGGACTTGAACTGGATTCCCGGCTGATTCTCGATCTGCCTGAATCCCGGGACCCGATTTCAAGTTTTGAAGCGGGCTACAAATTAACCGAGGATTTGCTCAAACAGAAGCGGCCGTTTACCGCGCTGATGGCGTTCGACGATATGACCGCGTTTGGAGCGATACGCGCCCTGGCAAAAGCTGGGCTGCGGGTTCCGGAAAACTGCTCGGTTATCGGTTTCGATGACGTAGCCGCATCCAGTTTGTATACGCCTTCTCTGACCACCGTACGTCAGCCCATGGAAGTTATGGGAACGATGGCGGTCAGCATTGTTGTGGACGGCATCAATGCGGTTCAGGAGAAGCGAGAAGTTTCCGCGGTCCACCGCAAAGTAGCGCCTGAACTGGCGGTAAGAGAATCGACGCGAAGCCTGATCTGACTTTAACCCAATGCAAGACGTCATCCTGAGCCCCGCGCCTTTCAGCCACATACTCCTCAGACGTCATCCTGAGCCCCGCGCTTTTCAGCCACATACTCCTCAGACGTCATCCTGAGCCCCGCGCTTTTCAGCCACACACTCCTGCAAGACGTCATCCTGAGCCCCGCGCTTTTCAGCCACATACTCCTGCAAGACGTCATCCTGAGCCCCGCGCTTTTCAGCCACACACTCCTGCAAGACGTCATCCTGAACCCCGCGCTTTTCAGCGGGGCGAAGGATCTCGCGCGAACCATTTTAAACTGACCACTGCCAACCTCGCTTCCCCTGACATCCCCCACCGCAATCTGGCATTCCCTATTTGCTTTCGATTCGGCCTGGTTTCGGGTAGTCTGTCAGATTCTGGCCGGAAGGGGAGACACGCTTGAAAGTTCGGGTGTTCTATCACGACAAGTGTTTCGACGGGGCGTCATCGGCAGCACTTTTCTCCCGTTTCTACCGCGAGCGGATTCGCAACGACGTGCAGTTCGTTTACTCCGGGTTGCTGCACCGCGCTGGCGCCCTGTTTGATGAAAACAACTTCGACGGCGACGAAAATGCCATCGTAGACTTCAAGTATTCCAGCTCCCCCAAAATCACCTGGTGGTTCGATCATCACGAGAGCGCATTTCTGTCGCCTGCCGATGCTGCCCACTTCGAGCAGGATCAGAGCAACCGCAAATTCTACGACCCGGACTTCAAATCCTGTACCAGCTTCATCGCCACCATTGGCGAGCAAAGGTTCGGGTTCGACCCCAAACCTGTGGCCGACCTGGTTCACTGGACTGACATTGTGGACGGCGCCATGTATTCCGATGCCCGCACCGCCGTCGAAATGCAGGCTCCGGCAATGAAGCTGACCATGGTGATCGAATCGAATCAGACGCACGATTTTGTCCCTCGACTGATTCCCCTTCTGGCAAGCCGGCCTCTGGCCGAGATCATCGAAGAGCCCTTTGTCGCATCGCTGCTGCCGCCCCTTCTGGAGCGTCATCAGCGCTCCATGGCTATCCTCGCTGAACGCACGGAATCGAAAGATGGCACGCTGTTTTTCGATGTCACGGATCACGAACTCGAGGGCTACAACAAATTCGTTCCGTACTATCTGCATCCAGAATCCGTCTACAGCGTGGGCCTGAGTAAAAGCAGTTTCCGGGTTAAGGTCTCGGTGGGATCGAATCCCTGGGCACCCTCAGAGCCGGTCGTCAACCTGGCGAAGATCTGCGAGCGCTACGGCGGCGGCGGGCACGCGCGCGTCGGCGCCATCTCGTTCGACGTCACCCAGCAGGATGCCGCGCGCAAAGCCGCCCACGAAATTGTGGAGGAGCTGCGAGCTGCAGGTCGGGCTCAAGGACAATGAAGCTGATAACGTCATTCTGAGCGGATTGAGCTGCAAAGCAGCTCGCGGAGTCGAAGAACCCCGAGACCGCCGGTACTGTGATTGACCTCGACAGGTATTCTTCCGATGCAGTCGCCGAGCGAACCGAAGCAGCATGAAAACGCTGTCGATATCCCCGTGACTCCGACTTCGGATCCAATCGTGCGAATCGAGCACTTAGGTCGCGCCGTCAAGGACAAAGTCCTGGTAGAAGATGCCACTTTTGAAGTGCGGACAGGCGAGGTTCTCGCCATCGTCGGCCCCAGTGGCTCGGGAAAGAGTTCTTTACTCAGGCTGCTGAACCGCCTCGATGAGCCCACCAGCGGAACCGTTTACGTCGAGGGTATTGACTACCGGCAGATCGAGCCCCGCGAATTGCGGCGAAAGCTGGGCATGGTGAACCAGCGTCCCTACCTCTTTCCCGGAACCGTCGAAGAGAATCTGCAATTCGGTCCTTTGCAGCGCGGAGAGACTTTGTCGCACGATACGGTCGAGCAGTTGCTGACTCGTGTCGGTCTGAAGGGTTACGCCAGCCGCAACGTTGCCAATCTTTCCGGGGGCGAGGCGCAGCGTGTCTCCGTTGCTCGTACGTTGGCGAACTCGCCGCTGGTTCTGCTGCTCGATGAGCCAACATCCGCGCTCGATGAAACATCCAAGCTCGAGGTTGAGTCGTCCGTCCAGAGCGTTGTGCACGACCAGGGGCTGACCTGCGTGCTGGTTACGCATGACACCGCTCAAGCAGCGCGCTTAGCCGATCGGGCTTTGTTGCTTGATGCCGGACGCATCGTGCGCATTGGCCCCATCAACGAGGTATTGCATGCTTAAATTGTTGACTGGCAATCAGCTATATTTGGGATTGGCGCAGGCTTGCATCGCGGCCTCAGCGGCGATGCTTGTCGTGCTGCTGGCCCGTAGGCGTGGCATTCATCTGGAGCGCGAAACCCTGATCGCGATGGTTCGGGGCATTGTCCAGATCGTTGCCGTCGGATCCATACTCCTCTTGTTGCTGGGAGGGCCGCGCTGGACCAGCGGATTTCTGCTGGCTGCGATGATCATCGCCGCCGGCGCAACTTCGGCTCGCCGCGCCAAGGGCATGCCCGGTGCGTTTCGCGTTTCCGCCTGGTCGATTGCATTCGGCGCGGGCTCGGTGATCGCGATGATGACCTGGTTCGGCGTCATCGATACCGCGATCACTTCGTTGGTGCCTGTAGGCAGCATGCTCATTGCCAATGCCATGAACACGAACGGACTGGCGCTCAACCGCTTCCGGGCCGACGTACTGGCTCATGTGGGCGAGATCGAAACTGCGCTGGCGCTCGGAGCCGAAGCCCGTAATAGCGTTTCTCCTTACGTGCAGGCTGCGTTCGAGGCCAGCCTGATTCCCGCCATCGATTCCATTCGCTCGCTGGGCATCGTGTGGATTCCCGGCTTGATGGCAGGCATGCTGCTTTCCGGGGCTCGGCCCGTGTATGCTGCCATCTACCAGTTCGTGGTGCTGGCCATGATTTTTGCCGCTTCCGGCCTGACCTCGCTGGTTAGTACATTGATGATTCGGGACCGAATTTTTACCGCCGCGCAACAATTAAGTTTGCAGCCCGGGAGATAATGTTGTAATGAGTTCTATCGTGCACACCAGCGTCGCAACCGCGGGGCCAAAGCATCGGGGCAGCCTGCAGGTCCTTCGGACAGTTGCCACGTTTGAACTGTTCAAGGGGTTGGCTGTTGGCCTGGCCGCCTGCGGCGTCGTATTGCTCGTGCATCGGGAAGATCCCTGGGACATCGCCGACAGTTTACTCAAGATCCTGCACATCAGTCCCGATCACCACTTTGCGCAAGTCTTCCTCGACTGGGCCGACTCCTTGACCGAAGCCAAAGTGTGGGCGGTTGCGGGCGTCGCTGTCGCCTATTCGGTTTTGCGCTTTGTGGAGGCTTACGGCCTCTGGTACGCCAAAGCCTGGGCAGAGTGGATTGCCCTGATTTCCGGCACCCTATACCTGCCCTTTGAAATCTATAAACTGATCCACCGCCTAAGCCCCTTCCACATCTCGGTTTTTCTCGTCAACGTGGCCATCGTCCTCTATATGGTCTATGAATTGAAGACAGGGGAAAGCCTTCACCGCATCCGCGAGTCCACTTGAAAGTCCAGAGTCCCCGGCACAAAAAAGCCGTCATCCTGAACCGGCGTAAGCCGGTTGAAGGATCTCGCGCGCAGTCCCCAAACCGAATGGGAAGCCATGCTTTCTTCCCGCTGAAAGTCCAGAGTCCCCGGCACAAAAAAGCCGTCATCCTGAACCGGCGTAAGCCGGGTGAAGGATCTCGCGCGCAGTACCCAAACTATATGGGAAGCTAGGCTTTCTTCCCGACCTGGCTCAGAGGGTGCCCTAGTCTCTCCCCTTTGGACGGGAAACCGGGGACCCGTCCCCGAACTTGCCGGTCGAGCCGCTGGGTGCCCCGCTCCTTGCGTCTCTTGCAAGGGGCGGGTGCATGTCTGGCCGCTTCCCGCCACGCGATGCCAGAAAGTGCGGGCACTAAATTCCCAATTTGGAACCGAGGCTCGCGGCCACTCCGCTTTCTTGTTGACCTGCCTGCGATATCTTCGATAATATTGCGATGTATAGATTATCTATAAGATAATCAAAGATCTTTGACAACCTGCTAATGTCTCAGTTGAGAAAGAGCCTCGTAACTCCAATGTTCCCAAGATTTTGCCTGTAACTACCTTAAGAACCATAGATCTAGGAGGCAAGAAAAATTCCAGCCCTTTGTTTTCTAGATTTTAGGCAAAAACGAGAGTTTTTTTTGAGGCAGATTCTGCACCAGAAAATGTGCAACTAGGATTCTTGGGAACCGACGAGGCGACTATTGAATGGTGACCGTCACCTTCTTCTTTGAACGGTTGTATTGATTGGTTGCGTCGAGGGTATAGGTAGTGGTCACTGTGGGATAAACCGTTGCTGTGTTGCCGCGCACCGCGCCTACTTGCGGCGAGACGACGAAGTAGGAGCGCTCCGGTCGCGGTCCAGTTCAGAACTACAGGTTGTCCCGCGTGGCTGATGGGAGGAGTTGCAGTAAAGCTCGTGATCCTGGGCGCCTTGCCTTGGGGAAGGTTGTTTGGCGTGTAGATGGGGTTCATCAGGACCACTTCAAACGCTGAGGCCGGGACCTGTTTCAAGCTTCCAAGATCGTCGTTGCTCCAGCGATTGTCTGGGACGCCGCTCACGTACATCGAGCTGCCATTGTCGGCCATGACCATGCCGTACTGTTTCAGGGCCGTCAGGATTACCTTGGCTTGCGGGGGGAACGAAGAGATGTCATAGCTGGCTTTGAGGCGCAAGCGCATGCCCATGGGAGCGGCCAGGGAGTTGGTTGAGTTGGGCGCCCAGTGCGACGCGGGCGGCGTGAATGCCTGGCGGCTGTACTGAAGAGTGAAGCGCAAAGCATGCTGGATTTGGCCCCTGGCGACTTCGTCGTAGCGGGCTAATCCCGGGAAGACAGGCAGGCCAGCGGCATCAGCGGAAGTCCAGGTATAAGGACGTTGTTCGTTGTTGAGCAGGTCCCAGACCGCGGCTGAGGCCGCCTTCCAGCTTCCGTCTTTCTGAGGGTAAGAATAATAGAGCTCGTACAGCCAGCAGTTATCGCGGTCGAGCACCAGAACGTGGCGATCGCCGTTACCGGGGTGAGGGTAGCCTTCAATCGGGGCATTGTGGGGAACGGGCATGGGGCCGGGATCGCTCTCGCCGCCATAGGCTGTGAACTTGATGTTCACGAATGGAGAGCCGCTGACGACAACGTAGGGGATGCCCATGGTTGAACCCTGATACAGGCCTGCACCAAAATCGGGATGCATGGGTGTGTTGGCGCCGATGAAATTGATGATTGCGTCCGAGTTGGGATCGACTGAAGCGCCGGAGATGTCCTGGTTCCACGCGTTGTCAACGGGGAAGGGAATGAAACCTTTGAGGCTTGCGCCTCTGCCCAGACTCATACCGCTGCACGAGTTCTGGGCATACAGCGGGGAACACAGCAGGACCGCGGAGAAGGCAATTAGAAGCCGAATGCGTCGCACGAAAACCTCCAGCGCCGAATGGCGACACTGGCAACTTACCACAGGCTTCGCGCGCGGATTGACACGAAGGGGCAGGCGCTTCGCTTATTTATGCTCGGCGCAAAAACTAGGTTGGTTCGTCTGCAGCAACGAACAGCTTCGCTTGATCTCGTCAATGATCAGCGCGCACGAGTTCTGTCCATTGCAGGGTGGATGTGTGGCTGGCGAGACCAGTATGCACTCCTCAACCAGTTTCTTGGCGCGGTCCGCGCCCACCGCCTGTACGCAGGGGATGGAGTCGGACTGCGAGCCCCCAACGGAGGCCGCGGCTGGGGCGATTCCGAAGGCGCTCGACAGCTGATTTAGTTCGGTTCGAATCTTTTCCCAACCAGTAGTTTGCGGATCGATCTTCAGATCGGTCATGAACTTCTCAATCTGGCCGGCGGTGCTCATCACGTCGGGGACGGAGTCGACCTTCTTGGTCTTCTTGAATTCGTTCACCAGCGCGGCTGTCTGCTGTTGGAAACGGGAGCTTAGGTTCTGAGCGTCTTTGGCCTGGCTGGTTTTGCGAATCGTGCTCTTCTTGATTGCGGAATCGAAGCGCGGGCGAAAAGCCTTGGCATCATCCTTCAGTTTGTTCATCAGCGTTTCGAGGTCTTTGTCGTTAAGCCGGCTCTGGGTCTGGGCGGCTACAACCTGGGTCAGGATTAGAAAGCTGAAGGCAATGACGGTGCCGAGGAATGACGGACGATTTCGCTTCGTGCGCATGGGTTTGTCCTCATCGAAAGTGTGCGGGGGACGTTAAAAGCGCCGGCGTTCGCAAATGAGTGCGGCGATCAAAACACGCGCCTCGACTCCATTCGGCCGATGCGTTGGGGCTCTAGCCGTCCGGTATTCTTCCGGCGCTGTCGGGCAGAAAAATGGAAAACACCGTGCCGCTGGAGCCTGCGGTGGTGCGGCTGCGGACGCGGATCGATCCCTCGTGCTTCTGAACAATGCCATGCGAGAGCCAGAGGCCCAGGCCGGTCCCTGAGTCTCCCTTCGTGGAATAGAAGGGCTCGAAGATGCGAGTCAGGTCGGTCTGCCGGATGCCGCTGCCGCTGTCAGCGATAGTAACGCGCGCTCCAGTCCTGTGGGCGCCAGTTTCGTGGCCATTGGACCACTCGCGGCCCCGCGCCACGTGAAGGATCAGTCGGCCTCCGTCGTCGAGAGCATCGAGGGCGTTGAGAATGAGATTGGAGAACAGTTGGCGGAGTTCGCCGGCGAAGCCGCGGATTTCGACGGCCGGGTCATATTGTTTCGCAACCTGGATGTGCTTTTCGTTCAGTTGGCGCAAGTAGAGCTGCAGAACGTCGTCGAGGGTGGCGGCAACATTCAGCGGTGAGGGCGATGAACTTTCGCGAACGAACCCCAGCATCTGTTGAGCGACGGCAGCGACGCGCAGCACTTCTCGTTCCGCCATCTCCAGGTATTGATCCTGGCTCTCGGGACGGTGGCGGGCGAGGTAGATCAGGTTGAGGACCGCTTCCAGCGGATTGTTGATCTCGTGCGCGACGGCAGCGGCCAGGCGTCCTGCGGTAGCCAGTTTCTCGTTGCGACGCAGCGCCTCTTCCGACCGCCGCTCGGCGGTGATGTCATGCGCAATGCTGGAAGCGCCGATCACCTCTCCACGCTCGTTGCGAATCGGCGAAAGCGAGATGTCCACGGCGATCCGCGTGCCGTCTTTGCGGATGCGCTCGGAGGTATGGTGCTGGATGGACTCGCCTCGCATCACCTTTTTTGTGATTCCGGGGACTTCCTCGGGTCGCTCTGGCGGACCCAGAACCTCAACCGGCATACCGATTGCCTCGGCAGCAGAGTATCCGTAGAGCTGTTCCGCTCCACGATTCCAACTGGTAATGATTCCGTTTACGTCGCCGGTGAGGATGGCATCGTCGGAGGATTCGACCATGGCGGCCATCTGTCGCTGGGCCTGCTCGGCGCGCGTCTGCGCGCGAGAGCGCTGGCGGGCAAGACCGGCGGTAAGAATCGAGACGGCAACAAATACGAGCAGCCGGCCATAGTCATTGGCGGAAAGGGCGAAACTGAAGCGCGGCGCAAAAGCGAAATAATCGATTGCGAGGCCGGATGCGGCTGTGCAAAGTAGAGCCGGTCCAAAACCTAAAAAACGCGCAGTCACAATGACTGCGGCGATGAAGATGGCAAATGGATCCTGGCGCATCATCGGCCAGAGAAACCAAATAGACAGAGCAATACCGGTCGCGACCAGCGCAGCCGTGTAGCGGAGGATCCGATGGCGCCACCGCAGGCCATTCTTTGCATGCGGAATGTCGAGCGGAGTCATGGGAAAGAGAAGAGCCAGCAAAAAAGACGGAGCGGTGTGCACGAATTTCGCCCGTCCGAAAAACATAAACTGTAGGCGATCAATTTAGCAGGATGGGCGCAGTCGTGCAATTTGTGAATACGCAAGGAGCCACCGGAGAAAAAGAAGGCGCGGAGATTTCTCCGCGCTCCTTGCTTCGCATGATCTGACTGACCACCTGATCTTACTGTTGCGTGGTTCAGGGTCGGACGTCCAGCGTCGGGCCCTTGCGTGGTCGGAATCACGGTTAAAGGCGCTTGAAGGGTGAAATTCAGCACAGTTTCCGAAGGCAATTTGATCTGCTGACTGTGCGTAACGGCTTGCGCCCCGGCGCCTAAGCCGCCGCCCGCTGCAGCGCCAATGGCGGCTCCTTTGCCGCCCCCGGCGATGGCACCGATGATGGCTCCGATGCCAGCGCCGGCTCCTACCTTCTCCACTGTGTTCTTGCCCCGCGAGCTGCCCTGCTTCTTGTACTGATCGGTTTGGATGTTGTAGTACTTTCCGGCCGCCGAAATGCGATCCAATTGAAGTACCAGCAAAGATTGTCCGGCGAACTTGCCAGCACTCTGCACGGTTACGACATGGCCTTCAACGTTGTGGCCCGCAGGAATAACTGTGTCGCCATCCACAGCGAACGGCGAATTCAGGGTGGCATGGAAGGTCTGGCCCTGGGTCGCGGTTTCTGAGTCAATCGCGTCCACCAGCCTCACGGCGAAGGTTGTGCCCGAAGGAATGGTGACCTTCTGCGGCGGCGGTGGCGGTGGCGGCGGCGCGGGAGCTGCCGGCGCGGGTGCCGGAGCCGGTACTGTTTGCGCGATCTCGGCCGGAGTGTTAGAAGAATCATCCTGGTCTTGCGATACTTTTCGGTGATGCTTTGCAGCCGGAGTAGGTTTAGGCTGTTCCGGCGGCGGTGCCTGGGCCTCGACCTGTGGCGGCGCAACTTGTAGATTATTTACAACCTGTTTCACGCCCGCTTCACTGGACGCATAACGAGCGGCCGCGTCGCGCTGGGCATCGTTGTCGACTTGGCCGGAGAGCGTCACGCTTCCATTGGCGGCCTGCACGACGAGTTGCTTGCCCTGGAGACCGGAATCGGTGTTCAGTTTGTTTTGGATATCACTGGCAATCTGGGCGTCTGTCGGAGCCTTGGAGCAGCCGGCAGCCACCAAGATGGCGAGCAATACGACCGCGCTGAGGTAGAGAGAAAGCCTGGCCTTCATAACGTCACTCCTGGTGATATGAGTCCGATGTAAATAGTTTAGATGCACGCCTGGACCCAGTCCTGTTGAAAAAATGCCGCCGGAAGCTTCTCGATCATCAATGTTTGCAAAGCTGCAGCAGCAAAGAATTTATGCCTTTCGAACAATCATCGGGCGAGCCAAGGACGATTACGGCAAAGCTGGCTAACTCTGGTGCAGAAATTTGTAATCGAGGATGCTGGCCGCAAGTCTCGCGTTCTCCGTTTTTTCTTGCAAGTCCTTCGTTCGAGTAATCCGTCCCTGGCAGAGCACGGTGCTGTTTTTCTGGCCAGAAATCTCTTCCGGCATCTCGAAAACCATTTCCACCAAGGTGTTGTCAGGAAATCGCTGCGGGCCCTGCAGAAGCACTCCGGATTGGCTAAGGTTGGCGATCGTACCTTCATACCAGCTTCCGAGATTCTTCACGCGATAACGCACCGGGGTGTCGAGCTTGAGGCGCCGGGCGCGAGGAACCCAGGTAGGCTTGCGAGCACGGTTGCGGCTGCGGCGTGCACCGGAGCCCTCCGCCGCACTGTCGGACTGGCTGTGATCCACGCGCTCGGTACGGCGCATCGTCGTCCAGTCATAGCTGTATTCGACAGCGCAGAGGAGGCAAACTTGATAGAACTGGCCATCGGCAGCCCGCCGCGGCCATGAAAACTCGTGGGAGCAACGGCCTAACATAAGTACGTCCATTAACTTCTGGGGCATGTTCGTCTTTCCGGGCGAGATCGCCCGAAAAGACATCATCTAACGGCGGCGTAGTTTTGTGTAGGTTACTTTCGTGTGAGGCCCAAATGTTGCTAAGTTACCGCGTTCCGTGCGTTTGCATTAATGCGGCGAGAAGGGATCACCGAACTTGACCCGGATGGCGAACAATGGGACTCGCGGCTGTACCCGTCACGACGGTTCGTGGGAGAAAAACAAAATACGCGGCGATTTTCCTCCGGGGTCGCGAGCGTGTCCCAAGCGGTGAGAGTTGGATTCCGCACACGGGTTCGAGCAGGTGGAGGTCTTGCTAGACGCCGCAAAGGCGCTTAGCTAGATGCCCCCATAGCTCCAAAGGTTCCTGAGTCGGAGGTAGGAGCATCGGACTCTGAATCTGCGGGCTGCAGATTTCAGAATCCTGCTGGGGGCATCAAGTATGTACTCGCAATCGCTGACAATTATGCATCCGATCCCCCCTCTTGTCTGTGATCGTTGTCACCCAACAGAGTTCGGAAATTCCACAAATCCAGTGACGTTAAGCAACAGTGATCACTTCAAAAGCGGCCAACGGTTACGGGTAACAATTCTCAGCCTGCACACTAGGCATTAACCTGTACGGGCACTAACTCCGGGTTGCAGCGGGAATTCTGGATGGATTTGACGGCGTCTTCAGCGGTGAATCTTCCCATAACCAGTGCCAGCTTACGCTGGGTTGTCGTCTGCATGGGATCTCGATCAGTCCGTCGGACGTATTCAGGGAGGCGAGTACCGCCACGGTTCACTCTCACAACGAATTTGATGTTTTTCATAATTTTCCCGCTTCCTGGGGTGACAAACGAATGGGAGGCGTTATCAGCCGCCTCCCATTTCTCTCACTGGCTACTGGCTCTAGGCAGCCTTGCCGTGAACCTTGGGCTCGAGGGTCTTCTCGCTGCCAACATTCACCTTGATCTGCTTGGGCTTGGCTTCGGCCTTCTTGGCAAGGTTAATCTTCAGCACGCCTTTATCATAGTGAGCGCTCACTTGCCCCGAATCTACGGAACTCGGCAGCGTGAACGAGCGGGTGAAGCTTCCGTACTGCCGCTCGACTCGACGGAAGTTCTCCTCTTTCTCTTCCTTCTCCATCTTGCGCTCGCCATGGACGGTGAGGGTGTTGTTGTCGATGCGGACATCAATGTCCTTTTCGTCAATGCCCGGGACTTCCATCTTCACTGTAATGGTGTGCTCGTCTTCGTAGATGTCCACTGGCGGTGCGAAACTGGTGGTCGTCAAGGCCTCTTCCGGGCCCTCCGGGCTATACGACTCACGGACAAAACGATTTATGCGGTTTTGCATGCTGGCCAGATCACGGACGGGATCCCAACGGGTTAATAAAGTCATAACGCAGTTCCTCCTTCAGAGGAAACCTAAGAGAAAAAACTTCAGGATGGGCTGACTTAGTTCAGAGAACCTGAAAGAGTAAGAAGAGATAGCTTGCTCAATTACAATGCTAGGCTTCTGCGCAGGCGCTGTCAAACTGCGGCTCGAGTCGACGGCCGCGAATTGTCTGCAACCCTTTGCGATTTATTGTTCGGAAAATAGTTGCTGAAGGGGCCAGCAAAACGTGGGTGCAGTCTAGCCTTTTGCTGGTTCAGCGGCTTTTTTTGCTGGGTTTGGGAGCACTATCTTCCCCCGTAAAATGGATCAAAATCTTCCCATGAACGTAGGAGGAAGAATCGGTGCCGGGCAGTTCGACGCGGATCCGACGTTCACCGTTTTCTTCTGGGATAAGCTTGGCTCCTTCTATACTTGCGATCTGTCCTGAATTTCGCAGGGTGAACTCATATTGCTTGCCGGGGATACCGGACACGTTCACAGTCAAGCTTTCGTTTTTCGGACCCCATGACTCGGAAAGAACTCTCAATCCCTGACTGCGTTCTCCCAGTGATGGGAGACTTGAGGAAATGTCGTAGCTAAAGTCGTTCCTTAAGCGCAGGTGGAGAGTGCTCGGTCCGTTGTAAACAGGGAAGCGCACCACCACGTGTTGATCCTCGTGATTGCGTTCCAATCGCAGCGCGACGGGACGGCCATTGATTTCTGCGCTGACGACTTCCGCGCGCGGGCTGAGAGCAGGTGAGAATTCCATGGCGCAGTCACCAGAACCCGTACGCCGCAACTCTAGCGTGATACCTTCCTCTGTACGGCGATACTTAAGATCAACTACGGAGCCAGCCACACGAATGTTCTGGACCTCGAAGGATTTCCATCCAGCCGGTACGTGAGGAGCAAAGCGCAGTTGACGCGATGTTGCGTCAATCTCCAGGCCGAGCAGTCCTTGCAGCAGGGGACTGACCACCATGGCAGCCGACCATATCTGGTGAGGCGAACTGGTCGAGAGTGGCTGATAATAATCACCGGAAAGAACTTCGGTGACGTGCCCCAGTGCTCCGTCGAGCGCCAGCAGCGCGTTTGAGCGCAAGTTGGAGTAAGCGGGCAGGGCGCGATGGTAGCGATATTCACCGACCGCAGCCCACCCGGTGAACAGTGGCCATACCGAACCAAAGTGATAGCCGCCAGGATTGTACAGAGGATTCTGAGAGGAGACGATGCGCATACCCCAGTCGGTCTGGTGATCTGAGTCGGCGAGTTGGTCAATCATCGGCTGTGCGTGGTCCTCGTCCAGCAGGCCAAACCAGAGAGGGACAGTGGCCAGCACACTGGCTACGTCCGAGCGTCGGCCATCCCGGTCGAGCGCGTAGGCGTAGATCTTTTTCTCCTCCGACCAGAATGCCTGGTTGACCAGCTGTTTCTGGCGGACGAATTCCTGGGCTAATGTCTGGCTCACGTCTTCCTTGCCAGTGAGATGGGCGAGATTCGAGAGTGCGCGCAGGGCTTCAGCGCCTAGCGCGCTTTGATACAGCTCCGTCTGTACTGGCAACAGTGGCCCACCCTCCACCCAGCCGTGCCCGAACCCGAAGTTTTGCGGCAGCCCTTGCGCGCTATACGTGGATTTTAGAAACTCGTAGGCCTTCCACAAGCTTCCCCATTTCTCGCGGGCAAAGTTGATGTCTCCGCTTTGCCGGACGTAATCGTCCATGGCCACGACATACAAAGGAGTGGCGTCGGCCGAGGCATAAGGGAAGGGATAGTCGGTAAACCAGGGGACAAAGGTCGCGGACTGGGAGGTCTCATGTGGGATCTTGCCGTCGGCGCGCTGGTAGCGACTCAGGAAATCAAGTGCGGTACGCGTATCCGTGAAGTCGCCTTCAGCGTTGAACGCCAAGGAGGTCCAGAGAGCGTCGCGGCCAAAGAACCAGGCATAACCAGGTCGTGCGCTGTCGCCGGAAGTTCGATAGCCCGCGATCAAGCCAGTGCCCAGGTAGGGATTGTTGATCATGCCCTGAATCATGCTGATGCGAGCCCAGTCGTAGGCTTGTTGCAGTTGCGCGTCAGGCAGCACCAGGTTCACGGTTTCATTCAGGTATTTCTTGTAATAGTCGGAGGAAGTCCGCCGCAGTTCGGGATAAGTGCCGGAAAGTCGGCGATACGTATCTTCGGCTTCCTTGGCGCCACTGACCGAAGCAGCGATTACCACGATCTTTGTGTCCTTGCCTTTGGTGGTCGGGCCCAGCAGGAAAGAATTCTGCGACGACGAAGAGTAGTTGGTGGCGTACTCTTCGCCGGAAAGCACAGCCGATGGCGATCCAACCAATGCGGCGAATTTTTTCTGTTCTTCCCCCAGCGTAAATGCGTGAAGATTTGGATCCCAGTTGAGATATGTTCCACCCAGGGCTGCGGGCCATTCCAGCTGAAAATCGCGCTGAAACACGGCCTCAACCTCCAGCGGTTGCGCGGTCTCGACTTCGATCAGGATCACAGCACCGGGTTCGTGCACCGGCACAAAGAACGTTTCGCGGACCTGAAACGTGTCCCCTGCATAAAGGATGGAGCACGCTTCTGGCTGCACAGAAACCGTGCGTGCCAACGAGTCTGCCGCGAGCGCGCGACCGTCAACATGAAATACGAGGTGGAAATCGCGCAGGATTTTGAGCGGGTAGACCCAGGCTTCGAAACGTCCGGCCTCGTTGCCGAACATCCCGGCCCGCGTCCCAACGGCTGAAAGAAATTCCCAGGGGCGCACGGGGCGCGACAGAGACAAATTACCTTCTTCAGCGAACGCAGAGATCGAAAGAACGGCCAGCAACACCGCGCACAGCCGCCGGAATCGTTCGGATCGGCTGCGGAGGGTGCCGCCAGTGCTGGAATAGGCCGTTCGAAACTCCGTTGCGGTCAGCCCGCCAGGTGTACGCTTGCAAATCGGGCTCTGGTCCTACAGAATTAAGGGCGAATTCTAGCATGAGCTAAGGGCATACAGGTACTTCCTTTTGCAGTTCTCACGCCGCAAGTTCCTCCGATCGCTGAGCCGGTCTGCGCTGGTGCTTTCTCTTGAAAATGTATTTTCTCTGGTCCGTCCGTTTCGCCTTCAGGCTCTTTCTGTCGCTCCGGAAAAAGATGCCAAGCCGGATATTGACTTAGGTGTCAGCTTCGCAAACGTCGGCAGCCAAGCCGGCCTGAATGTAGAAACCATCTTTGGCGGCGAACACAAAAACAAGTACCTGCTCGAGACTACCGGCTGCGGCGTGGCTTTCTACGATTATGACAACGATGGCTGGCTCGACATTTTTTTGGTGAACGGATGGCGTCTGGAGGGTTTTCCTGCGGGACACGAGCCAACATCACATCTGTTCAAGAACAATCGCGACGGCACATTTACCGATGTGACCGCCAAAGCTGGACTGAGCCATAGCGGCTGGGGGCAAGGCGTTTGCATCGGAGACTACGACAACGATGGCTTCGAAGATTTATTCGTGACCTATTACGGCAAGAACGTTCTCTACCACAACAACGGGGATGGAACTTTTACCGACATAAGCGAGAAGGCTGGAGTTGCCGGGAAAAAGACTCGCTGGGGAACGGGCTGCGCGTTTGTCGACTATGACCGGGACGGGCGTCTCGATCTGTTCGTGTCCAACTACATCGACCTAGATCTGGCCACGGCGCCGGTGCCGGAGTCCGGGCCGTGTCTTTATAAGAGCGTGATGGTGGCCTGCGGCCCGCCCGGCTTGAACGGGGGGAAGAATATTCTCTATCACAACAACGGAGACGGGACCTTCACCGATGTTTCCGACGCTGCCGGAATCACGCGGGCTAACGGCACATACGGTCTCGGCGTGCTGGTCGCCGATTTTGATAACGACGGATGGCCGGATATTTATGTCGCCAACGACTCGACTGCCAGCGCTCTTTACCAGAACAAGAAGAATGGCAAATTCGAAGACATTGCCATCGAAGCGGGCTGCGCCCTGAGTGCTGACGGCAAGCCGCAAGCGGGAATGGGTGTGTCCGCGGCCGATTATGACTTGGATGGCAATCTGGATATCGTCAAGACGAACTTCGCCGGGGACACGCCATCGCTCTACCACAATCGCGGCGGAGCGGAATTTGACGACGCTACGTTCACCGGCGGATTGGGCATGCACACGCAGTTTCTGGGTTGGGGCTGCGGGTTTTTCGACTTCGATAATGACGGATGGCCTGACATTTTAATTTGCAATGGCCACGTATATCCCGAGGTCGAACAGTTGCGGACCGAAGCTGGCTACGCTCAGCGGAAGCTGCTGTATCGCAACCAGCGCAATGGGCATTTTGAGGATGTGTCGATGAATGCCGGGGTTGGCATCTCGACGCCCAGCGCGTCGCGCGGGTGTGCGTTTGGCGACTTCGATAACGACGGCGATATCGATGTCGTGGTCAATACCATCAACGGCCCGCCGCAGCTATTGCGCTGCGACTCCCGTTTAAACCACAACTGGATCAAGGTCCGCACGATCGGAACCAAATCGAACCGCAGCGGCATTGGGGCTCGTCTGAAGTGCGTCACGCACCCGCCGGATGAGGCCAAACCTCATCAGCAGATCGATGAAGTGCGCAGCGGCGGCAGTTACATTTCGCAGAACGATCTCCGAATTCATTTTGGCCTGGGCAAAGCTGAAAAGGTGGACTTGCTGGAGATTCACTGGCCCAGCGGGCAAGTGGATACGATGAAGGACATCAAGCCTAATCAGTTGGTCTATGTCAAAGAAGGCGAGGGAATCGTGCGCACTGTGGAATTCGTCGGGGCTAAGGGAAAGGTCTCGAAATAAGTGCCGCGCAGTGACGCAACTCCGTGTTCCCATTTTGGAACAGAGTTTACTGTTTGGTACTGGTACCCCCCTCCCCCTTTTCTCTGCAAAGTCTAGAAAACAATTAACTTATTTTACGACTATGTGCCAGATCTTTGAGTTTTAAGGACTTATACACAAAATCTAGAGAACATGGGAGTTACGGCGGACGCGATGCGGATCTGGCATCCCATTTTGGAACTGGGGCGGCTTCGGCATTTGGAACGGGGTCTGGAAGCCACGCCGTCTCCCGAGTCAGATTGTCAAAGATCTGTTATCTTGTAGATAATGTATCTCCTGTTAGATTATCTGATTTTGGTCATGCAGTCAACGACAAATCGCGGCGAGACGAGTCCGCCAAAACGACTTTACATCTCCGGTGCCATAGGAACGCCTCAGCCCCTTGGGCATGAAGGGAAGCTAAACCCGGTTCGTCCGCAAAGATGTGACGGTTAAGCGCTCCCGCCCCTTGCAAAAACCGCAAGGAGCGGGGCACCCAGCAGGCCCCCTTGGGGGCTGTCCCCAGGCTTTCCTAAGAGCCTCGCCCTCTCGCAAAGAACGCGAGAAGGGCAGGGCACCCGCTTTTTGTGTATGGGAAAGCCTGGGCCCGCCCGCTTAATCACTGTTTCTTCGGATCAGATCCTGCGGCGGTTCCAGCGCCCTCTTTCAAGGTATGGACGGCGTCCACTGACAGAACGTCGAAAGTTTCTACACGCCCGCTCGGCCAGCGGACCGCGACTGAATCGATTTTGGTGGCAGCGCCAAGCCCGAAGTGCACGCGCATGTCGTTGTTGGAGATGTAACTCGATCCGCTGCGGACTTCGTCGACCAGGAGTCGCTTGCCTGCCCGGACAGTGATGCGCGCGCCAATGCCGTCGCGGTTGGAGGCGGTTCCCACCGTCTTGAATGCGATCCAGTGATTTGGATAGCGGATCTGATTCACCAACAGACTGGGCGGGGCGTTCATGTTGCTTACGACTACGGAAATGCGGCCATCGTTCCAGAGATCGCCGACTGCGAGGCCTCGGGAAGACGAGGCGGTTGTAATGCCTGCGCCTGCGGACTCGGAGATATCGGTGAACGTGGCGTTGCCATTGTTGTGATACAGGATGCGAGGCTCTTCGTAACTGCTGCCCAGGTGATATTTGTCCACCTCGGGATAGACATGTCCGTTGGCCAGAATCAGGTCGGGCCAGCCGTCGTTATCGAAGTCGAAGAACATCGTGCCCCAGCCCAGATATTTGGTGTGCAATCCGAGGCCAGCGCTGAAGGTCGCGTCGGTAAAAGTGCCGTCGCCATCGTTGCGGTAGAGGGTCGAGGTGTCGTCGGAGAAGTTAGTCTTGAAGATGTCCAGGCGGCCGTCACCGTTGTAGTCCCCTACGGTTGTGCCCATGCCGGCTTGCTCGCGGCCGTCTTCGTTGAAGGCGGCGCCGGCGGTAACGGCTACATCGGTAAAAGTGCCGTCGCGATTGTTGTGGTACAGGATGCTCGGGGTGCTGTCGCAGGCGACATAAATGTCAGGCCATCCGTCGTCGTCATAGTCGAGGGTGGAGACGCTGAAGGCATAGTGGCCATTGGTCTGGTCGATATGGGCTTTGGTGGTGACGTCTTCGAACACTCCGTTGCCACGGTTGCGGTAGAGAATGTTCTTCGCGCCGGGTAGGCCTCGCGGGCCGCACATCACCGGCGTGCCTTTCCAAATACAGGATGTTCGCTCTCCGGGGGCGGGCGTGGTGGAGAGATCGAAATCTACGTAGTTGGCTACGATCAGATCGAGGAGGCCGTCGCGGTCGTAATCCACAAAAGCGCAGCCCGATCCCCAGGCCTTGCCTGATCCCCCAACCCCGGCCTTCTCTGCGATCTCGGTGAACACTCCCTGCTGGTTGTGATACAGGCGGTTCTTCCCGTAAGCGGTGACGTAGAGGTCTTCCCATCCGTCGTTGTCATAATCGCCGACGCAAACCCCCTGGCCCCATCCCGTAGCTGTCAGGCCCGCCTGCGCGGTTACATCGCTGAAGGTTCCGTCGTGATTGTTGCGGTAAAGATGGTTGCTGGGTCCCTTCCGGCGGGAAACCCTTCGAGGGTGGTTCCATTGACGAAGAAGATGTCCGGCCATCCGTCGTTGTCGTAATCGAAGATTGCGACGCCGGTTCCGGTGGTCTCGATGATGTATTTCTTGGTTTGCAGGCCGCCAAAGACATTCCTCATGGTCAGGCCGGACTTTTCGGATACGTCAGAGAAGTTAGCCGCAGGCTGGGCTGACGCTGGCGACGGCGTGGAGTGCTGGGCGGGGGAGACTCCAGCCAGCAGAATTGCCATCCAGGCGAGCATTGCAGCGGAGCGTTTAAATGAGGGAGGTTTGCGCAAGCGGAGAGTATGACCTCTTCGCATCGTAGGGGACAGGGCCGCTCGGGTCAAGCTGACCACCCCCAACACAATCGCTACAAACTGAGGACGGAAAACAGAAGGGAGTCCCAAAGGACTCCCTTGATAAGAGACTCCGCAAATCGTTCAGAATATTAACTTCAACGCGAACTCGAGCTGTCGCATGCCCGTGGCTGAACCGGGCGATGCATCGTGCTCGATGTCAGTGATGTTGCCGTTGCCGGGGCAATCGATACATTGGCCACTACCGCCCTGGTTATTGTTGAAACCGAGAACAGGGTGGTTGAACACGTTGAAAGCATCCATGCGGAATTGGATTTGCACGCGCTCTGTAACGGCGAAATTTTTCAGGAGCGATGCATCGGCATAGAAGACTCGCGGTCCGCGGTAGCTGAAGACACCGATGTTGCCGAGATTACCAATTCCCGGATCGCCGAAGGGGCCACCGATCGTGGTAGTGATATTGGGCACTGGGGTGAAGAAGGGTACCACGTGAGTAACAGGATTATAAGAACCCGCTCCGGTGTGGAAGGATCCGGGCCCCTTATTGGGCCGACAGAGTCCTACGTCCTCCTCAGTTCCGCATTCGTTGAAGCTCGGGGTCCAAGGCAAACCGCTGCCCCAAGTGGTAGTCCCGCTGATCTGCCAGCCTCCGATGATCAAGTTCTCAGCCCGTCCCGCTCCCCCTCCGAAGGGCTGCCCTCGGCCGAACGGTAGCGCATATACCACGTTGTTTACCCAAACCTGGTTGCGGACTTGGTCGTCGGGGCCATAGGCAAGTCCCGGCGAATCCACATAGTAGTTGTTGTCGTACTTGTAGGCGTGAGCAAAGGTGTAGTGAGAAAGAAATTGCAGACCGTGAGAAAACCGCTTCTCCACTTTGATTTGCAAGGCGTTGTAGTTACTGCTGGAGTCGCTGCCCAGGTAGTTGCCCTGATCGGTAGAGCAGCATTGCAAAACACCGGGTGCGGAGCCAGTGGTGTTGGTTGGATCGGCGTAGCCCGGGTAGGTGAATGCGTCGTAAAACGGTCGACGTTGCGCTTGGGGAACACCAGCAGCGAAGCCGACTACTGAAGGTTGGTTGACGTTGTAAGTCGGCCCGTCGCCAGGAAACACGTGTGTGCCCTTGTTGCCGATATAGGCGACTTCCAGCGTCATCGTGTTTGTCAGCTGATGTTGAATGGTGGCATTCCAGGCATCCAGTTCGGGAAGTCGCTGGAAGGTCGGACGGATGTGTGGCTGTACGCAGAGCTGGGCGTTTTGGCCTCCAACAATGAGGGACTTTTGGTAACAGTTTGGCCCCGACAACGGAAACGCTCCGCTTGCGGGGATGGCGGGGAAAACGAAGACCGGTGGCCCCTGCGCCAAGGTGAACGCGGAGACGTTTTGGGTAGGACCCACGGCTAGTTGAGCCGCCAGCACGGGTAGCGCTTGGGTAGCCGTGTGCCCAAAGTTAGAGCCGAAAACACCCATGTCGTAACTGCGGCCGTATCCCATGCGGAGGACCGTTTTTTCCCGGAGTTGATAGGCGATGCCGACGCGTGGCGCGAAATAATGCCAGTCGTTGGCGATGTTGCCGTTGAGACCGTACGGTCCGTAACCCGCAACTCGATCAATGCCTTGGACAATGTTGGCAAATCCGCCATTGCCTCTGGCGTTTACATACTCGGGGAAATAAACTTCCCAGCGCAAACCGTAGTTGAGGGTCAGCTTAGGCGAGATACGCCACGTATCTTGGCCGTAATAGAACATCCGCCACTGCCGCTCGGCCGCGTTGAGGCTGGTGCTGACGTATCGGCTCATCTGCGTAACGTCGCCCAGCATGAAGGTTGCCCAGTCGAGACCGCCGGTGCCAGCGTCAGATGTAGTCCTGTAGTCAAATGTGTAATCGCCAGTGCGGCCGGCGTCACTTGGCACTCGAAGGTTCATGGCGTAGCGAACATCAGCGCCAAACTTGAATTGGTGGTTGCCGTGTATCTTTGTCCAGTTGGTCACCCACTGGAACTGCTGTTCACTTTCCGTAAGTGGGCAATTGCAGCGGCCTACACCTAACCCGTCGCCCCAACTCACGGTCGGGCTGCCATTGATGCCGTTGTTGGCCGAAGAACTCGACGGTGTCTGGTTAAGGAGGAATCCCCCGAGACCCGACGTAACCGCAGCTTGGGGCCCGGTCAGGTTTGCGTTCGGAATGCCGAAACCCGTCATAGGAGTCGTTCCAGCGTCAGGCTTCGAGGTCTGCGGGTTATATTTGAAATATCCGAAGCGGAAATCGGCCAGCAAAGTCGGGCTGATTGTCTTAGTTACGCCGCTCGCCAGACTGTAGTTGTGGGTAATGGAGCTGCCTGCCAGACCTCCGGGGCCGAAGCCTACGCCCTCTAACGCGCCGTAAGAGCCATTTCCGGCCACGTTGAAATAGTCGAGACTAAACCTCCCGAAGACCTGCAGGGTCGCAGAGGCATTGTAGTCGATGCGGGTGTCGAAGCTGTTCTGGCTGAAAGAACCAGAGCCCGACGCTACGTAGTTGTTGAACACACTGCTGTTCGTGGGTGCGGGAAAAAGAGCCAGAACGGCTGCGGCTTGTGGAGAAATCTGTTTGATGGGTATCTGGTTGTTGGCGTATGCGGTGCGGCCCGCTCCGGTCGCGTCGCCCGTGGTTGGGTTGTAGGCCTGCCCACCGCCCTGCAATCCCGCAGTCAGATATTGGCTCAGGTCGCAGAAACCCGGTGTAGCGCTGGCGGCGTTGGTCGAGGGATTGCACGATTGCGCCATCTGCGTCGTCGGAACCGTCAACAGGTTCGTGGCGCCGCTCGTTTCCCGCGTTCCTTGATAATCCCCGAAGAAAAACAATTTGTTCTTGATGATGGGGCCGCCAATCGTACCGCCGAACTGCTGCCATTTATCGGACGGAATGAACTTCCCGGTAAGCGGATTGGGAGCGAATTGTGTGAAGGGATCACGGGCCGCGGTCGCATCGGTGCGGCGGAACCAGAACCCGCCGCCATGAAAATCATTGCTTCCAGACTTGGTTTGCACGGTTACTACGCCAGCGACTGCTTTACCGAATTCCGCGTCGTAATTCTGTAACGAGACTTTTGCTTCCTGAATGGCGTCCAGATTGGGGTTGACCACGATAATGCCCAAAATCGGATCCTGATTGTCGGTACCATCCAACTCAAAAGCGGTACCACTGAAATGCTGCCCGTTGACGAAAATCTGCTGGCTGCCTTGGGGATTCTCCGTCGCAGCGTGACTCCAGCCCACCATCTTCTGGGTTCCGGGTGACAGCAGTTCAAAGCTGGTGAAATTCCGGTTCATGATGGGAAGGTCCGACACGTACTTCTGATTAAATTCGATGGCTACGTCAGCCCGATCAGTTTTCAGCTGGGGAGCCTCGCCAGTCACTTCAACCGATTCGGTGGCGGAGCCAACTTGAAACTGTCCATCGAAGCGTGCGGAAGCATCGGCGGACACCGCGAGATCCTTCTGCTCGATGACCTTAAACCCCGGAGACTCTATCCGAACGGTGTACGTATCCGGGATCAGGTGGGTCACGGAATAGTTGCCACTTTCGTTCGTGGTCGCTTCGTCAATCGTGCCCTTGCGCACGTTGGTGACCGTGACCTTCGCATTCGCGACCGCAGCGCCGGTGGCGTCGGTCACGGTGCCGAAAATGCTGCCAAAGACCGCTTGGGCTGAAGCAGAATGAACCCACACAGCAAGAAGAAGCGAGAACACTGCCACAAGACCCGAAACGGAAATCTTTCTCATAGGATTCCTCCCCGGCGCTGGCAATCGTGATGCAAATTTCTGCGCTCACCCCAAATACGCAGACTTCTATCCCAAGGGAGCAAGGGCCACAGGTCGGTCGAGATATGCGCCCTAATACAAAACCACTATCTGCGCTCGCCAAAGAAGTTTCAGGAGGTTTGATACCGTGACAGCAAGATAAATTCCAGACTTGCAGTTACATAGACACCCTTGTTACGCTGTTGTCACATGGTTGTAACACGGGTCCATCTGTCGGAAAAGGACCAATACCTGGAACAGATAGACAGGTTAGTGAACAGCCATATCCTGCATAGCTCCGAATCCCTCTGTAAACTTCTTCGCTATCTTGCGGTGCACGTGCTGACTCATCCTGGCGTGCCTCTCAAGGAATACGAGATCGCGACTGAGGTTTTTCATCGCCCGCTTGACTTCGACCCCCAATTGGATTCGACGATTCGCGTGCAGGCTGGGCGCCTCCGTTTGAAACTGGCCGAGTATTACGGCTCGGAGGGCGGGGAAGACCCGATCCTGGTGGACTTGCCCAAGGGCGGATACATTCTTTCGTTCCATCACCGAACGCCTACGCCACACAAAGGGCTCTCTATCGCTCCGCAGAGCAGTGGACCGCAGGAAGCGGCGTTAACGGCGAGCATCTCCCGCAAGTGGACGATTGCGGTCATCGCAATGTTCGTTCTGCTTACTGCTGCCGTCGCCGTGATTGTGACCCTGGTCGCCAGTCGAACTAATGCGGAAGGAATCGCAGCCACTCACACTGAGCCAGTTCCGGCTGCGTTTCGAACATTCTGGGGGAGTTTCATAGCCGGGCCGGAGGAGCCGTGGGTGATCTTCAGCAATGGCGCCTTTGTGGGCCGACCTGAAACCGGGATGCGCTACTTTGATGCAGCCCGCGATTCGCGGGAGGTGATTCTGGATCACTACACGGGTGTGGGCGAGGTGCTGGCGGTCCACGATCTTGATCATGTGTTCGCTCTGCTTGGCCGACCGATCCTGGTGAAGCGTGGAAGTTTGCTTTCGCTCGACGATGCCAGGAACAACAACTTGATTTTCCTGGGTTCGCCGGCGGAAAATCTTACGTTACGTGAGATTCCGAGCACGAAAGAATTTGTTTTCCAGCGGCTCACATCCGGTCCCCGCAAAGGCGACTTGGCAATCCTTAACGTACATCCGCAAGCCGGAGAGCCCAATGCGTTTCTCGCGAGCCCATCCAATTTGCCCCTGACGGAAGAATATTCTGTCATCGCGCGAGTGCGAGAAGGGAACCCGACGCAGTCGGTCATGATCCTGGCCGGGACAACCACCATCGGCACCCAAGCTGCGGCCGAGTACATCTGCGGGCCGCAATCGTTGGAGGAGTTGCTGCAACAACTCGGGGTTTCGAAGACGGGAGAAATGAAACCCTTCGAAGCCCTCTTGCGAGTGAAAGTCACGCGGGGTGTGCCCGTGGCGACGGAGTTGGTAGCGCTGCGCAAGGCCGCGCCGTAGATTCACTACTCGGGCGATTTGAACCGGGGATCTAATTCTGCTGCCTTCTGGAGTTCCGCCGCCGCCCCCGGCTTATCCCCTTTCCTCTGCAGCGCCAAGCCAAGTTGGTAGTGCGCCGGCGCATAAGCCGGTTGGGAATTGATCGCTGAACGGAATTGGGAGACGGCGCCCTCCAAATCGCCAGCCTCAAGCAGGCGCCGCCCGGAGTTGGTGGTAAAGATTGCGGCTTGCAGGCTGGTCTTTTGCTGGCTGATCTCGGCACCAGTTTTGCTCTCGGTGGCCGCTCCTTGACTGTCGCCGAGTTGCCGCAGAACCGCAGCCAGGGTAGTATGCGCTCCGGCAAAGTCCGGTTGCAGGCGGATAGCCTCCCGGAGCGCGATGGCTGCTTCCGGCAGCTTGTCCATTTGCTTGAGAACAGTACCCAACGTGTAGTAGGCCTCGGCGTAGTCCGGTTTCACACGGATGGCGTCTTGCAATCGCTCAACGGCGGCCGGGAAATCACCCCTTTGCCACAATGTGACTCCGTAGGTGTAGTAGGCGTCTGCCAGCTTAGGGTCGAGTCGGATGGCCTCTTTCAGCTCCGTGATCGCGCCGGCTAAATCGTCCTGAAGTTTCAACGCCACAGCCAAATCGTAATGGAGGTGAGCTTGGTCGGGCGAGGTTCTTAATGCCTCACGCAGCTCCCGCGAGGCTGCGTCGAAATCGGATTTCTGCAAATAGGCAAGGCCAAGATTCCCGCGAATGCCCGTATCATCGGGGCGCAGTTTCAACGCTGTCTGGAATTCCCTGATTGCTGCATCACCCTGGCCGTATTGCATCAAGGCAAGACCCAGGTTGTTGTGCGCCTCGGGGTCATTCGGAGTGAGCTCGACCACCTTAGCGAACGCGGTTGCGGCCTTCTCGGGATCGCCCGAGCGCTGCAGCAGCAAACCCATGCGGGACTGAACCGCAGCCACATTCGGAGTCAGCTCCGCCGCTTGTTCGTAGGCCTGCAGGGCTGCGTCGACGTTGCCTCTGGCTTCGAGCACCGTGCCCAGGTAGTACTGCGCAGTCCCGTCCTTGGGATCTAACTGAACCGCTTGCTGCAGCGTCGCTTGAGCCTCATCGACCTCGCCCCCATTCAACAGTGCCACCCCAAGATGAAGCTGAGCGGACTCATATTGTTGATCTAGCTGCAACGCCGTGCGGAATTCTTTTTCGGCAGCCTGTAATTGCAGTTGCTGAGCCAACAGCACGCCGAGTTCATCGTGCAACTCCGGCCGTGCGGGCTGCAATGTCACTGCTGTGCGCATCTCTGAAATAGCATCCTCGGTTTTCTGCTGCTGGCTGAGCACCCGCGCCAGAGCGCGATGCGCTTCGGCTTGCTTCGGGGCCAGACGCACCGCTACACGTAGCTCGTGAGCGGCTTCCTCCAGCAATCCCTTGCTCGAGAGTGCTTGAGCCAGATAGGCGTGCGCAATTGCCAGCCCCGGCCTAAGTCGCGTGACAGTGCGAAAGTGATCGATCGCGCCATCCACATCGCCCTGTTGAAGCATCAATTGTCCCAGAGCGTTTTGCGCGTCTGCGTTGTGAGGATCGAGTTTGATCGCTTGCTCAAAAGCCGAGAGTGCACCCGCAGTATCGCCCTTTTGCATGGCCGCCTGGCCCCGTTGATAAGAGGCCGCGCTGGCAGAGGCTGATGTCGTCTGTGCCTGTGAAAAGCACACGAACGCACTCAATTCCAGCGCGATCAGAACCAGGGAGAGTCCAGCGCGGCCGCGCTTTCCGGCGAATCGCAAGGGCACAGTGAGGATAGGTTACGTGTTATGCTGCTTTCCTTCAATACCGTGAGAGCAGCAGCCGGCGGTCCAGCGCGATCTCACTTCGCCCGCATCTTCATTTTGATGCCTCGGATTTTGTGGAGGTCGATTTTGTTAGCACTCATCCGCATTCCAATTCTTCTGTCCACGATTTCGTTGAGCACCGGTTACGCAGCTGTGGCGCAGTCCCAGCCCATGCTACCGCCGCAGCACTCACCGGAAGCACAAGTTTCCTCACAAACCCCGTCTTCCAACTTCGGTGCGGCCCGCAAGCTCATGCAAGAGGGCAAGTACGACGAAGCCATTTCGCAACTGCAAGCGCTCGCTACGCAGAATCCAAAGTCCGGCGGCTTGTCTCACGAACTGGGCGCGGCTTATTACAAGAAGGGCGATTATCTCAAGGCCACGGAGTACTTGAAACAGGCGGTCGAGGAAAATCCGCAGGACAGCGAAGCCGTGCAGTTATTGGGCCTTTCCTATTATCTTGCTGGACGCCCGAACGAAGCCATCCCGTTCCTCGAAAAGGTGCAAAGCTGGTATTCCTTCGCGAATGTGGATGCTGCTTATATTTTGGGAGTGTGCTATATCCAGGCGAAAAACTATCCGCAAGCTCGCAATGCCTTCGCGCGGATGTTTGACGTACCCGCGGATTCCGCTGCCAGTTATTTATTCACGGCGCGGATGCTTCTGCGCCAGGAATTTGATCCGATAGCCGAGGAATACGCCCAAAAGGCGGCCGCACTCGACCCCAAACTTCCGCTGGCTCACTTCCTGCTGGGTGAACTTTACTTGTACAAGTCGCGCATCCCGGAAGCCATTACCGAATTTGAAAAGGAGAAAACAATCAACCCCGCCCATGCTCCCACTTACTACAAACTGGCCGATGCGTATTCGCGCATTCAGAAGTTCGATGACGCCGAACGCCTCTTGCAGCGCTCCATATGGCTCGACGCCACATCCACAGGTCCCTACATTCTGATGGGGAAGGTGCTGGAGAAGAAAGGCGAATTCGACCTCGCCGTGCGTGCTCTGCAACGCGCGGTCACGATGGACCCGAATAATTCGATCACTCATCACCTGTTGGGTCAAACCTACCGGGACCTGGGCCGCAATGACGAAGCCGAGAGGGAATTGAAATTGGCCGAACAGCTACAGGAGCGCGAGAGCGGCAAGCAATGAGACCGGGCAAGGGGCAGCACACACGATTACTTGTGGCCTGATGGCTGCGGGGCGTCCTGTTCTTTAGCCAATTGTGTGACCATTTCCTTGGGCAGTTCCTGCAGCAGTTCAAGGAAAACTCCGTTTGTCCAACCGAAGCCGACTACGTTGGCCTGATATCCGGCGCTCACATGCGCCTCCGAGGACCGCGTCACCACGTCGTACTTTTCCCGGATGGTGCCTTCACGACGGAAGTTCTCCGCCACGGTTGAAAGAAATTTGTATGCAATTCGGTCTGCGTCAGCCGTGTAGCCGTAGCGGCGTAATCCCTCCACCGCGAGTGATTGAAGCGGGGCCCACCCGTAGGGGTAGTCCCACTGCATGCCGGTATCGTTTGGGCTGGTGACCAACCCTCCCGGCTGTTCGAAGATTTTCACATTTCGAGCTACCGCTTGCGCCTGCTGCGGACTTGCCAGTCCCGCCCACAGCGGATAGAACGTGGTTACGTATTCGTAGGTGGATCTCGCTCCACTTCGTAGGTCGTAATCGAAGAACAATCCCCGCTCATCGTCCCAAAGGTACTTGTCGATTTGTTGTTTGCGCTGATCGGCTCGCTGCTTCCATTGCCGTGCCTCGGCGGTCTTGCCCAGCAACTGGCTGATGGCTTCCAGATCTTTCTCTGTCTTATAAAGAAGACTGTTCAGGCAAACAGGAGCAAAGTGATGGGTCGCCGCTCCATAGGGTCCGAAGCGGAAAGAAATATCAAATGCCGACTCGCGCATACTGCGATCTCCCTTGTAATAATCGGCGCTCAATTGCACCGTGCCCGCGGGATCGCATCCCGGGCGTGCCATGGTCTTGGCGGCATCGCAGACTTGCACGGTGTAGTCAGGTCCGGCGGCCTCCTGCGCTGGTTGCTTGCTGTCCTTCACTACCACGTAGGTCCGGGCCATTTCAGGGCGAAGGAGAAAGTAGCCGGCAACTTTGCGACGGAGGCCAGTTTCATCCTGCAGACTCTCGGGTGCTGGCCCATTGCCGAAATCGTAATAGCGGGAAAGTCCAGTGGGGCCTGCCAAATGAGGCTCACGCGTCCACATCTCGTAGTCTCGCGCCGCGAATCCATAAGCCCGAGCAAGCCATTCTTTGTCCTCGTGTCCCGCGGCCTTCTCAGCCTCATAAACTTCCATGATCATCGAGGTCAGAAATGGCGGCTGGGAGCGGGTCAGGTAATAGGTGCGATTGGCGTTCAACACCGTCCCGTAATGCTCGATTTCAAAGAAAAAGTTCTCCACCATTCCGCGCGCCAAGTCGATCTGGTGATCGCGGACCAACCCAAGAATGATGAAGTAACTGTCCCATCCATACATTTCGTTGAAACGCCCACCGGGCACGACGTAGCTCTTGGGCAGGAACAACAACCCTTGCGGCGAGATCGCATCCACGTCCGGCTGCCCAGGATGCTGAATTACAACCGGCAAGTGTTCAACGTGAACCTTACAGGCTTGTTCCATCTGCTTCACCGAATCAGGCTCGGGCAGGTTTGCCGGCAAATACAGCAGGGCGGCCTCCGGCAACTTCGGATCCACGATGCTATCGCAACTGGTCATGGAACGTGTCAGCACACCCCAGTCCGATGCGATGTATTGCAGAACCGGACCCAAGCCGCCGCCGGCTTGTTCCGAGGATGCCGGCGCTGCGTGACATTCGAGCGCAGACAGAAAAATCGAGAGGATGACAGAGACCCAGCTCAAACTCGCCAGACGCCCTCGAACCATGATCGTCGAATCCTCTGGTGGTTAAGCCTACATCGCTGACCCCCTGGTGGGAAGGGGGAATAGTGGCAAATGTTTCAGCCTCCAGGTTTCTCCCAAGCTGGGCAACACTGCTTCTGGAATCAAGGCAAGAGCGCCGCAAAAGACGCAGTGACTCAATCCTTGCACTTCGGGGGAGTGCGATTCAGACGTTGCAGCAGGTCTTTCGCTTCGGGCAGATCGGGATTGAATTCCAGCACGCGCAGAACATAATCGCGGGCATTGCCGGGTTGTCCAGTATCACAAAAAAGCCGGGCGATATTCATCCCAATGCGGCTTTGACCTGGTGCGCGCTCGAATGCATTCTCCCAAAGCCTAACGGCTTCGCGCAAATGTCCACGGTTGGCCTCGATTGCGCCCAGATTCGTTGCCGCATCGATCAATGTGGGATCAATGGCAAGGGCTTTCTCATAAAACTCGCGAGCATGATCGATGTCTCCTTTCTTCTGCGCGAAATATCCCAACGCGGAGAGCAAGGCAGGATCGTTGGAAGATTTTTCGATGGCTGAACGAAGCAACCGTTCAGTCTCTGGAGCAGCCGCAGTCATTCCGCCATTCACCAACGAATCCCAGGCCAGTGCGAGATCTCGCGCGTCCTCATCGGTTTTCTGCGAATCGGGAAAGCGAACCAGCCGAGGTAGAGGCGCGTGCGCATTTCCATCCTGCAGAAGCTGAGAAGAGATCGATGCCCGGCGCAGAATTCGGTGGTCGGTCACTTCGGTGTGAGCGACATCCGTGCTCAACGAAGAAGGCATGTGGCAGGCGGTACAGTCGGGTTGGTCAATGCGATGCGTGGTTCCAAACTTGGCGCCATGACACGCCAGACACTTCTGCCGATAATACGAAACGCGTTCCGCAGCGGACGGTTCGTAGTGGGGATCGTGGCAACTGGTGCAGGACATGGCCTCGCCGGTCTTTTTCTTACAGACGCTTTGCGCCAGCGCCTCAAACTGACTGACAGCTCCAAGACCAAGACCTTGCTGGTCCGCAAGTACAAAATACCGGATGTAAGCCGACAGTTGCTGGCCAGCCTGAAAGTCGTAGATGTGTCGGTCGGGACGTTCGATTGCTGCTTTCCCTTCGAGATGGCATTGCATGCAGACTGCGTCACGCCGCGTCGCATCAAGTTTGGCCGGATTGACAATGGCGCCCCCTTTCGTGTGCGCTGCTCCGGGTCCATGGCATCGTTCGCAAGTGACACCGTCGTAGGAAAAAGGCGGGATCGGGTAGCGATTTTCAGTTCCCTGTACTGGAGGCTGCATCCCGCTGAAATGGCAATTTAAGCAACTGGCGAAAGCCGGCAGATTCATTGGGATTTCGCTAGCATTGCCATAAGCAGGGGCCATGTCCCATACGTGCCGGTCCGCGTACCAGTTCACGGGAGACTCAAACAGAAAGCCATCGACAGCAAACAGATAACTTCGCCCGCGCCGTCCGGAGCCAATGTAATACAGCAACTCGCGCTTGCCCCGCACCGCCGGATCGTTCGGTCGCTCGAAACTGAGCCAGACCTTGCCACCATCCGCGTAAATGCGGAAATGAACGCCGGATTTCTTGTGCCCAAAATCAGCCGGGATGAGGTTGTCCATGGCGGGCCCGCTGGCATGCGCCATGGAAGTTTTCACGTACGAATTGAAGACGGACGAATGGCAACCGGCGCAGGCTTGATTGCCTGCATATCCGTTGGAGTCGGCGCTCGCTGCTCGAGCCGAAGTCTGAGCTAATGAAGTGATGGGCACCCAGAGAAGCGCAGCCAGCAAGCATCGAAGGAAAAGGTACATCCGAGATGTGTCCTCTGATCTGCCTGTACCTGTCAGGCCCGCGCCCTATGAGATCCGGGAGGAAGAGCATAGACGCCCAGACATTGTAAGACATTCATCGGGCAGTACGAGGTCGAGAAAGACAGCAAACTCTGCTCCTCAGGGTAGAGAAAATTCGCGTCGTTCGAGGTCAAAGCTTACAATGTGAATGCAAAACGAGACGTGGCCCCATGATTTTTCAGCATCTCCCACAAATGGTGACGCGCCGCTCTTTTCACAAACGCCAGAAGCGGGTGGGCCGGTTCCTTCCGACGCTGCTATTTCTAGCGCTCTCTTCGGCATTTTGCCCGGCCCGGCAGGCTGCGCTCGATCTTGACGGAAAAAGTGTGGATCCGGTCAAGTCGAATGCTGGCCAACTCGTCGTACTGGTTTTCGTGCGGGAAGACTGTCCAGTTTCCGGACGCTATGCCCCCACCATTCAGCGGATCAGTGACGACTATCAAAAAGATGTCCGCTTCTATCTCGTCTTCCCCGATAAATCCGAATCGCCGTCTGACATTCGCAAGTATCTGCGCGATTTCCACTACTCCATTCCCGCCCTGCTCGATCCGGCGCACGCGCTAGTTAGCGAGGCGCACGCACAGGTCACGCCCGAGGCAGCAGTGTTCGATGCCAAAGGCACTCTTGTCTATCACGGCCGTGTCGATAATCTCTACGAGGCTTTCGGACGCCCGCGTTCTGCACCGACCACACATGAGTTAGAAGACGCGATTCAGGCCGCCCTGGCAGGTCGTGTGCCCTCGAATAAAGAGGTCGCGGCCGTTGGCTGTTACATTTCGGACCTGCAATGAAGCGGCCGGGTGCACTCGCTGGAATCAGTTTCGCATTTGCGATTGCAATGACCCTTCGGCCCGGACCGGGCGTCCGCGCACAGTCAGAGCCGAACCGAAAGGACGACAGGCAGGTCACATTCAACCGCGACATTGCTCCCATCGTGTTCCAATCCTGCACCCGCTGCCATCGTCTTGGAGAGTCAGGCCCCTTCCCTCTTCGCACTTATGACGACGTAAAAAAGCACGCGCGGCAGATTGAAACTGTCACTCGGACGCGCTTCATGCCGCCGTGGCTGCCAGAACGGCAAGCTCTAAACTTCTCCGACGAATCGCGTCTCTCAGACGAGCAGATCACATCCATAAAGAAATGGGTAGATGAAGGAGCGCCGGAAGGGGATCCGGCGGATCTGCCGCCGCAACCGAAGTTTGTCGAAGGCTGGCAACTCGGCCAGCCTGATCTGGTGCTCAAGGCCACGAAGCCATACCTGTTGCTCGCCAGCGGTTCCGACATGTACTGGAATTTCATTTTTCCGGTTCCGATCGACCGTACCCGATGGGTCAAGGCGGTGGAAATTCGTCCCGGCGACAAGCGCTTCGTGCACCACGCAAACATTCTCGTCGACCGCCAACAGAATTCCCGACAGAGGGAAAGAGAACCGGGCGCCGGCTTTGAGGGCATGGAGATCAAAATCGAATCGGAAACTTTTGATCCCGACAGCCACTTCTTGTTTTGGAAGCCGGGCACAGTGCCTTACGTCGAGCCGGAAGGAATGGCGTTGCGCTTGGAGAAGGGAACCGACCTGGTGTTGAACGTCCACCTACAGCCATCGGGCAAGCCGGAGACGATTCAGCCGACTATCGGCCTCTACTTCACCGGGCAACCCGCCAAGAAATTTCCCATGCTCTTGCAATTACAGAACGACGCCAAGATCGACATTCCGGCGGGAGACAAGAACTTTGTCGTCAGCGATGAGCTTACGCTTCCCATCGACGTAGATCTGCTGGCCATCTACCCGCATGCGCATTATCTAGGCAAGGACCTCCAAGCAGTCGCAACTTTGCCCGGCGGCAGCACAACTACTTTAATTCACATTCCGCAATGGGACTTGAATTGGCAGGCCGTATATCGTTACGCCGAGCCAATGCCTTTGCCCAAGGGAACCACGATCAGCATGCGCTACATTTATGACAATTCTGAAGACAATCCCCTGAATCCCAATCATCCTCCGCAGCGAGTGCAAGGCGGCAATCGATCTAAGGACGAAATGGCGCATCTGTGGCTCCAGGTGCTGCCCCGCAACGTTGACACGAGCGCAGGCGACCCGCGAATGCTATTGCAGGAAGCTCTTGCGCGACACAACATTCGGAACAATCCTGCAGACTTCGAGGCGCACTACAATCTTGCATCCATGTTGCAGGCGCGCGGCAATGCTGCCGAAGCGATTGCTGAATACCAGGCATCGTTGCGTATTCGTCCTCAGGATGCTACCGCGAACAATGCGCTCGGAGCTGCCCTGATCGCCACTGGAGAGCCCGATCGCGCATTACCCTATCTTCAGACGGCAGCGCGGACTTCGCCCGAATATTTTGACGCGCACTACAACTTAGGGAACGCATTGGCTTCTGCGGGAGACTTTCCGGAAGCCGCAGAGCAGTTCGCAGCCGCCGTTCGCATCAGGCCTGACGATGCCGACGCCCATGCAAATCTGGGCAGCGCGCTCGCGGAATTGGCGCGTTTCACAGAGGCCAAGGCGCAGTTCGAGCGCGCCCTCGAAATCAATCCCGCGCATGCCCTGGCCCGGGAAAACCTTCAGCAATTGCAGAGCGCGATGGGTAATCACTGATCTTTACTCGCATGGCGTGGCTTGGCTGGTGAAAATGCCGCTCTGAGAGTTCGTCGCCGGATTCCTCGACAACCCTAATCAACTCAGCATCAGACCATCCGCACTGGTATCGGGTAAAGTGGTACGGAGCGCGTGAGTGCGGAGAGGGGCTATGTCCCCCAGAGTACGGGTCGTCAATCTCGAAGAGGGATTTCCAACTCGCGATCAGGCTTACCAAAAGCTTGGAGCGGCACTCGCACGTGCGCGAAAAGATGGCATTGCAGCGCTGAAACTGATTCATGGCTACGGTTCGACCGGTGCGGGCGGAGTGCTGCGGTTTGCTATTCGGGGCTTCCTGCGTCAGCGAAAAGAAAAAGGGGAGATTGCGGCATTCGTCAATGGAGAGAGTTGGTCCAGCTTCGACGCGAGGAGCAAGGATCTCTTTGCGAAGGTTCCGGAGTTGCTGCTGGACAGCGATGTTGGGCGCGGCAACAAGGGAATCACGTTCGTGCTGCTCTAAAGCAGGGGTTGGGATCGTTTAGGGCCGCGGCGCGTGTATGATCAGCGCGTGAAGGATGGGGCCGAGTTTGGCGTCACTGCTTTCGTTCTGGCGGGCGGCAAGAGTTCTCGTATGGGAAGCGATAAGGCCTTCCTTCGGTTAGGAGACGAGACTCTCCTCGCACGAGCATTGAAGCTGGCAGGCGCAGTGGCGGGCGAGGTGCGGATTGTTGGTGAGACCAAGAAATTTGCCGGCTTTGCCCAAGTAGTTGAGGATGTGTATCGTAACCGGGGACCGCTGGCGGGAATTCACGCAGCGCTCTCGAGTTCTGCGACGGGGTTAAACTTGATGCTGGCAGTCGATCTGCCTTTTGTGGGGCCGAAGTTTCTGGAGCATCTGCTTTTGCAGGCGCGGGAATCGGGTGCAACGGTCACAGTTCCGCGCGCGGCCTCAGGCTTGCAACCGCTTTGCGCGGCCTATCGTCTTGAGTTTGCGGAGGTGGCCGAACGGTCATTGCGAGAGGGGAAAAACAAGATTGATTCGCTGTTCGCGAAAGTGAAAACTCGAGTGATTGGCGAGGATGAGTTGCAACGGGCAGGTTTCTCGGCGGAAATGTTTCGGAACCTGAACACGCCTGAGGAATTTGAGTCAGCGAAAGGAATACGTTCCGTGCCGGGGAGTTGAGGCGGACTCTTCTGCCGAGCTATGCCCGGCTGGACGGGCGGGGGCACCCGTCTCAGCGTGACTCATTTGGGATTTAGCATTTCATCTATCGTCTCAAGAAAAACTCGCAGAGGACTGAGGAACCGCGCATGGGGAGTGAAGGGCAACCCGGGCCGTATATCGAATTCAAGGATGTCTCGAAGGCTTTCGGCGATAACTGCGTGCTCGATCGCGTGAGCTTCGAGGTCATGGCCGCGGAGACCGTGTGCATCCTGGGACGAAGCGGTGTGGGCAAGTCGGTTACGCTGCAAAACATTATGGGTTTTCTGAAGCCAGATGCCGGCCGGGTCATCGTGGCCCGGGAAGACATTACCGACTATTCCGAGGCGGAACTGCAGCGTATCCGCAAGAAAGTCACCATGGTGTTTCAGAATGGAGCGCTGTTTGACTCGCTGACCGTGGGTGAGAATGTGGCATTCCCCCTGCGTGAGCGCCGCGACCTCAAGGAAGATCAGATCTTCCAGATCGTTGATGGACTGCTGGAGATGGTAGGAGTGAAGGAAATGCGTGATTTGCTTCCGTCGGATTTATCCACGGGAATGAAACGATCGGTGGCGATCGCGCGAGCCCTGGCGGCCCAGCCAGAATGCGTTCTCTATGATGAACCCACGACCATGGTCGATCCGCTGATGGCGCAATTGCTGGGCGACTTGATCAAGCGGCTTAAGACCCAGTTGCACCTGACCAGCGTGGTGGTCACCCACGACATGCGCCTGGCCGAAAAACTGGCGAACCGAATCGTATTTCTGCACGAAGCCAAAGTTCTTTTCTTCGGCACCTATCCAGACATGGAAAAATGCGAAGAGCCGATTGTGCAGGAGTTCCTGGAGTTGGATAGACTCAGCTTGAAAGCGTAGAGCTGTCCCCTAGAATCCTTCCCGCACCAATCGTTCGACGGTGATGGAACCATTGCTTGAATCACCTCGCATCATTTTCTCCACGTATTTTGCGATCATGTCCACTTCCAGGTTCACGGGATCGCCGGGCTTGAGGGATTTCAGATTGGTCATCTCGGTGGTGTGCGGGATAATGGCAACCGTCACTTCAGTTCCTTCCACCTTCGCGACCGTGAGGCTGATGCCTTCGATCGAGAGTGAGCCTTTGAAGATGACGTACCGCGCCAGTTCGGGCGGGATCTCGATCCGCAGCCAATAGTTATCGGCGCCGGGGATTTCCTCGAGAGCGAGAAACTTGCCGGTACCGTCGACGTGGCCCTGGACAATGTGTCCGCCGAAGCGTCCGTCGGCGCGCATGGGGAGTTCGAGATTGACCAGCGCGCCTGGCTTGATGCGGGAGAACGACGTGCGATTCCAGGTTTCCTCGGCCAAATCGGCGCCAAACGATTTGGGCGTGATTTCAACAGCGGTAAGACAGACACCGCTGACTGCGATGCTGTCGCCCTTCTTCAACTCCTTGACCAACTCAGAAACGGAAACGGTGAGGCGGCGATTGTCGTTTTCGTTGGTGATGCTGGTGACCCGTCCAACTTCTTCAATGATGCCGGTGAACATGAGATCTCCAAACTCAGCTGTTAGCACTTGGCATTTAGCATTTGCTCACGAGCGGTACACGGGCGATTCCAACGAGACCAGCCGCACGGGTTGAGCGCTAAAGGCCAAGTGCTAATTGCTAATTGCTCGAATCATACATATGGATCTTTCAAGTATCCCTCAACTGCGAAATCTTCGCCAAAGCGATGCATGCGTATGGACTTTACGTAGGCCGCGTCGCTGATGTTTGCGAATCCAGCACCTCCGGCGAACGGCACGGAAGCTGTGCCTGCGAGAATTCTGGGTGCGTAATAGAGAAAAACCTTGTCTACGACGCCCGATGTGAGCGCGGCTGCGTTGACCATGGCGCCCCCTTCAATCATCAGGCTGGTGATCTCCATTTCGCCGAGGAAGCGGACGACCGCGGCCATGTCAGGATGACCATCCGAGGCGGCCGTGGGTAACTGCTGCGACGCGAATCCCAAGCTTCTGCAGTTCCCTTTTCTGTTTCTCTTCGGCGAAAGAGCAGAGCACCAGAACATCGTCCCGGGCAGTTTTGACCACACCGGAGTCCGGGGGCAGGCGCAGGCGCGAATCGAGGATCACCCGCAGGAGCGAGCGGCGGCGAGGACGGCCACTGCGGTCGGTGAGAAGTGGGTCGTCGGCAATCACGGTACCAACACCGACCAGAATCGCGTCGTTCTGATGGCGAAGTTCTTGGACATGAGCCCGGGCGGTTTCACCGGTGATCCAGGCGGAACGCTTTGTGTCTCCTGCCACCCGGGCTGCGCGATTAAGCGATTGAGCTGGAGGCGGCGCGATCTTGCCGTCGAGTGTCATGGCAGCCTTTAACGTGACGAGCGGAGCATGCCGGCGAATGTATTTGGCAAAAGACTCGTTCAGCGCTTTGGCCTGTTCTTCAAACACGCCACAGGAGACGGTGATCCCAGCATCGCGAAGCTTGGCAAATCCCTGACCGCTGACCAGCGGATTTGGATCCTGCATACAGGCGACGACGCGGGAGATTCCGGAGGCGATCAACGCGTCAGCGCAAGGTCCAGTTCGACCCCGGTGGGAGCATGGTTCCAGATTGACGTAGAGAGTTGCGTCGCGCGCGCTTTCTCCTGCTTGCTCAAGAGCGAGGATTTCTGCATGCTTCACTCCATCGAAGGTGTGACTCCCAGTGCCGACGACTGCGCTCTTGGCATCAACAATAACCGCTCCCACGCATGGATTGGGTGAGGTCAAACCGATACCTTGCCGGGCCAAGTCGAGGGCTTGGCTGAGGAAGAGTTCGTCAGTTTCGCGAGATGTGGTCACGTCAGAAGCATTATTTCACCACAGAGACACAGAGACGCAATCAGACCGCTTTACATTTTTCGCGGCAGAAACGATCTGTAGGAGTCGTCTTCGGGTTCGGCGACTGCCGCGCCACTGCGGCCTTTGGGACCGCGGCGGACCGGAACCAACCTATACGCGTAGGGATCAGTCGGCGGTTGCGGCTTGCGGCGGATACGGCGCCAGGAATCCGCCAAAACCTGAAATGCAGTCCGTCGGTTTTTTGACTTGCTCATGAACGAAGTCCTGATTCTAGGCCCGCAAAGGAAAATCAAGCAAACAATGAATCCACAAAATCTTTGGAATTGAAGGGCAGCAGGTCGCCGGCTTTTTCGCCGACGCCCACATAGCGCACTGGCAAACCCAACTCTCGGGAAATGGCGACCACCACGCCGCCTTTGGCCGTGCCGTCGAGCTTGGTGAGCACGATGCCGGTTACGCCGGCTGCCTCGGTGAACTGACGCGCCTGTTGCAAACCGTTCTGCCCGGTGGTCGCATCCATCACCAGCAAGGTTTCGTGCGGCGCGCCGGGAATGATTCGCTGCGCCGTGCGCCGCATTTTGTCTAATTCCGCCATGAGATTGGTTTTGGTGTGAAGCCGCCCCGCGGTGTCGACGATGACGTAATCGCTGTGGCGCGCGGAAGCGGCTTGCAAAGCGTCGTAAAGCACCGCCGCAGGATCGCCGCCAGCTTTGGTTCGGATGACTTCGGTCCCCGTGCGTTGTCCCCAGATCTCCAGTTGCTCGATGGCGGCGGCACGGAACGTGTCGGCGGCGCACAACAGCACGGTTTTGCCTTGAGAGCGAAAAACCTGCGACAGCTTGCCAATCGTTGTGGTCTTTCCGGTGCCATTGACGCCGACCACGAGAATGACCTCGGGCGTGCCGTCGACTTTCTGGACAGGACGCGTGTTGGAGGCATTCAAGATGGTGAGCAGCTCCTCTTTCAGCAGACGTTTGAGTTCGTCGGCATTTCTAATTTGCTTTCTGTCTGCTTTCTCTCGAAGCTTGTCCAGGACCTCCCGGGTTGTCGTGTTGCCCAGGTCGGCGCCAATGAGGGTGGCTTCCAGGTCGTCCAGCGTGGCGCGGTCAATTTCCTTACCGAACGAAACCACTTCCTCGATGCGCTGGCTGAGGTTTTCCCGGGTACGGGTTACCGCCTCTTTCATGCGGTCGAAGAGGCCCGGCTTCTGCTCTTCGTCCAGACTGCCAAAAAGGGTTTGAATCATAGGGTTTGAATCATAGGTATTGGGAGTTGCGCGCCAAACATCAATTATAGCGGCACGTTGTGGTTTGGGCGGGAAGCAGGCGCTTTCGAGAAGGTGCCGGGAACGAGGGGATCGTACAACAGCAACTATTTACGCGGGAGCTTCCGAGACGACCGGTGTCGGAGCGGGGTGCGTCGTCGCAACCGGCGCGGCAGGCGTAGCCGCGATTGGCGACGCAGGCACGGTTTGTCTTGGGATGCGAATCTCGCCCCGACCGTAGATCGCGGTAATGGCCGCAACCGCGGTAGGGTCGAGCCGCTTGCCAGAAAGATTGTGAATGATCTTCAACGCGTCCAGGGGATCATGCGCGTGTTGGTAAGGACGGTTAGTGGTAAGCGCATCGAAGGTGTCGGCGACTGCAATGATGCGCGGCAGAAGGGGAATTTCGTCTCCCTTCAGGCCATGAGGATAACCGCGGCCGTCGAGCGATTCATGATGCAGCTCGATCCCGGGAATCATGTCCTTCAGTTGCGCCACCGGGAGCAGAATGTTTGCGCCCTTGGTGGTATGCGTCTTCATAATGTCGAATTCTTCCGGAGTGAGCGCTCCCGGCTTCTTCAGGATGCGATCCTCGATCCCAATTTTGCCGACATCGTGCAGCTGGGCGGAAATGCGCACGGTTTCTATGAAGTCTTCTGAGACGCCCAATTCCTTGGCGATCATCAGCGAATAGCGGGTTACGCGGTCGGAGTGGCCGCGAGTGTACGGATCTTTTTCGTCGACCGCGCCAGCCAGCATCTGGATGGAACCCATGAACAAATCACGATTCTCCGTGGCGGCGCGTTTGAGGTCGAGCACGAAATGCTCGAGTTCCTCGGACATGACATTGAAAGTGTCGGCGAGTTCCCCGATTTCGGTACGGCTCTTTACGTGGACACGCTGAGAGAAGTCCCCACCGGCGATGGCTCGGCTGAAATGAGTGAGCACCTGTAGCGGATTCGTAATCCGGCGGGCGGCGAAGATACTGATGCCGATACTGAGGGCGATGGCCATGATCGCCAAATTGCGGGCGTTGCGCTGCATCTCATATACGCCGCGGTAAGCCTCGGCACGCGGCTTTTGCACGACCACAGCCCAGTCGAGATTGGTCACAGGACTGTAAGTGCCCAGCATTCTGATATTCGTTTTGCCATCGCGGAGGTTGAATTCCCTGGTCGCGGCTACCATTTGGACCTTGGCCCCTGCCTCGACAAAGTTTCGTACGATTTCCAGGTTGGACATGTCCTGGCCGGTCGCGTAGTCGGAGGTCGCGCCGGCGACCAGCCGCCCTTGGCTATCCACGACGTACGGAGTCAGGCCGCCGCGGTTGACCTCCTGCAGGCGGCGTATCAGGAACTGCATGTCCACGACGGAACCGATCATGCCCAGGAAGCTACCACCGTACATCACCGGAGTACTGACCAGCATTACGGTGCGGGCCGACTTGCCGGTGCCTACTACGAGGGCTTGGCCGTTATAGACTCGGCCTTCACGGGCGGCAGAGTACGCACGCTCCAGTTCGCGCTGCAGAAAGGCGTCGGGAGCGATTCGTCCAGCCGAGATTCCCTTGGCATCCGAATTCAACAACGTCGCATAAGCCAGGTCGTCGGAAGAAGAAACAAAATTTTCCAGCAGCGCACGCAGTTCGGGAGCTTCGACATGCTCGGAAGTGATGTCCCCGCCGCTCGCGACCTGGAGTGCGGAGGCGAGATTCGCCTGCATCATGCGCAGCGATTCCTGGTGTTGTGAAATATCATCAGCGAGCGAGCGGGTGACTGTGTTCTGCAGCAGCCTTTCGTTGGTGATCAGGCGGTCGCGATTGATGGATTCCACCTGCGCCGAGTAAAAATACATGGGAACGACGCTAATCAGTACGAGCACACTTAGAATGACGTACAGAATGGGCAGGCGAGATGGCGTTGGCAAATTCAGCGACAAGTGACCCCTGCGCGCGCGGTTCCTACGCGGCCAAAAGTTCGACGAATCCTGGTTAAAAGTGTAGCGTGATATCGCAGTCTGCAATTGTTACGAAGGTACCCCGAAAAGCGGTGCCCTTCGGGCAGTTTGCAAGATTCAAGAGGGCCCGAGGAGCGCTTCTTCGGGGCAGGAATTCTGCGCTAAGTGGTTGACGGAAGGATGACATGACTTCACTTCAGCGGCGCAAATCTGGTGGGTCAAGCGGTAAGGGCCGAACCGGGCGCAGGCATACGAGCCAGGGTGGTAGCGACTGGGGATACCTGATTATGTGGGAGTTTCAGGTTCGCGCAGGGATGGAGAAGCGCTTCGAGAAGATTTATGGAGCTGAGGGTGGCTGGGCACGGTTGTTCCACCAGGATGATTCATATATCGGGACAGAGTTAATCCATCACTTTAACGGTGAGAACACTTACGTGACCTTGGATTTCTGGACTTCGTCAGAAGCTTACGACAAGTTCCGGAAGCAGCATCTTGCCAAGTACAAGGCTCTCGATCGCAAGTGCGAGGCCTTGACGGAAAGCGAACGGGAGATCGGAAGGTTCGTGAGAGTCTCGAACAAATAGATCTCCGATCAAGAAGAGGACCCACTCGGATCAAGTCCGGTTTCGCTCTTGGCACTGCGGGTCATCAGGTCGTGGATAGCGTCTCGAGGCGACTTGCCGTGATGCACAATGGCGTCCATCTGCGCGGTGATGGGCATTTCAATCCCGCGCGCGCGCGCGAGTTCGACGGCAGCGTGGGTGGTGAAGACGCCTTCGGCCACCATGCCATGCATCGCGGCGATGATTTCGGGGAGCTTGCGTCCGCGTCCCAGTTCCACTCCTACACTCCGGTTCCGCGAGAGGCCGCCGGTACAGGTGAGGACGAGATCGCCCAGGCCCGCGAGCCCGGCCATCGTATCCTGGCGACCGCCGCACGCCATGACCAGGCGGGTGATCTCTGCCAGGCCGCGCGTGATCAGGGCGGCGATCGAATTGTGTCCAAGTCCGAGGCCATCGCAAACCCCGGCGGCGATGGCGATGATGTTCTTCAGCGCGCCGCCGAGTTCCACGCCGGTCACGTCACTATTGGTGTAAACGCGAAAACAGGGATCACTGAACTCTCGCTGGACGGCTTCCGCCAGTCCGCTGTCCTTGGATGCGATCGTGATCGCGGTTGGATCGCCGCGGGCGACTTCCTTGGCGAAAGTGGGTCCACTCAGTGCGCCGATGCGGGGCTGGAAGCCTCCATCGGATCCGACCACACGAGAGATCACTTCCGACATGCGCAGCAAGGTGTCTTCTTCCAGACCTTTCGTGGCGCTCACAAACAGCATGCTGGGCTTAAGAAACGGGCGCATCTTCTGGAATAGGCCCCGGCAATGTTGCGAAGGCATGACGCTCACCACAATTTCGGCGCGCTGAAGAGCTTCCTCAATACTGCCCGTGACAGAAACGCTGTCGGGAATGGCGTGCCCGGGAAGAAAGAGTTCGTTAATCCGGTGCGATGAAATGGAATCGCGAACCTCTTTTTCGTGCGCCCAGAGGCGGACGCGGTGTGCGCCCTTCCGCCCCAGGACAATGGAAAGGCTGGTGCCCCAGGCGCCCGCACCGACGACGGTAATCTCGCTCATCGGCGCCTCCACTGAAAGCGGGATTCAGTGCCGGCAAGCAACCGCCGGATATTCTCGTGGTGCTTGGCAATGATGAGAAGGGAAGCAGCGGCGATGAAGGGAAGCACCTGAGAAGGAGCCCGGTCAGGCTCGAGAATCCAGGCCAGCACCGGAAATAGAGCCACGGTGAGGATCGAGGCCAGAGACACATAGCGGAACGCTAGAAAGACCACAACAAAGATACCAATCATCACCAGAATAGTTTTGGGCGTGACGAGGATAAAGGAACCCAATCCCGTGGCCACTCCCTTGCCTCCTCGGAAACCCAGCCACACCGGGAACATATGACCCATCATCGCGAAGAGCCCTGCTGCGCCTAGCAGCGCATTGTGGCCTGGGAAGAGCATGCGCGTGAGGACCACAGCAGTGAGTCCCTTCAGTGCATCGAGAATCAGTGTAAGCACGCCCAATCCTGGGGAAGTCCGAGAGACGTTGGTTGCGCCAATATTGCCGCTGCCGGTTTGGCGAACGTCCTGTCCGCGAAAAGCGCGCACCAGGATGTACCCGAATGGGATGGAACCCAGGAGGTAGCTGTACGCGGCAGTGAGCACGAAGCTGGTCATTTAATTTTGCAAGCGCCCGCATACCGCGAAAGCCATAGCAAAATGCCTTCGCGACAGCCGGCAGGATGTTAGCGCTACATGAGTGCGAAGCGTGCGATCTTCGTGTAGCGTGAACCTCCCGGCGAGAGCTGGCTCTGGTACAGAAAAAACTCGTGGGCCGCCATGGTACCAAACTCGGGAGTGGGTCGAGCGGCCAATTTCTCCAGCAATCGGTGGAAGTTCTTATTTGGACCGTCATCTTTGCGCCTGCTGGGAGCGCCGGAGCGTCCGCCGCCGCGCGCCAGCGTAAGGTGAGCAGTGAAGGGATGATCTTCCTTCGGAATCCCGAGAGTGGAAGTCGCTTCATCGACGGCTTGTGCGAGAGATGCAAGTTGCGGTCCGGATTCGATTCCGACCCAGAAGACGCGAGCAGCTTTTGCGGTGGGGAAGAAGCCGTAGCCGCGGAAGGTGATTTCGATGGACTCGGCGCGGATGCCCGAGAGGCTGCGTTTGATTTCTTCCACACTCTCAATGGGCTTCTCGCCAATGAATTTCAATGTAACGTGCAGCGATTCGGGACGGACCCAGCGGGCTTCCGGCGCGAAGCCGCTCACGCCCTCCATGAAACGCTGCATGCGCTGGCGGATGGCGTCGTCGATGTCAAGGGCGATGAAGATTCGCATTTAGCACTTAGCATTTGGCACTTAGCGAATCGAACGAATTCTGGCTTGTAGCTAAGGGCCAAATGCTAACTGCTAAGTGCTGCTCTACATCAGCTTTCTTCTCACCATATCCATCGCCTGCTGGCTGGCGAACCGGCGAATGCGTTTGCGATCTCCAGGAAATGTGCGTTCCAGAACTTCGGTTCCGGCGTCGCTGGCCAAAGCATGGAAAACCAGACCTACTGGTTTCTCGTCAGTCCCGCCGGTCGGCCCCGCAACGCCGGTAACACCCAAGCCTAAGGTTGCGCCGGTACGCCGACGAATTCCTTCCGCGAGAGCGCCGGCTACTTCGCGGCTCACCGCGCCGTGCTTCTCGATCAATTCGGGGGGGACATCGGCGAACGCGGTCTTCAATTGATTCGAATACACGACTGCGCCACCGACAAAGTAACGCGAACTTCCACTGACCGAAGTGATGCGCTCCGCCACCAGGCCACCTGTGCAGGATTCCGCGACTGCCAGGGTTGCGTTGCGCATCTGCAAATAGTAGCCGACGATCTGCTCCATGGAATCGCCGTTGTCGGAGAAGACGAGATCGCCGAGTTCTTCTTCTATCTTTTCGACCAGTTGATCGACCCGCGCTTGCGCGGTTTCGAGAGAGGCGGCGCGACTCTTCAGATGCAACTGGATTTCGCCGGCCCCTGCCAGGATGGTCGTTTGCACATCGCTATTGAGCTTGTAGATCGGCGCAACCCGGGCATCGCACTGCGACTCGCCCAGCCCGGTAATTTTCAGCTCGCGAGTCGCGATGAATTGCGGCGGCAGCTTGGCACGGAGGCGAGGCAGACACTGCTCCTCGTAGAGAGCCTTTAATTCGTGCGGGGGCCCGGGAAGCAACAGGATGATTCTCTCGCGGCCTTCATACTTGCCGCTCATCCACTGTCCAGGAGCGCTGCCATTGGCATTGGGGAGAACGGTTGCACCTGTGATCACATCAGCCTGTTTGATGTTGTTCGCCGCCATCTTCCAACCCCGGGCCGCGAACCGCCGTTCGAGGCTGGTCACAATTTCGGGGTCGCGGTGAAGTGCAAGCCCCAGGGCGTCAGCCACAGCTTCGCGAGTTAGGTCGTCCTCGGTAGGGCCGAGGCCACCCATGAGGATGACGATCTCGGCGCGCGATACGGCAAGGCTGGCGGCTCCGGTGAGGTGTTCACGGCTATCGCCCACGATAGTCTTAAAAATCACTTCAACGCCAAGTTGATTGAGCTTCTCGGTCAGATAAAGCGAGTTCGTGTCCTGACGGAACGGAGTCAGCAACTCTGACCCTATGGCGATGATCTCGGCGTTCACGAGTAAAAGTGTAAATGAAAAAGAGCCACAGCAAGATGAGCCACGGATTCACACGGATAATTCTCAAGGCTGAATGCTGAGTGCTGAATGCTCGGTTCAGGCCGGAAAGTCGGCCAACGGCAATCCCTGGATGTTCCAGGCGAGATGATGAACCGCGCTGTTGGTGGCGAGAACGAGCGAGCGGCCCGGGGCGCAAGCGCAGGCCGACCAGGCCTGCTCCCGCAACCGCCAACGATGCCTCGCCCGCGGGGCCGATCTTGACGATGCCGCGCTTGCCCGAGAGCGAGGCTGCCACGTAGAGATTCCCGTCCAGATCGAAGGCAATGCCCTGGGGGCGTCCCAAACCACGGAAGAACAGTCGAAACGTTGCCGTGCGGGTGATCTTGTACACGCAATCGAAACTGGAGGTCGTCGGCCCGGTTACGAACAAGTCTCCATGGGGGCCGAAGGCCAGGTGGTATGCGGAGACGCTTGGTTCGAGCGTGGCAAAGACGAAAATCTGACGGTCAGCGCGATCTTGAAAATTGTTCCGCTGCGGTCACCGACGTAGAGATTTTGCGTCCCGGTCAAACGCAATACCGGTTGCGACGCCCATGCCTTCGGCGTAGGACGACATGGTTCCGTTCGGAGCGACCCGATAGACCGTCCCGTCATAACGCGAGCGAAACGTACATTTCGCCCGCCCGGTCAAAGGCGATGGAGGTGGCGTTCATCAGGTCGGCCAGGAAAGGTTTGACGTTGTAGTTGGTGTCGATCTTGTAGATCGCCACCGGAACCTTTTGTCCCCGCGATCCCGGAAAAAGTGACGTAGATGTTGCCTTCAGCATCGAGCGCGGGATTGGTCACCGGGTGAAGGTTCTCGGCGATGGGGACTGCCACTTTGATCTGGTGAGGATTGCTCGAGTGCCCGTTGGTCGATACCACGTATGGGTCCGGAAGATGCCCCTTGCGGTACGCGCGCTACCAGGAAATCGTCGGAGCTGACCACCACCGCGCCCTCGATTTCACCAAAGCGCACGCGAGGCCGTCGCAAATCCTGCGGGCGCAGACCGTGGCCGGTAATTCGTACTTCGCCGCCCGGCAGGGCAGCAGCCGGAAACACTCCCTCGATATGCGGCTTTCCGTTGACGTTCGTCTTACCCAGCAAGCGGTCAGAAATTCCCATCGACTCCAACTTCCTTGCATCGTGCGTCCGCTGAAAAACTACCGTGGCAAGAGGCCGAAATGAACGCACGCTTGCATAATGACCAAAGCGTAGAGCCCAGCCCCAACGTCATCTAGTACGATGCCGATTCCCTCCGGAAGGTGCTCTAGCTGACGCACCGGCGGAGGTTTCACGATATCGAATCCACGAAAAAGTATAAAGCCCAGCACCATAGATTTCCATGAGACCGGCACAGCAATCAGGGTGATGAGTTGGCCGGCAACTTCATCGATCACCACAAATTGAGGGTCTTTCAATCCAGCCGCCCGAGCCACGCGGTTAGCTGCGGGTATGCCGACGAGTATGGCCCCAGCCGCCAGCAGCATTGTGGCTGCGGGCTGCCAATTCGGGCTGATCCAACTGCTCAGCAGCCACCAGAGTAAAACCGTCGCCGCCGAACCCCAGCTCCCGGGGCCGGGACGCATGAGCCCCGTACCAAAGAACGTAGCCACCAGCTTGGCCCAGAGCGGAGCGCGAGGGCGGGACGGCGGCGGGCTCGAGTCGCTTTGTGTTCTTGGTTCCGACTCAGTCTTCATCGGAATTATCCGGCATTCCGCCTGAAATGCTGTCTGAGGTGTCGTGCACCGGAGATGTGATCACGTATGCGCCGCTTGCCCATTTCCCGAGATCGATCTGCCGGCAGCGGTCGCTGCAGAATGGGAATTCCGCATCCTTACTCTTCACCGGCTTTTTGCAGATGGGGCACCGCAGGTTCAGAGTGCGCTTGCGAACCATAAATCCCTAGATAATCTTGGCGACCAGATCGTAGTCATGGGCTTCGGTAATCTGGCAGCGGTAAAACTCTCCCGGCAGGGGCTGTAGTCCTTCGGGAACGTCGTTCACAAATACCTTGCCGTCAATTTCAGGGGCGTGTCTCGGAGTGCGTCCTTCGAGCAGCAGATCGCTTTCTTCCGAGGCCCCTTCCAGCAGTAGATCGAGTTCCTGGCCGACCAGCGCCTTCTTTCTCTTCTTGCTGATGCGGCGTTGAATCTGCATAAGGTGCTTGCGCCGCCGCTCGATCTCGCGGGCGGGGAGTTTCTCGTCCAGACCAAAAGCGTGTGCGCCTTCCTGATCGGAGTAGCCAAACGCCCCCATCCAATCAAACTCAGCCTGGCGGACGAATTCACAGAGCTGCTCGAATTCGTTTTCGGTTTCGCCCGGGAAACCGACGATGAAGGACGTTCGCAACGTAACATCCGGAATCGTGCGCCTCATCTTCTCAATCGAACGCAGGAAGACATCGGCGCCTCCGCCGCGTTTCATGCGTTTCAGAACCGACGCTGATGCGTGTTGCAGGGGCACATCCACATAGGCGCAAATCTTTTCGTGAGCGGCAATGGTTTCGAGCAGGCGGCCTGTGATCTTGTTGGGATATGCGTAGAGGAAACGGATCCAGCGCAAGTCCTCAATACCGGCTAGCTTTTCCAGCAGGAGTGCGAGCCCGTCCTTGAGGCCAAAATCCTCACCGTAGCAGGTCGTATCTTGTCCGATGAGGGTGATCTCACGCACTCCGGAGCGGGCCAGGCGCTCGGCCTCGGCAATCACGGATTCGAATCGGCGAGAGCGGAACTTGCCGCGAAGCTGTGGAATGATGCAGAAGCTACAGGGGTGATCGCAGCCTTCGGCAATCTTGATATATGCGGTGTACTTCGGCGTGGCCAGAACGCGAGGCGTTGCCTCGTCATACAGGTAGTTTGGCAGATCGGCGATGGCTCCGTCCCACGACTCGCGCGAAAATCGGCCTTGGGCTTCGCGGGCGTCGCCCTCGGGGCGCGAGGTCAAAATGTTAAACGGCGAAGATTTGGCCGGTGCGGGCTGCGACTCCTGCCGCAGCGAGAATCTTTTCCAGTTCGCCCGTACCCACTACGGCATCAACTTCCGGAATGTTCTTGCGAATGTCGTCGCGGAATCGTTCGACCAGGCATCCGGCAACGACCAGTTTCCGTGCATGACCATCGGTTTTGTAGCGCGCCATTTCCAGAATGGTGTTCACAGATTCCTGCTGGGCGCTGGCAATGAAAGAACAGGTGTTGACCACAATGACATCGGCGTCTTCGGCCCGCGGAATCAACTCGGCCCCCGCTTGCGCCAGCATGCCCATCATGACTTCGCTATCCACCAGATTCTTGGGGCAGCCAAGGCTGACGAATCCGACCTTTGGCCGGGATGAGGACGCAGGCTCGGGGACTTGAGGCACGTCTTCGATCGCTACAGTGGGCTTCTCGTGGGGCATGGAATCCTTCTATTCTAACATTCACGACAGGCCCGGCACTTCTGTCGTCATCGGAGTCTGCCATCGGAGGCGAAGGCAGAGCTTGGTAGCATCGATGAAATATCGACGGTAGAGCGATCAGGAGCTGCGGCGTGAATCGACTAACATGGTTCGGATTGTTTGCAGTCACAGCAATGCTGATTTGTTACGCCTTTGAAGATCGAAGCCGATGGTTCATTTTGGCCTTCGCCGTTGCCTGCATGTTGGGTTCAGTCTATGGATTTCTCCAGGGCGCTTGGCCGTTCGGAGTTGTCGAGGCGATCTGGGCGATGGTTGCAGTGCGGCGTTGGTGGCTGGCGGTAGATTCACCCTGAAGCAATGAAGGCGTCGCTAGAGAAATGGCTTACGGAACGCCTCAAAGCGAGCACTGATCCCGAACCTGTGCCCGACGGCTAGCGGTCCACGGCTGTCAAGATTTCTTCGTACAGCTCTGGCAGCCGCTGGGCATCCGGTGCCGAACCTCCGAAGCGGGCAGACTCGTAATGCCGGGTAAACTTCGCCACCAACTCGCGCATAGCCTCGTCTTGAATACAGGTCAGGAATTCTGACGGAGTGTGGGTGGGGGACTTTCTCCAGCCTTTCCTCGCGAGCCTTCGCGTCATGCGCCCATACCAGATAGTTGCAGCCAGGCTGGGAGACTTTTCCGGACGGGCTGCCAAACGATGGCTGCGAAGCGCTCGCCACATCCGCCGTGCGTTGGCGGCCAAAAGAACCAGAAGGGCAACGGCCGCTCCCGCGAGTGTCCACTTTTCGGGGGAATCGGACACCGTTTGCTGTGTCCGGCGAGCTGCGGTCAGCAATGCTTCATGCTGTCGGCGTGCCCAGTTTCGCGCTCGCTGGAACCATTCCAGGCTGTTGCGCGTGGCCTCGCGGCCCAGATTGTACTGATGTCCGACGTCGTAATTGATGACCCATTCTCGCCAGAATGATGCCATTGCGTCCAGGTACAGCATGCTCCTGCTCCAGCCCGTATGCATCTGCATGGGCGCTGCCGGAGTGGGATCAAAACTGATCCATCCATAGCCTGGAAAATACGCCTCTACCCAGGAGTGCGCGTTGCTGGCGCGGACCAGGTATTGCGAGGTAAGGTCGTTAAACTCCCCGGTGCGGAAACCGTTCACCACCCGCGAGGGAATGCCAAGCGTACGCAGCATGATTGCCATGGCGGAAGCAAAGTACTCGCAGTGTCCCTGCTTGCGTTCGAAAAGGAAATTGGCCACAGGATCGCGCTGAGCGGTACGCGGCAGTTGCAATGTGTATCCAAAATGTGTGCGCAGGTATCGTTCTACGGCAGCGGCCTTATCGTAGTTGTTGTCAGCGGACGCAGTAACCTTTTTGGCCAAAGCTACGACGCGACTATCCAGCCGTGGCAATTGCAGATAGTTCAACAGAACTTCAGGCGGATAGTCGTGCGAGGCGGTACGTAATTCCGCGGGGCTAGGTTGACCAATGTCAGACGTCGCCTCGTAGCGGCCGATAGGGTGCTCGGGGTCCAGGTCGAAAACCGCATCCCCGTCGTCCATGGACAGCAGGCGGTAGTTGCCCTGTAGAACCTTGGCGGTGGGCGCGAGGAAAAAAACGTTGCTGACCAGGGGCTCCATCAAAACCCGATAATGGATTGACTGTGCGGGCCCTGCAGGCTGAACGGTTTCCATGGTGCACCGGTTTGCAGCAACACGAAACGACCGCTACCCATGCTGCGTCACCACGTGTTGGGCACGGGGATTCGACCAGGTTTTGCCATCGAAGACATTCAGGGTCACACCGCGCCACTTCAAGTCGTAGGCACCATGCGGATCGCCGTCGATCTGGATGTGCATCACCAGCGAGTTGGACTGCTGTATCTCGCCGATCTGCCCGAGTTGCACCTGGTCGCTGAAGCCGGTGCTAATTTCGCTGCTGCGGGCATAGGCACTGAGGTACCCGCTTGAGATGCGCGGCAGCACAAAGAAAATACCCGCCGCTCCCAGCATGATCAAGAACACAAGCACGGGCGAAGCGCCAGCCAGAGAGAAGGCCATCTTCCGGTAAGCCGAGTCATCACTCGAAGAGTTGGCTCGAACCGTGGCTTGGGCGGAAGCGCGCCGCATTTCCATCAGGATGAAGGTCACCACCGCCATCAGCATGAAGGCAGCAAATGCCAGCAAGAAAAGTGCTGTCCACGGTGAGCACCGCGGCGGCAAGCACCATGAGGAAGGAAATGACCGCAAGGAAATAATGGTCGCGGTCGCCGCTTGGTGGAGAACAGGCGAACCACCATGACGAAGAGCACGAGGTGTACGGTGGCAGTCGACGAATACGCCCGAGAGCACAAAGTAATCCGCGAGATAGAAAGCCACGTAGCCGAGCGTGAGCGTGGTGGTCCAAGTTTCGGGAATCAGCAAAGTGCGACGCATGGCTAGGAGGTATCCGCGAAACAGTAGTGCTGCGCCCACCAGCAGGACTGTGGTCGCGTCCAGGCCGCCGGTTGAAACCAGCGTTCCAAAGCCAGCACAGCACGAGCAAATACAGCGCAACTTCAAAGTAGCGCTGGATCGCCGTGGGCAGCGGAGCGATCTCGGATTGCGGGCTAAGCGCCGTGGCCATGAATTTATCTATTGTTGGCGATTCCGCCGGGAAAGGGAAGAGTACGATCGGGATGCTAAAATCAAATAGGTCAGGCATCGGTCCCGCGCGACGCACTCTCGCCAACCCCGCCAGGTCCGGAAGGAAGCAACGGTAACGAGCTCTTGCGTGTGCAGTGGGTCGCCGGTGTCTGGCTTTTTGCTTTCCGCCGGGCACCCATTCAGAAGCAGCCACTGCAGCTTTGATCTCGTGCTATCACGCTTCAGCCTCACTAAATTGGACATTGCCGGGCCTGTGCGTCAGAATAGCAAGTTTATATTCCAACTGGAGAACTCATAGAGTGAGCCAACTTGTACCCGCAGGTGTCAGTAGAGTCAAGATCAGCGCTCTTGGGACTTACGTCCCGCCCCGCCTCTTAACCAACGCCGACCTTGAGAAGATGGTAGAAACCACGGACCAGTGGATCATGGAACGCACCGGGATCCGCGAGCGCCACATCGTGGACAAGGGCGTGGCCACCAGCGATTTGGCAGTGGAGGCAGCAAAGAAAGTCCTTGCGGAACGTGGACTCACACCCTCGGATGTGGAGGCGATCATCGTGGGCACGGTCACTCCAGATATGTTTTTCCCCTCGACCGCATGCCTGGTGCAGCACAAACTCGGAGCCAAGAGGGTTTGGGGTTTCGATGTTTCCGCTGCCTGTTCCGCGTTCGTGTATGCCCTGCAAACGGGAGCGCAGTTTATCGCGACCGGCGCTCACAAAAAGGTGATGGTCATTGGTGCCGACACCATGTCCTCGATTATTGACTACACCGACCGGGCCACCTGCATCATTTTTGGCGACGGAGCGGGAGCGGTCATCCTCGAACCAGCCGATAATGACTCGCTGGGCATGATTGATTTCATCCACGAAGTCGACGGTTCGGGAGGATGTTCTCTATACATGCCGGGAGGCGGCAGCCTCAATCCTTCGACCCATGAAACCGTCGATCAGAGGATGCACTACGTTCATCAGGACGGGCGGCGCGGTGTTCAAGTTTGCCGTACGAAAGATGGCGGAAGTCTGTGAGAAAATCCTGCAGCGAAACGGATTGAAGGGCAGCGACGTGGATGCATTCATTCCCCACCAGGCCAACCAACGGATCATCATGGCAACGGCCGACCGGCTGGCCATGAAGCCAGAACAGCGTAATCATCAATATCGACCGCTACGGAAATACCACTGCAGCCACCATTCCACTGGCTATGGAAACGGCGCGCCAGGAAGGCAAGCTCAAGAAAGGCGATTTGGTCCTGCTGGCATCTGTGGGCGCGGGGTTCACGGTAGGGGCCACCCTATTGCGCTGGGCCTACTAAGCTTATTTTCAGACAAACACCTGTCATCCTGAGCAAAGCGAGGGATCTGCTGTTTGCCTGCGTCCACGATAACGCCGGTCGTACCAGGCATGACAAGTGGCAATGAAATTCGGCGAACGTGAAACTGGTCTAGAGGCCCCTATTCGCCATTCGCACCGCTACTCTTCTGCTGCTCGAAAGGCTTCTGCAAATACTTCCTGGCCTCCTCCAACGCGCCTTGCGTATTGTCGTTGGTCTGCAAGGCTTGACGATATTCGTTGGTAGCGCGCTCGCGCTGTCCGGTGACGTCAAAGATCTTGCCTAACTGGATGTGGCTCCAAACCTCGGTCCACCGCGGGTCGCCGTCGCCGTTAAGCGAATCACGATAGGCATTAGCAGATGCCTGATAGTTCTTTTGCAGGAAGAACACCTCGGCAATGCGGTAGTGCGCGAGCGAACTGTTCTTATTGACTTCCAGGGCCTTGTTGAATTCCGTGAGTGCCCCGGCGAAATCACCTTGCTGAACCAGGGCCTGTCCCCGCTGAATGGACGCCCGCAGTTTTACGTCATGAGAGTTTCGCAACACGCGGTTATCCGGATCAATCGAAATCCGGCGCGGCTTGCCGAAAGTTTCCACCGTGAACGCCGAATCGGTTCCCACAACCTCAATGCGCTTTTCTTCCGTCTTGCCGTCGGTGTCGATCTTTAGCTCCACCGGCATGCGGAAGAGATCGAGATCCTGCGTAATCTCTCCTACGACGCGAAAGCCTTTATTGTTGCCCAGTCGATAAACCGTGTACTTGGTTTTGAATTCGGGAGCGCCGGTGGAATCAAGCCACTGGGTGAAAAACCAGGTGAGTTTTTCGCCGTAAGTCTGCTCCGCGATGGCAGTGAAATCGTCCAGCGAGGCCGATTTGCCGGCGTATTTCGAGGCAAAAGTGCGCATCGTCTTGTCATACTTCTGATCCCCCTCCACCCAGCGCAGCATGTGCAAAATCATCGCGCCCTTGTCCGTCGCCAGCGACTGAAACTCAGGGGAAAACATATCCAGTTTGCCAATGGTCGCCAGCGGCACCGAGTCGTAAGCCAGAGCTCCGACCGACATATCTTTCACTACTTCGTCCAGGCCAGCGCTTCCCGCTGCGTTTTCCACGTAACGAGCTTCGGAATACCGGGCGAAGCCGTCGCACAGCCACCAATCGTCAATGGAATCGGGACTCACCGATGCTCCCCACCACTGGTGCGCGACAGTATTCGCCAGCAGCCGGTAGTTCACTTTCTCGGTCACGGCGCGGCTCGCGACGGCAGCCATCTCCGGAGCCCACGCGGAGGGCACGGTGTCATCCGGAATCTCGACTACCCTCAGGGTTGTCGAAGGCGCGGCGCCGTAGAGAGTCACGTAGTAGGTAAACTCTTTGATCGCAGTCTCCGCATACATTGCGCCCAGATTCTGGTGAACCGGCTTGAAAAAGACGTGCAGGTCCACTCCCGCTTCGTCGCTCTTGAATTCCTGAAAGGTTCCGGCAACGATGCTCCCGGGGAAACTCGGTTTGTCCCAGATGAAGGTGTAAGTCTTGGTAGGCAACCCACTCCCGCCCGCTTTCTTTGAGGCAGTGTCGCCGACCGTCTGTTTCCCGCTGCCAATGACCACCATGTGGGCAGGCACGGTGATGTTCATCGTGGCCGTGAAGCGATTGATGCCGTACGCATTCACCGGGAACCAGCGTCCGGCATAGAGCAGGTAACTGGTCTCATCGTTGATCGAGGCCAGCTTGAGCCCCTGCACCGGGCTGTCGTCGGCGGAGTCGAGTGTGCCATCGTATTCAAACGTGAGGCTTGTTGAACTGCCTTTGCTGAGTGGTTTCGACAGCTGCACCCGTACCGTGAAATCCTGCGTGATACGCTCGGCGGATACGGTCTTGCCAGCGTCATCGGTCACCTTGGTCACGCGTAAGCCGTTATGCAGTTCAAACGTGGCGGCAGTGACATCTTCGAGGGCGGTAAACTTCACCCTCGTGCGGGCCGAGATTTTGTGAGTATGCGGCGTCAGTTCGGCGTCGATCTGATAGTCGTCCACCCGCAGCCGAGACTTCTCGGCGGCCCATGTGGGTAGCGAAACTAACAGAAACAACGAGGCAAGAAAGATTTTAAGGGCTCGACGCTGGCGCCGAGGTTGAAAGAACATTCAGGAACGTCTCCCGGGAAATCCCGCAGGTCTCTAATCAGTCTGATGAAGATTGTGACGCAAAAGATGCTGCCAGGACAAGGCTTAGCTGTTTTTCTCGCGCTCTGTTGTCATTCCGAGGAGCGAACCGACGCGGAATCTGCTTTCCCCGGCCGAGGCAAAACCCACACCCGCCGCCGCGCGCCGCGCGCTGACAACCACATCAAGCCCGCGCCAGCAGCCCCAGCACCGCCTCTGCCGCCCGCTCCGCCGGATGCAGCCCATCCGTGTCCGGCCCCCGCAATAACCCCCGCACCGCCCGCAACCCGTCAATCATCCGATCTCGAGGTGGCCCGTCGAGAAGAACGTCGCTGAGCCGCGCGACCACCTTCTCGGCAGTAAAGTCCTGCTGCACCAACTCCGGCACAACCTCTTTTCCAGCAATCAAATTCACCATAGCAAAGTGCGGTACCTTGACCCGCGACCGTCCCAGCAAGTAAGTCAGCGGAGACACGCGATAAACCATCACAAACGGCAGGCCCATCATCGCGGCCTCGACGGTCGCCGTGCCGCTGGCAATGATCCCGGCGCGAGAGTGCGCCAGCGCAGGCAAGGCGTCGGACACCAATCGGATGGACGGGCGGCTGCCAATCAGCGATTCGAGAAAGCTGCGATCCAGGGTCGGCGCGACCGGGAGCAGGAATTCGTACCCCGAACCGAGCTTCGACGCCGACTCCAAAATCGTGGGCAAATTCATCCGCACTTCCTTCATCCGGCTGCCCGGCATAAGGGTGATCCATGGTTTCGCGGCGTCGAGCTTGTACTTTGCGGCGTAGGCATCGCGACCAGTTGCAGGCTTAGAAAGGTCAGCCAGCGGGTGGCCGACGAAAGTCGCATCCACGCCGCGGTCGCGGTAGAACTTTTCTTCGAAGGGAAAAATCACCAGCGCCTTGTCGACGTACTTGCGCAGCAACCGCACCCGCCCCTGCCGCCAGGCCCAGAACTGCGGGCAAACGTAGTAGACGACGGGGACGCCGCGCTTGCGCATCTGCCGGGCCACCCGCCAGTTGAAAGCAGGAGAATCGATCACGATGGCAAGGTCCGGCTTGCGTCGATCGGCTTCGCCGATCAGCTTGTGAAACAAACCATAGATCTTGGGAAGATGGCTGACGATCTCGGAGATGCCAACCACGGCGAGATCTCTTACGTCGACCACGGTGTCGCATCCCGCAGCTCGCATGCGATCCCCGCCCGCCCCAAAGAATTGCAGGGAAGGATCGCGGAGCCGCAAAGCCTCGATGAGCTGAGCCCCATACATTTCACCAGAAGCCTCGCCGGCGGAGATGAGAATCAGCACGAGAGCATTGTACTTGGGAAGAGTCGCGGGGACTGACCGATCGAGTCTCGGCTCCGCCAGTCTTCACTCCGCCAGCCGATAGGGTGCCCCATCCTTTCGCGTTCTTTGCGAAGGGTGGGAGGCGATAATCTTAACGGGAATCAGGCCAGAGGCTTCTATTAACTCTTTAGTAAATTCAATCTCAAAACAGTTACCGAAGAGTATCGGGTATATACCCTAAAAACGCGTTTTCTGGCCAGATCTATGAAAACAAAGGGACTGTTTTCGAGATACCCTCGTAAAATATCCCTTTTAAAGGACTTAGCGAGGGGGATATCCCGAGCTCTCCAGCTTTGTAAGTTATTGAAAACAGATAGAGAGTTGGAGATATCTTCCAAAATATCCCTTCTAAAGGACTTAGCGGGTACGTTCTTGGGAAGATCTGGCGCGTTTGGGGCCTCTATGGCTGGAGCGTTTCAATTGTCAAAGAGCCGGAGTTGATCATTGCTGTTTATCGAACAGCTAATGTAATTCCTTATATGTTATCCGAGTAGAAATGCCAGGTCAAGCCGAAAAGGAGGTCGTCGCGAGGGGGGTGAATGGCTGCTGAGTTGTCACGCTAGGGACTGACCAACGGGTGCCGGTCTCGCGAATTGAGAGCCTCGCGCCCACCCTCTCCGCAAAGGACGCGGAGAAGGGTGGGGCACCCATGTTGCACGTGATCAAATGCGGTTCATCGGTGCCGTGGTAGGCCCAAGGATGAGTGGAGCCAAAGACAGCTTACTCGTGGGGCAAAGAACAGCAGTGACATCCAACCTTGACGTTCCCAGCTTTTCGAAAAACGTAAAGGTGCGCCAGCCACGGACACCGACTCTTATTGCCCCCCTTTCTCGCGGGAGGCCTCTTTCGTTGGTTCTACGCAGTTCGTTGTTCCCCCTCCAATGCTTGTGAGTGCGCCACGAGTGGCGGAAAACTGGGGAGTACATAGAACGTCGGTGCCGCCTAGATTTCCCGTGATATTGTTGCCGAAGGTGTCGAAAAACGCGAAAGACAGGTCATTCACTATGACACCAAGCCCCGAATTAGCGGTCACAGAGTTCGGGCCATTGAACTGCGCTTCCGAGGCGCGTTTCAGTTGCACGCCATCACCTTTGTTGCCGCTTATCGTGCATGAGAACAATCTGAGCGTGGAGTGGTCAGTCGCCACGATGGCTGGGCTGCCGTCGCTTCCATTGTTGACGATGCTGCAGTTGAATCCAGTGAAGAGAGCATCCGTATTCGCGAAGGCCGCGGTACTCCCATTGTCATGGAAAGTGTCGCTGTCACTGACAACTTGACCGCCTAGGTTGACGGTTAAGCCGCGCTGCGTATTGTTTTGAATCGTATTGCCGCTGAGAAAAGCCTGCGAACTGTTGACACCCACGCCTTGCTGTCCGAGGGCGTCCTGCACCGTATTTGCCTGTAGATAGCAAACACTGGCTGCTGCGCAATCGACACCTAAGCCGCCGTTAAGGGTGAAGCCCTGCAGGGTGACGCTGCGTGAGTCTTCAATATCTACTACAGGCAAGGTTCCCTTGGAGCGATCGCTGATGGAGGCGCTAGTCTTTGTGATTAGAGTCAGTCGATCAAGGCTCTGAATCACTAGGTTCTCTTTGCAACTACCCGAAACAAATATTGTATTCGGCCCTTGTGGGTTCGTTTTTGCCAGAAGTCTCAGCACTTTGTTGATAGTTTCTTGCTTGTCGCAATTGACGTTCAGATTCGCCGCCTGAGCGTGCTCGGTCGCCGCACAGATGGCAACGAATAGAAACAACACACAAGTCCTCACGCTTCCCCGCGTCACTCTGCCGTGATTCTTCGCTTTCATGGAGTCTCCTGTCCTGGGCTTTGATTTGCCGCCAGCATGGGCAGAGAGGCTACCTCGGTGATGCCTGTTTGTCAATTTTAAACGGTGCCCCGGTTTAAGCGGTGCCCCGATGTGGATTTTTAGTCCGGTTCAGGGGCTGTGCAGGTGTTACGTTCCTAACAGTCCGAGTCGCGGCGGTCGTGCTTCTGAAGTTCCTGGCTCAACCCTGGCAAACTCAATGTTTGGGGGCTGGCCCACCTTTACTTTTTTTGTAGGTGGGAACTCATGTAGCCGGCGTCGCGATCTTCAATTTGGCCTCGCCCCACTGATTGATTTGCATCGCGCCCGCTTCTCCGAAAGCGTAACTCCGGTAGCTGCTCCATGGCCACGACTCCGGTTTCTGCACCAACCCCCGCGCTACTGGATCCCGGTGCATATAGCGCAGCTTAATTGTGCAGGCAAAGAAAAGCTGTGACATCCGACCTTGATGTCTCCACCTTTACAAGAAACGTAAAGGTGGGCCAGACCAGCCCACCCTCTCCGCAAAGGACGCGGAGAAGGATGGGGCACCCTAGGAACTGTGAACTTTGAAGAGGTGGGCCACCCCCCCGTCCGCTAAAAGCGGACTCCGGTGCTTCCACCTTCATTGTTCCCGGCACTTCCGTGCCGGGCTTTTTCATCCCGCCGCTACGCGGCTGGAGCAGAATTTATCCCACCGTCCCGGGATTCGATCGAGTTTCGTAACAGCTTCAAAAGCGTAAAGGTGTGCCAGTCGGCGGGGTCTCCCACTTTGGCTGCGGCTTGTGATTTGCAAGAGTTTGCGCTGAGTTGGTGCGTCGAGTTTCTCCACCTACGGCCTGCGGAGCTTTGCTCCGCCTGGACGGGCGAGGCGCCCGTCCCCACACATCTGTGGCGGTGCCCTCGTTAGTCGTCGGCTTGAGCGGTTACCTGGGGGCTGGCGGCTACTTCCTGGTCTTTGTATTGCAGTTGGTAGAGTTTGTAGTAAATGCCGTGCTGGGCGAGGAGTTGCTGGTGGGATCCCATCTCGCGGACCTGGCCCTTGTGCATCACGACAATCTTGTCGGCGCGCTGGATGGTCGACAGTCGGTGGGCAATGACTACCGAGGTGCGACCTTCGACCATGCGGCTTAGAGCATCGCGTACGCGGAATTCGGTTTCCGTGTCCACGCTGGACGTGGCTTCGTCGAGGATCAGGATCTTGGGATCGTGCGCCAGGGCGCGGGCGAATGAGATGAGCTGCTTTTGTCCGGTCGAAAGCGTGCTGCCGCGCTCGCGGACTTCTTCCTGAAAGCCATTGGGGAGAGTGCGGATAAAGTCAGCCAGGTTCACGTCTTCCGCGGCCTTTTCCACGTCTTCGTCGTCGATCCCCTCCGTGCCCAGGCGAATGTTGCTGGCCACGGTTCCGCTGAACAGGAACGGGTCCTGCAATACGACGCCGAAGCGGCGGCGAAGGTCCGCGAGGTCCATTTCTTTGATATCAACTCCGTCGATTTTGATGGCGCCCTTCTGCACATCGTAGAAGCGCATGAGCAGCGAGATGATGGTGGTCTTGCCAGCTCCGGTCGCGCCGACGAAGGCGACGGTTTCTCCGGGTTCGATGGCAAAGCTGACGTCGCGGAGAACCCAGTCGGGGCCGGAGGGAGTCGAGCTTTGCTCGACCGGACGGCCGGGGGCCGCCGTCCCCACGTGATCATTCCCCACGAGATCATTGGCTGGTGTCGAGCGATACGCGAACCAGACGTGGTCGAATTCGATGCGGCCGGGGCCTTCCGGCGTCTTCGTGACGGCGGGTGATGTGATCTCGACCGGCGAGTCGAGCAGCTTGAAAATGCGCTCGCTGGAGGCCATGGCGGACTGCAGGATGTTGTATTTCTCGCTGAGGTCCTGGATTGGCCGGAAGAAGCGTTGCGCATATTGTATAAACGCAACCAGAACGCCGAGGGTGGTCGCGCCCCGGATCACGTCATTGCCCCCGAACCAGATCACGCAGGCAATCGCGATCGCAGAGAGAACTTCCACGACCGGATAGTAGACGGCGTGGGCCATGATCGCGTCTTTGAAGGCGTCCATGTGGACGGCGTTGACATCGGAAAACTTGTCGAAGGCACGCTCTTCGCGGTTGAAGAGCTGCAGCACAACCATGCCGCTCACGTGCTCTTGCAGGTATGCATTGATTCTGGCGATGGCCACACGAATGCGGCGATAGGAGTCACGGACCTTGTCACGAAAAATCTTGGTCGCGATGCCGATCAGCGGCAGCACGGCAAACGTGATCAGGGCCAGCTTCCAGTTCATGCGCAGCATGATGGCGATAATGCCGGCTAATACGAAGACATCCTCGAAGATCGAGACCACGCCGGAGGTGAACATTTCGTTCACCGCGTCCACGTCGGTAGTCACGCGAGTGACCAGGCGGCCGACCGGGTTCTTGTCGTAAAAGCCGATGTGCATGCGCTGCAGGTGACGAAAGATCTGGGCACGCATGTCGAACATCGTCTTCTGACCCGCCCACTGCATGTAATAGGTTTGGAGATATTCCAGCAGGAAGCTGAAGATCAGCAGGCCGACGTAGAGGGTGGCAATCTGCGCAACCCCAACCAACGGCTTATTGCTTAAGAAGCGATCCAATGGCGTGTGCAGTCCGCGCACTGGTGCCAGGTAGCGGTCAACGACGATTTTGGTGAGATAGGGCCCGAGCACGTCAGCGCCGGCCTTGATCAGGATGGAAGCCAGCGCAATCCCCACCTGCCACTTGTAGGGACGCAGGTAGGTGAGCAGCCGTTTCATCAACCGGCTGTCATAGGCTTTGCCTAATACTTCTTCTTCCGAGGCCATGGGCGGCTACTGTCTAAAGATACCTTAAGTAGATGGGGAAGAAGCTGGTGGGGATGGAAAATGTCATTGGGTGCGAAGCGACGCACTTGTGCTTGGTGGTGACCGGCGAAAAGCAGATTCCTCGTCGCTTCGCTCCTCGGAATGACAAAGTGTGGGTGCGCGACCCGGCTAGGCGATTTTTCTTAGAACCAGGGCTGAGTTTTTGGATCCGAATCCGACGCAGTTGCAAATTGCGTGCTCGATTTGAGCTTTGCGGCCCACGTCCGGAACATAATCCAGATCGCATTCGGGGTCGGAGACATCGAGGTTAATGGTTGGGGCGATTTTTCCGTGTTCCATCGCGATTAGCGTTGCAGCCAGGCTGGCCGAGCCGCAGGCGCCCTGGGCGTGTCCGATCTGCGACTTGAGTCCAGACATGGGAATCCGGCTCGCGTGCTTGCCCAGAGCCAGCTTGAGAGCCCGGGTCTCCACTCGGTCATTCATTTCCGTGGAAGTGCCGTGAAGGTTCACGTAGTGGACGTCCTCGGCTGTGATGCCTGCCTCGTCGAGGGCCAAGGTGATGGCGCGGGCGGGCTCTTCGGGCGAGTCGCTCATTCGAACTCGATGGAAGGCCTCACAAGTCGAAGCGTAGCCAGTGATTTCGGCATAAATGCGGGCGCCCCGCGCGCGGGCGTGCTCGTAGTCTTCGAGGATAAACATCCAGGAACCCTCGGCGATCACAAACCCGTCGCGGTCGGCGGAAAACGGTCGCGAGGCGCGCTCCGGAGCATGGTTCCAGGACTGGGTGAGCGCGCGCAGCAGCGTGTAACCCTTTATGATGCCGGCAGTGATCGGCGAATCCACGCCGCCGACCAGAAACATGGGCTGCACTCCGGCTTGAATGTGTTGATAGGCGTAACCCAGAGCGTCCGTGGATGAAGTGCAGCCAGCGGTGACTACGTGGCTGTAGCCGCGAAAGCCGAAACGCATGCTGATCTCGCTGGGAATCGTGCCCATGGTTCCGCTGGGAATACAGAAGAGGCTGACTTGCTTGACGTGTCCGGAATGCCAGAGCCGGTATTGCTCTTCAGAGAACTCCTGAGCGCCACCGCCCGTACCCAGGATCACACCGATTTCGCGTTTCTCCTGCATGGACATCGCCGCGGGATCTAGACCGGCGTCCTGGATGGCCTCGCTCGATGCGGCTACGGCCAACGGCACAACCCGGGAAACGTGCTTGCGCTCGCGAGCATCCACCCAGGCGAGTTCGTCAAACTCAGGGATCTCACCGGCTACGTGCACCGGGAGTTCGGAGGGATCAAAGCGCGAAATGCGTTTCACGCCCGACTTTCCCGAGAGAATGGCGAGGCAGAAGGCTTCCTTGCCGATGCCATTGGGGCTGACCACGCCCATTCCAGTGATAACCACGCGCGGAAGCGTCATCGGTTTGTAGCTCCTACTCCGGCTCAATCAGGATAAAAACCCGTGCGACGCCGACAAGTTTCCAAAGCTTAGTAAAGAGCACCAATTCAGATGTGGCCGGTGGTTGCAACTTGCCAAAGTGGGATAATCGTCGGGATGCCTCTCGGGCTATACCTCTCCGTGCCGTTCTGTCGCACCAAGTGCAGCTATTGCAACTTTGCTTCAGATGTTTTCTCCCACGCTGTTTTCCAGCATTATGTAGACCGAGTATGTGCTGACATTGAACATGCCACCGAGACTGTATCACAGATGGGCGGGCGCATTGAGCGGGTTGTCGATTCCATCTACCTTGGCGGCGGAACTCCTACTGTACTCGATATGGCGCAATTGCAGCGGCTATTTATCACGATTTCGCAGAATTTCGAGGTTCAGCCGGAGGCGGAGGTTACAGTCGAATGTGCTCCGGGCACGCTAACCCCAGTCGTCATTGAGGCTCTACAGCGGTGCGGCGTGAATCGGGTGAGCCTGGGCGTGCAATCGTTCGTCGATCAGGAGGCGGCTGCGGTCGGTCGTTTGCATAATCGGAAGACCGTTCTCGACGACATTGCCCGCCTGCGAACCGCGGGGATCACAAACATCAATATCGACCTTATCGCGGGGCTGCCACATCAGACCGCCGATAGCTGGGCATTTTCCGTGGAGCAGACGGTTGCCAGCCAAGCGCCCCATGCCAGCGTTTACATGCTCGAGGTGGACGAGGATTCGCGTCTCGGCCGCGAACTAATCGCTGGCGGTTCCAGATACCACGCTCACTTTGTGCCGGATGAAGATCTCACTGCGGATTTGTACCTGATGGCCTGCGAGCGACTGGAAGCGGCGGGAGTGCTGCAGTATGAGATCTCCAACTTCGCGCGACAGGGATTCGAGTCGCGGCACAATCTGAAATATTGGACCCGGCAGCCGTATCTGGGATTTGGCGTGGACGCGCACTCGATGCTGCCGGGTTCAGAGGAGGGATTGGGAGCTGTGCGATTTTCCTCCCCGGATTCACTAGAGGCATATGTTGCGGGAGGCCCGCTGAATCGCACCCCGGTTTCATCCGCCGCGGGGCTTGAGGAGGCATTCTTCCTGGGGCTGCGACTGAACTGCGGGGTTAATTTGCGGCGGGTTGCGGCGGAGTTCGGAGAAGACGCGATCGCAGGTTTTTCAGAGACCATTGCCGATTTCGTCCGGACGGGATTGATGGAGAGACAGGGAGATGTGATCCGCCTGACGCCGCAGGGCGGGCTTCTTTCGAACGAAGTGTTTGAGCGGTTTCTCTCGGTGCGAAGTGACGAGGCTCCGGTGCCATAAAACGTCGGGTAAGGGGCGTATAAATCGCATCGGCATTAGCTTTTTGGATGGTGCGATGGCAATCTTTCTTTGTGTACTTTGGTGTCCTTTGTGGTTAAGGCTCTTAAATGCGTCAACCACAAAGGACGCGAAGGTTCACAAAGGAAGCCCATCTGGAGTTCGAAACTTTTCCCCCGGTTTGCTGGTAACTCGTGGGTTTTACAACTCGTCCCGGGAACTGAGAGTAACTTTCACTCGGGCTCATCCCTATGTTCTAATCAAATGTTTTGCATTTGCCGTGTGAGGGATGAACTCCTATTGCGGCCGCCCTAATCGACCGGAGGAACTTTGGATTTTCTACTGAACGAAGAACAACTTCATTTGAAGAAAAGTGTGCGCGAGTTTGCCGAACGCGAGATTGCCCCCAATGTCATGAAATGGGACGAGGCGGGGGACTTCCCGCTGGCTGTCGTCAAGGAACTCGGCAAGCTGGGCCTGCTTGGGATAGTTTTTCCGACTGAGTACGGCGGGGCCGGCATGGGATATGTCGAATACGTCACTGCGATTGAAGAACTCTCCCGCGTGGACGGTTCGGTGGGCATCATTGTGGCGGCGCACACCTCGCTCTGTTCGAATCATATTTTTATTGCCGGCAGTGAGGAGCAGAAGAAGAAATTCGTGAGCAAGCTGGCGACCGGCGAGCACCTCGGGGCGTGGGGGCTCACGGAGCCGTCCTCGGGGTCGGATGCGGGCAGCGCGCGGATGACTGCGGTGCGCAAAGGAAACACCTGGGTGCTGAACGGCACCAAGACTTTCTGTACCAATGGGCACTATGCCGATACGCTGGTGGTGATTGCGGTGACCGACCGCGCGGCGCACACACACGGGCTGTCGGCCTTCATTGTCGAGAAGGGCGCCAAAGGGTTTCGTCCGGGGAAGAAAGAAAACAAGCTCGGGCTGCGGGCAAGCGATACTGCCGAGTTGATCTTTGAAGACTGCGTCATTCCCGCCGAAAATCTGCTGGGCAAAGAGGGCGACGGATTTATCGACGCCATGCGCGTGCTGGATGGCGGGCGTATTTCGATTGCTGCGCTTTCACTGGGCATGGCGGAAGGCGCTTATGAAGCCGCGCTGAAATACTCCAAGCAGCGCAAGCAGTTTGGCAAAGCCATCAGTGAATTCCAGGCGATCCAGTGGAAGCTGGCGGATATGGCGACGGAGATCGAAGCAGCCAAGCTGCTGACGTTACGAGCAGCGTCGCTGAAAGACGCGGGATCGAAAAGTACGCTGGAGTCGTCCATGGCGAAACTCTATGCCAGCGAAGTGGCAGTGCGGTGCGCCAATGAGGGCGTGCAGATTCACGGCGGATACGGGTTCATCAAGGATTATCCGGCGGAGAAGTTTTATCGCGATGTGAAGCTGTGCACCATTGGCGAGGGAACGAGCGAGGTGCAGCGGTTGGTGATCGCGAGACAATTGCTGAAAGACTAGCTTTTGGTTAGTGCTTGAGCGGTTGGCGGCGGACGTGCAGGACGTACACTGTTTTGTCTTCAATCGTGAAGAGAATCCGATACACGTGCGGTGCGCGGCCATAGAGCAGATGGCGGACTTCAAAAGGAAAGCCCGGGCTTTCTGGAGCTAGTGCGCACCGCTCCGGAAACTGAGCCAGTGTTGCGATCGTGTCTTGCAGGGCGAGGAACCACTGCATGCCAGCGTCCCCGGAATGCTGGGACAGCAACCAGTCAAGAACTGCATGGGCGTCTTGCTCTGCGCTGCCGTGGTTTCAACGCGGGAGGTCATGCTTGCGGCGCAGATCGGCGAGAAACTCGGTGGCGGGTCGGGTACGCCCGGTCTTTACATCCTCATAGCCGCGACGGATGCCCTCAGCGGCTTCGGCGAAGTCCTGGCGCTCCCACTCGAGATAAGTGGCCAGAGCATCGTCGAGGGCCGCGGCAGGATCTTGTCCACGCCGTTTGGCGTACTCCTCCGGCTGCGCCTTGCGCTCCGGCTTGAGTGGGAGCATATCCATGTCGGCCATAGTTCCTCCCACTTATCCTATGTTTGGGTTCGGCGGCGGAGGTCAAAAGCAAAGAGTATGACTATAGTGCATCCAAATCAAGACACTTTTGACGCCAGGTGCGATTCCCGCGAGAGAGCCACAATTTCCTCCTTTTTCGTCACGTGCTTTACACTGACAGTTTGAGTCCCAACTTCCAACCATGGCTTGAGCGGTTGCGTTCCGGTGATCCGCGGACTTTGGCGCGGGCGATCAGCATGGTCGAGAATCGCTCACCGGGTTGGGCGGAGTTATTGAAAGCGTTGTTCCCACAAACGGGGCGGGCGCGGATTCTTGGCCTCACTGGGGCGCCGGGAGCGGGTAAGAGTACGCTGGTGGATCGGTTGGCCAAGCACTATCGCAAGCAAGATCGGACTGTGGGAATCATCGCGGTCGATCCCACCAGCCCTTATACGGGCGGGGCGATTCTGGGGGATCGCATCCGCATGCAGGAACATTTTTCTGATCCGGGCATTTACATTCGCAGCATGGCGACGCGGGGCTCGCTCGGCGGGTTGGCGCGAACTACGGCCGATGTGACCACGGTGATGGATGCTTCCGGGCGCGACTTGATCATGATCGAGACTGTCGGAGTCGGGCAGGATGAAGTTGATATCGTGCGGCTGGCCGATGTCACAGTTGTGATTCTGGTGCCGGGGATGGGCGACGATGTGCAGAGCATCAAGGCCGGCATCATGGAGATTGCCGATATTTTTGTGATCAACAAAAGCGACCGCGAGGGCGCCGAGCGCGTGGAGCGGGAGATTCGCGCCCTGCAATCACTGGCGATGCGGAGCGATCATTGGACTCCGTCGATTGTGAAAACCGTGGCCAGCGACGGAACTGGGATCAGCGAATTGGTTGCTGCCATTGCGGAATATGAGGCATATCTGCAAAAAGGGAACTTGGTTCTGCAGCACAACATTGAAAACTGGCAGGAGCGCTTGATCGAGATGCTGCGCGACGCGCTGCTGGAAAAAGCTCGCGAACAAATGGAAGATGGCAATCTCGCGCGCTACGCTGCCGAAGTCGCCGAGCACAAACGCGATCCGTATTCGCTGGTGGAAGAGATCGTGGGAAATTTGGGGCACCGTTAGGGGATCGTCATGGACATGACCGACAAGATCCTGCTCGGGATGCTGTTGCTCGCTTTTGCGGCCTTTCCGATCGCCGTGTTCCTGTACCTGCGCACTGCTTATCGAAAAGGTGGATGGGCCGAGGTGAAGGGGGCAGCTCAAGTCGCGGGCATCTTGCTTCTGATCTGGTTCGGAGTAAGTCTGTGGCCAAAATTCGAGATTCCACACATTTTGCGCGCTATCCAGCATCCATTCGCACTGGGCAGTATCGTTTTCCTTGTTCTGATTGGATTGGCGCATTGCGCTTTGAAAGTATGGATAGAGAACCATGATATCCATTGATCATCTCGGCATCGCGGTGAAGTCGCTGACCACGGCGAAGGGCATTTACGAGAAGCTGGGGCTGGCTGCGTCTGCGGAAGAAGTGATCGAAGGCGAGCAGGTACGGGTAGCAATGCTGCCCGTGGGAGAGAGCCGTCTGGAACTGATGGAGGCGACATCGGAAAACTCGGCGGTCGCCAAATTCATTGCCAAACGCGGTGAAGGCCTGCATCACGTTTGCCTGCGAGTGCCTGACTTGGTCGCGGTAGTCGAACGCCTGAAGAGGGACGGCGTGCGGCTGGTGTCGAATGAAATCAAGATTGGCGCAGGCGGACATAAATATGTTTTCGTGCATCCCTCGAGCGCGGGCGGAGTGCTGCTGGAGTTGGTGGAAGGCGGGCACTGATCGTCGTAGACGGCACCCCGGCGATTCTTTATTCATGCTTCTTCTCGCGGTTGACACTTCCGGCAAACACGGCAGCATCGCACTCGCGCGATGTGGGCCGGATGATGTTTGCGAAATCATCGAGGTCGCCTCGCTCTCGGGAGGGACATTCTCCGCGGAACTCGTCCCGCAAATTGCAGCCTTGCTCGATAAACACGGATTCAGCAAAACGGATATCGGCGCTTTTGCTGTAGTCTCTGGGCCGGGATCATTTACTGGGCTGCGTATCGGCCTGGCAGTTATTAAGGCACTAGCGGAGGTGCTGGCGAAACCGATTGCTGCCGTCTCGCTGTTAGAGGCTCTGGCAAATGCCGGTCATTCGCGAGGAAGAGTTGTAGCCGCGCTCGATGCCGGGCGGAATGAGATCTTCCGGGGTGAGTACGAGGTTGGCAGCGAGGGCACACGCGGGCTTGGTGAGCGCCTGTTCACTCGCGACAAATGGCTGGAGTCAGCCAGTGACGCCGTGATCGTGACACCCGACACTACCCTCGCAGAAGCGGCCCAGGCGAAAGGCTTGCGTGTTGTCGAAATAGAACGTCCGCGGAGCGATGTGATTGCGCAGCTGGGATGGAGAAAGATTGTGTCTGGCGAAACCGTTTCCTCGGAGGCACTCGAAGCGAATTATATTGGGCGCTCAGAGGCGGAGCTTTTCGTGAAGGGCAGCAGTTAGCCTAAGCAAGCCGGCGAGACGCCGGATGCTACCAATGCGTATCCGTCCTGCCACCCCCGCTGATATTCCAGCCATGATGGTGCTGGAGAAGCACGCTGCCACGGCGGCACACTGGTCCGTAGAGCAGCATGAAGCCGCATTCTCTAGCGGAGCACCGTCCCGCGTTGTACTGATCCTTGAAAGAGACGGCGGCGTGCAGGCTTTTATCACAGGCAGGGCGTTGGACAAAGACTGGGAAATCGAGAACATCGCGGTAGCAGAGCCGGCGCGACGCCGTGGACTCGGCACCCTTCTGCTCGGAGAATTTCTCGACTCGGCTAGAGGTCGAGGTGCGGAGGCCGTGTTCCTTGAGGTCCGGGAGTCGAACCTGGCGGCACGGAGGCTGTACGAGAAATGGGCCTTTGTTGAGAGCGGACGGCGGAATTGTTATTATCGCGAGCCGGAAGAGGATGCCGTGATTTACCGCCTGGGTTTTTCCTGATATTGCACCGAAGTTTGTGCAATGAGTTGGAAACCGTTGAGCACTCAGGAGATGCCACGGCGAGATTTCGCATTGAAGCAGGCTTGGCCGTATGGTAAGTTTGAGTCTGAAAACCCGGTTAGGAGGTCTGCTGGATGCTAACTTCTAGGGACCAGCTCTTCGCCAATCATGATGAATTCCGCAAATTGGCGATGGAGCACACGCTCTACGAAAAACGTCTTGATTCACTCACCGAAAAACGCTATCTCACCGACGACGAAAAATTGGAAGAAGTGCGGCTGAAGAAACTGAAACTCCGTCTTAAAGACCAGATGGAGAGTATTGCGCGGCAGTATCAGCAACAGCCACAGAACCAAGTCGCCTAGTCCAGCTCCAACCTTGTGCGGCTCAGCCGCAGACGGGATTATTTGTCTTCATGCAGGGCGCTTGTAAGCGCCTTTTTTATTTGCATTTAACATGAAAGACTGAGCTGCACGTCAAGCCTGCTCTATAATTCCCTGTACCTCCCAAATGATTCGTGACGCTTACTACTACGCGTTTCCGCTTCTGGCTGCCGCCGTGCTGATCGGTTGGCTCACCAGCCCGATTTGGGCTTTGCCGGCTTTGCTCCTGGCCGGATTTTTTCTCTGGTTCTTTCGCGATCCAGATCGAGCAATTCCGGGTGAGGCAGCCGCGCTGGTGTCACCGGCGGATGGGAAGGTCACGGACATCTCACCTGTGATTTCGAATGGTGCCTCCCACCTTCGCATCAGCATATTCTTGAACGTGTTTGACGTGCACGTGAACCGTTCCCCCATCTGCGGGATCATTCGCGACGTCAAATATCAAAGGGGAAAGTTCATCAACGCCATGAATGCGGCGTCGGCCGAGCAAAACGAGCAGAATGTGGTAACCGTGGAAGGTGATGGTCAGACTGTGGTCTTCAAGCAGATCGCAGGCCTTCTGGCCCGCAGAATCGTCTTCAACAAGAAGGTTGGCGATCGAGTAGAACGCGGGGAGCGGGTCGGCTTGATCAAATTCGGGTCGCGCGTGGATGTCTTACTGGATGCCTCCGCGGCCCTCGAAGTTAAAGTTGGGGATCGAGTGAAAGGCGGATCGAGCGTGCTGGCCTACCTGAACGCAGAGAAACCACTTGCGGCGGGAAGCGCCGGACAGGCTCAGCGAGGAGCACTGTAATGGACCCAGAAGTTCCAGTGATTCCAAGGCGGCGCAGGGAAGATCGACCCTCGGGGCGGTTACGCAAGGGCATGTATATTTTGCCTTCACTTTTCACGGCGGCGAATATTGCGCTGGGTTACTACGCCATCTTGCAGGTCACGCACGCCACGGCCGCGGAACCCTGGCATTTTGATTTTGCGGCCAAAGCCATCGGGTTTGCCGTCTTGTTTGATGGTTTGGACGGGCGCATCGCCCGCATGACTCACACCAGCAGCGACTTTGGCCGGGAGCTGGATTCGTTGGCCGACGTCATCACATTCGGCGTTGCTCCCGCGCTTTTGGCATGGATGTGGGGTTTCCGCCAGTTGCCGGTATTCCTAGGGTCCAGCGAACTAACTGGCAAAATGATTCAGCTAGGCTCCATCTCAAGCTTCCTGTTCTTGATGGCAGGCGCGAGCCGTCTGGCGCGCTTCAACATCGCGTCGAACCCGCAGCCGTCGAACCCGGGGCGGCCGGGGAAAAAGTATTTTGTGGGAATGCCTATTCCTGCTGGGGCCGGAGTCATCGCCGCTGTCGTGCACTTTTCCGGCGGTGATCCGATTTCTTCGCTATGGAGTTGCATCACATGGATGCTCATCGTTGTAGCGGCGGGATATCTGATGGTGAGCACGTGGCGCTTTTACAGTTTTAAAGACATTGATTTCCGCTCCCGGCAGCCGTTTCAGTTGGTTATCCTTTTGGGACTGCTGTTCGCGGCGATCTGGGTTTTCTCGCAGTGGGTGTTGTTCGTGATCGCGCTGGCCTACATGTTTTCGGGGGTGTTCTGGCGCTTGCAATGGATTTTCCGGCGAAAGCGGAACCCACCGCCTCCACAGTACAAAGAGGCCTCGCAGACCTCATGAGTTCGAATATCAAGTCCGCTCCACTGCACGCTGAGCCTGTGCGCGGAGGCAACTTTTACCGCCTCGCCATAGTGGGGGCGGGCACGCTCAAGGGCAAGGAGGTTGCGGATGTACTCAACGATCGCAACTTCCCTTCGATTGATGTCAAGCTCCTGGATGACGATGAGGCGCTCGGGAAGTTGAAAGCCGTGGGACAGGAGGTCACGTTCATTCAGAGTGTCCGCACGGAGCAGTTCCGGAATATGGATTTCACCTTTTTTGCTTCGGACGCGGAGTCCACCCGCAAGAACTGGAAGACGGCGCGCGATGCAGGCAGCGCGATCATTGATCTTTCTTCTGCATTGGAAGATGAACCCGACGCCACCGTGCGTTCGCCCTGGATCGAGCGACAACTGGGACAGCCTTTGATTCCCGACCTGCAGCCGGGCCCGGCGGTCGTAGCGCACCCCGCGGCCGTCGTGTTGGCGCTGCTTCTGATGCGGGTGCAGAAAGCTGGACCAGTGAAGCGGGCAGTGGCCACGGTGTTTGAGCCCGCCTCCGAACACGGTCAGAAGGGCATGGACGAACTGCACGAACAGACCGTGAACCTGCTTTCGTTCCAGCAGATGCCGAAGAACGTCTTCGATACGCAGGTGGCGTTCAACATGGTAGCTCGCTACGGTGAACATTCGGTACCTGCATTGGCAACGCTGGAGAGCCGGGTGCTGAAGCATTACCGGCGAATTGCTGGCCAGGACGCGCCCCTGCCGTCGCTGCTGTTGGTGCAAGCCCCAATTTTTCACGGACACGCATTTGCGGTTCACATTGAACTCGGGCAGGTTGCCGACGTCGAAAGCATTTCGCGAGCACTAGCGGGTGAGCACGTGAAGTTGACGCTTGGAGCCGAAGACGCTCCCTCGAATGTGAATGCTGCAGGACAGAGCGATATCCACGTGTCGCTCGCCGCGGATGCAAGTCAGCCGAATGGGTTCTGGCTGTGGGCCGCGTCCGACAATCTGCGGATCGCCGCAACGACCGCGGTGGAGTGCGCGGAAACCCTGGCAGCAACCCGGCCTCGAGGAAAAATCCAATGAACCGTGGCGCGGTGTTGGCCGTCTGTCTCAACCTCAGCATCATCGGCACAGGATGCGGCTATCACACTGCCGGTCATACGGTAACCATTCCTGACAATGTACGGACCATTGCTATCCCGGCGTTCGTGAACCAGACTCAAACCTTCAAGATCGAGCAGATGCTCACTGCCGCCGTGGTAAAAGAGTTCGTCCTGCGAACGCACTACCATGTCGTCAACCAGGTGAATGACGATGCTGACGCAGTGCTGCATGGGACTGTGCTTGCCACCTATAGCAATCCACTTACCTATGATTCGCAGACTGGACGCGCCGCGAGCGTGATGGTTGTGGTCTCCATGAAAGTGTCATTGGTCGACACCCAGGGCAAGGTCCTTTATCAGAATCCGTCGTATCTGTTTCGCGAGCAATACGAGGTTCCGCGCGACCTGAACAGCTTTTTCGAGGAAGACACGCCCGCATTTCAACGCCTGTCGCGCGACTTCGCGCAGGCCCTGGTGTCGAATATTCTGGAGGGCTTCTGATGCGGGCCTTTGCCCAGGCAGACCGCTTTGTATCTGAAGTGCAGGCGCGCAAACTGCGTCCCGCTTACGTGTTCGTGGGAGCCGAAGTGTTCTTTCGCAAACGTTGCCGTGAAGCGATTCTCGAACATCTGGTCACACCCGATTTGCGGGACTTCAGCCTTTTCGAGTTCGATCTGGCGGAGACCGATCTGGTAGAAGTGCTTGATCGTGCGCGTACGCCATCGCTGATGGCACCCTTTCAAGTTTTCTTTGTACGAGGCGTCAAGAACCTGTTCGGACGTGGCTCGAACGAAGAGAAGCTGGCGGCCATCGAGGCGTACTGCAAAGATCCCAATCCCGACGCGGTGTTGATCTTTGTTGCTGATCACATCAGCATTCCCGCCGATCCGCGCCGCATGGACTTAACCGACAAAGAACGCTATGAGCGCATTCGCGAGACCCTGGGGCAATACTGCGCAATCGTCGAACTGGCGCGAGTGGAAGAAAGCGAGGCGGTGCGCTGGATTGGTGAATACGGCGCCACGCGGAGCGTCAAGATTGATGCCGATGCCGCGCGCGAACTGGTAGACGCTCTCGGCGGGGACATGATGATGGTTTCCAACGAACTGGAAAAGCTGATTCTGTACGTCGGGGAAAAGAAACGCATCACGCTGGGCGATGTCGAAACCATGGTGCTGGCGGCAAAGCAAAGATCGTTGTATGAACTGACCGATGCAATCTCCGCGAAAAATCGGGTGCGAGCTTTGGAAATGCTCGATTCGATTCTTACCACCGGTGAAGGGGACGAAGCCGCCATCGGACATCTGTATATGCTGGCCAAGACGTTTCGCCAGATGCTGGTGATCCTGGAGCGAAACGTGCGCGATCAGCGCATGCTGTGGGCGGCGCTGTGGCAAGGCTTCCGGGTGCCTCCGTTCGCTGCCGACGATATCATCAAGCAGGCTCGACGGTACAAGTCAAAACGAGAACTGACGCGTGCCATCCGTCTGGTGGCGAAAACAGACCTCGCATTGCGTTCAAATCCGCCAAGCAAACGAATCGTGCTGGAGAAATTGGTAATGGATTTGACCTCAGAACCGAAGCCGGAGACTGGGTGGATGCAGGAAGAGTTGCCGGTGTAGATACGTTATCACGTAGGGACAGCCGCCCCCGGCTGTCCGGCCGAGCAAAGCTCGGCAGTCCGCCATGCTCAGCCTCCCCGCCTATCTCGACCGCATCGCGTACACCGGGCCGCTTGTACCCAACCCGGAAGTACTACGCAATCTGCATCGGGCTCACCTGCTTAGTGTCCCCTTTGAGAACCTTGACATCGCTCTAGGACGAGAGATCGTATGCGACGAGAGCGCCTTCGTCCGCAAGATTGTGGAGCGGCGTCGCGGCGGCTTCTGTTACGAATTGAATGGAGCGTTTGCAGCGTTGCTGCGCGCAATCGGGTTTCAGGTCACTTTGCTCTGCGGCTCGCGTGCCCCGCGAAGACGGCAGCGATAGTCCCGAGTTCGATCATCTTGCCTTAAGAGTCGACCTCGACGAACCTTGGCTTGCAGACGTGGGATTCGGGGACTCTTTTCTGGAGCCGATTGGGCTGCGGTCCGGCATTGGGCAATCGCATGACGGCCGGGTGTATCGAGTGGTGGACTGCGAGAATCGCTGAGCATGGAGAGAGCGGAACGCGACGGGGTTTGGAAGCGACAGTATTCTTTCACTCTAGTGCCGCGAAGCCTCAACGACTTCGCCGCCATGTGCCACTACCATCAGACCTCGCCGGAGTCACCGTTTACGCGAAAGAACGTTTGTTCCATGGCCACGAAGATGGAAGAATCACCGTGGCCGACCGGCGGTTGATCTTGACCCGCGATGGGATCGAAGAAGAACGGTTGCTCGCTTCGGACGAGGAGCGGTCGGCAGCACTGAAGGAATACTTCGAAATTGTGGTCTGAAAGTGTCTACTTCTTCGCGATCGCGTTCATTCGCGCGTTCAAGCGAGACTTGTAGCGCGACGCGGTGTTTTGCGTGAAGCACGCCCTTCTGCACTGCCTTATCGAGGGCGGAGACAGTCTGCCGGAATACCTGATCGGCTCCCTGTTGGTCGCCTTTGGCGAGCGACTCTCGCAAGTCGCGCAGCGTAGTGTCGCAGGCGGGAATTGTTGGCGCGGTTGCGAACCGTGCGTTTCTGAGTCTGACGGGCGCGTTTCAGCGCGGAAAAATGATTTGCCATGTAGTTCGTTTTACCTTCGTTCTCTGGTTTTCTCTTGCTCGGCTTCCAGCTAAGAGATTTTCAAGTGGGTACGAACAGCTATTCTACGGGAGTAAGTTGCTGCGGGTCAAATGGATATGATCCAAGGTGACGTAAATTCGATTGTGTAAAAGGGAGAGGGTGTAAGTTGGCTTTGGCCTGACGAGCTAAAGCCGTTCCGAAAGGAGACCTACACCCATGGCGAAGATAATCCCGATCACGGAGCATTACCAACATTTTCTGGCGGAGATGAAGGAGAGTTTCTGGGGTGATGTGTATGGGCAGACCCGGCAAGCGTGGAAGCGAGCGGTTGGAAGCGGATTCGGAGCGGCAGCGAGACCGCTATGCGGTGCGGGAGGTCTACCAGCGGCGGCGCAACCGGCGGCAGCCTTATCGCAACGGTTACTACGAGCGGGATTTCGTGACCCGGTTGGGCACGATCCGGCTGCGCATTGCGCGCACCCGGGGAAAGAGTTTTCTGCCGCGCGGGCTGGAGCGCGTTTCAGCGGCGGGCGGAGGATGTCTCGATGCTGATCCGGGAAGCGTTTTTGCGTGGCATCTCGACGCGGCAGGTGGGCCGGGTGGTGGCCACGCTGACGGGCGAAGTGGTGAGCGCGCAGACGGTGTCGAAGCTGACGCGCGATCTGGACGAGGCGGTGCGCCAGTTTCATCAGGCGCGGCTGAGCGATGACTACGCGTATTTATTTTTGGATGGAGTGAGCCTGCGGGTGCGGCGTCCGGCGGGGCGCAAGCGGGTGCAGATGCTGGTGGCGTACGGAGTGCGGCGCGACGGCACCCGCCACCTGCTGGCTTTTTTGCGCAGCCAGGGCGAAAGCCAGGCCGACTGGGAAGGACTGCTCGAGGATCTGTACCGGCGCGGGCTGGAAGGGCGAGCACCTGGGCCTGATCGTCACCGATGGCTGTCGCCGGCCTGGCGGCAGCGATTCGCACGGTGTATCCGCGGGTGCGGCATCAGCGCTGCTGGGTGCACAAGATGCGCAACATTCTGGAGAAGGTGCGGAAGCGCGACTACGACGAGGTGAAGGCCGACGCCCAGGCCATTTACCTGGCCGAAAGCCGGACCCACGCCGAAGCGGCGTTTCGCGCCTTCCGGGCGCGCTGGCGCGGATCTATGGCCCCATGGTGCGGCGACTGGAGCGCGACCTGCCGGAACTGCTGTCGTTGTTCGCCTTCCCCCGGCACCTGTGGCGCAAACTGCGCACCACCAACGTGATCGAGCGCTGCTTCGTGGAGGTGCGGCGAAGAACCCGGCCCATGGTGTGCTTTGTCAACGTGGAAAGCGTCGACCGCATCATCTACTCCATCTTCCAGAGATTCAACCTGGAATGGAAAACCCGCACCCTCAACCTATTTACACAAGCAGCTTGACGTCACCTGATCCAAACCAGGTTCGTGGGGACCACGTCCCGAAATGGCCTTGCCCCAGAATTTCTCGCGGCATTGACTCTTATCCAACGCTAGGGGTACCCTTAGCTCAATGGTAGTTGCTTGCACCTTGGGAGCGAGCATTCCGGCTGGTTCCACCTGCAGAGAGAAGAATTTTGTCGTCGCTCAGACCGGCACAGGTGTGCCCGGGTCGCGGCGATGCCATCTAAGCACCGGCGTTTTACAATCAAAAACTCGGCGGACGGAGGGATGCGCCAAAACTGCATGAAGAAGAGCATTGAGACTACTCCCCACATTGAAACCCTGTTCGGTACCAGGGATGAAAACCTGCATGTGTTGGAAGACGGGTTGAACATTAACATTGACCTTCGATCCGACTCCATCGAACTGGAAGGGGCAGCCCGCGATGTTGCCCGAGCCGAACAAGTCTTTTCCGACTACAACCATCTGCAGCGCTCCGGACATGCCTTCAATAATGGCGATCTGAACAGCATGCTGCGCGTCCTGATCGCCGACCCCAAAGCTACTCTCCGCGGGCTAGCCGAAGCTGGGCGCCAGCGTTCGTTCGGACGGCGCACGGTGCAGCCCAAGAGCTTGAATCAGAAACGATACGTCGAAGCCATCGAGAACCACGACATCGTATTCGGCATCGGTCCCGCGGGCACGGGCAAGACGTACCTGGCGATGGCGCAGGCCGTGTCGGCGCTGCTGGCGAAGCGAGTGAACCGCATCATCCTGGCGCGTCCGGCGGTCGAAGCCGGCGAGCGGCTGGGATTCCTGCCGGGGACTGCAGGAGAAGGTCAACCCGTATCTGCGGCCGCTCTACGACGCGCTCTACGACATGCTGGATGCCGACCGGGTGGAGCGCTACCTCGAGCGGGGCGTCATCGAGATCGCGCCGATTGCGTTCATGCGCGGGCGCACGCTCAACGATTCGTTCGTGATTCTGGACGAGGCGCAGAACACCACTTCGGAACAGATGAAGATGTTCGTCACCCGTCTCGGCTTCAACTCCAAGGCGGTGATCACGGGCGACGTCACCCAGATCGACTTGCCCAATGCTCGCCGCAGCGGACTGCTCGAAGCGGTGGATATCCTGAAGCGCGTCGAAGGATTGACTTTCGTCTACTTCGACGAAGGCGACGTGGTCCGTCACCACCTTGTGCAGCGAATCATCCGGGCTTACGATGAGCACAAGACCAAGCTGGCAGAACAGCAAATGTCGCTGCTGGAACCGAAAGGTGCGAACGGTAAGACCAATGGGGTGGACATTGCACCTCTGCAGAAGAATACTGCCGTGCCTGCGGAAGCAGACGCGAAAGAGTAAAACGAGCGCGATTGGCTGGGAGGGCTGCGGTTAATGGCCCTCCTGTTTATTTGGATGCACTCCACGGAGAAAGTTTGGTCATCATTCAGGAACCAGTGACCGGGTTGACCGAGGCGACGCTGGCGAAGTTTGTGACCCGGGCGCGACGCGCGGCTGGGCTTCGAGGGGCCGTCAGTGTGCTCGTCACCAGTAGCCGGGAGTTGCAGGGATTGAACCATCGTTTCCGAGGCAAGAACAAGCCAACCGATGTGCTATCGTTTCCCGCGATGCCTGGGCTGATGCGGGGATTTGCTGGGGACATCGCTATTTCGGCGGAGATTGCGGCTCGTAACGCTCGTCGGCTTGGGCACACGGCGGCGGAGGAAATCCGAATTCTCACCTTGCACGCGGTGCTTCACCTGGCCGGGTACGATCACGAACTTGATGAAGGGGAAATGGCGCGCAAGGAAGCACGTTTGCGGAAGACACTCGGATTGCCAGTGGGATTGATCGAGAGAAGAGGGCGGCCAGAGCGCGGAAAAGGCTTGACAGGAAACAGCAAGAGTACACCTGACGGTGCGCGGTCCCGAGCACCGGCGGTCAAACATACCGGATCAGGTTCTCGGGCCACACGGGCATCGAGATGAACTTCGTCATCGCCATTGTGTTGCTGATGTTGCTTGGGCTGCTGACCCTGGTTTCCTACGTGGAGCGCCTCTACACCGAGATTGGAAAGTTTCTATCGCGCGAGTTCCAGGACAATATTGACGCTTTCGAACACAGCGTGGAACCGCGTCTGCATGTGAGCCGTGCCCGCGCGGCGCTGTCGATGGCGGTGCTCACCCAAATGACCACGGCAGCGATTGCCATGATGGTGGGCTTCACCGTGTTCCGTGACCGGGCGTGGAGCATTTACGAAATTCTGCAGGCTACATTGACCCTGGTCCTGATCGTGATCGTTTGTAATCAATTTCTGCCCTTCGTTTTCTTCTCCCGGACCAAAGGGCAGTGGCTGATCCCCTGGACGCCTTTCTTGCGAATCCTCATCTACCTGGTGTTGCCAGTGACGCTGGTCTTGGGCTTTTTGCAGTCGGTAGCGGCTCTGACTAAAGGGCATTCGGATGAACAGCCGGAAACCCAGGCGGAAGCCGTGGATGCGCTGATCGAAGCGGGTCAGGAAGAAGGCATCCTCGACGAAAGCAACCGCGACATGATTCAGTCGGTCGTGGAATTCGGCGAGAAAACAGTGCGCGAGGCGATGAAGCCGCGGCCCGAAATCGTGGCCGTTCCCACCAATACCACGGTCGAGCAGTTCATTGAGTTGTTGCGCGCGAAACCGTTCTCGCGTGTTCCGGTTTTCGAAGGGACCATCCACAACATCAAAGGAATCGTATACGCGCAAGACGTGCTGCAGGTGCCGGACACCGAGGCTCACACCCGGACGGTGGACACGCTGATGCGGAAAGACGTGTATTTCGTCCCCGAAAGCAAGCTGGGAAGCGAACTCCTGCGCGAGATGCAGAAAAACAATATCCGCATGGCAATCGTGGTCGACGAATACGGCGGAGTGGCCGGACTCGTCACCATTGAGGATCTGGTCGAAGAAATCGTTGGTGAGATTGATGACGAGCACGAGAAAGCGGAAGTCGTGCGCGAAAGCGATCACTCCTATATCGTTCCGGGAAATATGGATGTCGACCGGTTGGATGAGTTGCTGGGCACACGCCCCGAAGGCAAAGAGTCGGCCACGGTGGCGGGATTGGTGAGTGAGTTGGCTGGCCGGATTCCGCAAAAGGGCGAAGTGATAGAAGAAGATGGCCTACGCTTCGAAGTGCTGGAGTCAACCGAGCGGCGAGTGGAGCGAGTCCGGATTTCGGTCGTACAGCCGAAACAGATGCGCCTGATATAGTCATTGAGTAATTGTGTAATTTAAATTCTGCCAATTGCGCATTCGTAAATTACTTAATTACCAAATTACTGAATTTCTCAATCGCTATGGCTTTTCACTCCGGATTCGTTTGCATCCTTGGCCGTCCCAACGCTGGCAAATCCACCTTGCTGAACGCATTGGTAGGCGAAAAACTGGCCATCGTCAGCCCCAAGCCGCAGACCACGCGCAACCGCATCCTGGGGATTGTGCAGATTCCCAAACAAAAGCGAAGGGCGGCCGGGCAGATCGTACTTATCGATACTCCGGGCGTACACAAGCCAGACAGTTCACTCGGTCGCAAAATGATGTCCGAGGTGCGCGAAGCCCTTGAAGGTTGCGACCTGCTCCTGCTAATTGTCGATGTAACCCGCAAATTTGGCCAGGCCGATGAGTCTGTACTTGAAATGGCCAAGAAATCTGGGACTCCTGTTTTCCTGCTTCTGAACAAGATCGATTTGTTACGAAATCAGAAGGACAAGCTGCTGCCCATCATCGATGAATACCAAAAACTTTATGCCTTCAAGGAAATCATTCCAATTTCGGCGCGGAAACCTGAAGGGTTAGACCTCCTGCTGGAAAAGGTGCTCGGCACCTTGCCGGAGGGACCACGTTACTTTCCGGAAGATCAAGTAACCGATCAGCCCGCGCGCTTCATGGTTGCCGAGATCATTCGGGAACAGGTTTTGCTCGAGACCAGTGAAGAAGTTCCGTACGCGACCACGGTGTTGGTCGAACAGTTCGAGGAAGGCGCGAAACTCACGCGCATTGCCGCTGCGATCTATTGCGAGCGGGAAGGGCAGAAGCGGATCCTGATCGGCAAGCAGGCGCAGATGTTGAAGAAAATCGGCACGGCTGCCCGCCTTAAGATCGAAAAAATGGTCGGCACTCGTGTGTTTCTGGAGCTTTTCGTGAAAGTGAGCCCAGATTGGCGTGAGTCGCACACATTTATCGAGGAACTAGACTGGCGCCGTCAACTGCAGTTGCTGACTCATGCTGGGAAGACTTGAAAATGGGGGGTGACCGCAGATCGCTGCCAGTGCTTTTCACGTTGCCGGACTCGCATTTCGTCTGTAGAATCGCAGAGGCCCAAGCCACTACGAACCATCGGGAAAATCCTCATTAATGTCCACCAATTCTGAACCGACTTTCGATTTCCTGGCCGACAAGTTACTTTTCAAACTCCAGGTCACGTTGGCTGCCGATAAAGGCGCGGTGGATTCGGTGGTACAGCGAATCATGGAGTCCATCCGCGAAAAGGACTGTGCCGACGGGAAAGAATCGGCGATTGAACTGGCACTTTCGGAGGCGCTGGCCAATGCGGTCGTGCACGGAGCGAAGTCGGATGCTTCGAAAATCGTGGAATGCGACGTGGCCTGTGACGCAAATCGGAGCCTGCTGATCGTGGTGCGCGATCCCGGAGACGGTTTCGACCCCGCGACAATCCCTAGTCCGGTGGTTGGCGAGAACCTCTTTTCCGGCCACGGTCGCGGCGTCTACCTGATCACTCAGCTCATGGACGAAGTGAAGTTTCTGAAAAACGGCACTGAAATCCACATGATCAAGCGGTAAGAACTTCCAGAAATCCTACTCCTTGGCGGCGATACCCAAGGTCTTCATCTTGCGGTAAAGGTGGCTGCGTTCCAATCCCAGCACTTCCGCCGTGCGGGTGACGTTGCCATGATTCTCGTCCATTTTTTTCAGGATATAGTCGCGTTCGTAGGCGGCACGGGCCTGGTGCAGAGTGGAGAACTCGCTACCGGCAGCCCGGCGGGTACCATCACGATGAACTAGCGGCGGCAGGTGCTTGCGTTCAAATCGGATCGTCGTAGGGTTCATGATGACGATACGTTCGATCACATTCCGCAGTTCGCGTACATTGCCCGGCCAGGAATAGCGCATCAGCGTATCGATAGCGTCGTCAGTGATCTCGCGAAGGCGGCGGCCATAGGTAGCGGAAAACTCCTTTAGGAAGTGACGCCCCAGCAGCGGTACGTCTTCCTTGCGCTCCCGCAACGGCGGCACCGAAAATGGGATAACGTTAAGACGGTAAAACAGGTCCTCGCGAAAGTTTCCTCTAGAGATTTCCTCTTCCAAATCCTTGTTGGTCGAGGCAATCACACGGGCATCAACCGTGATCGGTTCATCGCTACCCACGGGGATAAACCGCTGCTCGTCCAGCGTCCGTAAAACCTTCGATTGAGTCTTAAGACTCATGTCGCCGATCTCATCGAGAAAAAGCGTGCCGCCGTGGGCTTTCTGAAATGTTCCTTCCTTGTCCCCCGTGGCTCCGGGGAAGGATCCCTTGCGATGACCAAAGAGTTCGCTCTCGATCAGATCTTCAGGAATCGCGGCGCAGTTCACTTCGACGAACATCTCATCCTTGCGGAGACCCTGGGCGTGAATAGCGTGGGCCACTAATTCTTTGCCAGTCCCCGACTCTCCATAAATGAGGACCCGGCCGTTGGTTGGAGCCATAATCTGGATTTGCTGGCGCAGCGCTTTCATCGGGATGCTGTCGCCCACGATCACGCTTTTCGGTATGAGTTGTTTCTTGAGTTCCCGGTTTTCCTCGCGCAGTCGTTTGGCATCAATCGCGTTCTTGATGAGGATGAGGGTCTTATCAATCGAGAGCGGCTTCTCCAGAAAGTCGTAAGCCCCCAGCTTGGTAGCGCGAACCGCGGTCTCAATGGTGCCGTGTCCAGAGATCATAATGACTTCGGGAGCGTTTTCTTTTTCGCGAATTCTTTCCAGAGTTTCCAGGCCGTCGATGCCCGGTAGCCACACGTCCAGCAGCACTACATCGAACGCATGTTTGCTGATGATCTCCAGGCCAGCTTCGCCGCTTTCGGCCTGGAAGCTTTGAATCCCTCATCTTCCAGCACGCCCTTGAGCGACTGGCGGATGGTCGGTTCGTCGTCAACGATGAGGATGTTATGCATGCTGATCGATGGCGGGTGCGACGACGGCGTCGGACACAATCGGCAGTTCAACTACGAACCGGGCGCCGACGGGCTGATTCTCTTCTACACGAATGGAGCCATGGTGGTCCTCGACAATGCGGTTTACGATAGCAAGCCCGAGGCCCGTGCCCCGCTTCTTGGTGGAAAAGTATGGCAGGAACAATCGTTCCTTCAATTCCCTGGGTAACGCCGTGGCCGGTATCCGCGACGGTGACCTCGACCACATCGCGGCTGGCTGCCAGAGCGGTCGAAATCTGAATTTCACGGAAGAGGACATCCTGCATGGCTTCAGCAGCGTTGTCCAGCAGGTTGGCCAGCGCTCGCTTGATGGCTTCGCTGTCGGCCATCACGTTGGGCAACTCCGGCGCCAGGAAGGTACGCACTCGGATGTTGTCCAGGCGCCCGTTGAACATGGCCAGAGTGCTTTCCACGATGGCGTTGATATTAGCCGACTGAGGCCGCGCCGTAGGGAAGCGAGCCAGATGTGGAGAATTCATCCACCAGAGTGCGGACCGTTTCCACCGCTCCGGCAATAGTTTCAGCGCAGCTATGGAGCACTTGCAAGGAAGCCGCATCGCGAGGCGTACCGCGCTCCAGATGTCGGCGGATGCGCTCCGCCGAGAGTGCAATCGGGGTTAGCGGGTTCTTGATTTCATGGGCCACGCGGCGCGCCACCTCGCGCCAGGCAGCCTGCTTCTGGGCTTTCAGCAGTTCCGAGAGATCCTCAAACACCAGAACATATCCCAATCCCTGTCCATCGTGCTTCAGGGTCGCCACGGTTACCGCGACGTTCAGGGTGGCCCGCTGTACGACCATTTCCATCTGCGTGGTCGTGGTACCCATGCGGTCAGCCCGGCGCAGCAAGGGTTCAAGATCTACGAGGACCTCGGGAGCAAAAACGTCGCGCAAGGGCGCGCCGATCAGAACACTCGGCATTCCGGATTCCGCACCTAGGGGTGGAACAAGCGCAAGCAGAGCCATGATTTACGTGAGTGACCAACCGGTCCGCGTTCAGCGAAAGCACTCCGTTCGGGATGCTTTCCAGGATGGTTTCGATGTGGCGGCGCCGTTGTTCCAAGGCAACGTTAGCGGCGCCAAGCTCGCGGCTGGAAGCCTCAATCTGGCGGCGGCTGGATTCCAGTTCCGCAGCCATGCGGTTAAAGGAGTGCACCAGATCCCCGATTTCATCGGCAGCCCGGACTTCCACCCGGTAGTCGAGTCGTCCCCGGGAAATCTCCTGGGTCGCTTCGGCAAGTGCGACCACCGGACGGGTAACCAGCTTGGAGAGAAATAAGGCGAACCAGGTCGTGGCGAAAAGTACCATCACGGTGAGCAACAGCAATACTTCCATGTAAGTTCGTCGCACCAGCCTTCGCTGGAGGGCGAGGTCGAGATAACGCTGCTGGCTTGCCTCTACCTGTTTCACAGTTTCAGAAAACTTCTTCGGCAAGGGTATACCCACCAGAATCAAGCCATCATCGCCAACTGGCGCACTGCCCAGGATGTACTCGGTGTTGTTCCCAGGTAAAAGGAGTCGCACTCGCCGACCTCAATCGTTCCATGGGAAGCTTGGCTTTGAGCAAAGGCCACGGGGCAGGCGCGCCAAAACCAGCTTCGGCATCCCCGCTAACCATTGCCAGGGCAAAGCCGCCCTGCAAAGTAGGCTCGTGGCGCTCGAACTCGCTCGCCACAGCGGAAAAATTGTGGCTCGCGAAGGCACGTTGTGTCTCCGGTGAAGCTGCTATGGCCTCGGCTTCGGCTCGAGTATTCTGCGCAGCATAGCTGGAAAGCAGCGATGCCATCGTAGCCGTGTCCCGCCGCACTTCCTCCACCGGACTGGAGAACCATTTATCAATTGACCGGTTCATCAGCACATACGCGAAAAAGAACATGCCGATGACAGGAAGAAACGAAAGCAAAAGACTCCCCACTACCAGACGCGTGCGGAATTTCGATCCCAGAACACCCAGCCTTCTTTCCGCGAAGAGCTTCAGTAGGTTCCGGGCCAGGACGAACGTCAGCGCCACGAACAGGAGAAAGATCAGCGCCGAAAGCGAAGCAAAGAAGAGCAGTTGCTGGTTGGTATTCGGATTCAGAGGCAGGTCAAAAGACGTCAGCGAAAGCAGCACACCAAAAAGCAGCGCGATCCCAACCGCCAGCGGGATAATGACCTTCTTCCGGCTGGAGGGTTTCTGATTCGGTCGAATTGGATTGGGAGCAGACATGTCCGCCAACAGCTCTGATCGATGAAGCGTATAGGCTTGTCCGGCCCATTATAAGCGGATGCGCCCTCGAAGGGGACGTGTCGGCTTGACCTTCCCTCCATTCCAAGGACTTGAAGAGTCATTTCATTACGCCAGATGTGATGGAACTGGAACCCTCCAATAGTTAGAGAGCTCTAACGCCTCGGAACTGGTTGACCACACTGACTGTCAGGCTTACCGAAGTCCATGCCCCTCGGACCTCCTCTACTCTACAAAAGCACAACTGACGGCCATTTCACGAGGTGCAAAGGCATTATGCGATGCCCGTCGAGCAGTACAAGTACCAAAGTTACTGGTGAAGTAACGCATCTGCTGTGACAATTTGTGTCAACGCGATAGGCTGCAATTTCTCCCCTAATAAGCAGCGAAGTCGCGCGAGCAAAGCGAAGTCGACGTCATCCCTCTGCCGCTCAGATAGGAGATCGAGGTATGTCTCAACGGCTGGGTGATCTTCTCGTCAAAGAGAAGGTCATAACCCCAGAGCAGTTGGAACAAGCAACGAAGGCTCAGAAGGAAACCAACGTTCGCCTGGGCGCTGCCCTGGTGAAGCTGGGATTCCTGACGGACGAAGACGTCACCAACTTCCTCTCCCGGCAGTACGGCGTTCCCGCGATCAACCTTTCCTACTTCGAAATTGATCCTGCAGTGGTCAAGCTGATTCCGTTTGAAACCGCCAAACGCTATCAGATCCTGCCGCTGAGCCGGGTTGGCGCTTCTCTGACGATCGCGATGGTGGACCCCACCAACGTGTTCGCCATGGATGACATCAAGTTCATGACCGGTTTCAATATCGAGCCCGTCGTCGCTTCCGAAAGTTCGATTCTCGAGGGCATCGATAAAGCCTACGGCAACACCAAGGAGGAAGATCTCGAACAGGTAATGCTTTCGATGACGGAGATGGATGAAGCCGACGTCGAATTGCAGGCGGACCAGGCGGAGTTAGGACTGGCGGACTTGGAGAGGGCCGCCGATGAAGCTCCCATCGTCAAGCTGGTCAACTTGGTTTTGACCGATGCCGTCAAGCGCGGGGCTAGCGACATCCACATGGAACCCTACGAAAGAGAATTCCGGGTGCGCTTCCGCATTGACGGTGTGCTGCAGGGAATCATGACGCCGCCGCTTAAGTTGAAGGATGCCATCATTTCACGCCTGAAGATCATGTCAAAGCTGGATATCAGCGAGAAGCGATTGCCACAAGACGGCCGAATCATGCTGAAGATGAACATCGGAGGCCGGAAAAAGCAACTGGACTTCCGCGTCAGCACGCTGCCTACGTTGTGGGGAGAAAAGATCGTGCTCCGGTTGCTTGATAAAGAAAACCTGCGCCTGGATATGACCAAACTGGGTTTCGAGCCGGAATCGCTGGTCAAGTTCGAGAAGGCGATTCTGAAACCCTACGGTATGGTGCTGGTAACCGGACCAACCGGATCAGGCAAAACCAACACCCTGTACTCCTCGATCTCTCGCCTGAACCAGCCGGATACCAACATCATGACCGCGGAAGACCCGGTCGAATTCCAGTTGGCGGGCGTCAACCAGGTGCAGATGAAGGAGCAGATCGGTCTGAATTTCGCGACTGCCTTGCGCGCCTTTCTGCGCCAAGACCCCAACATCATTCTGGTCGGTGAAATCCGAGACTTCGAAACCGCGGAAATCGCAATCAAAGCTGCCCTCACGGGACACCTGGTGCTCTCCACGCTGCACACCAACGGTGCACCAGAAACCATCACTCGGCTCATGAACATGGGCATTGAACCGTTCCTGGTGGCCACCTCGGTCCACCTGATCTGTGCGCAGCGGCTGGTCCGGCGTATATGCAAGGAATGCGCTGAGGTCGTCGATGTTCCCCATCAAACTCTGATCGAAGAAGGGTACAGCCCGGAAGAAGCCAAGACAGTAAAGATCCAGAAAGGTAAAGGCTGTGGCGTCTGCAACAGCACCGGCTACAAAGGCCGTTGCGGTTTGTACGAAGTCATGGAAGTGGATGACGAAATCAAAGAACTGGTTCTGGTCGGAGCCTCGGCCGTGGAGCTTAAGAAGAAGGCGATTGAGCGCGGAATGATAACCCTGCGGCGCAGCGGGCTGATCAAAGTTGCGGCCGGCATGACCACGCTCGAAGAAGTCGCTCGCGAGACTATTCACTAGAGTTGGCAACGAGGAAGAAAGGGAATAAAAGATGTCGCTCGCATTAAGTGATCTGCTGAAACGAATGTTGGAGATGTCGGGAAGCGATCTTCACCTCACTACGAATTCACCACCGCAGATCCGCGTACACGGGCATCTGGTGCCGCTGGACCTGCCGCAGATGACGCCGGCTGAGACCAAACAACTGGCTTACAGCGTCATGACTGATTCGCAAAAACATCGTTTCGAAGAAAACCTGGAACTGGATTTCTCTTTCGGATTGAAAGGGCTGGCCCGCTTTCGCGCTAACGTATTCAACCAGCGGGGCGCGACCTCGGCAGTCTTCCGTCTGATTCCCTTCGAAATCAAGTCCTTCAACCAGTTGGGGCTTCCCACCGTGGTCAGCAAGATGTGCGACAAGCCGCGCGGTTTGGTGCTGGTTACCGGGCCAACCGGATCGGGCAAATCCACTACGCTCGCCGCCATGATTGACAAGATCAACACCGAGCGGCACGACCACATCCTCACCATCGAGGACCCGATCGAATTCGTGCACATGAACAAGAATTGCGTAGTCAATCAGCGCGAATTGCATGCCGACACCAAAAGCTTTTCCGACGCGCTGCGAGCCGCGCTTCGTGAAGATCCCGATGTCGTGCTGATCGGCGAAATGCGCGACTTGGAGACCATTGAATCGGCGTTGCGTATCGCCGAAACTGGTCACCTCACTTTCGGCACCCTGCACACCAACTCTGCGTCTTCCACCATTAACCGAATTATCGATGTCTTCCCGGCGCACCAGCAGCCCCAAATCCGGGCGCAGTTGTCACTGGTGCTGGAAGGCATCATGTGCCAAAGCTTGCTGCCCAGCGCGGACGGGAAGGGCCGGGCCATGGGCATGGAAATCCTGGTGCCGAACGCGGCTGTTCGCAACCTGATTCGTGAAGACAAAATCCATCAGATCTATTCCTCCATGCAGTCCGGTCAGGACAAGTTTGGCATGCAGACATTCAATCAGGCCTTGGCAACACTTTATTTCCAGAAGCAAATCACGCTGGAAGTCGCCATGGCTCGCTCCAGTAACACGGACGAGTTGCAGGAGATGATTAACCGTGGCGCGGGGCTGCTGAACCGCAACCAGTCCGCGACCGCGGTCAAGGGCGCTGCGACTGGAAAGCGTTAAACGATCTTCGGACGAACCGAGTATTGCCAGTCCGAGCAGGCGGTATCAAGTATTAATCCGGCGCGCGAACGACCTGGCGCTCCGGAGGGAAAGATAAGGAAGCAAGGAGAAGTCAACCATGCCAGTCTTTACATTTTCAGGGAAGAGCGAAAACGGAGAGAAAGTCAGCGGCGAGAGGGTTGCGCCCAATAAACAAGCGTTGGCCGCTCAGTTGCGCAAGGAGCGCATTAACGCGGGTGCCATACGCGAAAAAGGCAAAGAGTTTGCCATGCCTACCTTCGGCTCCGGCAAGGTCAAGACCAAGGAGATCGCCATCTTCTTCCGTCAGTTCTCAGTCATGATCGACGCTGGCTTGCCCCTGGTGCAGTGTCTGGAAATCCTGGCCGCAAACCAGGAGAACCAGGCATTCCAGAAGACGCTCACAGGGGTGCGGACCACGGTGGAAGGCGGGTCAACCCTGGCCAACGCCATGCGGCAATATCCCAAGATCTTCGACGATCTGTCCACCAACATGATCGAGGCCGGTGAGACTGGCGGTATTCTCGACATCATTCTGCAGCGCCTGGCGCAGTACGTCGAAAAAGCCGTGAAACTGCGCGGAGCGGTGAAATCCGCGTTGATCTACCCCGTCTCGGTTATCAGTCTGGCGATCCTGGTCGTGGGTGCGTTGCTGAAGTGGGTGGTACCCATTTTCGCCAACCTCTTCGCGGGATTGGGAGTGGCTCTGCCCTTGCCTACCCGCGTGGTCATGGGGCTCAGCGCATTCGTGGGTCAGTTCTGGTGGTTCTTCATCGTCGGCGTGGTAGCCGCAGTTTTTGGCATCAAGCAGATCCGCAAGAATCCCAAAGGCCGTTATTACCTGGACTATGGCCTGCTGAAAATGCCAATCATTGGCATGCTGCTGCGGAAGATCGCAGTGGCGCGCTTTACCAGAACCCTGGGTACGCTGATCACTTCGGGTGTGCCGATTCTTGAGGGTTTGAGTATTACGGCCAGGACCTCCGGTAACGCCGTGCTGGAAGAAGCTTTGATGAAGGTGCGCAAAGCCATTGAAGAAGGGCGCACGATCGTCGATCCACTGCGCGAATCTGGAGTATTCCCCAGCATGGTGACCCAGATGATCGGCGTCGGCGAAGCCACCGGCGCGATGGATGCCATGCTGCAAAAGATCGCCGATTTCTACGAAGACGAAGTCGATACGGCTACCAAAGACATGTTGGCCATGCTGGAACCAGTCTTGATTGCTTTCCTGGGTGTTGCAGTCGGCGGCATCGTCATTTCGCTGTATATGCCGTTGTTCTCGATGATCGCCAAGCTGGCCGGCTAGAACGAAAAATGGTGGGCGGAGCCAATCTGGCGAACAACAAGCCAGCGAACTCCGCCCGGTTGAGAAGCCTCTTCTGCCAAGGGGTACGAGTGCGGGAGTGACCACCGCCGCATTCTCGGGGGAAAGGGGCACGGAAATTGGGATCAGGCATGCAATCCATGTTCGATGAGCGGCTGTGGCTGGCCTGGCTGGTCAAGGTTCGCATCCTCATCCTGACGTTTCTATTGGGAATCGAGTTGGCCATCTCGCGGCTCACTCCTACTCCTTTGCCGCTACGGCTGTTTGTCAACGCCATCCTGCTGTGGTACGCGATCTCTATCTTTTACGTCTTGCTGCTCTCTTTTTGGAAGGAGTACCGCATCCAGGCAGTTCTGCAGGTACTCACTGATCTGGCTCTCGTCAGCCTGGTCGTCTACTCCACTGGAGGCGTCGACAGCTCGCTCAATTTTCTTTACCCCTTGGTGATCATCGTGGCTAGCATTCTCTTGCCACGGGTCTGGGCGTATCTTACGGCCGCGCTGGCATTCATTCTGTATGGAACGGTTTTAGAGCTGACGTACTTCGCGATTCTCCCCTCATATTCGACCACCCATCCGGAACTTAAAGCTTTACAAGCCATTATCTTCGTCAACCTTTTCGGCTACCTGGCAGTCTCGTACCTTGCTGGGCTGTTGGCAAACAAGCTGCGGCAGGTGGACGTAAAGCTGAAACACACCAGCGGAGCGCTGCAAAATCTGCAGGCCCTGCACGAGAACATCATCCAATCCATTACCGGAGGACTGATCACCACCGGGCTCGACGGACACATTACGCTGGTCAACACCGCGGCACAGAAACTGTTAGAGCGTACGGAAGACGATTTGCTGGGTCAGCCCGTCAATCAGCTTTTTCTGGATCCCTTGCCCCATGTTGACTCTGAACCGGCCCATGGGGAAGTCCGCTGGGTCGCGCCCAATGGATACCGGAAGACATTCCGTGTGCTGGTTTCCGCGCTGGCGGTGCCGGAACGGGGCACGCTTGGTTTCGTCTATACCTTCGATGACCTAACGGAAATCCGGCGATTGGAGCGCGAAGTTCGCATGCAGGACCGTCTGGCTGCGGTGGGGCGGCTGGCCGCGGCTATCGCGCATGAGATCCGCAATCCTCTGACCTCGATCGCGGGATCCGTAAGCATGCTTTCCGAGATCCCCGATTTGGGGGAGGAACACCGGCATCTGCTGGACATTGTCACCCGCGAGTCGGAGCGGCTTAACAGTATCATCACCGACTTTCTGGCTTATTCGCGCGGCCGTCAGTACCGGTTCGCGAAGGTTGATCTGCTCCCGCTTCTGGAAGACACACTCACCCTGCTGGAACATCGCCTGGCTGCACAGAACACTGGCATCCGGGTCGAACGAAAATATAGCGTGAAAGAGGCATGGGCTTCGGCGGACGGAGACAAGCTCAAGCAAGTCTTCTGGAATTTCTGCGAAAACGCTGTGCGCGCCATGGCTGCCGGAGGCACTCTTACCGTTTCCCTGGAAGCGAGCGAGCAAGACTGGCAAATCAATTTTGCCGATACCGGTCCCGGAATGAGCCAGCAGCTCATCGAAAAAGTGTTCGAGCCGTTCCAGTCGCAATTTGAAGGTGGTACCGGTCTGGGTTTGGCGATCGTCTATCAGATCGTGCAGGCCCATGAAGGTAAAGTCTGGGCGCGCTCCAAGCTGGGACAGGGTAGCGTATTTGTGCTTCGCCTGCGTCGCTATGCGGCGGAAGAGAGTGCGACTCCTCCCCAAGCAGGTTCCGTACTTCATCCGCACCCCGCGTCGCCCAAGGCCGCGAGCGCCGTAGCGGCGGCGGGAGGGGAGGCGCATGGGTAACATTCTGGTTTGCGATGACGAGCGCTCCATCTGCGAGATGCTGGACATTGCCCTCCGACGCGAAGGTCACAAAGTCGAAACCGCAAACTCGGGCGAGGTGGCGAAGAGAAAGCTCGACGGTGCGTTATACGACGTAATCGTGACTGACATCAAGATGCCGAAAATCGATGGTATCGAGGTGCTGCGCCACGCTCACCAGATTTCTCCAGACTCCGCAGTGATTCTGATGACGGCCGTCGATGACTACGAGGCTGCGGTGCAGGCGGTTAAAGCCGGCGGCGCCACGGATTACATCCGAAAATCTCCCGGCCTGGTCGACGAGATCAAGCTGGCAATCAATCGAGCTTTGGAAAAAGTATCCTTAAGCCGGCAAAATTTTGCTTTCAAACGCGATGCCGCCACCCGCAACTCGCTGGACAACATTGTCGGCGTGAGCCCTGCCATGGAGAAGCTGAAGCAGACGATTCGCACCGTCGCTTCCACGCAAAGTACGGTCCTGATCTACGGCGAGAGCGGAACCGGCAAGGAACTCGTGGCCCGGGCCTTGCACGTCTGCTCCCCGCGTGCCGCCGAGCCGTTTGTTTCCATCAACTGCGGAGCTTTTCCCGAAACTCTGCTGGAGAGCGAACTCTTCGGCTATGTGAAAGGTGCATTCACCGGCGCGAACCAGAACAAGCGCGGCTTGTTCGAAGTGGCGGACCAGGGAACCATTTTTCTCGACGAGATCAGCGAGATGAGCCTGACCATGCAGGTCAAGCTGCTGCGGGTATTGCAGGAGCGCTCCGTGCGTCCAGTGGGAGGGACAAACGAGATTCCTATTGATGTGCGTGTGATCGCCGCTACCAACCGCGATCTCGACAAGCAGGTAGCAGAAAACACTTTTCGTGAGGATCTCTATTACCGGCTCAGCGTGATTCCAGTTTCCGTTCCGCCGTTGCGCCAACGCCGAGAAGACATTCCGCTCCTGGTCAATCACTTTCTCAAGAAGTACGCGCCGGGAGCAGGGAAGAGCATTCAGAGAGTGAACCCCCAGTCGCTGGAGGCGCTGGGAGGCTATGAATGGCCTGGCAACGTCCGTCAACTGGAAAACACCATCGAGCGCGCTGTCGCCCTGGAAACCGGGGATGAACTGCGCGTCGACCTGCCCGCGGAAAAAGCCAAGGCTCGCGCCGCGGCCGCCGGTGCCGGCCTGCCGGGCGCCGGCATAACCGGGAGCATGAGCGCCCTGCCCGACGGGATGGATATGGAGAAGTATGTGGCCGACATCGAGAAATCGCTGCTGCTAACGGCCCTGACCCAGGCCAACGGAGTCCAGACTCGTGCAGCCGACCTGCTGAAAATTTCATATCGCTCGTACCGGCACTTGATGAAGAAGTACGAACTTTAGCCGTCAGCTCGCAGCCAGGAAACCTGAGTAGCCCCGATCATCATGAAGAGGGTTCGCTGAAGGCTGAAAGCTGACAGCTAGGATTTATTTCCTTTCAACTGTTGCTTCCACCCCAACACCCTCGCCTTGGCGCCTTCCGCTTCTGCTTCTGGAATCATGCCCTTCTTCTGGTAGAGAACCGACAGACTGGTATAGGCCAAAACATCCTCCGGATCGATCTCCGAGATACGTTTCGCTACGGCAATGGCTTCGTCCAGGCGGCCGAGATCCTGCAGGGCGCGGGCCAGGCCGTGCATCGCTTCTGTGAACGCAGGATCCGCTTCCAGAGACTTCTGGTATGCCTCCACAGCACGCTCCTGCTCACCCTCAGAGACCAGGTCCAGGGCGGCATAGTAGTGATCTTCGGCTTTCTGGCGCGCTTCATTGTCGGCCATAGAACAGGAATCCTCAGGCAGAAAAGGGATTCTAGCACGCAGCGTTGGCTGGGCACGACGAGGCGAGATCGTAAGGATATTTCGTCGAACGCCTGAGGGTTAAGGGGGTTATAGTTGTCACCGTCGTGAAAGCGAAGATGCGCGCACAAGAAATTGCCGCGGGATTTCTGCGTGCGGTTGGGCTGCTGCTCATAATTCTGGGCTTTGTCCATTTGGCAGCAACGCCATTTATTCCACCTCTGCTGGGGGAGAGCTCTTCCGAGGTGTACCAGCGAGCCTTGGGGCCGACGCTGCTGAATCATGTGTTGTTTGGGATTCTCCTCCTGCCTCTGGGTTACACGACCTGGCTCGCAGCCTCCGCCCAGAATCGTAACCAGACCTGGGCAAGGCGAGTGCTGGTGTTAAACGGCGTCGTTCTGCTGACTTTTCCGGTTGCCCTGGCGACATTCATGCGCCGGCCCGAGTACTACACTGCTCCCCTGTTTCTCGCTGCTGTGATGCTGGTGGCGGTCATTTCTTTGTTGACGGTTGTCGCCGCGTGGTTGGTCGTTCGGACCTAGCTACTCCCCCTATTTCGACCAGGACGATGACGTCATTCGAGTAACCGGGAGCGCGTTTCCCTTGTGTAACTCCGTGTCCTTTGTGGTTATGATAGTTCTCACATGCGCTACATATTTCGATTCCTGTGGAACGCGACCAAAGGCCACCACCTCACGCCATGGCGCAGTCCTTACCTGCTATGGCGAATCGAAACCTACTGTGGGGTGAAGATGCAACAGATCGGCTTGCTCGAGTTCTGGGAATTTACCTGGCGCGAGCGTAAGAATCTGTGGCGATTTTTGAAATGGACCGCGGAGATGGAGCGCTACGTCCATCCCAAACCGAAGAGTTCGTGAATCTACTGACCGTTGCTGGCCGCCGCGACACCTTCCAGGACGACATTCACTTCGCTGCCCTTGCCGGCTCCGATGATTTGCGCGGCAGCAGCGCGATTCGCGGAAATCTCCAGATAGCCCATACTCCCCAGGATGCCGAAGACTTCGTTGGGTCCGCCCTCGGCATAGTTGGTGTGAATCTCGGTGATCTCGCGTTTGCCCACCCGAATCTTGAATGCCGGTGGATCTGCCTGAAACAGTGCAGGGACATCTTCAGGCGTGAAGTTAGTGACGATGTTTCCGAATCGGTCTACCCTCAAAACGACGCCCCGCAGGGTTTGCGCATCGACCGGTTTTGGCTTAGGTGCGTTGAAGCGTACGAAATCCGTGATCTCCTCGCCAAATTTTTCGGCCTCCACGCCCTTGGCAAGGTACGCAACCACGGGCGCGAAAATATCGCGCGCATGAAAAGTACTGCTCAGCGGTTGCCGGTAGTAATGGTCCGCGACGATGTGGCGCACTTGCACGCGCTCTGCGTGGCTGTAGATCAGAGAGAGTACACCGTTGTCGGGCGCTACAAAATAGTATCGTCCCGTGGATAAAAGGATGGGGCGCCGTTCCGTTCCGACGCCCGGGTCCACCACAACGAGGTGGATCGTCCCGTTGGGGAAATACGAGTATGACTGGGCGATGGCCAGGGCGCCGTCGAGCACATCGAAGGCTTGCACTGCGTGGCAGATGTCCACGATTTCAGCTTCGGGGACAATATCCAGAATGACACCCTTGATAGTGCCCACGAAGTGATCGTTCAGCCCAAAGTCAGTGGTCAAAGTAATAAGAGGACGGTTCGCCAATGTTCTTCCTTATTCGAAACAGAATTCTGCCGGGAAAACTCGAAAGTAACCTGTCACAAGAGTTGCGTCAAGGCACGGAGGTAATTGATCAACCGCAGGGATATGGCGGCATTTTACTCGTAGCGCGATCTGCCGGCCCGACCGGGATCGTAGCTGTGTGAACGCCCAAAACCGCTCTCGCCCAAAATCTTGTCAAGCCCCCTAAGGCACCCAATTCCCTCCAAGTCGATGATTCAACACATGAAATAAATCCTGAAACCATGTCATAGTTACCCTCCGGATTTGTTATTCTAAATATAGAGATAAATTTTGGCGCAGGCTTTCCAGCTTGCGCCTTTTCTTTTTCCGGCAAGCCTGCTTCAAGGACGTCTTTCAGCACCCATTGCGCAAAGCCAGGGCTCCACGCGGACGCATCCCAGCGTCTCAGGACATCCCTGTCCTCAAAGCGGACCGGGAACGCGGGCTGCAAGCCCATAAGCTAGGCGATCTTGGCGAGGTGGCCTTTTTGCACAAAGCCACCGCGCTCGGTTTCATGGTGGCCCAGCCCTATGGCTTGGGCCATCCCTTTGACTTCATCGTGCAGGGAGGGCGGCACCTCTTCCGCGTGCAGGTAAAAGCCGCCGCCCACATGAGGGACGGCTTGTACGCCGTAAACATTTGTCGCTGCCAGGGCCGCCGGAATCGCGCCTACCGCGAGGGCGAGATTGACTTCGTGGCCGTCTATATTATTCCGGAAGATACCTGGTACATTCTGCCGGTACGCGAGGTGGAAAACCGTCAGATGCTTATGTTTCGTCCCAAGGGATACCGCCGCCGCGACATCTACGCCCACTACCGCGAAGCCTGGCACCTCCTGCGCGAGCCCGACGGCCTAGTCTTTGGATGAAACCGAAAGGACGCACTCGCACGCTGTCATCCTGAGGCAGCGGAGTCCCTGGCAAAGCCAGGAACTCCCAACGAAGGATCTCTGCACTCGGCAGGCGTCGCATAAACGAGGGCTGCCCCATCCTAGCGCGTTCTTTGCGCTAGGGTGGGAGCCTCGAACCCCACAACCAACGCCCTCCCTCGTGCTGGGTGCCCCGCTCCTTGCGCGCTTGCAAGGGGCGGGAGAGTCGACTGTCTGCGGATGGACGATTGTGACCAGGGCAATCTGTTGGAACTCGGATGGAAATCACAGCCTATCATCTTCATGGCGGCTCCGTTCGCTCCGAGTCTTGGTTCTTCGCAAAACTCAAGTGTATTCGGCGCCCGCGAGGAGCCGTCGTTGTTATCCAATCAAACCCGGCATCCGAAACGACGTCATCCTGAACCCGGCGAAGCCGGGTGAAGGATCTCGCGCGCAGTACCCAAACTTCATGGGAAGCGGACCCGGCCTTTCATTCTGATCTCACCCTCGGGGGGAGACAATTGGTAATATCTACGGAATTTGTTCCAAAACCACGTCGCCTTGCGCAGATGCTCTCCGAGCATCACTGCACACCGTCTAGGCTGAAACCCGGTAATTTACGAAATTACTCGAAATTTCTTCTTGCTTTTTAGCTTTCCCTTGGCAGTCGTTACAGTCACAAATCCCGTTGTCGCGCCTTCGGGGACCGTAGCCGTCATGTACGTATTTGTTACGACCTTGAAGCTGGCTGCTCTTCCGTTGAACGAGACTGCCTTCACTCCTTTGAATCCTTGACCGAGAAATTCGACTGTCTTGCCCACCTTGGCCGCGTAGGGCAGGAGGTTCACAAACGGCGGGAGATGGTTGTTCAGACTATAAAAGACGCCGCAGTTGCTGAAGCACGCAGCCACCGTGCCCCCATGGACCGTGTCCCCAAACAAAATTCCTCCAGTATGTTGAACCAACGTGCCGTTCGGGCTTTCACCGTTGGCAAAGTCAAAGCTGTGAAGCACCGAGAAATTCCCGTTAGCTCCAATTTGGAAGATGGTCCCATAGCTATTGCCGCTGTCCCCTGCTGAGTTTGTACCATAAAAGCTTCCATCGGTTCCCTGGACTAGCCCTGCCTCGGGATAACCCCCGTCAGTGCCTCCGTTCATACTGTGCAGGACTTCAAACGCGCCAGATGGTGTCATCTTGAACGCCACACCATACCCAGCGCCACCGCCCCACGCTGTTCCATAGAAATCTCCATCGCTACCCTGAATCAGGGCACCTACGGGTCCTTCACCATGCGTTCCATCAAAATCGTATAGGACTGTGAGTTCGCCAGCTTTGGTGATCTTGTAGACCACGCCAACCCCAGAGGTGCCTCCTCCGGTCTCCGTCACTCCATAGAAGTTCTTATCGGTTCCTTGAACCAATGGCGCTATAGGAAAGGAGCCGTGTGGCGTCTGATCAAACTGATATAGCGATGTGAAGACGCCTAACCGCGTAATCTTGTAAACCGTTCCAAAGATGCTGCCGCCGTGGGTAGTTGTTCCGTACAAGATTCCGTCATCGCCTTCTATGGGCGGGGCGTCGGGATAGCCTCCATCGCTTCCGCCCGTGAAGCTATACAGCACAGTCAGGCTCCCCTTCGGCGTTATCTTGAACACTGTTCCAGCGCCGGAAGAACCTCCATTTTTCGTAGTGCCGTAAAAGTTTCCATCCGTTCCGAGCGTCAAACCGCTATTCGGGTTGGATCCGTGTGTCCCGTCGAAATTGTAGAGCACGGTCAATGCTCCATGCGGCGTGATCTCGAAAACTGCACCCAGCCCGTTGGCACCACCATCGGTTGTAGTGGTATACAGGTTGCCATCCCGACCCTGGGCTACGACGCCAGGATTAGATGGGTTCACCGGATCCCCACTGTTGGTCCCTAAGTCATACAGGACTGAATAAGTCTGGGCACGCACAAGGATCGGAGCAGCCAGAGTCAGTGCGAGCACAGCTATTGCGTAAGGCTCAACCTTTAGTTTTCTCATAGTAATTCTCATGTAAGAGGGGATACTCAGTCGGTGGAATCGCAGGGGAAACAATACCAGCCGGGGAATCAAGCTACTCTCCCAAAGGTACGCTGTCAAGGGCTCAACGAACGACTTTGCGATGTCGTTGTCGCAAAATCTCGATTACGCTAAAACTCCCAAGCCAAGGCGAACAGACGACGCAAGCTTGTGAATAACGCCTGACAGCATCAATCGATCAGGGCAGTCCCTCTTGCCGATGTGCTCGTTCCGGTTCGCTTGCCTTGCGTGGGCAGCAGCGGTTTTCGCTGACCGGCTCACCCCAACAAACCGATACTTTTATTCTTGACAAGCAATGCACGACCACTCAGAATACTGCGCCAGTTCTCGAAACAATTATTTCCCCTCCCCCACCCGAAGCGGTATGCAAGCGTCGAGTTCCATGCAATCCGTGATGTGCTCTCCTTCCACCCGGAGCACATCTGGTCCTGTGATGAAACAGAGTGGAAAAAAAGGAGCGCGACATGAACGTACGACTTTCTTTTGTGGCAGTCTCGCTGATTTTGGTCCTGAATCTTCTTCAGGCTCAGGCGCAAGTAAAAGGTAGCGGCACGAAGGGAAAAATTCCGGTCTGGACGAGTAGCACCACGTTGGGAGACTCGAAGATCACGCAGGGCAGCGGCGGAATTAAGGTCGCGGGTACCGGAACCGCAGTCTCCGGCATCTCCAGCAGCAAAGTCACGGGGGCGACCGGGGTGTTGGGTCAATCGACCGCTAAGACAGGGGTCGAAAATGGCGTGGTCGGGATTGCCGCCAGCAAGAGCGATGGCACGAACGGTGTCTTAGGAATCGCGAGTAGCAGCAGCGGGCAGGTCATCGGCGTGCAAGGTATCACAAACAGCCCAACCGGGGCCGGCGTGTTGGGTGTCGCCCAGGGCACGGGCGGTGCTGGAGTGGTTGCCGTTGCAACGGCTACCACCGGCGCCACAAACGGCGTCTATGGCGAGAGCGACTCCAACGCTGGCACTGGCGTGGTTGGAAACAATATTGCCACCAGCGGAGTAGCTTTGGGGGTTGTCGGAGCGACCGCTAGTCCAGGCGGGGCAGGAGGCGTGTTTGACAACCTAAGCGGCGGAACGAGCTTGGTTCTGATAGGTAACGGCGGCAGCAATTATCGCCAGATCTTCAACGTCGATGCGAGTGGTAACGCCTTTTTTGCAGGTAATGTGAGCAAAGGTGGCGGCTCTTTCAAAATCGACCATCCCCTTGACCCGGCGAATAAATACCTTTCCCACTCATTCGTCGAATCGCCAGACATGGTGAACCTGTACAACGGCAACGTCACCACCGATCAACGCGGAATCGCAATCGTAGTTCTTCCCGACTATTTTGAAGCCTTGAATCGGGACTTTCGTTACCAATTAACTGTCATAGGGCAGTTCGCGCAGGCGATTGTGAGCCGGGAGATTGAAAAAGATCGGTTCACGATCAAGACCGACAAGCCCACGGTAAAGGTTTCATGGCAGGTCACCGGTGTGAGACAGGATGCTTTCGCAAATGCCCACCGGATTCAAGTTGAGGAGGAAAAACCCGCACAGGAGCGAGGGCATTATCTTCACCCCGAACTGTTCGGCGCAACCGAGAAAGAAGCCATTGGCGCGACCAGTCACCCAACGATGAACTTGCCTGTTACGGCCTCCGTGACGAATGGAACCGAGGTGCGTTAGAGGAATTTGAAAGAAACAGAAGGTACAGAAATAGGGTGGGTGGCCCACCCCTTCCGAACGCAATCTGAATCACACACAAAAGTGGGTGCCCCATCCTTTCCGCGTCCTGTGCGGAAGGGTGGGAGGTGACAAAGCTGGACGCCCTTGGGGGCTGGCCCACCTTTACGTTTTTTGTAAAGGTGGGGACGGCGAGGTCAGATGTCACAGCTTTTCTCCATAGCGACGTTAAGCTGGCTCGGTTGGCGGGTGGCCCATTCAAGCCGCACTTTGGCTTGAGTGGGGCATTTCGCAGGCGTAAACCGATCTCATCCTGGGGAAGTTTCGATGTCTACTCATAGCGCAGCGCTTCCACGGGATCCAGCCGCGAAGCCTTCAGCGCCGGGAAGAATCCCGAAATCACACCGACCAGCGCCAGGATCGTGAAAGAAACCGCGATCACGATGAAAGAAGCATGCAGAAAGATGTCACCCTCGTGGTTGGCGGTCTCGTAGAGCTCGCTGTAAAGAGGCATGGGCGGAATCACCCAGGTCAAAAGGACAGCAACACCCACGCCGATCAGGCCGCCAGCGAAGGTCAGCACCAGCGCCTCCAACAGAAACTGCAGCAGCACCTGCCATCTTCGTGCCCCCAGCGCCTTGCGCAGCCCAATCTCACGGGTACGTTCGGTAACCGAGACCAGCATGATATTCATGACACCGACGCCACCAACTCCCAAGGTAACTGCGCCAATGAGTCCGAGCACCGCCTGCAAGCCGAACGAGAACCCATCCAGCATGGTCCGGTCTTCGATGGTGTCCCACACCGGCGTAGCTTTCTCGTCGCTCGGATCGAAGTGATGCCGCCGCGCAAGGACTTCGCGCACCGCCGCCAGTGCCTTCTTGTTGAGTTCCGGCGCGGTAGGCTGGATAACAATCAGGTCCGGATCGCGGATGTTCTTGAGATCGCGGTAGACATCGAAGGGAACGAAGCCGTCGTTATTATCCGGGCCATTGTAAGAGGAGTCCTGGATCTTATTCCGCAAGACTCCGATCACCTCAAAATCCAGACCACCGATGCTCACGGATTGGCCCACGGAAGGTGCGCCCTGAAAAACCCTCTTGTTCGCGATATGGCCGAGGATCACTACCCGGTTGTGCTCCACGAAATCGCGGTCGCTGAAGTAGCGGCCATCTTCAACATCCAGCTTGCGCATCTGCCCGTAGGGGAGATCCACTCCTCGCACCTTAAGCGATACCACCCGCGTGGCGTACTTGAAGGCAAGATTGCGGTTCACTTCGCCGCTGACTGCACGTACGATCGGCACTTCTTCGCGGACGGCCTGGACGTCCTCGTATTCAAACTTGACTTTCTTACCTGCCCGCTCCCCTCCCGCCTGCAGGCTGGTCTGCCCTGGGTAGATGACGATCACGTTGTCGCCCATGTTCAGGAACGCATGCAGAACACTGCCCCCCAACCCTTGCCCGTAGGCCAGCAGGATTACGACCGACACCAGTCCCCACACGATGCCCAGCATGGTGAGCACCGAGCGAAGCCGGTTGCGCATCAACGCCTGCCAGCTTTGCCCGATCAGTTCTTTGAGGAACACGCAGCCAGTTGAATCGCCCGATCTCCAATTGTCAATTGGAAACTAAAATCGGCAATTCCGCGGCACCGGCGCAGATAAGGCTGTTATTGAATCTCAATATTGCCCGATCCGGTTTCCACTTCCACCGGAACCCCACCGCCATGAACTTTTCCACGCAATTCCTTGCGTCCGATGGATCCTTGCACGGTCACCGGTTGGCTCACTGAAATAGATCCCGAGCTGGTGTGAGCATCAAGGTCAAAGCCGGCTTCAGACGCCAACTTAAGATGTATGTTGCCGGAACCGGAATGCACGGTCCACGAACCCGTCGGATTGCCTTCGGCAGTGATGGTGCCACTCCCGGCTTCAGCTTCGAGCGAACCATGCACACCTCGCAGCTCCATCCCGCCAGACCCGGTGTCGGCGTGCACTGAGCCCGACGCGGTTTGCTCCAGGGTAATGTGCCCACTGCCGGTGCGGCCCTCGAATCCGCCCGCGATATCGGTCGCCCGAATCGACCCGCTTCCCGCCTTCGTACGCACATTCCCTTTGACCCGATCGATCTCAATTCCCCCCGAGCCAGTTTCAGCGCGAACCGCATCGCCAATGTCGGAGATTTTCAAGCTCCCCGATCCCGACTCGATCTCGATTTGTTTCCGCAGGCCTTCCACGCTCTGACTGCCCGAACCAGTATGCGAGTGCAACTGAGTCTCCGGGGGAACCACCAGGTCATAGCTGATGGAAATGTTGTGCAGCAGTTCCGAGTCATCAATGTGGCCAACGCGAATGTCATTGCCACTTTGCTGGATGGGAGGGTTGGCTTCAATTCGCTTGACTCGCTCGTCAGCATTCCCTCCGAACCAGTTCGTAACCTTGATGTGACCTGTGACTTGCACCTCCGACGAAGTTCCCGTGCGCACAGTCACACTCCCTGACCCAGTTGTGAGGTCGAAGTTGACGGGGCCGGTCACCTGCAGAGTGCGCTGGAACGAACCTTCTGACGCAGCCGCAGCGGGAACGGCCGGCAGACAGGCCAGGAGCATGAGGCCCGCCAAGCTCATTGAAGAAAATCCCGTGGATTTCATCATGTCCTCTCCAAAATCCTCAATTGCAAAGATCGAGACAGCGATCGGCACACACCTGTTCTATACGGATTTGCGCTAAATTAAGTTCGCTCCAGGCATGAAATTCCTTGCCGCATGGGTTACTCATAACGCAACGAGTCTACCGGCGTCATTTCGGCGGCGCGTTGCGCCGGATACATGCCGGCCGTAAGTGTAATTACGGACAGCGTGAGCACCGACGCTACAATAGACGCGCCAGAAACGATTGGGTGAGGAACAAAGTCAGGCAGCGGAATCGCCGACATTGCCGCGCACAGGCCTAAGCCGGCAGTCAGCCCCAAAACACCGCTGACTACGGTCAGAATTGCCGACTCGGCAAAGAACTGCCGCAGGATGTCATTGCGAGTGGCCCCCAGCGCTTTGCGGACGCCAATCTCACGGGTCCGTTCCGTGACCGAAACCAGCATGATGTTCATCACGCCAATTCCCCCCAGGCACAGCGTGATAATGGCGACGCAACCGAAAAAGATCGTAATCACACTGAAAATGTTCTCCACCAGCTTGGCCCCGTCCATAGTGTCCCAGATAAAGAGGGCATCCTTGTCTTTCTCGTCGAAATGGTGGACCCGGCCTAACGACCGGCGCACCTGCTGGACGGTTTCTTCGTGTTCGTCGGGATTGGCTACTTCGAACACGATGTCGTCCACAAACCCGCGCACCACTCCCTTCTTTTCCGGCCGAGGGAAATCGCGGGCCACGGCGGAGTAGGGGGCGAAGAGGAAATCATTATCCGGTCCGCTGTAATTGGAGTTTTGAGTCTTCTTCTCGAGGACTCCGATCACCGTGTACGGAATTCCTTTGATGTCGAGGTTGGCCCCTAAGGCTGGTTTGCCGCTGAACAGCTGCTTGCGGGCGGCGTCGCCCAAAATCACGACGCGATGACCCTCGGACTCATCCTCCTCCGTGATGAGCCGGCCTTGGCTGAGCTGCAGGGAGCGAAACGTCTGGAAGGCAGGCCACATGCCAACAACTTCGCGGTTTGCCGAGTTGAACTGGCTTACCTCCGGAACCGCCCGTCTCAGTTCCGGACTTACATTCTTCACCAGATAACATTCGTCGCGGATCAGGCGGGCGTCGTCGACGGTCAAAGTGATTTCGCGCCCCGCCGCTAAACCTCCCGCCTGAGAACTGGTCCGCCCGCCCCAGATGATGACCAGGTCCTTGCCCAGCGTCTCCATACGCTGCTTCTGGTCCACACTGAATCCCCGGCCCAACCCAACCAGCAGGATGACCGACGCAATCCCCCAAACGATGCCGAACATCGTCAGGAAAATCCGCATTTTGTGGGCTTTGAACGTGGCGAACGTCTGCCGGGTGATCTCCAGGAGATTCATGGATCGGGGGAGCTCCATTGAATGCTGGAAAAGAGGATACAACTTTAGGATTCGGATTGGTACAGGTTCGTGTACCAAAAAATCAAAAGGCACGGATCGGGGGTGAATGCCACCCGATCCGTGCCCTGAAAACAAGCCGGGGAGGCCACATCGTTACTGCAGGACGACCTGATCGCCTTCCTTCAGGCCACCGAGAAGTTCAGTCTTGGCGCCATTGGAGATGCCAATATTAACTGCAAGCTTCTTCTTTCCATCTTTGCCTTTAGGGTCAGGGACCTCGACGGAAGCTTTCTTGTCCTTGTCGTAGATAATCGCGCCTTCCGGAATCTGCAGCACGTTCTTGTGCTCTTCCAAAATAATCTCGGCGTTAGCCGTCATTTCCGCCTTCAATTCGCCGCCCGGGTTATTGATGGAGACACGCACTTCGAAGGTAGTCACATTGTCCTTTTCCACGCCCATGGGCGAGATCTTGGTCACCTTCCCATTAAAAGTCTTGTCCTTGAAGGATTCCACTTTGATCCGCGCCGGCTGGCCGAGGTAAACCTTCCCGATATCGCTCTCATCTACTTTGCCCTTTACGTAAACCTCGCTGGTATCCCCCAGGGTCATTACCAAAGTGGCGGAAGAACCCAGCACCAGGATTGAACTAACCGCGTCACCCATCTCAACGTCGCGCGAGAGCACGATGCCATCGAGCGGCGAGACAATATCGGTATAGCTAAGCTGCTCGTCCAGTTGTTTCAGATTCGCCTGATCCCGCGCCATTTCCGCCTGGGACTGCGCTATTTTTGCTTTCAACACCGTCATTTGCGCCTTGGAAACATTCTGCTTGTTCAGCGCCATCTGGTAGTTCTTCTGCGCGTCGTCAAGAGCCGACTCGGAGACTACGCCCTCCTTCGCCATCTGAACCGCGCGGTCGTAAGCCCGCTTCAGTAATGGCACGTCGGGTCCCTCGGCATCCACTTTAGCGCGCTCGTAGTCGGCCTGGGAACTAGCCAAATTGGCCTGAGCTGCCTGCAACGCAGCCCGAGACTGGTCTACCTGGGCTTCAATCTCAACCTTATCCAACTGTGCCAGGAGCTGCCCCTTTTTCACCGTGTCACCGTACTCCACCAGAAGCTTTTTCACGATCCCGCTGGCTTTGGACTTGACCTCGACCTTGGTGATGGGAGTGACCTTGCCCGTGGCCACTACGCTCTTAGCCAAATCGCCCTTCTCGACTTTCGCCAGCTTCGAGGGATCAATCTTGGTGCCGCCGCGGGTGAAGGCGAAAAGCGCACCTGCAAACACTAATAGAACTGCCACAACGATGCTGATGATTATGATCCGCTTGCGCCGCTTCTTTTTACCATTGCTGTTGCCGTTCACGTCAGCCTCCTAGCGTTCTTCTGCCTTCTATTCATTATTACGAAAGTAGTTCGGGTTTTGTTCCTGAGATACAAGTTCACTCGCTCCGGCCTGACCAACTGGGTGGTCACGCCCGCTGCGTTAGACCGGGAAACCTCAAAAATGGAAGCAGAGAATCTTCTGTCGAATATCCGCACGCAAAAAGGTGCAGTTCCAGAGGCAATCCGTGACTCAAGGTTTTCCAGAGCTACATCCCATTCTACAACGACCAGCCTCCGCGGGAATGCGGTACCACCTTTGAAATGTTAGAATTACCTATCCATGATCGCCTTTGTGCTGATCCGGGTGTTCTTGATCCTGCTCCTGGTCGCAGCCAACGCCTTCTTTGCCGCGGCCGAATTCGCCCTGGTGAGCATCCGCGAGACCCGCATCCAGCAACTCATTGAAGCCCGCCGTATCGGCGCCCGCATTGTCCAAAAACTGCACCGCAACCTCGACGAAGTGGTTAACGGGGTTCAGTTGGGAATCACGGTAGTCAGCCTGACCTTGGGCTGGGTCGGCGAACCGCATGCTGGCCCACATCGTCGAGAGCCTCCCTCGGCCAGATTCCCCATGCCAACGGTTTACGCTCATGGCATCGCGATCGGTCATCGCCTTCAGCCTGATCACCTGCCTGCACGTAATCCTGGGCGAGTTGGTTCCGAAGTCCCTGGCATTGCAGCGCGGGGAGCAGGTGGCGCTGGCCGTTGCGGCCCCCATGGAAGTCTTCCTCACTCTGACCCGCCCCTTTATTTTCGCGATGAGCGCAGCCGCAGGCTCCGTGCTCCGCATGTTCGGGTCGCGCAAGGTCCGGCAGGGCCCGGTACATTCGCCTGACGAACTCAAGCTCATCGTCACCGCCAGCCGCCAGTTCGGCCAAATCCCGCCCGTTCCAGGAAGAAATGATCCACCACGCCCTGGAACTCGAAAGCATCACCGTGCGCGAGGTAATGGTTCCACGACCCGACATTTTTTCCCTGCCCGGCGACCTCACGCTCGACGAAGCCCTGTCCCGCGTGGTCGAGGAGCAGCATTCCCGCATTCCCGTCTACGATCCGCAGCGCGGTCCAGAGCACATCATTGGCGTGCTCTACTCCAAGGACCTGATGCGCTGGACCCGCCTGCGCCTTACCGCCAATCCCGCGCAGCCCATCGCCGCGCGCATTTCCAGCGATGAAGGTCAGCCAGATCATGCACGACGTGCTGGTCGTTCCCGAAACCAAAGTCCTCACCGAGTTGCTCGAGGAATTCAAAGATCGCAAACGCCATCTGGCGGTGGTGGTGGATGAGTTCGGCTCAACCGCCGGCGTGATCACCGTCGAGGACATTCTGGAACAACTGGTCGGCGAGATCGAAGACGAGTTCGACGTGGCTCCGCCCGAGCAGCCCGCTCTGGCCCAGGAAACATCGCGCTGGTCCTCGAAGGCTCAGTCGGCATTCGCGATCTCGAGTCGCAGTACCAGCTCGTCGCTGCCCCGTGACGCCGGCTTCGAAACCCTGGCCGGTTTTGTGCTGGCCCGCCTGCAGAGGATTCCCAGCGTCGGCGACGCCTTCGACTACGAAGGCCATCGTTTCACGGTGGAAGAAATGGACGGCCATCGCATCGCCAAAGTACAGATCGAGAAACTGCAGCCCGCGGCCGTCGGCAAAGCTGGAGACTAGAACCGGGAACTGACGAAGGGTTGTCAGGAACTCACGAATGCAAGCCTTAAAAAGACTGGTACGCTGATGAATGAAGTCCATCGCGGCTAGGTAAACTTCCGCCATGGCAAGTGGAACGCGAGCCATCACCCGCGAAGTGGTCACCGAAAGAAGAACTGGGGCACCTCCTAGACTCCGCCGCCAACAACGACCAACGAATTGTCCGCGCCCAACTTGAGGATAAGGCCAAGATGCCAGACTACGATGGCAACGCCTGGGTCAAACTCCATCGATATCAGCAGCGGAACTGGCAAGAAATGATCGCGCTCTGGCGAGCCCTCAATCTCCAACTGCTTGCCGCCGCCGAAGCCGTTCCCGATCCTGCCTGGTCACGAACCTGCAGCATCGCTGACTCGCAGCCCCTGACCCTCAAATTCGTGTTTGAAGATTACATCGAACACATGCTGCATCACCTGATTCACATTGGCATTGAAGCGGAGGACTTGAAGCAAAACGTTGCGTAATAGAACTGAGATCCGACCAACGACGAACGGTCAACGACTAAATGCTCCGCTACCTATCCCTCCGCGTCGCTGTACACGCTGCCGGTAGTCTGGCTGGTGGTCTCGCTGGTCTTCCTTCTGATCCACCTCGTCCCCGGCGATCCGGTCCTGCAGATGCTCGGCGAAGGCGCTCCCGCCGCCGACATCCAAGCCGCGCGCCACGCCTACGGCCTCGATGTCCCGCTGGGCCAGCAATACCTCCACTACTGGAAAGGCGTGCTGCACGGCGATCTCGGCCCGTCGCTCCGCTTCAATCAGAGCGTCGGCAACTCTCATCGTTCAGCGCTATCCCTACACTCTGCAGTTGACGCTGGCAGCGTTGTTGGTAGCCATTCTGCTTTCGATTCCCGCCGGCGTACGCTCCGCCCGACGACGCAATCGCTGGGACGACCGCCTGCTCAGCGTCGTCAGCCTGTTCGGACTGTCGTTCCCCAATTTCGCACTCGGCCCCATCCTGATTCTGCTTTTCGCCATCAAGCTGGGATGGCTGCCCGTCTCCGGCTCGGGCACGTTCGCCCACCTGATGCTTCCGGCCGTCACCATGGGCGGAGCGCTGGCCGCGATCCTCACCCGCATGGTTCGCACCTCCATGCTGGAAGAACTCGGCCAGGACTACATCCGCACCGCCCGCGCCAAAGGTCTGCCCGAGCGCACGGTCGTCTATCGCCACGCCCTGCGCAACGCCATGATTCCGGTAATTACGGTCCTCAGGCCTACAATTCGGCGCACTGCTCGCCGGCGCGATCGTCACCGAGACCATTTTCTCCTGGCCCGGCATCGGTCGCCTGACCATCCAGGCCATCGGCAACCGCGATTACTATCTGGTCCAGGGCTGCATCTTGGCGATTGGCTTGACCTACGTGGCCGTGAATTTCCTGACGGATTTGTTGTACTCGGTGGCGAACCCGAGAATCAGGCAATAGCTACGTGCTAGGATTCGCATTGATGCGCGCGTACAAGTTTCTAGACGCCCAATACGGCCTCAAAACTATAGGCGAGAGAAGGCTGAAGCTATCGCGCGTCTCCGATCTCAACGACCCATTCGAGTTACGGTCTTTCGACGTTACCGATATTGTTCTCCGGAGGACATTTTTGGCGACGAGCAAAGACGTCGACCAAGAAAAGGGCCTTCTCTGTTTCAGTGCGGACTGGAAGAATCCAGTCATCTGGGCCCACTACAGCGAAAAGCACAGAGGGTTGTGTCTCGGCTTCGAAATTCCAGAGATGAAGGAGGATCCGAAGAGCGATGCCCGTTATGTGAAGTAGGTTCAGCATCTCTCGCCCTTTCCCCTTAATTTCGACGACATGCCGGAATCAGATCACGACTCCTTCGCGCGTTCTGCCCTCTTCACAAAGTACAAGGACTGGGCCTACGAAAAAGAAATACGTGTGTGGTGCCACTTAGAAAATAAAGATGAAGGGCTTTACTTCGTGCCCTTTGGTGAGAGCTTACGGCTCACGGAAGTTGTCATCGGACAGAATTGTCAGCTCTCCAAAGCGCAGATCGTGTCGGCGTTAGGATCTCTGGCCGAGGAAGTGAACATCAGCAAGGCGCGTGCCGCCTATGATAAGTTCGAGATGGTCGAGGACGAGGAAGGCTCATAAAGTGGTTCATACTCGTTTAGCCCCCAATGCTTCGCGAAGGTGGGCTGCGGAGGTGCCGCCAAACCAGCTCAATCATCACCCACTGCCCCACCAAAACCTTGCCTGTGTAATGTCGCGTTTCGGATTGAGGTTCGCTTCTTGGCTACTGCAAGATCCGTTTCCCGTGGATCACTGCGACGATTAGCGCCTCGTCACCTTGCAATCGATAAATAACCCGGTAGCTGTAGACGATAAGTTCGCGGACGTTCTCATCGTCAAATTCAGGGACTCTACGCCCGGCGCGCGGAAAGCGCCCCAGAATCCTCGTCTGATTCACAATGTTCTTGAGAACAACGCCAGCGTATGCGGGCGAATCGGCGGCAATATAGGCAGTCAAGCTATCGAGATCCTGGACAGCCCGCCTCGACCAGACTATTCGGTGAGCCATTTGCTGAAGCGGCTCTCCACTTCTTCCTGCGTGAGGGTACCGTTAACGCGGGCATCCTCCAGTCCGCGCCGCACCTTGTCAAGAACGTAGAGGTGGTACTGAATGTCTTCAACCGATACGTTGTCCGGCAGCCTATTCAACAGCGACTCAACATCTTGTTTGGCGGTGCTCATAACGGGCTTTGTCGATAAGAATACCACGCTGGGAGTTCGGCCAGCCGTCAAAACCAACTCAATCATGACCTTCCGCCCGGCCAAAGCTGCGGCCCGCTGCAAACGCGACAGCCTGATATCGCGTTTCGGGTCGAGAATGCGATCCGGTTGCGACCGGCTTGACCTGTATATACGTATGCGCTATTATGTATATATTGAAAGGGGATTCGATGGCCGTAACCATGACTTCAATCCGTCTCGATACCGACCTCGCCGACGAGGCCGTGAAGGTACTTAAGGCAAAATCCCGCACCGACGCCGTTCACATCGCCCTGCGCGAAATCGTCGCCCTGAAGCGCTTCAAAAAGTTGATGAAGAAGAATGAAGGGAAGCTTTCTTTCAAGGGGTATATTGATTGATCTGGTCATTTTCGACTCGTCGGTCATCATCGACGACCTTCGGTCGCCGCGCCATCGAGAGAGGCTTCAGTCTGTCACCGGCGCCGTCCGGGTATCTTCCGTCGTGTTGGCGGAACTATGGCGCGGGGCCGCAACCCCTTCGGATCGCAAGTTTCTTTCGGCTTTGGCGAGAAACCACCCGGTTCTGACTCCGACGCAAAAGAATTGGCTGGAATCGGGCGAGATACTCCGCAGCATTCGCACCGATCACGGCTTCGCGCCAGCTAAATTACGCGACCTTCATTTCGACGTTCTCATCGCTCTCACCGCTCGCTCTCATGGCGCCCGTCTCATTACTACAGATCGGACGGATTTCGAACTAATCAATCGTTATCGCGAGATCAAACTGGAAGTGTGGTGAGGTGAGAGGCAAGCGAAATTCTTAGGCGGGGCATGGCTGCCCCGCCTCCCTGTGAATCAAGCTATGCCGCCGGCATCATTTTCTTCATCCGCTCTTTCATCTCCTGGGGCGACACATCTTCCACATGCGTGGCGATGCCCCACAGATGTCCAAAGGGATCTTGAATGAAGCCATTGCGGTCTCCATAAAACTGGTCCTGCACCGGCTTCAGGATCTTCGCGCCCTCCGCCGCTGCGCTCTTAACCACGCTATCGACGTCGGGAAGGTATACATACAGGCTCACCGGGCTTCCGCCGACGGTAGCGGCGCTGGCGTGTCCCGCTCCCATGCTGGGGTTTTCATCGGCCAGCATAATGATTGAGTTGCCAATCTTTAACTCGGCGTGACCGACCTTGCCGTCCGGGCCATTCATGCGAACGGTTTCGGTTGCTCCGAAAACTTTCTTGTAATACTCAATGGCTTTAGCTGCATCCCTCACGATCAGGTATGGGGTGATGGAGTTGTAGTCTTTGGGAATGTACGAAACTTTGCTCATGATTTTTTCTCCTCAGAATGTAAGCTAGAGGTGCTGGTTTACGAGGCGCATGCGGGTTGACCCGCAGCGAAGTCTTCAACAATCAGAACATATTTTTCGAACGGCCACAAGACCGCTGAGCAATCTAATATTCCATTATGTCCACGACCGCCATCACGTTCCAACGCGCCGCCCGCCACAACGTCCTGGCGTCCACGGGAGTGGTGTTAGTCACGATCTTCATAATCTGCGCCGTGTTCGCGCCCTGGATCGCCCCACAAGACCCTGCTCACATCGATCTTCCAACTCGCCTTGCCGGACCATCCTCAGCCCACTGGTGCGGCACCGACGAACTCGGACGCGACATCCTCTCGCGTCTGATCTATGGATCGCGCATCTCCATGCTGGTCGGCAGTTGCGTAGTTGCCTTCTCGCTGGCGTTGGGCCTCATCGTGGGATCAATTGCGGGCTACTACGGAGGCCGCATCGACCGCTTCGTCAACGTCGTCGTGATGAACGCATTCTTATCGTTCCCCGGAATTCTGCTCGCCATCGCATTCGTAGCGTTCCGGGGACCGGGCATATTCAATCTAGTCCTGGCACTGTCGCTCGGAGGCTGGGTCGGCTACGCACGTTTAGTCCGGGCGCAAGTGCTGGCCGCTCGCGAGCGTGAATTTGTCGAAGCTGCCCGCGCGTTGGGAGCAAGCGATCTCCGCGTGATCGTTCGCCACATCTTGCCCAACATCATTCAGCCCATCATCGTGCAAGCCGCCATCGGCATGGCCGGCGCAATCCTGGCCGAAGCCACTATGAGCTTCCTCGGCCTGGGCGTGCCGCCCCCAACCGCCAGCTGGGGCACCATGCTTAACGATGGCCGCGCCCACTTGTTCGATGCGCCCCACCTCGTGATCTTTCCAGCGATGGCAGTAATGCTGGCCGTGCTGTCATTCAATTTCATCGGCGATGCCCTGCGCGACTATCTGGATCCGAGATCGCGGATCGAAGCGGGTCTGTAACTCATCCAATTCGCAAATCTGTACCACTGGGGAGAAATCATGATCGCACGCATCTGGCGAGGTGTTGTCCGCGAAGCCGACAAAGACCCGTACTTCGCATACCTGCAGGAAACCGGCTTGAAAGAATACGCCTCGATCCCCGGCAACCAAGGCGTATGGGTTCTGCAGCGTGTCTACGAGGGCAAATCCGAGTTCACCCTGATCTCGCTCTGGGATTCATGGGATGCCATCAAAGCCTTCGCCGGTCCCGAATACGAGAACGCAGTCTACTATCCCGAGGATGAAAAGTTCTTACTGGAACGTGGACCGCACGTGACCCACTATGAAGTCCTAGCCAGCCCGTCGCGCTAAGCCCGAGTGGGGAGGGCATTGTGAAGCGGGATGTGATGGTGCATCAGCCCGCCATCCGGCAGTGATGTAGTGGATCTCCTGATCGACCGCGTGACATTTATCATTGCAGCCATGGATGGCCCCTTCCCATTGCCAACCCTGCTGTCTCACGCGCTGGTGGCCTTCACTATCGAGTTCGACAACGAGTTCGAGCATCAGGTACCGCATCGCACGACCAACCACGGCTCGACGGCCGGTTCACGTTCTGCTCCCTGGCTTGTGTCGATGGTGATGTGGTTGAAGTTCATGCGATTCGTCCCCAGCGACGGAATTGCTGTAGAAGAGTTACAGCGCCTCACGCGGTTCACCGATAAGGAAATGCGCACATGGTTGACGCGGATGGGAAAGTGGTGGGGCTACGTCGTCGTCGAACCGAAGGCATCGGAAAAGCCTTCGACTCGGTCCGCCGCAGGGTGGGTCGTCCGTCCCACACCCGGAGGCCGCAAGGCTCTGGAAACCTGGCGGCCACTGACCGGCGTCATTGAGAAACGCTGGCAGCAGCGTTTCGGCAAGGACACGATCGATCAGCTTCGCGAATCGATGCGGACGCTGGTCGGCAAGTTAGCGGGCGATCTGCCCGACCATCTTCCGATCCTGGGATATGAGCTGTTGAGCATAGATCTGGATCATGAGCGGCGTGCGCCCGCGAAAACCGACGACGCACCTTCATCTAACTACACGCTGCCGATTTTCCTTTCGAAGGTGCTGCTGGCGTTCGCTATCGAATTCGAACGCAGCTCTGGGATATCGCTTGCGGTCAGCGCAAATGTCCTGCGGCTTACCGGCCCGGAAGGTGTGCGTGTCCGGGATCTTCCGCGTTTGTCCGGGGTGTCGAAAGAGGCGATTGCTATGTCGACGGGTCTTCTCGAAGAGCGCGGCTGCGCCGTCATTCATCCGGAATCGCCCGGTAGCCGGGTGAAAGTACTCAGGCTCACTCCGAAAGGGCGGAATGCTAGAGACGCGTACCAACAGTTGGTTTGGTCCATCGAGGAGAGATGGCATACGAGCTTTCACAAGGACACTATTCGCAGTCTTCGGGAGGCGCTTGAGCGGCTGGTGGGTGAGCCCACCGCGCAGCCGTCACCCCTGTTTCGCGGGCTGGAACCTTACCCCGACGGATGGCGGGCGGCGGTCCCCAGAGCTGAGAGCCTCCCGCACTATCCGATGGTCTTGCATCGCGGCGGATTTCCCGACGGCAGATGACCTGAACGAGAGCTAGTTCGGTCTCATCGCCCTCCCAACCCCATGTAAACACGCCAAATCCAGTTCTTGACATAAATCACATATTGCAATATAAATATTGCGATTATTGATATGACACTGGGCGAGAAAATCCGCTACTTGCGCGAAGTGGAAGGCTCGCTGCGCGGCCTCGACCGTCCTATGACCCAACTCGAACTGGTTCGCGCCATTCGCAAACAGCTGGGCAAGACCATCAGCCAGTCCTACGTGTCGCAGATCGAAAGCGGAGCGCGCCCGCACATGACCCAATCCACGCGTACGCTGTTGGCGAAGTTCTTCAAAGTCCATCCCGGATTCCTGGTGGACGATCCGATCGGCTATCACACCGAACTGGTCTCCGATTTGCGCACCATGGAAGGCCAGCTCGACGTGTGGTTATTGCAGGGATCGGAGCGCTTCGCCAGCGATCCGGAGGTAAGCGAGGTCATGATCAAGGCAGCGCGGGAAAAGGACACGCGGCGATGTCTCATCCTTCTGGGTGCGATCCTCGACACACCTGGGCTCGCCGACCGCCTGCTCGAAGCTTTGAAGCCGCAAGCCGCACGCGTGGCAAACAATCGCATGAGCGGCGGGAGGTGCGCGCAATGACTTGGGCGAATTTCTATCTTATTTGCTTTGCCGTAGGCCTCGCTTTCAGCGTGCTTTCATTCTTCACCGCCGGTATGCGCTGGCATCTGCCGCATGCCATGCACGGACCCGTCGCTCACGGTCCGGTAGCAAGCGGACATCCCGGCGGGGCAAAGGGTGGGGCACCGGCCCATGCTGGACAGGTTTCACCTTTCAATCCCGTGACCATCGCCGCATTCCTGGCGTGGTTCGGCGGCACTGGCTATTTGCTGACCCGCTTCTGGACGATCTGGTTCGTCATGGGCCTCGGAATCGCGCTGCTGAGTGGCCTAACGGGAGGCGGAATTATCTACTTATTTCTCAGCAAGGTGCTGATGTCGGAAGACGAGAATCTCGATCCCGCCGACTACGAAATGACCGGCGTGCTGGGACGGACTTCGGTTCCCATTCGCGAGGGTGGCACGGGAGAAATTATTTATTCGCAGGCCGGCACCCGCAAGACCTGTGGAGCCCGCGCGGAAGATAGCACGGCCATCGCGAAGGGAAGCGAGGTGATTGTGACTCGCTATGAAAAAGGAATCGCATACGTCCGCCTGTGGACCGAAATGACGGAAGACCGTTGACCATGCTTACGCAGGCCCGGACCGTTCGTCTGGGCGGCCGAGTAAAGCTCGGCAGGCTACGGTCGCGACGCAAGAGTACGAGGAAACATTCCAGCTGCAATGCTGGGGAGGTTTTCGTCGATGAGAAGCAAAGCATTTCAAGTATTGACGTGGCTGATGTGGCTGGTATTGCCCCTGACCGCATTCCGTTTCTGGCTGGTGTGGGATCGCTTGCCCCTTCGGATGGCGACGCACTTCAACGGCAACGGGCAACCGAACGGCTGGATGCCGCGGGAATCGGCCTTTTACCTGGCTCTGGGCATTACCGCTGTGATGGTCGCGGTCTTCACGGTGATACTTTATCTCGCCCACAAGACCCACGCTCCCGATGCCTTTTCCTGGTCTCTGCTGGGTTTCTTCTACTTGGTGACTGGTTTCGTCTACTCCGGGAATAGTGGAGTCGTTCAGTACAACCTGAATGGAGAACGTTCCGGGGTACACTTTGGGGTCGTCCTGGTTCCAGTCGCGATCATCGCGCTGATTGCGATCTTCCTTGGCACCAAGCGCGGCGCTAGTTTGCCGGTTGCGGGTGTCATCGCGGAAGAGTCACACGGCTCGCGTGCCTGGAGCGTCCTGTTCATTGCTTTGCTCCTGATCCAGTTCTTCGCGGCCACGGCAACACCGGCTCCGCCAGTTCGCCTCGCATCGGCGCTTTTGTGCTTACTCTTCGCAGTGATCGCCCTCCATGTGTGGACCGGGTTTCATTACCTCTTCACCAGCGCAGGAGTAGAGATCAGCACCCTGGGATTCCGCCTCCGGTCTATTCCGCGACAAGAAATCAAACAATACGCGGTGCAAAGCTGGAGCCCGCGGCGTGGCTACGGAATTCGCGGCATCGGCAATCGCCGCGCCTACGTGTGGGGGAATCAGGGCGTTCGGATCGAGACCACCAGCGGCGAGGTTTTCCTGGGACACAGCGAACCCGATCGCATCGTTCGCGATCTGGATGCAATCACCCGCTGATCTCCTTTGTGGACCTTCGTGTCCTTTGTGGTGAATGCCTTTTGTGGGTTTGGATCGATGAGTTGAAAGAGGAGGCACTATGTTCGGCATGGCAATCGAATTTTGGATAATCACAGGGCTGATGGTTTTAATCGTCATGCTCTTGACCAGCACGTTGGCAAAGCTTTACCGGAAGGCGGGCCCGCATGAAGCCCTGGTGGTATACGGCTTCCGCGGCACGCGTGTGGTGAAAGGACACGGCACGATTATCTTTCCCATGATCGAAAACTGCCGCGGGCTTTCACTGGAGTTGATGTCCTTCGATGTAGCTCCGCAACAGGACCTCTACACCAAGCAAGGTGTAGCGGTGACGGTCGAAGCCGTGGCGCAGATCAAGGTAAAATCCGACACCGAATCAATCCTGACCGCCTCGGAACAATTCCTAACCAAAACCGATCAGCAGCGCGAAGGCCTGATCCGCCTGGTAATGGAAGGCCATCTGCGCGGCATCATCGGCCAACTCACTGTGGAAGAAATCGTAAAGCAACCCGAAATGGTCTCCGACCGAATGCGCTCCACCTGCGCCGATGACATGAACAAAATGGGCCTCGAAGTCATTTCGTTCACGATCAAAGAGGTGCGCGACAAGAACGAGTACATCACCAATATGGGCCGCCCCGATGTGGCGCGGATCAAGCGGGATGCAGATGTAGCTGCGGCGGAGGCTGATCGCGACACCGCGATCAAACGGGCGCTGGCACAGCGGGAATCCGCTGTTGCTAGGGCGCAAGCGGACCAGGAGCGAGTCCTGGCAGAGACGCTTTCCATGGCGAAGCAGGCTGAGTCGCAGCGTGACTTGGAAGTCAAGAAAGCGCAGTATCTGGAAATCACCAAGCGGCAGCAGGCGCAAGCCGACAAGGCCTATGACATTCAGACCAACATCATGCAGCAGCAAGTCATCGCTGAGCAGGTGAAGGTGCAGCAGGTCGAGAAAGAGCAGCAGGTCAAAGTGCAGGAAGCGGAAATCAATCGCCGCGAGAAGGAGTTGATCGCTACTGTGTTAAAAGGGGCGGAGATCGAGCGTCAGCGCATCGAGACATTGGCGGCGGCCGAGAAGCAGCGTCTGACGGCGGAAGCCGAAGGCCATGCGGCTTCGATTCGCGCGCAGGGCGAGGCCGAAGCGGAGATTATTTTCAAGAAAGGTGAATCCGAAGCCAAAGCGATGAACGTTAAAGCCGAGGCTTATCAGGAGTACAACCAGGCCGCCGTGATCGACAAGCTGTTCACCAGCTTGCCGGAGATCGTCAAAGCATTGGCCAGTCCGCTGGCGAATGTGGACAAAATCACCGTGGTCTCGACTGGCAATGGCGACTCTGCTGGGATGAGCAAGATTACTGGTGACATCACTAAGATGGCAGCGCAGGTTCCCGCGCTCTTTGAAACGCTCTCCGGAATGAGCATGACCGACCTGCTGTCGAAGGTACGGATGATCGGCGACAAACCGGTCGGCGACAAACCCGTGAAGCCAGATGTGCTTCCGCCAGCGCCCAGTTCGGCGAAGTAATGGAACCACGGAGAACGGGCGTCCGCGCCCGTTTTCCGCAAGACGCGGAGTAGAGACATGAAAAACAAATTCATGCAGATCGGACTCGGCATCGCACTCGGAGCTGCATTAGGAGCGGCTCTATCGATCGCTCTCGGCGCGGGAAGCGCGTGGCTGGCGGTGGGGATCGTCGTGGGCATCGCGATCGGCGCCGCTATCCCTCGCACCGGCTCTCATAGGACTAACGACCAACGACTAACGACCAACGACTGAACAAAGGAGTCCACCATGGCATTACTAGAGAGAGTTTCGACACTGGTCCGGGCCAATCTCAATGACCTGATTGACAAGGCCGAGCACCCGGAAAAGATGATCAAGCAGGTCATCCTCGACATGCACAACCAGCTTCTGCAGGTGAAGACGCAGGTGGCAATCGCCATCGCCGATCAGCATCTGCTGGAAAAGCGGCGTAAGGAGAACGAAGACAAAGTCGCGGAGTGGATGCGCAAGGCCGAGCTTGCCGTCGACAAGAAGCAGGACGACCTGGCGCGCGCCGCTCTCGAACGCGTGGAAAGCTACCGCGGGCTGACGGACGGATTTGCCCAGCAGATCACCGATCAGAAGGCGCAGGTGGAGAACTTGAAGACGGCGTTGCGGCAACTCGAACAAAAACTCACCGAAGCTCAGGCCAAGGCGGATCTGCTGATCGCGCAGCATCGCCGGGCGCGAGCCGTAGGCAAAGCCAGCGATGCCAAGATGGCGGCGGGCAATGGATCGAGCTCCGCCGCCTTCGACCGCATGAAAATCAAGGTCGCGCACAGCGAAGCGTTGAGCCAGGCAAAGTCCGAGATCGCGGCAGACAACATGGAAGAACGCCTGGCCGCACTCGAAAAAGAGGATCGCATCGAGCAGCTGCTGGTGGAGCTGAAAACGAAACGGGGAGCGTAGGCCGGTGTGGGTCGGACGCTCTCGTCCGCCAGGCGAAGGGCAAGCTTCGACCTGTGCCGCCGCATCAATCCGCGCACGCCAGAGGGAAAAATATGACGGAGAAGGCTAATCGAGCACGGGCCATCGGAATCGTGATTGGGATTTTCGTGCTAGTGATCGCCTTACTTTGGAAGAGGCTTTTGCGTTGAGCACCTGAGTCCCATCCTGTCCGGGTCTCGCACCATGTTCCCACTCTTTCGCAACAAACGTTAAAAGGGTGGGGCACCCTAAGAGCACTGCCCGATCAGAGGTCAACCAGTCGTCGAGCTTGGCGATCTCCTTGAGGAACGAGTCGTCAGGGATTCTCTCTCCATCTGCTTCTTATAGGATCAGTTTTTCTTTTTCAGGCGGTTAGCGGAAAAACCCTATTTCCTAACTCAGATTAGCGTGAATACCGAGACCCTCGGCGGCCTGGCGGAGTCGCTTGTCTCTTGTCCACAGAAACACCGCTGAATTGAGAAAGACAGAGGCGATCAGGTGCGCGTGGGTCAGGCCGATGCCGAGGCTGTACAAATGACGCGCTTCAATCATCAAGCGCACTTCGCTCAACTGCGCCGCTCGGACCTGCGGTAAGAAATCCAGCAGCGCCAGCGTTTTGGTGCGCTGCTTCAACGATCCAAGGGCAAGTTCCGCAACGATCAACGGATGAATCACAATATCGCCTTGGCTAAGCCGCCTTCCCATTTCTTTGTTCCCGGCACGAAGGTGGTCTATCCAAATCGATGTATCCGCGAGAATCAACTCACTCCCGACCTGCGGCGCGGAACACTCCTCAATTTCGGCATCGTTCCTCCCATGCGCGCCAATCTGCGAGCGCTTTCCCGTTCGATCAAGGCCTTGAGGGCCTCACGAATCAACGCCGTTTTCTCCGCCACCCCGGTAAATTCCTGGGCAACGCGGACCAGATCGTCATCCAGTGCAACCGTTGTTCTCATATATGTTGCCAGCACTAATTATAGCATCAAATGATGTCGATTATCGTGCTTTACGCGATCAGCCCGCGTGCGGAAGCCTCACCGTGAAGTACCGACAAAGTCCCGGACCAGTGCGGCGATCTCGTCTGCCGCCGTGTCCAATGCGAAATGGCCGGCGTCGAGAACGTGAACTTCAGCCTTCGGCACATCCTGCCGGTAGCGCTTCCGGTTCGCCGAGGTCGAACGACAGATCGTACTTGCCCCAGATCACCAGCAGGCGCGGCTGCTTCTCGCGCATCCATGCTTGCCATTTCGGGTAGGCGTCCACATTGGTTCGATAGTCGTAGAACAGGTCGCTTTGAATGTCGGCCTGGCCGGGCTGACTCAGGAACGCGAATTCGTCCGTCCACAGATCAGGGTCGTAGCGATCCACGTTCGGATCGTTTCCGACGTGGCGCGTACGCGTCGTAGCTAGCGACAGAAGATTTGTCCGCAGTGTGCTTTCGTTGGCAGCGCGATCGGCCCAAAAGGCCCGCCGCGTCTTCCAATTCGCCCCCAGGCCTTCGTTGTGCGCCACAGCGTCCTGAACGATGAGAGCCTCGACGCGCTCCGGATGCGCCAAGGCCATGCGGAAACCCACAGGGCCGCCGTAATCCTGCATGTAAAGCGTGTAGCGCGAGAGCCCGAGCGCTTCGGTGAAGTGATTCATGATCTCGGCGATAGTGATCGAAGGTATACGCGAATTTTTTCGGATCCGGCCAGTCGCTGTGTCCGAAGCCGGGGTAATCGGGCGCGACCAGGTGATAGCGATCGGAAAGCCGGGCGAAGAGCGGCTCGAACATTCGCGACGAAGAGGGAAGTCCGTGCAGCAGGAGAATCGTCGGCGCGTCTTTCGGGCCGGCCTCTCGGTAGAAGATGGAGAGCCCATCGACCTGTGTCGTGCGATAAAAAGTCGGGTGTTCCATGGGACGTTCCTTTTCCTGCGTCTGGGACAGCAATTGAAATGATGCGAGCATCGCAGAAACTACTAAGGCCATGCAGGAAACCTGCAAGCACTGGATCCAACGGGGTGATCTGAAAAAACGCATAGCTTAGCTTATGCGAGTTCGTACAACCAGTGCTCGCAGTATCTGTCGTTGTCGCAAATCTCACATCGTCAGAACGACGCGAAACTGTGCGTTGCCGCTCATCATGCGCGCGTAAGGCCTCGGCCGCTTTTTCGAGCGGATAGGTTTCAATCATGGGACGCACGCCGCTCAGTTCGGCGAAGCGCAGTGTGTCTTCGGAATCGGCTGCTGTTCCCGCGGCCCAGCCCTGAATGGTTCGACTTCTACTAATGAGCTGTAACGGCGTGACCTCAATGGGATCGAATGTCGCGCCGATCACCATGAGCTTGCCGTTCGGTCCCAGACCGTCGATCAGTTCGGACATCGCTTTCGAGCTCGGGGCCGTCGCCAGAATTACCTGCGCGCCGCCCAGTTTTTGTAATTCCTCTGCTGCGTTGGTCGCGCCGCTGTCGATGTACACGGTCGCTCCAAGTTTTTTTGCAAGTGCCGCGTTTTCGGAGCCGCGCCCGATTGCCGCGACTTTGTATCCAAACTTGTTCGCAAATTGAATTCCGAGGTGCCCTAGGCCGCCGATGCCCTGCACCGCAACCAGGTCGCCGGGGAGCGCGCCACTGTGGCGCAGTGCGTTGTAGGTGGTAATTCCGGCGCAAAGCAGTGGCGCCGCATCGACGTCCTTGAGGCTCTCCGGTATCGCCGCTAGCGCCTCTACGGGAGCTACCATGTATTGCTGGTACCCGCCGTCGTAGCTGATGCCCGGAATTTTCAGGTTCTGGCAATTGCGAAAATCGCCGCGCCGGCACTCGCGACACGTGTTGTCCTGGCCGCCGTGCCAACCGACACCGACACGCTGCCCCTTCTTCCATGCGGAAACACCGGCGACCCACTTCATCGATGATGCCTGCGACTTCGTGTCCTGGAATGCGGGGATACTGAATTCCAGGCCACAAGCCTTCTTTCGTGAGCACGTCGCTGTGGCAAACGCCACACGCCTGCACCTTGATGCGCACGTGTCCTGCATCCGGCGTGGGAATCTCGCGCTCGACGATCTCGAAATCTGCTCCGGGTTTGGAGACCTGCGCCACTTTCATCTGCGTCATCTTCATTGGTACAACTCTGCTCGTTGCCATAAATCCTCCTGTGAATTTTCTACCGTGGTGTTGGTAATCTGCTGGGCAGGCTTCGACGTCCTATTCGAATGCCATTCCTACAGGCGCATTGCCTTCGATCGGTTTACCGCAGAGGGTAGTTAGTGAAAATGTAGTCTCTGTCCTTGACGAGCGTCTGGCACTGGTAGCAGACATTCTTGTCGAAGCTGTCGCTTCCGTAAGGCGTGAACGTATCAGTCGCTGCATCGTACAAAAACTGGGCATACCTCCATCCATTCGTGTCCGGGAATTCTTCAGGATGAACGAAACCGATTTCAGGGTGTCCGGCGCCTCCACTTTCTTGGTTCCCGGTCACAATTCGATTTGCGACATCGCCCCTGCATAAAGCCGCCGTAGGCTTTCCTGTCAAGTAACGAGGCTCAGCAAAACATTTTACCCGACCACAATTACCATTGTCTGTCAAACCGCGAAATCAGCCCTCGTCCTACCCATTTCTGCGCGATGAAAGATAGGTTCGCGGGATTTTAGCTCGTCAAGAATGCCCAACAGCGCAGGTTCCGTAACGCGAGGGGGCCCGATGTTTGGGCTCATCGCGTGATTCGACACCGTGGCCTGGGTCTAGTCCAGGCTGCCGATGAAGTCCTCCCGCACGTAGTGAAAGAAGATCGAGGTGGAGGTGTGTCCTTCGGGCAATGGATCGCGCGAGTGGGGCACTTGGCAGCCGCGGTAGAGCAGGGCATCGCCGATGGCTTGGAAAACCGTGACCTTGCCTGATTGCTTGTGCAGATGAAGCGGCCACGGAGTTGCATTGCGAGGTTCAGGTGCGTAATCCAGGCACAGGGTTAAGCTGAATTCGCACTGCTCGCGGTCGGTGTGCTTCTCCAGGATGGAACCCGGCTGGTACGAAGCCAGGTAAACGTAAGAAGGCTTTACCGGCTCGCCGGCGAATGCGGTCACGGCGGCAGTTAGCTGTTGATGAAAGAAGCGGGCTACTGGGTCGTTGTAGGAGATGTAGCGCAGAGGACTTTGGCTGTCTCCGAGACGAAGTTTGCCGGTGCGGAGTTGGTGCCGGTAATAACGCCGGAGAGCTGAGATGTGGAAAGGATGAATGAGCCGGCCCACGGGAGCGTAGCCCTGCGACTGGAACGGAGGTCTGGTGACAGAAACAATTTCAGCCCATTGCCGGCGCCGATGGGAAGCGTAGTCGTCCGCAACCAGAAGGTTCGCCTTGATCAGAGTGCGGCGTGCCTGGGGCGAAAGCGTCGAGGGAGTGGGATTGCCAGGTTGCGCACCAGAGAGCATGGCGCTGAGTTCATGACCCAGCCAGAAGGGTTGTAAAGCCCCACTTCCCGGGTCTGTGATCCAAACCATTTCGCCCTCCGTGGCGAAACCGGTGGTTGGAACTGCTGCAGGGGGTTCACCGTCGCGGGCGAAGAAGCAAGCTGGGTTCAAGAAAAACGGACGATCAGACAGACCCTCCCAATAATCTGGCCGGAGGAGACGTTGTGGCGCCAGATGGTCCGGCTGATCGTCCAGGCGGCAGTGGAAGAGCGACCGGGGAAGGTCGTTCCCCCGATCGTGGCCCGCGGGTGCAAGTGCGAGCTGCTCAATCCATGCCAGCCAAGCCTCGTCTTTTATTTGTGAATCCATCCATTGACTGTGAAACGGCTATCGGCGAATTTCCCGGACGGACAATCGACCGGGGTGATTTCGTGCGAAAGCCCACTGGCGAACAGGACCAGTTGGTTCTGCTCGGGCACAACAGTGCGGTAGTTTGCGGTGGGGACGTAGTTATCGTTTTCCCGTCGCGAGTCGTAGATTCGCAGCTCGCCGCCGCTAAACTGCTTGGGCTCGCGATGGAAGAAATAGACAAAGGTAATTTCTCGATTCGCGACCGCCTCCGCTGCGTTGTCGCTATGGCAGTGGAAGAAGTCGCCGTGGTTGCTGGCAGTGGTTTGAATCTCGATTCGGGAGAGAGGAAACGGGTCGCGCCCCCATTTTTGGAACACCCGGGGCATGTACGTCAGAAGACGATCCGTAATCATCCTTTCATGCCCGCCCAAATCCATCAGGACACGCGACCGCCGCTGTTCGTAATCCACGGCGCTGCCGGTGACTCCGGGCGAGAGCACTTCACTGATTTCAAATCGCATTTCCTGTTGGAGCACGTATTCCCGCAGTCGATTCAGCTCGGTCGAGGTAAGGAACTCGTCGAGAACCACACATTCGGCGGGCAGGTAGTCGTCGGCCTCGAGGACGGCGACTCCTCCCGTTTTCGGTTGCGAAGTGGTCGTTGCGAATGAGATTGGTGGTGGGCTGGTACCCGGCGGGCGTGACGGGTCCGAAGGAGCAGGACCCGGCGGCGTAGGCGGCGGGGAGCCAACCGAGATTGGTGGCGGGCTGGTGCCCGGTGGGCGTTTTGGATCCGAAGGAGCGGGACCCGGCGGTGGAACTCCAGGGGTGGCGGCTCGAATCACCGGCAGGCTTCGCTTCAGGGACGAGGTTAACTGCTGTTGAAGCAGTTGCCTGGTCATGCTCTCCCCCAGGACTCCGAGGGCTCGTTCGGCGATGATTTCTCCGACTGTACGCGTGATCACCTCGGTCACCGCATCTTCCGAGGCGCTCACATGGTTTCTTGTACGCTGCAGCAAATTGGCCAGCAACTCCCTCTCGGGCACGCTGAGAATGCGCTCATCGCACAACAGGGTACCGGAGAGACTGTCGATCATCTCTCGTGCTGTCATCGGACTCCTCCCGGCGAAAAAGACACAAATGCAGGGACCGGGCAGTCCGGTAAGCGAAAGGGGACTTCAAGCTAGCAAAAAAGGATGCGGAAGGGAAGTGCTAATTGAGCGCATAGAATCGAATCCTGAGGAAAACGAGTTCGATTTACGGCTCGGGCTACTTTACCGCCATTGCACCGACCAGAGACTGGAAGATCTTGAAGCCGTCGGTTCCGCCAAGTTCGGGTTCGCTCGAGCGCTCGGGATGAGGCATCATGCCCAGCACGTTCCGGCCAGGGCTGCAGATGCCCGCGATATTGTCCAGCGAACCATTAGGGTTAGCTTCCGGAGTGATCTCACCGTGGGGGCTGGAGTAACGAAATACAATCCGATGGTCCCGCTGCAATTCGGCCAGAGTGGTTTCATCGCAGAAGTAGTTGCCCTCCATGTGACCGATGGGGATGGTTAGCACTTCGCCTTGGCGGCAGGCGTGGGTGAACGGCGTATCGGCGTTTTCCACTCTTACATGGACGGGCTTGCAAACGTACTTCAGGCCTACATTGCGCATCAGGGCGCCAGGCAGCAATCCGGACTCGCACAGAATCTGAAAGCCATTGCAAATGCCCAGCACCAGCCCTCCACCGTCGGCGAACTTCCGTACCGATTCCATCACGGGGGAGAATTTGGCGATGGCGCCGGTGCGCAGGTAATCGCCAAAGGCGAATCCACCGGGAACGATGACGGTGTCGCAGTTTTCGAGATCATGCGACTCGTGCCATAGGAATGTGACTGGCTGCTTCGCTACCTGCTGGATGGTCCAATATGCGTCGTGATCGCAGTTCGATCCGGGGAAGATGATGACGCCGAATTTCATGCGAAATCCTCGCTGAGTAGGCTGTATTTTGAGTTTAACATGGGTACGCGCACTCGAATCGACACCAAGCAGCAGAGATAACGCATGAATCTGGGCGAACATTTTCGCATCACCGGCGACGCCCTCAAGAACTGGATCATCGCGCAGATTCAGGATTCGATTGCTGTCGGCCTGTTGTGGCTGATCGGGCTTTACGTGCTGAAGGTGCCGTGGGCTCCGCTGTGGGCGCTGCTGGCGGCAACCCTGCAGGTTGTTCCCCATCTGGGCCCGGTTCTTGGTTTGATTGGCCCAGTCCTCGCGGCGACTTTGCGCTGGGGAGATTGGCAACATCCTCTCTATGTGCTGATGCTTTACGCCGTGATCGCTGTGGTGGATGGATTTCTGTTGCAGCCATACATCATGAAGCGCGTGGCCAAAGTGCCGATGTGGGCTTCCATCCTGACACCGATCATCCTGGGCATTGTGATTCCATTCTGGGGTGTGCTGCTCGCACCGCCACTACTGGCCGTTGTGTATGCCTACAAGGCTTGGCACGAGAAGCAGAAGCTGCTGGCGGAGCGCGGCCTTTAGGCTGATGCGATCAGCCAATCTCCCTAACTCTGGAGTCGAGGGACCTGGTTTTCTGACCGCACCCGGATCTGAGGGACGCTGAAGATCGAGTCGGAATAGACGACACGAAAGGACGAAAGAGTTAGCGATAAATATGGGGACAGCGGTCCCCGGTTTTTCCCCGTCTGAGGAGTTACAGAGCTACGGGGTGATCTCAAAGACGACACCGAAACAATTGCCACTGCTGTCACTCGTGAGTAGTACCGTAGACGTTACCGGCCTTATCAAGGATCACGCGGCCAAGCGGATGCCGAGCCGGTTTGCCCGCGAACACGTGGAGCGCGCTGTAAGCCCAGCCTCCATTCGAGTGGGGTGTCAGTTTGAAGACCACGCCGTCGTTAGCCGATTCCTCGTCTGAGGCTGTGCCGTAAAGATTCCCGGCCAGGTCGAAGGCCAGGCCAGCGAACGGATTGGCTCCTGGATGGTCCGCGAAGGAGTGGAGCACGCTCTCAGTCCAACTTCCGTTCGAGTGCGGCGTCAGCTTGAAGACGACGCCCCAGTCAACAGCGCCACCATAGTAAGTGGTGCCGTAGAGATTCCCCGCCGCGTCGAAGATCAGGCCGGCGAGGGGATCTGACCCGTCGGCGCCGGTGAAGCGATGTAGCACGCTCTCCGTCCAGGTTCCGTCCGCGTTCGGCGTCAGCTCGAAGACGCCGGCTCCTCCCGTGCCGTAAAGATTCCCCTCCCCGTCGAAGATGAGGCCAGCATAGGATGGGCCGGGCAAGCGATCCAGCACGCTCTCCGTCCAGCTTCCGTCCGCGTTCGGCGTCAGCTTGTAGACGGCGCCTCCTGCGACGCCTGCAGTCGTGCCGTAAAGATTCCCGACCGAGTCGAAGATGACGCCAGCATTGGGGTATGCGTCGGCGCAGTTGTTGCAGAAGCTATGCAGCACGCTCTCCGTCCAACTTCCGTCCGCGTTCGGCGCCAGCTTGTAGACCGTGCCGGTGTCAGAAGCACCACCGTCTGCGGTCGTGCCGTAGAGATTCCCGGTCGAGTCGAAGATGAGGTCAGCATAGGATGCGCCGCGCAAGCGATCCAGCACGCTTTCCGTCCAGGTTCCGTCCGCGTTCGGCGTCAGCTTGTAGACCGTGCCAGCAGTCGTGCCGTAAAGATTCCCGTCCGTGTCGAAGGTCAGACCGGCATAAGGTAAGCCCCCGTCCGCGCCACCGGTGAACTTGTGCAGCACCTTGTACTTGCTGGCCGCCACAGCCTGCGCTGGCAGCATGAGAGCCACTGCGAGCACTATCAGAATCCCGCTCATCCTGAACCAAGATTTCTTCCGTCGCATTGAACTACTCTCCCTGCATGAGGTTGCTGCAACGAACTTAAGAATGGATGCTCTCAGCGGGGAACAAAAGACGGGAGTATGCGGGCTGTGCAATCCTGAGGAACATCCCCAGAGCATGCGCTGAGATGGCATGTCTGCCCTCCGAGACGGGGAAATAAGCCGTATTACACAGCCTTCTTACACCCGCCGAGACCGGCTGTCAAGCAATGCGGCAATGCGCTGATGCTCCTCAAATTGTTTGATCACCGACTTCTCGGACAAGTGTTGCAAGATCCCGATTACGCTCAACCCCCCCTCGCCGCTGCACACCACTGCGCTTTCGGGGCGAACAGACGGCGCAAACTTGCGCTATGGCCTGATCTATAAAAGGGGATGTCAAGAACATTTTCCTCCCCCCACCGGAGGCGCGGGTATAGTTCGCGCCAGCCAGCCCTTGAGTTCACGAATCAAGTGCAACACCGTACATCCAGATAGCTCGAGATCTGCTTGCCACACCGAAACCGCTCGGCTTTGCCGATGATCATCACGAAGGCCAGTGCGGTCAAGGCCCCGACTCCGGGATGCGTGCGCAGTCGCTGCGCCTCCGGGCACTTCTCTGCTTCCTGCTCGATCGCCTGGCTCAACTCCGCGATGGTCGGGTTCAGTCGATCTATCAGCTCCAGCAGATCGCGCCGTCGCCAGCTGGCCCAGGGAGCCGGTCGAAACGACTCCAACTGCTGCCGCCCGTGCTCCCGCCACAGCCGCTTCTTGCAGCGCAGGCCTTCGTTCAGCGCCACCGCTTGCCACTGGTTCATGATTCGCGTGCGCGCCTGCACCATGCGATGCCGGTGCCACAGCAGTTGGCGCAGATCCCGGTTCTCCTTGGCGTAACATCGCGATTTCAGTGCGCCGGGCTGAACCGGCATGAAGTAGAGGATGAAAGAGCCTTACGAGAAAGGAGTAGCGATCCGCTCGGCCTCGAGTCTTGCGCTGCTACCGCGAGGGACACAGTGAAGCGTAGATAGAGGATAGGGTGGGGTGGGTATTCAGCTCCGAAAAGATGCAATCCGGACGCCGACGTCTTTGTAATGCGCGGAAGGCAACATGAACAAGCGCGATAGCGCGAGCTCTTGTTCGGTCCGGCGTAGTCGAAGACCCCAGACACGCCTAGAAACTTCATGCACGAGAACCGGGAGACCTCGCAGACGCCTGCGGCAAAAGTGAGTCGCAGGACGGCGGGAGAAGGCTTAGGCCACACGGCCCGCATGTACGTCTGCGAGGAGTCGGACAGCGGCATAGTACTGATGAATCATTCGAACAAAGACGGCAGGCTCGTCGGCGGAGAGTGAGGAGGGAAGGCTGCTGATCAAAGAGAACACCCTCCCACTCGACACGTACCCGACATAGAGCGGGATAGCGCGTGTCCCACGGGTGGGCGAGTGTGCGGACAAGCAGCACGCTTGGCCGTTATTGATCTGCGATAAGAGCCGCATGCGCTAATGAGCGCTCGTGCGGATCTGTGCGGGGGGCGATCAGCAATGGTCGTCCCTACCGCGACCTCATTGAGGGTTTGACCAATCATGCAGGCGGTGACGAAGAACATCCTCAAATTTACTGCGACGGGACGAGTGGCGGGAGTGGTTCTGGGCTGGCTGTTGTCCCTGCCCTCAGGAAACTATTTTGTCACGCTTGGTGTGGCAACGCTCGGACTTTTCGTCGGGGCGATTCTCGGAATTGTCCATCGAAACGATGCTTAGCCGTTCGTCAGTTCGCGATAAATCGCGATTGCACCAGTAACCGTAGAATCTGAAGTCGGGTTCTCACACTCCAAGGTTCCGAGCCAAACGTATTACTTAAACGACATGGATTGATGCAGGACCGCCGATTTCAAAGCGCTTGGCACTGAGGCTGACAAGGTAACCAGAATGTTGAACCTGGGTTCTCAGGGATTCTGGAATGCCCTCGACCGCAGCGTGTTACCGTAAGATGTCCCGGCCATGACCGCTCCGTCCACTCCATACCGGTCATTTACCCGCTTGGTGAAGATCACAATCCTGGACAAGGAGTTCGAGGTTCCAGACAACAATCCGCTGTTGCGTTCCTTTCAATACTTAGCCCCTGAGGAGGTCTCCTACGGCCCCTTCTGCTGGAATGAGGAGTGCCAATCCTGCCGGGTGATGTTCGATTTGGGAGGGAGCTCGAGTCGCGCGGCACTCTCCTGCAAGCTGATGGTGCAGGAAGGCATGTGTATAAAAGAAGTGACCGCAGAAATCCGATACTGCCTGAGGACCTTGGGATTGAAAGAAGAGAAAGAGAAATAGAACCAACCGGTTCCCAACCATCAATTTACAATTCTCAACCCTACTCGCCGGGCGCCCGTGCCGCGGTCGTCGAAACTCCCAATTTGCGCAGCCGATCCTTGGCCTGCAGCGCCTCGTTCGAACGCGGATAGCGCTGGATTACATGCCGAAGCTGGGCGATTCCATCGTCCGTCTTCCCTAATTCGATGAGAGCCAATCCCTTCTTCAAGTCGGATGAGGCAGCCTTGTTCCCGGTAGGAAAGTTCTGCAGCACCTGGTCGTAGTAGCTGACGGCTTCCTGGAAGTTCCCCTGCTTGTAGGCCAGTTCTGCCAGATAGAAATACGCATTTCCCGCAAGGTCGGTGTTGGGATAGAACTTCACATAGTCCGAAAACTCCTGCTTCGCCAGATCATTCTTCGCCGCGTTGTAATCCCGCAGCCCGTTGTTGTAAAGCACATCGGGTGGCGGAGCCTGCGCCATGGCCTGCTGTTGCGCCTGCTGCGCCGCCTGTCCCGCAGCCACGCTTTGCTGCGCGGCCTGCATGTCTTCCAGTTGCTTGCTGACCTTGGTCAGGCGCGCCTTTAGTTCATCGAGAGAATCATTGAGCGCCTGGATCTGGCCGGAAAGCTGGTCTACTTTCCCGCCATTGTCCGTTTGCAACTTTTCCAAGCCGCCCTGAACCGCGGTGATGGATGCTGCGACCTTATTCATGCTGTCGGTGTTCTGATCCATCAGGTGCTGCATGACGCCCATGCGTTCGTTGAAGGACTGTTGCATCTTAGTCATCTGGTCCTGCAGCGTCTGCACCTGGGTCATCAGCTGAACCATTTCTTTGCTCACGCCCCACGCCCGTGTCCCATTTCCGCAGACCGCGATCAGTAGCACCACCATGGTCAAATATCGATGAATTTTCATAACTTGTTCCTTGAGTTGCAAAAGCCTTACGCTGCAAAAGTTAAAGGACAAACCGGAAGTCCGCGTCCGCCCTCCGCCAGGCTCTATTGTGAAGGATAGCGCGGTCCAGACACAGTTGTCTTGGAGGTTCCGCTGTGTGTGTGCGGCTTTGCCAGAAAAAGCTGAGGTGCGGAGCAGGCACGTCCCGCACCTCCATTGACTATTTCTGATACACGAAATGGCCACGGCGATTCTGCTGCCAACAAGCCTCGTTGGATTGGGTGCAGAATGGCTTCTCCTTGCCGTAGCTGATCGTCTTGATATTGCCCGCGCCCACTCCGCCTTGTGTCAGTGCGCTCTGCACGGAGCCTGCTCGGCTGTCGCCCAAAGCCAGGTTGTATTCGGTGGACCCGCGCTCATCGCAGTGTCCCTCGACAATGAAGTGAATGTCGGGATGCTGCGCCAAAAAAGCGATATCGGCCTGCAGCGAACTTTGCTGGTCAGAGCGAATATCGGATTTGTCGTAATCGAAGTAGATGTCCTTCACGTTCTGCGCGAACAACTCTTCCTCGCTCGGACCGGGCGCCGGCGGAGGCGGTGGCGGCGGAGGCTGGGTCACGGTTACCCGCGCCGTAGCCTGTTGGGTCCCACCGGCTCCCTTCGCCGTCAGCGTGTAGGTGGTCGAATCGGACGGGTTTACCTGCTGCGAGCCGCTGGCCTGCACGGCTCCTACGCCGTCGATGCTCACGTCGGTGGCATTCGAGGTCTGCCACGTGAGCGTTGTCGGTTGTCCCTTCTGGATGGTGTTGGGATTTGCCGTGAGCGAGGCCGTCGGCGCTGGTGGCGGCGGTGGCGGTGGCGGCGGCGGTGGTGTCTTCTTGTGGCAAGCGCCCAGGAACAGGATGGCACCCAACGCGAATATAAGCGTAATCCACTTCATTTTCTGCTGCTTCACATTTCCTCCCTGCGTAGTCGCGCGCGCCGTTGCCCTTCAACGCGCTTCAGAATCCAGAACGGGGCGGGTTCACTTCTCCGCCACCTCCGGGCTAGTTCATCGAAAACCGACACTTGTCTTTTTCTTCTTATCCGACGTAATTCTCGTCGTTATTCCGAAGCCCCGCGGGGCGAGGAATCTCGCGCGCAGTATTTCGTACCCCTCCTACTTCCAGCTCCAGTTCGGCTGCGTATTGCTACCCGTAAAGGTCAACTGCTTTTGGTTGCTTCCATCAGCCAGCATGGACCAGATCTGCTCACCTCCGGAACGGCTGGACTGGAAAACAATGTGCCGCCCATCCGGAGACCACGACGGAAAATCATTTCGCCCACCGTCGTGGGTTAGTTGCACCCACTGCTTGCTGGCCGCGTCCATGAGGTAAATATCTTCCGATCCCGGGGCTCCCGGTCCGTAATGGCGCATCCAGGAAAATGCCAGAAACTGGCCGTTGGGCGACCACGCCGGCGAAACCGCATAACCCTGGTCCGTCAGCCGCTGCACATTGGTGCCGTCCGCTTCCATGGTGTAAATCTGCGGCAGGCCGGTCCGCCCACTTACCCATGCAATCTGCGCCCCCGTCTTGCGATTCCATACCGGCGACACATCCGGGCCTTTGAAAGACGTAACCCGCTTCAGATTTACGCCCGATTGATCCACGACATAGATCTCAGGGTCTCCGGAGCGCGAGGAAGAAAATGCCAACTTCGTGCCATCGGCAGACCACGCCGGTGAGAGGTTCGTGCCGCCAAACGCGGGAAATTTAACCAGACGATTGAGATCCATGGAGTACATCAGGATGTCCCAACCGGATTTCGTCATCGAACTGAAGGCCAACCGCGAGCCGTCTGGCGAAATCCGCGGAGACAGGGAAATCGAACCCAGATGTGTGATCTGGCGTTGGTTCGCCCCATCGTAGTCCATCACCCAGATTTCCTTGTGTCCGCTGCGGCTGCTCACAAAGTAAACCTGGCTTTCCGCAACGCCGGGAATGCCGCCGCCCAGCCGGAAGATAATTTCGTCCGCGAACTTGTGCGCGATAATACGCGCTTCATCCGTGGTCGCCGCGTCCTGATATTGCTTGCCCAGCACCTGTGGCGAGGTGATGTTCTTCACGTCGTAGAGCCAGCCTTGCACCGTCACATTGTTGCCGGTTACACCCAGGTTGCCGAACGCCAGCATTGCCGCGTTGGGAGGCGGCGCATTCCAGGCCTCGAACTTTACCTCGGTCGGCGTGCCCGGAATCGCCAGAGGATAGAAGCTCTTCGAAGCCATGTCGAAGATGCCGGCATTGTCCAGATCATTCCAGAGAGTCTCGTTGAAAACCTTAAGCAGGTCACCATTCTTGGCGTCGGAAGTGGAAGGCTTAAAGTCAGGAACCGCGAGACGAACTTTCTCCATCCCCAGGCCCGTGCCCGTTTTGATCCAGTCTTGCTGAGCCAGACAAGGAACTACAGTAAAAGCGGCAGTCGTCAGGAGAAAGAAGGCCGCTGCGAAAACGCGGGATTTGATCGTGAAGCTGTGCGTGCCGGTCGTGCTTCCGCCGATACCAGTGTCCAAACCCCTGCCAACCGCGAGATAACCAACATCCAAGCGCAAATTGCCCTTACCCATTCCCACATCCATTCTCGACCAAAGCTGATTTTCTCCAAGCACTCGAACTATGAGTTAGAAGCCAAAAGCCAAAAGCTGACCCTCTATCTTTTGTAATCGAACCAGAACTCGACCGAAACGCTATTCCCTGAATAATCCGACGGCAGGGGACCAAAAGTATCAATGCGCTGCAAGGCTCGCACCGCCGACTGATCCAGCGAGGGCACCCCGCTCGATTGCTCAACCTGCACGTTCGCAGGATGCCCGTCCCGCTTGATGTCAAATGTCACGTAAACCCTCTGTGCCTCGCGGATACCCGGATCCACCTCATACTTGAGCCAGTTCTCGGAAACTTTCTGTTGCACCACGCGCACGTACCACGCGTACCGCGAACCAAAATCGCCTCCGCCACCCGTGAAACCGAACCCGCCTTTCGCTCCGCCCGCGTTGAAGGTTCCATAAGGGCCGCTGACCGGGCCGCCTTCACCGAACGGAACTACGTTGCTGGCTTCTTCTTTCTCAGGCTGGGGCTGAGGTTTCTGACGACTCTCGCTGGTCCGCGGTTTCGGTTTCGTCTTCGCATTCTTATCGGGAATCGGAATCGCTTCCGGTTCTTTCTCCTCAGTCTTCGGAAGCGACTGAGTCAATCCTTTGGATTCGTTCGCCAGAACATTCTGCGTCTGCACCGAGCTCGCAGGCAGCGGAACCGAGCTGACCAGGGTCACTCCCATTGCGTCTCCACCGCCCCCAGCGCCCCAGGTGCCGCCGCCGCGGCCCGGTCCGATAACCGCGTACAGGACGATGGAGCCTGCAACCGCAAGGTGCAGCGCCGCCGACCATGCCAGATTGCGGCCCCAATGATCGTGTTCGAAAAATATCTCAGCGTTGGCTTCCATGACTTTGAAGCGGTTGCGTCACAATGCTCACGTTGGTAATCCCCGACTGCTTCACCGCGTCCATCACGGTGGCGAAGGCGCCGAAGGGGACATTTTCGTCGGCGCGGATGAAAATCGATTGGTGTTGCGGATCGCGAATCTTCTGATGCAGCCGGGCGGCGATCTCGTTGATGTTGATGGGATCGTTACCCAGAAACACGCGCTGTTGCTTGTCGACGCTGATCACCAGGCGCTCTTCGGTGATTTCTTTGACCGTGCGCGTCTTGGGTACGCTGACCTCGATGCCCGATTGCAACACCGGCGCGGTGACCATGAAGATAATCAGGAGCACCAGGACAACGTCCACCAGCGGCGTAATGTTGATGTCGGAGAGAGAAGTTTGAGTGCGTCCGTTAGAAGCCGTGAAGGCCATTACCTCCGCACCTCCGGAACCACGGGCTGCGATCGCTCCACCGCATTCAGCATTTCAAGCGCGAAGTCATCGCCTCGCGCCGCGAACTCCCGAATCGAACTGCCCAGCAGGTTGTAAGCGATCACCGCCGGAATCGCCGCCGCCAACCCCGCCGCAGTAGTGATCAGAGCCTCGGAAATCCCCGGCGCAACCGCCCGCAAAGTAGCCGCCCCCGCCGTCCCCAACCCATGAAACGCATCGATAATTCCCCAGACCGTGCCGAAGAGGCCTACGAATGGGGTCACTGCGCCTGTAATCGCGAGCCAGGGCATGTTGCGCTCCAGGCGCGTGACCTCCTCCGAGCAGGCGATCTGCATGGCCCGCTGAATCGCAATACTGCTGCCTTGCCGCCGATGTTCCGCGAAGCCGCCTTCAAACACCGCAACCAGCGGGCTGGGTTTGAACTGCTCGGCCACGGCCGAGACGTCCTGCAGCCGCTGGGCTTTGCGGAACGCGCGCACAAAGCGTCCGCTCTGCACCCGCGCCCGGCGCACCAGGCTCCACTTGGAAAGAATAATGGCCCAGGAGATCACGCTGAAAATTAGCAGGAGGAGAAGAACGACCTTGGCGACAGGACCGGTTTCTCCAACCAGATCAATGATCTCTCCGCCAACCACCGCTGCCAGTAGTAAGGGAAAATGCATTTTATTTAGGAGGCTGTTGTGATTATAGACGAACTCCACCGGCTTCTTGAGTGGACGTATCGCATGCATCAACGGGATTTCGCTGTAGAGGCTCGGCCAACTGCTCCAATTTAAGCATAAATTCTAAATGCGGAAATCGTCGTGTACCTTCGTGTCCTTGGTGGCTCTGGTATTTGCACTTCGTAAACCACAAAGGACACGAAGGTACACAAAGGGAAGAAGACACCAAAGAAGGATGTCGTGGCCCGCACGGGCGTGGACGCGCGCGCTTACATTAACAGCTCTGCCCATAACTGTTTCATGCTATTCTGCGCACAACCTCGAAATCCCAGGATAGCCCGTGCTCGCGGAACTGCGGCTTGAAAATTACGCGGTTATCGACAATCTGGCGGTAGAGTTCGCTGCTGGCCTGAATTTGCTGACCGGAGAGACCGGAGCCGGAAAATCCATTCTGATTGATGCGCTCGCACTTCTTCTGGGCGAGAAGGCTTCCACCGACGTGATTCGCTCCGGTGCCGACCGGGCTGTGATATCGGCGGTATTCGAGATTGACGACAAGATGGAAAAGGTCGTCGCTCGAATTCTCGAAGCCAACGGCATCGACCCTAACGATGAAGACGAATCCATCATTCTGCGGCGCGAGGTTGCTATAGGAGGAAAGGGTCGCGTCTTCATCAACAATCAGCCAGCCACCGTCGGTGTGCTGCGGCAGTTGGCGCCGCATCTGGCCACGATTCACGCGCAAAACGAATCCATCCTCTCGTTCGACGCCGGGGCACGCCTGGAACTGCTCGATGCTTTTGCCGGTACTCAACTCGAAGCCACCAGCGCGGCGTTCGCCAGATGGAAGGGCACTGCCCGTCGTATCGAAGAACTCGAGCACGGCGAGCAAGACCGGCTGCGTCTACTCGATCTGTGGACTTTCCAGAAGCGGGAGATTGAAGACGCCAAGCTGCAGCCCGGTGAAGACGAACGCCTCGAAACCGAGAAGCGCGTTTTAGCCAACGCGGAGAAAATCTACAGCGCTGCTATGAATGCCTTCGACCTGCTTTACGAGGGGAGTGCTTCAACTTCGTCGTCGTTGCGAACCGCCCAGAAGCACATCGAAGAGTTGTCGCGCTACGAGCCCAAATTCCAGGAGGCACTCGCCGCGATCGAGACCGCACGCATCAGCGTCGAAGACGTGGGCGCGACCCTTCGCGATTACGCTGGCGGCATTCAAGCATCACCCGAGCACCTGGCGGAGGTGGAAGATCGTCTCGCGCTCCTCGATCGTCTGAAGCGCAAATACGGCCCTGCGCTCGAAGACGTGATTGATCACGGCGAAGAAGTCCGCCGCAAGCTTTCGGAGATGGAAAACAAGGACGAAATTCTGGGCCAGCTTCGCACAGAGCTGGCACAGGCAGCCGACGAGTATCTGCGCGCGGCTCGTGCCATTTCGAAGAAGCGCTACGAGGGCGCCCGCAAGCTAGAGAAGCTGGTCGAGGCTGAGATCAACGATCTGGCCATGAAGGCTGACTTTCACATCGAGGTCAGCGGCACGGATGAGGAAGGGAACTGGACTGCGTCCGGCTTCGACCAAGTTGTTTATATGATTTCGACGAACCCTGGCGAGCCCCTGCGACGGTTGGAGCACATCGCATCCGGCGGGGAGCTGTCACGGGTGATGATGGCGTTGAAAGCCAGCGTGGAGCCTGGCGCAATCAAGAAGACAAGTACTGCGCGGGCGCCCGCGCACCGAACCCTCATCTTCGATGAAATCGATACCGGCATTGGCGGACGCGCGGCGGAAGCCGTGGGCAAAAAACTGAAGGCATTGTCGCGAGCCAATCAAGTGCTGTGCGTGACTCACCTGCCGCAGATTGCCACCTTCGCCGACCATCATTATCTGATCGAGAAGAAAAGCTCCGCCGATCGCACCCGCACCGCGGTGCGCCTCATCACCGGCGAGGAACGCACCGAGGAAGTTGCCCGCATGCTCAGCGGCGCCAAGCTGACCGAAACTTCGCGGAAGCATGCTGAGCAGATGCTGAAGACCAACGCGTAGCGTTCCAGCCCGGGCTACTGGCGGTCAAGTGCCCCAGCCTTCGCAAAGTGCACGAAAAACTGGGCCACCCCGACGCTCAGTTGGGGTGTTGCGGGCGATCCACAAATCAACCCCAACTTCAAAGGCGGCGGACAGGAGTGTCCGCCCTACACGGGCGGATCATGCCGACGGGTTGCGCTGTTTGATTCCAGGTTTTCCCGGATTCCGACACCCACATCTCGAAAACCGCGAGATGTGGGGCACCCGGTTGGTTTCTTGACTCCGCATGTATTAGCTAATACAATTAGCTAAGCATGAAATACACTGTTCATCAGGCGAAGACGAACCTTTCGCGGTTGCTGGAGGAAGCCTGCTCTGGCAAAGAGGTCGTCATCGCCCGCGGCAGCCAGCCGGTCGCCAAGTTAGTGGCGTTGGGTTCGGCCTCGAAGAAACGCGTCCCGGGCCGGCTCGCGGGGCAAGTTTCCTACACGGCCGATGCGTTCGACCCGCTCACCGACCAGGAATTGTCCGACTTGGGTTTTGAGTGAAAATTCTGCTCGATACTCACGCTCTGATTTGGTGGTTCGGTAACGAGTCCGAAGCTATCGCGACGGGCTTCTTCGATCATCGCGAATCAGAACAATACTGTTTTTGTGTCGGCTGCGATTGCGTGGGAGCTGGCGATCAAAGTTAATCTCGGGAAGTTCGATGCCCTTTCGCTGACGACGGAACTGCCTCGCTACACGGAAGAGGAAGGGTTTGAGGAATTGCCTATCAGCATGGAGCAGGCGGTCCGGGCGGGTCTGCTGCCCTTGCATCATCGCGACCCCTTTGACCGCTTGCTGGTGGCTCAGGCGCAGGCGCTGAATGCGCCGATTTTGAGCGCTGATACCGTTCTCGATCAATACGACGTAAAGCGACTCTGGTAGAGCCGGGATTTTCGTCTCGGTGACGGCCGACAGCCCCAGCCTTCGCAGAGTACGCGAAAGGCTGGGCCACCCGTCTGCTGTATTACCCAGACTTCCGGCCTGACGCGGTGTGGCTACGCAGAGTTCTCTTGTTTGCCGACGAAGTGACCCGGATCTCACCATTCGTCCTCCAGCAGTCCGCCACGTCTGAATCCTTCCGAAGGGCCATCGTGATAGCCGGAAAGAACCTCTTCGACTGGGTCGGCCGCGAGTAAAATTCGGTTCTGTTCTTCGACAGATACCGCAAACTTCACGGTCGATTTCTTTGTCAAAACAAGTCAGGCAGGGTGGTTCGCCCGAACCACTGGCAGAACTGCCAGACAAAACAGATGCACATCCGGCTTCCAAGAACACGGGCATTCGTCCAAGTTCAAGGTGTCGAGACCCGTCTAACTTGAAGCCCGCCTGCCATTCGGAACAAAACTCGCGATCCGCTCGTATCACGGGAGGGCAATTTGATCCCTAATTACTCGCAGTTTTCGTAACTTCGGTTTAATGTACCGGACGTGGCAGTCGCACAAATGAATCTTGGGGATTGCAGATGAACTTTCTGAAAGATGTCTCGGTCGGGATTAGAAGTTTGCGCAAGGACTACGCCTTTACCCTGATAGCTGTGTTCACACTGGCAATCGCTATCGGAGCCAATACCTCTATTTGCAGCCTGATCAACGCCATTCTGCTTCGCCCGCTCCCCTACAAGAATTCCGAGCGCATTGCACGCCTCTGGGAGGCGAGGAACGCCTTCACGGGCAGCGTATCGTGGCCGAACTTGCAGGACTGGCGCCAGCAAAATACAAGCTTTGAAGCGCTGGCAGCTATTTCATATGTAAATCTCACGCTCCGGAGCGACAATCCTCAGCATTTGTCGGGCGTCGCCGTGTCGTGGGAGTTTTTTAAAGTGTTAGGAGTTCAACCTCTCCTGGGGCGAGTTTTCCTCCCCGGAGAAGACCAGCCAGGCACGGGAAACCTCGTGATCCTGAGCGAGGGACTCTGGCGGGGCCAATTTGGCTCGGATCCGAATGTAATTGGGCGGACAGTTAAGCTCAACGCCGAGCCGCACACGGTCGTCGCGGTGATGCCTGCTTACGTTCAATACCCTTCGCCTGAAATACAGGCCTGGATTCCTCTTGTGGTCCCACCCACGCTGGCGAATGATCGCGGCAGTCATATGTACGAAGTCATCGGTCGGCTGAAACCGCAAGTGTCCCTTGCCGACGCCCAGCGGGATATCGCGCTCATCGCTCACCGCATCGCGCAACAATATCCCGACATACAAGCCACCCGATCGGCTCTCGTCCTCAGCTTGCAGGAACAACTGGTTCGTAAGACCCGGCCAGCTCTGCTGGCGCTGTTCGGCGCGGTTGGGTTTGTCCTGCTGATCGCATGCGCAAACGTCTCTAATCTCTTGCTCGCCCGAGCCACAGTCCGGCGGCGGGAGACTGCAATACGCACCGCGCTCGGGGCGTCGCGGGCTGATTTGTTGCGCCAATTCCTGACCGAAAGCGTACTCGTCGCCTTGCTTGGCGGCATCGTCGGTATCATTTTCTCGGTGATCGGGATGAGAGCGCTGGTCGCATGGGCTGGCCCGTATCTGCCAAGGGCGCAGGAAGTGACGCTGGATTGGCGAGTGCTGCTGTTCTCCTTTGTTGTTTCCATTCTTACTGGATTGCTGTGCGGGATTGTGCCCGGCCTGCAGGCATCCAAGAGCGACATCCAACTCGCGCTCAAGCAGGGAGGCACATCCGCGGGCAGCCCGCAATCCAATTGGACCACCGGCCTGCTCGCGACGGGTGAGATTGCGGCGGCGATTGTATTGCTGATTGGTGCTGGCCTGCTCATGAAGACGGTTCTGCGGTTGCAGCAGGTGGATCCCGGTTTTCAGGTACAGAATGTTGTGACCATGAAGTTATCGCTGGCGCAAGACGCCTATAAGCCGGACGCGGCAGCCCGTTTCTACAATGATTTGCGACACCGTGTCGAGCAGTTGCCCGGAGTGCAGGCGGCTGGCCTGATCAATTTGTTGCCTGTCGAAACATGGGGCTTCAACGGGCCCGTCAATATTGAGGGCTTACCTCACTTTGTCAACGATCCGTTATGGGCGATTGAGGTCCGGTTCGTGAGCCCGGGCTATTTTCACGCGCTCAATATTCCGATGCAACGCGGGCGTGAACTCTCCGAAAGCGATCTTGGCCACAACGGCCAGTACGCGATGATAAATGACAAGTTCGCGCAAATGATCTCTCAATACGGAGATCCGTTAGGCAAGCGCATAGTGGACGAACTCGTCGACGGCCAGGTGATCACCATCGTTGGAGTGGTTGGAAACATCCGCCAGGCGGGATTGGACGCCCCTCCCCGTCCCGAAGTTTATTTCCTGAACGACGCATCCGGAGCAGTCGCAAACAGTATGAGCCTCGTGGTTCGAACCGTGGGTGATCCGGACGCGCTGGTCGGAGCCATTCGCCACGAAGTCGTTTCCCTGGACGCCAATCAGACCGCCTACGATGTGAAGACCATGCAGACGGTCATGGATAATTCCATCGCCAGCCGCCGGTTCACAAGGAATGTGACGGTGATTTTCGCCCTACTCGGAACCATCCTGGCGGTCGTCGGCGTGTACAGCGTGCTCTCGTATCTAGCTACGCAGCATACTCGCGAGATTGGAATCCGGCTGGCTTTGGGAGCGCAGCGTTTCGATGTCATCAAGTTGGTTCTGAACCAGGGTGCGGTCGTGGGTGTGCTGGGCTTGGTGACCGGGATCATTGGGGCATTCGCTCTAACCCGGTTGCTGTCAACTTTGTTGTTTGATGTGAAGAGTTACGATGCGCTGACTTTTGCTGGTGCGTCGGCTTTACTGTTTTCGGTCGTGCTGGTTGCTTCCTATGTTCCAGCACGAAGAACTGCGCGGGTGGATCCGATGGTTGCTTTGCGTCAGGATTAAACGTGAGGATTTTTCCCAAAATAAAGATAAAGTTTCTCCGTCATCCACCTAAGGCGCCGGACGCAGGTCGTGCCTCCAGGCGTCGTTCGACTGGGCGCACGGAGGGCGCTGTCCGACTGCTCGACCTCTCTTCCGCCGTGCGCGGGGCGAGTTCCGTCGAGACCCTCTACGAATCCCTGGTCGACGTTGTCGCTCGAGCCTTTTCGATTCCGGCGATCTCTCTTTTCATTCGCGATGACGATTCCGGGGACTTCTCTTGCCGTGTCTCCACTGCGATTCCTCTGGAATCGATCTCGGGCAGCCATGCGAAACTCGCGCTTTCATCCGACTCCTTTGTCATCCGGCGATTGAAAAGCTTGTCCTCGCCACTGCAACTGGACGCGGCCGAATTGAGCGCGTGGCAACTGGCATTAACCGACGCGCCTCCTCAGGTTCTGGAGAAACGCATGCGGGAAAGGGACGTGCTGCTGCAGACGCGGTCGTCTCTGCTGGTGCAACTCAGGACCAAGGGTGATTTGCTGGGCGTCCTCGCTCTGGCGAAGCGCGAGTCCGATCGATTCACTCCAGAACAGCGGGAGATGCTGGACAGTGTCGCCGGGCAGTTGGCCCTGGTGATCGAGAACACAAAACTCTTGCAGCGTCTGGTGGAGCATGAACGCTTGCGGGCAGAGTTGACCGTAGCCGCCGAGGTACAGCGGAATTTGCTGCCGGCCACCGGACTGAAATTGGCGGGAATCGATCTCTGCGGTTTCTGCCAGCCCGCCTCGCAGGTGGGCGGAGACTACTTTGACTACGTGCCGCTCGGAGACAGCCGCGTCGGTATCTGCGTTGCGGACGTCGCCGGCAAAGGGATTTCCGCCGCTCTGATGATGTCGGTTGTACAGGCTTCGTTGCGCGGCCAGTTGTTTAATTCCCAGAAGCAGGTTCCGGTAAAGAGCGTAGTCGCGATGTTGAATCGGCTCATCTGCGCCTCTGTTACCACAGCAAGATATGTGACTTGCTTTTACGGCCAACTCGACGCGGCCGATGGTTCGTTTCTCTTCGTCAACGCCGGACACAATCCACCCTTGTTGCTTCGCGGATCCGATCCGGAAGCGGAGAAGTCAGGCGCGGTTTTTGAGCACTTGTCCCGCGGCGGTCTCGTGCTCGGCTTGTTTCCCGACGGCAACTTCGACGAAGGCGAAGTGCAACTGCGGTCCGGCGACGTTCTGGTGGCCTATACGGACGGCGTAACCGAAGCCATGAACGTGCAGCAGGAAGAGTTTTCCGAGGACCGTTTGCGCGCTGCGATTGCGGAAGTGTCTCAGCGGAGCGCCAAGGAAATCCTGAACCACATCATCGCCGTCGTATCTCAATGGTCGAAAGGCGCGCCCCAACACGACGACATCACCGTCGTTGTTTTGAAAATGGATTGAGAAAACTCCGCTCCCGGCCAACGATATCGTGTGACGGGCCCACCCTTGACGAATCGCTCCAGGTGTTCCGGGACACAACCAGCTCTGGGGGTGCCCCATTCTTATAGCGCACCTTGCGACAAGGGTGGGAGGACACCGTTCACAGTTGCCATCTCAATCCTGCAACGCTGCGAATCGGGTACGCCCGGACAAACCAGGATCGCCAAGAGTTGAAAATCCTTGGCAGGGTGGGCCTCCGGCAATTACGTCAACGGGGACCTTACCAGTTAGACGTTGTATATCCGCCGGAGTTAGATCGGGAAGGCGACCTCGCCGGCTTGTCCCAAGGCGGTGAGAAAGTCACGTGCAACGCGGGCGGACACACCAGTCCGCTTTTTCACTTTGTCAAAATGTCAGGCCTCAAAACCGATTGTGCGAAAATCAAGCCCCAACTTCAAAGGCGGCGGACAGGAGTGTCCGCCCTACACGACCGGATCATGGCCACACGTCGCCTGATTTCACTTCTGACACCCACATCTCGAAAAGCGCGAGAAATGGGGCACCCCGCAAGGGGCGGGTGTTCGCGTCACGCTGGCGGTGGTCTCAGGTTCATCCGCGGGATGTCGCAATCGTTGACCCGCCCCTTGCAAAAACCGCAAGGAGCGGGGCACCCGCACCCGCACCCGACAGTGCGCGAAAGGCTCGGCCACCCGCCCAACTATGATTTTCTCGAGTAGTTGGTACCGGCGAGGCGTCGACCTCATGGCCTTTTGGCCACCTCCGATTTGTGGCTTGGCTTCATTAGCCCCCAGGCTTCGCGGTATTTTTCGTATTTGTAGCATGCTCTGCGGGGGACGTTGGGATGGAGGCAGAGGCGCTTGCGTCCCTGGGTGGCTTCGATGGGGATCAGGTACCAGGTGTTCTCGGGGACGACGTAGACGGCGATGAAATCGATTTCGTCTTTGGTGTAAATATCGCGACCTCCCCAGCAGCCGTGCGCACCTACCTCGTAGACCCCTCGTTTGGCGGTGTGAGTCGACTTTACTTGCACACGACACAGGCGGCCGTTCCAACTGACGATGAAGTCGAAGCGTTCGCTGTCTCCGTAGGGCTTGGAGACGCAGAATCCCAAGCTTGCGGCCTTGTGCGCGAACGCCATCTCGGCCAGTTCACCTTGGCGTTTGCGGGTATAAGTGCGGGGTTTGTTGCATGGAACGACGGCGGTCCGGGGGCGAACTTTGCACTGTTTTTTCATGGGCAACTAAGAAAAAGGGGTCAGCGGTTAGGCTGCGCCTTCATTTCTCCTGGGGTCTCAGATTTGATGTGGGATTTCGAGCGGTCGCGGACAAACAAAAAGGGCGCGGGGTTTGAAACCCGCGCCTGCAAATACCTACTCTTTTAGAATAGCAGGTTGAATAGGGTAAACATGACATGGTTTTCAAGTTTATTTTCGTTATGGAATGAGCGAGTTACGGGAAAACCGGGGGTCTGGGGGGCTTGACAAGATTTTGGCTTATTCCTGATTAACCCCATTTACCACGAAGGACACTAAGGTACACAAAGGAAGAAAAATTGAGGTTTGCCTTCGTGTAACTTTGTGGGTAATGGATTTTTTGGGCGTTTTGATCCAACGGTTCCCCGTTCGCTGCTATAGATCGCCAATCACTGCTAATCCTATGCGGTTCTTGGGCTTACGTTGACCAAAATGGTTCTTTCAGGTAGCTTAAATAGATAAAACCATAGTGGGGAAGTGTACCCTTACAGGAACCTTATCGTGCCTAATAGCAACGGCAAGACGCTGCTTTTATTGAAACCCCGGGGCTTCTGCGCGGGGGTGGTGCGGGCGATTGATATCGTCCGGATTGCCCTGGAGGCTTTCGGGCCGCCGATTTATGTCCGCAAGGAGATCGTACACAACCGCTTTGTGGTCGAGGAACTCCAGGGCAAGGGCGCGATTTTCGTCGACAGCGTGGACGAAGTTCCGCCCGGCGAGCGGGTGATTTACAGCGCTCACGGAGTTTCGCCGGAGGTGCGCGAGGCCAGCGCGGCGCGCAATTTGCGGGTCATTGATGCGACCTGCCCTCTGGTCACCAAGGTTCACGTGGAAGCGGTCAAATTTGCCAAAGAAGGCTACTCGCTCATCCTGATCGGCCACCACGACCACGACGAAGTGATTGGAACGCTGGGCGAGGCTCCCGTGGTGACCCAGGTGGTGGGTTCGCCGGAGCAGGTGAAGTCACTGACCGTGCCCAATCCCGATCGGGTGGCGTACCTGACGCAGACTACGCTGAGTCTGGACGAAACCAAAGACATTATCGCGGCTTTGCGGGAGCGCTTCCCGAACATCAAGGGACCGGCGGCGCAGGATATCTGCTATGCCACAGAGAACCGACAGGTCGCGGTGAAGCATGTGGCGTCGGATGCGGATCTGCTCTTGGTGGTGGGTTCGGATAACAGCTCCAATTCCAATCGGTTGGTCGAAGTAGCGCGCAACCTGGGCACTGGCTCACATCTTATTGACAGCTTCCAGAACATTAAGCCGGAGTGGCTGGAAGGCGTAAAGACGATTGCTTTGACGGCGGGTGCTTCAGCTCCGGAATGCCTGGTGGAAGAAGTGGTGAAGTTTTTGAGCAGCAAAGGCTTCGGCAATGTACAGGAAGTCGAAGTCATGCCCGAGAACGTGCGCTTTGGTTTGCCTCCAGAAATTGTGGAGGCGATTGCCAGCGCCCCCAGCGCGGTTAGTGCGGAGTAGAGAAACAAATATGGACGAACCCTCCCCCTCATTTTCGGCGTCGAGTGCGCCGCAGATGCGTTTCGGAAAGATAGACGATCTGTCCAGCCGGGTCGCAGCCGCGGTCGATGGCGCGCGTAAATTCTTATTCTCCCAGCAGCACGAACAGGGCTACTGGTGCGGAGAGCTGATAGCCGACACCACCCTCGAGAGCGACTATATTTTGTTGCACACGCTGCTCGGCACGGGCGACCCGGAGCGCTTCCAGAAGTGCTGCAACTGGATTCTTAAGTATCAGAACGAAGATGGTGGCTGGGGCATCTACGTTGACGCTCCCTCAAACGTAAGTGCCAGCGTGAAAGCCTATTTTGCGCTAAAGCTCAGCGGATATAAGCCTGATCACCCGGCCTTGGTGCGGGCGCGCAAGAAGATCCTTGAAATGGGTGGGGTGACCGAGGTCAACACCTTTACCAAAATTTATTTGTGCTTTCTGGGGCAGTACGATTACGACGCCGTGCCGGCAATTCCTCCGGAGATCGTGCTGTTTCCTAACTGGTTCTGGTTCAACATCTACGAAATTTCTTCGTGGTCGCGTGCGATTCTAGTGCCGCTGTCGATTTGCTATGCGAAAAAGCCTTTGAAGAAGATTGCCGATGAGCTCGGTGTGGAGGAATTGTTCGTCGGCGGCCGCGACAAGTCGCGCATGCGTCTGCACTGGAGTGACAAGCTGGTCTCGTGGCGCAACTTCTTCCTGGTTTTCGATCGGCTGACGCACTGGTTCGAGCTGGTACATATACGTCCGCTGCGCTGGCTGGCGCTAAAGCGGGCGGAGCAATGGATGCTGGAACGCTTCGAGATGAGCGATGGCTTGGGTGCGATCTATCCGTCGATGCTGAATGCCATTATCGCGCTGCGCTGCCTGGGCTACTCGCTCGACGATCCGCAAGTGATTCGCGCGCTGGATGAATTCGAGAAGCTCGGGATCGAAGAAGGGGATACTTTCCGGATGCAGCCCTGCATGTCGCCGATCTGGGACACGGCGTATGCGCTGTTTGCTCTGGGTGAAGCTGGCGTTCCGGCGAACGATCCTCGGATGGTCAAGTGCGCCGATTGGATTCTGCAGAAGCAGGTCCGCACCGTGGGCGACTGGAAAGTGAAAAACAGGAAAGGGCAGCCGGGCGGCTGGTATTTCGAGTTCAACAACGAGTTTTATCCGGACGTAGACGACAGCGCGATGGTTTGCCTTGCCCTGGGTCACGTGGAGCATCCCAACGGACGGTATCAACGGGAATCGGTGCAACGGGCGATTGACTGGATTTTCTCCATGCAATGCAAGAACGGTGGTTGGGCATCGTTCGACAAGGACAACACTCGCATGGTGTTCCAGTACATTCCGTTCGCCGACCACAACGCCATGCTCGATCCGCCGACGGTCGACATCACGGGGCGAATCTTCGAGATGCTCGCGGCTTATGGATATGACAAGAATGATGCGCGGGTGAAGAAGGCGCTGAAGTTCATCCGCGAGGAGCAGGAGCCCGATGGATCCTGGTTCGGGCGCTGGGGCGTTAATTACATTTACGGGACGATGCAGGTACTGCGCGGGCTGGAAGCGATGGGCGTAGATCATCACGAGCCCTATATTCAGCAGGGCGCGGAGTGGCTGCGCATGGTGCAAAACCCGGATGGCGGCTGGGGCGAAACTTGCGGTTCATACGACGATCCCGGCACACGGGGCGTGGGTCCGAGCACGCCCTCGCAAACAGCTTGGGCGGTGCTGGGATTGCTGGCGGCTAGTGATACGCGTAGTGATTCTGTGGCGCGGGGGATTGCATACTTGCTGCGTACGCAAAAAAAGAGCGGGGGTTGGGACGAGCCGCAGACTACGGGGACGGGTTTCCCGCGGGTATTTTATTTGGTCTATACGTTGTACCGGCAGTATTTCCCGCTGATCGCTTTGACGACTTATAGCAAGGCGATGGCGGGGGCGGCGCAGGGAACTGGCGTGCGGCGGATTGGGTAGTTGGCGAGTTGTGGTCGTCGGGCGAGGCTAGGCATTTGGTTCTGGGTTCTGGCCGGCGAGAAGCAGATTCCTCGTCGCTTCGCTCCTCGGAATGACAAGTGGGTTAGAGCGGCACTGGAGACTAGACGAATGGCGGTACCAATTTCTCAGATGTGGACAGTGGCTACTTATGTCCTCGGGCAGAAGCTCAGGGGACGTAAGCAGTATCCGCTGGTCTTGATGCTGGAGCCGCTGTTCCGCTGCAATCTGGCGTGCGCGGGTTGCGGGAAGATTCAGTATCCGGCGCATGTGCTGAAGTCGCAACTTACTCCTGAAGAATGCTTTCCGGGCGGTCGATGAGTGTGGCGCGCCGACTGTTTCTATTCCTGGCGGCGAGCCACTGCTGCATCCGCAGATCGGCGAGATTGTGGAAGGGTTGGTGGCGCGCAAGAAATATATCTATCTCTGCACCAATGCGCTGCTGCTTAAGGAAAAGATCCATCTGTTCAAGCCCAGCAAGTATCTGACTTTTTCCGTCCACATGGATGGGCAGCGCGAGCATCACGACTTTTCGGTTTGTCTGGACGGCGGATACGACAAGGCAATCGAGGGGATCAAAGCGGCGCTGGCCGGCGGTTTCCGCGTGACCACCAATACAACGTTGTTCGATGGCGCAGATCCCAAGAGCGTGCGCGCCTTCTTCGACGAAATGATGGATTTGGGCGTCGAGGGCATGATGCTTTCGCCTGGTTACTCCTACGACAAGGCGCCGGATCAGCAGCGCTTTCTCGGTCGTGCTCGCACGCGGCGATTGTTTCGCGCCATGCTTTCGAATCGCAGCAAGAAGTGGCGTTTCAACCAGTCGGCGTTGTTTCTCGAGTTCCTGATGGGGAAACGTGAGTACGCCTGCACCCCCTGGGGTATGCCGACCTTCAACGTTTTCGGATGGCAGAAGCCGTGCTACCTGCTGCAGGACGGTTACGCAGATACATTCGCCGAGTTGCTTGAGACGACGGCGTGGGAGAATTACGGGACCGAGTCGGGCAATCCGAAATGCGCGAATTGCATGGTGCACAGCGGCTATGAAGCATCTGCGGTGAACGATCTGTTCGGGTCGCTGCAGGGCATGTGGCAGGAAGTGAAGGCGCGTATGTTTGGCGAATATGAAGATGCCTCAGCGCTGCGACTGCTGGATGACTTCGCCCAGCCAGCGCCTGCTGCCAGTCCGCTGGTGCAAATCAACGCGCCCGAGGGCGAGGAGACGCGGGTTTGAGCGGGCGGGAATCCGGGCACGGGCCTTCCGCGTCCGTGGATCCGGATTCGTTGGAACTTGCACCGGGAACGGCTCACGAAAAGCTCGAGGGGTCGGTTCCGTCCCTGGCGAACGAAGAAGACCTGCGCAAGGCATTGGAGCAGGCATTCGATTATCGCGGCGATGTTTTGATCACGCGCAAAGACGGCGCGAAGGTTGAAGGTTACATTTTCGATCGCACTAGCGGAACCAGGCTTGCCGACAGCTTCGTGCGATTATTGCCGAAAGACGGTTCTCCCAGGATAAAACTTTCCTACGCAGAGATCGCCGCCCTGGCTTTTACCGGGCGCGACATGGCTGCGGGCAAGAGTTGGGGAAAACTGGGTGAAGCACTACTGGGAAAAAAAGGCGGCAGGCGAGAAGGGTATTTCGCTGCAGCCGGAGAAGCTGGAATAGCAGCAGTTAGCACTTAGCATTTGGCATTTGGCCCTGAACAGCACCGCCGAAAACTTCATGCACTTTGGCACGAATCCCAGCGTCGCTAAATGCTAACTGCCAATTGCTAAATGCTGGCTTTTGTCACTGGCGCAACCGGATTCGTGGGTAGTCACGTGGCCCGGGTATTGGCCGAGCAAGGGGCTGACCTGCGGTTGCTGATTCGGTCGAGCAGCGATCCCAGGAATATCCAAGGGTTGAATGCGGATCGGGTCGTTGGCGATCTGCGCGATCCGGCGTCGATTGAGAAGGCGATGGCAGGCTGCGACGTGGTGTTTCATGTGGCAGCGGACTACCGGCTTTGGGTTCGCGAGCCGGAGCAGATGTACCGCGCTAATGTGGAAGGTACGCGGGCGATTCTGGAAGCCGCACGGAAGAATCATGTGCGGCGCGTGGTGTACACGTCGAGCGTGGCCACCATGGGATTCACTTTGAACGGGCGTCCGGCGGACGAGGATTCTCCGGTTTCGCTCGACAATATGATCGGGCACTACAAGAGATCTAAATTCATGGCCGAGGAAGTTGCCCTGAAGGCGGGACACAGCGGGATCGATGTAGTGGTGGTAAATCCCAGCACTCCGGTGGGCGAGCAGGATATCAAGCCGACTCCGACGGGACGGATTGTCGTGGACTTCCTGAAAAAGAAGTTTCCTGCTTATGTGGATACGGGTTTGAATCTGGTGGATGTTATGGAATGCGCCCGAGGCCATGTGGCTGCGCTCGAGAAGGGAAGAAGCGGGGAGCGCTATATTCTGGGGGGAGAGAATCTGACGTTGAAGCAGATTCTGGACAAGCTGGCGGCGATTACAGGATTACCGTCGCCCAGGCTTCGAGTTCCCTATGTGATGGCACTGGCGACTGGCATTGTGGACGAAGTGATTACCGGACGTATTCTGGGCCGGGAGCCGCGGGCGACGATTGATGCGGTTCGCATGGGACGGAAAAAGATGTTTGTTTCGTGTGCTAAAGCTGAACGCGAACTGGGATGGAAGATGGTTCCGGTGGATGGTGCTTTGCGAAGAGCGGCGGAGTGGTTTCAGGCGAATGGGTATGCGGCGAGAGGCTGATGCATGGTTCGGCATGTCCGGGGTTATCGTTTGGAGCGAGGTGAGGGAGCTGGGTTTCTCGCGGGGCTGCGGAAAGCGGATTCCTCGTCGCTCCGCTCCTCGGAATGACAATAAGAATATTGTCGGACACACAGGCGTCGCAGATGACGAGCTCGGTCAAAGTCGCGATGGTTGCTGCTCTTGAGCGTGAGGTGCGTCCGCTAGTGAAGGGCTGGCGCGGGATTGAGCGCGAATACGAGGGCCGTCGGTTCAAGTTCTTCGAGAACGGACAGACCGTGCTGGTATGCGGTGGCATCGGAGCGGAGGCTGCTCGCCGGGCTACCGAAGCGACAATCGCGCTGTATCGTCCGGAACTAGTGCAATCGGTGGGCTTCGCAGGGGCACTCGATCCAGCATTGAAGGTGGGTGGGATTTTCTCGCCGAGTCGTGTTATCGACACCTGGGACGGCAGCAGCGTCGACACTGGGACTGGTCGTGGTGTGCTACTGAGCGTCGCCGCCATCGCGGAGGTAGATCAAAAAGTGAAGTTAGCCCAATCCTACGGTGCGCAGGCGGTCGATATGGAAGCAGCCGCGGTGGCGCGCGGCGCGCAGGCGCGCGATGTGCGCTTCATGGCGGTGAAGGCAATTTCCGACGAAAGCAGTTTTGCCATGCCAGCCATGGATCGTTTCGTGGCCAGGGACGGCCAATTTCGGACCGGACGGTTTTTGACTTTTGCGGCGTTGCGCCCGTGGCTTTGGCTGCGTGTATTCCACCTTGCCAGGAATAGTGCGAAAGCATCCAAGGCACTGTGCGCTGAGTTGGATCGATACATCAACGAACCGAAGAAACCAGAAATTTCGGGACCGGAGCTGCATCCGATATCAAAGGTAGTGAATTAACAGATGGCCATCGCGGGACAATTCACGGTCGGAGAAACCAGGCATTCGATCCCGACCACCATGCGGGCGGCGGTGTACCGGGGTGTGAATGACGTTCGGGTTGAAACTGTCCCGGTGCCGAAGATCGGGCCTGGAGAGTTGCTGGTCCGAGTGCACACTTGCGGCATCTGCGGAACCGATCTCAAGAAAATCGCGAGCGGCTCGCATTCCGCGCCGCGCATCTTCGGACACGAAACCTCGGGCATTGTGGCCGCCGTGGGGCAGGGAGTCAGCCAGTTCAAACCGGGTGATCGAGTGGTAGTGTTCCACCACATCCCGTGCGGCGAGTGCTATTACTGCCGGCACAAAACTTTTGCCCAGTGCGAGACTTACAAGAAAGTTGGCTGCACTGCGGGATATGAACCGTCAGGCGGTGGGTTTGCCGAGTACGTCCGGGTGATGGATTGGATTGTCAGCCAGGGCACGGTGCGCATCCCGGATGGAGTCTCGTTCGAGCAAGCCTGCTTTGTCGAGCCGGTGAACACCTGCATGAAGGGGGTCGAGACGCTGCAACTAATCCCCGGCGAGAGTGTTCTAGTAATCGGACAAGGACCGATCGGCATCATATTGAGCACATTAGCCAAACGGTCGGGAGCTACGGTAGTAACTTCCGATTTGTATGCCCCGAGGCTTACAATATCTAGAACGTACGGTTTAACCAATGTGATTGACGCTTCGCGGACCGAGACGGTGAAAACGGTGCGGGAGCAAACTGAAGGCCGGGGCGCCGATGCAGCGATTGTTGCAGTAGGTGGTAACGCCTTGATTCGGACCGCCATGGATGCAGTTCGTCCAGGAGGCCGGGTTTTACTGTTTGCGCAGACGGTTCGCGGAGAGGCTATGATTGATCCGGCGGCGATCTGCGTAGACGAAAAAAGATTGTTGGATT
>CAWGBX010000009.1:0-89136 GCA_963820925.1 uncultured Acidobacteriota bacterium
ACCCATTTCGCTGGGTGCGCTACTTCTTCAAAGCGGCGAGAACCTATGAGTAAAGAACCTGGAAGAGTTAGGCGGCATTTGCTCGATGACTGCCGTGCGACGAACAACCGTGGGTAGAAGGCAAACCGCATCACAAACAAGTTACCCAGCAGGCGGGGATGGAGATTCTGTTATCAAGTCTTCGACAAGGAACAGAATTGTGAAGAACGTCTGAGTGCGGAAGTTAGCAGCGTGGCCACCTACTCGGGTCGCTATTCAATCTTCATTTTCTTCCCGGTATTCAGAATCGTCACCGGGAAGATTACCTAAACGACCAGCCCTCACTTCTGCCACGACACTCCCGGGTAAAGACTTGGAATACGGTACGCACGGTACGCATTCCCTCCGGTGATGTCGAGTTGCCAGACAATCTGCTGGCTGGAGCCGGGGGCGATTTCCATGACTCGCGAGGACGCAGTATTGAACGGATCGGTCATGTCGAATTCGACGTCTTTGTTTTCCAATTGAAGATGGAGCCACCCCAATAAGAATACAGCCCATCCGGGTCGTAATGCCAAGTCAAGTTCGCAGATTTGGCATCTTGATCTACATCGAAGATCGTAGCGCGACTGTAGCAAGGGTTCGGATCGGAGTATGGATGTGCACGTTCCGCCACCATCCAGTACGCGATCATCTCCATTGTCGAAGACCGCGACGGTCAATTGCGAGCCGGTTGAAGCCACCAAAGAGGGAAAATGCTGGGCAAAAAACCATTTGCCTGGATCGTCTTGCGTCAACGTGAAATCCCCTTGATATCCTAAGCGCCAAAGAATGTCGCCGGTGCCGGCCCCATCTTCGTAGTCGAGTTTTAGCACCCAGCTCTGGTGTCGCATGGACATCAGCAGGTTACCATCAGGCAGATACACCAGGGCATTGCTATGGGTCCAGTCTGGGAAGAGATAGGGATGCCGATTGATATCCAAGTGGTCAAATGACGACCACACCCAGACCGGATTCCAATTGGGATCGAGATCAATTACAAAGTCGCCCAGTACCTCGGTGGTGCCCGGGTATCCCGGCAAGATTGGTGTAAGGTTTCGTCGTATTTGCCAGGACAATCCAATGCCCGTTCGGCAACGGCAGGATCTCATGGTGAAAATTAGAGACCGAGATCGAATATCCTTTTGCGTCCAATTCCTGGTTGAGAGTAGCGGTCGACAGTAGCGAATTGTGCCGCCAGCAAGGTCTATTTCTTTGAGCGCAGCTTCCGGCATCTATTGACTATCGATAAGACCGATATGGCCGTTTGGAAGAGGTTTAAATGGTATTGCTGTGTGACCCGCACCTGGATCGTAGTACCAAATGGTGTTGCCCTCAAGGTCTGTGACAAAATACGACAACAGCGGCGCTGTGGCTGGCCCAATGACGTCGATCAACTCGACACCAGGTTGCGGCGAAAGACCTGAAGTGGGTCGGGTGACGGCGAGCTTAGGCGGTAAGGGTGCAGTGAAAGTTGAGACCGACCTTTGCCCGGTAATGGGCCGGTGGTGAAGGTCCGATCCTGATCCACCCAGGATTCGGTCGACGTGCGCCCTCATGTGGTAGGTGGTGTTTGGCCGCATTCCCGCTACCAGAATCGTGAGGCTCTGCCCAGCGCTGGTGGTTGCTGCCGTAGCTCGACGTTTGCCTGCCGTATGTAGTGTCTGTTCCGAACTCCACCCATGCGGTTGCGCCGACTTGGGAGGGGGTCACCACATATTTGGCCACAAGTGGATTTTGAGAGGCGCTTACCCGACTAGTTCCCGGGTCATTGGGACCACTGCCACAGCCCAGCGCGAGTAGTGTCAACAGGGCGCTAGAGAAAAACGCGACGCGCATCCTTAGATCGGTGTTCATGAGTTTGCTTACCCCCTTATACCTTGACGGCTGCGTCGAACGATAATCCGTGTCATCATGTGGGCATACCGTCCGGTCGAGAAATTCTACACATAATTAGCGAACCTGCAAACAGTTAATGAGCGCCGGAGTCCACATACACTACACCAACTCTTCAGTGCTATCCGCCTCGGCTTTCGTTCGAATTCACGATCGGAATGTAAGTCTAAAATCTCTAACTGCCAAGAGGTGTCTGCTTCACACAGGCTGGACTTCGCCGGTTTGCAACAATATTTCCATGGCCAAGTCCTAGCCGGGTAGAGTTTACCCTGTGGCCCCCGGCCGAAGTGGACGGCTGGGATGGTTCCAAAAAAAACAGAAGGAGAAGAGCCCCTGCAAAGACAGACAAGCTGGAGAAAGCAGGCGGGATGAGCCGATTAGGATCGCAGAGACTGAAGGGAAGGGAGGAGAGGAACGATACGATGCGGCGAAACATCGTTACAGTGATTTGCCAGTGACGTAACTAGACCAGCGCAGATGGAACTCCACGATTTATCGGATATGGAAAACCCAGCCACCAATCTTGTTGCTAAGGTTATTTACTGTCGGACCGGGGGCCTGGATGTTGGCTGTTTTGCGCCAATATATTCTCTAGGTCGATCATAGAAAGACCTATAAAATTCTCTAGCACGTGATCAGCGCCAGCCGCCGCCAGCATTGCCGGAACGGTCGCGATCTGCGATACCGATGCATGTCAAGTGTGCCGCCTTCGCCGCCTGGATCCCAGACGCGGCATCTTCTATTGCAAGCGAATTCTCAGGCCTAGCATTCAGCAACTGGCACGCCCTGCAATATATTGCAGGATCCGGCTTGCCGCGGACAACATCGCTCCCGGTGACGATGATGTTGAAGTATTCTGTCAAGTGCAAGCGGTCGAGCGTCGATCGCGTTCGGCTTTCACTCGCCGAGGTGGCGATCGCTGTAGCGATTCCTCTGGCGCTGATTTGATCGAGAAATTCAATCACACCTAGCACAGGCTTCACTTCGAAAGATGAGTGCTGAAAAAACTCATCTTTCCGCTTTCCGTAATCCAGAATCTCCGCCTCAGAAAGCTCGCCCAAAAAGTGGCGCAAAATATCGGCGCGCTTTCGGCCATCAAGAATAAAGTTCAGTTCGACGTCGGACACTTCCCGTCCGAGCGTTCCCAGAAATTGCCGCCATGCCTTGCGATGTGCGGGATGGCTGTCGACTATAACGCCATCCATGTCGAAAATAACAGCGCGCAAGTCCGACTTGCGGTTCTTACGGTGAGTCGGAAGGACAGCCGATGACATATGATTAAAGCCCAGGCCACGTCTCTTGCGCGGCTTCGTAGTTTTGCATGGTACCAACGTCGGTCAGATAATCAAATATTGGATAAGCCCTCATGCGTCCCACCAAGCGGGGCAGAACATCAAATCCCAAGTCAACTGGAAGGCGGGATGGAATCGAGTCGAGCAACATCGGAGTACCAATCATGAGACCCGAAAACACCCAGTCGCTTCGGGGATGGGTAGGCTTTTCCACGAATTCCTGCACAAGAAAATCAGGATCGAAGGTAATTACACCGCATCGACTAGGATCTTTTACCCTGCATGAACCGATCGTGGCAGCAGGGGCCACTCTTAATGTGGAACCGAAGCATTTCATTGAGATTTGCATTTGTCAGAACATCTGCGTACAGCACCCAAAAGTACTCTTCGGTAGCGACCCAATCGCGGTTGCAAACCAGAGTGCCTGCGGAACCGAGCAGAACCGGCTCCTCTGAAAGGTGCACCCTTACTCCCCTCTTCGACTGCCGCAACGCGGCACGCACTGGCTCTGAATGAGCGTGCAGATTGATCAATACTTCATCGATGCCTGCCTGCTCGCAAATCTCAAGCCAGATGTCGAGCATAGCACGACCACGGATCGGGACCATGCACTTAGGCATGTTGTCAGTAAGGGGGCGTAATCGTGTCCCGTGCCCGGCGGCCAGGAGGAAAGCCTTCACGCTGTTATCTTTATCTGACTGCCTAGGTCGCACGTTGTTTAAGGTTGTACGGCTGAGATTGGGACGAACGTCCATCGAGATCCTGCACGCTCATCACTGTCGATGAAAGGATCATTGACAATGACTTGAGCGCCCTGGAAGTCAAATCCAAATGCCATTTCCTTGACCCCCTCTACGGCTAGGGCTTTGCGAACCGAATCTTGGTCTGTCGGATCACAGTAAAGCAGCAGAAAACCACCCCCACCCGCTCCCGTGATCTTGCCCCCCAATGCACCACTTCGTTTCGCAATGTCGTACAGATGATCGATTCGCGGGTTCGATATCTTGCTTGAGACTCGCTTCTTCGCCAGCCAGGCATCATCCATAAGTAATCCCACCGCGTTCAGATCACCGCGCTCGATCGCCAGTCTCATACGATCCACCAGCGACCGAACCTCATGAAGAGCATCTAGAGCGGGACCTTTGTGGCCCCGCGTCGACTTCTCCTGCTCCTCGAGAATTGTCCATGAGTTGTGAGCGGACCCGACAAAGAAGAGCATGAGATTGTTTTGCAGCTCTTTGAGAAATCCAGAATCGACGCTGACAGGGGTCACCTGGGCAGTGCCGTTTCGGTTCAAAGGTAATAACGTTCAATCCGCCGAATGCAGCCGCATATTCGTCCTGCTTCCCTATGTGTCGTCCCAACACATTTCTTGCCACGTGGAAGGCGCGCTCGGCTAGAGCATACTTGGAAAGTGGTTGGTTCAAGTAGGTGGTTAGCGTCTTAAGAATGTTGACACAAACGCTAGCTGACGAGCCCAAGCCAGTGCCTGGAGGAATCTCCGAGGCAAGAAAAAGATCCACTGAACAGTCGCAACCAAGGTCCTTGAGCACCGCCAAAGGGATCTCCAAGCCGCTACCCTCAATCTTCATATTCGCCACGTCCTGCCAGGTGTTAAAAACGCGCAGGTCCGACGAAATAATTTGGATGCGGCCGTCGGTTCTCTTCCCGAGGATTGTGTAGAAATACTTATTAATTGCGGCGCTTAGGACGGCCCCGCCAAATTGCTCGTAGTAGGCAGGCAGATCCGTTCCACCTCCCGCAAAGCTAATCCGCACTGGGCTGCGACCGATGAGCACGGTGCAATACCTCCCCTGCAAGTGGAAAAGTGATTTCGTTCATCATCTTCTCGGGTACCCCTTCAGCGGAATTGGTTTGTGGATAATGCAATATCCTACCAGCCAGAGTCCATAATGTCTGCAATAGCAGGGAGAGATCAGTTAGCAGAGAGGGATGAAGGAGATATTGCAGGTCAAACCGTGTTTTCTCTTCCGACGAGTGCTGTTCGCGAAGGCCGTGCACCTGGGCAAGCCCTGTCATGCCCGGCTTAATGCTTAATCGCTGCTGCTGCCAGTCCGAATAGTGACGCACGCGGTCCGAATTCTCAGGTCGCGGCCCCACCAACGACATGTCACCACGGAAAACATTCCAAAGTTGTGGCAACTCAGTAATGCTGAACTGATGCAGAACGCGCTCGAATGAGGCCATGTTCGGAGCGTGACGATCAAGGTTAAGGCGAAGCATGGAAAAAGGTTTCCCATGCTGGCCACACCGATCCTCCCAGACAAAGGCGCGCCCCTTTACCCAACCCAGTGCAACCGCCGCCGGTAAGAGTATCGGCAGTGCACACAGCAAAGCCGGCAAGGCAAGGACAAGGTCTACAACTCGCTTTGCACGCCAGTACAAACTAGATGATGAGGCCGCATGGAGACGCAGAACGGGCAACCCATCCAAATCCAGAAAATTAGGTTTGGATAAATACAGCTCGTACGGTTGAGGAATCAAGCTGACGTTGATGCCGTGTTCCCGACATCGACCCGCAAGATTAAGTACCTCTGGCAGTGAGGGCCTGGCAAGCGCCAAAATCAGTTCATCAACACGGTTTCCTTTGAGTACTTCGACCACACCCAGGGACGACACAGAGATGGGCGGCACATTAAGTTGGCCCGGCAAGCCCAGGTCCAGCGACGCCTCCGGCGGGCAGAGAAAACCGACAACCTTACAGAGTATCTCAGGATGCTGTTCGATTTTTGCAACCAACTCACGGGCTACGTGACCAGTCCCTACCACGACTACCCGACTGACATCGCCCGCTCGGTGCCGGGCACGCAGGAAGAGGCGCGCTCCATATCTGATGAGTACAAAGCCCACAAGGAGAAGAATGCCAAAATAACCCAGGGCCAGTCGTGAGACGTACTGGCGTGCGAGATATCCTCCCGCAAGCAGCGCCGCCATGAGGAAACATACGGCCAATGACAATTGTGAGACGATAGCCGGGAGACGCCAGCCTCCGCGGAAACCATCCAGTTGCATAGTTGAAGAGAGAAGAAACCATAGGGCGCAGGTTGCCAAAAGAAAAAGCGGCAGGCGATGCGGCGATAGACCTTCTGCGGGATTCCAACTCAAGCCATAACGCAGGAGTTCTGCCCCAAATATGGCGATCACTATCCACACCCAGTCGGCCGTCAGAATCCAGCGTGTGACACCATGCATTTTCACAGATTCACAATCCCTGAGAAGCAAATTTGGAGCGATCCTCGGCCGGCAGCTTTCGGCGGACAGCACTGAATAGTGCATGAGCAACGCAGAGGTGAAGATCTTCGATAATTTGCATATTATCGGAGGGGACGACCATGCATATGTCGCAGAGTTCCTTCATCCAACCTCCCTGGTAGCCAGCGAGGCCCACGGTGGTGGCTCCGGCCTCGCGCGCAAGCTTCAGCGCATTGAGCACATTCTGTGAGTTGCCACTTCCGCTGATCGCAAAAGCGACATCGTCCTTGCGAACAAAATTGGCCAACTGCTCGGCAAAGATGTCTTCGTACCCGGAATCATTCGCCCAAGCTGTCATCAGGGGTACGTTGTCGGTTAATGCTAGCACTCGGAAACGTTTTTTCGAACCGTTAATAGTACCCTTACCCAGATCGCAAGCAAAATGAGAAGCGAGGGCTGCGCTGCCGCCGTTTCCAAACAGATAAATCATCCTGCCATTTTCGTGAGCGTCCAGCAACAGATCGCAGACGCGGTCAATAGTCTCAAACGGAAGTTTACGTACCGTATGAGTCAAACACGCGAAATAGGATTGAGAATTGCCAATTTCCAGCATCCCTGCTCCTTCACCTGATGAGATTTGGCCCCATCACCTTTCTCAGTGTTGAAACTCAAGCTTCCAAGAGACCGGACACGCTAGCAGCTTGAGGTTAGGACTACCCCTGCTTTGCGCATCTCGTCGTAAGCATTCGTTATTTCTTCCGGAACGCCACCGATACTTTCAATCCACTCTAAGAAATCGTCCATGATCGCGGATAGATCCCGGCGTGGTTCCCACCCAATCTGACGCAAATTCTCGATGCTCGAGACGCTGTGGCGGTTGTCTCCCCGGCGATACTCTCCTGAGACTTGTAGTTCGACCTTAGAACGGATTTTTGCCAGAACCACCTGGGCATATTCGAGTACCGTGGTCCGTTTGCCACTTCCGACATTGAATGCTCGGAAGTTGGCCGTGTCTCTCTCCAGCACCAGCATGTTGGCGTCGACCACGTCTTGAACGTGGACGAAATCGCGCGTTTGTCGCCCATCTTCATAGATGATCAGAGGCAGAGATCTGAGCGCACGGCTAAAGAAGATACGGCATACTCCCGAATAGTGGTTGTACAGCGATTGTCGCGCACCTTGAGTGATGGAATAGCGGAGGGCTACCGTTGGGATACCGTGCAGCCAACCGAGCCCTAGCGCGGTTTTTTCTTCCGACAATTTCGATACCGCATACTGGTTGAAGGGGTTGTTGTACTCTTCCGACAACAGCAGAGGTGTACCATGCTTTCCGCAATGCGGACATTGCACGCCCCATTCTCCACGCGCTAGCTGCTCATGGGAGCGTGGTCGCGGCAGGAAAAGGCCATGCTTTACGCATTCGTACTGGCCCTCGCCGTAGACTGCTTGAGATGAAGCTACGATCACCTTCTTCACAGGAAGGCGGTCCTGCACGATCAGTTCATAAAGCAAGGCCGTACCTACGCCATTGACCTGCATGAATTTCGAAAAATCCGGCATGTAGTCTTGATACGCGGCCTGGTGGGAGACGATATCCACATCTTCCAGCGCCTTACGCAGCACTCGGCTGTCGGTCACGCTGCCGTGGAGGAACTCAACTGACGGCGGAAGGTACGCCGGGCGGCCGTAAGGATGAGTTTTCTTGTCAAGACTATCCAGAACTCGGACTCTGAAACCAGCTTGCAAGAAACGATCGACCAGATGCGATCCGATAAAACCAGCACCACCGGTTACAAGTACTCGCATATGTTGAGGAGCTCCAATAGGAATGTGGTAACAGAGGATGACATTTGAGCACTCCCGCTTGAGCTATTTGCCCGACCCGGCGAATACCTCACATACCGTTCGCAAGAGAATCTTAAGATCCAGCATCAGCGACCAATTGCGAATGTACTCCAGATCGAGTCTTACCCACTCGTCAAAGTCACGGACCTGATTCCTGCCGCTCACCTGCCACATGCACGTGATTCCAGGCTTTACCACGAGCTTCTGCTTCTGGTATTCGGTGAAGCGATCGTATTCGGTTACCAACGGCGGACGAGGCCCCACCAAACTCATATCGCCTTTTACGACACTATAGAATTGCGGCAACTCATCCAGACTGTATCGCCTCATCCACCGACCTAGATGCGTGATGCGGGGATCGTTTGTCACCTTAAACACTGGGCCCGTCATTTCGTTTCGCTCTTCCAGTTCTGCCTTTAGTTCGTCAGCATTGGCTACCATGGAGCGAAACTTGTAGCTGATAAACGGAACCCCTCCCTTCCCGACCACTCGCCAGCGGTACAGGATCGGCCCGGGGGAGGTGAACTTTACCAACAGCGCCAGAATTAAAAAGAGCGGTGAAAGCACTAACAACAAGAGGAGTGAGCCCACTAAATCGAAGACGCGCTTACACGCTAACCTGAGCGGACTACTCCAATGCCGGGAGAATGCCGTTACTGGGGCGAATTGTTGTTTGGCCACCAACACTGAGCATGCCTTGGAAAATCAGAAGTCAACGCACCACGATGTCCAAGATACTCGCCGGGCATTCTGATTCAGGCGGAAGGACTCTACGCTCCGCACACCACCGTCTTCACAGAACGCGAAGAGTTATCTTCGCACCAACTCAGGGACATGCCAAGTGCCGCAAATTGGAACTTCTCACTTGCTGGAGCGCACTGTGAGCTTGTGGAAGAACTCCTCGTACTGATCGGTGATGTGCTCCCAAGTGTAAGCCTCACGGACACGTTGTGGAGCTCGTTCACGGTATTGAGCTGCCACACTTGGGTTCTCATCGATGAATTGAAGCTTTTGCCGCAGGTCCTCCGCATCATGCTCAAACATGATGCCATAGTTCTGGAGAACCTCGCGATTAAAAGGCGTATTCAGCGCCACGATACAGTTTCCATATCCCAGTGCCTTGACCAGAGAAGGATTCGTGCCCCCCAGACTGTGGCCATGCACATAGGCATAGGCGTTACAGTGTAGTTCTTTGACGTGCTCTGCATTTCCGACATGACCAAGAAATCGTATTCGCCGATCGCGCGTTTGCTTCAGGCTCTCGACGAAATCGCTCCGATAGTTCACACCCCCGGCGACGGCGAGAATCTTATCGCTGCGAAGCTGTTCGAAGGCTCTAATGATCAGGTCCGGGTTGTTCTCCGGCACCATCCGACTAGCGATGAGATAATAGTTGTAAGGCTCCAGTCCATACTGCCGCACCAGATCGGGAGATCGCGAGCTTTCGATGTTGGCACCGTACGCGATGCAGGATGAGCGCGTGCCGAATTCTTCGAGATAGATTCGCTGCATTTCGGCCGCGTCCGTAATCACGCCATCGGGGCACAATCTTCCGATGTGCTTCGCGTTTGTGTAGAAATACTTCCGCGCCAAGGTGCCCCACTTTCCACGCTTCCAATCGAGGCCGTCCACGTTAATGGCAAATTTCTTCCCCAACAAGCGCGGTATTAGGCAGTGAAACCCATTCACAATATTGATTACCAGAAAGACGTCCGCGCTACGGAATAACACATCCAGCATGCACATCAAAGTGTGGGTGGGAGTACCCAAAGTCTTAGTTTCGATACTCGGCAAGTAAATGAGACGCACGCCACGGTAGACCTTAGGCTTTTCTGCAAACAGGCTGCTACGGCAATACACGATCACCTCGTGCCCACGTGCCGCTAACCGCGGAGCCAACTCCTCCAGGAAAGCCTCTGCTCCACCATAGGTGTGCGGGATGCCACGGGAGCCGAACATGGCGATCCTCAATCGTGGGACCGGCTGGGGTTGGGGGAGCACTGCTACGATTCCGCCCGTCTGCTGGGGGGAATCCGCCACGTCGGAACCTGCTTCATTAGAACTCTGCTGCGCAAGTGGATGAGCATTCATATCAATATTCGATGCAACCTGCCTAATTCGAAAACGACTGTTGTGGTTCCCCGAGGAGTGCCAAAACCAAGAGATAGTTTGGATATCTGAGAATCTATTTTGTATAAATCACAATGGCCTCTCCGCAGAATCTCGACAAGCCCAAAGGGATTAGACACTGATCAACCTTCTTTACCACTTTCCAGAGTGGCCGGGGATTCAATGGTTGGGAAAGATCCCGCTCGGGCAGTTGAGCTAGCCTTTTCAGCATGTAGAAAATGTGGCGTTTGTGAATCTCTGTTCGGGCACACGCCTCCCCGAACTGACGAATCGAACGCTCGGTCAAGTGTGCGTCGCCGGCGTCACTATCTTCCGTGGTCCAGCGGCGCACAAAGTTAATTATAGGGTTGTCCCAGAGGGTTTCATGAAAGACGGCCCGACCGCCGGGTTTGAGCACGCGCGCCAAGTGATAGGCTGACCGGGGGTACTTTATAACGTGATGCAACACCCCAAAACCAACAACCAGATCAAAACATTGGTCGGGATAGTCGAGTTCTTCGGCGTCCATCGCCTTGAAAGAGCAACCAAGGCCGTACCTGCTTGCCGCCCAGTTCGCAATCTCAATGCCCAGTGGTGACAAATCAAAGCCACTGACTTTCGCTCCCAGCATCGCGAGGTAGATACCCAATTGCCCGGAACCACAGCCGTAATCAAGTACGCTCAGGTCCTTAACATCGCCCCACATTCTGAGCATTTCGGTGCGCGCATCTCCCCAGTAGGCCCACCCGCCGTCACAAAAGGGTGCCATCTGAACGCGGAGGAAGAACTCGCGGAAGTCCGCAGGGCTCTCAGGAAACTCTTTTCTGGCGTTCTCCCGGTACCAGTTATCGTGCCAAGACTGCTCCGCCAATTTAACCTGACTCACAGGCGCTACACCCACCATCGCTCCTTGATCAGCATCGAATTTTCAGAAAATGAAATGCCCCGAGAAGCTGGATACCTGAATAAAAACCTTATTTGCGAGCAGGACGCGTTCACCATGAACCGGTACTATTCCGAGTTAACGCAGCAAAGGTTGATCAACTTTCTGGCACACGGTTTGATCCTTTCCACGTTCGAAGGACTGTTCTCTGGCCGTGGGATTCTTGATCGTATATCCCAGAGAGCTCCCGAAGGTCCCATCAGCCTGCAGAAATAAGCCTAGACCACTTCCCGCACCGACCAGACCGGGGGCTTGAAAGCCGATTTCGTCCCACCATCGCCGGTCGTAAAAGAGCGAGGCAATTTCGTGGTGGTGGGCTTCGTGGGCAAAAAAGAGCCCATTATCCGTCATTAGCGGCCATAGGTAGCGCAGACAGGTCTTGAGAGACTCAACGAGGTCGACATCGCAGAAAGCAAGGGCAACCGGTTCATTGAAATTTGGAAGGGTGCGGTCGAAGTATCCTTGGACAAAGGAGCATACCGACAAATCCCCATACTTCTGAATATTGCCGCGTACGACTTCCAAAGATCCCAGCCATGACCCCTTTTGGTACGTCGCAATCTGCGCGTCTCGCACGATCGCATGATCCTGATCGCTGGCATCAGGCTCCGGCAATCCCTCGAACGAATCACAAATGAAAAGCTTGCGACCGGTTAATGCGCAAGCCAGAGAAAGCCCTATGGCGCTGGCGCCTTGATAGGTTCCACACTCTACGACGGCGCCCGGACTCTTCAGCTTCAGGACCGCGGAAACGAGCGCCAGTTGTTCGCCCGCATGAGTAGCACCCACGACGCTACGACGCACCCTGAAGATGGCGGCCAAAATCCGCAGCTTCTGAAGGAATCCCTGAGGACACGATAAGAGTTCGAGCGACACCGAGAGTTATGCTAAACAGCCTAAACATAAGCAAGGCGATTATATAAGGAGGCGTGGGCCTTCCAGGGCCACGTTCGCGTTCGCTAATCTTGAAATAGCGTTGGTGCTCACGAATTACAACCTCTAACGAAGTTGCGGGCCATATTTTCTAAGTGGTTCGGAAGCGTATGCCTAAACAGGCTTTGCGACCGTCGCAAAACCCCTGTGCCATTCTTCCCAAGCAGGCCAGTTTATTAGAGCCAAAGAGCAAGACGCCGCCGGCGTGACGAATCAGGTGCCCTATTGCGAATCGTTTAGTGCGTCGGTTCGGATAGAGCCACCACGCGGCATAGATCAGATTGCGGCTTATGTAGTATTCACTAGCCGGGTCGCGATCCGGCCACAGGCCGGAATAGCCGGGGAACCGAACCTTCCTGGCATTGCCCATCCGGTGAGTGAATTTGGCTTTTGTAATGACGGCAATCCTGTAACCATGAGACCGCGCCCGCAAACAATATTCGAAATCGAGAAAGTACATAAACAGGTCGGCACGGGGTAATCCCACATTCTCGACCACATCCCGCCGCACCATACATCCCGAGCTGATTACAAGATCGGCGAAGCAGACTGGTTCCGCTAGCAGGGCGCGAGATAACCTGACATAACCGTCGCGCCAAAGCAGAGGCTCATAGCACGTACCCGTTTCCGGGTGGACGGGTAACGCCGCAAGGATGCCAACCTCGCCATCTTCACTGGTCAACGAAGTACCTCCTTGGAGCATGGATTCCAAGGCGTTGTCCGCGGGCACGCTGTCCTGGTCAAACATCCAGATCCAGTCGTGCCGGTTCTTGATCGCTGCATGAGCCAAGCCTGCGGCAAAGCCACCGCCCACGCCGAGGTTTTCGGGCATGTGCAGAACCGTAACTTGCGGATACTTGCTTGCGAGCAAGGCGTTTGTGCCGTCGGTCGAGGCATTATCGACCACAATGATTTCCTGCAATGGCCGCGTTTGCCGAATCAGAGCGTCCATTTGAAGCTGCAATCCGGCCGCGCCATTGTAGGCCACTGTGACACTTGCAACTGACCAACTCACCGTCCGTTTCCTCCCTTGAACTTTCGAGAACTGTAAGACCCGCCGGGCTAGCGGACTACGGGCGAGTCTGGCCGAAACCGTATGCCTAAGTTTGCCCGACAACCATCCCAAAAGCCTTGCGCCATTTTCTTGAAGCACGCCAGCTTGTGAGAGCCGAACAGCAAAACACCAGCGGCGTGGCGAACCAATTTCCCCATAACAAATCGTTTGGCGTTGCGGCTGGGATAAAGCCACCAGGCGGTATATGCCAAGTTACGGCTCATATAGTATTCACGGAAAGGAGCGTGATTCGTCCATGCGTAAGAGTATCCCGGCACCCAGACTTTTCGAGCGTTTCCTATTTCATGAGCCACCTTGGCATCGCTGATAACCGCGATTTTGTATCCGTGAGAGCGGGCGCGGAGGCAGTACTCGAAATCGAAAAGGTCCATGAAAAAGTCGGAACGCGGCAATCCGATTGTCTCCACCACGGCTCGACGCACCATACAGCCGGAAAGAATTACGAGATCAGCGAACCATATCGGCTGTCTCAGTAACTCGGCGGAAGGCTTCACGAAACTCTCGCGCCACAATAGGGGAGGATAGCAAGTGCCGGTTTCGGGGTGCACTGGCAGAGGAGCGACCATGCCCAGGGTGTCGTCTCTTCCCAGTTCTTCCACGCCCCGCACCAGATTGTTCAGTGCATCGGCGTCAGGCGCGCTGTCGTCATCAAACGTCCATACCCAGTCGTGCCGCTTTTCAAGCGCCGCGTAAGCCAAACCCGCAGACCACGCGCCCGCCGCGCCGAGATTTTCGGACATCCTCAGAACCGTGACCTGAGGATAGCGATCGGCGAGCAATTCGGCAGTGCCGTCGTTGGATGCGTTGTCTACGACGACCATCTCCTGGAGGGGGCGGGTCTGGCGCATAAGCGCCTCCATCTGCCGCGGTAGCATAGCCGCGGCATTGTAGGCTACGGTAATGCTCGCAACGGACAGCGTCGCATTTCCCGTCTGCGTCTGCTCTGGCTCGTAGGTGTCTCTGGAAGAAGTCAATCGGTTAGATGATCTCATCGGAGGAAGCAAATTCCTACCTTGACGTCAAGAAACTGTCCAGGTTGATGGATGTCATTTAGCGTTTTCTGACCACCCATATGTCCTGAACGCTAGCCAATCGCAGCTCCGTTTCGTGCCTGACCAATTCCGCTCCCGGGACGCTAGGTAGAAGTTTGTGCCTGACAAATGCGGGGCTCTGAAATGCGTTATACCTTGGGGCTCCCTCCAACGGTACGCTACGGACGACAAGCTCGCCTGCCTCGTACAGGGGAATCTCGGCGGGTAGCAGTTTGTGTTTCTGCGAATCTCCCGCCGTTGTAAAAATCACCAACCCCGCGCTCTTCACGATTCTGAAGTTTTCCTTCAGCCAGGCGTAGTGCATTGCTTCAGATAGATGCGTAAATACAGAGGAGCTATAGACGACGTCGAAGAATGCGTCGGGATACGGAAGCGGCGGCTGAAGGTCGTTAGTCGCAAAGTTAACACCCGGTATTGCCGACTTACACCACTCTATGGTCGCGCGGTCATAGTCTGTCGCAAAGACTTCGATTCCTGAGTCCTTTCCGAGACGGGCAAGATGTCGAACAAGCCTCGCCGGACCGCATCCCCACTCCAAGATGCGTGCTCCCTTGAGATCAACCTGACCGGACATCAACTCCAATAGAACCTGGACACTGTGTTTGCCGTCTTCGTAATAGCCCCTGTAGCCACCCCTTCCCACGGTGCCGGCGGTCATTCGCGTTGGTGGAAAGACTTCCGCGGGGAACAGAGCCGCGAATTCCTTATCCGCTTTCCGATTCTTCATGAGCGTCAACCAAAGCCGAAGCTCATCGACCGCGGGAAGAAGGCCCAGTTTTCTCAACAAGGCCACTGTCCGCTGACGCAAGATTTGCGGGCTCAAAGCAGCGGGCGGCACGGACCGGGATCCATTTGACTGTGTGGAAGATAACGTTTCTGACGACTCGGTCATTATTTATTTCGACTCCAGTTTTTCCCGAGCACACTATAACTTGCTCGGAGTTGCCGGAAAAATCGTTGAAAGATTTCCGTTGAAATTTCTGGTTTCAACTTTACCTCTTCGGGTGGAACGCTGTATCGCCAATCCTACCGGGAACAGAACCCAGCAGGACAACCGCCGATCGGCAAGCGGGAGGGTAACAACCATCACCAAACTGATCCCCACCAGGATCCCCAGCGCCGCGTATCCCAGTCGAGAGTGCTGCTGCCAGCCTTGACGTACTGCCGTAAACAAGAAACCGGCTAACAGGAGAACCGCCGCGATTCCGTACTCAGCCGAGATCTGGGGATAAGTAGTCTCGAAAGCCCTGGTATTGTCGTACTCCTTAAGGGCGATTGGGCTAAGCTTCCTGTTGCCAGCACCGAACGGATGCTCGGCGGCAAACTTCAGGCCGCTCAAAATGTCATCCTGGTGACTGGCGGCTGACTCGTCCTGTCCTGTTTTGCTGTAAAAAAGATAGTCACCCATCCCAAGAAGGGGAATCGAGGCGACGAAAATAGACAGGGACAAAGTGCTGTAGAGCAAGAAACGTTTGCCCTGTTTCATTAGGACCGCCAAAAGTGGGATTGCGACTGCCGCGCCTAGCCAAGCCGACCGGGTAAGAGAACAGAGTAGGCCGACGGCAACCATGCCCGCGGGTAACGGATTTTTGCAGTACACCCACCATAGAATCAGGGCAATCATACAGAACATCCCAAAACCATTGGGGCCGACCGTGGTCGCAGCCTCGCGGAGTCCCGCAAATCCGCTGCCATGAAAGGAGGCGCTCAGCCCATCCTTGTCCGCTTCCGACCCTATCGCCAAGTACAGCAGAGTCCTTGGCCCTTCTCCAAGAAAGAAGACCTCGATCAGGCCGAGCACGGACAACACGGCGACGATCCAAACAGCGGATCTGGCCCAAAGCTCCTCTTGTTTTTCGGTCAGGACTGCCATTCTTCCAACAAAATAAGGGATCACGAAATTGAAATCGGTCCACAACCCAACCCAAGTACCGTCCAACGCGGTGTGAACGGAAGCCAGGGCCAGGCAAGCCAATAAAAACCAGTCCGGCGTTGCAAAGGTAAATCCATTACGCCGCCAAAGAATAAATGCAATCAGCAGTAGCGGGACCTCCTTGTCACATGCCGAAACCAGCGTCATGTAGGGAAGGCCAAAAAACTTGCCCAGCGCAATTGCCATGAAGTCAATCGGTATGAAGGCCAGAACGGCGCCTAACGTACTCACGGGCCAACGAAAAACAACCCAGACCAGCGTCGCCCCGGCAAGGGGAAACAAGATCAGCATCAGCGACGGCATGAAAATGAACAAAGAAGCAGCGGCTACGAGAGCGAGGATCACGCTGCTGGTACGAAATGCCGAAGCGAACGGATTTTCGAGCAACTGGTCGTTCATTAGAAGGATGATCTGCGCGAGGCCGACGCGTCCCTAGTGACCAAGCGATGCCTCGGTCGGGTTCTCTCGCAGCAAGGAGAGGCGGTTACGCAACGAAATCATGCTGATCGGTTGCATCGGTCCTGCGCGCAAGTCCAATCACGTGCTCGGGCCGTTCCAGAGAAACACCCAAAACCTGCATATCGAGACGTGCAAACATAGCTGCCAGCACTTCTGCGCTAAACACATGATGATGCATCGCCCGAAATTCAACGTTGCGCAAGCATCGCGCCAGAAACTGCTCGCGAGATCCAGCCCCCGGATCCAAACAAAGATCATGGAGTGAGCGAATCTCATCCAGGTGTGTGAGGTCATCCTCTTGGGTTTTTTCCGCGAAATCCGATTCTATGTGTTCGAAGGAAGTGAACGGACGTTTATGGTCAAACGTATGCCGCCTGTCCGGAACGAGAGCGAGCAGGGCTCCCCCGGGTTTCAGCACCCGTTTCCACTCCTGCAACGCCCGCAAGGGGTTTGCGATGTGTTCGAGCACGTGGGAAGCGACAACAAAATCATAGCTCGCGTCAGGTACGACTCCGAGGTCGCAAGCCTCTACGATGTATTGCGTGCCAAAGACGGTTCGCAAGTCTGGTTTCCCAGTGACGTTGCGCCAAAGCGTCTGATCGGAGAAATCGCAGTTATCAATCTGCTTGCACCGATCATAGACTGGCACCAAACGGTTCCGGCGAAAAACTGGGCTTGGCCCACCAATCTCCAACCCATGCTTGCCAGTCAGAAACGGCTCGATGATCGAATACACCCGACATTTTCTGCGAGTAATCCTGCCGAGAGCACCGTACGGAGCACGGCCCAGCCGCTTAAGATAGTACGGAAGATGGCCGATCACGATAGGTATTCCAGCGATAGCGGATCCCGCCGTTGACGCTTGTGAATGCCGGGCTTGCCCCTGTCTCTCGACTGCGCTTCTCGACTGGTCCGGCAAATACTTTGGTGTAGTAGCTCTGCCCAGTCTCAAGCCAATCCGCTCCGATTCTCCATTTGGACTAAGAGTTGTCAGGAGTGCCTTTCGACCCGGCGGACAGCGCGCTACGGGCGCAGGTCAAATTCAAATCAAGCCGAAGTGCGGAAGCGGCAGGATGAACCTGCCGCTTGCTGATAGATAGTCTTTCTCTCGCGCGGTAAATTCGTCCACAAAATGCCACGGCAAGACCAGGAAGAAATCTGGTTTGGCGGCACGTGCGTCCTCCTCAGAAACAATTGGAATGCGAGTACCGACCGTCACTTTGCCCCATTTATCCGGGTTACGCTCAGCCGCGGCACCGATCACGGAACTGTCAAGCCCGAAGTATTGGAGCATGGTGTTTCCTTTCGTCGAAGCACCGTATACGTAGACCTTCTTGTTCCGCCGTACGTGATCTTTGATGAACCCGGCAACATCCTGTTTGACACGCTCGACACGCGCAGCGAACTCGAGATAAGGCTCGCTCTTATCGAGCCTCATCTTCGATTCCGTTTCCCTGAGTGCCGATACACGCTGTTGCGCTTCGCGGCGATAAGATTCACTCCCGAAGCTACTCTCATCAGCGGTCCGGTTTCGAATGTAAGCTCGAAAGCTTCCTCCATTGACATCATTCAATTCCACGTCCACTAGAACGAAGTCATGAAGATTGAGGAGGTACTCAAACGATTGCAAGGAATAATATTCGAGGTGCTCGTGACATATGTTCCCGAAATCGTTGGTCTTGAGCATGAGTAGCAAGTAGCTCATCTGAACAATCCACAGGCCATCAGGGTGCATGACCTTCTTGACATCGGCAACAAACCGGTTGGGGTCTTCCAAGTCGTAAAACATGGCAACAGAAGTAACGATTTTGGGGCGACGTCCGCTTAACTGAGGATCGTTGTAAAAGGCCTCTGACTCGAAAAATCCGGTAACCAGTTTGTCCGCAACTTTCCGCGAGAAGACTGCCAGGTTCTCAGCTGGGTCAAAACCAATCCTGTAAAGCCCATCCGTCTCATAGGAGGCCAGCAAGGTGCCATCGTTGCAACCGATGTCGAGGACGGAGTCTCCGGCGCGCAGTTGCATCAGCGATCCGGCCTTCCTGGCAATGTCGGCCAACGCATCCCGCATGGTTTGATTCGTACCCGAGCGGTACCAGTAGTTCTTGTACATCGCGTCAGCTGGAACTGTGTGTCTCAATTGCAGCAGCCGACACCGGGAACAGAGAACCAACTCTAGCGGCGCCTTCAGACCGTCCGGTTCCTCTGGAGTCAAAAAATTAGAGATATACTGCTCTCCTAAAGAAAAAATCGATTCCAGTGAGCTGTCACAAACGCGGCAGGTCGTTCGAGTTTTCATCGATCTCCTAATAGGGCTTTTATTGGTAGGGGGTGCCTAGGTCCTTCAGTACATCTGACCTGTAACCGAAGTCAGTTGTTCGGACATGTTCCGGACTGATCTAAGGTCGGCCTCGACCATCATCCGCACCAGGTCTGGGAATGTGACCGTCGGCTTCCACCCGAGCAGGCGTTCTGCCTTTACGGGGTTTCCGATCAGCACAGCTGTATCGGCCGATCGGAAATTCTTACCGTCTTGCACCACATAATCCTGATAGTTCAGGCCTACGTGAGAAAATGCGATGTCACACAACTCCCGAACTGAGTGGGCCTCTCCGGTCGCCACAATGTAGTCAGCAGGCGCTGGCTGCTGCAACATGAGCCACATCGCTCGGACGTAATCGCCTGCATAGCCCCAGTCGCGTTTGGCGTCGAGGTTGCCAAGGCGAAGTTCTTTGACCTGCCCCAGCTTAATCCTGGCCACCGTGTGAGAGACCTTGCGGGTAATGAATTCGAGTCCTCTCCGAGGGCTTTCGTGGTTATAGAGAATACTGGAGCACCCAAATAGGCCATGGTGCTCGCGGTAGATCGCGGTTGTCCAGTGGCCATAGGCCTTGGCCACGCCATAGGGATTGCGGGGATGGAATGGTGTTGCCTCAGTCTGTGGCACTTCTGTGGCATTGCCGAACATCTCACTGCTGGATGCCTGGACGAACCGTATTTTGTGATCGGTGTTTGAATCGCGTCGAGCAGCCGGGTCACAGCTAGTCCGTTCAGTTCCCCAGCCAGCACAGGCTGTGTCCAAAGGTCACTGCTCGACGCTCGCGCTGCCAGGTTGTACACCTCATCTGGCCTGCACCTGCGCAGAATATCCTGCAAGAGACTGTGGTCCAGAAGGTCGGCTTCAACGACCTCAATGTTTTCGCGAATGTGGAGAATGCGTTCTTGGTCAGTATTCGAATCGAGCATCGTACCATACCACGCGGTAGCCCTTTTGTAAGAGCAACTCGGCCAGGTACGATCCGTCTTGGCCGTTGACACCGGTAATAAGAGCGGCAGGCATTCGGAAGCAGTTCTAAAGTCGCCACTGGCTCTCGTGCGGCTCCAGCGGCTTTAACTGACGCCGGGCTGGGGTTGGGCCAGGCGCGAGCGGAGCTTGCGTAATCTCCAATAATTAAAGGGACTATTCAGAAGATCGACAAGCATAACACTGCGATCGGGGCGATGATAAAAAACGAAGTAATAGGAGATGGCCAGCAGGTTGGCTAGTCCGCCGGGAAGATACGCGATCGCCTTGCACAAGGCACGCGTTCCGTAAGAGTCCAGCCGCGGTTTCAGCCATTCGAAGTATCCATTCGGCGTGTAGGCGCCTTTAGCCCTGTACAACAACAGAGTCCTGAGGCTCCGCCATGGCTCCTTGGGGCAGACTTGAAACTTGGCGGAGTCCGGATAATCGTCAAAGGACCAGATCAGATTGGGCCATTTGAACATCCAAACTTCAAAGTATTTAGCCAGCCACATGGCGTTGCCATAACGAATGGAAATCAACGGCTTCGCGATCACCAGGGTATCTTCTGGAAGAGGACTTTGGAATATGACTCCCAAGTGTATGAAATATGTGCCGAAGTATTTTATTTTTTCTCGCGCAGTCCATAACTGACGCTTGATAATCACGCAGCCGATGAAAGTGAGATAGCCTCCCAGATCCGCCAGCAGAAGTTGGCCCTCGTTCGACTTGTAGATCCGGTCCGCGGTCAGCGGGAGTTTTTGAGGTACCAGAAGCTTGGATAGGTCGACATTCTGCGCCTCGGAGTTCGGGATAATCAGTCCATAGTTGCCCTCAATCGCATCGAGCACAGCCTGTATCGCGCCCGGCTTGAGGAGGTCGTCATCACTGAAGAGCCAGCAGTATTCGCCTTGCGCCAAATCCACGGCTTCCGCGAAGTCGCGGTCTACCCCCATATTCGCGTTTTGCCGAACATAGCGCAGCCGAGGAAATAACTCCTGGTAACCCCGAATGACCGCTTCGGTATTGTCCGTGGAAGCGCCGTCCAATACTACAATCTCAACCTGTTCAGTTGCCTGGCAAACTATGCTCTCTAGGGTTGCGCCAATGAAGGCAGAGCGGTTTAGCGTGGCAATGCAGATGGAAAGCTTGATCTCGCTCATTGCGCTGGATACTCTCCCTTTATCCTCTCAAAAAAGGAGATATGCGCGGAAGCGATCGAGTCCCATTCGCAACCCGGATCTTTGACAGTCTCATTGTGTCTGTTGCCGATAAAGGTTCTCAGTGCTTCGCGCATATCGGGCACATCATCGGGTTGAGCATAGTAGACATTTTCTGAAGAATCATAGCCATGGCGTTCGCGAGAAGTGGTCAAAACGAACGTTCCCTGCGCTATCGCGGCACGGATGGATGTGTTCCACAGTCCACCACCGTTTTGAAACGGCAACACCACGGCATCGGCTGCCGCCAGAATTCTCCCTACCTCTTCTGCGGGCAGGAAGCCCGTGACGGTCACTCGTCCGGCCCAAGGTTCACGATTGATCGAATTGAGGATCCTCTCTTGGTAGGCATCTGCGGATTTCAAATCACAAATCAGTACGAGGCAATGCCGCGCCGCATCTGCGATCTCGAAGATTAATTCAATTCGTTTTGCGGGATGAGCAAATCCAAAGAAAACTACTAAGCTGCTCGAGGTCAGATTAAGGCGCGACCGCAAAGCAGACCTTTCAGTGTCGCTCAATTGGATACTTGGAATCGCGGACGCGCCAGGTATAAACCGGAACTGTTTGCGGCGAATAAGCCAGCGATATGAGGCTGACATCATACTTTTATAGTCAGGTCTCACCGCTATCAAACCGCCGCCTAAGGCAGCGTTAAGGAGGTTGCGTCTGCCCATCCTCTCGGGATGATATTCGTGCCAAGTCTGCACCACCGGCAAATTTGCCATTCGAAATAAAGCCGGCAGGAGCCAGGGCAAGTATCCGCCGCCATATCCTTGGGTAGGATACTGAATGTGAATAATATCGGGGCGCCAACGGCGAACCGCAGTCGCGATTGGAGCAATGTCTAACATCCTCCATGAGCGGGCGAGAGGAAATACCTCGAACGCGAAATCGGAAGGTATTGGCCTCGCTGCCGCGTCGGTTAGAACAGCTACTGACATATCCTTGCATCGAGCGATGGCGTTGCCAAGATGGGCGGTGTAATCTCCGACGCCGCATTTCATAGGCGGCAGTGAGCCTGAAATTAGAAGAACCCTCATTGCGCGGCCGCCGAAGGACTTGCCTTATACCTGAACCCGACCGGCATCGACGGTTTTCTGAAGGACCAACCAGGCGAAAGTGTAACTCCTGTTCGCGCAGGAAATCGGTTTCTCTTCGGCGTCCAAACGGATCTCTCCTCGGGGGTAGAGGTTGTATGCCCGCGCTTCTTGTAGGAAGTCTCTGACTTCGTCCTCGGAAAATATCTTCCAGTCCATTCCAAAAAACCTGGTATCAGCCGTGTGTACTTTTTGCGGCCAGTAGTCAAAGGAAGCGATGAAGTAACCCTGCGGCCGCAGTAACCGGGAGATTTCGGTAAGCAGTGCATTGCTGTTGAAACCGTGTTCGATCACCGACATCGCTGTAATCGCCTCAAACGATTCGGATTCGAAAGGCGTATGCATGAAGTTCGACACTTCGTAACGAATGGAATCCCCATACGCCATCTTTTTTATGTCCGGGCTCAAGTCGATGCCGGTCAGGTTTGAAAACTGGAGATGATGCAAAACGTACAGCAGTTCGGAAGCAAAGGCTCCAATATCCAGAATCGGGGCGTTCTGAGAAATATTCTTCTCGATGAAGGCTGACGTATTAAGAACGTCCCAACTCTTCAGCTTGTCGCCCACGTCAATACCGGCGGACACTTTCAATTTGCGGCACAGACGTTCCCAGGAAGAACTGGTAAACGATAATCTCCTGCGGCGGAGCTCATCCCTCGCCTGATCAATTTGTCTCCTGGACTTTAGTACTTCAACACTCATCTAGGTTTCACCATTGCTGTTGGTTGTCGATAAACGCGGCGTTCGGTGGCTCATTTGAAGCGGGGTATGCCAGTTACTTTTCGGACAATTGAAACCATATATCCTGGAGACTAAAAATTGCTCCTTGATGCCCGACTAGGTTTTCCTGGAGTTCTCTTTGCCTATGAATCTCGTATCCCAAATCCAGAAAGCGTTCGAGAAGTTGTTTGGGTGTTGTCGAATTACGCTCCAACCACCACGAATTGAATTCACAAAATATATTCTTGATCCGCTTTGCCCTGATTAGATTTTCCATTCCATCCAGAACGTCCGGTTCGTATCCCTCAACATCGACTTTCATCAATTTTACTTGAGGGATATTTTTCAGTGGTTCAAAATAATCCAGCGCAACCACCGGAATCTGAATCGGAACAAAACCAGGGTCGCTACTTAGGATGCTGGGCGAATGCAGATGTCGGGTAGTCGGAAGGAATAAGGAGACGCTGGAATTTGTTTTCCCGACCGCCGACTTTGTCAGTACGATGTTCGAAATATTGGAAGCTCTTATCGCTTCCTCCAGCACACTGTTCGCAACCGGACTCGGCTCAAACGCAAATACTGTTCCTGTTGGCCCAACCAGCGCGGCCCCCAGCGTTGTGTAATGTCCAAAATTCGCCCCAACATCGATAAATGTGTCGCCAGGCCGTAGGCATTGCCTGAGCCAGCCGGTTTCGGTCGGCTCATACACGCCAAGAAACATCTCTCGTTGGATTCCTTCCCGCAAATCAAGGCTTACGTTGGTCCCATTGACGACAGCCTTTATCCGTCCACACAAGAGCCCCAATGCTCGTGCGGCGGTATGTTTTGCGACCGGAAGCCTCTGAATTCCGCTTTGGTAAAAAGGAGCCTTCGCAGTTGTCATGGGCTCAATTCCCGGGAATAGGACCAGAGATCTTCGCTCTGGTTACTTGGTCAAACAGCCACAGCCTAATCGAGGGTGAGACCAACGCGGCTGCGCCGGTTGCACACAAGAGCAGCACAGACAGTGTACAAATCGCTACCGGCGGCGACATTGAGTCAGCAACCAACCCCTTGCCGATCAGCGCAATGAGGAGAATTGGCACGAGAGGCAAGGCAACTTCCCCCAGCCACCTCCACGCTTCCCCCTTCAGCAAACGGCGATGGGTCAGAGGAACGCCAACCAACATATATATCGCGTTCAACCCGGGCCATACGCAGGCCGCACCGACGCCACCGTAGTACTTGGCCATGAACCAAACAGCAGGAACGCTCATGATCAGCAAGAAAACAGCGATGCGAAGGCCTATACTGGTCCACCCGTAAGCCAACTGCAAGGCGTAAGGCAAAGTCATCAGCCCGTTCAGTGCGGATCCGACCACTAGAAGAGCCATGATTGGTCCCGCATTGCGTGCCACCTCGGCATTTCTGGTCCACAATTGCAGAATCTCAGTCGAAAACAGCGCCAACACAGCAGCCAGCGGCAAAATTAGCACGGCCATCAACTGAGTGCACCGGAAGTAAAGGTCTCTGAGCGCATCCTCATTGCCCTGCGCCAGGGCCGAAAACCGAGGAAACATAGTATTAAATACTGAGATCACTACCATCGACAATCCAGTCCCGAACATGCTCGCGAGGGAGTAATAGCCAAACACCTTGAGGCTTAATAGCTTACTCACGATCACTTTGTCTGATTGAGTAAGAATCAAAGAACAGATGCCGATGCCGCCCATGCCGACAGCAAAGCGCCCAACACTTCGCACTCGGGCGAAGTCGAACCGAGAAGGGCGGTTTGCCACAGGCAGACTCTTCCAGAGAAGGGCCGCCAGGAGAATGGCCTTGGCGCAATTCACGGCGACAAGCCACAGGAAAAACGCTTGAATAGTTGGAGAGACGCACCAAAGGATGAGAACAGCTCCTCCACTCGATAGAGTAGAGAAGAGAATGCTGAGACCATTAAACACAACTTGGCGACCCAGGCCCATCAACCCGCCCTGATAAAAACTGACGGGCCATTGAAACACAGCCAGTGCTCCCATCAGCATGACCGTACGCTGAACGTCATGAGCAGGAAATGTTACCCGCTTTTATCCAATCCTTCGCAATCAGCGGTGCCGCGACCAATATGGCTGTACCGATTGCGATTCCGATGAGCCAGTAGCCCGCCTCCAGAGTGCGCACAAGGTCGCGAGCTTCCGCTGCTTTCTCCGGCTGCACCGAATACCGCGCCATTTCCCGGTTCATGGTCGGGCTCAAACCAAGATCCAGGACTTGAAGGATCGCCTGTAACATTAGATAAAAGCCAATCAGCCCGAACGCTTCGATCCCCAAGAATTTAAGGTAAAGAGGAACACATGCAATCTGGAGGAAGGCCGACCAACCGACCCCGGCGAAATTGGCCGCCAAGTCCAACTTGAAACCGGATGGCAATTTGAGTTTGGAAAGTAGGTTCATACTGCTGTCGGCTTCGAGGGGCCCATGAGCTGACGGTTACAGCCACAAGATGGTGCGCTGCTATCTTTATTCGTGGACCACAGATTCCCGAACCGGCCGGCCGTCGAGTTGATCCTGGAGCAATTTCCAGTCGGCGTCGACCATCAGTCGGACCAGGTCATGGAACTTGACCTTGGGCTTCCAATCCAACTCACGCTCCGCCTTGCTGGCGTCACCCAGCAGGACATCGACCTCAGTGGGACGAAAGTATCTTGGATCTATTTCGACGTTCCGTTTCCAATCGAGCCCTGCGTGCTCAAAGGCAGTCTCGACAAACTCGCGGACAGTATGAGTCTCACCGGTCGCCACGACAAAATCTCCGGGTTCTTCGAGTTGCATCATGCGCCACATGGCTTCCACGTATTCGGGTGCATAGCCCCAGTCACGCTTAGCCTCAAGATTTCCCAGATAGAGTTTACTCTCTATTCCGGCACGGATACGGGCGACGGCACGGGTAATCTTTCGGCTCACAAAGGTTTCTCCCCGGCGCGGCGACTCGTGATTGAAAAGGATACCGTTACAGGCGAAAAGTCCGTAACCTTCTCTGTAGTTTACCGTCGTCCAGTGGGCGTAAACCTTTGCGCAGGCGTAGGGGCTGCGTGGCCAAAAAGGCGTAGTCTCCCGTTGGGGAATCTCGGATGCCTTACCGAACATTTCACTGCTGGACGCTTGGTAGAATTTGGTCTTAATGCCGGTCTCTCGAATCGCTTCCAACAAGCGGATCGTCCCCAGGGCGGTAATCTCACCGGTATACTCTGGGATTTCAAAGCTGACCTTCACATGACTCTGGGCGCCCAAGTGATAGATCTCATCCGGTTGGAGCCGGTAAAGCAGCTTGATCAAACTGGTCGAATCAGCAAGGTCGGCGAAGTGTAAAAGCAACCGAGCGTCGCGCTCGTGCCAGTCCGGAAGGACCTCGTCAATCCGAGAAGTGTTGAAGCTACTGGATCGGCGCTTAATGCCGTGCACCTCATAACCCTTATTCAGCAGAAGCTCGGCCAAGTACGAACCGTCTTGACCTGTGATGCCAGTGATAAGCGCCTTTTTTCTCATCGGTAGATTCATTTCTGTACGTGATTGATCGGGGCTCGTAGAAGCCGGATTACCAAATTCCGAGAAGGATCAACAAAAGTAAACCGCCGCTCATATAAGACCTGCGTCCAGCTCCGACTTCGACAATCTGACCGATGAGCTTGTAATGTCCGGAGGCCTGGATCGCTCGGCCACGCAGTAGAGCGTTACTCAAGGTTATCGAACTTAGCTTTGCGCCGATTCCACCATGTCGCAGCCCTTCTGACCACAGGGAACCGGTCGATCCATCGGAACCAGATAGCACACCGGGAGGCCATCTCGTTCGCGAGTTGTTTGCGCGGGTCTTCTGGATCGATATGCTGCCAAGTGGCCTTTCCGAAAACCCAAACTACGCCGCCACTCAATGACAACAGCATGCCCAGGAGGACGATCAACGTCCGATGAGGGCTGGATTTTCTTTCCGGCCAATTCGCTGGATCCAGCACTTTGACCGTAGGGATCTCCTTCGCTTCGTCGATTTTTGCGATTTCGTAGCGCTCGGTAAGCAGTTCATAAACGGTTTCCTGGATTTTGGTTTCGCGAAATAGGTCGAGCCAGCGGACACCTAAGAGTGGCAACTTGCGAATCGATGGATAGAGTTGATCTGATTGCGACTGTGAGGGACTAGGCGTCGCGGAATCAAGACTGGCGCTGCTGCCGCCCATCTTTTGTAATTCACTTCTGAGCTCGTCCACACGTGCTTGCAACGCACGAACGCGAACATTGTTACCTGTGTAGATTTGTTGCAAGCCCTCAAGTTCGGATTGAGCGGCGATTAATTGACCTTGGAGCGCTGCAGCACTATCTACCATCGCTTTCGCTTGGGAGTTGACATCGATCACGGTGTTCTTGCTGGCGTATTGCGCAAATTGACCGGAAGCTTCATCAAGATCACGCTTAACCTGTTGAAGTCGCTGCTCAAGAAAGATGCGCTCCCGACGAGCCGCGGACGTCGAGACCAGAGCAACCAGACGGTCCAGTTCGTCAACGTAAGCTTGCCCCATCTGCTGAGCCCGGCGCTGGTCATGGTCTGCGACGACAATGGTAAGAACCCCGCTCTTTCGATCTATCGAGACTTGGGTACATTCCGTGAGACGCTTGCGCGCCGCTTCCCGGTAGCGAACTCCGTATACCTTGAGCAAGTCAAAACGGTCGATAATGCGATCCTGCAACGTCCGACTCATCAGCATGTCGGACCAGACCGCACTGGAATCGTGCGCGCCAAGCAGATCACTGGCAAGACCGCCCAAGGCTGATCCCCCTAGGCCACCGCCTGTCCCACTGGCCATCGCCGCCAGCATGCCAAATCCACCTCGGGAAGAGGTGTCGGGGGGCATGAGGCGGATAGTCGATTCATATTCCTTTGGGATTACGAAGGCGATGACGAGTGCGACCAGCGTCCCACGGAAAACCCACTGCGCAAGCGTGCTACGCCTTAGCCACAGTAACCATAGCCACTCGAAGCCACCTTCGTGGCGTGGATCAATAGAAATTTCACGGGGGCTGTTCCGCGGCTCCGCAACCTCCATCCGGAATTCCTGGACCGGGTCCTCCGACCCAACGGTTTGTTTCACGGTAGTGTATCCAACCTACTAACTCTCATCGATGATTCTAGCGCTCATTGCGCCCGATTCAAGCCCGATTGTCATTTTCCAATCCGCCACTTAGGATAATACGTCAGCTGGACGGAAGCTGTGACATCGGCTTGCCGAGTCGCCGAGAGAACAGGAAACCTCCATTGCTCGTATTGCAACAAGCCGGAAAACGTCACTTCGTGAGACAACATGAAAGTCCCACTCGCTGAATAGTCAACGAGACGCCCCCCCCCAATAAAAGCAGGGGATACTTCCTGCAACCGGTATCCTGCCTGCAACTTATTGCGCGGGGAAAATGAGTAGGTCAACCAGCCTTGGCCACCCCGGCCGGCCCTGCCAATCCAGCTAGCCAACAGGATTGCGTTATTGGTGTAGCCGCCAAGATAACGGCGTTGATCGAAGTAGACAAAACCCGGCACAAACTCGGTGGTGGTGGATTCATGAAGACCCTCCGCCCTGAGCTCTAGCTTGGGAATTTTCGGAAATTGAGGCATGTAGATCCCAGGGTTCACACTCGCGCGGGTGGAACCGATGGGAGAAATCTCGTCTACGACCAAGGAATCCATGTAAAAAGTCAACCAGTTCCTCAGACCAGGCACTCGATACGTGAAATCGGCCGCCGAGATTCGTTTGCCAGGATTCGTGGCCGCGTTCGGCGAGTGAATGTAGTAAGTTCGAAAGAAGTTTTCAAACGTAACGGGCAGACCCGGTCCTCCGAACATGGCCGTGATCCCCATGCCAAATTCAAGATTTGGAGTAGGTTGAAAACTGATCTTTCCGCCGTGGATGAACGGCTGCGGTGAAATGGTAGGGCCAACCACGCCAGGGTAACCGGGGTATGACTGGCACGATGGCACGGTGCAGTATTCCCACTGCTGCCCGGAGAGTTGTCCAATGAAGAATTCCGCACGGTAAGGCCCGAGTAAACGGGAGAGCCCCGGGATCCTGCGTGGCGAGACGTCCTCAATCTTGAATGCCGGGAACGCCGCGGCGTTGTCACTCATTAGCAATGGTCCCGCCTCGCCAGGGCCCAGCCACTCGCTCTGCTCACCAAAAGAAAGCTGCACATTATTTATGTTGAGCAAAACAGCGCTGTTGAGAAGCCGAAATTGATTGGCGGAGGCCGTTCCGTTCGGCAATGGTGGAGTGCCATTGGCTGCGCCAATCGCTGCCAGCACCTGCGGAGCATCGGAGGGCATCGCGGGGGCATGCTGGTACTCGCCTTGAAAAGAGAATGCCACCGGCCCCACTTCAGCGTCGGCACTTACTCCCGTGATGTTATTGAAGCCCGTCCAGTAGGGTCGTCCGTAGTCGTTGATGATGGTTTGGCCAAAATTGTAGCCGTCGCGAAGTGGAGTACCGGAAATCCCCGTGACCCGTGTGTAAATCGAATCCACTCCTGCACCCACATTGGTATCTCCGTCCAAGCGCTTAGTTTCGGTGGCGAACTCGCTGGTCAACGTCTTGTATATCTTCCCTGCTTCGCCCGCTTCTACCCCATCATTCTGAAGCTTGTCGCCGGCCTCTTCCAGCATCCGCGCGCACGCCATCCGGGTCCAGGGGCGCATTCCGAGCATGTTGGATTGCATGTAACCCAAAGCGATCAGACGTTGTAATAAGGGATAGATCCAACTGTCGAGGGGGACATATGGCGAAGCCATGTAATTCGGATTGCGAGGTTTCTCGCCGGTATTCTCGGGCAACAGGTTGCCCCAAGGGGCGCCACCCGCCTCCGGGTCGTGGTGGGCGCGGTAGACTTGACGACCGAAGTACCAGCCCAGCGCGCTGCCGACGATTACATCGGACGGGAAGTGTTGCTTGGCAGTCACACGGGTTATCGTGATCGTGGAGGCCAACCCATACGCTGCGACTTGGCTGAGCCAACCGGGATATTCGTGTGCCCAGACACTCGCAATCGACCAGGCAATGGCCGAGTGTTCCGAGGTGAATGACGAACCGCCGGTAAAAAAATCTCCATTCCCATTGCCTTGCTGAGGGCGTTGTCTCTGTGAAATTTCTTTGAACAGGTACGTCACGCCAGTGCTGTTGATTGCAGCCTCGGCGCTCAGAAGTCCAGCTTCCTGAAGGTGATCGTCATGGGTCATGGAACCAAAGAGGAAGGAAGCTCCGCCCAAACCGATCAGGGAATACGTGCCGTAATCTGAAACATGCAGGCTGGTTTGCACGTGACTCGGGTTCACCTGCCTCGACCACCAGCTATCGCTTGCAATGAAGGCTGCTGTGATGCCGACGCCGGGCAGGATCCACTTGAGGTCTTTCGTGCGAAAGCGCGCGGGACTGGTCCAGAACTCCTTTTGATCGCCGACAATGTGTTTGAGAAAGGGTGACACTAAACGATTCTGAGGATCCTCCCCCGGCTGAAGATCATAACTATTCGTCGAATCTCCCGCACTCGCTTTTCGGTCGATGTTTGAAGACGAATTGGGCACGCCGGTTTGCGCTCGGGCCGCCTGGGCACTCACCGCAATTGCCAACAATGCGATTTGCAGACTCCCACGCTGAACCAAAAAGAACATCAATCGGCAACTCAAGTCTAGAAACTATGCGCCGCTCCGACGGCGATTGCTACAGCGGATAAGACTTGCGCGACCTGTACCGTGTTCTGCCATTTGCGACTTACCGCGTATATTTTTTGGGGCACAATCACCATGTCTCCCGGTTGCATTGCGGCACTCTCCACGCCGCCGCTAAACAGCCCCCCAGAGCCGCCAACCACCGAACCGTCGGCCCGAATCACAAAGGTGGCCTTCTTCTCGGCCACATTCGTGGGGCCGCCCGCCTGCTTCAGGAACCAGCCTGCACTCTTGCCAGGCTTATAGGTAATCGCGGTTGGGTTATATACAGAGCCATCCACGAGGACGACATTTGGTTTCTTCGGAACGTAGAGCGTATCGCCAGCACGCACCTGAATGTCCGCCGAAGTATTGGCCCAGCGCTGCATATTGCTGGAAATGTGAATGACTAGCCGTCCCTGAGGTGGCATGTTTTGCAGACTTTCCAAAGTCGTTTGATACTGCTGCAGAACCGCCTGTTTGGCTAAGATGTCGTCCTGAGTCTGCTCGGGAATATTCTTCACGTCGGCGGCTTGGGTTTGTACAGTTTGGATCAGGTCCGCGCGATTCTTTTCCTGCAACTCTTTGACTTTTTCCCGCTCGAAGACGGCACCGTAGGGATAGGCGTCGCTACGGAAGCCGCCCGCCCGCTGAATGATGGAGCTAAGGCGCTCACCTTCCTGGATGCCATAAGTGCCGGGATGGACAACTTCTCCGGTAACGGCGATCATCGCCCCAAGATCTTTCCATCCAGTGAGCTGCCGGATGGCGAGAACGTCCCCGTCGCGGAGGCGGACGTCGGCATCTGGCTCATTGGCCATGGCTTTTGCAATCGGCACGTTCACATGATCACTGACAACTTTGCTGCCTTGCTCCACTTCGTAGCGCGTCAGGTCCGCTTCTTGCGTGTAGGCGCCACGCTTGAAGCCGCCAGCAAGGCGGACCAGTGCAGCGGCGGTCATATTTTCGCCGAGCGGGTATTTTCCCGGACGAGCCACTTCACCTTCGACTGCGACCGTTGGCGGGTCAAACTTGTTGAGGTCGCGGTGGATAAAGACCCGGTCTTTTGGCTCAAGAACGATATTGTCCTTCGCGTCCCCTTCCAGTGCCTTGGCCAGATTCACGTTGATTACTTCCAGCTTTCCATCGCTCGTCTTACGAAAGACCTGAGCGTCAGCGAGCAACGCATCGCGAGTTGTTCCGCCGGCCAAGTAGACCGCGTCGCGAAGGTGGGCGACTCCATTGGTCAAGTGGTCTCCGGGATCCCTCACCTCTCCCGTGACCGTAATTACTGGCGGATCTTCGAAGTCGAATCTTCCGAAGACGCGAACGATATCAAAGGGCTTCAGCACCAAATCCTGATCTTTGCCCGCGAGCGCATCGCCCAAATTGAACGTGAATACCACGGGCGCGAAGTCAGGTTGGGACAGACGGATGATCTCCGCGTGACCAATTGAGGGCTCGGGCAAAAGGTCCTTATACGACTTGATTAGGTCGGTGACTTTCATCCCGTCGCTGTAGGCAAACTTGCCGGGACGGGAAACGTGGCCGTCCAGATAAACCGTTTTGTCAGCGTAAGGCAGGATCGGAGTGATCTTGATCTTGTCCCCGTCTTGCACCGCGAAATCTTCGAGTGCCTTGTTAACGCCGGCATCGCTGTTCGTCTCTGGAATGTCAAGACGCAGCATGGTGCGCCCCTCGTGGCTTTCCACGCGTTCCACATCCACGTGGCGCAATGTGCCGGAGGGCAAAACACCTCCCGCAAGCTCCAAGACTTCTGCGAGACCCTTTTCGCCCTTCAACTCATAGACCGCTGGCCGTCGCACCATGCCCTCGATCGTGACTTGCCCCTTCAAAGGTGGAACTTGGATCGTGTCTCCGGCTTGCAGCCTTTGCACGTCTCCACGAACACCGTGCAGCAACAGATCGTAAACGTCGACCTCCTGAATGAGCTGTTTGCCCCGATAGTGACGGAGAATCCGCAACGAGCCGCCGGACGTCGGCCCGCCCGCGATGTAGAGAGCATTCAGCGGCGTCGAGAGTGAACTCACGTCGTAGGCTCCGGGACGCTCGACGTCACCAGTCACGTAAACGCGAACCGTCCGAATGCGGGAAAGAGAGACATCGGCATCAACGCCGCGGAACTGGCCGCGCAGAACGGTCTGCACGAGGTGTTGCACGTCGCCTAAACTGCGCCCCGAGACCTCGACTGCTCCGACCTCCGGCAGGGCAATGCGGCCTTCGCGATCCACTACCCGCTGCAGGCGCTGCGAGATTCCTCCGGTGAGACTAATCGTTAGCCCGTCACCCGGGCCGACCACGTAGTCTGGCCCGGCCGGTAAATCCATCGGAAGCTCGTCGAAGTTCCCTGTTCCGTTGAGGAAAACGTCCTCCCCGAAACGCTCGAGCCTGGGCGAACGCTTCGAGTACTGAGCGTACAGATCGTAAAGCGATGGAACGTCTGCATACGGGTTGGGCCGATGCCGCAGGGTAGGCTGCTGGGGTGGTTTAGGAAATGAGTACTGTTGAAGCGGAAAGCGGTTCTGGTCCTCAAGACGTGCCTGCTGAGAAAGTCCAGGGGCCCCGTTCTGGCTTCCGAGCAGAGAGCCGATCGACGAACCAAGGGAGGAGCCCAATGGGGAACCTAACCCGCGTGGCGTTGTCAGACCCGAAGCGCCAGCATCACTCGCTCCCATCCCCTTTTGTGAAAATGTTGAAAGACCGCCTGTCTGGCTTGCGCTCAGTAGACTTGGAAGTTCATCGGGCTGAATGCTTGCCATCTCGCTTTGATCACTGTCCATACCAAAGTAGCCTTGGGATGGTTGCGTCTGCGTCAACTCAAGCTGGCGGCGATTGTCGGTGGAGGGACCCTGTTGAGGAGCCTGGGATGGTGGGTTTTGTTGCTGAGGGAACTGTTGCTGGGGGTACTGCTGCCGGGACGGATACTGCGACGCCGGGTATTGCGACTGGGAAGGCGTTTGCGTGTACTGCGGTTGTCCGAAAGGATTAGGCACCACGCCGTAAGGAAGATACTGGGTCAGATAACAATCTAAGTCATCCTCGTGCTTGAGCCAGTAAACGTCTTCTTGGCTCGGAGGGCGCTTCGTGTTCGAGGAAGATGATGACTGATCCGGTTGCTTCGTGGCTAGCGCCTCGGGACCAGTGGGCATCAACTGTCGGCACGGAAAGTCTCGCGCGAGTTCCTCGCGCGTAGGCTTCACCTTGATGTAAGCACGATCTACGATCTCGTGCGTCGCGATCACCCGGATATTGTCATCTTGCCGAATCAGAGTGAATAGCGCCTCGTCCGTGAGGTCATTTGGATCGAGTATTCGCCCCTGCTCGAAGGCTCTTTTAACCAGCACCTTTTTGACTTGGAGCAGCAACCCCGGTTCCTGGCGAAGGATGGAAAGAATTCTGTCGGCTGAAAGCGAAACCATCTGTTCCGCTTCACGTTCCGCGCGAGAGTTCTTTTCATCGATTGCCGTACTACGGCTGTAGCCCGCTGGCTGTTGACTCCAGGCGGTCGCAGAACATCCCAATCCGATGCAAAGCGAAACGATCTGTGTGCGGTAACGGAATGTGCGGGAGAGTCTACTCATAACACCTCTACGCGGCTGGAAGCTGCCGGAATCTCTTGGTGGTCAGGAACAAGCCGATTGGAAAACACTTAAACGCAGGCCAACTCGCGCCGGTTCGAACCCAAGGCTTAACAAGGTTCGACGTCCGCTTCATCCACTTCCACCGCGACCGAACGCATGATCAAATCGATGGACAGCACTAGGCGAAATTTATCTTTCCGGCGCACCAGGACACCTTGCGTTCCCGCTAATGGGCCATATTTCACGCGCACGCGATGTCCTACCTTCAAATACGGATGCGGTTCCGCGCGCACCCCCTTGGCTAACCCGCTGATCAGAGACTCGATTTCAGCGTCGGGCAACGGCGCGGGATAACCGTTGAAACTCACGAATCGGACTACGCTGGGCACCTGTAACACCCGCAAGCGCTCCTTTAGATCGAGGTGGACAAAGACATAGCCGGGGAAAAGCACCAAGTCCAGTTCCTTGCGCCGGTCTTTCCACCGTCGAACGCTCCGGTACACCGGCAAGAAACAACTTACGTGGCGCTCTTCCAGTTGCCGGGTAACTTGCTTTTCATGACGGGAACATACATGCGCCGCGTACCAGTGAACTTGGATCGGCGTCGCCGACTGCGGACCTGGCGACAAAGATTCGGTCACGGGAACGAGATCAGAGCTCTCCATTAAAGTCGCCAACCCTCAACCTAAGTTACAGCTTCGCCCCCTCACTTACAGGGCCTCTGTGAGCTAACCCGAATCAATTTTCCTCGGTCTTCCGTCTGTTAGGTGCTAGGCGACGCATTACTCATCGCCTCAGAGCCGAGTCTCTTGCAACCAACCTCGTATCCAAACCCCTGTCAACGCACGAAGTCGCGGAGAGGCGAGCTCGAGCGGCCTACGACTCCGCGACCTAGAGAACTCCCAGTGGGCACAGATCTGTTCTGCGACCGCCTCTCCTTCTGACCCTGCTCTACCTGTAATCCGCATCCGCGCGTCTAGATTGCAACCAACTCTGGCTTGCTTCGCAAAACATTTAAGATGCCCTGCTCGGATGATTCGACATGCATCGACCGGATATCAACAAAAGCCCAGTAAAAGATGCCACTATTCCGTTCTGCAGCCAGCGCCAGGATCTTCATTTCCGGATAGCGGCCCAGCAAGAACCCGCTCAGGCCCGGCCGGACTTCTGGATCCTCCAAAGCAAGGATCAAGTAGTCAGGACGCGTGCGTTCAACCAGTTCAGTGATTTCCGCTTCGTCCTGGGTTTCGCCGACGACTTCGATATCGGGTTGATCCCCAATCGTCGCAAGGACCAAATCCTTCATCAAGCGCGGCCGATTTGCAACCAACACTCTGATTTTTTGCACGATCCTCTCCGTGCCGGGCAGTATCTCCTGTGCCACCCAAAAAAGTAAGACTCAAATCAGATTCAGCGACTCAAGGCAGGTAGTACCAAGAAGGTTCCGAGCAGCGCCGACATTCCGTCCTGCCTCGTCGAGAAGTAGGTACCAAGAAAGTACCGGAGTCGAGATTGTGGTATCGAATCATGCGACGGCACCCGGCACCCGGCAAAGCTCAACCGCACCGAACCGGTTGGTTGCCCCGAGCTTGCGCAACATCCGATGAATGTGATTCTTCACTGTCTGCTCCGAGAGATTCAACTGCGTGGCTATTTCCTTGTTGGTGAGTCCGCGACTAATCATATGAACTAGTTGCTGCTCACGGCGCGTGAGGCCAAGATTGTGCCTGATCGCGAAGCTGGATGCATAGGTATTCTGACTGGCCACGCGTTCAAACAACGTCAAGCAGAGACCGGGGGGACATACGGCTTCATTGTTCGCGACCGAACGAACCGCAGCCGCCACTTCCATCGCGGAAGCATCCTTGAGCACGAAGCCAACAATGCCGTCCTGCACAGCCCGTAAAAAGATCTCCCGATCAGCATCCATCCCGATCATAACCACCTTGAGACCGGGGATCGCTGCTCGAACTTCCGAGACCAGCCGCAGATCCGACAGCGCGACTGCGGTGGAGTCAGAGAGCAGGACGTCCGGAGCCGCGCCGCTGATTTGCTCCACGACATCAGGCGAGAAAGCGGACGCCCCAACTACCCGGATGTCGCTCTTCTTGCTCAAAATGCGCGTAAGGGCTTCGCGCAAAAGGCGGTTTTCCGCCAATATGAAAACCTGTACGCTCTCAACCGAATCAGACATAAACAACCTCTACACCTTCGCATGCGCCCCCTCACGCGATGCCTTCGGTGCTCCCAGTAGGAATAAACCGTTTTATGTCATCCAAGGATATATGGTTTCGTCGCAAAATGCGAGAACGATAGCAGTTAATATTCGCATGCCCGGCCCTGTCACGTTGTGACGACCTAAATTCTTGGAGCGACAGCGCGGTTCTCTCCCGGCTGGACAGCGGCAACATTTCCAATTCCAGTCCGCGGGGTGTCAGTGTAGCAGTTCGGTTAACCTGAACCAAGAGTCGGACCAGGTGGCTTCACGAATCCCTGGTGCTGGATACCCGAGGAAAAATGATGTCGCGGCGGCGGAACCGACATCCAAAGCCTGTACGCCTCCTGTTCGGTTGGTGGGGGTGCCGTGCTCGCTCGCCCATAGTTGCATAGCAATGGTTGCATAGTAAGGAGACTCGGACTGTAGAGCCATCGATCGCGCCATGGACGTTATCGCCCAATTCAGTTCGACCAGTCCGTTTCTCTTTCTGTTGTTCCTTCTTGTCCTTCCAGTTTACGCGCAAGCCGATCTTCCCCAGGAACAGCAACGCAATTGGGACGTCAGCGTCTGGGCGGCCGGGGCAACCGGTGAGGAAAACTCCAACTCTTTCTCTGAAGCGCAGATCTTGACCGCAGGAGTTTTCATAGGTAAAGAGCTGACCGGTGAAATTGGCAGCGGGTGGAAGCGCGGCCGTTTTGAATACGGATTCGAGCTGATCCCGCTTTTTCGGCAATTTCGGCCGCAGTCAATCTACGGCGGAGGTTTCGAGCCGGTCGTTCTGCGATGGAACTCCAGCCTGCATGCCGGTCATGTCATGCCGTACATCGAGTTGGCGGGGGGCGGCCTACGCACCAACTCCAATCTACCCGCGGGAGATACCTCGACCTTCAACTTCACCGCAAGGGGCGGCGGCGGAATTCAGATATTCACAGAACCTAGGCAGTTTATTGAAATCGGCTGTCAATGGTGGCACATCTCTAACGCTAATTTGGGTGTGCGGAATCCAGAGTTCAATGGCATCCAAGTGAGCCTCGGCTACCACTGGCACCGATAGTGCCGGGGTTCGAACAAACAGCTTGGTGTGATTCTGGCCGCCTCCGAGCTTCTGACTATGGATCAGACTATCGGACAACCGCACTGGAGGCCGGTTTCACGGCTACTCTTTGGTTTTTCGCTGCGGTTTATTGAGCAGCTAAAATCGAACCGCCAATCCGGACGACACGCGGATATTATCCCGCTCGTAGTTAGCCGAGCCCGTCTTGATGTAATCAGACTGCACCCGCCAACTGAGCACCCGCATCAACCGGAAATCGACTCCCACCCCCAGGTCTTCGGCGAAAGTCGTATCCGACTGCGATGCCGAGCCAGTCTCCCGGGTATACACGCCCCCGAACAGAACCTGCGCATATGGACGGAAGCTTCCAATCCAGGCTCCTCCGCGTAGTCCGAACAAGAATTTGCTCACTCTTACACCGCCGTACTGTCCACCGAAATCAGCAACGGCTCCAAAATAGCGAAGGTACTTTTTCTCGAGGGACAGGTTCCACCCGCTAAGGCCTGAAGCTCCCGCTGAAAGTGGATTGCAGACATTCTTTGCACCTGAATATATGTTCTGGCAGTGAGCTGTCCCCAGGTAGGAGTATCCAAAAAATACATCTCCACGGCTGGGAACTCGCGTTTTCGTTATCTCGCTGGTGGAAACTGCATTTTTCTGGCCACTGACAAGGCTCATTCCTTGAGCATCACGCGAGGCACGATACCAAGGAACTTTTCCATGAAGAATATTGGCTCCTCCGCGAATCGGATTCAGGGCGCAGCGCACGGTATCAATCAGTAGATGGTTATCGGTGCGGGCTTCCACCCGTTTGGCAACATTCTTGTCCAGCCAATCCTCGCCCACCATCCAGCCCAGGCCGCCCACGGGCGTCATGACGATGTTGACCTTACCCACGCCGGAATAGCACTTATTCGTGTTGCATGGGTACGACCCATCCGCGTTCCACGGCGGACGGTCCTTCGTGCCGTATTTTTCGACAGTCATTTCGCTCAGCGGCCCCATACTCCATTGAGTGCTGTAAACCGCGTTCCAGGCTGTGGCTTTGAGCCGACTGATCCAGTAGGCCTTGGTGTTGGAGAATTCCAACTTCTCGCTCTTGGGATCATTCTGCACCCAGATATAACCGGTCAGCGCTCCCTGGATCGGATGGCCAACGTAGTTGTAAAGAGGGTCCTCACCAGCACTCCATCCCGCATGCCACCAAGACGTCAGCGACTGCATGTAGTCACGCCAATAGTGATTGAACGGTATTCCGTTTTCAGAGACCACCCAATGGAAGTCATCCTTCACCACATATCCCTGCTCAATGATAAGAAAAGTAAACGATTCCGCTAGAGCTTGGCGCCAATGAAAGCGCTCGCTCTGGGAAGACACAGGAGCGGTCGGAGCCTCCCCGGAAGGCGGCTTGTCATCCGTCGTTGTCACCTCGAAACTCTTTGTCGGCACGCCACCGCCATCAGGAAAACTCTTCCTGGAAGTCGAGATTTTCTCCTGCATAGGCTCTAACTGGGTTAGAGAAGTACAGTCCTCCAGCGCAGTGTGGCTTGTATCGCATCGAGATGAGGGCAGTTGACTAGAGCAGACCGCGGACAAAAGCAGTACGACGGGGACAACGGAACTACCGATTCTGACTTTCATCACGAAAAGAATCGCTCATGATAGCAGAAGCACCGCCTTTTCCAACGCCGGGCGCTCTATACTGGAATACAATCTGCAACGAACGGTTCCCGGGCGTGTTTAGCGGTTATGGAGTTCCGCGAGATGCGGCCCGACGAAAACAATTCGACATTTTGCAACCCGGCGAGTGATTTTCTTTGGCAAGTGATTTTCTTTGGCAAGTGATATGACGCTGCTGACATCGGCCTTCGTGGCCTTGCTGGTTTTGCTGCTGGTTGGCTCGTGGGTTTATTGCGTGCTGGTCAGCGTGGCCGCGCGCCGTTACCTTGCTATTTCCCCACCCGCATCGTCAGCATTCCCGCCGATCAGCGTACTCAAGCCGCTTTGCGGACAAGACGATCGCCTCGAAGAAAATCTGCGCAGCTTTTTCACTCAGGATTATCCAGAATACGAAATTCTGTTTGCCGTCCATCACCTTGCCGATCCTGCTGCCGCAGTCGTGGAAAAAGTATCCCGCGAGTTTCCACTGGGACCGAGAGTCCAACTGATCGAGACTGGCGACTCAACTGTTCCGCATGGTAAGGCTCACAGTCTGGGGCATCTGGTTGGGCGCGCCCAGCACAGCCTCCTGGTCATGAGCGATAGCGACGTGTGCGTCCCTCCCCATCTGTTGCGGCATGTCGCCGCCGAGTTCCAGGACCCGGCCGTAGGTGTAGTGACGTGTCCCTACCGCGCTGTGTCCGGACAGGGGTTCTGGTCGACGCTGGAGGCCATCGGGATGAACACGGAATTTCTGGCGGGCGTATTGGTCGCGTGGCTGGTCGGCGAAATGGATTTTGCCCTCGGTCCAACCCTCGCCGCTCGCCGTGAAGTGATCGCAGCCATGGGCGGCTTTGCCGAACTTGGCAACTACCCGTCCGAAGATTTTGTTATCGGCAACCGCGCCCCCCGGCTCGGATATCGTGTGGTCCTCTCTTCCCTCCTGATTGAGCACCGCATCGGAAGCCAGACGCTCAAGGGGAATCTGCAGCATCGTCTGCGCTGGGCACGAGGCACACGGCGGTCGCGCCCCGTGGGCTACTGGGGGCAGATCTTCACCAATCCTCTTCCGCTTGCGCTGCTGCTCTGCCTGGTGGCACCAAAGCTGTGGCCCTTGGCAGCGGTGACTACACTGTTTCGTGCGCTGGCCGCATGGAGTACGGCCGAGTGGGTTCTGCACGATCCGCTGACCCGCCGGAGATGGTGGCTGATTCCGATTCAGGATCTCATGAGCCTGCTGGTTTGGGTTTGGGGTTTCTTCGGCCGCACCATCGATTGGCGGGGACGCCGATACAAGTTCTTGCCGGGCGGGCGACTGCAATTCGTGGGAAGCGCGCCCGGGGCGGTCGAAACCGCGCGCGCACTTCAATCGTCCACTAGTGCATTTCACCAACGCGACCACACTCCTCGCGCGACGGACGAGAAGGTCCCGGGTCGGTAGGAATTCCATAAAAAGCGCTGGGTGCCCCAGGCCTCGCGGGTTTTCGAGACCTGATTAAGACGCGAAGCCTCGACGAGCGCTCGCAATGGAGCACCTGCCGCGGATGCCCTCCTGGAGCAAAGCAAACTTAGGTATCGCCTTTGGGTTTGATAACCTTGTTGATCTGGATCACACGATGGAACATCGAGCTGTCGTAGAAGGAGATCAGAATGCCGAATCCGCTCTCCGAAGTTCTCGACAAGGTTGGATCGTCGCAGCAGTTCAGCTTGCTTTGTCTTCCTCGTAAGCGTCGCCAGCCCTCCGCGTCTTATGGACGACGTTGACGCGGTCCAGGCGCAGATCGCGCGCAACATGCTGGCATCCGGAGACTGGGTCACCGCGCGACTCGACGGCGTTGCCTATCTCGAGAAGGCGCCGCTCAATTACTGGCTGATCGCTACGGCGTACCGGATCTTCGGCGTGCATGACTGGGCCGCGCGTATTCCCCTTGCTCTTGCCGTGGTGCTCTCTGTGCTGGGTTACCTATCGCTTCGCTCGCTGGGCTTTTGATGACACCGCTGGACTTTACGCAGGGATCGCCCTTGGCACTTCGGTTGGCCTCTTTCTTTTCACGCGAATTCTGATACCCGACGCCATCTTGACGCTGGCCATCACGGGAGCGATCTGGGCATGCCTGAGTCTGCTTGAACCTGACTCGGAACCAAGGCTGCGCTGGTCCTTCATGCTGGGCAGTTGCTTAGGAGTGGGTCTGCTGCTGAAGGGCCTGATCGCCGTGGTCTTCCCGGTAATGGCGGCGCTCGCCTACATGGCGGTTACCCGCCGCCTGTTCTCTTTGGCGGCTTGGCGTCGTCTTCATCTCGGGCTCGCCATCCCTGTCGCTCTTAGCCGTCGCGGTGCCCTGGTACGTGCTGGCGACTTTGCGCAATCCACCCTATTTTGTATTTTCGCTGCACAGTGGACCGGGGCAGTATCGCGGATTCTTCTGGTTCTATTTCTTCAACGAACATCTTCTGCGTTTTCTGGGCCTGCGGTACCCGCGCGATTACAACACGGTCCCGAGGTTCTGGTTCTGGATTTTGAATCTGGTGTGGATCTTTCCCTGGTCGTTCTATCTGCTTTCCGCTCCGACACTCGACTACAAGCCCGACTTCGCGGGCGGGCAGAACCAGGTTAATGGCGGCTTGCTGGATCGGCGTGGTGATGTTGTTTTTCACCTTCTCCACGACGCAGGAATATTATTCGATGCCGATCTATCCCGCGCTGGCGCTGCTGGTCGGATCGGTACTCAGCCGCGGCGGCCGCTGGGTGCGCGTCGGCACTTACTGCTCTTCTCGCTATTTGTGCGATTCTGTTTGCTGCGCTTTCGTTCTTGCTCATGTCCGTCTGGCGCCTGTCCCGCGCCCGGCAACATCTACCAGGCTCTGACCCAGACACCCGGACCTGTACACTCTTTCACTCGGCCACATCCGTGACCTGACAATCAACGCTTTCGCGTACCTGAAGTTGCCGCTGGCCCTTGCGGCGCTTGCTTTCGGAGGCTGCGCCCTTGGGCTCTGGCTTTTTCGCGGAACAATATCCGAAGAACCGTTCTGGTGGTCGCCGCCAGCATGATCGTCTTCTTTCAGGCGGCACGGATCGCCCTGATCCGCTTCGATTCCTATCTCGGCTCTTACCCATTGGCGGAGCGATTGCTGAGCAGAGTCCGCCGGGTCAGTTGATCGAAGCGAATTCTTACTATGCGTTCTCTTCCGTCTTCTTCTACGCCAATCGGACGGCATTGCTGTTGAACGGCCGCTATAACAACCTGGAGTATGGCTCGTACGCGCCCGACGCTCCCGACGTATTCATCGACGACAACAGGTTCACATCGTTGTGGACGGGAGACTCGCGCTGGTACCTTCTGGCCTACGGCACGGAGATGCCACACTTGGAGACAACTCGTCGGACCGAGCAACTTGCACGTTGTAGCCGAGAACGCGGGAATTACTTGCTTACAAACCGGGCGCTTCCCTGAGGCGAGAAATGTCGAGGGAGATGAACCCGCTCCGATCTGTGAACCGTCGTGCGCGGACCGCCAAGGCACGGGATGTGCACCCGCAAAATCCAGCCAGAAGCCAGCCGCGGGTGAACTGATATATTGGCTTCAACTGACTTCCCTGCCCGCCCGGGTGGCGAAACTGGCAGACGCACGGGACTTAAAATCCCGGGTCTCGAAAGAGACGTACCGGTTCAATTCCGGTCCCGGGCACCACCTCCCGCAAGTTCCGTACGGCCCTGTCAATTCATTTAGCTTGCCGACGATATAGCCATCTCTTACCCTGAATGCTCCATCATCCGCCAATGCAAGAGTTCTCAAGCCGCCGCCGCTTTTTGAAAAAGGCAGCCTTCGCAGGCGGTGGTGCGGTGCTCGGCGCCGTCGGCTTGAACCAGATCTCTCCTACGATCTGGCGCGAGCCGTTGGTGTTTGAGCCCAACCGCAGTTATTGGGCAAGAAGTCAAGCGCCTCAGAATCCGCCCTTGATGAATGACATCGCTGTCGATGTCGCGGTGCTCGGTGGCGGATTCACTGGACTTTCCGCGGCCTACTACATCCGCAGCATTTCTCCACACAAGCGTGTCGTCGTGCTGGAAGCCAGGGGTTGTGGGAACGGCGCCTCGGGACGAAACGGCGCCATGGTCCTCACCATGACCGCGGATCGCTATATGCATTTCAGTTCCGCTCCGGCGATCGACAAGAAAATCTACGATCTGACGGCCGACAACATCGGGACTTTGTCGAAGCTCAGCGCTGCGACCGGCATCGACTGCGAGTTGGAGACAAATGGGGCTCTCCAAGTGCTGGTCACTCCTGAGGATGTCCAGGAGGCGAGAGTCTACGTGCAGAAAGCTCAATCTTTGGGCATGCCGGTTGAGCTCTGGGATAAGCGGCAGTTAGTTAGCGCGATCGGCACGGACGTCTATGAGGCAGGGTTCTTCGATCCCAAGGGTGGACACATCCATCCCATGAAACTGGTGCATGTGTTCAAGGCTGCGGCGGAGAACGCCGGTGCGGAGATTTACGAAAACACAACTGTGGCCAACATTGAGGAGGGTCGTGAGCACGTTCTTCATACCAACGGCGGACACGCCATCAAGGCAAAGTCGTTGGTGTTAGCGACCAATGCCTTCACCTCGAGATTGGGATTTTTCCGAAACTCGATTTTGCCCGTCCATGAATACGTGGCCGTGACCCAGGCTTTCACGGAGCAGCAACTGGCCGAGATCGGATGGCGTAAGCGAGTTCCGTTCAATGACAGCCGCACCGAGGTTTTCTATCTCGGCTTGACGCAAGACAATCGCCTCCACATCGGCGGAGGAAGACCAAGCTACTTTTTCAATAACGGGGTTGGCGATGCCGGCGACGCCGCCTCCCATCTGGCGCAACTCCAACGTGAACTTGTACGAATCTACCCTGCACTGGCGGGCGTCAAGTTCGAAGTAGCTTGGGACGGAGTGGTTGACTGGTCGCATCGACGAGTCGCCTTCCGTGGGCTGCACGGGGAAACATAAAAACATCTTCTACGGACTAGGCTACAGCGGACATGGCGTGAATCTGACTTCGATCTTCGGGAGAATCATCGCAGACCTGGAAGCTGGCCGCGAGCAACCTTGGAAGCAATTCCCCTTCCTCAACGCGAGCCTGGATTACGTTCCGAACGAGCCTTTCCGTTGGCTGGGCGCACAAGCCGGGCTGGCATGGTATCGCCTGACGGAGTCTTAGTGCGGATTCTGCGGCCTCCTGCATAATCTATACTATATCCATCGACTATCTTGTATATTGGCGGTGAACCCTGGACACGCGATCCTGTGGTGACTCTTAAGGAGCACGGAAATTTATGATTCCATTGTTCGACAAGACCTGGCTTCTGTGGTGGTTGTTTGCGGTTGTTGTCATTCTGCGCTGGTTTCATGTCCTGTGCGCAAACCCGCGATCGCATGCTCTTGAGTCGCCGAAGGATGACCGAGGCGAATCCCGCGCCATTTCGGGTAAGATTGCATCGCAAGCTTGATTTGCCTTGAAGCCGCATCCTTCGTCGAGGCGCACAATTGTGCAAGCTCGACAGCCTGGCGGGAAAACGCGATTAGAACAGGAGAGATGATTCCTATGAGTCAGATTCTGTCGGAAGTGCTGGAGTCGAACCGGAAATATGCAGCGAGTTTTGGAGAGAAAGGAAAGTTAACTTTGCCCCCAGCCCGCCGCTTCGCAATTCTTACCTGCATGGATGCGCGGCTCGATCCGGCCAAGTTTGCAGGCCTCGCTGAAGGTGAGGCCCACGTGATCCGAAATGCCGGTGGCCGCGCCAGTGACGATGCCATCCGGTCGCTCGTGATCAGCCACAAACTGTTGGGCACTCGGGAATTCTTTGTCATTCACCACACCGATTGCGGTATGGAGTTTTTCTCCAACGACGTCATGCGCGGACTGCTGGCATCGAGTCTGGAGACTGCGGAATTGACGCCCAACGGCTTCCGCGACGTGGGGCGTGGTCCGGGATCCAGAGCTGGTGAGTACATCGAGTGGTTGACGATCCGCGATCAGAAGCAGGCGGTCGTCGACGACGTCGAGCGTATTCGGAATCATTCTCTGGTACCGAGGTCGATTCCGGTTTACGGATTCGTGTACGACGTGCATTCAGGAAAGCTGATCGAGGTTGAGGACGCTACGGCGGTGGGGAAAGCTGCCTGACCGGGAGCCCCCTCGATTTCGAACGCAGCGTCCGTTTCCGATTCGCTGAATAAGTCGCTAAGACGGGATTGAGTGGAATCACGCTGATCCTGTGAGTGTCGAAGGAAGGTCGAAGGTTCCCTCAACTACTTCCACGAAATTTCTTTCTTCGCGGAGAATAATGCGCTTCGTCTGTGCCATAGCAAAATTCTCACGCGCTTGCGGATCTGACTTCAAGCGTGCTCGGTAAGCTTCATAAGCGGCGAGGCTATCGAATGCGATCAAACCCCAGGCGACGTTGTTTGTGCCTTCATGGGGAAGAAAATATCCGACCAGGTGGCCGCCGCATCGGGGAATGATGCGTCCCCAATTCTCGGCATACTTCTTGAACTGGTCTCGCTGAAACGGATCGATCTCGTAGCGGATAACGCAGGTTATTGTCATGTCTATCCTTATTGGTAGGCCCAGCGAGCGAATCGCCATCCGGGAGTCAGTAGTGCGGCCATCGCTCAAATGGGTTCACGGCGGCTTATCTCAGCCGTTAGGGATTCTCTCGGTTTCACGTTCGTCAGTCTGCCCGTTGCCGAACATAAACACTTCGTTTATTATCAAACTATGGATGTTGAGCGCAATGTTGATGCTGCGGTCTCTAGGATTGCGGCGGCCATCGGCGAACCGGCGCGAGCTCGCATGCTCTACTCCCTGATGGACGGCCATGCGCGAACCAGCACCGAGCTCGCCGTGGTGGCCGGCGTGAGTCCTTCAACCGCGAGCGTGCACCTTAATCGACTGAAGACATCACATCTGGTCAAAGTGCTCGTTCAGGGGAAACATCGCTTCTACAGTCTGGAAGGCCCCAATGTGGCCAGTACGCTTGAAGGGTTGAGCGTCCTCGCTGGCGGTATTCGCGGCAAGTTCGTGCCCAACACCCCAAGCCGGCTACGCGCCGCGCGGACTTGCTACGATCACATGGCGGGAACCGTGGGCGTATCGCTCCACGACCGCTTCAAGGCACTTGGCTGGCTGTCGGCAGGGTCGAAGAGCAACGACAATTCCTACGACGTCACCTTATCCGGAACCAAGGCATTTGAGGCTCTTGGCATTGATCTTGCGGCAACTCGCACGCTGCGCCGCCGATTCGCGTGCGCATGCCTGGATTGGAGTGAGCGTCGGCCTCATGTCGGCGGGGCGCTGGGAGCAGCCCTCCTGAAAGTCGCGCTGAAAAGAAAATGGGTAGTCCAGGATCTTGACAGTAGAGCCTTAGACGTCACAAGACTCGGGCGAAGCGAAATGCGGGCCCGATTCGGCATTCATGTTTGAGGAATTCAGTACACGGGGAGCCGCAAGATCGCGTGTGATCCCGGCGTGAACTGCGAGTAACTGAACCGATACATTCGCCATCTTCTGCAGCCTCGCTTTTCTCCCTTTGTCAGGAACTAGATAGCCGACGCCACCTGTCCAAATTTTTACAATTCGGAGACACTTCCTTGACAAAAGGAGCCACCAGATCACCGAGAATGCCCACTGATTCGAGGTGAGTGGATGATTTCAATTCAGGTCCACTCGAGTACCGCCCACCGGCACACCAGCCACTCCCGTCAACTTTCGATAACTTAAGGAGAAGAAGAATGATTTCTCGGAATTTGTCACGCCGCACACTCGCGCTTCTAGCTTCACTCGTGGCCATCGTGGGGTTGATTCCAAGCTCCGCGGCCGCTCAATACGCCGTCACCAATCTGGTGTCGAATCAGAAAGGAGTGGCGAAACATCAAGATAAAGCACTGATCAATCCCTGGGGAATGTCGTTCTTCTCAGGTGGCCCATTCTGGATCAGCGACAACGGCACTGGCGTTAGTACCTTTTCGCAGTAAGGGAGCCAAGGTGTCGCAAGTCAGGGTTCCTCCGACCTGCCACGCGGTGCCGGATTGTGTCACGGGACAAGTCGCTAACGGCACCAGTGATTTCGTGGTGTCACAAGGCGGAAAATCTGGTCCCGCTTTTTTCATCTTTGACACCTTTGAGCCCGGCACGATTAGCGGCTGGAATCCTTCCGTGAACCCGAAGGCCGCCGTGGTCGTGGTCCCCAATGCAAATGCCTGGTATACCGGCCTGGCGATTGGCGTAAGCAAGGGCGCCAACTTTCTTTTTGGCGCCGACAATCTGAACAACAAAGTTGATATCTATGACGGCACCTTCAAGCTGGTAAATTCGTTTAATGATACGACACTGACCGGCCTTGCGGTGTACAACGTTCAGAACATCAAAGGCAAACTGTACGTGACCTTTACAGACGGCACTCTGGCACCAAGGGTGCGGTGGACATCTTCAGCACCAGTGGGAAACTGATTAAGACGCCTCACCAAGAGTGCCCATCTGAAGGGGCCGTGGGGCGTGGCGCTGGCGCCGACGAACTTTGGTCCGGCGAGCAATGCCTTGCTGGTGGGAAATGTGGGCGATGGCCGCATCAATGTGTTCAATGCCTAAGAGCGGAAAGTTTATGACTCAGCTCAAGGATACGAACAACAAGGTCATCAGCCTCAGTGGCCTTTGGGCACTGGCTTTCGGACAAGGGGGCGGAATGAACGGCAAGCCCAATCAACTGTTCTTCACCGCGGGCCCGAACGGATATGCCAACGGCCTGTTCGGCGTGATCAACTTCCAAGTAAAGATTGCTGTCTCCTTTGCAACATTTGGGCTCTGGCTGCGTAATGCCGAATCGAATGATAGATTCAGCGTGGGCTGAGCCGGAGCCCAAAGTTTCCAAATCAACCTTGCTAATCCTGAGGAACTACAAACACAGTAAAGGCTGGGATGCTCGCAGGTTATTTGGAAGTGGTTTCCTGGTTCGAGAGATCGTCCCGGGATGTAGGGTCAAACTGCAGCGGTTAGTGCGACCCTGAGAATCTGTTCAGTTCTCTCCAACGTGGTAATTCCCACAGGTATCGCGCACTCGACCCCAGATGAAAGATCACTCTCTGCAATACAAACTGCCATTGCAGCCGGTTTGCCGTCAAGAAACTCGCAGCGGTCCTGCCGGACGGAACCGCAATCTGTTGCGGCTGCTTCCAAGGAAACAGCCGCTGCCGTGTGATTTCTCTTCGAACTTTGGGATCAGGGAGGAACTCTTGATGCAGAAAGAAGGCGAGCTTGGCGGCTGAAAACAATCTCAAACCATAATCGGGACGATCCTGAATTACCCAGGTCCGACCATAATTCTCAAGCCATAACCGAGCAGGAAAACGAAGACACTGCATCCATTTCGCCGCTATCGGCGGCATCGGAGCGGCAAACACTCTTTCTGCCAATCCCATGACCACCGCCGCGAATTCAGTGAGGCAAGGAACCTCCCGAATGCGGTTATCGACTCCGTCCCAGAATTGGGTATCGGAGGCCCGCGTTCGGACAAAATAACCGATTTCAAGGAGCCAACACAATTTCACCCAGCACTCCAATGTGTGCTGGAATACGTGAAGTATTTGCAGAACGAATGCATCTTCCTGTTTCAGCACCGGGAAGCGCAGGCCTTGCCAATCATGAGTATTGGTCCGATCCAGCCGAAATTCAGGCTCCTCCATCATCACTCGGTTTTCGTTCCCCTTACAGAATGCGAGATGTAGCTCTACCAGCGGCTCGGTCTCACGAGAATATGGATCATCGGAAAAAGTCGGGATTCTGGAGGAGGGTCTGCCAAACTTGAATTCAATGTCGGAAAACCGCTGGAGGCAGTAACCCTCCTCCTCGAGAGCACGTTGCGCCGCCGTCAAAGACTTCCTATCAACCAAGTAATCCAAGTCGCTCGCCGCGCGTAGAACTGCATCGGGACAAAACGCGGGAATGAGAGAAAAACCCTTGATGACTGCGAAATTAACTCCTGCCTGGTGAAATCTTTGATTAATGGAGGCAAATTCATCGGCGATGTAGTCGAGGCGTCTCCGATTCTCTGCGATGTTCCCTTCGAAGCGCGTGCGTATTGTTGGAGGCAGCAGTTCTGTCGCCCCAAGATCATCGAGGCATCGCAGGAGGTACAAGGTGAGCCCGCTCCTGTCCAGCCAGTGGAAAGTGCGCCTCCAGTCACGCGCCTTGAAGTGTCTCAATCCGCTCACGTCGGGTGCTTCTCCACCTAACCGCAAGCATCCGACAACGCCTTCAGCCAGTTCTCGGTTCATACCGTCTCTTTTCCAGTATCTTCTCCCACTCTCGACTCAGCACATAATCGAAGTAACCCATAGACAGTTAGGTTTCCGAGGACGAAGCTGGAGCAACTAACTAGATACTGTACGGGAATGGCAGGCCGATTGGTCACGTAATTTTGCGAGCTCTATTTGGCCACGTTTCTTCGGCCGCAACGCCGGACAAATTTTGTTAGCACCGACGCTTGATCGGCCCAAAAGCTCTGCGCGGGTTCACTCGCAACGGGGTGAAAGGCTCTTTGCCCATTTAGCCACTGGGCCGAACACGATCCTCCCTGATTTGCTTCCGCTATGGGCACCGGCGTTCCGACAGAATAAGGGGAGGTTGCCTTCGGCCAAAATCGAAGGTGTCGAGCATGTCGCTTGCCCCAGAATCCCTGTCCGTAAGCGGGGGTAAATGGTAGCGAGTTTCGATGAATTTCAGGACCGACGAATGCTCGTACACCGAGTGCGAAATGTACCCTCGCTTGGCAAATGGGGAAATCATCAACAAAGGTACGCGAGGCCCCAGGCCGAATTGGTCAATTTGCGGTGGAGGGACATGGTCGTAATAGCCCCCGAAATCATCATAGGTGATAAAGATTGCCGTGGAGTTCCAATCGGGTCCTTGCATCACGGCATTCACCGCTTCCACGGTCCAATTTTCCCCCGCGCAGACGCTGTTCGACGGATGCTCACTCTCTTCCCATTGGGGTATGACCCAACTCACCGCAGGCAGTCGTCCATTTCTTGCGTCGGCCAGGAATTCCTCATTGGTTCCGTTAGCGTATCGCCATTCAGGTCCGTTGCGAATATGGTTGATGTTCGCTAAGTCCGAGGCGCCATACGCATAGTACTGCCAGGTTATCCCGTGGCTTTGCAGCACGTCCGGCAGCGTCTGGAAATCGAAGCACGGAGAGTGCCACGTTCGGTTGCCATTTCTGTCGATCACAGGCATCTTTCCTGAAACGGTGCCGTCGCAGGCGATGCCCAACAATGAGCGGGACGGATTGTCGATCACTCCTCCAGATTGGGCAGCGAGGGCAAAGAGATGATTCGGGAGACTGGACCCGTGCATGGAAGTAAAGTAGTGATCTGCCAGCACGAACGCGCGAGCATACGCCCAGTAATTAGGGATGTCTGATTCGGTCGCCTGGGTGTACGCGTCCAAGCTGCCGCCCGTTATGAGATCGAAACGATCCATCTTCCCGCCATCGATCGCGAAGATCGCACAATCCCAGCTGTTGCAAAGCCTCGATCCTTGGAAATCATCGATCAAGGGACTGAGAGGCACGACCTTGCCGGTGGACGTGACGCCCTGGGTCACACCGTCAGCACCCGGGAAAGTGCCGAAGTAACCATCGGTAGTCCGATTCTCCTTCACTATGAAGACTACGTGCTGGATGGCCGTTATGTTGGTTTCGCCACATCCCGTCAGACACAGCACAACGCACGGCAGGAGAATCCGTTTTATCATTGACTTAGGTTGCATTTGATTCTCGCACAGACAGTCTCCCACCTGAAGTTTACGGAATGTTCTACGGTTAGCTAGCGGCTCCGATGGGTCCCGTCCTTCCTGTTTCCTCAATATTCCAACGTTTCTGCCACACGCAACTTGTATTCACTAATTGGGAAGAGTGATCCGCGCGATGGCGCTAAGACCCAATCCTCTTCCGCAGTCAGTGGCGTACAGCAAAGCTTTCGACCCCTCCCAGGAGGGTGAGGCGGCATTACAAGCTGCATGTGTGAGCTGCAGCTCCTCCCCGGATGCCAGAACGCGAACGACAAGGTGCCAAGATCCCCCGTCACGGCGGGTAAACGCGAGTTGCCTGCCATCTGGAGAGATGGAAGGATATCTAACTGGGCCAGTAATCGCCGTCAACGACTCGATAGTCCCCGTCGCATGCCTCACGAGAATCAGAGACGGCTCACTCACACTGCCGACGGCAGCGATTAAATCACCAGCAGATGTCACGCTCATTTCCAAAAGGCTTGGCACTCTCTGCACGATCGCTTGCGGGTGCTCACAGTCCACCGCACAGAGCCACACCGTGCTCCGTCCAGCCTGTTCCTGAATGAAGGCGAGCCAATTCCCATCAGGTGAGACCACAGGCTGCTGTCCCTCACCGACAACATGGGCAGCGGTGTTGGAATGCAAGAGAGAACCGCGAACAATTAGCGATCGCTGCGTCGCTTGTTCGAAGTACCCGACAAGGCTAGCTTTACTTCCTGCGATGGAGAGCACATCTCCTGGCCAAGGCACTTGATGGACCTCGCCATTTTGAAGAGCTACAGCGCGATATCCTTCGGCGAGCATTTCGGTGAAAACGACTTCACCCCCCATCACGACAGGATTGTCCGATCTGTAGCCTGGCGACGTGTATGGCAAACGCCAGGCAAAATCCTCGGTTCGAAGCCACAGCGAGTGCATAGTTGAGATTGTGAGCACGGCGCTCAGTACGACGAAGAGTGTCAACCATCTTCTGCCCAGGCGAAGATCTCTCCTGCGGACAACTGTCCATAGTAGCCAGATGTAAAGAGCGAGGCTCACGAGCAATCGCGTGGACAACAGCTTTCCAATGTTCGGAATTGAGGCGCATGCAGTTCCAAACAGGAACAGCACAACGAGCGCATGGCGTTCGTCGCCCAGTTTCAGCAAAGCGTCGATCCCAACAACTGCTGTAAAGATCAACACGCAGTAATGATAGGAAGAGGGCATGGAAGAAAGCAGGAGAAGAAGAAGCACGAGGGATGCCCACTCCAGTGCCTTCGAGGATTTCGCCCTATTGTCGTCTTCGGTCGCCAATAGAAAGCTGAGGAGCAGCGTTGTAACCGTGATCGCTTGAGCCAAAGCGTAGAGTACCGGCGAGTTGAGAACAGGCGATGGGTTCAGGTCGGGCTCGAAGAGAAACATGCGATGCCAGAGTGCGGTAAAAGAACTCCACTGAAGGCTATACGGTCCCAGCAAATCGCCGCGAAGAGCCCTCGGGAGCACTTCAAACAGATACACGCGGTGGACTTCCGACCCAAACACTGCGACCGACATCATGGCCAGTGCAGTGATACCAAGAATCAAGCCTGCTGCCGACCGCCAATCCCGCTTCCGGGCAAATAGAATCAAGAACAGAACTGGAAAAAGCTTAAGAGATGCGGCCGCTGCCAGCAAAATCCCCGATGTTAGCCGGTGGCCCCGGCATGCAGAGTAGTATGCAGCGCAGATTAGCAACAGAATGAGAATGTAATATTGCCCGAACAAGAAATTCGCACGGAGGGGGATGACGCACAGCAGGGACACGAGAGCCAGCCGACGCCAGGACAGTTGTGTCACGCGACGCAATAGTTCCAACGCAAAGAGGAGGAAGCCGAGATTGAGGACGAGCCAAACGCGTTTCGCAGCCAGTGGGGATAGGACACTGAGGGGAACAATCGGAAGCGCACACATCGGTGGATGGGGAGCAAAGCCCACTAGTTCCTGCTGCATACCCAGATGATCTTTCTGACGCTGGAACCAGGTCCACTCGTATACGCGGTCGAGAGGAGTGCCTCGCCGGTAGAGAGAGGCCGCGAGATAGTAGTTGGGGAAGTCGGTGTTGAGAGTTCGCCATGCCGGCAGGAAGCCGCGCACAGCAAACACCGCCAAAAGGATGGCCAGAAGAATCCACTCAGCCACGGCCATAGATTGGGAGCGTCGCCAACTGGGGTTCTCACTGATCGTGTTCGCGCCTATGCTCACCTTGTTGTGGTTCAACGGACACAAGGTTTGGAACTCCTGGCTCTAGAGATGACCTGTCCCCAACCGGTTCGCTTGAAAATACAGCCTCGCGACTTCAGACGGGTGCAGCCAACAGTTTTAGCAATGTTTGACATTCCGTTGACGACTCCGACCGCGCCGTGCAATAGGGTCCCTGACAAATGCGGTTGCATTGTCCCATGGTAGCTCGGGCCAGCGTCAAGAGGCTTGCTGTATTATGGCCAGTCGCCTGTGCCGGTCCGGAAGGAGCACTGCGTGGACCCGCAATCGCGTGTCGCGAACGACAGTCGGGCCCGGCAGTTCCAAATTCCACGCAGGGGAAGGATTGCTATGTCTACGGTGCGCTCCTACAATTGCGGACGCTGGACAAGGCGAAAAACCAACTGACCGGCTGTGAGCACTCGAGGTTCGATGGCGTCTACGTCGAAGCAACTATCTGAGTCTCTTGGGATCGAGATGGGCATGCGAAGGAATCCCGACTGGTTCGTCCCCCTCATGCTCCTAGGGATTGCAGCTTATCTTTTCGCCAACTTGTTTGTTCTGCCGGCAATCCCTTTTCTGCTCAGCGGGGACCAGACTTTCTTTTGGACGGACGCCCAGCGGATGCTGTACGGGGAACAACCATATCGAGATTTTTTCCAGTTCACGCCACCGGGCACAGACTTGGTTTATTTTTCATTGTTCAAAGTTCTTGGACCTCGTATTTGGGTTACGAACGCGGTGGTCCTCTTGCTCGGTGTCTCGCTGTGCTGGGTGTGTTTCAGCATTGCCCGGCAAATGATGGACCGTCACCTGGCGCTCCTTGCAACCCTGCTGTTCCTCACTTTGATCTATGCCAGGCTTCTCAACGCAACCCACCATTGGTTTAGCGTGCTGGCTATCCTTCTTGCTGCTCGGATCGCCATGTCGAAGACGAGCGCTACAACAATCTTTGCTGTCGGAGCCCTGCTGGGTCTGGCGTCATTCTTCACCCAGACACATGGTGCGGCCGCGATGCTTGCATTCTCTATATTCCTGCTGTGGGAGAGATATCGCGGAAGGGAATCCTGGCGAGGTCTCTTGAGATATCAGTTCCTGCTAGTGCTCGGGTTTGCCATCGTACTGCTGACCCTGAGCGGATACTTCTTGGCCACTATCGGTGTGAAGCAGTTGTGGCATTACCAGGTCACCTTCGTTTACCGGTACATGGTTCACCGACCGGGGGGCTGGTTCTTGGGATTGCCGGAACTTCCCACCTGGCGCCGACTGCCTATGGTCGGACAATACCTCTTTGTCTACCTTCTGCTTTTCACAATTTATCCGCCGCTGTTAATACGGAGTTGGCTTGCACGCCGCGATCTCGCATTCCGCCTCTGGAGACCGGTTACACTGCTCTGCCTGGTGGGTTCTGCCCTTGCTGCAGAGGTAATCTTCAACCTGAACTGGCTTCGAGCTTATACCGTGTCGATGCCGGCAATTGTTCTTTTGGTTTGGCTTATCAGCACGGCCGGCAAAACCCAACGCTATGCAGTCACGCTTGTCTGGATCGGGGTCGTTTGTATGGCGCTAGAGCTGACGTGGTCGAGGCACCGCCACGAATACTTGGTGGCTGAGTTTCCCGCGGGTGTGGCTGCCGTCGCACCCGGGGTTTACGAAAAACTGCACTGGATAACAGGGCACACCCAGCCCGGTCAATTCCTCTTCCAGACGACTGCGCAGACCTTCTATCTCCCGCTGGAGTTGCGCAACCCAGTGTACGCCGAGACGGTAGCGCCTGACGAACAGACCCGCCCGGAGTACGTCGAACGAACCATTCAGGAATTGGAGATCAAGAAAGTGCATTACTTGCTTTGGTCACCGGAGATGAACCATGTTGATTTGGGGAGCCGTTCGGAGGACAATCTCGGGCCGCTCCGTGCTTACGTTCGCAACCAATACAATCGCGTGCACGTCTTCTCTGATCAAGAGGAAGTTCTGGAAAGGAAGTAATCGCGCTTGGATGGATCGCCGCATCCTCGATCCCGCGTCGCCGCCGAATGGATGTTACTTGTCGTTCTATTGGCCTTGTTCGCCAAGAGTGGTTTTTCGCGGGGCTGGCAGAAGCTCGAAACTGATTTCCCGAACTATTACATTGCCGCTTCGATCTACCGGCGGGGTATCCCTTTGGACCGCGTTTATGAGGCGATCTGGTTCCAACGTCAGGCGGATCACATGGGAATCCGACAACCCTTCGCGGAGTTTGCGCCCTATCCACCGATATCGGTCGTACCCGTATTGCCGCTCACGATGCTTGCGCCGCTGGCCGCCAAGCGCCTTTGGCTGATCTTGAATCTCGGTTTCTTAGGTCTCACCCTGTGGATACTGCATCGTGTTACGAGCCTGCCCTGGCGGCGAGTAACCCTCATCTCGTTTCTCTGCGTCTTCCCTCTTGGGGTAAATTTCCTGTTGGGCCAGTACTACATACTTGTTCTGCTCTTGATCAGCAGCGCGTACTATGCTTTCCGGTTGAATCATCGATTTACGTCGGGGCTGCTGCTCGCGCTGGCTGCATCTCTGAAACTCTTCCCAGCTCTCTTCTTACTCCTATTTCTTTGGAAAAGAGACTGGCGCTCCGCGGCAGGGTTGGCAGTTGGGCTCATGGGTCTGTCAGCAGCCTCTGTTATCTTTTTCGGTTTTGAGGTACATCGCGTATTCCTGATTGAGGTGCTTCCACGTGCGCTGCAAGGGGATTTGGTCGGGCCCTACTATCTCGGATGGAACTCGTTTACTGCGCTCTGGCATAAGTTGTTCCTTTTCGAGCCAGAATTGAACTCTTCACCGTGGGTTTATTCTCCGACGCTCTACGTCCTGGCTCAAGCGATAACTGGCACGGCCCTGCTTTTCGGCCTTCTATGGTCAAAGAGTGATGACAGCGTCGAACCCATTAAGGCATTGGATTGGGCAGCTTTCGTGCTTCTCCTGCTCCTCCTTTCTTCCATGCCTGCTCCGTACCACTACTGCGTGCTAATCTTCACGGCGGTAATTGGGGTTGACGCTCTACGAACCAGTCCGAACAAGCGAAACACCCTGGCCTTCCTACTGTTGTTTGCTATCGCTTGCGCTCCAGTTCCGGGCCGATTCGCAAAAACGTTTGTGCTTTCACGATTGGTCACCGCATTTGTTCTCTACGTGTTCTTGCTACAGAAGCTTTGGTCTGGCAAACGGTTACATTTTGGAAGAGCAGGATTCGTCCCTGCCGTCTGGGTGTTCGCATTTCTCCTTCTGTTCAACGCATTCTCTGTACGGGGTCGATCGGAAGATTTTGGCCGTCGCATTTGGTCTTGGCCGACCGAGTACCGTGGCGCTGATCCAGTCGCAGTGGCGGGACAAGTCTCATTCGTGTTCAGCGAAATGCGCACTCCCGAGTATCAGGCCATGATTTTCACAAATCGAACCCCTCGCAGTATTCCGATGGTAGGAGACGTACTCTCGATCGCAGCTGTGCGAAGCCGGCCTGTGTTGTATGCAGAACTGGTAGGCCATCGATCATCCATCATGCGTCTCGCTATCACTCCTTCTTTGCCGGTTCCCGAACTTGCAGCCGAGGGTGAACAGCCTGCCGTATCACCCGATGGAAAATGGCTTGCGTTCATACGAGAGGAACAGGGAAGAGGGGCAGTTTGGTCGTTTCAAACAGACGGAGCAGACACTCAGCAGCCGATTCTGCCAAGCTCATATAACGCACTGGATATCAGCGTCACACCTGACGGCGACCTCGTTGCCGCAGTTGGCGCCGTCAGTGAGCCCCACCTAGTTTGGGTCAGGCGCTGGCGGGGTGTGGTCGAGGTTCTTAGTGGAATCAGTGGGCCAGCACGATACCCCTCCGTTTCGGTCGACGGAAAGCGGCTGGCATTTAGCCGCCGCCAATGGGGATCTTGGCAACTCGTGGTTCGCGATCTCGCCAGCGGCACCGAGGAGCAACTTACGTACGGAGCGTGCAACGCTGTATCGCCGTCGTGGGAGGACAATCGAACTTTGTTGTATGCCACGGACTGTGCCAGGGGACTAGGCCGCAGTGCCCTTGCGCGGATCGCTTTGCGGAATTAGTCTCGCGAAGACCGGCAGTTGAAGTTCTAAGCGGCAAATGACAGCTGCCCAGCGTATGTCGCGCTTTACGCGTGAAGCTAAAACGAATGCAGTCGAACCCGATTTCCATAACGCTGAGCGTTGGATCTGCTCCCTATCAGCGGGGACTGCCTGCAGCCTTGTTGAGGAATGGCATGCTGCGTCGCGTGCTTCGTTTCGGGCTCGACTTGGAGGTTCTTGACCCTGACGACCACCAGTCCCTGAAAATTGTTCGGCGGTTTCGTTTCTATAGGATCGTGAACCGGCTCCTTTGGGCCGGGTGGACGCGACTACCGGGCACCGGTCGTTCTCGACTGCCCGTTGTTGCGACTGCCTGCCTTGCGGATCGTTTGGCATCGAGATGGGTTCCGCCAAGCATCATATTCCACGGTTGGACGGCTGTTTGCCTGGCCAGCTTGCAAGCCGCGAAACGCCAGGGAGCAATCACGCTGGTGGAAAATCCCATGTTGCATCCTCAACATTGGCAAGGCGCGGTCTTGGCGGAATGCAAGCGCTTCAGCGTCAGGCCAAGAGATTGCGATGCGGTATTGGCCACGCCGCTTATCCGCCGAAGAGAACGCGAATATGCACTATGCGATCGAATTGTGGTGAATTCCAGCGTAGCGCGCCAAAGCTTCGAAGAGCGTGGTCTTGGCAATAAGGCAGTGGTAGTGTGGCCTGGAGTGGACCACCTCTTCTACCAGCCGGCGACCGAAGTTCCACCACCGCAGCAATTTCGGGTCTGCTATGTGGGACGGGTGGAATTGGCCAAGGGGATGGGCTATCTCCTGCAAGCCTGGAAACGACTTGCGCTACCTCACGCGGAGCTTTTGCTGATCGGAGAGGTCCGACCTGAAATGGACTTGCTTTTGAGAAACTATGCTCATCCAAGTGTGCGCCTGATGGGTCTCCTGGCGCCGCTGGAAGTAGCAGAGCTTTACCGGCGGTCGAGCGTTTTCGTTTTTCCGTCCGTCAACGAAGGCCTTGCCTTGGTGCTGCTTGAAGCCATGGCATCGGGGCTGGCAGTAGTTGCTAGCGACAAGTCAGGTGCGACGGACTGCGTAGCGCCTGGGAAGGAGGGGCTTGTGGTACCAGCTGGAAGTTCGGAAGCTCTTGCCGAGGCCATCCTCTGGTGCTACAACCACCCAGACGAACTCACGGTTATGGGGAGAGCTGCAAGGAAGAGAGTTGCAGAGCAGTTCACACTTGCCCACTATGAGCAACGGCAAATTGATTTGTACCGTTCTCTTGTCTCGACCAAGGCTTCAGAGGGAGCACGATGCTAACACCACCCTCTGCTTTTCGCATTCTCGAGGCGCTTGAGGTTCCGGGTTGGTCAGAACAGATCGTCCAAGCGGAGCAGGGAAATTGACCACAATCCGCATTTCCGATCTTCCCGGACGCGTGATCAAGGCTGTCGCCAAAAAAGTGTTGTACTCGACAACGATCATGCACGCGGCGCGCAGGTGCACCCGCCGCGGGGTCCGCATTCTCGGGTATCACAGGTTCTCCGCGGACCATTCCGGCCTGATAGCGCAATGCCAGCACATCCGGCGAAATTATCGTCCGGTGAGTATGCGACAGCTTGCCGAGACCTTCCTCGCAGGAGGCCGGCTGCCCAACGGCGCCCTGGCAATAACGGTAGATGACGGCTACCACGACTTCCTACTCAACGCGCAGCCTGTATTTTCCATGTATGGGCTTCCGGTTACGGTTTTTCTGGTTACTGATTTCGTTGATGGCAGGCAGTGGGCATGGTGGGACCGCGTAAGGTACATGTTTGCGCAGACGCGCCGCGTTTCTGTTCAATTTGCGGGCGATGAACTCAATCTGGAGAACAACCGCGACCTAACTACCCGACAGGTAACTGAGGCGCTAAAACGGATGCAACACCTTGAGCTTCTTTCGCACTTGGACGTGCTTCAGAAGCGGCTTGAAGTCGAGCTGCCTGAGCAGGCTCCCGAGGCATACAAGTCACTGTCGTGGGAAGACGTTCGCAAATTGGCCGCGACTGGCGTTGAGTTCGGAGTACATACGAAGACGCACCCCATCTTGTCGAAGCTGACTGATGTCGCCCAGCTGCATGAGGAAATTGCAGGTTCCAAGGAGCGCATCGAGGAAGTACTGCAAGTACCATCACTTCACTTCTGCTATCCAAACGGAACCCGCGACGACTACAACGAGCAAACCCTCGCGGTCGTGAAGCAGTCCGGGTTCGCGACGGCAGTCACCGCCGAATGTGGATTCAATTACGCAGGAGCCGATCCTTTTCAACTCCTGCGAGTGGGTGTGGAGCCTTCGATGCCGGTGGAGTTTTTCGGACAGCTCCTGGCGGGTGTCCGTTCGCATCGAAAGCGCGACCAGCGAGGCTCATCTCGAGTTACTGACTTCCTTCAGACGCCGTTCAAAACAACTAAAGTGCAGCGCGGTCAAACCTAAAGATTATGATGCGATCGAGATCTAGCCTTCGAGCGCAAGTTCGTTCTTTGATGCGGAATTACCGCTGGTTAGCGGCGGCTACAACTCTCGCCTGCGCGTTGGGGTTGATGGTTGTTCTGGCGCTCCGTCTGCAATTGGTCTGTGCCTCGCAGCAACCACGAGCTTATTGACTTTTTCCGGAAACAAGAACTTGTTGCCACGGCAATGTTGGTGTCATTGGGTCGCCCCGTCTCAGTTACATTCGTCAGAAGATTTTCAATAAGGAAACAGAGATTTGACAATCTGTTGACAACACTTCTAGACTCCCATCCTAAGGTTGGTTGTTCCATCTTTTGCTTGGGGCCCGTGGGCGAGTCCCCAGGGAGTGGGCGATGAAAAAATCCAGCAAGAAAGTAGTATTTTTCTTTCCTGCATTTTCGAGCACGGAAGCAACCGCCCCGCTCGGGAATTCTGGCAGTTTCCACTCCCCTGATAAACGCTGGCTACACGGTTCGGTTGGTCGACTCGACGATTACGCCGGATTTTGCCAAGGTGATTTTGCGAGAGCTCGAAGATGCGATCTGCCTCGCCATTTCGCTGGTGACCGGCCCGATGATCCGAGAAACGGTGGCGATCGCACGCGCCGTGAAACAGTGGAATCCTGAGTTCCCCATAATCCTGGGCGGATGGCACCCATCTCTATTGCCGGACCAGACTCTAGCATCCCCGTATGTCGATATTGTCGTGCGCGGCCAGGGGGAAGATGGTCTCCTGGAGATTGTGCGGAGGCTGGAGAAAGGCGACGCGCTCGACGATGTGCGCGGCATTGGCTTTAAGAGGAACGGTGAGGCCGTTTTCACTCCAGAACGGCCGTTAAGGCCCCTGGCTGAAATGCCTGCGAAGGCTTATCACCTGGCCGACTTCGATGCGTACGAGCGGCTTTGCGGGCGGCGTTGGGCCATGTACATCTCCAGCCTGGCGTGTCCTTTCAACTGCGCCTACTGCACCAACGCCGGTGTGTACGGAAGAAAGTGGAATGCGCTATCTCCCGAGCAATTCGCACAAGAAACGGTCGAACTGACCCGGCGGTATCGTCTGGAGATGCTGTGGGTAGTGGATGATAACTTTCTGGTTGATCTCGATCGCGCCCGCCAGATTGCAGAACAGCTGGTGCTGAGGGAGTCGGACTTTCAGTGGAGCATTCAAGCCACTACTAACCTGACCTCTCGTCTCAGCCTGGAAGACTTGCGGCTTCTGCGCCGCGCCGGACTCCACCAGATCTGCCAAGGTGTCGATTCTGGCTCCCAAGAAGATCCTGAACTTGATGAATAAGGATTTCCAGAATTTCGAGTCGATTTACGAAAGCGCTAATCGCTGTCTGCAGGCTGGCATTCGCCCTTCATTCAACATTATCTTCGCGTACCCAGGGGAAGGGAAAAAAGAAAGGCGTGAAACCGTTCAGTTCATGATGGATGTATGCCGTCGCTTCCCAGGAGCCGAGTTCTGGACCAACATCTTTACACCTTATCCTGGTTCACCCATCATGAATCAGGCTAAAGAGATCGGAATTGACGGTTCCTGATTCGCTGGAAGGCTGGGCAGAGTTCTTCCCGCGTTACACGGTGTTGCCGTGGCTCAAGGGGAAGGACCACCGCCGCCTGCAAGTCATGCGGGACTACCTACGGATCGCTTTTGACCGAGTGCCGATCGCCACCGACACGCGCGGGCCAATCACCAAGGCCCTCCAGAAGGCGATTAGCTATCCCGGCGCGTTGGCGACTAGACCACGACGTTTACTCTTTTCCCGCGGAGCTGTGGGCGAACGAGCAATTGAAGCGCCTGAATGTGGCAGCCAAACCCGCCGTTGATGCGAAACGGTTGGAACCTGCCGCACAAGTGAGTTGCCCGTGAAGAACAAAGTCGTGTTGTTCTACCCACCATACGACGGGCCGCCCCTCGGGCGCACCGTTGTGCATGCTCGCTCTGGCATCGCCGCTGTTGCAGGCTGGTTTCCAGGTGAAGCTTATCGACAACCTGATCGATCCGGACTTTGAAACCGTAATCCTGCGTGAAACCGAAGACGCTCTCTGTCTGGGCATTTCGCTCCTGACCGGACCGCATGATCGGGTCGGCGATCCGAGTGGCCAAAGCGGTGAAGAAACTTCGCCCAGACTTGCCGATTGTGTTCGGTGGTTGGCACCCCAGCCTGGTTCCCGAGCAGACCTTGGCACCCGACTTTGTCGACGGCGTTGTGCGAGGCCAAGGTGAGCTGACGCTGCTCGAATTGGTGCAGCGATTGGCTGCGGGACGAAGATTGGCACGGTGTGCGCGGCCTCTCGTTCAAGGATCACGCAGGGTACTCATCACGAGCCCGAACGGCCTGTGGCCAATATCAACGACTTGCCCGCGCCGGCATATCATCTCGCTGATCATGGATGTGTATGCCGCCGCATCCGGTGTGCGGCAAGCTCGCTTACGCCACCAGCGTCGGGTGCCCTTACGCCTGCAACTACTGCACTGACCAGGTTTTCTACAAGCGACGTTTCAACGCCTACCGCGCGGAACGGGTGGTGAGCGATCTGGCTGAACTGGTCCCACGATACAACATCGAGGAAGTTGCGCTTCTCGATTCCAATTTTCCTGTTGATATCAAGCGCGCACTGGCGATCGCCCAGGGAATCCTCGCCAGCGGGATCAAGTTCCGCTGGACCTTCCAGGCCTCAACCGATTTCCTCTGGAAGATGAGCGACGATGACGTGCGCTTGCTGGGTGAAAGTGGCGTTAGCCACATGGGCTTTGGCACTGAATCGGCTTCGCCGGATGTACTGCGCCTGATGAACAAGCATCACCAGAAGGTCGAGCAGATGGTCGAAACGGCGCGCAAGGCGGAGCTTGCCGGTATTCACGTCACATTCAACCTGATTCTCGGTTATCCCGGCGAAACCGAAGCGCGATCGCCAGCAGACGTTTCAGGTCATGAGCGACATTGCCACGGCAGTATTGGAACGTCAGTTTTTCGCCCAATATTTTCACGCCTTACCCGGGCATTCCAATTTGGCCGCAACTGAAGGAATTGGGGCTGCGCGAGCCCCAGTCACTTGAGGAGTGGGAGACGCTTGCCGCTGGGTCGCAACATGCTCCCATGGCTGCAAGGAGAGGAACTGCGGCGCTTGCGGCGGAGTCTTGAATACTTCCTGTTGAACAACCAGATTCGCAAAGCCACCAAGCAGAGTGCCTGGTTCCGAAGCGGTTTTCGACGCGCGCTTGGCGCGCCCATACGTTGGCGCATCGACACGAACCGCTATTCGTTTCCATGGGAACTTTGGATGTCGCGCGCGGTGGAGCGGCTAGTGACCCGGCGTTCTCTTCTGACCGGGCGAGAAGCTGAATGAGCGAATGCAGGAAGTTTGCTGAGGCTACCATCGTTGAGCGAGGGGCAATTGCGTGGCTGATATTCTTACTGACTCATTCGTACCACCTTGTACTACGACCGCAAGCAGATGCGGAAGATGCAGCCCTATCCGCCGCTCGGCACGCTCTATGCCGCGGCTCTGCTGCGAAGCGCAGGCCTTTCGGTCGCGCTGTTCGACACCATGCTCAACGATCCGGAGCAGGATTTCAATCCGCTCTCGAGCAACACCGGCCGCGAATCGTGGTGGTTTACGAGGACAACTTCAACTTCCTTACCAAGATGTGCCTGACCCGAATGCGGGAAGTGGCTTACCACATTCTTGAGGCTCTCGCAAAGGCGGGAGCCATGGTCCTGGTGAATGGCTCGGATGCTTCCGATCATGCTGTGGACTATCTGCGGAAAGGCTTCCGCTGCGTCCTGCTTGGCGAAGCGGAGTGGACGTTGTTGGAAGTCGTTCGGCATCTCTTGAAGAGACGAAGACCGCGCCTTGCCGCAGGTTCCGGGGCTCGCATTCCTGCGATGACGAGACTGGACGAACTGATCCGAACCGACGCGTCGTCCCCTGATGCGCGATCTCGACCAGTTGTCGTTCCCTGCGCGCGATTTGATCGATGTCGATCAATACCGATCCGCCTGGAAGACCGCCCACGGCTATTTTTCATCTGAATATTGTGGCCAGCCGCGGCTGCCCTTACCGCTGCAACTGGTGCGCCAAGCCCATCTACGGCGACTCGTTCGCCGTGCGGTCGGCGCACAGCGTCGCCGAGGAGATGCGACATCTGAAGTACGACTTCGGCGCCGAGCACCTATGGTTCGCCGACGACATCTTCGGCCTCCGCGCCAGGTGGGTCCGCGAACTTGCGGTGGAGGTCGAGAAGACTGGACGCAGCCGTTCCTTTCAAGATGCAGTCCCGTGTGGATCTGATGACTCCCGGACAACGTCCGCGCCTTGCGCCGCGCCGGCTGCGCGGAGGTCTGGATGGGCGCGGAGTCCGGATCGCAGAAGATTCTGGACGCCATGGACAAGGGCACCCGCGTGGACCAGATTGCCAAGGCCCGCGAAAATCTCGCGGCAGGAAGGGATTCGGGCCTGCTACTTCCTCCAGTTCGGATACCCGGGCGAGACCTGGCATGACATTCAGAATACGATCAAACTGGTTCGACGACACGCGGCCCGACGACATCGGTGTCTCTGTCTCCTACCCGCTGCCGGGAACCAAATTCTTCGAGCGAGTGCATGCACAACTCGGCGAAAAAACCAACTGGTCCGACAGTGAAGACCTTGCCATGATGTTCCAGGGCGCGTACACAAATGAGTTCTATCGTGCCTTGCACGATGCTTTGCATGCGCAGGTTGATTCCTGGAATTCGGCCCGCGCACGGTGTAGCACGAAGAAACAGCATGATCTCGACCCAGAGCGAACTGTGGCAGCGAGTCTTGGAACTGGAGAAGACGTGCCGCAATCCTCGCCCCACCGTGCTGGCCCGCTGTCGGCAGCCGACCACTGGTGCAGTTGCAAACGGCTCCCGGCTTGACGTGCGGCGACGACTAGATTCGAGCGTGCTCGAACCAGCTAATCACACATGGACATTCTTCTCACTCACGGTTACTTCCTTTACGAGGATCCCAAGGAGCTTCAGATTATGAAGCCCTATCCACCGCTGGGGATCCTTTATATCTGCGCGCATCTTGCGAAGAAAGGGTCTGAGCGCCGAGGTATTCGATTCGACGTTTTCGTCGCGACAGCAACTGTTTGAGCCTTCTGCGACAAGGCCCCCCATCAGTGCTCGGCGTCTACGCAAATCTGATGACCCGGGCCAATGTGGTCGAGATCTCTGCAGGTCGCAAAAGAGGCCGGCTGGCAGACCGTCGTCGGCGGGCCGGAACCGGGCGCGTATGTCGCTGAGTATCTCGATTCCGGAGCGGATGTCGTAGTCACTGGTGAAGGCGAACTCACGCTCGAAGAGTTGGTGCCGGCGCTGCAATCGCATTCCACAGAAACCTGCACAAGGTCAATGGCATCGCTTTTCGGGCGACCGACGGAACCAGTCGTTCGCACCGCGCCGCGAGAGCAGATTCGGGATATCGATGCCCAGCCGTGGCCGGCCCGCGAAGTGATCGACATGGACCAATATATGTCGGTGTGGCGTGAGCACCACGGCCAGGGTTCGGTGTCGCTGATTACAGCCCGCGGTTGCCCATACCATTGCCGGTGGTGCAGCCACGAGGTTTTCGGTAAAACGCACCGCCGCCGAAAACCAGCCTCAGTCGCCGATGAACTCGAATGGCTGATCAATCGCTACCAGCCCGACATGGCCTGGATGGCTGATGACGTCTTCACAATTCATCACGGCTGGCTCTTCCAATACGCCGACCGAACTCAAACGCCGCAGCCTGAGGTTGCCGTTCGAGTGTATTTCGCGCGCCGACCGACTCAACCCGAAGGTCGTGGAGACTCTGGCCGAGATGGGCTGCTTCCGCGTGTGGATCGGGTCCGAGAGCGGTTCTCAACGCATCCTCGACGCGATGGAGCGGGGCGTAACCGTGGAACAGGTCCAGACCGCGGTCGCTCTGTGCAAGTCTCACGGAATTCAGACCGGAATGTTCCTTATGTGGGGATACGAAGGCGAGGAACTCGACGACGTCGAAGCAACCATTCGACACGTAAAGAAAACCGATCCCGATATCTTCTTCACGACGGTGGCTTATCCCATCAAAGGTACGCCCTATTTCTCCCAGGTAGCCGCGCGAGTTCGAGAACGCGAAGCCATGGAGGGTGGGTTCCGACCGGGAGGCCCGTGTTCTTGGCGGGCATTCGCGCCGTTTTTACGGCTTCGCCGACCAACTGCTGCGAACCGAAGTTGAACTTGAGCGTTTGCGGAAAAACTCCAACCTGCAGGAAGCTACGCGTGGCGGATCTGCAGAGCAAGATTGCGAGCGTCCGAGCCGACTTGTATGCCGCCGCTCCCGAAGTAGAGGCCTGAGACGTGATGTCAGCACACCAACTCCAATACTACCCTGCTCCGTTCGATGCCCTTGCCGAGCGTTACGACGATACCTTCACGATGTCGAAGATTGGTCAGGCTCAACGCGCGTCAGTTTGGAAAGAATTGGAGAGAGCGTTTCACCTCGGCGATCGCGTCCTCGAAGTCGGCTGCGGTACCGGCGTCGATGCCTGCTTTCTTGCACAACGAGGAGTAACGGTATTTGCCTGTGACGCGTCTTCGCAAATGATTGCCGTGGCCCAACGCAGAGCCCATGGAACTGACCGATACCAGTCGTGCGGCCGTGCACCTGCACTTGCTCCGTGCTGAAGAAATTGTGTCGCTGAAAGAACAGGGCCCATTCGACGGTGCATTCTCGAATTTCGGGGTGCTCAATTGCGTTGACGGATCTTCGACCGCTGGCGATCGACCTCGCAACCCTGCTCCGGCCGGGCGCGTCGGCAATGCTGTGCTTGATGGGCTCATGTTGTGCCTGGGAGATTGCCTGGTATCTGGGTCAAGGAAAACCGCGGAAAGCATTCCGCAGGTTGCAGCACGCAGGCGTTACGGCACGACTAACCGACGAGGCAACGGTCCATGTTCACTATCCTTCAGTGCGGTCAATTGCCCGCACCTTCCTTCCCGAGTTTCGCCTGAAGTCGGTGAAAGGGATTGGTGTCGCGGTGCCTCCCAGCTATGTCGAGCCTTGGGCCGCTCGATTCCCACGCTGGTTTGAACTTAGCGTCCGAGCGGACCGATTCAGTGCTGGGGCGCTGTCCCGGAATTCGTGCTTTGGCCGATCACATCTTGTTGGAGCTTTGAGCGTGAGGAAGTATGAATAATGCCGCGCTGATGACTCCCATGACGGTCGGTGCGAGCCGTGCACCAGGGGATAGCGCATCCGCGCTCCGGCTTCGGTGCCCAGTCTGCTCACATTCGTTACACACGTCTGACTTGCGTGATTCTCGCGCACTCGTCTTGCTCGGAGTGTGGGTTCATGCTGTCGGAGGTGGACGGCATCTTTCGCTCCTTACCAGCCAGATCGTGAATCTTATTTCGCACAATTCATTCGGGAGTACGAATTGGTCCGGGCAAAGGAAGGTCGCGGCTCGTCGTCTCCGGACTATTACCTGGAGTTGCCTTTCAGGGACCTAACCGACCGGAACAGTTGGCAGTGGAAGATTCGCGCCAGAACGTGGCGTCATATGACTAGGAACGTTCTGCCGGAAATCGAGACGTCGTATCCGCAGGGTTGCGACGTCTTGGATATCGGCGCTGGCAACGGCTGGCTGAGCTATCGGCTGAACCTTCGCGGACATCGGGTGGTTGCGGTCGATTTGCTGGACAATGATGTCGATGGCCTCGGGGCTGCCCGACACTATTTGGCGTTTGTGTCGCGGCCTTTTCTTCGTTTCCAGGCTGAAATGGACCGTCTGCCGTTCGCGCCGGAACAATTCGACGTGGTTATCTTCAACGCGTCTTTTCATTATTCGGTCGATTACCGGCGAACTCTCGCCGAAACACTTCGCTGCTTACGCAGGCCAGGCCACGTAATCATTGCTGATTCTCCGTTCTATTCGAGCGATGACAGCGGCAAGAAGATGTTGGTCGAGAAGCGTGCGGAATTTGAACGGCGCTTTGGATTCCGGTCAGACAGTGTTCAAACCCGCGAATATCTCACGCCGGAAGTCTTGAAAGAGTTAGCAGAAAGACTCGGATTGCGATGGAGCGTCCTGAAGCCCTGGTACGGCGTCAATTGGGCGCTGCGTCCGGCCAAGGCGCGGCTTTTGCGCCGCCGCGAACCTGCAAAATTTTATCTGCTATGGGCAAAGGTGGATAACTGATGATCATCCTATTTAATCCCAAGGCAACAAAACCAAAGAATCGGCGATTCCCACTCTCCGCGCTCGCGCTAGCGGCGATGCTCGAGGGCCGAGAAGAGTACGCCATTGTCGACGGCAACGTGGACCCCGATCCGACCGGCGCAATCCTCTCGCTCATCGAGCGGAACGCCGTCGAACTGCTCGCCGTCACGGTCATGCCCGGACCCCAGATGGTCGCAGCCATCGATCCGTGCAAAGCTGTTCGAACCCGCTACCCGCAAGTGCCGATCGTTTGGGGAGGATACTTCCCGTCGGTCTATACCGATGCCACCTTGAATGCTCCTTACGTTGATTTCGCTGTGCGTGGTCAGGGCGAAGACACCTTGCTCGAATTGTTGGACAGTCTACGCGGACAGCGTGCGTCTTGATTCGATTCGTGGGCTCTCGTTCAAAGATAAAGAAGGACATCACCATCACAACCCCGAACGCGGGATGAAGCCACCCGACTCATTTCCCTGGTATCCGTACCACCGGCTGCAGACCGAGAGAGTATATTCTTCCTTCATTTTTCGGGAAGCGTACGGCGGTCCACCAGGCGAGCATCGGCTGCCCGTTTCGATGCAGCTTCTGTGCGATCGGGCCAGCCTTTGGCAGTAAGGAAAAGATGGAGTCCCCTGCCAGGACCGAAGCAGTATTGCGTCATCTGACCGACGGAGTACGGGGTGGATTCGATCCAGTTTTATGACATGAACTTCTTCCTGCGCGAAGATCACGCTCTCGAACTGGCGGAACGGATTGCTCCCTTGGGGCTGCGTTGGTGGTGTGAGGCCCGCATCGACATCGTCGGGAGTTACTCCGACAAGACTCTGGACGCGATTCGTCGCGCCGGCTGCACCATGATGTTCTTCGGGGCTGAGTCGGGATCCGATTGGGTTTTGAAAGAGATGAACAAGCAGCTTACGACCGCTCAGACGGTTGAATTGGCAGCTCGCATCAAGCAGTTTGGCATTATTCCGGAGTTCTCATTCGTGATCGGCAATCCGAAGGACCCGGAGAGAGATACGGCAGAGTGTTTGGCCTTCGTCCGGAAGATCAAACGAATCAATCCCGTGTCAGAAATCATTATTTATCACTACACCCCCGTGCCCCAGCGGGAGCGGATGTACGGTAACGTCGAAGACCAAGTCGAATTCCCTGCGACTCCAGAGGAATGGGCGAGCCCTCGTTGGCTCAACTTTACGTTGCGCATTGACCCAGCCACGCCATGGCTGCTTCCGCCCACAAAGAAGCTGATCGATAACTTCGAGTTGGTGGTTGCATCGCGCTGGCCTACGATCCAGGACATTCGGCTGCCGGGCTGGAGCCGGCGGCTCCTGCAATTGCTCAGTTCATGGAGATACGCCACACGATTCTATTCGAGTCCATTTGAGCTCCGCTGGGCGCAACAATGGATCGAACTGCGCAAACCGAAAGCTGAGAGCCTGTGATGTCCAGTGATTCGAATGCCTGTCTTTCGCGGGACCAACAACTTGCAGAACGCAGGGCGCGACTCACAACGGATCAGGCTTATGCGCTGTGGTCGGAAACGTACGACAGCGTGGCGAATCCGCTGCTTACACTGGAGGAGCGTTACCTCTGGCCAATGTTGCCCGCTCTCGCCGGTAAAACTGTTTTGGATTTGGGATGCGGTACCGGAAGGTTGCTCAACCGGTTATCCTCAGCGGGGACGGCGCGGTACCTAGGCGTCGATCTGTCCGCTGCAATGTTGGCGAGGGCGGCGAAGAAACTTCGCATTCCCGGCCATCTGCTTCGCGCGGATTGCATCGAGCTTCCGCTGCGCGCGCACTGTGCCGATGTTTTGTTCTGCTCGTTCCTCCTCGGCTACGTCAACCTGGCAGATCTGGCTGCAGAAATCGCGCGAGTATCGAAGGTCGATACCGACTTATATCTGTCGGAATTCCACCCAGACAGTCGCTCATTGGGCTGGAAACGCAGCTTTCGCTCCGGAGATCAAGTGATCGAACTGCCAACCCACGATTGTTCCCTGCTGGATGTAGAACACACATTTCGGCTGCACGGCTTTGACCTTGTCCAGCGGGTTGAAGCCGGCTTCGGCGAGCCCGAACGCAGTATTTTTCTCGCCCACAAGAAGGGTGATGTATTTGAGTCCAGTCGTGGAACACCTGCTATCTTCATCTGCCACTTAAGGAGACGCGGTCGTGCCGCCTGATACTGCAGTGGCTGATCAGCACCGACCAGTCGATGCTGACGACTCGGAGACGAGAACTCGCTGCTCACTAAGGTTGCGCGGGGCGAGGGTTACGTTGGACGCGAATTCGGCAATTGTGGCCGACGTCGATATTAATCACGGCCGAATTCAAAGCATCAATCCCTCGTCCGGACGCGGGCAATGTCAATCTCGTCTTGATTCTGAGGCCGCGGAAATCGACCTCGCCGGGTACCTGCTTCTTCCAGGATTGATTAACGCTCACGATCATCTGGAGTTTAGTCTCTTTCCGAAGCTGGGTCGCGGACTGTATAAGAATGCCGAACATTGGGCGAAAGACATCTACCATCCTGACTCCTCGCCGATTCGCGAACATCTCGATGTGCCCAAGCCGATTCGTTTGTGGTGGGGCGGAATCCGGAACTTGCTTTGTGGAGTCACGACCGTATGCCATCACAATGAATTCCGCACAGACATTTTCAAGGATGGATTTCCTGTCCGAGTGTTGAAGCGTTATGCGTGGTCGCATTCTCTCCTGTTTGGCGGGGACGTAGGGGCCGCGTTCCGCGCAAGTGATTCTCACACTCCCTTTATCATTCATCTCGGTGAGGGCGTCGATTCCGCTTCGGCGGCCGAAGTGTTTGAACTCGATCGCAAGAGCCTGCTGGACGCGCGGACCGTAATTGTGCACGGTGTAGCACTCGACGATGCCGGCCACGATCTTCTGATCCAACGCGGGGCTGCGCTGATTTGGTGCCCGGGATCCAACCTGTTTACCCTGGGAATGACGCTTTCTCCTGAGAGAATCAGACAGAATCTGCGGATCGCACTTGGGAGCGATTCTGCGCTCACAGCGGGCGACCTGCTTGACCAGATAGCGATCGCTGGCGAACTGGGGGTTCCAGCCGAGCAGATTTTCGCCCTGGTGACCACCCGCGCGGCGGACGTGCTGAAACTCCAGAATGGGGAAGGGACTTTGCTCGCTGGTTCGATAGCAGACGTCATTGCAATCCCGGACGGTGGACTTTCTCCCGCAGACACATTGGTCCGGACGACCACGGACCAGATCGAGTTGGTGCTATCAGCGGGTATACCTCGTTTGTTATCGAGCCGGATGTTCTCGAGGTTCCCGGTGGAGTTCCAGTCGGGATTGGAGGCAATCGCCGTGGAGGGCTCGGAGCGATATGTCCGCGCTCCGGTCACACACTTGTTGGAAGAGACCACGAAGCGGTTGGTTGGATCGCTGAGACTTGGTGGAAAACAGGTTCGGGCATGAGCGCGCTGGTATCCATTTCGGTTCCCCGCGAATCGGCCGACGGTAGTGCTGCCACGCACCACGTCCACAGTATGCCGGTTGTGGTCATTTCTCCGCATAATCAATGCAATTGTCGCTGTGTGATGTGCGATATCTGGAGGATTCGCGAGTCCCAGGAAATCACGCCTGAGGATCTCGAAAGACAACTGGCTTCCTTCCGCGAGCTAGGCGTTCGCTGGGTGGTGTTCACCGGTGGCGAGCCCCAATTGAATGATCAGTTGAGTTCCCTGGCACTAACGCTTCGCGCTGAGGGCATCCGCGTCACCATGCTTACCGCGGGATTATTGTTAGAGCCTCAAGCGGAATCCATCGCTGCGACCATCGACGACGTGATCGTCTCTCTGGATGGCCCGCCCGCTGTGCACAACCACATTCGGCGCGTTCCCAAAGCTTTCGAACGACTCGCCGCTGGGGTCACAGCGCTGCGGCAGATCCGCCCCGAAATCGCGGTTCGAGGCCGCTGCACCGTCCAGAAAGCCAACCACAACTCGCTCCTCGCGGTCGTTCAATCGGCGAAGGACATAGGCTTGAATTCGATTTCCTTTCTCGCGGCTGATCTCACTTCTGCTGCCTTCAATCGTCCCCAAGGCTGGCTGCACGACCGCCAGGATCAGGTCGCTCTAACTGTCGACCAGATCGAGACACTGGAAGCGGAACTGGAACGGCTGATCGCTGAGCACAGCGTCGATTTGGACTCGGGATTTGTAGTTGAGTCACCGAGCAAACTACGGCGACTCGCGGTTCACTTCCGTGCACACCTCGGCCTGGCACAACACGTGGCACCGCGCTGCAATGCCCCCTGGGTTTCCGCTGTCATCGAAGCATCCGGCGACGTGCGCCCCTGCTTTTTCCACCCTGCCTTGGGCAATATTCATCGTCAGCCCTTGCGCGACATCGTGAATAGTCCAGAAGCTTTGCAGTTTCGTGCCAACCTCGATATTGCCACCAATCCGGTTTGTCGTAGTTGCGTGTGCTCTCTTCACATTCCGCGCCAGGAGCCGTGAGAATCAAGCTCAGGAGCCCGCCTTGGAAGATGAATCCCAGCGTCTTGCTCTCGCTTGCGTCAACCGTCACTTTCTGGCTCGGAGTACCGAGCTCCATCGTTGCATGGAGCCGTAAAAATTCGGTCATGTTCTTGTCACAATTGGGCGCATCGCAAGAGATTATCAGCCTTAAGCGCAAGGCACCGTGTGGACTGGACCCTTCGGCTGAGACAATCAGTTAAGTCACATTGCGCCGTTCGCTGCCAAAGCGTTGCGCGGCGCGGTTGAAGTTTGCCAGCATGGCTCCGGCTGGGGAAGCGGACGCGGGCGCTGCTGGAGAGCAACCCGCCAGGAATACCCAGCTGGAGACTCATCCACGGCGATGAGCGGGGGCGCGATCGCAAGATCGTGCCCTCATCGCATGGATAGATTTCCCTATGCCTCAGAAAACTCATCCCGCCTCCGTCATGGTCGCGGTTGCAGTGCCCAGGGGCAGCGCGAAGCGTTCGAACTCGACCGGAGGGCGGTAGCCCAGAGACGAGTGCAGCCGTTTCTGGTTGTAGATCTGGTCCAGAAAGTCGCTGATGCGGATGCGCGCTTCGGCCAGATTGCGATATTCGCTACGATACACCTCTTCGCATTTCAAGGTTTTCATGAACGATTCGCAGGTGGCGTTGTCCCAAGGATTGGCTGGGCGCGACATACTGATCTGGATCTGGCGCGCCTCTAACACCGCAACATAGTCGTGGCTGGCATACTGCACGCCGCGATCGGAGTGGTGGACCAATCCGGCCGTTGGCCGCCGCTGCTCCAACGCCATCGCCAGTGCGGACAAAGTTAGGCGGGTTTCCAGTCCTTGGTCGAGGGCCCAGCCGATTACTCGCCGCGAGAACGCGTCCAGAATGACGGCCAAGTAGATGAACTCCTCCAGCAACCGGATGTAAGTGATGTCGGCCATCCACAGCTGGTTGATCGTGTTCACCGCCAGGGACGCGGCCAGGTTCGGATATACCCGGCAGCCGTGCGCCGAGTCGGTGGTCACCACGAACTGGCGTTTGCGCAGGCAGAGCAGGTTGTCTTTCCGCATCACACGCTGCACCCGCTTGCGATTCACCCGCCAACCCGAACGCCGCAACTCGGCGGTGATCCGGCGACTGCCATAAGTCGGCCACTCCAGAGCCACGCGTTGCAGATGATCGCGTAGTTTCACTTCCTCGGCTCTGGGCGCGGTTCCGGCGCGGTAGAAGCCGGCACGGCTTACCCCCATCAGCGCGCACATCCGACCGATCCTGAGTCGGCTTCCGGATCTCACTTCGCGCTCGACTTGCTGGTAGAGGAGGCGCCGAAACTGGCGGCCCGCAGCTGGCGCTGTTCTTCTACATGCTGCAAGGCTCGCTTCAAAAAATCGATCTCCAGCACCTGCTGTCCGATCTTACGTTCCAATTCCGCGATGCGCGTTTCCTCCATCCGCTTCTGTCCCACGCCGGGAAAGGCACGCACCCCAAACTTCTCTACATCCCGGCTCCAGCGGTATAGGTCTTCGCGGTTCACTTCCAGGCTCCGCGCCACCGCTCCGACCGCTTCTCCCGCCCGCAATCGCGCTACCGCATCCAGTTTGAACTCCTTCGTGAATTTCCGTCGAGGCTCCATCCAGTTTCCCCTTTCCCTGCATTTTAGGGCTTAACTGGTTGTCTCAAATTCGGGGTCCACTCCAGTGACTGTGCGATCACAAATGGAACTGCTGCAGAGTGGGTCTAAACCGAGGCGGCAGCGTGGGCTGTAACGGAATCAGGATTTCTCTGCTTGCGAAGTTCGTTCAGGAAGCTTTCGATGGTGAAGTCAGTGCTTCTGCGAAAGAGGTCGAGCAAGGGGTCTTCAATTTCATCCGCGGCCGGTAGTTCAGAGCTGACTGGTTCATCATCATTCATGCCTTCGGGTTCCACCACGAGGTCTGGGTGAACCCCGTGGTTGTTCCTGAGGAACTGGATAAACTTCTCCAGTTGCTCATGCTGCTGGTTCGTGGCTCGGGTGAATTCCACTCCCATGCCGATCTCAGGGTGCATCACGCGCACCAGGCCCTCCGCCCGACTCTCGAGCTTTGCCGTCCGCATGGTCAGGATGACTCTGGTACCCATGGGAAAAGGTGAAGCCATCTCGAGGTAGCAAGCGCCCAAGCTGAGATCAGTAAGCTTGCAGGCGGCAGGTGGATCATCCGGCTCCAGTTCTGGAGAATGTGTGGCCAGCCACATCTTCAGCCGATCACGCTGCTCCGGAGACACATCTACGAAGCGAATACCGGCCTGCGGGCCACCACCTTCCCATGCCACTTCTGCCGCACATTCGATGCTGCGTCTGTTCCGGGCAGAGTAAATTTGATGCGCATGGGGCCAACGTTCTGTGCGCGCCGCGAAAGCTTGAGGGACATACCGCCCAGGCTGATGTCGGAAGTGACCATCTTTCTCTGGTCTGCTCCGTTCCCCCGGACCAAAGCCACCGGAATTTGCATGGCAACCCGAACATTGCGGCGGCGTTCGCATTTCATCAGCGCCCGTGCGGCACGGAAACTGGTCCGGGCACGTTCGGCGGAGATAGGTTTATAAAGAACGAAATGCGCTCCCAAGGCGAAGGCGCTGCGCACCGCCTTCTGACCATCAATCATCGCGACCGCGATGGAACGCTTATTACACGGAGCGGAGCGGACGCTGGCGAGCACCTGGGCTGCCATGTCTTCGTCATGGCAGTCGACGACGACGGCTTCAAATCTTTGGCGGGTCAGTTTGCGGACCGCTGAATTTGCGTCAATGCAGTATTCAACGGAAATTTCCAGATCGCTGAGGACCCGCCGCAGTACCCGCAGAATTTTGTCGTCAGAACACAGAACCAGCGCTCGCAGACTCATCTCGACCCAACTCCGTCAGCACGTTCAGCCACCGATGGCGGCTGCTTCCCCGTGAGCTTCTTCTTCGTTGAGTAAATGGGCTACGCTGCGCAGTTGCTCAGCAGCGGTCTGCAGGGCTTCGATCTGCTTGCCCAGTTGAGCTTGTTCGGCTTGCTTCTTGCGAAGCACTTCATAGATATCCTTCACAATGCGCCCTCCTTACTGCACTCTAGGTTGGTCCCCTTTAGGGGTCAATGAGATCGGGTGAAGGCCGGGTTACGGTGGTAACTTGCGGAACACCGAGGTCCGGAACCGGAATCGACCTGCTGATGGCAACACCCTTACCTCACCAATTTGCACGCATCAATTCCGCATGGGCGGGTTCAGCCTGCGGACAGCCAGACCGGGCGACCGCATATACTGGTGCGCATGAGGGCACAAGGAAAGCTCTTCTGGCTAGCGGCGATTCTGCTCTGTGCAGCCGCTTTGCCGGCACAAGAACCAGCGAAATGGGAGATCGCCCCTTTCACTCGACCGGCCAGCGGCAATCCGGTCATCGCTCCTCGGCCGGAGTCAACCTTTGCTGATCCGATACTTAAAAAGCCGGTGCACTGGGAAGCGCTGCACACCTTCAATCCCGCGGCGATCGTACGCGATGGAAAGGTGTATGTCCTCTATCGAGCAGAGGACGACTCCGGAACAATGGAGATCGGGGGACACACCTCGCGGCTCGGCTTGGCTGAAAGCAAGGATGGCGTTTCCTTCGTGCGACGCGCTGATCCCATTCTTTACCCGGCCGACGATGCGCAACAGTCTCGAGAATGGCCGGGCGGCGTCGAGGATCCGCGCATCGTCGAGGCCGAAGACGGCACCTATGTTCTCACCTACACCCAGTGGAACCGCACAACCTACTCGGTGGGCATCGCCACGTCGCCCGATCTGACACACTGGGCGAAGCATGGCACGGCTTTTGCAAACGCCGCCAGCGGCAAGTATGCGGAGCTGAAGTACAAGTCAGCGGGAATCCTGACGCAGCTCGACAAAGGCCGTCTGATCGCGACCAGAATCAACGGACAATACTGGATGTACTGGGGCGAAGGCGCCATCCATCTGGCCACGTCGAGCGACCTGATCCACTGGAGCCCGGTGGAGGACGCGAAGGGCGTGCCCGTCGAAGTGTTACGCCCGCGCCTCAGTCATTTTGACAGTACCTTTCCGGAGACCGGGCCACCGCCGGTTCTGACCTCTGCCGGGATCGTCGTCATCTACAACGGCAAGAACGCCGTCAAAGATGGAGACCCGGATCTGGGTCCCAATGCGTATGCAGCTGGCGAAGCGCTTTTCGACAGGAGCGACCCTGCCCATCTGGTACAGCAGACGCAACGCCCTGTTCTCAAGCCGGTAATGCCGTACGAGAAGACCGGCCAGTATTCCGCCGGAACCACCTTTGCCGAAGGACTGGTCTACTTTCACGACCAATGGTTCCTCTACTATGGGTGTGCGGACTCCCTGGTAGCTGTGGCTACGGCTGCAAGTAAGTGAGACATCCCTGTACACCGTTCGTGCTCCCTTTTGTTTGCTGGTCGTTACAGCTCAAGCTGCTCTACGCTTGCATTTGCTTACAACCCAACCAAGCCTGGTATGCAGTCTCCTCGGTGAATTCGTTCCGAAAATGTCCAAGCGGCATATAGTTTTTGGAAGATTGTTCGATTTTTGTTGACTTTTACCGAAAACACCCATAGAATCAAGGCCTTCCGGTTAGCCAACAGGCCAATGTTATGGGCCTTATCGTTGCAGTGGTTGGTCTGGCGGCTAAGGGTGAATCCCCTCCGCGTGCGGAAGGAATCTAACTTTCTACCGGTGTAAGTTTATCTCACGGTTGAGGCATCATAATTTATGGCTAAGCGACGCGGAAATCCTAACTGGGGTAAGCCGGAGCCTATTGGGCCCATCACTCCCACCATCACGGAATTTGAGCAGGTAGTGCGCGAGTACAAGCTTTCGCCGGACCAGTACCTGCGCTCGACCCGGCTGCGGGAATGGGCTCGACGCAATAAGAATTCGAAGTACATCCCGGAGCCCTTGCTTGAGGCGTGGGGATTCGAGATCGAATCTACCCTCTAACGGCAGAGGATTAAGAGCTTTGCGGGTCGCCCGAGCGGCGACCCTTTGTTTTTGCGCCAGGTTCGAGGGGTGGGCAGAGGTTCAGTGGCGTCTTTTCTAACCATTCCGAACATTCCGGCCAGCGAACTCGTGGCTCTCCTGGTCGCCGTGAGCTTTGCCGCAGGACTCAACGTTTACGCGACCGTGGCCACGCTTGGATTGCTGGCACACGCCGGAGTCCTGCCCTTGCCACCCGCGCTCTATCTGCTGTCGAATTGGTGGGTGATCGCGGCTGGCGGCGTGATGTTCGTGATCGAATTCTTTGCGGACAAGATTCCCGCCTTCGACCTCATCTGGAACGCCCTCCATACATTCATCCGCGTGCCGGCCGCCGCCTTGCTTGCCTATGGCGCCACCTCGACACTCTCTCCATGGGAGCAGTTTGCGGCCACATTTGCCGGTGGAGCTATCGCCCTTGCCGCCCACGGGGGCAAGACGGCGGTGCGGGCTGCGGTCACTGCCTTCGCCGGAACCGCTGTCGAATATGGCGCTTAGCCTGGGAGAGGACGGGTTCGCGATCTTCCTCACCTGGTTTGCGACTCAGCACCCGTATCTGGCAATCGCGATTGTAGGCATATTGCTGGTCGTCATCGTGGTGCTAGTCCGATGGGTGGTGCGTTCGCTCCGTGCCCTTTTCCGGGGAGCCGAGCAGGAACTGGCGAAGTAGCGGGGCACGCCTGCCCCGCCCCGAGATGACAGTTCTCTTACAATCCCGCCAACGCGCTTTGCTACAATCGCACTGTTATGACGCCCCAATCGGCATTCACCGATGTTCCCACCGCCGTTGAGGAAATCCGCTCCGGCCGCATGGTCGTGGTGGTGGACGATGAGGATCGCGAGAACGAGGGCGATCTGACGCTCGCGGCTGAGAAGGTCACGCCCGAATTGATCAACTTCATGGCCAAGTACGGCCGCGGATTAGTCTGCCTGGCAATGACCGATGAGCGACTGGATCATTTGCGAATCGGTCCAATGACCGCCGAGAACACGTCGAACTACGGCACCGCGTTTTGCGAGGCGATTGATGCCCGCGACGGCGTGACCACGGGAATTTCAGCTTACGATCGGTCCCGCACGATCAAGGTCGCTATCGATCCTGCTACGCGTCCGTCGGACCTGGCGCGTCCGGGACATGTTTTTCCGCTGCAGGCTCGCAAAGGCGGCGTCCTGGTGCGCGCGGGTCAAACCGAGGCTTCGGTTGATCTGGCTCGCATGGCCGGACTGATTCCGGCGGGCGTGATCTGCGAAATTATGCGCGATGACGGAACCATGGCCCGGGTTCCCGACCTGATCGAGTTCTGCAAGACCCACGGCCTGAAGATGCTGACCGTGGCCGAACTGATCCGCTACCGCATGCAGCATGAGCGCTACGTGCACCGGGTCGGCGAAGCAATCATCGGAACCGCCTACGGCGAGTTTCGCCTGATTGCTTATGAGAGCGAAGTGGACGGCGGCGAATCGCATGTCGCGCTGGTGCGCGGCGATATCGAAGGTGGCAGTGAGCCGGTGCTGGTCCGCATGCACTCCCATTGCGTGATGGGCGATGTTTTCGGATCGACCGCTTGCGATTGCCACGCCACGATCGAAGGCTCGATGCAAGCCATCGCCGCGAAGGCCGCGGCGCGCTGATCTATTTGCACCAAACTTCGAAGGGCTTTTCGGTCGAGAGCATCGGAGAGCGAAAGATGCTCACCTTCCATCGCGACAAGCGCCTTCCATCGCTACCGGAAAGCGAGCGCAAGACCCAGCGCGAGATCGGGATCGGAGCGCAGATTCTTTCCGACTTGAATCTGCGACGCATTCGCCTGCTGACTAACCATCCAAGAAAAGTTCCGGCGCTCGAAGGATTCGATATCGAGATCGTCGAGCAGGTGCCGGTGCTGCTGGACAAAGTGAAGACTCATTCCTGAAGCTGCGCCTTCCGTGAGGGTGCCCCATCCTAACGTCGCGGAAATAGTCCGATCCCAAACCTCACTCTGGTTTTGCGACGTTAGGGTGGGGATTTTGACTTTTGACCGTTGGACGTATTGCGCCCCATTTCAGATCTCCCCAACTCTGTCATCCCGACCGGAACAGATCATCGCAAAGCGATGATCTGTGGAGTGGAGGGACCTTGTGTTCAATCTGTGCATCGAATGTTGGCCACACGGGTGCCCCATCCTAACGTCGCGGAAATAGTTCGATCCCAACTTCACTCTGGTTCTGCGACGTTAGGGTGGGGACTTTGACTTTGACCGCTGGACGTATTGCGCCCCATTTCAGATCTCCCCAACTCTGTCATCCCGACCGGAACAGATCATCGCAAAGCGATGATCTGTGGAGTGGAGGGACCTTGCGTGTAATGTTTGCATCGGACGGCGGCTGGCCACCTTTGCTGCTTTTGCAGAGGTGGGGATCAATGCAGCCTGCGTCCCGATGTTCCACCCGTGAACCGCCGACCTCATTGTTCCGACTTTTACAACGTAAGGGTGGGCCAGCACCGACTTCTGAAATGTAACAATCTGCTTTGAAATTTCTTTTATGTGGAGTACACTGTGGAATAGATTCCACATATGCAAATCGTTCAAATCGTGCTGGATAAGAAGCTGCTACACGCCGCCGACCAAGCCGCAAAGCGGACCAGGCGAAACCGATCCGCTCTGGTGCGCGACGCGCTGCGGGAACATCTCCGGCGGTTAGAACTGCGAGCCAGTGAAGAGCGCGACCGCAAGGGCTACTCGCGGCAGTCGCAAGCCGACGCGGAAGCGCGGGATTGGGAGTCGGAGGCCACGTGGCCGGAAGAATAGCGCGAGGTGAAGTTCGGCTCTACCAGTTTGCCGCGCCCGCCAAGAAACGACCAGCCCTAGTGCTCACCCGCAACAGCGCCATCGCCTATTTGTCCACGGTCACGGTTGCGCCTATCACGTCTACCATTCGCGGTGTGCCATCAGAAGTCGTTCTGCACGAGGAGGACGGCATGAAGTTCCCTTGCGCAGTAAACCTGCACAACGCGGTGACTGTATCTCAACAGCGGTTAGGAAGACGCGTAGCCCAGCTTAGTGCCGCACGGATGAATGAAGTGTGTGCCGCCCTGCGCTTCTCGTTGGGTTGTGATTCAAACTAGTTACTGGGTACGTCCCGTCTGTCCCCGGTTTTCAAAAGGGGGTAAACCCGCCATGATTTGAGATTTGTTTTCATATGCTGTTGCTGTTGTTCTTGTTGTTGCTTTTGCTCATTGCGACCCAAGCTCGCTTTTCAGAATCACGCGATGGAACCTTGGCTCCACCAACCATCTATTCGGTCTCTTACTCCCGACCCATGATTCGTAGTTCAGACTCCTCGACTGCTCAGGGAGGCACGGCGCCCAATCAGGCTAACGATGTCCGTTTGCCCACTAGGATGCCCCCCGGGCTGCCTTGCATGCGAACCAGCTGCGCATAATCCGCCGAGGTGCGCAGCATCCAGTACATCCGCACCGCTAACTTGCGGGCGATGGCCACCTTGGCCACTCCCGCTCCCCGGCGAAACTTTAATCGTTGATACATGCGTTACAACTGCGGATCGAAACCCGCCGCCGTGTGTCCCGCTTCCACCAGCAACCAACGCATCATGGGATTGCCTTGCTTCGAGATCGATCCCAGATGCTGCCGTCCGCCCGAGCTGTGCTCTTGCGGATTCAGTCCCAGATAACTCACCACCTGCCGGCTGCCTGGGAAGCGACTGACCGGTCCGATGGTCAGCACGAACGCCAACCATGTCACCGGCCCGACTCCGGGATGGCTCATCAGACCAACCGCCGCCGGCTGACTCTTCGCTGGTTGCTCCACCGCTGCCTCCAGTTTCTGCAGCGATTGCTCCAGCTGATCGAACAGCTGCAGCCACTCCTGGCGCCGATCACTGGCCCACGGTCCCAGCCTTAGTCCTTCCAGTTCCTTGCGTCCTTTGGCGGTGAACAGCTTTTGTTTGCGGCATACCCCTTGCCCCATGGCCAGCGCGTGCAGTTGGTTCTTGACCGCTCCTCGCATTCACACCAGCTTTTGCCGATGCCAAACCAACTGCCGCAGATCCCGCTCCTCCCACGACGGCCTCCAGATCCGCGGAAAGCGATTCGTCACGCAGCAACTCCAGCGCATGGCCCGCATCGCGGGGGTCGGTCTTCTGCTTGCGCACCACCGACGCTCGCATCTGCGCCGCATCTCCCACCCACAGTTCGTGGCCCATCTCGCTCAGCATGGCCTCGAACCACGGGGTGTGTCCGGTGGCTTCGATCCCCACTCGCACCCCACCCACCAGCCCTCCATAAAATGCTCGCGCTTCCCCGTTCTCATGTTCCAGACGGCGCTTCGTGAGTTCGCCCGTGTCCGTGTCCAGCATTGCAATCTGCTGGTAGCGTGTATGCAAATCACAACCTATAATCATCACCGCTCGGCTCCTTTCCTCCGAGCCTTGGTCGCTTTGAGCGCTTCCAAGTCTACTCGCTCGCAAGGAGCCGACACGGTTATCTCATCAGTCCCGTTTTCCGATGAGGTACAGCGGCTTGGTTACGTCAACAACAGAAGTTTGGATTATCGGGGACCAACCCGTTCTGAGCTCGATGTCAGGATGAGCAGCACACCGGGAACGAGAAAATAAAACGCCACTCGTAACGAGCCCATCGCAGTGAGCTCATCTGGATTGTCAGCCAACCGAATCTTGCGAGGATTCGAGCGCTGGTACCGGATGGCAATATGCTGCCCTCGCGACCAATTTGCGGCCCAAACGTGGGCATCCATTGTGTAGGGGGACGCGGGGGAATCCAGTTCAGACTGCCGAGTTTCGCCCTCCACTGGATATGAAACTGTGCAATGGAAGAAATACGATTTGGAAAATCTGGCACCGGAGCGAAGCGTGCCTGTGGACCCCGATGAAAGTTGACGAAACTCGCCGCTCAGCACCGTGGCTTCTGACTTCGTCCAATGCGCCTGAATCCAGTAACGAGCAAATGTCAGATATCCGCTCGAAAGAAAAAGGAGCATCGAGAAGAACACAAGGGCACGTCCCAGGAATCGCGCGAAGTCCGTCCATGCGCTTCCTGCGGAGGGCTCGGGAATTGCCCTGGCCGATTTTTGCGGGTCAAATAGTGTCGTGATTGCGGGGTCGTTGCTCACTGGAGTCGCGTCAATCGCCCTGAGACTGTCTTATCAAACTTCGAGAATAACTATGGTTCTATAGACTTTTCCTCAATCTTATCGGAGGTGCAAGTTACACCCGACCACCGCCTTTCAGAAAGTTGGGGGGACTTCTGCGCGGTGCACGAGCTTCATGTGCTGGGTGCCCCGCAGCTTGCGGCCCGGTGGCCCATTCAAGCCGCACTTTGGCTTGAGTGGGGCACTTCTCAAGCGTAAGCTCACCTCATGCCTTGGGGACTCAAACGATTCCAGGCGTCCGGGCAGACTCACTTCGTGACCTTCTGCTGTTATCATCGTCGTCCCTCGCTCACGACACCCATCCCCAGGCAAGTTTTCGAGGCTGCGCTCGAGCGTGTGCGCCTCAGTTTCGAACTTTGCGTCTATGGTTATGTAGTCATGCCCGAACACGTTCACCTGCTGCTCAGCGAACCGCAACAGCACACTCTCGCCGACGCGATCAAGTCATTGAAGCAGGGAGTATCGCGGCGATTGATCGGCGAGGCCGAGCATTTCTGGCAAAAGCGCTACTACGATTTCAATGTTCGCAACGAACCTCAGTTCGTGGAAAAACTTCGATACATTCATCACAATCCGGTGAAGCGCGGCCTGTGCGCGCGTGAAGAGGACTGGGAGTGGAGCAATTTTCGCCAGTACGCGACGGGTTGCGCAGGGACAGTGGAGATTGAATGCGAATGCACAGCGCGGAAGCGAGAAAGAGCGGCAGGAAGACTTGGCCCAGCCGCAAAGCCCCACTCAAGCCAAAAAACGGCTTGAATGGGCCACCCCGCCTGATCTATGGAGGAAGTCGGTCGTTTGTTCGAGGGTACATAGCCGATGACAGAGTGGTTCGCACGTCCCGTCCTACACGTAACCGACGTTGAGGCCTCGCTCCGCTTTTACGTTGACCGCCTCGGCTTCACGAGCCCCTGGCGCTACGACGAGGACGGCAGAGCGTATGTCGCACAGGTTGACCGCCAGGGCTGCGCGCTTATCCTGGCCGACACGTGGCCGGAGAAAGTTGGCAAGGGGCTGATGTTCATTTCCCTGAACGTCGAGCCGGCGACGCGCGAGGGTGCGGTCGCCGCGTTGGATGCGCTGCGCGCGGAACTTGAGGCCAAGGGCGTTCCGGTCAAAGAGGGTTCGTGGGGCTACCGGCTCCTGGTAGTCGACGATCCCGACGGCAATCAGCTCTTCTTCAACTATCCGCACGAGTCTGCATCCGGCAAGATTGCTGGAGAACCAGCGCCGGTTTAGCCCAGCAGGCCGGGGGCACCGGGGAATCGCTGATGAGCAAGATGCGAAACGAATAGAAACGCCTACCGAGAGGGTAGGCGTTTTCAGCAGATGTCCAGACCATGACCACGCTGCGCTGACCACATGCCTCGGGGATCGTAACCGAGCAGCAGAATTCAACCCGTCTGCGAATGCTGTACGGTAGCTGCTGAGCCTACCGACGATCCTTATGCAAGGGTCGGTTTACCTATCAAACGGCCCATGGTTTGGCTACCTCCGTGAGCCATCTTCATTCTACCGCAAAATTCAAGTTGAGCCACTACCAGGGGACCGGGCTGGAAACGCCGCAGACCTCTGGGCGCAAAAAAACTCTACTACCCGTTTTGCTTTCAGGCACGGTGAATCCAGGTTAGCGTCCATAAAGCGGACGCGAACTTGGTGCGCCGGGCAACGACCTGCCCTACCACACATTTCCGCGTGCAGTACAATCGTCAAAGGAGCGCCGCAGGATACACATGCCCCTAAATCCTGACCAGTTCGCAAAAATTGCGGAGTCCCTGCGCCAGTATCGGCGTGCTGAGTTATCCGACTTTGAGGCAGACGTCGGTTCCAATCCGGTGGATCTTCTTTATGTCGATCCACTCGAATCCGACGCCGTTCTTAAAACTGTAACACTCAACAACACCACATTTCTTGTCGGGAGAAAGGGCACAGGAAAGAGCACAGTTTTTGCTAAGGCTCAGATAGAATTACGAAAACGAACTGACGCCATCTCCATCTACGTAGACGTGAAAAGCCTACACGAGCTGTTGGCCACCAATGAGGCCGCCGTGCAGTCGCTTCATGACGCTTCCATTTCTGAGCCGGTCCTTCGCGCCCACAACCTTCGCAAGAACTTTCTCGCCGCAGTGGTTTCCGACCTGATCAAGGAGTTGAAGGGCGCCTACGAAACGCGGTCGCTCGTCGAGCGCTGGATCGGAAAGGCCCGCGGCTATCGGAGGTCATCGGGGAACTGGAAAAACTGGCCGCTGACGTAAAAGTCGTAAAGCTTTCCCAAGAGGAAATTCCCATTCTGCGCACGATTTCAGCTAAGACGAAAGAGGCGACGGCGACCAAGGAATCGATTACCACCGCCGCAAAAGGCGGAATAAAGATCAGCGCCAAACCGGAGCTGAAAACCTCCGGCGGATTTGAAACATTTGACGAAAGCATTGCCGACAACGAGATCTACCAAGAATACGCCGATGCAGTCCTAAGATCGTTTCCCTTTCAAGAGTTGTTGGGCCGGATTCGGGAGCTGTTGGCCGGAGTTGGGCTGGTGCGCCTGTTCGTGTTTTTCGATGACTTCTCTGAACTTGCCTGGATCGAGCAAAAGCTTTTCGTCGATGTGATTCTTTCGCCCTTGAACAATGCAAGCGACGAAACGATAAAGCTCAAGGTGGCAGGGTACCCCGGAAGGATCTACTACGGGAAGATCGACCCCGGCAAGGTGGATACCGTAGGGCTGGATTTCTACCAGCTGTACAAGTCGCAGGAGATTCAAACGAGCGAAGCAGCAGCGATCAACTATCTTGAGCGTTTGCTGACAACCCGGTTCGGCGGCTTTCACGAGAACATTTCAGAATATTTCGACACGTCTGTTCCGCTCGCGGACCATTATCGGCTCCTGTTTGAGGTGACCCTCAATGTTCCACGTTTGATTGGGTATGTTCTCCACTATTGCTACTTGGATCGTATTTCGAAACGGCAGCTCATAACAACCGCCTCAATACGCTTAGCAGCGCAGAAGTATTACGAAACGGTGATCGCGCAGTATTTTGATCGGATGAATCGGTTCGCCATGGAGCCGTTCGAGAGGAAGCTAGACCGACATAATCAGCAGCAACTGTTACGCTCCCTGATCGACGAGGCCCGTAACGTGCGTCGCGGAATCGTGTCGGGCCAGGTTGGCGGTAAGTACTTTGAAGGATTGACCAACCCACCGGTAAGCCATTTTGCAGTGAACCCTTCGATGGAAAAACTCCTGTCCGCGCTTGAACTCAACTTCCTGGTCACGAAGTACCACGAAATGCGCGACAAAAGCGCGAAAGATGTTTCCGTTTACGCTTTCTTCTATGGCCTATGCGAAGCCGAGCGCATCCCGTGGGGCTACCCGAAGGGACGTCGCGATGACCGCAGCTACTTCGTCCAGCGCTGCTTCAACTTCAATGCGGCCATCCAGCAGTTTCTTGCAAAAAATCAAACCATCCGATGCGACAACTGCGGGGCATGCCTCGGGATGGAAAAGAGGGAGATGGTAGAGACTTACAAGTGGCGCTGTCCAGAATGTCAGGCGGGAACGTGCACGATCGTGTCACTGGGCGATGACTTCAAAAGGGAAGTTGAGACGTTAGACCGGGAAACGATGGTACCGCCCGTCGAGCTAGAGATTCTGGAGTCGCTAAATGAGGAGGGACTTCCTATGAGAGCGGGTGAGATCGCAACTCTTGTCGATGTTACCTATCAGCTCGTCGGTCACCGGACCTCAAAGCTCCACGAGATGGGACTCGTTCACAAAACGTCGAAAGAAGGCGTGAACCGGAGCACAATTACGGACAAAGCGCGACAGCGTTATTTCGGGATGGCCGGACAAGCGCAGGCGGCAATGGAGGACGAGTAGCCAACAGCGCTTTTATTCGTACAAAGGCAAAAGGCCACGCTCATTTCTGAACGTGGCCTTTATTTGTGCCGGCAACGCAAGAGATATGAGGTATTGGACCAGGCGAAGCAAATAAAACCTCGATCTTGCAGAAACCAACCACGTTCCTCCCGCATCTAAACCTTGACAACGATTCACTCAGGTCTTAGGATGGGGTCGTTCGTAATCATTCATCTATTGATTACACAGGACTTATCTAGTTTAGGAGGAGCCAGTTATGGCCAAGATTATAGGAATTGACCTGGGAACCACGAACTCTTGCGTCGCCGTCATGGAAGGCGGTGAGCCCAAGGTGATCCCCAATGAAGAAGGTGGGCGGACTACGCCATCGGTCGTCGGATTCACCAAGACCGGGGAGCGGTTGGTGGGGCAGGTGGCGAAGCGGCAGGCCATCACCAATCCGGAGAACACGGTTTATTCGATCAAGCGGTTTATGGGACGCCGCTACGACGAAGTGACCGAAGAGATCAAGATGGTGCCCTACAAGGTGGTGCAGTCGGGCGACCATGTCGCGGTGCTGGCGCAGGGCAAGGAACATACGCCTCCGCAGATTTCCGCCATGATTCTGCAGAAGTTGAAGAAGGCGGCGGAAGACTACCTGGGCGAGAAGGTGAACGACGCGGTGATCACTGTTCCCGCGTACTTCAATGATGCCCAGCGGCAGGCCACGAAAGATGCTGGCAAGATCGCCGGGCTGGACGTGAAGCGCATTATCAACGAGCCTACGGCAGCCGCGCTGGCGTATGGGCTCGACGAAAGAAGAAGGATGAGACCATCGCGGTCTACGACTTCGGCGGCGGGACGTTTGATATTTCAGTGCTCGAAGTCGGCGAAGGCGTGATCGAAGTGAAAGCTACCAACGGTGACACTCACCTCGGCGGCGACAACCTTGACCAGCGGATCGTCGATTGGTTGATCGATGAGTTCAAGAAGGACGAAGGTCTCGACCTGCGCGGCAAGGGCAACGAGATGGCTTTGCAGCGTCTGCGCGACGCGGCGGAGCGGGCGAAGATCGAACTCTCGACGACCATGGAGACGGAGATCAACCTGCCGTTCATCACGGCCGATGCCGGCGGCCCGAAGCATCTGGTTAAGAAGTTGACTCGGGCTAAGCTGGAATCGATGGTGGAAGACATTATCCAGCGCTCGGTTGGCCCGTGCAAACAGTGCATGAAGGACGCGGGCGTGGATAACAGCAAGATCAACGAAGTCGTGCTGGTCGGCGGACAGACTCGTATGCCTCGCATTCAGGCTCTGGTAAAAGAGCTATTTGGCAAAGAGCCGCACAAGGGCGTGAACCCGGACGAAGTAGTCGCGATCGGTGCCAGCCATTCAGGGCGGCGTGCTCGGTGGCGAAGTCAAGGATCTGCTCTTGCTCGACGTGACTCCGCTGACGCTGGCGATTGAAACGCTGGGCGGCGTTGCAACGCCGATGATTCCGCGCAACACCACGATTCCGACCCGCAAGACGGAAACGTTCTCGACCGCGGCGGACAGTCAGACTTCGGTCGAAGTCCATGTGTTGCAGGGAGAGCGTCCGATGGCGGCGCAGAACCGCACTCTGGGCAAGTTCCACCTGACCGGGTTGCCCCCGGCTCCGCGTGGCGTACCCCAGATTGAGGTGACGTTCGACATCGACGCCAACGGCATCCTCAACGTGACCGCGAAAGATATGGCCACGAGCAAGGATGCCGAAGATCACGATCACGTCGTCGTCCGGTCTGAGCAAAGAGGAAGTCGAGCGCATGGCGAAAGAAGCCGATGCGCACTCGGCCGAGGACAAGGCGCAGCGCGAAGCGATCGACGCCAAGAACCAACTCGATTCCATGGTCTACGGCGTGGAGAAGATGCTGCGCGAGCAGGGCGATAAGATCTCCGGCTCGGAACGTGGCGACGTCGAGAACGCGATTGCCGACGCCAAGAAGGCGCTCGAAAGCGGCGACAAGGCAACCATGGATAAGGCTCGCGAGACGCTTACCCAGGCATCGCACAAGCTGGCCGAGCACATGTACAAAGCCGCCCAGCCTCAAGGTACGCCGGGAACCGGGCCGGAAGCGGGCCGAGCGCCGGAGCAGACGCATCGTCGAATGGCCACGCCAAGAAAGACGAAGGCGTAATCGATGCGGAGTACGTGGACGTCGAAGACAAGAAATAAGGTCGTGTAGCGCGGGCACTCTTGCCCGCGAATCCTGGCCACGGAATTGGCACGGATCAACGCGGATTAGAGACTAATGCGGTATCCGTGAAAATCCCGTGAAATCCGTGGCCTGTGTCTTTCGAACCAGGGAGATTGAAATTGCAATTTGAAGTGAACGGACAAGTATATTTCTTGAATTTCGCGGAGGACGAAGGCCGCTGGTACGTCTTCGCTCA